>CAVOIB010000014.1:0-16302 GCA_963695975.1 uncultured Actinomycetes bacterium | reverse complement strand
GCCGGACACTTGGTTGCCACCTTCGTGGCCGCATCCCCGCTGAAGAAGAGCCGGAGGCACCTTGGGTGTCCACCCAGGTTGCCGGGTCCGACCGTCAGACCGGACCGCTCCAGATGCTTACGAGGTTCAGTCTACGCGTCGCGCGGCTCGACGCCCGACTGACCGCTTGCTGTCCAGGCAAGCAGTCAACGTGTCTGGTCGCTTCGGGCGGCTCTGCTCGTGTTCGTGGAGAAGTTGCTCCTATTCCTTCGGGACGGCCTGGACCTCGACTTCGAGCTGTACGTGCTTTCCGACGAGGACCCCGCCGGTCTCGAGCGCCATATTCCAGCTGACGTTGTAGTCGTCCCTATCGATCTCGAGCGTGCCAGCGAACGCGACCCGGGTCTTGCCGTCGATGCCGACAGCCACACCGGCGTAGTCGACATCGAGAGACACTTCCTTCGTCACGCCCCGGATGGATAGGTCGCCGGTGAGACGAAACCTGTTCCCCTTGGCCCGTTCGGTCTTTGTCGAGCGGAAGGTGATGTCGGGTTCGTTCTCCAGGTCGAGGAAGTCTCCAGAACGCAGATGCGCGTCCCGCTGCTCGTTGTCCGTCGAGATGCTCGACGCGTCGATCCTGACTTCGACCGAGGAATCCTCGGGCTGCTCGGCCACGTGGATGACCCCGTCGAACGTGTTGAAGCGACCTCGTACCTTCGTCAGCATCGCGTAGCGGGCCACGAACATGAGGTTCGTGTGTGCCGGATCGAAGACCCAGTCGCCCGATGCTGGAGCTTCGATGCCGTCGATGAGCCTGATGTTCGGGTTCGCAGGGTCAGCCATGTCCGTACCTCCTGTCTATCGCGTTCACACGCGTCGATCATTCGGGACATGCATCGAGACCACCATTGACCGGCGGGAGCGGCGGAGACGCGCGCCGCCACCGACCCGGATTCAAACGATGTGCCCCACGAGATCGGCCAATTGCCCGAGGTTCCGGGTTTCGAACACCGCGGCGCATCGATCCTCATACACCTTCATGATGGAATCCGTTGTGTCCCAGTCCTGACGGGGCTCCGGATTCAGCCAGTAGACCTTGCGGACGCGTTCCGTGATCGACCTGAACGCGTCGAGTCCGGGGTCGCGGTAGTTGTTGCGCGCGTCACCCGTGATGATCACCGTGGCACGTGGGTCGAGGTCCGCGTAGCCGTAGACATGCCAGAACCGTTGAAACACGCTGCCGTAGTCGCTGTGCCCGTCGCCGATGATCACTTTCGTTCCGTAGAGGAGGTTCCGCGGCGCCAGCTCGTGACCGCTTCGATCCATGAGCTCCGTCACCTCATCGATGCCGTCGACGAACGCGAAGAGCCGGATCCGCGAGAACTCCGCGCTCATGGCATGCAGGAGCGACATCGTGAATCGAGCGAACTCCGACACTGACCCCGAGATGTCGCAGAGAAGGTAGAGCTCCGGTTTGGACGCACGGGGGTGACGAAAGGCCGGATCGAGTGGCACTCCACCGGCGGAGAGCGAGCGTCTCATCGTTCGTCGAACGTCGAGGCGTCCGCGGCGGCGGTAACGTCGGCGACGCGCTATCCGCGCGGCCAGCTTCTGGGCCAAGGGACGGATGGCCTCTCGCATCCGCCGTAGCTCCGTTGGGGACGCGCCCAAGAAGTCGACGTCCTCGATCGGGAGCTCCCCTAACCCTTGTATCGGGTCTTTCCCTTCTTGGCGCCGCTCGACGAGCTGGCGTCGGATCTCCTGGGCGATCAGTTCGCGGAACGCTTCCATGCGTTGCAGGTGTTCGTCGCGCAACAATCGCTCGTCGAGCCGCGAGAGATCGTCCGTTTCGCTTCGTTCAAGATTCATGACGCGACGCATCAATTCGGCGAGCTCGAGCTGGCGCATCACCCGGTACAGGTAGTAGCGCTCCGACGATGAGACCTCACCCGCCATCCCACCGAACAAACTGACCGCGTTCTTCGCCAGAACGTCGAGCACGCTGTCATCACCCGATCGAAGCGCTTCGAGCAGCACTTCAAGGAACTCGGTTGACGGCCCCGTATCGACGTCGACTTCATCGGCCCCGATATCACCGCCGGCAGGGTCGGTTTGTCGATCCAGGGTGGTTTCGGCACCGACCGCGTCGTGGCGCACCGCGAACCACGCTTCGAAGAGCGCATCGAACGCTGCCCGATGCTCAGCGCGCTTCACCATCGTCGTCGCGAGTGTGGCCTTCATGACTGCCCTGTCGAGGACATCGATGTGCCGCAGCGCGTTCGCGCAGTCGAGCGTTTCCACCATGGAGACCGGGACACCCGCGTCGCGCAGCCGGTGGGCGAACCGGATCAAACCCGTGGCGATCGAGCCTGGGGGCTGCTCCTCGGTGGTCATCTGCATCGTGGTTGCTCCGTCATCCTCGTGCCGATATCCTCCCCGGTCACCGAACAGACGTTTGCGATCCGAACGAGGCTATCGCAGATGGACTTCCGACCGACAGTCCCACCTCCTGGCCGCCTCGTGCGGCTCGGCCTCATCCTGGACACACGTGATGGGTGGGTGCGCCTTTCCGAGACTGCGCGGATGTGTGACGCGTCGGGCATCGACGCTCTCTGGCTTCAGGATCGACTCGCGTCCGAATCCGGAGCCGCCGACGCGTTGCCCAAGGAAGCGTGGACGGTCCTGTCTGTGGTGTCGCGGGACGTGCACCATGCACAGATGGGCGCGATCTTGGACCCGGCGTTCCGACCGCCGGCCGTGCTCGCGGCGATGGCCCGGACGCTCGACGAGGCACTCGGCGGTCGTCTCGAGCTCTCGCTCACGGCCGGCTCTCACGAGGCGGAGCACCTCGGACTCGGTCTGGACTATCCCGATGAGGTCGCCTCCTGGAAACGCGCGGAAGGATATGCCGCGATCGTGCGTGGCTTGGTGAGCGGGCCAAGGGTCGCGATCGCAGGTGACACCCCCGTCGCGTTCGACGTAGCGGCCCGCGTCGCCGACGACGTGGTGCTTCCGCCATCTGATCCCGGGGGCGCGGCCCACCTCGTTGATCAAGTCCATGATGCCTGCGGCCGGAACGGTCGCGATGTCGACTCGATCGGTATCGCTATCGTCGTCCCGGTGTCGATCGGGCGTACTACCGCCGAGGCCAGCGCGCGGGCGGATACGGATGATCGATTGAGGCGCGTCGGCGATCCTCGGCAAGTCGGCGTGTTCGGGACGCTTGAGCAGTGCCAAGAACGCGTGATTGAGCTTGCTCACGTCGGCGTAACGGACCTGCGATGCGTCGTGCCGAACGCACCGGATATGCCGGATGTCTTGGCGCAGCTGACCTCGATTGCCATCGGAACGGTCGACGTCTTGACGCCTGGCTCGCCGCGATCCAAGTCTCCTGATCCACCCGATGGCTGGGGCGGCCGCGCCTAGTTAAGGGCCAGGTCCGTCGTGATCCGCTCAGACGTTTCCCGAACCAACGGCAGGAACTCCTCCATGATGCGCTTGGTGCTCACCCGGAATGCGTGGGAGCAGACGGTGAGCGCCGCCTCGGTGCGTCCGCGCGGGGACCGAATCGGAACGGCGATCGACCGCACGCCCTCTTCGACCTCCTGATCGACCAGCGTCCATCCGTCGGCGCGGGTCTGGGCGATGATCCGGCGCAGTTCGGTTTCGTCCGTCACCGTCCGCTCGCTGAGGGGTTCGAGCCGAGCGATCTTGAAGTAGTCGTCCAGGCGCTCGTCCGGCAGGTTCGCTAGCAGCACGCGACCCATCGCCGTTGCCCAGGCGGGGAGCCGTGACCCGATCCCCAGGTTCATGCTCATGATGCGATCGCTCCCGACGCGGGCCACGAACACGATGTCCGCGCCGTCAAGGACCGAAGCCGAAGTGGTCTCACGAACAGTATCTGCCAACCGCTCCATGTGTGGACGAGCGACCTCCCATACCGGGAGGGACGAGAGGTACGAGTAGCCAAGCTCGAGTACCAGCGGCCCGAGCGAGAACAAGCGGCCGTCGCTTTCCACGTAACCCAGTTCGCGGAGCGTGATCAAGAATCGCCGGGCCGCGGCGCGGGTCAGGCCAGTGAGTTCGGCGACCTCCGAGAGCGTCATCTGCGGCCGCTCCCGTTTGAACGCTCGGATCACGGCGAGCCCACGCTCGAGCGATTGCACGAACTCGCTGTCGCGTTCGCGGACCTCAGTTGACATCGCTATGCCCTCCGGGACAGAATCCGGCACGACCGTACAAGAGTTCGGATGTCGAACGCAAGGGCATCGCGCGACGCGGCGGTCGGGGTTCGGCGGTTGGCGCAGGAGGCGATGGAGTGGCTGAGTACGTCACGAAGTTCGCGGGTTTGGACGACTTCCAGAAAGGGTCTCTCGAGATCATCGATGACGACCCGAAAAGCTACACCTATTCGAACATGTTTGAGGTGGCCAGCAACGCGAAACCGTGGGAGCAGATCGCGGTCGCCAAGAACCTCGAGTACATCCTCGCCGCCGTGAGGGCTGAGGGGACCTCCGGCTGGCGGATCTGCGCTCACGACGAGTTCGCGATCGTGATGGATGGCGAGGTGGAGTTCCGCTTCATCGAGCCCGAGGATGCGTCGATCATTCCTGCCGAGGACAAACAAGGGTCGGTGAGTCTCGGGGCCGAGCCTTCAGGCGCACACATGGGCACGGTGCGAGCACGCCGAGGGCACATGACGTTGCTGCCGGCAGGTGCCGCGTACCAGATGCGCGCCGATACCCCTGGCGTCATCTTGATCCAGGGCATCGAGGGCGAGGACACGTTGTATCGCTGGGCTGAGATCTGTCAGACGATCGCCTAGCCGGCGAACAGAGCAGAGGAGGACCGAGATGGCGATCGACACCACATCGGATGTTCGGGTCAACGCGAGCGGCCCGAACGAGTTCGGCTATCAGGAGTTCCGGATCGGCGAGTTCACGTTCACGCGCAATGAGTACTTCGCCTACATCTCGTGGCCCACCGGCCGACACGTGATCTCCGCCGATGCGTTCCTGAAGGCGCTCCAGCGCGATGTCGCGTGGGACTTCTTTTACGGGATCGTGAACTTCGACGGTGTCCTCGGCACCGTGAACCACTACGGCACAGTGGATCTGTTCGCTGGCCGCTACAACGACTCGTACCGCAAGGCCGAGCTCGACCACATGGAGAACTTCCCGACCGAGCTGATCCGGGAGACGTTCAAGCAGATGCTCGACGATTGGACGAACGAGGGATTCGATCCCTTCGCCAGCCCGACCGAGACGGGGTCAGCCTTCGGCTCCAAGCATGGGGACAACAAGCGCGCGATCACGCGTCATCGTGTCGCCGCGAACCGCATGGTTGGCGTACCGGGTGACGAGCAGATCCGAAGCGACGAGTCCGGATTCCCGATCAACCGCCATTTCCTCGACGTAACGCAGGATGAGCCAGATGTAATGGCCGAGCCTGGATTCGAGGGGGACATCGCGTCGTTCAACCTCTTCGCGTATCTCTCCAGGTCCGACGTCACATGGAACCCGTCGGTGGTCGCGGCCTGCAAGAACAGCCTGGCATGCCCGACCACCGAGGAATACATCCTGCCGATCATCCACGGGAACGATCGCGTGGAGTGGTTCGTGCAACTCTCCGACGAGATCTGGTGGAACGTCGAGGACCGTGACAGTGGGAAGGCCCGGGCGAACCTGGTGATGAAGCCGGGCGACGTTGCGTCGATGCCCGCGGACATCCGCCACCAGGGATACGCACCGAAGCGTTCGATGCTGCTGGTATGGGAGAACGCCGATCCCAAGCTCCCCGAGCTGCTGTCGAGCGGGAAGCTCCCGCCGACCGCGGTCGACTTCTAGCGACGAGCCGCGTCTCGGCGCGGCGCTCAGGAAGGCAGGGCGTGCAGGACAGGCTCTTCATGGATGGCGCCTTCGTCGATGCTCTCGACGGCGGGACGTTCGAGGTGTTCGATCCGCACGACGGGTCGAAGCTCGCGGATGTCGCCGAGGCGAAGGCGATCGACGTGGACCGCGCGGTCGATGCAGCACGTCGCGCGCTACCTCGATGGAGCGCCTCGCCGGCAGCCGAGCGCGGTGGTCTCCTCCTCAAGCTGGCAGACGCCATCGAGAGGAACGCTGCTGAGCTCGCCACTCTCGAATCCCGAGACACAGGGCATCCCATCCGCGACGCCACACGGTTGGACGTGCCGCGAACCGCTTCGACGTTCCGGTATTTCGGCGGGATGGCCGACAAGATCCAGGGCAGTGTCATCCCGGTCGAGCGCGGGTTCCTCAACTACGTACTACGGGTTCCGGTTGGTGTGGTGGGACAGATCGTGCCGTGGAACTTCCCGCTCATGTTCACGAGTTGGAAGATGGGGCCGGCCCTGGCCGCGGGCAATACCGTGGTCTTCAAGCCGGCCGAACTCACGCCATTGACCTCGCTGCGGATCGCTGAGCTGGCCGCGGAGGTGGGCTTCCCCGAGGGCGTGGTCAACGTCGTTCCCGGTCTCGGTCATGTGGCTGGGGCGCACATGGCGGGGCATCCCGGGCTGGACAAGATCAGCTTCACGGGATCGACATCGGTCGGACGCAGCATCGTCGAAGCGTCCGCCGGCAACCTCAAGCGGGTCCAGCTCGAGCTCGGCGGCAAGGGTGCGAACGTCGTCTTCGCGGACGCCAACCTAGAAGCAGCGATCAACGGCTCCGCGTTCGCGATCTTCCACAACCAGGGCCAGGCGTGTATCGCGGGCTCCCGCCTGATCCTTCAAGACTCCATCGCCGACGAGTTCATCGAACGCTTCACCACGCTCGCGAAGTCGATCCGTCTGGGTGCGCCTCTGGATCCAGAGACAGAGATGGGGCCACTCACCTCGCCTGAGCATCGTGATCGCGTCCTCGCATACGTGAAGATCGCGATCGACGAAGGCGGAGAGATCCTGACGGGAGGGAAGGCGCCCGAAGATCCGGAGCTCGCCAAGGGCTGCTACGTGGAGCCGACCGTCGTCCTCGCCGGAGTCCATGACCGCGTAGGGCAGGAAGAGGTGTTCGGCCCGTTCGTGACGGTCACGACGTTCCGCGACGAGACGCAGGCGTTGGAGATCGCGAACGCCACGAACTATGGCCTCGGTGGAGGGCTTTGGACCCGTGACGTCCAACGCGCTCATCGCGTGGCAGCCGAGATCCGCAGCGGGATGGTGTGGATCAACACGTACAAACGGGTCAACCCTGGGTCGCCGTTCGGCGGGATCGGCGATTCCGGCTACGGGCGGGAGATGGGGTTCGAGGCGATGCACGACTACACGGAGGCGAAATCGATCTGGCTCGACGTAGATGCCGATCAGCCCCCGTGGTACGGGGGAAGGAAGGGGTAGCGACGTGGCCGTATCGACACAGGTGATGACGGACGAGCAGCGGAGGTCGGTCGCGCTCGAGTATCTGAAGGCGTTCGACAAGGGCGGTACCACTTCCAACGGCGGCAGCATCCTGGACCTCTTCGCTGACGATGCTCAGGTCTACTTCCCGAAGTGGGGACTCGCAGAGGGCAAGGAACAGATCGGCCAGATGTTCGGCGACGTTGGCGCCAAGTACCTCTCGATCAAGCACGCGTATGCCGACTTCAACTGGATCATGACCGGCTCCGATCTCTTCGCCGTCGAGGGGACGAGTGTGGGCGAGCACGTCGACGGGGCCTGGCGGGCGGGTGTCACACATGCCGGACGATGGTGCGACGTCTTCGAAGTTCGAGACTTCCTGATCCAGCGCTGCTTCATCTACCTCGACCCTGACTACGCCGGGCTGGATACGGACCGTTATCCGTGGCTCTCCGCCGAGGGCAGAGATGCTGCGACGCCGTTGGGATGAAAGCGTTCACCTACGACGCGCTTCCCGGCCGGATCGTGTTCGGCGTCGGTAGCGTTGACCAGCTGAGCGATGAGGTCGACCGACTCGGCATCAAACGTGCACTGATCTTCTACGACCTACCCGTTAAGGACGCGGGGATTGAGCTGGTCGGCCAACTCGGATCACGGGTAGCCGGAGAGTTCACCGATATTCAGCAGCACGTCCCGATCGAGGCGGTTGAGAAGGCTCGGAAGGCCGCACTCGATGTCGAAGCCGATGGAGCGGTGACGCTCGGCGGAGGGTCCACAACGGGATTCGGCAAGGTCGTTGCGCTCGAACCAGGGCTTCCGCTCATCGCGATCCCGACCACGTATGCGGGGTCAGAGATGACCCCGATCTACGGCATCACGTCCGACGGACAGAAGCGGACCGCGAACGACATCCGGGTGCTTCCACGCACGGTGCTGTACGACCCCGCGCTCACGACTTCCCTTCCGGCGTTCGTGACGGGCCCGAGCGGGCTGAACGCGATGGCGCACTGCATCGAAGCGCTCTACGCCAAGGACGCGAACCCCATCACGTCGCTGATGTCCGAGGAGGGCATCGGCGCGCTCGCTCGCGGGATCCCGGCGTCGGTCGAGCGGCCCACGGATCTCGACGCGCGCAGCGAGGCACTCTACGGCGCGTACCTCGCCGGAGCGGCGCTCGGCGTCGTGGGCATGGCGGTGCACCATCGGATTTGTCACGTGCTCGGCGGGACGTTCGGTCTGGCACACGGCGACGTCAACGCGGTGGTGCTGCCGCACGCCGTCCGCTACAACCAACAGGCCGCTCCCGACGCGATGGCCCGGGTGGCCGCCGCGCTCGATGTCGCTGACCCCGCGAGCGGCATCTTCGACTTCGCGCGGGCGATCGGGGCGCCCGCGAGCCTGGAGTCACTCGGATTCCGACGGGAGGACATCCCGGAGGTGGTTCGGCTCACCGTCGAGTCGCCGCCGTGGAACCCCCGGCCGGTCGAGGCGGAGGGCATCGCCGCGCTGCTCGACGACGCGTTCGCCGGACGACGCCCGGTTCCCCAGCCGGGAGGAAGGGGGTGAGGGCGGGGTCGGCGTCGTGATCCGACATACGGCGAGATCGGTCGTGGGGGGAGGGTCCACCGATGTGGGCTCCGTGGATCGATAGGGGGACGGGATGGTTTCAGACATGACGGAGGTACGGACCACGACCAAGGTGACGTCGTGGAGACGAACGGTCACTGAACGTCCACTCGCCGGAGCGTTGGTGGCGGGATTCGTGGCGACGCACATCGCGACCGTTACGGGGTACTGGTACCACGGACTGGCGCTGCACTCGGGGGCGGGCTTCCCCGATCTCGGATGGCCGGCGTTCAACGGGCTCCTGTTGATCCCGAAGGAGAGCGCGTTGTCGCAGTTCTGGGCCGGCTCGATCTATCACCTGTTCACCGGGCTCGCGTTCTCGCTCGCATATGCGCTGTTGCTGTTCCCGCTGTTCCGGTGGAAGAACACGATCGGCATGAACATCGTCAAGGCCCTCGTGTTCGCTTTCGTGCTCGCCACGATCAGCGCCGTGTGGTGGGTCCCGCAGCTGTTCCCGGCCTTCAACCCCGGATTCTTCTCGTGGAACCTCGGCTGGAAGACGGTCTTCGGCATCTACCTCTGGCACCTGATCTACGGGCTCAACCTCGGTGCGTTCTACAGCCCGTTGCCCGACGAGGCCGGGTGAGCCGACGAGCCCGATGAGCGGATCTCGATCGACGGAGTCGGACGGACAAGGGGGGGGATATGGAACGAGACCAACGCAACGCATATGAACGCATGCTCGGCGAACGGCTGACACGTCGGTCGTTCCTGCGGGCGACCGGCATGTCGGGTGCGGCGCTCGGGCTGGGTGCCGTGCTCGCCGCGTGCAAGTCCTCCTCCGGGGGAGGAGGCTCCACCGGAGCGAGCGGGGGCGCCGGGGAGGCGGTGAAGGTCGGTTTCGTCAGCCCCAAGACCGGATCGCTCGCGCCGTTCGGCGAGGCCGACGACTTCGTGATCGGCGCGATCCAGGACCAGCTCAGCGGCCTCACGATCGGGGGCAAGACCCGGGACATCCAGATCATCGCGAAAGACAGCCAGTCCGATCCCAACCGCGCGGCACAGGTGGCGTCCGACCTGATCACCAGCGACGGCATCGACCTGATGTTGGTGGAATCGACCCCGGAGACGACGAACCCGGTCTCGGGACAGTGCGAGGCCAACGGCGTCCCGTGCATCTCTACGGTGGCGCCGTGGCAGCCGTGGTTCCTGGGTCAGCAAAAGGATCCCGCGAACCCCGTGCCGTTCAAGTTCGCGTACCACTTCTTCTGGGGGCTCGAGGATATCGAGCAGGTCTTCCTGGATATGTGGAACACGATCAACACGAACAAGAAGGTGGCCGGCCTGTTCCCGAACGATGGGGACGGCAACGCGTGGGGTGATCCGAAGGTCGGGTTCCCGAGCTTCTTCGGACCGAACGGGTACGAGATCGTCGACCCGGGCCGCTACGAGAACGGCACGCAGGACTTCAGCGCGCAGATCTCGGCCTACAAGAAGGCGAATGCCCAGATCCTCACAGGTGTGCCGATCCCGCCCGACTTCACGAACTTCTGGAAGCAGGCGAACCAGCAAGGATTCGTGCCGAAAATCGCGTCGGTGGGGAAGGCCCTGCTGTTCCCGTCGTCCGTCGAGGCCCTCGGCCCCATCGGCGAAGGGATGTCCACCGAGTACTGGTGGGGTCCGACGCACCCGTTCAGCTCGTCGCTCACCGATCAGTCGGCGCAGGAGCTCGCGGACGCGTACACTGCGTCCACGAGCAGGCAGTGGACGCAGCCGATCGGTTTCGTTCACGCACTGTTGGAGGTCGCCGTCGACGTCCTCCAGCGCTCGTCGGACGTGACTCCCGACGCCATCGTCGAGGCGATCGGTGCCACGAACTTGAACACGATCGTCGGACCGATCCAGTGGACCGGGCAGCCGTTCCCGAACGTCGCGAAGACGAAGCTCGTCGGGGGGCAGTGGAAGAAGGGCACGGACTTCCCGTTCGAGCTCACTGTCGTGAGCAACAGCGCGCTTCCGGACGTGCCGGTCGCAGGAACACTCGATCCGATCCCCGGATCGTGAGGCGGCGGATCCGGATCGAGCCGGACGGAACGTGGTGACGTCGCTCCTGGAGTTGGAGCACGCCTCCAAGTCGTTCGGCTCGGTCCAGGTCATCGACGACATCAGCCTTCGTGTGGACGATGGTGAGGCGCTCGGTGTGGTCGGCCCGAACGGAGCCGGGAAGACCACGATGATGAACCTCATCGGCGGCTCGATCCGGCTGGACGTGGGGCGGCTCGTCTTCGACGGCACCGACATCACGCGGATGCCGGCGCATCGGCGCTGCCGCGCCGGGATCGCGCGCACCAATCAGATGCCGCAGCCCTTCGAACGGCTGACCGTGTTCGAGAATGTCCTGGTCGGCGTGCGGTTCGGCAGGGCGGGGGACGCGTCGGACCCGAACCGGTCTGCCATGGAGATCATGGAGCGGGCACGCCTCGCGGATCGGCCCAACCTACTCGCCGGCTCGCTGACGCTGTTGCAGCGCAAACGACTCGAGCTCGCGCGCGCGCTGGCGACGCAGCCACGCCTGCTGTTGCTCGACGAGATCGCCGGCGGGCTGATCGAGGCCGAGGTCGACGAGCTGATCGAGACGATCCGCGATCTCCGATCGAGCGGAACGACGATCGTGTGGATCGAGCACGTGGTCCACGCGCTCTTGTCGGTCGTCGACCGGCTGGTCGCGATCGATTTCGGCCGGATCCTGACGGAAGGCGTGCCCGCCGACGTGATCGCCAGCCGCGAAGTGCAGGCGGTGTACATAGGGGTCGAGGACGAATGAGTCTGCTGGAGGTGGAAGCGCTCGATCAGTCCTACGGCGACCTTCAGGCGCTCTTCGGGATCTCGCTGCACGTCGACGAGGGCGAGATCGTCGCCGTTATCGGAGCCAACGGCGCGGGGAAGTCGACATTGCTCCGCACGGTGGCGGGCGTGCTGCCGACCTCGTCGGGCTCCGTTCGGTTCGACGATCGATCGATCGTCGATCTTCCCGCCTTCGATCGCGTGCCGCAGGGTATCTCGATGGTGCCCGAAGGGCGGAGGATCTTCCCGAGCCTGAGCGTGCAGGAGAACCTGATGATCGGAGCGTTCGGGCGGCGGCCGGGCTCGTGGAACCTGGGGCGCGTCTACGAACTCTTCCCGCTGTTGACCCGTCTCGCGAAGCGTCCCGCCGCGGTCCTGTCCGGCGGCGAACAGCAGACGCTCGCGATCGGCAGGGCGCTGATGGCCAACCCGCGCCTGCTCTTGATGGATGAGATCTCACTCGGGCTCGCGCCCATCGTCGTGAAAGGTCTCTACGAGGCCGTGCCGGCGATAGCAGCGGCCGGGACCACGCTCGTGATCGTCGAGCAGGACGTGAGCCAGGCGCTCCGGATCGCCGATCGCGCGTACTGCTTCCTGGAAGGCCGGATCTCGTTACAGGGGAAAGCGACCGAGCTGAGCAGGGACGCGATCCGCGCCGCCTACTTCGGGGTCTAGACGATGGAGTGGGTGAACGCCATCGTCCAAGGGGTCCTGTTGGGAGGGCTCTACGCGTTGTTCGCGACCGGCCTGTCCCTCATCTTCGGCGTAATGCGAGTGGTGAACCTGGCCCACGGCGTCCTGACGTTGCTCGCGGCGTTTGCTGCGCTCGTCGTCACCCAACACACGGACCTCAGCCCGCTCCTCACGCTGCCCGTCGTCATCCCGTTGATGTTCGGGCTCGGATACGTCCTGCAACGATGGCTCATCAACCTGACGTTCAGCGGCGGCGTGCTCGCCCCGCTGCTCGTGTCGTTCGGGATCGCCGTGATCGTGGAGAACACGCTCCTCAAGGTCTTCTCGGCCGATTCGCGAGGGCTCGACGCGGGCAGCGTCGAGAACACGAGCATCCACATCGCGGGAGGGCTTTCGATCGGATGGCTCCCACTCACGATCTTCCTCGTGGCCGTAACGATCCTGGCGGGGCTGCAGCTCTTCTTCGACAGGACGATGTTCGGCCGGGCCATGCGCGCGACCTCAGACGACCACGAAGCGGCGCAACTCATGGCGATCAACGACCGGCACGTCTACGCGATCGCGATGGGCATCGCGCTCGCGATCGCGGGAATCGCCGGCGTCTTCGTCGGCGTCCGCACCACGTTCAGCCCGCTCGACGGGTCCGTGCTCTTGATCTTCGCGTTCGAGGCCGTGATCATCGGCGGTCTCGGCTCGCTCTGGGGCACGTTGGTGGGCGGTGTGATCCTCGGCGTGTCGCAGACGCTCGGGGCACACGTGTCGCCGAGCTGGTTCCAGCTCACCGGGCACCTAGTGTTCCTCGCAGTGCTGGCCGTCCGGCCGACCGGACTGTTCGCGCGGCAAGGGAGCGCGACGTGAGCCGGTCGATCTCGGTTCGCCACAGCACCGCCGCGAGCCGATGGGGATCGGCGGCCGGAGCCGTCGTCGTTTTGGTGCTCGCGCTCGCGCCCGTGTTCTTCGTCGACGGCGCGCTGCGGACGCTCCTGCAGTTCTTCTACCTGCTGGCGTTGGCCGAGATGTGGAACCTGCTCGCCGGGTTCGCCGGGCTCGTCTCGATCGGCCAGCAGGCGTACATCGGTATCGGCGCCTACAGCCTGTTGGTGTTCGCCGATCATCTCGGCGCGAACTTCTTCCTCTCGATCTTCCTGGCCGCGATCGTCGCGGGCGTCCTGGCGATCCCGACGGCCGCGCTCGTGTTCCGGCTGCGCGGCGGCTACTTCTCGATCGGGACGTGGGTGGTCGCCGAGGTGTACCTGCTGCTCATCGCGAACACGCAGTCGCTTGGCGGCGGTTCGGGGGCGACGATCACGTCGGCGATCGGCATCGACCCGACCACGCGTCTGTACGTCACGTACTGGATCGCGTTAGGGGTCGCCGTCGCGTCGGTCCTCGGGGTCTACGCGTTGATCCGCACCCGTCTCGGATTGGCCCTGCGGGCCGTCCGCGACCATGAGGACGCCGCGCCCACGCTCGGCATCAACGTGCAACGGGCCAAGGTGCAGGTCTACGTGTTGGCGTCGGCCGCGTGCGGCCTGATCGGCGCCGTGATCTACGCGAACCTGCTCCGGCTCCAACCCGTCGCGACGTTCAGCGTGAACTGGAGCGCGTTCATGATCTTCGCCGTCGTCATCGGCGGGATCGGCACGATCACGGGTCCGATCGTCGGCACGCTGATCTACTTCTCACTCCAGCAGTACCTCGCCGATCTCGGTCCGACGTACCTCATCATCCTCGGGGCGGTCGCGGTGCTCGTGATGGTGAAGGCGCCGAAAGGCCTGTGGGGCCTCGTCCTGGACCGGTGGGACCTGCGATTCTTCCCGGTGGAGATCCGGGTGCGTACCGTGGACACGGCTCCGACCGCCGGAGAGAGGAGCAGCAGCCCGTGATGCCGTTCGAGAAGCCCGCCGAGGTTGCCGAGGCGCTCGCCGCCGTCGGGTACCTGGCCGACCAGCAAGCGGCCGTCACGGTCTATGTCGCCGACCGTCTCTCCAAGCCCGTCCTCTGCGAGGGCCCGGCCGGGGTCGGCAAGACGGAGCTCGCGAAGGCGCTCGCCGAGGCCACGGGCCGCTCCCTGATCCGGCTGCAGTGCTACGAGGGTCTGGACGAGGCGAAGGCGATCTACGAGTGGAACTACAAGAAGCAGCTCCTGCGGATCCAGACGGACGCGGGCGAACGCGACTGGCACCAGGTGGAGCAGGACATCTTCACCGAAGACTTCCTGCTCCCCCGGCCACTGCTGGCCGCGATCCGCTCCACCGAGGCCGTGGTGCTGCTGATCGACGAGATCGACCGACTCGAGGTCGAAACCGAAGCGCTCTTGCTCGAGGTGCTATCGGACTGGCAGGTGTCGATCCCCGAGCTCGGTACGATCCAGGCGGTCGAGATACCGTTCGTCGTCCTGACGTCGAACAACACCCGCGAACTTTCCGAGGCGTTGAAACGCCGGTGCCTGTTCCTGCCTATGGACTACCCGAGCGTGCAGCGGGAGCGGGACATCATCTTGGCGCGTGTGCCGGGCATCGACGAGGCGTTCGCGGAGCAGATCGCTCGCGTGGTCCGCTCGATACGGACGCTCGACCTGAAGAAGCCGCCGTCGGTGTCGGAGACGCTCGACTGGGCGCGCACACTCGTCCTCCTCGGCGGTGAGCAGATGGACGCGCACCTGACGGAAGAGACCTTGCCAACGCTCCTCAAGTACCAACAGGACATCGAGAAGGTCAGGTCGGAGTCGGTCGTTCGCGACGAGGGGGTGGACGGCGGCTAGTTGAGTGGTCGCAGCTTCACGTCGAACGAGCACAGCGCGTGAGGCCGGTCCCACCGCTCGCTCGCGGGAACCCGCTGCAAGGGGACGACGAGCGATGCCTTGACCGAGCCGATGGTGTCTGAGTCCAGCCAGGGGTCGCCATCGAAGTAGACCATGGTCGTGAGCTGCCGATAGCCGTCGTGCCCCACCTTGAGATGCAGGTGGGCCGGACGCCACGCGTGCCGGCCGATCGCTTCGAGGAGCCGTCCCACCGGACCGTCCTTCGGGATCTCGTACGGAGGCGGCACGATCGTCCGGAGATCGAACAACCCTTCGTCATCGGCGGCAAAACGCCCCCGCAGGTGCGGCCCGGCACCCGGCATCTGGACGTCGTAGAGAGCGGAATCGTCAGCCTGCCACACCTCCAGCAGGGCCCCTCCGATCGCCTCTCCGGTCACCGCATCGGTGACCCGCCCGGCGAAGAGGAGTGGCTCGCCGGGCTCATCGTCTTCAGCCAGGCGATACGGCGGATCGAGGACCGGTGCGTCTGGAAGGTAGAAGGGACCCTGTACGTTGCTGGCTGTCGCCATCTCGTCGTTCGGGTTGGCATGCTCGTCCACGAAGACCGATAGGCCAAGCACATCCGACAGGAGGATGAACTCGTCAGCCTTCCCGACCTCCGTGAGGAACCCGAGGACGTTCATCCACTCATCCTGTGACAGGTCCATCTCCATGATGAGCGCGTGAAGCGCGCTTGTTATCCGACCGATCCCTGCCGCCAAGCGTTCGTCCGACGCCATGACCCACCCCTCGTCATGAGTTGTGTTCGGGATGCGAAGTTCGGTTCGTGAGCCGCACCCTATGAGCCAGGACCGGATCGGAGTCAAACCTCCGATCCGGCGCCGCCCAAGGCCGACTCTACGAGGGATGCCGAGATCCTTCCGCGATGGAGTTGGCGTCGATGGATCGTTGGTCTCGGCCTCTGCCCGGCATCAGCGCGGTACGGCCGCCCGGCCCACTCTTCCCCCTTCGCGTCAAGGCCGACGATGCGAAGGGAGAAGCTGGATGTGACGACGAGACCTCAGCTGCCGCTGCTGGTCATGCGGAGACCGATGTC
>CAVOIB010000013.1:0-15015 GCA_963695975.1 uncultured Actinomycetes bacterium | reverse complement strand
CTCTGAACGTTGATGTAAACGTTCCGGCCCCGATCAGGCTGGTCGACGGCATCGACCTGTACCTCAACGTGTCCCGTTTCGACTGGGTGTCGGGCTACGAAGAACCCCAGGTGTGGCTGATCCAGATCCGCGACGGCGTGATCGACGACCCGGCGGGTTCGTCGGCATCCTCGAGACCTGGCCCGATCAAGCGACCGCGACCGGACCGTGACAAGCAGGCCGTCGGTAGAGTGAACTCCGATGGATCAGCGAGTGAGCCTGATCACGCTCGGCGTGAGAGATGTCGCGATCGCGAGGGCGTTCTACGAGCAGCTCGGCTGGCGGGTCGGGCTCGATGTGGAAGAGACGGTCTTCTTCCAGACGGGTGGCTCGATCGTCGCGTTGTGGGGTCGCGACAAGCTCGAACAGGACAGCGGCGTCACCGACGGCGGATCGTGGGGTGGGATCACGCTGGCGCACAACGTTGGCTCGCGAGGAGAGGTCGACCGCATCATCGAGGAGGCGCGGGCAGCCGGTGCGCGGATCGGTCGGGAGCCGGCCGAAACCTTCTACGGGGGATATGCAGGCGTCTTCGTCGACCTGGACGGCCATCCTTGGGAGGTCGCCCACAACCCCGGTTTCGAACTGCGAGGCGACGGAACCATCAGCCTCCCGCAAGGCTGACGAGTTCGTCGAGGCGGCCATATCGCGTACGTCGGCTGGTTTGACATGGAGCCAGGGGACGCAGAAGGATGGCTGGCAAGACTTCTTCCTGTGAGGGGGCAGCATGCACGCGAGGATCGCCCATACAACGGTGGACCCGGACCAGTATGAGATCGCCCGCAAGGTCCTGGAAACCGAAGTCCTCCCCCGAGTTCGGCAGATCCCAGGTGTGGTGGCGGGGTATTGGCTGGAGCCAGTCGACGGAAAAGGCCTGAACATCATCGTCTGCGAGAGCAAGGAAGTCGCGGCGATGCCTGTGCCGAACGCGCAGCCCGGGGAGAGTCCAGCCCCTGGCGTGACCGTCGAGAGCGTCGAGATCCGAGAGGTGATCGGCCAGATCTGAGCGATGGCCGAGAAGCGCAGCCCGGATGCGGTCGACTCCGCCCGTCCGCTTCTCAGAGATCGTCGTCGTCGTGCCTCGTTGACTCTTGCCTCAGACGTGCAAGGAGTCACCCGCCGCGTCGAGCTGGCCCGCGGTTGGCTACGATCGCGACACCGTCGGGACCGGTCGAGCTAAGGAGGGATCGGGATGCAGCACCTACGCGTCGGGCTCTATGTGCTCACAGGAGGAACGCCCGATCAGATCATCGAGCGTGTGCGATCGAAGGGCGGCATGTTGGAGGTCTTCCAGCAGCATCCCGGGTTCGTCGCGTACGGCATGGGGGTCACTGAGGACGAGTTCCTCATCTCGATCTCCGTCTGGGACTCGGCTGAGCAAGCCGATGCCGCCACCGCCGTGGCTGCCGAGTGGGTGGCCGAACACATCGAAGGTCGCGTGGAGCTGCAACAGGACTACGTGGGGAGCCTCAAGTTCCTGGTGCAGGCTGGGGCCAGGCTCACCGGCTGAACGACGGCGCTCTCAGCGAGACCGAGTACGCCACCCTTATGGTGCCACGGTGGCGTAGACAGATGACTCCAGGCGGGTCGTGATGCGGATCCACTTCTGACTGAGCGTCGCATCGAGGAGCCCTCCTCACGTGAGGAGATCCGTGATCGGCCACGCTCCGTCGGTCCGGTTCGAGATCACGGTGTAGGTGGTCGTCGACGCCGGGTCGTGCGTGCTGCGGAACGAGACGCCGGCGTCGTAGCCCTCCAACATCACGACGTCGCTGGACGCATGAAGGTGGAAGCCGAGGCCGTAGCGTTTCGACTCCTCCGGCCAGTCGCTGCGCGGCCGCACCATCTCCGCTACCCAGTCCTTCGACACGATCCGTCCGGCGAAGAACGCGACCCAAAGGGCGCTGACGTTCGCCGCGGTGGAGTAGATCCCGCCATCACCGCTGCCGCGTACCGGCAGGTGGAACACGTTCGTCCTAGGGCTATCGACCGTGAGATACCCGAGCGCGGCTCGCCCGGGCAGTTCATCGGACCTCAAGAACTCGGTGTCTTCCATGCCCGCCGGCTCGCATACGCGTCGACGCACCAGCTCGTGGAACGGCGTACCGCTCGTGCGCTCGGCGATCAACGCCAGCACGACGTAGCCGCCGTTGTTGTACGCGAACCGCTCGCCGGGCGGAAACACGGTGGCGTGGCCGTCCAGCACCGCGAGGTACTGCTCGGTCGTCGCGAGCTCGTGCACGGGGACCGGCATCACGTAGTCGGTGATCGCGTGCCCCGCGTCCTCGTCGAGGTAGTCGCCGATGCCCGATCGGTGCGACAAGAGATGTTCGATCGTCACGCCGTCGTCGATGAGCGGGAGATCGCCGCCGAGCACGGAACGCGCCGTGGTCTCGAGAGCCAGGGTTCCGTCTTCGATCAGGCTCACCACCGCGAGCGCCGTCAGGCCCTTCGCGCCGCTCGCGATCGCGAACTGCGTGTCGAAGGTGTTGGCGATCGCATGGCCGCGATCGGCCAGTCCGTACGCCTTCGCGAGCTCGACGGTGCCCGAGCGGTCGACACGCACCACGCCGGAGAACGCAGTGCGATGGGCCATCGAGTCAAGTGAGTCTTCCAACGGCTGCATGGAGGGGACTCTAGGGCGACCAAGGGTCGGGCGACATTGTGTTACAGGATCCGGCGAAGCGATGTTCTCGTGACGATTGGCCACGCCACGGCGAACGAGCCCACGATCCCGAGCGTCGCAACGAGTAGCGCCTTGACGTCGCCCGACAGATCGATCGGCCGCAGCAGGAGCGCGAGGGCGACGAGCACCGGACCCTGAAGCATGAACGCCGCGTAGGAGCTGCGGGCCATCGCTCGTCGCAACCGCCCGGAGCCGTTCAGGTGCCGCTGTGCGAAGGCCAGCACCCAGATCGGTGCGGACACGGCGACCACACCCTCGGTCATGGCTGCGAGCAGCGCGGGCAGGCCCCATCCTCCGAAATAGTCGTCCTCGGTCAGCCCGAACGACTCGGCGGACACGATGAACGCCGCCGTGCACGCGATGGCGACGATCGCCACGATCCCGCATCGCCGCGCGAGGTGGGCGGCCACGGGTCGGAGCCACCCCCTGCTGCTGGCGGCAACCCCTAGGCCGAACATCGCCACGTACTCCGGCCAGCCCCAGAGCTTCACGTTCAACGGCTGGTTCGAGTCCGCGGGGAAGACGATCCGAACGGCGAACGTGCAGACGCCGACTGCGACGGCGAGCAAGATCAGGGAGCGACCACGGAGCGGCCCGCGCTGCGGCGCGGGCCGTGGGAACCACTTCCGCCACGCGGCGAGGGCCAGCGAGAAGAGCAGGAGCACACCGACGAACCACATCGGCCCGTTGTCGAGCAGCGGGTCTGTGTTGCTGACCGACCGCCAGAACCCGGGATGCAGGAACGGTTCGAGGAGCGAGTACTCGAGCAACGGCCAGATCAGCAGGGTGTAGACGGCGAACGGGATCCCGAGCCGCAGGAGCCTGTCCGACGCGAACCGAGTCGGTCCCTTGCGAGCGAGCGAGTCCTGGGTGAGGAGCCCCGAGATGAGGAAGAAGAGCGCCATCAAGAACAGCGCGCCCAGGCTCATGACCAGGATCAACGAGACCAGCTCGACGGCCGGCGAGAGCGTGACCTCCTGCACGTCCTGATAGGTCCAGCTGCCGAACGTCGCGTAACCCTGCACGGCATGCGCCGCGATGATCCCCGCGATCAGGATCGTCTTCAGGTTGTCCAGATAGGCGTAACGCTCGCCGGTCCCCGTCGCAGGCACCGCTTGGCGCACGGATGGTCGCTGCCCATGCACAGCCTCCTCCTTCGATCTGAGCATCCGATCGGGGGAGCGCTGGTCACAGAGGCGTGTGTCCCGTTGCGGCCGGGACGAGCGGAGCGCTCGATGATCCTGTTCAACTGGTCATGCGGTTGAACCAGATCGCACCGGGGCCGGCATGGAAGCTCGCGCCTTCGCCCCAGACCGCCACCGACCTGCCGTTGTTCGTGATGTCGATCGCGCCGTAGTCGCCGTACTCCGAGGCGAACCCGGCCGCGGTCTTGTACGCGGCGCCGCTCTTCGCGTCGGCGATGTCGACCTCCGTGCTCCAGGTCAGCCCGCCGTCCGCAGAGGATCGGTAGTACGTGTTCCACGAACCCGTCCGGTCGTCGGCGTAGAAGAGGCGGAAGTCACTGCTCGCGCCGCCCGTGATCGCCGGATGGCTTGCGTTCGCCGAGCCGTTCCCGAGCTGGACCGCCGGCGCCCAAGTCGCCCCGCCATCGGTCGAGCGACGCACCCACACGTGGCCGTTGCCTCTTAGCGCGGTGGCGCCCGTGTACAGCGCCACCAGGTTCCCCGCATCGTCGCTCGCGAGCGCGGTGGAAGATGACGTCCTCCAGTTCACGCCGGTGAACGGCCTCGCGAGGACCGTGCGGGCCCACGAGGTCCCGCCGTCCGTCGTGCGCCAGATCTCGACGTCGATCCCGCCGGTCCACGGCTGGCCGTTCGGGTAGCTCGAGGCGGAGAGCAGGGCCGTTCCATCCGGCAGGACCTCCAGACCGTTCGGATACCGGTAGCGGTCGGTGTCGTCGTTCAGCTTGACCGGGCGAGCGAACGAGGCGCCGGCGTCGTGGGATGTCGCAACCCACAGGTCCGAGCGGGTCTCGTACCCGATGTAGACGTCGGCGCCGCTGGGGCTCACGCCGATCCACGGCTTGTCGCCCCACGCCGTTCCCGATACCTCGATCGGCGCGGTCCACGTGCCCCCATGATCCGGGGACTTGCTGAACATCATGTCGTAGTCGTTCATCCAGGTGGCGTAGGCCACGCCGTTCGAGGCCACCTTGACGACCGGGTCGAACTGGAACCTCACACCTGCGCATCGGCAGAGGTATGTCTCCGGCCCCCAGCTCACGCCCCTGTTGGCGGAGACCCGCACGTACATCGGCGTGAATGGGCACCGCCTGCACGCGGTGGGGCCGCCGAACCGGTTGTAGATCACGTAGACGTACGGGGCGTTCGGATCGGCGGCGATCGTCGGCTCCCACGCGTCCTCCACGCCAAGCTTGATCTCACCGGCCCACCCAGGAGCCGGGACGAGTGGCGCCATCGCGTCGGCCTCGGCGCGCGTGATGCGCCCCTGCTCCGCCGCGGTCACAGGCGCGCCTGCGTGCTCGCCGGCCTCGCGCTCGGGGTCCTCCTGCTCGGCGCCTTCTGCTCGCTCAGAGCCGCGGGATCGCGACACGGTCCGCGCCCCATGCGGACGAAGGGCCACCGCCGCGATCAGCAACCCGGCGACGGCCACTGCGGTCAGCGAGACGATCCAGGCCTTACGCATCCACCACCCATCCAACATGGGAGGGCACCCTACGCGATGCGGAGGGAAGGGATGATTCGAGCGTGGAGGACGAACCGCGCCTCACGCGCCTTCAGGTCCTCCAAGCCCTCGGTCTCCCTGTGGACCGTCGAGAGCCGGGTCAGCGCGATCTTGACCTAGCGATCGCACTTCAGGCTGGCGGCTGAGGTGCCTCCGGCATCAAGCCGAGTTGGCCCATCATGCCCGCGATGTCGTAGACGCCGTAATGCTCGGTGTTCATGCCGGCGTCGTCGAACGTGAACACGTCGATCGCGCCCATCGAGAACGACTTGCCGGTCGGAGGCGCGCCCGTCCCCATCATGCCGACGGTGTCGGTACCGGTCATCGTGCTGCGGACCGCCACCTTGTTCCCGGCGGCGATGACGTCCTCGACCTCGATGTGCATGTCGGGCGTCTGCGTCCGCATCATGTTGAACATCGCGATCGCGCCAGCCTTGTCGGCAGTGCCTCCCGGCATCGGGGTGTGCTCGACGTAGTCCTCCGACAACGTCTTCTCGGCGAACCCGATGTCGCCCTCGTTCAGGACCTTCTGGATCAGCTCGCGAACGGTCGACGCGTTCTCTTCCGGCGTGGTCATGTCGTCACATCCCTTCCGGGGCAGGCATGGCTCCGAGCTGGACCATCATCTTCGGGATATCCATCTGTGCCCACGTCTCGACGATCGTGCCGTCGTCGGCGTGACGCGAGATCTGGATCCAGTCGAAATCGACGCTCTTGCCGGTCGCCGGCGGACCTCCCATCGGCATGGCTCCGTCGTTCGTTCCCGTCATCCGCACGTGCGAGACGACCTTTTCGCCTTCGCCGAAGATGTCGAGGATCTCGGTGTCCTTGTCGGAGAACATCTGGAACGTGCCTTCGTTCGCCATGATCGCGCCCTCGACCCCTGAGGGCAGGGGTCCGGGCTGCGGCGTGTTGGCCACGAAGTCGGGCGCGAGGCACGCGCGGACGGTGTCGTAGTCGCGGGCGTTGTAGGCGTCCTCGAGCTTCCGAACCAGCTCGACGTTCCGTGCGGCATCACTCATGGAACCCTCCCCAGGGTCGGCGTCCCTCCGAAGCTACGCCCGGTCGGTGCCGAAGTGCAAGGTCGCCTCGATGAACGTTCGAGGCGCCCTCTCACGGCCGAATGGTCCTCACCAAGGAGGTCCGTCGGGTCGTGTGTCGGTCCGCGTCGAGTGCGAACGTGAAGGTGGATGAAGCTGACCCAAGGAGGCACGCCATGCCCACGCAGACGATCCGAAGCAAGGAGACGACGACGGCCGCTGGGTTGACCAGCGAGCAAGCTTGGCATGCGATCGACAAGGCGTCCTTCGCGGTCCTCAGCGAGGTGACCCTTGGCGGGGAGCCGCGGTCGAGCGGTGTCGTCTACAAGACCCTCCGCCGGCGGCTGTACGTCGCGGTCGCTCCCGACAGCTGGAAGGCGAAGCACGTCGCGGCGAACGGTCGCGTCGCCGTGACCGTGACGGTGCGCCGGGGCGGCTTGCTGTCGCTCATGGTGCCTATCCCTCCGGCGACCATCAGCTTCCACGCGACGGCGACGATCTTGCCGGCGGGCTCACCGCAGCGTCGGGAGACCCTGGAGGAGCTGGGCTCGCTGCTGCCGCCCGAGCGGCGAGATGCCGCCGCGATCATCGAGATCGTTCCCGAGGGCACGTTCGTCACGTACGGCCTCGGGGTCCCGCTGTTGAAGATGCGCGACCCGGTGGCCGCTCGCGCACGCGTACACGTCTAGGTGGTGAGACACATGACGACCTTGCGGACAACGCCGCCGAGTGCAGGCCCCGCGAAGGGCAGAAAGTTGAACCTGAAGGTGCTCGTAGGAAGCGGAGAGAAGATCGCGCTCTTCACGTTGCCGTTCCTGATCGTCGGCCTGATCTTGGATGCGGCCTTTCCATCCCTGTTCCAGATCGAGGGCTCATCGACCGCACTCCATGTGATCGCCATCGTCCTGTTGATCCCTGGTGTCACCATCTGGCTCTGGTCGGTCGTGCTGATCCTGAAGAAGGTGCCTCGCGGAGAACTGATCACGAACGGCCCCTTCGCCTTGGTGAAGCACCCGCTCTACACGAGCGTGGCTCTTCTGGTGCTTCCGGGGATCGGCTTCCTGTTCGACACATGGTTGTGGGCGTTCATCGGGATCGCGCTCTACGTCGGGTCGAGGATCTACGCGCCGGAGGAGGAAGAGGCGCTTTCGAGGACATTCGGTGCGAGCTGGGATGCGTACCGCGCGACGGTGATGATCCCCTGGCTCTGAGTAGAGGTACCAGCGCTGGCCTCTCTCAGATCGGGTCCAAGGGGGCGGCCGCGAGCACCTCCTTCGCGGTGCGCATGAGTCTCGCATCCGTGGGCAGGCTCTGATCGTCGATGCGCGCGACCGTGGCGATCCCGTGCGAGTTCGTGACGAACGCGCCGTCGAACGACGCCAGATCCGCCACATGGACGGGTCCGTAGCGCCACGCGATGCCCGCCCGGTCGAGCTCTCGCTGGAGCACCTGCATCATGATGCCGCGGAGCGCGGGCGCATCCGGCCAGACGATCGCGTCGCCGTCGACGAAGCCGATGTTGGTGATGGCGCCCTCGCAGATCCGGCCGTCCGTCCCGACGAACAGCGCCTCGTGGAAGCCGTTGGCGTGGGCGAGGCCGGCGTAGTAGCCCTGCCCGAAGCTGGAAGCGTGTTTCAGATGGGCGGCCGGACGCTGATACACGACCGTCTCCAGGCTCTGGGGATCGGCCGGCGCCGACGCCGGCGGCCGCACGCTGACCACGATGGAGACGTCGTCGGCGGTATCCGACCAGAACACGTTGACGCGGACCGAGGCGTCTGTGATGTCGTCCGCGAGCGCATGTCCGATCGAGCCGCGGACCCGGTCGCCCTCGAGTTCGACGCCGAACAGTTCCCGCGTTGCGTCGTCGAGGCGAGCGAGGTGGAACTCCATGCCGAGCGTCTGCCGGTCCCTCACCTGCATCGCGGTGAAATGGCCGGAGGCGCTCAGGTCGAGGGTCCAGATCTCCTCGATGGAGGCGGCATGGCCGTCGATCTCGACCCGCGGGAGACGAACGTCGCTCACGGGTGGAGCCTGCTAGTGACCGCCGCACATGCAGCTGCCGCCGCAGGCGCAGCCACCGCCTGAGGGCGCTGAGCTACGGAAGCCGCCGCTCGAGGTCGAGGCGGCGAACATCGAGATCCGGCGCATCACGTGCTCGGACTCGCAGGTCGGGCAGGCGGGTGCGTCGTCGCTCATCGAACGGAGCCGTTCGAAGAGGTGTCCGCAGTTCCCGCACTCGTACTCGTACAGCGGCATGCGGGAAGTGTACGAGGCCGCGGGCTCAGAACCCCCAACGCTTGGGATTGCGCCCCGCGACCGCCACTGTGCCGTGCTTTCCCCTGCCGATCGCGGTGCCTGCCCCCTCCCCGACCCAGGTGCCGCCTCCCGGCACGAAGCCGGTCACGACGAGCGGTGCGAGGTCGCCGAAGTCGAACGTGGCCCGGTACAGGATCCTGCCCGGTCGATTGGTCGGCGTCTCCTCGATCGTGACCGAGCCGAGCTCCGTGCCGCGCTCCCAGTCGCCGACCAGCTCCCAGACCTTCTCGTCGCTGAACACCCGCTGGCCTGGGCCCGCCTCCTCGAGCGTCCTGCCCGCGGACACGCGCTCGTCGCTCAGGAGCCGGAAGTCGAAGATCGGTACCCGCTCCTCCGCCATCGCTGGCCTCCTCACCGTCGCCGATACCACCACACCCTAGGCGCGATGGTCGGGGCGAAGCAATGGTCGACCTGACCTAGACTCGCCCCATGCCGGTCTGCGGGTCCTGCGGCCAGGACAATCCCGCGCGAGCGCGGTTCTGCATGTCGTGCGCGTCACCGCTCGTCGTCGAGGAGCCGGCATCTCATGGGGCGCGCAAGACCGTGACCGTGGTGTTCTGCGACGTCGTGGACTCCACCCCGCTCGGTGAGCGCTTGGACCCTGAGTCGGTCCGCCAGGTCATGACGGATTTCTTCCGCGAGATGCGCGGTGCGCTGGAGCGCCATGGCGGCACCGTGGAGAAGTTCATCGGCGACGCCGTGATGGCGGTGTTCGGGGTGCCGCTCCTGCACGAGGACGATGCGTTCCGCGCGGTGCGCGCTGCGCAGGCCATGCGCCAGGCGCTCGACGGATTGAACGCCGACCTCTATCGGCGGTTCGAGGTCCGCCTGCAGACGCGGATCGGTGTGAACACGGGCGAGGTCGTCGTGGGCGACGCCGCCGCGGGCCAGTCGCTCGTGGTCGGCGACGCGGTGAACATCGCCGCCCGGCTCGAGCAGGCCGCGGGAGTGGGCGAGATCCTCTTGGGGCCGGTGACCCATGCGCTCGTGCGCGATCACGTCGTGGCCGAACCGACGGAGCCGCTCGAGCTGAAAGGCAAGGCCGGGACCATCGTCGCGCACCGTCTCGTCTCGGTCGGTGCGGGCCCCGATGCACCAGGCGCTCGGCCGGATCCTCCGCTGGTCGGGCGGGCAGACGAGCTCGAGGTCCTGCGCTCGTCCTTCGAGCGGGCGGTGCGTGAGCGCAGCTGTGCGATGGTCACGATCCTGGGAGCTGCGGGCGTGGGGAAGTCGCGGCTGGCGCGGGAGTTCGTGCCGTCGCACGAGCCGGGTGCCCTCGTGCTTCGTGCCCGGTGCCTCCCCTACGGCGACGGCATCACGTTCTGGCCGGTGGCCGACCTCGTGAAGCAGGTCTGTGGGATCGACGACGGCGAGGGTCGCGCCGAGGCGCGCGCCAAGATCGACGCCGCGCTCAGCGGGTGCGAGGCAGGCCCCCTCGTGGCCGAGCGTGTCGCCGCGGTCACCGGGTTCGCTGACTCGACGGCTGGGCTGGAGGAGACGTTCTGGGGGATCCGGCGATTCCTCGAGTGGTCGGGGCGCTTCCGTCCCCTCGTGGTGGTCCTCGACGACCTGCAATGGGCCGAGCCCACGTTCCTCGATCTCGTCGAGTATCTCGGGGGATGGAGCCGCGGCGTCGCGATGCTGCTCCTATGCCTTGCCCGGCCCGATCTCACCGATCTCCGAACCACCTGGGGTTCCGGCATCCCGAACGCGACGGTGTTGCCGCTCAGTCCGCTCGACGATCTCGAGAGCGAGCGTCTCGTCTCGGAACTGCTCGGTGGGGAGCGGCTCGACGAACGGGTGTACGCGCGGATCGCGGAGTTCGCGGGCGGCAACCCGCTCTTCCTCGAAGAGATGCTTCGCATGCTCGAGGACGACGACCTCCTCCGAAGGCAGGATGGACGCTGGGTCGCGAGCGAGGATCTCGGCGACTTCAGGGTCCCGGAGTCCATCCAGGCGCTCCTGTCCGCGCGACTGGACCGTCTCTCGCAAGAGGAGCGCCTGGTGATCCGGGCTGCCTCGGTCATCGGCAAGGTGTTCTGGTGGGGCGCGGTGAAGGAGCTCGCGCCCGAGGCTATCCGACCGGAGGTCGGCACCGCGCTGCAGACGTTGGTACGCAAGGACCTGATCCGCCCAGAGCGTTCGACCTTCGCGGGCGAGGACGCCTTCCGTTTCCACCACATCTTGATCCAGGAGGCGGCGTATCGCGGCACGCCGAAGGAGGTCCGGGCCGACCTGCACGAGGCGTTCGCCAACTGGGTCGAGAACGTAGCGGGCGATCGCGCGACCGAGCTTGAGGAGGTGATGGGTTACCACCTCGAGCAGTCGTACCGCTACCGCGTCGAGCTGGCCCCCGTCGGCGAGCGCGAGCGCGCCCTAGCGACCCGGGCGGCGCTGCGGCTCGCCCCCGCGGGCATGCGTGCCTTCGAGCGCCGTGACATCCCGGCGGCGTCGGATCTCCTCGGCCGCGCCGAGGCCCTCCTGCCGCAAGAGAACGCCGAACGCCGGCCCCTGCTGCTCGCGCTCGGCGAGGTGCTGGCCGAGGCCGGCGACCTCAAGCCTGCCGAGGCAGCCCTGGACGAGGCCGAGACGCTCGCGGAAGAAGCCGGCGACGCCGCGAGCGCGGCCAACGCCGGGATCCTCCGGCTCGTCCTGCTCGAGTCCACCGATCCTCAGCGCCTGTCCGGCGGGTCGATCCCCGAGGCCGAACGGTTGATCGGGATCCTCGACTCGCTGGGGGATGACCTCGGCCTGGCGCGCGCCTGGCGTCTGATCGGGGACCTGCACTGGAACCACGCGCGTTACGGAGCCGCCGACGAGGCCCTCGCCCGCGCGATCGACCACGCACGCCGCGCCGGCGCGATGCGCGAGGAGGCCGATGCGCTCGGCCGGTACACCGGGTCGGGCACCTACGGGCCGGCGCCGGTCGAGGAGATCGAACGCCGATGCGACGAGCTCCTGGAGAGGACCACGGGCTCGGGGTACGAGGCACCCGCCCTCCGGGCGCTCGCCTGGGTCCGGGCGATGCAGGGCCGCTTCGACGACGCGCGTGGCCTCGTCCAACGGGCCCGCGCGATCTTCGAAGATCTCGGTCTTCGCCTGCGGTCGACGTTCGTCTCCGAGACCGCCGGCGCGATCGAGATGCTCGCCGGCGACGTCGTCGCAGCTGAGCGCGAGTGGCGCGCCGGGTTCGACGCGGCCGTGGAGATGGGCGAGCAGGGATTCCAGTCCACGGTCGCAGCGCTGCTCGCCCACGCGCTCCTGCGCCAAGGGCGTTTGGACGAGGCGGAGGCGATGGTCACGCTCAGCGACCGCGCGGGGGCGGAGGACGACGTGAGCACGCAGGTGATCGGGCGCAGCGCCCAGGCCCGCGTCCTCGCCTCGCGTGGCCAGGTCGATGAGGCCGAGCGCGTCGCCCGCGACGCCGTCGAACGTTCCGAGGCGACGGACGATCTGAACATGCGCGCCGACACGCTCGTCGACCTAGCCGAGGTGCTAGATCGCGGCCGGCGACCGCGAGGGCGCTGTGGCCGCACTCGATTCCGCGCTGGGTCTCTACGAGGAGAAGGGGAACGCGGCCGCGGTCGAAGTCACCCGACGCCGTCGGTCGGCGCTGCGAGGCCGCCGATGATCGCGGCGAGGTCCTGCGGGGTCCGTATGCCACCGGAGCTCTGGAAGAACGTTCATCAAGCGGAGAACGAGGCGAAGAGGTGGCTTTCCTTTCACTTTCGGATGGCAGGCAACGTCGAAGCGGGTAACCACGGCCGAACCCATTGCGGTCAACCAAAGACATGCTCACCACTTGGGCAAGTTCCCCTTTCCTCAGCCATGGCGTGCCTGCCCTCTTTGGATCGGGGTGAAATGGAACGATAAGTCCTTTCCCGAAATGAGAACTGAACTGATGCCAGCCAGTGCGCAAGAAGCACAGTCGTGGCTGCAGGTGCGCCTCGTTCAGCGTCGCATCATGCGATCGCACGACACCGAGTGGAGCTCGGCGGGCAGCTCTGAGTTCCGCCGGCGGACGCGCAATGTTGCAGCGCGCCGGCTGAAACGCCTCGCATGGCCTTGGCCGCCTAGGCGGATGGACCCAGCCCTGCGCCGTCAGCCAAGTCGCGCAGGCGCTGTGCGAACTCACTGCCGCTCTCAAGAGGCCTGACCCCAGCAGCCAGTAGGGCTACTTCGGTCAGGTCGAATTCGGACTCGGCTGGTACGAAGACGATGAGGCCATCCCGACCGCGCGTTAGAAGGACGCGGTATGCGTTGCGAAGCAGCTCGTCAGGGTGTGTTTGGCGAAACTTGGCATGCGCAGGACGAAGCTGCCAGTTCTCTCCGTCCCAAAGGAAGTCCTCACCCCAGCAGAGGATCGGAAGATCCAGCTCGAGCCCTTGAACTTGAAACTCAGTCGCGGGTAGCTGCAGTGAGCAGCAGGAGAGCGGGTCGTCCGGGGTCGCATTGAACCACCGGCCGACCTTCATTTGCTTCATCGCCATGAAGTGATTGTCGACACCGTATCTCCTGGGGACTTTGGCGTGAGCGGCGACCAGTAGCCCGTATCTAGCCTCGGGATCATCGGAGTACCGGGATGCAACGTAGGCCTTGGCCTCGTCTAAGGACCGGGTTACATACATCGGGTAACGCTGATCGTCTCGATCGATGCGAGCGGCGAGTCGCGCCGCAAGTGCGAGACTCCCGGCGAGCAAGTGACCCACCCATTCGTGCAGGTTCTCGGCCCTGTGTGAGCGAAGCGTCTTGGTCAGGTCGAACTCCTCGTGAACTTCAACAACCAAGCCGTCAAACCCATGCTTGAGTGTCGCCGGACAGTGCACGGTCCAGCGCTTCGAGTCGGGGCGAGCCAGGATGGCATCACGCCACTGCTGAATTCCACCTTCCTCGCCCGAGTAGATCTCTTGTCCGTGCCCGACGAGACCTACAAGCACGCCCCATTCAGGGAGCTGGTCGCACACCTCAGCTAGCAGGTCAGGCTCCGACCGAAAGACACCACGTTTCTCCAACATGAACTCGGCATCCCATGCTCGCTGCGCTTCGTCGAACACGATTGCGTGTTCTGCGGGACTCCGCTCACCCAGCCCGTAGGACTTGATGAACGCGTGCAGGTCCCTTACGAAGACCCGACTCTGCAAGGCGTCCTGGAGCACCTGCACCAACGGGCCATTTCCTGAGAGAAAGAGTGCCCGACCATGAAGATCGGCGAGCTCGTACACGAGTCTTAGACCTACAAGAGTCTTTCCGGAGCCGGGAACTCCGGCGATGAGTACAAGGGCGGAGCGACCGGCTTGCTGCGTTCTATTGATGACATCGTTGACTGCCTTCAAAGTTTCGGGAATGCCGCTGCTTTCAGCGGATCGGACATGAGGGAGGCTTTCTTCTCTGAAGATGCGCTTAGCCGCCGCCACTAGAGTGGGTAGTGGCTCATAAGGTGAGTGAAGCCACTTGTCCAGGTCAACTGAGCCAGGAGACGCGGTTTCCAGAAGATAATGAGGAAGCTCGTGCGGACCGGTGATAACGGCGGGTTCAAAGTCGATGGCAATGCCGTCATTCCGCGTGAGTACAAGCACCGGCGTGACGTTCCGACCATGGCTTGCTGCGTGGTAGTCGCTCAGATCACGAGCGTACGCGACGACTTGATCCACTTGCCCTGGCGACGCCGTTGCATCCGACTTGAATTCCAGAGCCGCAATCGACCCACCCAGAAGCACAACGGCGTCGGGTCTGCGGCCACCCTCAAGTGGCAGTTCAAACTCGAGTACTAGGCCCCAACTCTCAGCTCGCGGATCGGAATGACAGACAGATTTCAGAGCCTCTTGCAGGATCCGGACTTCATCGGCCCAAGCGTCAACCTGGGTCCCTGCCGGAGGCATGTTCATCGAGCTGACGTGGAATTCGCTGAGTCTCCTCGCTAGGTCGTTGAGTTCATGCGCGAGAAACTCCTTGAATGATCCCGCCCAAGCCCAGGATTCGGTCACGCAGTCGAACGTATCGGCGAACGGCCTTTACGATCAAGCCCTCAACTCGCCTGTCACGCTCAGCTGTTCTTCCTTTTCATCTCGAACTCCTCCCCGCGCGGCTCCCATCCCGACGCGCGTCGGCATCGATCGCCGTTCCGAGTGGCTAGATCCAGATCAGTGCGACCGACGCCACGAGCAGGATCGCGAGCGTGATGCTCACACCTCGCCGCGAGCGGTCGTCGTCAAGGACCTGGCCGAG
>CAVOIB010000012.1:0-91479 GCA_963695975.1 uncultured Actinomycetes bacterium | reverse complement strand
CCCTTGGTGGGAGGAGGAGGATTCGAACCTCCGTAGGCTACGCCGGCGATTTTACAGACCGCTCCCTTTGGCCACTCGGGCATCCTCCCGGGATGCCGACATGGTAGCGAACGCACCACCCGACGGTCGGCGGTATCCTCACGCGCATGGCGAAGGACCAGTTCTCGTTCGACATCGTATCCGAGGTCGACATGCAGGAGGTGCGCAACGCGGTGGACCAGGCGAGCCGTGAGATCGCGCAGCGGTTCGACTTCAAGGCCACCGAGACCGCACTTTCTCAGGACAACACCACGATCGAGCTGCGCTCCTCGACGGAGGACCGGCTGAAGGCCGCGCTCCAGGTGTTGAAGGAGAAGGCGGTCAAGCGGAACATCCCGCTCAAGGCCCTTTCGGAAGGCGAGGTCCACCCGGCCGCCAAGGGGCACGTCCGCCAAGCGATCACCGTGATCACGGGCATCTCCGAGGAGAAGACCAAGGAGATCACGAAGTACGTCAAGGGAAGCGGCCTCAAGGTTCAGACCCAGATCCAGGGCGCACAGGTCCGCGTGTTGGGCAAGAGCAAGGACGACCTGCAGAAGGCGATCGCCGCGGTCAAGGAGCACGATTTCGGGATCGCTCTCCAGTTCACGAACTACCGACCCTAAGCTACATCCGTCCTGCTCAGGGACGGATTGCCTGCCCAGAGTCCATCCGGGTAGGCTGCCCGCCTCAGGAGGTGGTGTGTGTGGCTGACCTCGAACGACTCAAGGTACGCGCGGCGGAGATCGCCGGGCAGGAAACGAAGGTCCTGCTCGGCCGGACGCCCGGCTCGAAGGCCCTCCACGAACGAGCGCTGAAGAGCCTGCCCAACGGAGTGGCCTCCAACTTCCAGGCCGGGGACCCCTATCCCGTGTATCTGAAGCGGGGATCGGGATCTCGGGTCTGGGACGTCGACGGCACCGAGTACACGGACTTCCACGGCGGCTTCGGGGTCAACGTGGTCGGCCACGCTCACCCGGCGATCGTGGAAGCGATCCGCACGGTGGCGGATCAGGGGATCCACTTCGCGGTCACCACGGAAACGACGGTCGCCCTCGCCGAGGAGATCTGCTCACGGTTCCAGCTGGAGCAGATGCGTTTCGTCAACTCGGGGACCGAGGCCACCATGGACGCCCTGCGGGTCGCTCGCGCGGCCACCGGACGCGACAAGATCATCAAGATGGAGGGCTCCTACCACGGCCACCACGATTCCGTGCTGTTCTCGGTCGTGCCGGAGGCCGACGTGCTCGACATGCGCCGTGGCGTGGACCACGAAGGGCAGGCTTGGTACACGACCGAGCCCACCTCGAAGGGTGTTCCCCACGCGCTGTGGGACACGGTGATCGTCGTACCGTTCAACGATGCCGAAGCGGTCGAGGAGGCGCTGCAGGCGCATCCAGGTGAGGTCGCGGCCGTGATCCTGGAACCGGTCATGATGAACATCGGCATCGTCGTCCCGAAGCCCGGATACCTCCAGGCCCTCCGCGACGCGTGCGAGCGGCACGGAGTTGTCCTGATCTACGACGAAGTGAAGTGCGGCGGCACGATCGCCTACGGCGGGACGACCGAGCGCTACGGCGTCAAGCCCCACCTGGCCGCGTACGCGAAGGCGGTCGGCGGCGGCGCGACGATCGGGGCGTTCGGCGGCGAAGCGAGGTATATGGAGTGGGTGACGAAGGGCGCCGCCCAGCAGGGCACGTTCAACGGCAACCCGCTCTCGGCGGCCGCGGGACTGGCCGCGCTCACCAAGGTGCTGACGAAAGACGCCTACGATCATCTGGGCAAGCTCGGGACGATGCTCGCCGAGGGGTGCCAGCGCGCGATGGACGACAACGACATCCCCGGTCACACCACGGACCTCGGCGCGAAAGGCTGCGTGTCGTTCCGCAAGGAGCCCCTCGCGAACTACCGGGACTTCCTGGAGACGGAGCCCGCGTTCTTCTACGCGAGCTTCTCGTGGATGATCAACCGGGGCATCTTCATGACTCCCGGGGACGAGGAGCAGTGGACGATCTCGGTCCAGCACGACGAGGACGACGTCCGCAGGTACGTGGACGCGTTCGCCGGGTTCTGCGCGGAGCTCGCCGGCTAGGCGTCATCGGAAACGACCCTCACGGGGCCGGCCTTCGGCCGGCCCCGTGTCGTGTCCGTGATCGGCGGGAGGACGGCCGATGGAGATGCACAGGTACACCGAGGAGACGGATGAGCTCGCCCGTGCGATCGAGGCGTACGCGCGCGATCGCATCGCGAACCCCCAGCCGCTCGACCGCGTGGCGCACGCGGAGGAGCTCGACGCCGCCGCGGGCATCACCATCTCACCGGACGGGATCGGCTGGCGGGAGGCGCTCCGCATCTGGGCCGACGTGCTCGCTCCCGCCACCATCTCGACCGACAACCCGGCCTCGTTCGCGTTCGTGCCGGGTGCCCCGACGAAGGCCTCGGCGCTCTTCGACCTGATCGTCGGCGCGTCGTCCACGATCGCGGCCGGCTGGATCGACGGCGCCGGCGCGATCTGGGCCGAGAACCAGGCGCTACGGTGGCTGGCGGACCTGGCCGGATTCCCCGAGGAGGCGGGAGGGGTCTTCGTCTCCGGTGGATCGGCGGGGAACCTCTCCGCGTTGGTCACGGCCCGACATGCGGCATCGGTCCGACGCGGCGGCCGGCCGCAACGGTGGCGGTTCGCCGCCTGCGACACCGTGCACTCGAGCGTCGCCGCCGCCGCCCGGGTGATGGACGTCGACATCCTCGACGTCCCGCACGACGGGCGCGGCCGGCTGACAGGGGAAGCGCTCCGGCGCACGCTCGAACCTGATGGGGGCGAGGGCGTGTTCGCCGTCGTCGCGAGCGCGGGCGCTACGAACGCCGGGACGGTCGACGACCTGACCGGGATCGCGGACGTCGCCGGCGACCACGCCCTATGGTTCCACGTGGACGGGGCTTACGGGGGCGGCGCATTGCTCGCGCCGTCGGCGCGGCATCTGTTCCGCGGTGTCGAGCGGGCCGACTCGTTCATCGTGGACCCGCACAAGTGGCTCTTCGCCCCCTACGACGCGTGCGGACTGCTTTACCGCGACCCGTCCCTCGCCCTGGCGGCCCACCGGCAGGTCGCCTCGTACCTGGACACGGCGCTGTCCACACCGGATTGGAACCCGGCCGACTACGCCTACCACCTCTCGCGTCGCGCACGGGGGTTGCCGCTGTGGTTCTCGCTCGCGACCTACGGCACGGACGCCTACCGCGATGCCGTCGAGAAGGTCCTGGGTCTCACGAAGGAGACGGCCGAAGCGATCGCTGCCGATCCTGCGTTCGAGCTCCTGATGGAACCCGAGCTGTCCGTCGTGCTCTTCAAGCGCATCGGCTGGGGACCGGAGGACTACGAGCGATGCTGGCGCCATCTTCTCGACGCACAGATCGCCTTCGTGCAGCCCACGTCGTGGGAGGGCGAGAAGGTGATGCGTCTGTGCTTCATCAACCCGCGGACCACGATGGATCACGTTCGCCCGGTGCTGGCGGCGATGGCGTAGCCGGTCAGGCCTTCTGGCTCCCCAACTCGCGGGCGATGGCGTCCAACCGCTCGATCCGGCGATCCGTGGGCGGATGCGTCGAGAACAGGTTCCCGAACCCCGAGCCGCGCCGGCCGGTAAGGGGGTTCATGATGAACAGGTGCGCCTCCGCCGGGTTGAGGCTCGCCGGCGCAGGCACCTGCCGGGTCGCGACGTCGAGCTTGCGGAGCGCGTTCGCGAGCGCGGCCGGATCGTGCGAGAGGTACGCACCGGACTCGTCGGCTTGATACTCACGCGAGCGTGACACGGCCATCTGGATCACGGCCGCCGCGAGCGGCGCCAGGAGCCACGCGAAGAGCATCCCGATGCCACCCCCTCGGTTGTCGTCCCCGCCGCCGAAGAACAACGCGAAGCGCGCCAGGAACGTGATACTCATGCCGATCGCAGCCGCGACGGAACCGATCAGGATGTCGCGGTTGCGGACGTGCGAGAGCTCGTGCGCGAGGACGCCACGCAGCTCCCGTTCGTCCAGGATCTGCAGGATGCCCTTGGTCACCGCGACGGAGGCGTGGTTCGGGTTCCTGCCGGTCGCGAAGGCGTTCGGCTGTGTCATCTCCGAGACGAAGATGGCGGGCATGGGTATCTGCTCGAGCTGGGTCAGCTCGCGGACGATCCGGTAGAGCTGAGGGTACTCCTGCTCCGAGACGGGCTTCGACCGCGTGGTCGCGATCGCGATCTTGTCGGAGAACCAATACATCGAGAAGTTGAACACCAAGGCGAGTCCCAGAGCGACGGCCGCGCCGCTCGAGCCGCCGAGCCACGCGCCGATCAGGACGAAGAGCCCGCCGAGCGCGGCGATCAGGACCCACGTCTTCAGTCGGTTCGCACCTGCATGCATCGCGATATCCCTCCTGAGAGCAATGCTCTCACGGAGGGTTCGTTACGACCGAGGCCCAGGTTCGAAGCCGGTGTCTCTCCGCTGGGGTGCTCAGCCCCCGATCAGCGTGGAGATGTCCGCGGCGCGGGCGATCGGATTCGGGAATACGAAGATCGCGACGATCGCCACGAGCGCAACCGCCACGACCGCGTTCACGAGCACGGGCGACCGCATCCGCGAGGCGTCCTTGGCTGGTTCGAAGATCATCTGCTTCGGCACCGCGAAGTAGTATCCGACGCTGATCACCGAGTTGACGAGCATGAAGATCGCCAGCGACACACCGATCCCGCCGCGGTCGATCGCGGCTTTGAAGACGAGGATCTTGGCCCAGAACCCACCGGTCGGCGGCACCCCCGCCAGCGAGATCATGAACGCCGTCATGCCGACCGCGAGGAGGGGTGCACGCCGGACCAGTCCGGCGAAATCGCTGATCAGCAGGCGCGGCTCACGCCGGCTCACCGCGATCGTCACAGCGAACGCCCCGAGGTTCATGATGCCGTAGATCAAGATGTAGGTGACCGACGCGGAGAACGCCTCGTGGTTGACGACGACGTCGCGTGACACGAGCGCGAACGGCAGCAAGATGTAGCCGGCCTGCGCGATCCCGGAATACGCGAGCAGGCGTACCACCTGGGTCTGTTTCAGGGCGACGAGGTTCCCGAGGAACATCGTGGCGATCGAGAGTGCGGCGAAGATCGGCGCCCAGAACGCGTACTGGTGGATGAACGCGACGAACATCAGCTGAAGCAAGCCGGCGAACCCGGCAGCGCTCGACGCGACCGCGAGGAACGCCGCCACCGGCACCGGCGCGCCCTCGTACGTGTCAGGAGCCCAGAACTGGAACGGCACGGCCGAAACCTTGAACCCGAACCCGATCACGACGAACAGGATCGCCGAGAGCGCCAGCGTTTCCTGGGCGGCAGGGATATGCGCGCCCCACCGAGCGATCGCATCGAGGCGGGTCGAGCCCGAGAGCCCGTAGACCATGCTCATCCCGTAGAGCATCACCGCCGTCGACAGGACGCCGATCAAGAAGAACTTCAGACCGGCCTCGTTCGACTTGGGGTCGCGCTTGCGGAACGCCGCCATCAGGAACCCCGGCGCCGACACCAACTCCAGCGCGATGAAGAGTAAGAGGAGGTCACGCGATGACGGCATCATGATGCAGCCGAGGAACGACGTGAGCAGCAGGAAGTAGTACTCCCCCTGGTAGAACCCGCCTTCCTTGACGTAGCGGAGCGAGATCGCGAGCACGACGATCGCGACCGACAGGAAGAAGAGCTTGAACAAGATCGCGAAGTTGTCGACCACGTAGGAGCCGCCGAACGTGGTCCGAGGGTCGCCGACGAGCGTCAGCGTCGCGATCAGCGCGGCAACGACACCCACGAGCGCGACGGCCATCGACCACGACTTGCGCTTCTCGGGCAGGAAGACGTCCACCACGAGGACGAGCAGGATCGTGCCTGAGAGGATCAACTCCGGCAGGATCGCGTGGTAGTCGATCACCTGGTTCATCGCGGCCGGCTCACACCCCGAGGAACGACATCAGCCCGCGGACGGCGTCGTCCGTGACGCCGAAGAGCAGTCGCGGGAAGAGCCCGAGCGCGAGGATCCCGATCATCAACGGGAGCCACGCAACCCACTCGACGGCGAGCGTGTCCCGGAGCGTGTGCTCCTTCCACCGTTCGGGCATCGTCCCGAGGTTCACCCGCTGCAGCATCCACAGGAAATAGCCGGCGGTGAGGATCGTTCCGATCCCGCCCGCCACCATGAACCAGCGATACAGGGATGTGGAGAGACCGAGCGCCGTGTTCGGACTGAACGACGACAGGAGCGCCATGACCTCGCCCCAGAACCCGGCGAGACCGGGGAGACCTAGCGAGGCGATCGCCACGAACGCGAAGATGCCGGCGAGCTTCGGCATCTGCTCGGACATCCCGCCGCCGATATCGGCGATCTGCCGCGTGTGGTAGCGGTCGTAGATCGAGCCGACGCAGAAGAAGAGCATGCCGGTGATGATCCCGTGAGCCACCATCCCGAAGATCGCCGCCTGGATGCCGATCTCGGTGAGCGTGGCGATCCCGAGCATCACGAACCCCATGTGCCCGACAGACGAGAACGCGATCAACCGTTTCAGGTCTTTCTGCGCGAGACAGGCGAGTGCGGCGTAGACGATCGCGATCACCGCGAGCAGCCCGATCCACGGCGCGTACTTCTGCGCGCCGTACGGGAGCATCGGCAGGGCGATCCGGATGAAGCCGTACGTACCCATCTTCAGCATGACCCCCGCCAGCAGGACCGAGCCGATCGTCGGGGCCTCGGTGTGGGCGTCGGGGAGCCACGTGTGGAACGGCCACATCGGCACCTTGACCGCGAACCCGAGGGCCACCGCCCCGAATACCACCAGCTTGGAATCCATGGCTGAACCCACCGCCCAGCGCGAATCCCTGGATGCGCACCATGTCGAAGGTGTGCGGCGACGGACCCTGGAAGTACATCGCCAGGAAGCCCAGCAGCATGAACACCGAGCCGAACAGCGTGTACAGGAAGAACTTGATCGACGCGTATTGGCGGTTGGCTGATCCCCAGATCCCGATCAGGAAGTACATCGGAACCAGGACCATCTCCCAGAACACGAAGAACAAGATGAGGTCGAACGAGATGAACGTTCCTGCCATCCCGGTCTCGAGCAACAGCATCAGGGCGATGAACGCCTTCGTCCGGCCGGGTTCCGGCACGTACCGCCACGTGTAGATCGCGCACAGGAAGGACAGGAAGAACGTGAGGACGTAGAGGGGCATGCTGATCCCGTCGATACCGACGTGGTACCGCGCGCCGATCACCGGGATCCAGCTGACGTCCAACACGTATTGGAGGCCTGGCCTCGCGTAGTCGAAGCCGACCGCGATCGCGATCGCCAGGATCAGGGCGGCCCCCGTGACGAGGATGCCGAGGGCTCGAACGAGCCGGTCCTTCTCCTTCGGGACGAAGATGATCACGAGCGCGCCGGCGATCGGCAGCAACGTCGTGATCGTGATCGCCGACTTGTCCCAGCCGCTCATCGAAGTCTCACTCTCCTTGTCACACCACTCGCGTGAAGACGATCGCCAGCACCAGCACACCGACGAACAGGAACGCCATGTAGCGCTGGACGTTGCCCGATTGGATGTACCTCAAGATGCCTCCAGAGAATCCCGCGGTCCCGGCCGCCCCGTTCACCGCCCCATCGATCACGTCGTGGTCGAACAGGTTGACGAGTTGCGCCAAGCCGCGGGTCGCCATACCCGCCCCGTTCACGACGCCGTCCAAGATCTTCTGGTTGAACCAGTAGACGCCCGCCGACCACTTGTCCCGGATCGGGTAGACGATCCCGTTGAGATAGAGGTCGTCGAGGTAGTACTTGTGCTCGAGCAGGCCGTACACCGCGCCGAGCGACCGGAGCGGGTCGCGCTCACGATAGGTTCGGTACAGGCGGTAGGCCGAGAAGAGCCCGATCCCGACCAAGAGGACCGAGAGCCCGGCGACGACCGGGCTGAACTCCGGAGTCTCAGGAGTGCCGAAGTACACCCAATCGAGGAACGGGGCGCCGGTACCCGAGAACCCGAGCAACCCGGCGAAGATTGTGGCGCCGGCCAAGAACACCAGCGGTCCGGTCATGGAGACCGGTGACTCATGAGGATGGGCCTCCCCGCGGTACTCGCCGTAGAACGTGAGCCGCAACATCCGCATCGTGTAGAACGCCGTGATCACAGCACCCAGCAGCAGGGTGACGGCGAGCCACCACGTGTGCGACTTGTACGCGACCAAGATGATCTCGTCCTTCGAGAAGAAGCCCGATAGCGGAGGCACACCGGCGAGCGCCAGCCCGCCGATCAGATACGTCCAGAACGTGAGGGGCATCTTCTTCCGCAGGCCGCCCATCTCGCTCATGTTGTTCGAGTGGACGGCGTGGATGACCGAGCCAGCTCCCAGGAACAACAGCGCCTTGAAGAACGCGTGGGTGAACAGGTGGAACATGGCGGCCGGATACCCCTGCTCCCCCATCCCAAGCGCCGCCACCATGTAGGCGAGCTGGGAGATCGTGGAGTACGCCAACACCTTCTTGATGTCGTCTTGGATCAGCGCGAGGAACGCTGCCAACAGCAGCGTGATCGCCCCCACCGCGGACACGATCGTCAGCACGAACGGATCGGCGTTGATGAACACCTCGAAGAGCCGGGCGACCATGTAGATCCCGGCCGCGACCATCGTCGCGGCGTGGATGAGCGCCGAAACGGGTGTCGGGCCCGCCATCGCGTCCGGCAGCCAGACGTAGAGCGGGAACTGCGCGGATTTGCCGATCGTGCCACCGAACAGCAGCAGGGCTGCGGCCGTGAGGAGCAGGTTCGACACATGGCCGGTCGCGGCCATCTCGCCGATCGTCTGGATGTTCGAGGTGACGAATCCCGTGGCGAAGACCAGGGCGAAGATCCCGAACATGAACGGAACATCACCGGTCCGTGTCGTGATGAAGGCTTTGATCGCCGCGTCCGAGTTCTGCTTCTCCTCGTACCAGTGGCCGATCAACAGGTAGGAGCACACGCCCATGACCTCCCAGCCCACCAACAACTGGAAGAGGTTGTTCGAGATGACGACATCGAGCATCGCCCCGGTGAACAGCGACAGCACGACGTAGAACCAGGTGTACCGAGCATCTCCGTGCATGTAGCCGATCGAGTACACGTGCACGCAGAGCGAGATCGACGTCACGACAACGAGCATCACGGCCGTGAGCCCGTCGACGTACTGCCCGAGCTCCATATGGAGCGTGCCGACCTGGAACCACGAGATGCTGCTCTGGTAGTTGCCGCCCCCTTGTACGAAGTGCATCAGGATCAACAGAGACATCACGAAGCCCGCACCGATGGCGACGATCCCGTACGCCGAGCCCCTCCCCGGCGTCCGCTTGCCGAACAGGAGCGTGAGCGCCGCCGAGATGAACGGGAGGAGCGCGATCACCCACGCGTATCGGATGGCTCCGGTGGCGGCAGCGCTCGCAGCTTCGGCTACCACTTGAGGAGGTTCACCTCGTCCACGTTGATGGACTCGCGGTTACGGAACAGGAGGATCACGATCGCCAGGCCGATCCCGACCTCGGCGGCGGCCACGGCGATCACGAACAGCGCGAAGATCTGCCCGCTCACGTCGTGCAGCTCGGATCCGAACGCGACCAGGTTGATGTTCACCGCGTTCAGCATCAGCTCGATCGCCATGAGCACCATCACGGCGTTCCGCCGGGCGAGCACGCCGTAGACGCCCGCCGAGAAAAGCAGAGCGCCGAAGAAGAGCACGAACGGCAGTCGGATCATCCCGGCTCGTCCTTGCGGGCCAGCACGATCGCTCCGATCAGCGCCGCGAGCAGCAGGAAGGACACCGCCTCGAACGGCAGCACGTAGTCACGGAACAGCGCCTGCCCCACGTCGCCGGTGGTCGAGTGGAACGTCGGGCTCGCCACCGCGTTCCGCGCGTCGAAGGCGTCCTGGATCAAGAAGACGAGCCCCAAGAACACGCCCCCGCCGACGAGCCCGCCGATCCAGCGGTTGTGATGGTCGAGCGTATCGCGCCCGATCGGCGCCTTCGTGAGCATCAGCCCGAACAGGAACAGGATCACGATGGCGCCCACGTAGATCAGGATCTGCACCCAGGCGACGAACTCCGCTCCCAGCAGCAGGTACACGCCGCCCACAGAGAGCAGGGTGACCACCAGGTAGAGCGCCGCGTGCACGACGTTCCGCGCGAGCACGACCGAGATCGCGCTGACGCTGCCGACCACCGCCACGACCGCGAAGGCGTACTCCTGCGCCGACATCAGGAGGCCTCCTCCACCGGCTCCGCGCCCACCTCGAGCGCGGGAGGCGGCAGCACCGTATAGGTCCAGTCCTCCAGTCGCTCCTTCTCATGCGTCATCAGGTCGATCTCGTACTCCGCGTACTCGAACTCAGGGCTCCAGAACAGCGCGTCGAACGGACAGACCTCGACGCAGATCCCGCAGTACATGCAGAGCGCATAGTCGATCGCGAACCGGTCGAGGATCTTCGCCGACCGCGCGCGCCCTCCCCCCGCGGGGTCGTGCGACTCCTTGTGGGCGTCGATGTAGATGCACCAGTCGGGGCACTCGCGCGAGCACTTGTAGCAGACCGTGCAGTTCTCCTGCTTCAGCGCGATCACGCCACGGGTGCGGGCAGGGAGATCCGGCTTGACCTTGGGGTACTGCTGGGTGACCGCGGGGTGGAGCATCGTCTTGAGCGTGACGCCCAGGCCCTTCAGCAGGCCGAGGCCGATACCGGACTCCGGTTGCTCTTGCCGCTCCGAGACGTCCGACGCCACCCGCGACCCCCCTATCTCCCGGCGACCTTGATGATCGCCGTGACCATGATCATCGCGAGCGACAGTGGGATCAGCGCCAGCCACGAGAACCGCTGGAGCTGATCCTCGCGCAGGCGTGGATACGTGGCCCGCAGCCAGATGATCACGAACGATAGCGCGATGATCTTGCCCATCATCCAAAGCGGCGGCGGAAGCGGGATCCCCGGCAGGCCGAGATACCCGCCCAGGTACAACGTGGCCGCGACGCCCGAGAGCGCCACGATCCCCCCGTACTCCGCCAACAAGAAGAACGCGAACTTCAGCCCGGTGTACTCGGTGAAGGCACCGAAGATGATCTCGGAATCCGCGACCGGCATGTCGAACGGTGGGCGTGTGAGCTCAGCGAGCGATGCCACCATGAAGATCACGAAGCCGATGAACTGCCACGGCCTCACGATGTTCCATAGGTTGTGCTGCGACTCGACGATCCCCACCATCGAGAGCGTGCCGGCCTGCATCACGATCGCGGCCGCGGCGAGGACGAGCGGAAGCTCATAGGCGATCAACTGCGCGGCTGCGCGGAGAGCACCGATCAGGGAGAACTTGTTCGCCGAAGACCAGCCCGCCATCAGCACCCCGATCACCGAGACCGACGACATCGCCATGACGAAGAAGATGCCGATATCGAGGTTCAGGGCGAACACGCTGGGACTGAACGGCAGGACGACCAGGATGATGATGTACGGGATCATCGCCACGGCCGGCGCGAGCGAGAACACGCTGCGATCCGCGGCCGCCGGGACCACGTTCTCCTTCTGGACGAACTTCACGCCGTCGGCAACGAGCTGAGCCCATCCATGGAACACCCCCGCCTCCATCGGCCCGAGGCGGGCCTGCATGTGCGCGAGCACCTTGTGTTCGATGTAGCCGACGACGAGCGGCACGACCAGGAAGAACAGTAGGACGGCGACCGCCTTCACGATGACGACGAGCCAGAAGTTGTCGAACCACTGGTTCACGATCGACGAGCCCGTTTGGGCGAGGAACGTCACTCCTCTTCGTCCTCCTCGCCTTCGACCGCGCCGGGCCAGGGCTTGGCTTCGCGGGTCATCAGCGGGAAGTCCTTGCGGAGCGGGTGTCCTTCGAACGGCTCCGACAGCAGCAGCTTGACCGGCTGCGGGTGCCCTTCGAACTGGATCCCGAACATCTCCAGGGTCTCGCGCTCATGCCAGTTCGACGTGGCGAACAGGTCGGACACCGTCGGACACACCGGCTCGTCGTGCGGCAGCTTGACCTTCACACGCACGTTGTGGTGGTGCGTCGTCGAGAACAGGTGGGTCACCACCTCGAAGCCTCCGTCGACCCCGAAGTCCACCCCGGCGGTGAAGTCGCAGAAGTCGCACGCGAAGTCCGGTTCGTCGCGGAGGAACCGGCAGACGTCGCGATAGCGCGAGACCGTCACCGTGACCGCCGAGTGGCCGTGCTGCTCGACGGCGTCGACGATGTCCTCCCCGAACTGCGCACGGAGGCGGGTCGCCGTCTCGTCAGGAGAGAGCGGGTGCGGTGTCCCTGCCACTGAACTTCTCCTGGATGTTCTCGTCCTTGATCTTCTCCTGCAGGCGAACGATGCCGTGCAGGAGTGCCTCCGGCCGCGGGGGGCAGCCAGGCACGTAGACGTCGACGGGGAGGATCTGGTCGACCCCCTTCGTCACGGAGTAGGAGTCCCAGTAGGGTCCGCCGCAGTTGGAGCACGAGCCGAAGGAGATCACGTACTTCGGGTCGGGGATCTGGTCGTAGACACGCTGAAGTGCCGGGGCCATCTTGTCCGTAAGGGTTCCGGCGACGACGAGCAGGTCGGCCTGCCTGGGCCCGTGAGCGAACGGGATCACGCCCAGACGGATGAAGTCGTGCTTCGAGGTCGACGTGGCTATGAGCTCGATCGCGCAGCACGCCAGTCCGAAGTTCATGACCCACAAGGAGTAGCGCCGGCCCCAGTTCAGGATGAACTTCACCGGCTGGATCTTCGGGATCGGGGTCCGCTCGGTGATCAGGCCCACTTGAGCACCCCCTTCTTCCAGGCGTAGAGCAGTCCCAACGCCAAGATCCCGATGAACAGGCCCATCTCGCCGATCGCGGTGTAGCCGAGCCGTTCGAACACGCGCGCCCAGGGGAAGAGGAAGACGCTTTCTACGTCGAAGATGACGAAGAGGAACCCGTAGATGTAGTACCGGACCTCGCTCTGGGACCAGCCCTCGCCCACGGGATCGATCCCGCACTCGTAGGTAGTGAGCTTGGCGGGGAGCGGCCTGCTGGGGGCGATGAGGCGGCCGGTCCCGAACGCGACAGCGACCAGCAGGACGCCGGCCACGGCGACCGCGAGCACTACCGCATACGACTGATAGTAGTCAGGCACGTTTGTGAACGGTTTCCCGAGCGCGGATCCTAGCAGGATCACTCACGGCGTCTGCTCCGCTCCACAACGGACCGCCAGGAACCTCGCGAGCTGCTCCAATGCGTGCTGAGCCGGACCCGTAGGGAGCCGATGTGCCAGCGCGATCGCCCTGCCCACCTCGGCGGTGACGGCCTCGCGGGCGTGATCGATCGATCCACCCGAGCGGACGATCTCAAGGGTGCGGTCCAACAATTCGCCGTCGGGAGCGCCGTGCCCGAGGATCCGAGCGAGCTCCTCCCGGTGCTCGTCGTGGGCCAAGGCATGCAGGACCGGGGCGGTGTAGACACCCAACCGCAGATCCGAGCCCGGTTCCTTGCCGAGCTCGAGCTGCGTCGCGGTGATGTCCATGATGTCGTCGGAGAGCTGGAACGCCATCCCAAGGGCATCCCCGAACTCCTCCAGGACGTCGGTGTGCTCAGACGTCGCGTCGGAGAGCATCCCGCCCAATCGGCATGACGTCGCGATCAGCGAGGCGGTCTTCCGCCGGATGATCGCCAGGTAGTTGCCCTCGGGCTGCTCGACCTTCGCCGAGCTGTCGACCTCGCGGATCTGCCCGTCGCACAGGATCGCGATCGTCCGTGCGAGCAGGCGACAGACCTCGGTGCCGAGTTCGGCGGAGAGCTCCGACGCCCGGGCGAACAGGAAGTCGCCGGTGAGGATCGCGACGGTGTTGTCCCAGCGCACGTTGGCCGAGGGGGCGCCGCGACGCGCGTCCGCCTCGTCGATCACATCGTCGTGATAGAGGGTGGCCAGATGGACGAGCTCGATCGCGACGGACCCGGAGATGAGCCGTGGGTCGCTCGGATCGCCGAAGTACCCGGAGAGCAGCACCAACATCGCCCGGAACCGCTTCCCCCCGCGGCGATGAGATAGGAGGACGTCTCCGACAGGAGGCCGGAGGTCTCGACCTCGACCGACTTCTCGAGGGCCTGCTCGACCTGGTCGAGGCGTGCGCGGATATCGGCCTCGAGGGCCGCGTCGGGCGGTTCCAGTCCCGGGATCACACGTCGGCTCATCCGCTCACCACCTGAGGATCGAGGCCTTCTCGATGATCCCCGTGATCAGAGCGGGGAAGACGCCGAGGGCCAGCGTGAGGATAGCCGGGATCGCGATCGCAACCCGTGGGAGCACTGATCGATCCTCGTCCTGGACCCCCTTCGGATCCTGCATGTACATCAGCACGATCACGCGCAGGTAGAAGAAGGCCGCCGCCACGCTGGCGAGGACGCCGATGACCGCGAGTGGCCAGTGACCGGCTTGGATCGCTGCGGAGAACACCCCCACCTTCGCCACGAACCCCACGGTCGGTGGGATCCCGGCGAGCGAGAGCAGGAACAGCGTCATGAGCCCGGCCAGGAGGGGGCTTCGCTTGGCGAGGCCCGCATACGCCGCGAGACCGGTCTGCTCCTCGCCCCTGGCCGACACTAGCATCACGACCCCGAACGCGCCGAGGGTCATCACGGCGTACGCGACCAGGTAGAACATGCCCGCCCGGATACCGACCTGGTTCGCGGACGTCAAACCGGTGAGGACGAACCCCGCGTGCGCGATGCTCGAGTACGCCAGCATCCGCTTGATGTCGGACTGGGCGATCGCGATGACGCTGCCGACGAGGACGGACACCGCCGCCAGCACCCAGATCACGGGCACCCAATCCGACGTGAGCGGCTGGAACGCCACGTCCAGCACACGCATCAATGCGAAGAACGCGGCGACCTTGGTCGCCGCCGACATGAACGCGGTCACCGGCGTGGGCGCGCCCTGGTAGACGTCCGGGGTCCACATGTGGAACGGCACCGCGCTGACCTTGAACGCGAACCCGATCGCAAGGAACGCGAACGCCAGAAGCGCGATCGCCTGGCTCCCGGTCTGCCCGGCCAAAGCGTTCGCGACGGCGGTGATGCGTGTCGTGCCCGTGGCGCCGTAGGCCCAGGCGACGCCGAAGAGGAAGAACGCCGAGGAATAGGCGCCGAGCAGGAAATACTTCATCGCCGCCTCGCTCGACGTCGGCCGGCCCGTGATGCCCGTCAGCACGTACAGGGAGAGCGACAGGATCTCGAGCGCCAGGAAGACGATGATCAGATCCGCCGCGGCCGTGATGAGCGTCATACCCGCCGTCGCGAACAGCACGAGCGGATAGAACTCGCCGCGCAGCTCGTCGCCCGACCGTGCGAAGTAGTGCGTGCCGAGCAGCAGACCCATCGCGGCGATCGATAGCAGGACCAGCCGGGAGACCACCGAGAACCGATCGACGGCGACCATGCCGCCCATGACCGTGACCGAGCCGGGCCAGTGCCAGAGCGGGAACGTGGCGAGGGCGGCGGCGAGCAGCCCAGCCATCGCGAGCGCCAGATGCCAACGTCGATCGGACCGCGGCACGAGAGCCTCGTAGAGGAGGCCGATGATCCCGACCCCGCACAGGAACAACTCCGGCATGATGGGCGCGAACTCGAGCTTGGGGGTCGCGATCACGGACCCTCTCCGTCCGGAAGGGCCACCGTGACCGCACCGACGTCCGTGGGGTGTGATGGGTCGACGTGGGCGATGACGACGTTCGTCGTCGGGTCGATCCGATCCGTCAGCAGCTTGGGATACACGCCGAACACCAGGAGGAGCGAAAGGATCGGAGCGAGCACCAGCACCTCGCGCAGACTCACGTCCGGGAGGGCCCGGTGCTCGTCGTGCACCGGCCCGAACGCCATCCGTTGGTACGACCAGAGAAGGTAGATCGCGGCCAGGATGACGGCGAGCGCGGCCAGTGCCCCGAACCAAACGTTCACCGCGAACGTCCCGATGATCACCAGGAACTCACCGACGAAGTTGTTGAGCCCCGGAAGCCCCACGGAAGCGATCACGGCGAACAGGAATGCACCCGTCAGCCACGGCATGACGACGGCGAGGCCACCCATCTTCCCCAAGTCGCGCGTGTGGGTTCGCTCGTAGACCATGCCCACCAGGAGGAACAGCGCACCTGTTGCCAGTCCATGGTTCACCATCTGGAGGACGCCGCCGGTCACGCCCTGTTCCGTGAACGCGAAGATGCCCAGCACGACGAACCCAAGATGTGAAACGGACGAGTAGGCGACCAGTCGCTTGATATCCGTCTGGATCAGCGCGACCACCGCGCCATAGATGATGCCGATCAACGCGAGGATCGAGATGAACGTCGCGAAGTACTTCGACGCCTCGGGGAACAGAAGCAGGTTGAACCGGATGAGGCCGTAGGCGCCGACCTTCAGCAGGACGCCGGCAAGGAGCACGGACCCCGCCGTGGGCGCTTCGGTGTGCGCGTCGGGGAGCCAGGTGTGCAACGGGAAGAGCGGCACCTTCACCGCGAATGCCACGAAGAACGCGAGGAAGAGCCAGCGCGCGGTACTCGGTGCGAGCGTGGCAGCGACCGAGGTCAGCTGCCGCACGTCGAACGTCCCATGGCCGAGCGGCCCGGCCGACTTCGAGAACAGGATCAGGATCCCGACGAGCAGGAACGCGGAGCCCGCCATCGTATAGAGGAAGAACTTGATCGCGGCGTACACGCGCCGCTCGCCGCCCCAGCCCCCGATGATCAGGTACATCGGAACGAGGAGCGCTTCGAAGAACACGAAGAACAGCAGCAGGTCGAGCGAGATGAACGTCCCGATGACCGCGGTCTCTAGCACGAGCATCGCCACCATGAAGGAGCGGACGTTCTTCGCGACCGGCCACGACGCGAGGATCGCCAGCGGCATCAGGAACGTCGTGAGCAGCACCATCCACAGGCTCACGCCGTCGATCCCGACCAAGTACTGCAGGCCGACGCTCTTCACCCACGTGGCCTGCTCGATCATCTGGAACCCGGGGTCCGCGCGGTCGAACCGACCGAGGACCGCCAAGGACACGATGAACGTGAGGACGGTCGTGAGCAACGCGGTGGACCGGGCGCCGTCGTCAGAGGCGCCGCGCCACGCCAGGAGCAGGATGGCTCCGACGAGGGGCAGGAACGTGACGATCGAGAGCAGGTGGTCGGTCACAGCCGGAACCCGACGAAGACGAGGACGGCGATCGCGCCGGCGAGGAACGCGAGGGCGTAGGTCCGAACCAGCCCGGTCTGCAGGCGCCGGCCGCTCCGGGCGAGTCCCCTCACCGATGCCCCCAGACCGTTCACGGCCGCGTCGATCAAGCGGTTGTCGAACACGTACGCGAGGAACGCCGCGGCGGCCTTGCCCGGCGTGACCAGGATCGCGGAGTAGTAGTTATCGATGTACCAGCCGTGCTCCAGCACGCGCTGGGCGGGCTGCGCCCGGACCCGCAGCGCTAGCCAGTCGATCTTCCCCGAGCCGTAGACGAACCACGTCGTCCCGACCCCGATCGCAACCATCGTCGATGAGATCGCCACGAGTGCCGCGTAGGAGATGCCCGCTGAACCATCAGGAACGACGCCGAGCACGGGTTCGACGAACTGCGAGAGCAGCCCGTGCAGCGTCGGGTCGAGCAGGCTCGCGAGAGCCGCCCCGATGGCAAGGACGACGAGCGGGAGCGTGATCACGAGTGAGGACTCGTGCGCGTGCTCGGCCTCCTCGGACCGAGGTCTGCCGAGGAACGTCATGAAGACCAGCCGGCCGATGTAGAGCGCGGAGATCAACGCGCCGAAGATGCCCAACACGAACAGCCACTGGTGCCCGGTGTTGTTCGCCACCTCGAGGATCTCGTCCTTGGCGAAGAAGCCCGAGAGGGGGTAGACGCCGGCAAGCGCCAGCGCCCCGACGATGAACGTGACTCCGGTGAGTGGCATCCGCCGCAACAAGCCGCCCATCTGCTTCATATCCGTGTGGTCGTGCATGCCGTGCATGACCGACCCGGCGCCCAGGAACATCAGCGCCTTGTAGAACGCGTGCGCGACCAACATGAAGAGCGCGATCGAGTAGGCGCGTAGCCCTGCGGCCATGAACATGAAGCCGAGCTGGCTGATCGTCGAGTACGCGAGGACGCGTTTGATGTCGTCCTGGCCGAACGCGCAGGTTCCCGCGAACAGCATCGTCACCACTCCCACGGTCGCAACGACGACCAGGGCCACGCCTGAGATCTCGAAGATCGGGTGCATCCGCAGCACCAGGTACACGCCGGCGGTAACCATGGTCGCGGCATGGATGAGCGCCGAGACGGGTGTGGGGCCCGCCATGGCGTCGGGCAGCCACACGTGCAAAGGTATCTGGGCGGACTTCCCGATCGCGCCGGCGAACAGCAGGAGGGCTATCGCCGTCGCGGTCGACTTCGTCAGCGTGCTGCCGGCGGCGCCGAAGATCACCGTGTAGTCGAGCGTCCCGAACTTGACGACGATCAACGCCAGGCCGATGAGCATCGCCGTATCACCGATCCGCGTGGTGACGAACGCCTTCTTCGCGGCGTTCGCGTTCTCGGTCTTCTCGAACCAGAACCCGATCAGCAGGTACGAACAGAGCCCGACGCCCTCCCAGCCCAGGTAGAGGACCAGAAGGTTCTGGCCGAGGACGAGCATCAGCATGAAGAAGACGAACAGGTTCAGGTACGCGAAGAACCGACCGTACCGAGGGTCGTCGCGCATGTAGCCGATCGCGTAGACGTGGATCAGCGAGCCGATCCCCGTGACCACGAGGATCATCGTCGCCGACAGCGGGTCCAGTCGCAGATCGGCACCGACGGAGAACGTTCCCACGCGGATCCACTCGAACAGGTGGTTGACGTAGAGACGGTCGGGGGCCGCAAGGTCGAGGAGACCGCCAACCACCAGGAAGGACACGACGAACGCCGCGGCCACGAGCATCGTGGCGAAGACCCCCGCGAACCGGCCGAGGCGCCTGCCCAACAGCAGGTTGACCGCGGCGCCGGCGAGCGGCAGGGCCGGGATCAGCCACAGGAGGCGTAGCGACCCGTTCATCCCTTGAGCGCCTCCACCTCGTCCACGTTGACCGACCGTGTGCGGCGGTAGACGGAGACGATGATCCCGAGGCCCACCACGACCTCGGCCGCCGCGACGACCATCGAGAAGAACGCCAGGACCTGTCCGTTCAGGTTCCGCTGCATGCGAGAGAACGCGACGAGCGCCAGGTTCACGGCGTTCAGCTGCAGCTCGACGAACATGAAGATCAACAGTGCGTTGCGGCGCATCAAGACCCCGACGCTGCCGATCGCGAACAGGATGCCGGAGAGCACGAGGAAATACCCGATCGGTGTGCTCATCCGACCACGTCCGACGGTACCGCGAGCGGCGACGTGGCCTCAGCCTCTGCGTCGATCTCGGCCTGCGTGATCGCCTTCGTCTTGCGCTGCGCGAGCACCATCGCGGCGATCGCTGCGATGATCAGCAGGATCGAGGTCACCTCGAACGGGAAGAAGTACGTCCGGAAGAGGACCTTCGCGAGCGCCTGCGTGTTGCCTCCCTGATTGACGGCTTCGAACCCTGCCGGCGCATGACGCGAGAACCCGATCCCCGCACGGACGGCGAAGAACACCTCGAGGAGCAGCCCGACACCGAGCGCGATCGCGATCGGTCGCTGCGCGATCAGGCGCGGCTCACGCAGATCCTCGGGCCGGTCCACGCCGAGCAGCATGATCACGAACAGGAACAGGACCATGATCGCGCCCGCGTAGACGATGATCTGGACGGCGAAGAGGAATGGCGCGCCCAAGATCAGGTAGAAGATCGCCAGGCAGAAGAAGTTCACGATCAGGAATAGGGCCGCGTGCACCGCGTTCCGCGACCATAGCATCGCGATGCCGCTCCCGATCGAGAGCGGCGCGAAGACCCAGAAGAGGATCTCTTCGGCACGCACTACCTGCCCTCCCGGTCAACGGGATCGGTGCCCAGCTCGGGCGGGGCCTCGAGCAGTTGTTCCTTCGTCCAGATCGCGCCCTCCCGTGAGGTGAACGCCAGCTCGTAGTAGTCGGTGAGCGTCAGCGCTCGAGTGGGACAGGCCTCAACGCAGAGTCCGCACATGATGCAGCGGAGGTAGTTGATCTGGTAGTCCTTCGCGTACCGCTCCCCCGGCGACGTCGGCGACTCGGGGTCGTTGTCCGCGCCCTCGACCCAGATCGCGTCCGCCGGGCATGCGAACGCGCAGAGCTCGCAGCCGATGCACTTCTCCAGGCCGTTCTCGTGCTTGTTCAGCAGATGACGGCCGATATGCGAGCGCTCGGGCGTGGGGACGATCTCCTTCGGGTACTCCTCGGTGTTGTCGCGCCGGAACGTCTGCTTCCAGACCGTAGCCATCCCCTTGGCGATGGCGAAGGCGCCGTCGATGAAGCCCTGCCGCGCCGGCTGCGAACGAGGGGGCGTCGTCACGACGACGCCCCCTCGTGCTTCGGCTTGGCCGTCAACAGCGGCGCGATCAACGTCAGCAACAGGACCGCTCCGAAGATGATCGCGCCGCCCTTGAAGATCGCCTTGCGGCTGTACTCCTGCGGGAGGATCACGACGGCGCCCGTGATCAGCACCCAGACCAGTCCGAACGGGATCAGCGTCTTCCACCCGAAGTCCATCAACCGGTCGTAGCGCATCCGTGGCAGCGTCGCCCGCACGAGGATGTAGATGTAGATCACCGCTGTGACCTTGAGAAGGAACCAAAGGAGCGGCCAGAGCCACGGCAGGAAGTCCGGCGCCGGGCCCCGCCAGCCACCCAGGAACAGCGTCACGGCGATCGCCGCAACCGTCACGGTGTACACGTACTCCCCCAGGTAGAACATCGCGAACTTGATGCCCGAGTACTCCGTATGGAATCCGGCGACGAGCTCGGTCTCCGCCTCGGCCAGATCGAACGGAGGCCGATTCGTCTCGGCCAAGCCGCAGATCAGGTACGCGACGAACGCGGGGAACTGCGGGATCACGTTCCACACCTTGTCCTGCGCCTCGACGATCTCGGACATGCGCAGGTGGCCGGCGTACATCAGGACGGCGACGAGGGCGAGGCCCATGCCGACCTCGTAGGAGATCATCTGGGCCGTCGAACGGATCGACCCCAGCAACGGATAGTTCGAGCCGCTCGACCACCCGGCGAGCACCACGGCGTAGACACCGATCGACGTCATCGCGAGCACCCACAGGATGCCGATGCTCAGGTCGGCCAATTGGAAGGGCACCGTACGTCCCCAGAGCTCCACCTGCGTCCCGAAGGGGATGACGGCGAACGCGAGGAACGCCGGCATGATCGCGATGATCGGCGCGATCGCGTAGACGGGCCGGTCCGCGTTCGTCGGGGTGATGCCCTCTTTGAAGAAGAGCTTGATCCCGTCGGCGATCGTGATGAGGATCCCCCGGGGGCCGGCGCGCATCGGGCCCATCCGCGTCTGGAAGTCGGCGATCACCTTCCGCTCCATCCAGATGTAGAGCATCACCGCGATCAGTAGCGCGAAGAACACCACGACGACCCGCAGGAGCAGCAGGAGCCAGTCGAGCCAGTCCATCAGGCGTCTCCCCCCGTCGCCGCGACCGGCTCTGGCTGCCTCTCGGTCGCGACCGGTTCGAGTGCTGCAACGATCGTGAACGACCCGGCGAGGATCGTGTTCGCCGCGAACCCCGACTGGTTGAACGGGATGAACGCGGCGCCCTTCGCCACGTGGTCGGTGACGCGCGCGGGGAGCTCGGCCTCACCGGCGGCCGTCCGGACGAGGACCCGGCCGCCGTCGACGATCCCACGGGCGTCGGCGTCATCGGGGTGGAGCTCGACGAACGGTTCCTCCCCGAGCGCTGCCTTGAGCTCATCGGCCCTCTCCGAGAGACGACCCTCGTCGACGAGGAGCGGGTACGAGAACAGTTGGAGCATGTCATCCGGGACCGTGACGGTCTCCGCAGGCGAGCTCGACGCCGCGTTACCCCTCGGCGCCTGCGGGGCCAGCAGCCGACCCATCTCGTGGTGCAGCTCGTCGAGCGTCTCGAAGCCGAGGTCCCCCCCCGATGCGAGCGCGAGGCTGGCGAAGATCTCCCAGTCGGGCAAGGAGATCCCCGCCGCACCGCGGATGGGCCGGATCCGCTGGTTGCGTCCTTCCCATGTCGTGACGTGTCCGTTCTTCTCCAGGAACGCAGCCGCCGGGAGGAACGCGTCGGCGTAGGCCTCGAGGGATCCGAGCTCGAGCGATTGCACGACCTTGTATCTGACGTTCTGGAGCGCACGCTGGGCGAGTTGGGCGTCGGGGTAGTCGCGAAGGGGGTCGACGCCGATCAGGAACAGGACGTCGATCTCCCGGTCCGCGCACGCCTGGAGGATCCCCCGCCAGTTCCTCCCCTCGTCGCCCACGATGATCGGCCCCCACAGGTTCTCGACCTCGGTCCGCTCCTCGTCCACGGCGAACCGACGTCCGCCGGGCAGGAGCGACGGATGGACGCCCGCGACGAGCGCGCCGCGGTCGTTCGCACGACGGGAGACGTAGGCGACCCGCACCGAGGGGTCCACGGAGGTGACCGCGACGATCTCGTCCACCCCGGAAGGACGATCCGCCAGCCGGGGACCGACCAGCACGATGCCGCGGCCCCCGGCCGCGCGCAGCTCCTCGAGCACCTCGGTCCGCGCGGTGAGGATCGCCGCCTCCTCCCCCGGCCGGCAGGAGATGTGCTCGGCCACGTCGGAGAGCCGGGTCCGGCGCGGGTGGAGCACGACGATCTTCGCACCGCGCGCCGCGGCCTTTCGCAGGCGCAGGTGCAGGATCGGCACCTCCTGTTCGGCGTCAAGTCCGGCGACCACGATCACGGCTGCTTGCTCGACGTCGTCGTAGGTCACCGCGTCCTCGCGCGTGGCGCGCGACGCGATCATCGCCTCGGCGGAACCGGCGCCCTCGTCGCGGCGGTGATCCAGGTCGTTCGTCCCGAACACGGTGCGTGCGAGCTTTGAGAGCGCGTAGTAGTCCTCATCCATCAGCCGCCCGCCGGTGAGGAACGCGACCCGCTTGCCCGCGCACCGGCCGGCGACGGTCGTCAGCACCTCGCCGAACGACGCCGGCTCCAGGCCACGATCGCGGATCAGGGGAGTGGTCACCCGGTCGGGCGCATCCGGGAACCGGAACGCGAAGCGCCCCTTGTCGCAGAGCCAGGCGTCGTTCACCTCGAGGTTGTCGCGCGCGAGCTGCCGCACGACCTCCCCGCGACGCATGTCCAGCTTGATGTTGCACCCTGCGCTGCAGTGCGGACACACCGTGTCGACCGTCGAGAGGTCGAACGGCCGAGCCACGAAGCGGTAGGGGGTCGCGGTGAGCGCTCCCACCGGGCAGATCTGCACCGTGTTCCCGCTGAATGGGGAGAGGAAATCCTCGCCGGGTGCGATCGCCACCTGCTCCTCCGCGCCGCGCGCGAACAGCTCGATGAATCGGTCCCCGGAGATCTGATCGCAGAAGCGCGTACACCGGGCGCAGAGCACGCAACGCTCTCGGTCCAAGCCGACAAGCGGCGAGAGCGCGAGCGGCTTCGGATATGTGCGCTTGGCCTCCGTGTAGCGGCTCTCCCCCGGCCCGAACGCGAGCGCCTGATCCTGCAGGGGGCATTCGCCGCCGCGGTCGCAGATCGGGCAGTCCAGCGGATGGTTCAGGAGCAGGAACTCCAGGTTCGCGACCTGGGCCTCGTGGACCTGGTCCGACGTGTTCTGCGTCAGGACGATCATGCCGGGCGCCACCGTCGTGGTGCACGACGTGAAGAGCTTGCGCTGGCCTTCGATCTCCACGTAGCACTGCCGGCACGCGCCAACCGGCTCGAGCAGCGGGTGGTCGCAGAACCGCGGGATCTGGATCCCGATCTGCTCGGCGGCGCGGATGATCAGCGTCCCTGCGGGAACGGTCACCTCCGTGCCGTCGACGGTGAGCGTCACCAACTTCGCGCTCACGTCGCCACCTCGACCCGGTCGAGTGGACAGCGCCCGAGCCGGACGTGTTCCTCGTACTCGTCCTTGAAGTGCTGGAGCGTCGACGAGATCGGAGAGACGGCGCCGTCGGCGAGCGCGCAGAACGCGCGGAACAGGATGTTCTGTCCCACCTCGGCGAGGAGCGGCAGGTCCTCTTCGCGCCCGTACCCCTCTTCGATGCGCCCCAGCACGCGCGACGCCCACCAGGTGCCCTCCCTGCACGGGGTGCACTTGCCGCAGCTCTCGTGGGCGTAGAACTCCACGAGACGGCGGGCCGCCTCGACCACGCAGTCGTCCTCGTCCATGACCATCACGGCGCCCGTGCCGAGCAGCGAGCCCGCGGCGGAGATCGACTCGAAGTCCAACCCGACGTCCAAGTGCTGGGCGGTGAGCATCGGGGTCGACGACCCGCCGGGGGTCCACGCCTTCAGAGCCTTCCCTTCACGCACGCCGCCGCCGAACTCCTCGAGCAGCACCCGGAACGGCGTCCCGAGCGGAAGCTCGTAGTTGCCCGGCCGCTCGACCTTGCCCGAGATCGTGAACATCTTGGTGCCGGGGGCCTTCTCGGTGCCTTGGCGCTGGAACCAGTCAGCGCCGTTCTTGAGGATGTGCGGCACGTTGCAGAGGGTTTCGACGTTGTTGATCACGGTGGGCGAGGCGTAGAGGCCCTCGACGGCCGGGAACGGCGGCCGAAGCCGTGGTTGGCCCCGGAACCCCTCGAGCGATGACAGGAGCGCCGTCTCCTCGCCGCAGATGTAGGCGCCGGCCCCACGATGCATCACGATCTCCAGGTCGAAGTCGGATCCCAGCATGTTCGCTCCGGCGTAGCCTCCGGCGTACAGCTCCGCGATCGCGCGTTGCAGGACCGTGCCCGGCCATAGGAACTCGCCGCGGCAGTAGACGAATACCGTGTGACACCGGATCGCGTACGCGGCGATCATCGCGCCCTCGAGCATCTGGTGAGGCTCGCGCTCCATCAGCTCGCGGTTGTTGCACGTGCCCGGCTCGGACTCATCGAAGTTGACCGTGACGTAGGTGGGCTTGCCGGTGTCCTGCGGAACGAACGACCACTTCATCCCGGTCGGGAAGCCGGCGCCCCCTCGCCCGCGCAGGCCGGAGTCTTTCACGACCTGGATCACGTCGTCTGGCGGCATCTCGAGCGCCCGGCGCAGACCCTGATACCCGCCCTTGGCCTCGTAGCCTTCGAGCGACCGAACGGAATCGTCGCCCCAGTTCGCGGTGATGACTCGGTCGAACTCGAGGCTCACGCGCCCACCTCGAGGCCGGCGAGGACGCGAGATGCGGCGCGGAAGTCGCGGACCGGCTCGCCGCGTGACGGAGCTGGAACCTCACCCTGGCGCAACGACTCGATCAGCTCGGCCATCCGCTCTGGCGTGACGCCGTCGTGGTACATGAAGTCCACCGAGACGACAGGTGCCTTCTCGCACGCGCCAAGACATTCCTCTTCATGGAGCGTGATCACCTCGTCGTCCGAGAGCTCTTCGCCGTGCGGGATGCCCGCCGCCCGATGCGCCGCCTCGTACACGTCCTTCGCTCCGCGGAGGGCGCAGGACAGGTTCGTGCAGACGGTCACCACGTGCCGTCCGGTGGGACGGAGGCGGATCATCGTGTAGAACGTGGCGACGGCCTCGACCTCCGCGGTCTTCAGCCCGAGGATCGCCGCGACCTCCTGCAATCCCTCCCGCGTGACCCGTCCCTCGACCGACTGAGCCAGATAGAGCAGCGGCATCACCGCCGAGCGCTCCCGCCCCTGCGGGTAGCGGGCCACGATGCTCCGGGCCTCATCCAGCGTCGTCTCCTGGAAGACGGGCATCAGCGGTCCACGCCTCCCATCACCGGGTCGAGGCTCGCGATCGACGCGATCGCGTCGGCGATCAGATGCCCCTCGACCATGGTCGCCGTGCACTGCAGGTTCACGAACGAGGGGTCCCGGATCTTCACGCGGTACGGTTTGTGACCACCGTCAGAGACGACGTAGAAGCCGAGCTCGCCGCGCGGCGACTCGACGCACTGGTAGACCTCACCTGCCGGCACCTCCACGCCCTGCGTCACCATCTTGAAGTGATGGATCAGGGCCTCCATCGACTCCTCCATGATGTGGCGGACGTAGTCGGGGGAGTTGCCGATCCCGTCCGGTCCGACCTCCAGCCGGGCGGGCCACGCCACCTTCGGATCCTCGACCATGACGGGCCCCGGCTCCTCGAGGCGCTCCAGGCACTGCTGGACGATCCGCATCGACTCCCGCATCTCCTCCATGCGGACGACGTATCGGGCGTACGAGTCTGCCTCGTCGCGGACGGGCACATCGAAGTCGTACGTCTCGTATCCCGAATACGGCATATCCTTGCGGAGATCCGCGCCCACGCCGGCGGCGCGGAGCATCGGCCCGGTGACGCCGAGCGCGAGCGCGTCCTCGGCCGTGAGCACGCCTACGCTCCGGTTGCGCTCGATCCAGATGGGGTTGTCGTTCAGGATCGACTCGAACTCGTCGATCCGCCCTGGCATCACGTCGAGGAAGTCCCGGATCTTCCCGAGCCCGTCCTGGTGGACATCCATGATCACGCCGCCGATCCGGATGTACGCGTGATTCATCCGCAGCCCGGTCACCGACTCGAAGATGTCCATCAGCACCTCGCGCTCACGGAAGCCGTAGAGCATGACGCTCACGGCCCCAAGCTCGAGACCGCCCGTCGCGAGCCAGACGAGGTGCGACGAGATCCGGTTCAACTCGCAGAACAGCACGCGGATCACCTGTGCGCGCGCCGGCGCCTCGATCCCCAGCAAGCGCTCCACCGCCAAGCAGTAACCGAGCTCGTTGAAGAACGGCGAGAGGTAGTCGGCACGCGTGACGTAGGTCACGCCCTGCATCCACGTCCGGTACTCGGTGTTCTTCTCGATCCCGGTATGGAGGTAGCCGATGATCGGCTTGCACGTGATCACCGTCTCGCCGTCCAGTTCGAGGAGTAGCCGCAACACCCCGTGCGTGGATGGGTGCTGCGGGCCCATGTTGATGATCATGGTCTCCTGCCGCAGCTCGCCGGAGGACGCGATCCTGAGTTCGTCGGTGGGCACGTCGCGCATCGGTCGCTAGGTGGTCGTCCGGCGATCGACGGGGGGGATGAACGCCCCGTGGTACCGGGTGTTCACGCCGCCGAGCTCTTCGTCCTTCCGGAGGGGGTAGCCCTCCCAGTCGTCGGGCAACAGGATCCGTGTCAGATCCGGATGGCCGTCGAAGCCGATCCCGTAGAAGTCGAAGACCTCGCGTTCCTGGAAGTTGGCTGTCGGGTAGAGCATGGTCACCGACGGCACCCGCGCGTCCGACTCGGGCACGCCGACCTTCAGGCGAAGGCGGTGCTTCGCGGCCATCGAGCGGAGCTCGTACACCACCCAGAACCGCGGCTGGGCATCGGGCCGGTCGGTCGCCGTGACGCACGACATGAAGTCGAACGAGAGCTCCGGATCGTCGCGCAACCCGGCCAACACATCGAGGAGCTCGTCGCGTTCCACGATCCACGTGACCTCGTCGCGCGCGAAGAGCACGTCCGTTCCGCGCGCCCGGATCCGTTCCGCCAGGTCCGCAGGCGTCACTTGAACGTCTCCGCCGTCCGGACCTTCTCCTGCAGCTTCAAGATCCCGAACATCAACATCTCGGGCTTGGGTGGGCAGCCAGGGACGTAGACGTCCACGGGAACGATCGTGTCCACGCCCTGGACGATCGCGTAGTTCGTGAACATCCCGCCGGCCGACGCGCAGACCCCCATCGAGATCACCCACCGAGGCTCCGGCATCTGGTCGTAGATCCGGCGTAGGACCGGCGCCATCTTCTGGGAGACGCGGCCGGCGACGATCATCAGGTCGGCCTGACGCGGCGACGCCCGGAACAGCTCCATCCCCCATCGGGAGAGGTCGTACTGCCCGGCGCCGGTCGACATCATCTCGATCGCGCAACACGCCAACCCGAACGTGGCCGGCCACATCGACTGCTTGCGGGCCCAACCGACGGCGCGGTCCAAGGAGGTCAACAGGATGCCGCGGCGGACCTCTTCCTCGATCTCCTCCGGGCCCGAGCCGAGCTGCACGCCTTCGAGCCGCTCAACGGGCACCGGCCACCTCCAGGGGCTCGTCCGCGGCGACCGATACTTCCGCAGCGGTGGGCGCCACCTCGACGCCAGACCATTCCAGCCCGCCCTTGCGCCACACGTAGACGTAGGCCACGAACACGAGCCCGATGAACACCGCCATCTCCCCCAGTCCGAACATGCCGAGCTGGCGGAACGTGACCGCCCACGGGAACAGGAAGATCGTCTCGATATCGAAGATGATGAACAGCATCGCGACCACGTAGAACTTCACCGAGAACCGCTCGCCGCGCGGGAGGCGGACCGGGTCGTTCCCGCACTCGTACGCAGACAGCTTGACCGGGTTCGGATGGTTGGGCCTCAGCTTCGAGGAGGCTGCCAGGGAGCCCACCGCGAACACGAACGCCAGCCCGGCGAGAACGAGGATCGGCAGGTACTCGCTCAGCACGTGGCGCATCCTACTTCGACGGTCATCAGGACGCCTTCCCGAGCCGTTCCAGCAGGTAGAAGAGTTTGTCCGTGGTGTCGCCCTCCCGCCCGTCGCTCAGGTTCCCCATCACGCGGAGCGCGAAGTTCATCACCGTCGGACGCGGGAGCATGAAGCGTGTGGCGAGGCCCATGATCGCGGGCTTCCCGACCGCGCGCGCGAACCCCCGCCCGATCGAGAAGTAGCGACCGTACCGCTGCCGCAACACCGTGGGGTACTGCATCGAGATCGCGGCCCGGCCGGTCACCAGCGACTCGTGAACCAGGTCCGCCGCGATCTCACCCGTCTCCATCGCGTAGGCGATGCCTTCGCCGTTGAACGGGTTGACCGCTCCCGCCGCGTCGCCGACGAGGAGCAATCCCGGTACGGCCTGCGGCACTCGGTTCATGCTCATGGGGAGGGGCCCCGAGAGCATCCGGCCCTCCGCCGTCTCCTCCGAGATACCGAACGAGGCGGGCAGCATGGCCGCGAACGCGTTGAACAGCCGCTGGGCGGACACATCCTTGAAGTTCTTGAACGTATTGAGGAGACCGCCGCCGAGGTTGATCGTTCCGCCCGCGACCGGGAAGAGCCAACCGTACCCGGGCAGGAGGAGGTCTCCTTCCCACAGGTCCAGCCACGACTCGAGCCAGGGACCTGGGTGGTAGTCGGTCCGGTAATAGCGGCGCGCCGCGATCCCGAGCGGACGGGAGGCGTCCCGCATCACGCCCGCCGGCTTGGCGAACCGCGACGCAGCACCGTCTGCCGCCACCACGTACCGCGCTCGGATCTCGGTGGGCCCGGCATCGACGTCCTCGGCCGAGCGGACGGTGGCTCCTCTCACCCATCCCTCGACGAGCAACGGCTCGAGCGCCTCGGTGCGCTCCATGAGCCTGGCCCCGGCCTTCTGGGCCCGGTCAACCAGGAGCGCGTCGAAGTCCAGCCGCGTCATCACCAACCCATATCCCGGCCAGGCTTGGAGCTCCGGCCACGGGAGCTCGATCATCGCGTCGCGGGAGTACACACGGAGCCCCGACACACGTTCGAACCCCGGCTCGTCGGGGTCGACGCCCATGCGGAGCATCGCCGCCACGCCGCGCGGGGTCAGGCCGTCGCCGCAGACCTTCTCGCGGGGGAACGACGAACGTTCCACCAGCGTCACGTCGACCCCGTGCCGGGCAAGGTGATACGCGGTCGCGGATCCGCCCGGACCCGCGCCGACCACCAGGACGTCCGTGTCGATCCTGTTCACTCGCTCCCCCTCAGACGCTTGTGAAATGTCTCACGAACGGAGAACACCGGCATGTGAACAGCTTCACAAAGGAGCGTACGCCGGGGCCGGATGAGCGAGCAACCTGCCTGCTCATCCCGCTCCGTGGTCCCAGGCATCCGCGTCATTGATGAGGACTCGCAGGAACCCGAGCGCCGCAACCTGTTCCGTCAGGCGTTCGAACCCGTCACCCGCGAGCATGGAGCGGTACTTCTCGTGCCAGGCGGACATCACCGCCCGCAGCTCGGGCTGCTCGGCGGGGATCGACTCGGCAGCGCCGTCGAGCCGCACCCCTGCGAGGTCGACCCAATCCCTGCCACGATCGACGACGACCGAGACCCGTGGGTCTCGTTCGACGTGCTCCCAACTCGCGTCGCCCCGGCGTGTGGCGACGTAGACGCCGCCCTCGAGCCACACGAACCACCTGGGCACGACATGGGGGCCGCCGTTCGGGTTCAGCGTCGCCAGTCGGCATTGGGGCACATCGCGGAACGTCTTGCGCAGGAACTCGAAGTCACCGGTCATCCCATCTCCACGGCGTCGGCGAGGGCGAGCAGCGCCCGACGGGCGTCCGCGTCGATCCCGGCCAGATCGAGGGCTCGCCGCGCCCTCTCCACGAGCGTCGCCACCTCCTGCGGGAGTGCCACGCCGTCGCCGTCACGTTCGTCATCCCGCATCTGGAACGCGATACCTAGTGGGTCGCCGTATGCCCCCAGCGCCTCCAGAACGTCGGCCGCTGCTCCCGCGAGCGTCGCGCCGATCGCGAGCGGGCCGCTCACCGTGTAACCGCCGCTCTTGAGTGAGGCGACCAAGGAACGGTCGGCGGCCTCCCCTACACCGAGCACGTCCAAGCTCTGCCCCGCCGCCATATCCGTCCGCATCCGGTGATACCGATCGAGGGCGGGAAGGAGCCGATCGGCCGTGAACCCGCACGACAGGAACAACCTGTCGGCGAGGACCGCGGCGAGGTCCCCCGCGAGGATGGCGAGCGCTGTCCCGGTTCGCACCGGATCGCTCGAGCCGCGTCGTCGAGCTTGCTCGGTGAGTTCGAGGGCGCTCGCGAGCACGCCGCGACGTTCGACAGCGGCGTCCATCAGGTCGTCGTGGATCAACGCCATGGTGTGGAGGAGCTCGAGGGCGGCCGCCACGCGAACGACCGCCTCACCGTCCGTTCCCCCCGCGGCGCGGAACCCCCAGTAGCAGACCGTGGGCCGCAGGCGCTTCCCGCCGGCTGCGATCATCCTACGGATCTCGTCGATCGGGAGCGTCGCATCGGGCGCGACCGCTTCGGTCTCGCCTCGCACCTCCAGGAGGAACGTGTCGAGCGTCCGGTCGACCCGCTCCCGCACCGCGTCGAGTCCGGAGGATCGCTGGGTGATGGGGCCAACGGACATGGGCCCCAGTATCGCAACCTCGCCCTCGAGTCGCTGCGGATATCATGAGCCGGGCTCGGCCCATCACCCATGGATCGCTTCCGGAAGCTCGCCACCGCCACCGCCATCGCAACGATCGTCTTGTTCGGCGTGGGGGGACTGGTGCGAGGGACAGGCTCGGGCCTGGGGTGCACGACGTGGCCGGCGTGCGAGCCCGGCCGGCTCTTCCCTTCCGGGACGATCCACTCGTTGATCGAGTTCTCCCACCGGTTCCTGGTGTTCGTGGTGACGATCCTGGTCGCGACGACCGCCGTCGCCGCCTGGCGCTCCTATCGGAACGTCCCGTCGATCGTCTGGCCGGCCGTCGCGGCGGTCCCCCTCGTCATCGGACAGGCGGTCCTGGGAGGCGTGGTCGTGCGCACGGACCTCAACCGCTGGTGGGTGACGATCCACTTCGCCGTCGCCCTCGCGTTCGTCGCCGACGTGATCTTCGTGGCCGCGAACGCTTCCTGCGTGGCGCGCCGGGAAGCGGGGCGCGAGACCCCCGCTGGTGATCGGGGGTACGCGCGACTCACGGTCCTCACGACGGGGGTCACCGGCGTCCTCCTCCTGGTCGGGACGTACGTGAGGGCGACCTCGGCCGGACTCGCGTTCACGGACTGGCCACTCATGAACGGCCGGCTCGTGCCCGCACTCGGCGGCGCGGCGACGGCGATGTTCGTCCATCGCCTCCTAGCGGCCGGCGTCTTCCTCCTCGTGGCTTGGGTGACGATCCGCGCCCGGACCATGGCGACACGGTCGAAGGACCTGGTCGTGCTCTCGACGCTCGCGCTCGCTCTGTTCGCGGGGCAGATCCTCTCCGGTGCGCTGAACGTGTGGTCGTTGCTGCGTCCATGGGCCATCGTGCTCCACGTCGCGCTCTCCGTGTTGATCTGGTCGACGCTCGTCGCGCTCGCGACGGTCGCCAGCCGGATGCCTCGTGCGACGGGTGGCGTGGAGGATGTACCCGTCGACGACGCGGAGGGAGGATCCGCCGGCGGCTCGTTCAAAGACACCGTCACGGCCTACGTCCGCCTCACCAAACCGAGGATCATCGTCCTCCTGCTGATCACGACGGTGCCCGCGATGATGCTTGCCGCGAAAGGCATCCCTCCCGTCGGTCTGATGCTGGCCACGCTGATCGGCGGCACGGTCGCCGCCGGTTCGGCGAACACCATCAACATGTATCTCGACCGCGACATCGACGAGATCATGCGCCGGACGCGGCGGCGCCCCCTGCCAGCCCAGGCGGTCACGTCCGACAGCGCCCTCCGTTTCGGCTTCATCTTGGGCGCCGTCTCGTACCTCTTCCTGTCGATCACGGTGAACGTCTTGGCGGCGACGATCGCCCTCTCCGCGATCGCCTTCTACGTCTTCGTGTATACGTTGTGGCTGAAGCGCACGACCGCGCAGAACATCGTGATCGGCGGAGCTGCCGGCGCGGCGCCGGCGCTCGTCGGCTGGGCGGCGGTCACGGGAACGCTTGCCGCCCCCGCATGGATCCTGTTCGCGATCATCTTCGTCTGGACGCCGCCGCACTTCTGGGCGCTGTCGATGCGGTACCAGACCGACTACGCGGCGGCCGGCGTGCCGATGCTCCCGGTGGTGAAGGGCGAGGACGAGACCCGCCGCCAGATCTTCCTCTATTCGCTCGTGCTGTTCGCCGCTACGCTCCTGCTGTGCCCGATCGGGCACATGGGACCCATCTATCTCCTCACCGCGCTCGCGCTCGGAGGCGTCTTCGTCTACCGAACGCTGCGCCTGTGGCGCCATGGGAGCGCGCGTCGCGCATGGAGCGTGTTCACCTACTCGATCGTCTACCTCGCCGCGTTGTTCGGTGCGGTTGCGCTCGACGCGCTCGCGCCGATCGGGCGTTGAGGCCGGGCGGGGCCGGCGTTGCGGGCACGCACTCAGGACGAGGGCGCAAGGACCCTGTCCAGCACCTCCCGGAGCTGCGCGGCGCTCGTCTGGCCGTAGATCGCCCACCGGATCGTGCCGACGGTGTCCACCACGAACGTGTCCGGATAGCCGAACAGACCGAAGTCGTCGGCCCACGAGCCCGCTTCGTCCACGATGCTCGGGTACGTGACACGGAACTCTCGCACCCAGGCGCGGGCGGCCGCGGGGTCGTCGCGCTCGTCGACGCCAAGGAACGTCACGCCTCGATCGCGATACTCTCGATGGACCCGCTCCAGCTCCGGCTGCTCTTCGCGGCACGGCTTGCACCATGTGGCCCAGAAGTTCACGACCGCCACGTTCCCCTCGAGTGCCGCGAGCGACGCGGTGGAGCCGTCCAACGTCTGCCCGGCGAGCGCGGGCGCCGGCGAGCTCATAGGCTTCGCACCCAGGGGATCGTCGGCGCCACTCGCGCCGCGCGTGCAGGCGGCGATGGACACCAGAAGGGTGAGGGCGACGCCGATCCGAACCATCGAGGAGCGGCGAGGCATGTGGCCCACGCTAGCAGGGGTGGCGCGAAGCGCTCAGCCGGACGGCGATGAGCTGGGCGCGCCCCCGGCCGGCCCCACGACGACGCTCCCGTTCATGACCGGGTGCACGTCGCACTGGAAGTAGTACGTCCCCTCGTCGAGCGCCGGGATGTCGTAGGTCCTCGTGTCGACCCCCGGGAACTGCTCTCCTTGGAACAAGGTCACGGACTTCGAGGAGTCATCGTAGATCGCGATGTTGTGCGGCGTTCCCGCATCCTTGTTCTCGAACAGCAGCTTCGTCGGCTGACCAGCGACGAGATCGATCTCCTTCGTGTTGAACGCCAGCCCCTCGGCGACCACGGAGAGCGCCCCAGGGCCGGAGCCGACCTCGATCGTCCCGGTCATGGTCGCGGGGTGCACTTCACAGTGAAAGAAGTAGGTGCCGGCGTCGAGCGCCGGAACCGCGTACGCGGTCTTGGCCGGCCCGGTCACCTTCTCGCCCGTGAACAGCGCGGCGGCCTGCGGGTTCTTCGCGGGGTCCTCGGCGAAGATCACGACGTTGTGGGGGACCCCGGGGTCCTGGTTGTCGAACTCGATGGAGGTCGGTTGACCCGCCTTGAACTGCAGAGCGGTCTCCGCGAAGCCGCTCACGGCCGCGCCTTCGGGAGCGGTGAGCGCCACGACGAGCGGTGCGGGCCCTTCCTTCTTGCCGGTGCCGATCGCCACGATCGCAACACCTCCGGCCAGCATGGCGATGCCGCCGATCGCGACGACCATCGAGATCAGCGAGCCGTTCGAGAGCCTCTGACGGGAGGCGACGGTGATCGCCACCACCATGATCGCGATCGCGACGATCAGCGCGACGAACGTCGCCGCGTGCGCCGACGTGGACAGCAAGACGCGTGAGAATCCGAAGAGCACGAGGCCGATGATCGCCAACGTGATGAGCGGAAGAGCGATCGGGAGCACGAGGCTCTGGCGGGCTCTGGGTCCTTGTTCCGCCGGGGGAGCCGGCCGCTCGTCCGTGAGCTGATCGGTCATCGGGTCATCTCCGCGCGGATCTCTCGCTCGACGTCACGGTAGCGAGAGGCGTCCCAATCCTCGCGCGCCTCTTGCCGGTACCACCGGAAGAAGATCGCCGCGATGAATCCCCACAGGATCGCGCCGCCGATGAGCTTCATGATCAGGCCGGCCATGAGCTGATCCGTCAGGACCCCGATGCCCCAGATCCGCGGGAACGTTGCGTACACGGGATAAAGCGCATGGTCCCCGAACGTGAGGAACGAAGCAGGGATCGTCGGGGCGAGCGACTGCAGGAAGAGGTACAGCATCTGCCCCGGCGCGGGGAGTGCCGGGTACTCGGGCAGCGGTGACATCACGGGCCACCACATCGCGAGCGCTGTCGACACCAGCAGGACGTGCAGCCCGAAGTGCGCCCACTCCGACCGGACGGAAAGCTCCACGACCGCCGGCCAGTGCACGAACAGGAGGACGCCGTTGAACAGGATGAGCGCGACCAAGGGCCGGGTGACGAACCGGAACACCGTCGCGATGCTCCTCGGCCGAAGGAAGCGCCGCAGCAGCCAGACGGGGATCCCGGCGATCAGGAGCGGCGGCGCGACCAGCGTGAAGAGCAGGTGCTGGACCATGTGGATGTGATAGAGGTAGCGCTCGGCCAGGTCGTGGATCGGCCAGTCGGCGCCCAGCCAGAGCACCGCGATCCCCGTGAGGAAGAAGCGCGTCCGTCGCGTGTCCGTCGCCTCGCCCGTTTCCCGCTCATGGCGCCGGCCCGCGATGAGGTATGCGGCAGCGATCGAGCCGAACAACAACCAGACGTCGAGGTGGATGTGCCACGGGGGGAGGTTCATCGTCCGCCGCCTACCTCAGGAAGACCCGGAACGTGATGAGGACGACCATGTACAGCGTCATCGCTCCGGCCAGGCCCATCACGAAGAAGCGCGAGTACCGTCTCGAATCGAACTTCAGGTGCATGAACCACAGCACCACCAGCGCGAACTTCGAGCCGGCCAGCAGGAACAGGGTCGGGATGAACCAGGCTCCCAGCTCATCGCGGATGTAGTACAGCGCGACCTCGACCGCGGTGATCGCGATCAGGATGAGGAAGATCCGCACGTACTCCTTGGCGCCCGGATGCCCGGCGTGCGCGTGCGCCCGCTCCTCGCGGATCTCCGCGATCTCGGCGGCTCCGTGTTCGATCTGGGCCTCTGACATGGTTCCTACTTCCCCGGCGGTCCGGTGGGGATCAGGTAGACCACGGTGAAGATGATGATCCACACGATGTCGACGAAGTGCCAATACAGGCCGACCATCTCGACCGGGAACGCCGGATCCTCGGGGAGCCGATCCGCGAACGACAACCCGGTGAGCGACAGCAACATGAGGATACCGACGGTCACGTGGACGCCGTGGAAACCGGTGAGGACGAAGAACGTCGTCCCGAAGAGGTTCGTCGTGATCGACAGCCCCTCATGGTAGAAGCTCGTGAACTCGTAGACCTGGCCACCGACGAACGTCAGTCCGAGCATCGCGGTCGTGAGGAGCCACAGACGCATGCGCGTGAAGTCGCGCTTCTGCGCGGCGGCGAGCGCGAGCACCATGGTGAGCGAGCTGGCGAGGAGGACGAACGACGACACCGAGGTGTAGGCGATGTCGAAGATGTCGGCCGGGTAGGGCCCCTTGATGCTGGCACCGCGGTAGAGCACGTAGCTCGTGATCAGCGCGCCGAACAGCAAGCATTCCGACGACAGGAACAGCCACATCGCGAGCTTGGTGTGCGGCAGCCCAGTGGTGGTCCCGTGCTCGTCGTGCCCCTTGGCGATCGAGACGTCGGCCATCCGTTACTCCGCCACCGAGGGCTCGAGCGCCCAGCCGTAGAGACCGACCAACATGACGACCGCTCCCAGCCCGACCACCCACCACGAGTAGAGCACGCCGTAGCCGAGCAACGGGAACCCGAGCGCGGCGACGAGCGGCCAATACGACGGGCTCGGCAGGTGGATCCCGTGCCCCGCACCACTATCGGCGTGATGCGCGTCGTCCGGGGCGGCTCCGGCCTGCACGGGCACCAACCGTCCGCTCTTGTCCTCCGCGTACTTGCGATGCCAGAACTCGTCCAGCGAGTGGATCTGCGGGATCTCGTCGAAGTTGTAGACGGGCGGCGGGCACGACGTCATCCACTCGATGGTCCGCGCGTCCCATGGGTCGTCGTTCTCCAGTCCCCGAGGCTTCCTCTGGGTCATGACGACGTTCGCGATGAAGACCAGGATCGCCACCGCGATCATGAACGCACCGAGCGTGGAGATCTCGTTCCAGAACGTCAGGCCGAGCGATGCGGGGTACGTGTATTCGCGGCGGATCATGCCCTGCAGACCGAGGATGTGCATCGGCCCGAACGCGAGGTTGAACCCCACGATCATGATCCAGAAATGCACCTTCCCGAGGCCCTCTGAGAGCAGGTGGCCGAAGACCTTCGGCCACCAGTAGTACATCCCCGCGAACAGCCCGAAGATGGCACCCCCGAAGAGCACGTAGTGGAAGTGGGCAACGATGTAGTACGTGTCGGTCTGCTGATAGTCGGCCGGCACGATCGCGTGCGTGACCCCCGACAGTCCGCCGATGACGAACATCGTCACGGTGCCGATCGAGAAGAGCATCGGGGTCTTGAACAGCAGATCGCCTCCGTACATCGTGGCCATCCAGTTGAAGATCTTCACGCCCGTCGGGATCGCGATGATCGCCGTCGAGATGCCGAACGCGGTGTTGGCCACCGGACCGAGACCTGCGGCGAACATGTGGTGCGCCCACACGCCGAACCCGATGAAGCCGATCGCGATACCTGAGAACACCACGAACTGGTAACCGAACAGCGGCTTACGGCTGAAGACCGGGATCGTCTCGGAGATGATCCCGAACGCCGGCAGGATCAGGATGTAGACCTCCGGGTGCCCGAACAACCAGAAGAGGTGCTGCCACAGGATCGGGTCCCCCCCCGCCGTCGGATCGAAGAAGTGCGTTCCCCACCGGCGATCGAACAGCAGCTCGAACAACCCCACGGTGATGATCGGGAGTGAGAACACGAGCAGCAGCTGCACCACGAGCCCCATCCACACGAACACCGGCAGGCGGAAGAACGACATCCCGGGCGCGCGCATGTTGATCACCGTTACCGCGAGGTTCACGGCTCCGGCGGTGCTCGCGATCCCCGTGATCAGCAGACCCAGCGCGTAGAACGTCATCCCGATGGTGGGATCGGTCGTGGAGTTCGGGGCGTAGCCGAACCAGCCGCCGTTCGGCGCGCCGCCCAGGAACCAGCTCGAATACAGGAAGAGGCCGCCGAGCAGGAACACCCAGAAGCTGAACGCGTTGAGCCGGGGGAACGCGACGTCGCGCGCGCCGATCATCAGCGGGATGAAGTAGTTGAAGAACGCCGCCGACATCGGCATCACGAACAGGAACACCATGGTCAGCCCGTGCATCGTGAAGATCTGGTTGTACTGAGCGGCGTTCAACAGGGTCTGGTCCGGGCGGGCGAGCTGCGCGCGGATCAGCAGCGCCTCGGACCCGCCGATGATGAAGAACACGAACGCCGAGAACCCGTACAGCAGCCCGATCTTCTTGTGGTCGACGGTGGTGAACCAGCTCCAGAAGCCCGTGAGCGCCACCGGGCGAGCGATGCCTTTCGCCCGGCTCCCGGGAAGCGTCACGCTGGCCATGTGATCGAACCTTTCACGTCAGGCTCTGCAGGTAGGCGACGAGCGCGGTGATCTCGTCCTCGGTCAGGTGGTAGTTGGGCATCTTCGCGCCCAGCTTGACGGCGTTGGGATCGCGCAGCCACGCCTTCAACGACTCGGTATCGCTCGTGTTCCAGTCGCAGCCGGCGAAGCAGGAATGCGTCTCGGCGGCGAAATGCGTGAGGTTCGGGCCGGCGTCCACGCCGGCATTCACGCCGCCGATCGCGTGACACGCGACGCACTGCCCGCCGCTGCCGACGCCGTTCGCGAACAGGTCCGCCCCTTGCTGGACGAGCGCCTCCTGCGACGTGACGGCCGGCTCCTTCTCGTTGGCGACCCACGCGTCGAAGTCGGCGGATGAGAGCGCACGAACGCGGAACTTCATCCTGCCGTGCTGCAGGCCGCAGAACTCCGCGCACTGTCCGTAGTACCAGCCGGGCTCGTCCGCCTGTAACAGGATGTGGTTCGTGCGCATGGGCACGACGTCCTGCTTGCCCGCCAGTCGCGGGACCCAGAACGAGTGGATCACCGCGTAGTCGGCCTCTGCCGGGGTCTTGCCGCCGATCAATCCGCCTACCGACGCCAGGTCGAGATAGACCGTGCGCCCCGTGGGGATCACCATCACGTCGGCGACCCTGATCTGCTCCTGATCGCCGTAGGTCGTCTTCATGTCGGCATCCGTGTACTGGAATCCCCACCACCACTGATGCCCCTCGACCGTGACGTGCAGCGCGTCCGCGGGAGGCTTGCGCGCGAGGTCCCAGATCGTCGCCACGGTCGGAACCGTCACGAACGCCAGCACGATCGCGGGAAGGATCGTCCATCCGACCTCCAGACGCGTGTTGCCGTGGGTCTGGGGCGGCATCCGTTCGCTCCGCTTGCGGTGCCGATAGCGGATAAGGATGAGGACGATCCCGCCCTCCACGATCACGAACACCGCCACGGCGACCCAGAAGACCGGCACGAACAGGTTCTTGATCTCTTGGGCGTACGGACCGGCCGGTTTCAGCGAGTCCTGGCTGGCGTGCGGGGCGCAGGAAGCCAGCAGGAGGCCGAGGGCCGCGAGGCCCGGGACCCAGAGCAGCCTCTTCCGCAATGCCTGCTTGCCTCCCCGGTGAGGGCGCTCCGACGCTGTGGCGGGCGCCGAGCCGCGCGCACTGTACCACCCTTCGGGTGACCGCTCTTTTCGCGCGCTAGAAGCCTTTGTATGAATGCAACCCGACGATCCATAGGTTCACGGCGTAGTACGTGATCAGGAGCGACACGAAGCCGATGAGTGCGATGAGGGCAGCTGGCCGGCCCTTCCATCCCGCCGTCGATCGGGCGTGCAGGTACCCGGCATAGATCGTCCACGTGATGAACGACCATGTCTCCTTCGGATCCCATCCCCAGTACCGGCCCCAAGCCTTCTGCGCCCAGATCGCGCCGGCGATCACCGCGAACGTCCAGATCGGGAAAGCGAACGCGATCACCCGGTAGGCCATCCGATCGAGCGTCGCCGCGGGAGGGAGGAACCCGTTGCGCCCGGCGGGCGAGGGCGTCGCCGGTTCGTCGGCGTCGGGAGAGAAGTCCGGCGGAGCGTCCATGTCGATGGATCCCCCCATGATCGGCGGCAGCCCTGCCGCGCCTCGTATGGCCAGCTCCCGGCGCTCTCGCCCGTCCTGGACCAGGAACAGGATGGTGAGGACTCCGCCGCCGAGCGCGAACAGCGACGAACCCGCGATGGCCGCGACCACGTGGATCTTGATCCAGTAGGAGTTGAGCGCGGGTACCAGCGGAAGTGGGTCTACATACAGGAACGACACGGCGATCGCCATCGTGAACGCGGCGAACATCAGGGCGAACCCACCGAGGGTCCGGACCTTGTAGTGGCCCTCCACGATGAACAGGTACGCAGCCACGACCAGCATGGCCAGCAGGATCGAGTACTCGTACATGTTGCCCCATGGCACCCGGTGGGCGGCGAGCGCACGCCCGGTCACCGCCAGGAGGTTCGCCCCGAGCCCGACGAACGCGATCGTCCTCGCGACCCTCCAGATGCCGTCGCGCCGGAACGCGAGGTAGGCGAAGTAGGCGACCATCCCCGCGACGTACCCGAACAGTGCCACGTTGAAGGCGTCGTTCGACAACCGTCCCCACTGCAGATCGGTCACGGCGGGATGACCCGCTCCCTCTCTTCCGCCGGCATATCGGCGGCTCGAGCCATGGCGTCGACCAACTTCGCGAACTCATCCGCGAACTGCGACTTGCGCTGCAGCGCGAATCCTCCCACCTTCAACATGGTCCCGCTCCCGTTTGGCTCCGCCCGGACCCACACCTTGCGTCGAGAGGTGTAGAGGGCCGGCAGCAGCCCGAGCAGGACGAGGATAGCCGCCAGGAGAACCAGGGGCACCCCGCGATCCCGACTCACCTGCAGGACGCTGTACTGACGGAGCTCCGGGAACGACATCCTCAGGGATCGCAGCGCGTCCCCAGTGACCGGGCGACCGGTCTTCAGATCCACCGTCTGCTCCGAGCCCACGATCCCGCGAGGGCCCTGTCGGAGTCCCTCCGTGTCGAGCGAGAGCGGAGCCGGATCGACGATATCGCCCCGGTACACCGAGAACCGCATGAACGGCTGGAACGCCTCCACCATCGGGACCGGCCGTCCGGTCTGCTGCAGTCGGAGGAATGCGCGGCTGTCCGGCCAGAGCTCGAACGTGATCCCCATCTGCGGGTCGAGCGACGTGAGCTTCAGCACGCCGTGCCACGGCATGGCCAGCTGCGGGACGCCCGGCGGCGCCGTGTCCTGCACGAACGTGATGGGCGCCGACGCGATCAGCTCGCCGTCCTGCCGGACCTCGACCACCGGTGCCCATCCGAACCCGTACTGGTAGATGTCCAGTCCGTCGATCGACGCCGGATGGTTCACGCGGACGTCGGCCTGCTTCACGAGCGAGCCCTGCGGATCGAGAAGGTCGACGTGCGAGACGAAGTCCATGGGCTGCCCCGTTCGACGGTACGTGTCTTCGAATCCGCGAAGGTGGATCCCGACCCCCGAGAAGTTGCCGTCGAAGAAGCGGCCCATGCGGATCTCGCCGTCGTAGTTCGCCTGGGCGTCGATCCACGTCTTCCCCTCAACCACGACGGCTTTGCCGGTGAAGCCGGTGCCTTTGCCGTAGATCACGCCGACGACGATCAACAGGAACGCCCAATGGAAGAGCAGGCTCCCGATCTCGCGCAGCATCCCCTTCTCGGCGGCGAGGGCCGCACGGCCTTCACCGTCACGAGCGACCCGGAACAGCCGCTGCCGCAACACGTGCCGCGATCCATCGATCACGCGAGATGGGTCCGCGGGCACCACGCGCTCTTCGTAGAGACGGAACGCGTCGATCTCGCGCGCCTGGACCGGCTCCTGCCGAAGGGAGCGGAACGCCGCGCGGGTTCGTGGAACGAGGCAGGCCACGAGCGACACGAGCAGCAGGGCCGTGATGAGCACGAACCACCACGACCCGTAGACGTCGAAGAGCCCGAGCCGGTCGTACAGGGCGCCGACGAGCGGGTGATCCAGCTGGTACCGAAGGACGCGTTCCGGGGAGTTCGGCCACTGCGGCACCAGCGAGCCGGCGACCGAGGCCAACGCCAACAGCAGCAACAGGATCAGCGCCGTGCGCATCGAGCGCAGCGTTCGCCAAACCAGTGCGAGTGACTGCCGGAGCGTGACGCGGGTGGGAGACATGGGGCTTCGCCCTATCCTACGGTCGCCACCCGATGACCCGACCCACGAGGCCGCTCACAGCCCGGGAGCGAACCGCGCGAGCGGCGCGAACAGACGGGTGAACGTCCCAGTCATGAGCATCACGCCCACGACGATCAGGAGGGCTCCGGACACACCGGCGATCCAGGCATAGTTCCGGCGCACCCAGCCGAACGCGCCGACGAACCGCTGGACGCCGAGCCCAACGAGCAGGAACGGCACGCCGAGCCCGAGCGAGTACGCGATCAGGAGGAAGATCCCCCGCAGTGTGCTCTGGGTGGCAGCGATCGCCAGGATCCCGGCGAGCGCCGGACCGATGCAGGGCGTCCACCCCGCGGCGAACGCCATCCCGAGCGGCAGCGCACCCACCGAGCCCGGCCGAACCCTCGCCAGGAACGGACGACGTTCCGTGTACAGGACGAGCGCACCACGCTGCAGCGCGAACCCGATCATGAATACGCCGATCACCACCACCACGAGCCCGGCGACCCGTTGCCCGGTCTCATCTTTGAGGAGCGGCACGAACGTGCTCGCGAACGCCCCGAGCAACGTGAACACGAGCGTGAACCCTGCGATGAAGAGCAGGATCGGCACGAGGGGCCGCGGCGTCTCCCCGTCGATCGCTCGCTCCCCCGACACGAACGACACGTACCCAGGTACGAGAGGGAACACGCACGGCGAGGCGAACGACACGAGCCCGGCGGCGAAGGCGAGCACCGGGGCCCACCAGGAGGTCAGCCCCGTCTGCACGATGTCGGCGATCATGTCGCTCCCGATATGGGCGAAGAGCGTCCCAGTCTAGGGGCCCGCGCACCGGTCTCTGCAGGCTGAGCCGGTGGGTTGCGACGGGCCCGGGCGGGCGGCATAGTGATGCCTCGTGAAGCGATTCACAAGCCGCGCGCGCACGATCCAGCCCCATCACGCATGGCTATAATCGCCCCGCCCATGGAGACGATGCCGGCATGAGCCAGGTCGAGTCCGCGAAACCGTCTCGTCTCGCCACGGCGAAGACGCGAGCCGAGAGCTTCCTGAAGACGTTCGAGTGGACATGGACCAAGGCTGTCGTGTTCTCGCTTGTGCTGACGTTCGCGATCATGATCACGACCTCCGTCATCCCCTCGTTCTGGCTGTACTTCGCGGACCAGAAGCTCAAGTGGAACGGGGCCGGACCTAACGGGTTCTGGCTGAAGGAGCTCCGCGACGCCGTCGCCATGGGCCTCGCCACCCTGCCGATCATCGTGATCCTGGTCGGCGCCACGGTGATGCAGAACTGGCGACGCAAGCTCCGAGGGCAGTCCGGCGACGTCCGACCGACCGGTGGGTACCGGTAGAGGCCGCGGATGCCGTTCACCAAGACCGAGGTCGACATCCACGAGGACTACGTCGTGGAGGAGGTGGATCCCGCCTGGCTCGCGATCGGGGTCAAGTCCCCCAAGCACCTGATGCTCGACCCCGACAACTGCATCCTCTGCCGCGCCTGCGAGGACGTGTGTCCCTGGAACTGCATCTACATGATGTCCCCGGGGATCGTCGCGGGCACGGACGAGGGGTCGGTCGGGGCCGAGGTGGACATCGCCACCGCGATCTTCGTCGTGGACGACAACGCGTGTACGCGCTGCTCGGTGTGCGTGGACCGCTGCCCCACCGACACGCTGTACTATGCGCGCCTGCCGGAGGGTGGAGGCGGCGCGGCTCGCACGATGGCCGAGGTGCCGACGTCGCAGGCGGCCGCGGAGTGACGGTCCGGCGGGCGAAGCCAGACCGAGGGAGAGAGGGACCCGCGTGAAGTTGAAGCCGCCGTCACCGAGCGAGGTCGGCGACCGCATCCGCGAGACCGAGGTTTGGAAGTCGATCTTCCGACCCGGGTCGTTGTTCCGGAGAGGCTACAAAGACACTTCCCGCGACCGCGCGCTCGCGACCATGAACAACGTGCTCTATCACCTGCATCCCGTGAAGGTGAAACGGCACGGCCTGAAGTTGACGTACACGTTCTGCCTGGGCGGCCTGTCGTTCTTCCTGTTCATCCTGCTCACGATCACCGGCATCTTCCTGATGTTCTTCTACCGGCCGATGGCCGACCTGGGCGGAGCTGTCGCCTACGCCGACATGCAGAACATCAGGACGTCGGTCTTCTTCGGAGACCTGGTTCGCAATCTGCACCGGTGGGGCGCACACCTCATGGTCTTCTCTGTAACGCTCCACATGGCGCGCGTCTTCTACACCGGCGCGTACAAGCCGCCGCGCGAGTTCAACTGGGTCGTCGGCGTGATCCTGCTGTTCCTCACGCTCGGCCTGTCGTTCACCGGTTACCTCTTGCCGTGGGACCAGCTCGCGATCTGGGCGGTCACGGTCGGTACCTCGCTTGGGGGCTATGCACCGTTCATCTCGAAGCAGGCGAACTTCCTGCTCTTGGGCGGAGTCGTTGTCGGGCCGCAGACCTTGCTCCGCTGGTACGTGCTCCACGTGCTTGCCTTACCGTTCGTATTGGTCATCTTCCTGGCGGTCCACTTCTGGCGGATCCGCAAGGACGGCGGCATCTCGGGACCGCTCTAAGGAGACGACGTGACCTGGGAGGAAACGCCGAAGGACATGGACGCCTACCAGCAGACGCTGGACGCCCAGACCGCCTCCGGCGTGGACCGGCGCATCGCCGAAGGGCGCGCGCGCCGTGCGGCAGTCGCGGCCTACCGCAAGGCGCACCCCGACGAGGTCCACGACCGGCCGGCGGCACCCAGCGCGGCGATGGCCGAAGCCGCTCCGGTCGCGGCAGCGGTCGCGGCTCCGGCCGGCGCGCCCGCGGCGGTCGCTACCGTCGCGATGGCCGCGACCACCGCAACCACGCCCATGCGCACCGCGCCTCTGCCGACGGGCAATATCCCCTCCCCGAAGAAGGGCGCCGACGACAAGCATCGGCTGTTGGCGCTCGTTCCACCCGAAGGCATCCAGCGCGTCGAGCGCGAACAGGGCGACCGGGTGAACGTGATGCCACACCTGCTGATCGAAGAGTTCGTCGCCATGTTGATCCTCACGGCGGGTGTGCTCGTCTTCTCGACGTTCCTGAACGCGCCGCTCCGGCAGCTGGCGAACCCGAACCTGACGCCTAACCCGTCCAAGGCCCCCTGGTACTTCCTGGGATTGCAGGAGCTGCTGCGCTACTTCCACCCGATGATCGCGGGGATCGTGATCCCGACGTTCATCTTGGTCGGCCTTGCCGCCGTTCCCTACATCGACCGGAACCCGAGCGTGAAGCCCGGGGACCGCAAGGTCGCGGTGACGATGTTCACGTTCCTCTTCTGCTTCGGCGCGACGCTCACGATCATCGGCTGTTTCTTCCGCGGTCCCGGTTACAACTGGATCTGGCCGTGGGCGCAAGGGGTGTTCTTCGACCTATGACGCTCGCCTTGTCCACTGGCCTCGTCGCGGCGATCGTCATCTTCATCGCGCTCGACATCTTCGCCGTCGTCTACGGCCTCTCGTTCCTGCGAGCGGCCAAGGCGCAGAAGGCAGCCGCGGACGGCGCGCCGGTCTCGGCCAGGCCCGTCGCCTCGATGTCGCGACGCGATTTCTTCCGCAAGTCGCTGTTGACGTCGTTGCTCGTCTTCGGCGCGCAGTTCGGCGGGGCATCGATCGCGTTCCTGTGGCCGAACCTCAAGGGCGGGTTCGGGTCGTTGATCAACGCCGGTCAGCTGACGGATATCAAGGCGCAGATCGATGAGTCCCTGGCTCCGGTGTACAACGGCGCCGGCCGCTTCTACATCGTGCCCTGGGACGGCAAGCCGAACCCGGACGCCGACTACCAGGTCGAAGGCGTGACCACCGAGGGGATCATGCCGCTGTACCAGCGGTGCGTGCACCTGGGCTGCCGCGTGCCCTTCTGCGGCTCCTCGAAGTGGTTCGAGTGCCCCTGCCACGGGTCGAAGTACAACTTCGCGGGCGAGTACCAGCTGGGACCCGCCCCCCGCGGGATGGATCGGTTCAAGCTGACGATCGAGAACGGCAACGTGCTGGTGGACACATCGGAGGTGATCCTGGGCCCGCCGCGCGGCACCGACACGATCGACGAGCCGCCGCAGGGCCCCTTCTGCGTGGCCCCGGGGTAGGGGAGGTCTCCGACGACGATGCTGGCGCTGAGCGATTCCGCGGGGGTGGTGCTCCTCGTCCTCGGCGGCCTGTTCGTGGTGGCCGCCGTCGCGGCGCTCGTCCTGCGTGGGCGCGTCGCCCGCGAGCCCACGCCCGACATCCCTCCGGCCATGGAGCCGGGACCGTCCGACCCCGCGCTCGAGACACCGCTCCTGCAGAAGCTGCAGGGGTGGGGCGTGGTCCTGATCACGTTCTTCGTCGTGTGGCTCCCCTACACATGGCTGGTCGAGCCGTCCGCGAACCTCGAGCAGGAGAAGGCGCTCAAGGTCGAAGCGATCGCCCGCGGCAAGCGGTCGGTGGAGCTCTTCAGCGAAGAGAACCAGCTGGGCGTGGGGTGCGTGCGCTGTCATGGGCCGGAGCTGCGCGGCGGCGTCATCTCGTTCCAAGGCGGTTACGCGTACCCGCCCGATCTCACCACGATCTGCGGCGGCCCGAACACCGGACATCCGAAGATCCTCTCGCTCGACGACATCTACACCACGATCGAGCAGGGACGTTCGACGGCGGGGATGCCTTCGTGGAGCATCCGGTACGAGGGCGCGCTCGACGATCAACAGATCAACGACATCGTGAACTACCTGGTCTTCATGAGCTCCAAGAACGTCCCGTTCGAGCAGAACGTCTGCATCAACCCGGACGCGGCGAAGGCGGCGGCTTCGCCGTCCGCGTCGGCACCGGCATCCGCCTCCCCATCGACGTCTGCCTCACCGGCGGCGGGGTCGTAGATGATCGCCGCCTCGACCTGCCTCGGGTTCCACATCGATTGCGGCACGCTGTTCAAGGGCGCCGGCGTCACGATCATGGCGCTGACGCTGTTCGTCGGGAGCGTGTACCTGATGCTCTCGTTCGTGTTGGGCAAGTGGATGGGCTTCTTGCTCCTCGCGGTGTGCTTCTCGGGTTGGCTGATCATCCACTCGTCCCTGTGGTACTTCGGCTTCTGGGCCCAGGGGCCGGGGACGCCCACGAACCAGGGACCGCGAGGTGCGGAACCCTCGTGGGTGGTGATGGATGGAGGGCTCGCCGCCTCCGATGAGCAGTACACCGTCTTCGCCGACTATCCCGGGTCTCCCTGGACGGCCCCCACGCCCGGACAGGAGGGGTCGGTCCAATCGGTGAGCAGCGCTGCGACGTCGTTCCTGGCGGCGCAGGCGAACGAGGAACTCGGGATCGACCCACTTGCGCCCGACGCGATCACGGGTACACAGTTCACGATCGACAGCGTCAAGTTCGCTCCTTCGGAAGATGGGGAGACGTCGCTCGCGGTGGTGCAGGCCCATTACTCGGGTGGAGGCCCGCTCACGACCCTGACGCTGTATCACGACTCGGGGAGCGTTCCGAGGTACTCGATCATGTTCATGATCGCGTCGGTGATCGCGTTCTTGACCTTCCTCCCGTTGCTCGACCGGGCGGAGAAGAAACGCAAGGCGTTCCTCACGGGGGGCAGCTCGCCCGCCTGGTACGGACCCGCATAGGAGATCAGATGATCGCTGAGACCGTTCCCCTCCTGGAACAGGGAAGCATCCAGTTCATGCTCTTCGGCGTGATGGTTCTCGTCGTGGTGTTCCTGCTCTGGGTGACGATCGCCAAATAGGTCAGCGCGGCACGTCGGCGACGGCTCTGCCGCGCCGCTTGACCTCCGCCAACGTCGCTTTCCGCTGCTCGTAGAACGTCAAGATCTGCAGCTCGATCGCCAGATCCACCTTCCGAACCGTCACCCCGTCCGGCACCGTGATCACGGCGGGCGCGAAGTTCAGGATAGACCGGATGCCTGAGCGAACGAGCAGATCCACCACGTCTTGGACCGCACCCGCAGGGGTGGCGATCACGCCGATCGCGATCCGATGCGCTCGAACGAGCGCGGGCAGGTTGTCCACGTGATGGATCCGCAGCCGGCCGACGGTCTGGCCGACGGTGGCGGGATCGACGTCCACCAGGGCGGCGACCCGGAAGCCGCGCTCAGGGAAGCCGCGGTAGTTGGCCAGGGCGTGTCCGAGGTTCCCGATCCCGACGATCACGAGAGGCCAATCCTGCGTCAGGCCCAGCTCGCGACGGATCTGATGGATCAGGTACGCGACGTCGTAACCGACGCCCCGCGTCCCGTATGACCCCAGATGGGAGAGGTCTTTGCGCACCTTCGCGGAGTTCACGCCGGCGGCGTCGGCCAGTTCGTTGGACGAGACCGTGGTTGGGCCCGATCCGGCGATATCGACGAGCGCCCGAAGGTACACCGGGAGTCGGCCGACCGTCGCCTCCGGGATGGGCCGGCCCTTCATCCCCTCCGCCCGACCGCCGACCGCATGCGCCCAGGGTAGCCGAGCCCGAACACCGTTCTCAAGCGCACAAGCGACCCTGGCGGGTACAGACCTCAGGCGCCGCGGACCAGCCGCGCGAACTCCCCGGGATCCACCCGATAGTCGAACCGCTCCTCGCCGTTCACCGTCACGACCGGGATCCGGATCCCGTACTCCCGGACGAGGTCGTCGTCCCTATCGACGTCGATCTCCTCGAACGCGAACGGAGTCGTTGCCAGCTCCGCGAGGACGACGTCGCGAGCCTCGTCACACAGGTGACACCCCGGCCGCGAGTAGAGGACGACGCGCATCGTCCGATGCTACCCGCACCCTCTGGGCCACCTTCGGCCGGTGATACAACTTGTGGCTACGTGCCCGACGACCTCGACGATCTCGAGCTCCACCGGCGCCTGTCGGCAGGCGATCGATCGGCCTTCGACGAGCTCTATCGGCGCTACTCGCCCTCCGCGTTCGGCTTGGCCTACCGGCTCACGGGACAGCAGGTCCTGGCGCAGGATGTGGTCCACGACTCGTTCTTGGCGCTGTGGCGGGCGCCCGAGGCCTTCGACCCCGCCAGGGGAGCCTTCCGCACGTTCTTCCTCTCGTTGGTGCACCACCGAGCCGTGGATACGGTCCGCCGCGAGGAACGCCTCCGAAAACGAACCGAGCGCGCGGCGAACCTGGAGCCGGTGACCGGCGAAGACGTAGCGGAGGGGGTCGTAGACGAGGCCTCGCTGGGCAACAGGCGTAAGGAGGTCCATGAGGCTCTCGGAGGCCTACCCCCGGAGCAACGGCAGGTGCTGGAGATGGCGTACTTCGAGGGACTCACGCAGGTCGTGATCGCCGAGCGGCTCGGGATCCCGCTCGGGACCGTGAAGACCAGAACGCTCGCAGCCATGCGCAAGCTCCGTCGAGTGCTGTATCGGGAGGATCGAGTTGACTGAAGACCACGGATCGATCGATGAGCTGCTGGCCGGCTACGTCCTGCGGAGCCTCTCCGGCGAGGACGCGGTCGCCGCCGACCACCTGCTCTCCGATCACGTGCCGTTCTGTCCCTCGTGCCGCGATTCGCTCGCGGTGTTCCAGGGCGTCACCGCCGACCTGGCGCTCGACGCCGTCCCGCTCTCCCCTCCCGAAACCCTGCTCCCGCGGCTCCACCGCGACCTCGGGTCACAGCGTCCGCGACGGCGGCCGATCACCGTCTTCGCCGTCGCGGCGAGCGTCGTGGCCGTCGTGGGGCTCGCGGGTCTCACCCTGTCGCAGGGGATGCGCGCCAACACCACGCAGTCCCGGATGAACGACATCGCGCAGGCGTTCGACTTCGCGAGGCAGCCGGGCGCCAGCATGGCGCAGGTCAACGGGGCAACCTCCGGCACGCAACCACTCACGGAGATCTCCGATCCCGGCGTCGAAGAGTTCTACATCGTGGGGCGCGATCTACCGGAGCCAAGCGAGGGCATGGTATATCGCGTCTGGCTCGTCTCCGGGACCACCACGACCTTCGCCGGCGACTTCCTCCCCACGGCGGGGTTCACCGTCGTCCCGCTCGAGTTCGACCCCAGCAGGTACGACGCGATCGTGATCTCGGTGGAGCCGGCCGGATCGGGTCCGAGCGAACCGTCGAACGTCGTCTGGCAGACCGCCAGCTAGCCAAGGCCGAGGGATCCGGTCACGGGACCGGGGCGCCGGCGCCGACGGGAACCTGGCGGCGTGACGCGCGAAGGAACCCCCAGAACATCACCGTGATGCCCGCGAGGAGCCCGATCGCGAAGATCGGCACGACGTCGAGCCCGGCCCCCACTCCCGATCCGATCGCCACGATCGTCGCCCCGATCGCGATCAGGAGCGTGCCGACGAACCGGTCCCGCAGCTCGGGACGGCCTCGCATCTGCCACGCCGACCACACGCACCCGGCGACGAGCAGGATGTACGAGGGATAGGCCAGGTACTGAGCCAACCGGTACGGCATGGTCCCGTCACCGAAGACGTCCTTGCCCAAGGGGAGGTCCGTCGAAAGGGCGTCAGTGCGTATCGGTGCGTTCATCACCCTCGCGACCGCGAACGCCGTCAGGAACACCAGGACGACGGCGCAGACGTCGACGACGACGCGCCGCTTCATCAACAAGTAGAGCTCCCCCAGGAACAGGTAGGGCACGTTGAGCACCGCGCCGAAGAGCCAGTAGAGACGGAACTCGGTCGGGGTCCAGCCGTTCAAGACACCCAGGAAGAGCGCCATCGACGCAACCGCGTACATGAGCAGCGCCGCGCACCACGCCGCCTGGAACGGGCGACGCCCCGAGGCGAACTGCTTCGCGAGGAACCCGGCGAATACGAGCGCGACGCCCGCCGCCACGAGCGGGAAGACCCACATGCGGCCCAGGATATCCGGTGGGCCACGCCGGCCGAGCGCTTCCGACTATCATGCAGGGTGATGTCTTCCCCCATCCTCTTCTCCTCGGCCGCGTTCTTCGCGCGCCCACTGCGCGACACGTTCTCGTTGTTGGCGGAGACCGGCTACTCCGGCGTCGAGGTCATGGTGACGAAGGACCCCGCCAGTCAGGATCCAACGGAGATGCGAGCGCTCGCCGACGCCCACGGGCTGCAGATCGGCGCGATCCACGCTCCCTGCCTGTTGATCACGCGTCGCGTGTGGGGCACCGATCCCGTCGGGAAGATCAGGCGCGCGATCCAGGTGGCGAGCGACGCCGACGTGCCGGTGGTCGTCGTCCACCCGCCCTACCGGTGGCAGGTATCTGCGCGGCGCTGGTTGAACGAGGAGATGCCGGCCTTGGCGGCCGAGGCGGGCGTCACGGTCGCGGTCGAGAACATGTTCCCGGTGCACGTCGCCGGCCGGGCGATGACGTTCCACGCGGGACAGGATCTCGCGGCGTTAGAGGGTCTCGACGACCTGGTGCTGGACACGAGTCACGCGGCCGTCGCCGGCCACGATCTGGTCGAACTCCGTCGCAGGCTCTCCGGCCGCGTTCGCCACGTCCACCTATCGGACAACGCTGGGAAGGGATGGGACTCGCACCTGCCGCCGGGAGAGGGCGTGCTCCCGATCGACGCCTTCCTTCACGACCTCATGGCGGGCGGTTATCGGGGAGCGATCACCCTGGAGGTCGACCTCCGCCGTCACCTCACCGAGGCCGAGCGGCTGCGATCGGTGATGGTGTCGATGCGGGAGGCGCTCGAGCAGCGTCTGACCGACGGGGAACCAGCCCGGCGCTGAGGCCCTGCTAGCCTCGGACCGTGCGCCGGCCGACGCTGATCATGGTGATCGTGCTGTTCACGTTGCTCGTCGCGGCAGGGATCGCGCAGCTCGTGATCGCCTCGGGGGATCACCCCACGCTCCGGGGCCCGGTCAGCCCGGGCCAGCTCCCGAGCGTCTCGCCGACCCCGTAGCGTCACTCCAGGACGACGGTCTTGCCGATCGCCAGACCAAGCACATCCGCAGCGCTGCCGCGATTCACCACCAACGCCAGCTGCCCCTGGGAATCGACGATGGCGGCGAGGCTCCCCTCCTCGACGTCGGCGAAGATGCCGACCCGCGGCGCCTGCCGCCCCCGCACGTTCAGCACGGGACCGAGCCCGGCGGCGTCCAGGTCGGCCGGCGTGACGTTCAGTTGGACATTGCCGAACCCATCCACGCCGGTCACCCGCGCGCCGATAGCCCTCGAGGACACCATAGGACCCGGCAGCTCGAGCACCCGGAGCTCTTCGACAGGGATCTCCGGGCCGATATCCGCGAGCGCCATCCCGGCGGCGAGATGCGCCGCGGCCGGCGCGAACACGTCCCTCCCGTGGAACGTGCGCGACACCGGTTGCAGGAGCACGCGATCCGAGGCGATCCCCACAGCTTCCTCCGCGCCGCCGAGCGCCTCCCAGGCGAGCGACAGGACACCGTTGTCGGGCCCGACCAGGACCGATCCCGACGCCGCACGCACGCCTACGGACCGACGCTCCGATCCGACTCCAGGGTCGACCACCGCCACATACACGGCATCGTCCGGCATGTATGGGGTCGCGCGCCCCAGCGTGAGCGCGCCGCGCATCACATCCTGCCTCGGGATCGCATGCGTGAGATCGATCACCCGGACGTCCGGCGCGATCCCCACCATGACCCCATGACACACGCCGACGAACTCGTCGGCGAGGCCGTAGTCAGTGAGGAAGACGATCGGCCGAGTCATGTCACCGGAACGTACCGCTCGAGCCAGCCGATGATGAGGTTGCGCGCGATCTCCGCCTGGTTGCCTTCGAGCATGTCGGTCCCGTGGTCGCTCGTCGTTAGGACCTCTACACGCTTGGGCGGGGCGCTCTCGTCGTAGAACGTCTGCGCGGACTGGGCCGCCACCGCGTCGCCGTTGCCGGCCAGGAAGAGCTTGGCGGCGGTGATGGCTTGAAGCACATCGGGACCGGCCGCGAGCCCGTCGATCGAGGTCGGCGCCGAGAGCGCCACGACCGCGTCGATCGTCTTGTCCGGTCGGGAAGCGGCGACGAGCGACGCCGTGCCGCCCATGCTCGCTCCCACGAGCCCGATCCGCTTGACCCCTTGACCCTTCAGGTACCCGACCGCACCCGCCACGTCCCGTTCGATCCCGGCAACCGTCTTCTCACCCTGCGAACAGCCGGCCACACCGCCCGGGCAGTAGCCGCGGAAGTCGAACGTGAGCGCCCGGTAGCCGAGATCCCCGAGCCGGTCGGCGAACTCGAACCACGAGGTCTGATCCGCGGGCAGCATGTGGCCAAGGACCACGCCGGCCGTCGCATCCTCGGGCCCGAAGATCCTCCCCGCGAGCTCAACGCCGTCCGAGGCCGTGAACGTGATGACCTGCGAGTCGGCGATCGCCTGCTTGCGGATCTCCTCACCCTGGTGGCACGCCGCGGCGGCCACGGCGACGAGGAGGGTCAGGGGAAGGATCGAGCGGAGATGGGCAGCGCGCACGGATGGAACCTCGAACGCGCTACTTGCCCAGTTTCATCCGCTGGTGACGCGTGCGCTTCAGAAGCTTCTTATGCTTCTTCTTCCGCATCTTCTTGCGGCGCTTCTTGATCAGCGACGGCAAGCGACCTCACTCTCACTCGGTTCCGAACAGGTTCCGGAGGTCGACGCGCTTGACGCGGTAGCTCTCCTCCAGACGGACGGACCCCAGTCTAAGGGCCTTGGGAGGATCTGCCACCGGCGAGTTCAGGCGGAGGGCACCCTCATCGGGCAGGTGTTCGAGGTATCCGACGCCGCTGTAGCCGCCCTCGCCGTCCGACAGGCCGACCAGCAGCCGGTCGAGCTGCGCGAGGTCGAACATCGGCGGCAGCGCCGGCATGAAGACGGTCGGACGGATCCGGAACCGATTGAGCTGGCCGTCGAAGTAGCGGGCCATCGCGTGCTGTCGGTGCTCCGCCCGCTGCTCCACGGTGGAGGGCACGACCGACGGATGTACGCCCACCGACACGACGTCGACGCTGAAGAACCGTTGGAGAACGCCCAGGAGAGGATCGAGCTCTTCCCCGCGCTGGAGCCCCACGATCAGATCGGGCTGCAGCATCTCCACCTTGTGGTACTTCACGAGCTGGCCGTAGATCCCGGAAACCATCCCGCTCGTGTCGACGACGATCAGGTCCGACCCATCGGCCCGGGCGCGTCCGTGCAACCGGGCCATGCCCGTCACGAGCGGCAGCAGATGACTCTGGGGCGAGATCGAGCCGACGAACGCCAGCGCGTCCGCGACCGCCAGGCGCTCGAACGTCAGGTCGTCGGGTGAGCCGAGCCGCTTCATCCCCACCGTCCCCGGCGGACCGACGGTCTTCTGTCCCAGGTCGCCGTCCAGGTACGAGACGGACCGGCCGAGCGTGAGCGCATAGGCGGCGACCGCACGCGCGAGCGTGCTCTTGCCTGCGTCGAGCCCGCCCACGAACAGGACGGCATGCGCGTCGCGCGCGGCTCGATCGACGAGCCGGTCGTGCTCGTTCACGGACCTCCCTCCGGTCCCTCCCGGAGGTTCGGTGCCGCGTGTGCGCGAGAGCGCTCTGCCGGTTAGCCGGCCTCGGTGTAGCGCTCGGTCAGGTAACTATCGACGTCCTCCTCGCGGAGGCGATAGCCCCTGCCCACCCTGAAGGCGGACATCTCCCCTGTCTTGATCAAGCGGTAGACGGTCATCCTGGATACGCGCAAGAGGTCAGCGACCTCGTTCACGGTCAACAGCCGAGCCTCGGTGAAGGGTTCCTTCCTCACGAGGGCGGATTGTAGGGGAAGGGGTACCCGCCGGATAGCCCTACGTTGGCCTTAGGTCACTGACCTGTGGGAATGCTGCGGCAGCGGCCTGGAAGCAGGGCCAGTAGGCGTCCGGGGCTACATGGTCGTCCATCACGATCACGACCTCGGTGCGCCCCTGCGCTCTGGCGACGAGCAGGGCCGGATCGTTCACATCGGCCACCGAGATCGTCTCCACTCCGGCCTCGATCGCGGCGCCCGCGAAGCCGTGATCGGCGAGGACGAGATCGGGGACGTGTCGGGCGAGCATCCGCCGCATCGCGTCGGGCCGGTGGGTATGGCGGGGCGCGTGGCCGTCGGTCAGCATCCCCACGCCTGAGAGGTAGCCGATGATCCAGTCGTGTGTCAGGCCGCGATCGTGCCACCGCTCGCCGTCGGCGGGCCTCGAGACGCTCGCGCCGTGCCCGAGCAGCAATCCCTCGAGCTCGCGGTACAGAAGATCGAGGCCCCCGGGATGCCCGGTCGCGATCAGGACGCGCTCACCACGCTCGGCCGCGACCGCGAGGCGCTTCCCGAGCGACCGGCTCGATCCGAGGATCGGCTCGGGCGCGATGTGGACCTCGCCCACCTCCTGCTCGGGATCGATCGGGGCCCCGGCCTCGCGCGCGACCAGGTCGAGGATCTCGTGGAAGGACATCGCCCCTGGCAGACCGCGTAGCCCGAACTGCTTGTCGGGATCGCCTTCGAGGAGCATGCGGATGTTGCCGCGCACGTTGTCGAGCGGATGGGTGGCGACGCCGGCCACTCGTCCATGCACGAGCGCGGCCGCGAGCTCCTCACGGGGGTAGGGTCGAGGAACCCATCGATCGTCGAGGGCCGGCAGACGCCGGGAGTGAGCTTCGATAACGTCCATCGCATCCCAGCGTAGAGGAGACCGATGCAACTGAAGGGTTCCGTCGCCGTGATCACCGGAGCATCGTCGGGGATCGGTGAGGCCGTCGCGGTGGCGTTCGCCCAACGCGGGGCGAAGGTCGTGCTCGCCGCCCGACGGAAGGAACGCCTCGACGAGCTGGCCGACCGGATCGAGCGCGCCGGCGGAACGGCGCTCGCGGTGCATTGCGATGTCACCGATCCCGAACAGCTCGCGTCGCTCCCGTCGGTCGTCAGCGAGGCGTTCGGTCCCTGCGACATCCTGGTGAACAACGCGGGGATCCCCGGTGGCGGGAGATTCACCGACCTCACCTACGAGCAGATCGCGAAGGTGATGAACGTGAACGCCCTCGGCGTGATGTACGGGTCGCGCGCGTTCGTCCCCGTCATGATCGAACGCGGCCGTGGCCACATCGTGAACGTGGCTTCGTTGGCGGGACGATTCGCCACGCCGGGCGCGGCCGTGTACGGGGCCAGCAAGCACGCCGTGGTCGCCTTCTCCGAGTCGCTCTTCTACGAGGTCGAGCGACACGGCGTGCTGGTCACGTCCGTGAACCCGGGGTTCGTCGCCACCGAGAGCTTCACCCAGCAGGACATGGATCCGCGACTGGTGCTGCCGATGGATCGGGTCGCGAAGGCGATGGTGCGGGTCGTGCAGGAGGGGATCGCGCCGGAACTCTCGATCCCTCGGTGGATCGGCCCTCTCCAGGCGTTCCGGGTCCTGACACCGCCGCTGTATCGATGGGGCGTGCGCCGGGGGCGCGACATGGGTCTGAGAGGCACGAGGACGCCCGGAGACGAACGGTGAGCATCGTCGCCGAGACCATCACGGCGCCGGTCGAGATCGGCCGGACCGAGGGCGACGAGGTCCCCGAACCCGACATCCCCTGGATCGTCATCGTGTGGAACGACCCTGTGAACCTGATGTCGTACGTGACCTGGGTCTTCCAGAAGCTCTTCGGTTACCCGCGAACCAAGGCCGAGAAGCTGATGATGGACGTGCACACGAAGGGCAAAGCCGTCGTGTCGAGTGGCACGCGCGAGAAAGCGGAGTTCGACGTCTCGCGGCTCCACGCTCACGGCCTGTGGGCGACGATGCAGAAGGACGTCTGACCGATGGCGCGCGGCGGTCCCGTTCGGCGCGGGCGCAACGGGACGTTCGAGATCCGACTGGAAGAACGTGAGCGAGACGTGCTCCGCGACCTTCCCCGGCAGCTGCGCGAGTTGCTGGAACACGAAGATCCGTCGAGCGACGCGGCCATGGCGAGGCTGTACCCACCGGCGTACGTCGACGACCCGATCCGCAACCTGGAGTACGAGCGTCTTGCCGGGGACGATCTGACGGCCGGTCGCCTTGCCGCGCTCGACCGCATGGAAGGAACGATCGACGACGGGCGGCTCTCCGAAGACGACGTGCTCGCGTGGCTGGGCGTGTGCAACGACCTCCGGCTGGTGTTGGGCACGCGCCTGGACATCACGGAGGAAACGACCGAAGCGGACTTCCCGCCGGACGACGGGAGCTCGTCCGCGTTCGCACTGTATAGCTACCTCACGTGGCTCGTCGACGCGATCGTCAGGGCGTTGGGCACCGGCTAGTCCATCATGGACTAGTACGAGGAACAGCGGCCGAAGCGCCTCGAGGTGCGCGGGCTTGCCAGGTCAGCGGACCGGTGAGCCCACGCGGTGGATCTTCAGCATGTTCGTCGTCGACTTGCCGGCGGGAGAGGCCGCCGCCATCACGACCGCGTCGCCAGGCTTCGCCAGCCCGTGTTCCTGGAGACCGGCATCCATCAGCGCGATCATCTCGTCCGTGTCCGCGGGCCGGGACGCCGGCAACGAGGTCACGCCCCAGAGCACGGCGTTCGCGCGCCTGACACGCTCGTCGGGGATGAACGCGTACACCGGACACGCCGGCCGCTCGGCTGCGAGGAGCCGGGCGGTTCGCCCGGTCTCCGTGTAGCACGTGATCGCGACCACGTCGCGGTCCCCCGACGCCACGGCCGCGGCGGCGTGGGCCACCGCGGCGCCCTCTCCCACGTGATGGCAGGGCGGCTGTGCCGAACGGTACTCCTCGCCGCGCGCCTCCACGGCCGCGGCGATCCGAGAGGCCGCCGCCGCCGCCTCGAACGGGTAGCGGCCGATCGCCGTCTCACCCGAGAGCATGATGCCGTCGGCGCCGTCGAGGACGGCGTTCGCGACGTCGGTCGCCTCGGCGCGCGTAGGGCGAGGGGCGCGGATCATGGACTCGAGCATCTGCGTCGCGACGATCACGGGCCGGCCCGCGCGCCGAGCGGCGCGCAACAGGTCCTTCTGAAGCAGCGGGATCTCTTCCATCGGGAGCTCCACGCCGAGATCTCCCCGCGCGACCATCAGGATATCGGTCACGTCGAGGATCGCGTCGATCGCCTCCACCGCCGGCTTCGTCTCGATCTTCGCGACGATCGGGACCGCGCGGCCCCCCATCAGCGCACGGAGCTCGAGCACGTCCTGCGGATCACGCACGAACGATTGAGCGATGAGGTCGACGCCGAGGTCCATCGCGCGGACGAGCCCCTCGCGGTCACGATCCGTGACCGCCGGCAGGCCCAGGCGTTCGGCGGGGACGTTCACGCCCTGCCCGGATCGGACGGTGCCGCCACGAACGCATTCGGTCCGGACCACGCCCCGCTGGAGCGTCGTGACGGTCAGCTCGACCGCTCCGTCCGCGAGCAGCACGCGGTCGCCGACACGGAGGTCGGCCGCCAGACCCGGGTACGTGGTGGCCGATCCCTCGACGTCGCCGCCTCCCGTCGGACGGAGCGCGAATGACTGTCCCGGAACGAACTTCATCGGGTCCGGCGTCAGCGTTCCCAGCCGGACCTTGGGTCCGGGGAGGTCGGCCATGATCGCGAGCGAACCGTCGCCTTCTGCCTCGGCCGCCCGCACCAACCCGACGGCGCGAGCGTGATCCTCGGGCGTGCCGTGAGAGAAGTTCACGCGGAAGATCGACCCACCGGCGGTGACCAACCCGCGGATGAACTTCGGCGTGTTCGTCGCGGGGCCGAGGGTGCAGATGAGCTTCGTTCGCGAAGTCACGACGCCTCCTCGGAGAAGGTGAGGGGAACGGGGGATCCCGACATCCCCGAAGCCTCCTCGACCCAGGAGAGCGGTAGTTCGTCGGGCACATCCGCCTCCGCCATCTCAGCGAAGTAGAGGCTCCACGCCCGAGGCACGACCCGCGCCCATTGATACCCGCCGCCGCCGGTCGCGACCCACCGCCCGCCCGCGGTCTCGTGCGCCAAGGCATGCAGCTCCTTCGCCGTCTCGCGGTATGCCCTGGTGGTGAGCCGGAGGTCGGCGAGCGGGTCCGTGACGTGCGTGTCGCACCCCAGCTGCGTCACCAACACGTCGGGCGCGAATCGACGCACGGCCACCGGGACCACAGCGCGGAACACCTCGAGCCAGGCGCCCTCGGTCGTGTCGGGCGCGAGTGGAACGTTGATCGCGGTTCCCTCCGCGTGAGGGCCTCCGCGTTCGGTCACGTCGCCCGTCCCGGGGAAGAACCACGGCGCGAACTCGTGGATCGAGATCGTGAGCACCCGTGGGTCGTCGTAGAAGATGAACTGCGGACCGTCACCGTGGTGCACATCGACGTCCACATAGGCTACGCGCTCCGCTCCATGCTCCAGCAGCCAGGCGATCGCCACGGCGGGATCGTCGTAGACACAGAACCCGGAGGCGTGATCGGGCATCGCATGGTGCAGTCCTCCGGTCGCGTTGAACGCATGCTCGACCTGACCCGTCCAAACGGCCCGGGCAGCCGAGATCGACGCGCCCACCACCGTGGAAGCGGCCTCATGCATCCGATCGAAGATGGGGTTGTCGCCGGGCCCGTACCCGAACCGCCGCCAGTCCCCGTCCTCACCGTGCCCGGCGCGGCGGGTGGCCTCGACGAACGCCGCGTCGTGCACCAGCTCGATCGTGGCATCGTCGGCCGGCTCGCTCCGCTGGCGCACCACGTTGGGGAGCGCATCGAGTCCCAGCGTCCTGATCAGGCTCCACGTCAGCAGGAAGCGCTGCGGCCGAAGCGGGTGCAGCGGACCGTGGTCGTAGATCCGCGCCTCGGGGACCTCGATCAGGCCGACGCTCGCGCTCACGAGACCGAGCGGATCGCGTCCACGGTCCGCTCCACGAGCACCGCCGCGTCCTCGTCGGTCAGCACGAACGGCGGACCCAGCATCAACAGATCGCCGTTGCCGCCCGCCACGTGACCCGTGCTCGAGTAGAGCAAGAGCCCGGCCTCCTTCGCGGCAGCGACGACGCGCTCGGTCACGGCATCGGCGCGCGCGAACGGCTCCTTGGTCTCGGGCTCGCGGACCAGCTCGATGCCGATCATCATGCCCAGGCCGCGGACGTCGCCCACGATCGGCACGTCTTCGAGCGCCGACCGGAGGTCCTCGAGGAGGCGCGCTCCGCGCACGGCGCTCCGTTCGACCAGACCGTCACGCGACAGCCGGTGCAGGACCGCGCGACCCACCGCGGCGCCGAGCGCGTTGTGCGACCAGGTGAATCCGTGGACGAACCCGGCCGCGGACACGGCCTCGAACACGTCGCCGCTCGCGGCCGCGAAGCCGAACGGGACGTAGCCGCTCGTCGTTCCCTTGCCCGCCGTGATGATGTCGGGCCGCACCCCCCAGTGGTCCACGCCGAACCATCGGCCGGTGCGGCCGAAGCCGGTCATCACCTCGTCGGCGATCACGAGCACACCGTGTCCGCGGCAGACCTCCACGATCGCCGGCCAGTAATCGCCGGAGGGAACCGCCGCTCCGAGCGTCGCACCTCCGATGGGCTCCGCCACGAACGCCGCCACGTTCTCCGCGCCCGCGAGCGAGATCATCCGCTCGAGCTCGGCCGCGTGCCAGGCGCCGCACCCGCTCGGATGCTGGGGATTGTCGCACCGGTACTCGTAGGCGGCCGGCGCGTGCATGAACCGCCCCAGCCACGGCGTGTACGGCTTGCGGATCGGCTCCTTCCCACTCACGTCGAGCGCGCCGAGCGTGTTCCCGTGATACGAGCTCCGGCGGGCGACGATGGCCGTGCGTGCCTCCTCGCCCCGAGCAAGGTGGTATGAGCGCGCCAGCTTGATCGCCGTCTCGACGGCCTCGCTTCCGCCCGAGACCGGGTAGATACGAGGGTCATCCATCGGCAACCTGACGGCGACCTCCGCCGCGTAGGCATCCACCGCCTCCGTGGTGAACATCGTGCCGTGCACGTACTGCGTCTTGTGCAGCTGCTCCGTGGCGGCATCGATCAGCTCGCGGTCGCCGTGCCCGACACCGACCACGATCGCACCCCCGGCGGCGTCCAGGTAGCGCTTCCCGTCGGCATCCACGATCCACGCGCCCTCCGCCGAGACGGCGGTGGGGAGCGTGCGGTTCAGCACCCGCGGGAAGACGCTGCTCACCGGCTGCGAGCGTCCTTCGTGAGGGGACCGTCGAACGCATCGAACACGTGGCGGAGCCCGGTGGGACGTTCGCGTTCGAACATGGGCGACACGGTACCTACTTCGTATAGACGCCGAGGGGGTCGAGCTCCTCGCGGATCAGCCGGAGTTCTTCGGTCGATGGAGCCGGGGTCTCGGCGAGGTCGCCGGCCACTCGCGGCTCCCATCCCATGTTCTGGCGGATCATGTCGAGCGTGACCCGCGGATGCAGCGTGGCGAGCGTCATCTCACCCGTGGACTCGTCGAACGCGTAGGTCCCGAGGTCGGTGACGACGGACGTCGGACCGCTCCCCCACCAGCCCCGCGCGGCGTCGTGCACGCGATCGCCTGAGTGCCCGGGCGAGGTCCGGAAGTCGATCGTGTCCACGAACGACCGCGTGCCCTGCCGCATGATCACCATGACCTGCCGAGCGTTGATCGCGATCTCGCACGCGCCGCCGCTTCCCGGGAGCCGGACCTTCGGCTTCGTGTAGTCGCCGATCACGGTCGTGTTGATGTTCCCGAATCGATCGATCTGCGCGGCGCCCAGGAACGCCACGTCTATCAGGCCGGCCTGTAGGTAGTAAGCGAACAGCTCGAACATCGACGTCACGGCGGTGGCGCCCGTGACGAGCGTCGGGTCACCGATCGACAGCGGCAGCCGCTCGGGCCGCGCGCCGAACACGCCCGACTCGTAGACGAGCTGGAGGTGCGGTGCGACCGTGCGCTGGGCCAGGTTGCACACGATGTTCGGCAGCCCAACGCCCACGAAGCAGTTCGTTACCGCGCCCAGCTGCCGAGCGCTCGCGGCGATCATGATCTCGGACTTCGAGTAGCCGGGGTCGGCGGCCGGCGCGTCGCTCACGCGTACCTCCCGTAATCGACCTCGCCCGACATCGCCGGCTGGGGGCGCAGACCGTCCCAGTGCGCCGCGCCCATCTTCTCCACGTACTCGGCGTGGTTCGCCAGGCCGTGGACCCACTCGTCCAGCCAGGCGTCGAGCGAGGCAGCGTCGCGCGCGATCCGGTCCCACTGCAGGTAGAACGCGTTGTCGCGGTCGTAGTACCCCTGCGTGAACGACGGATGGCACGCGAACGGCTCCTCCACCACGGCGTCGACGATCACCCCGGGGATCACGGTGCGGTTCGGGTCGGCGCGGATCACCGACTCCTCCACCATCTCCTCGCACACCACGATCACGCGATCGGCGGCGAACGCGGCCTCTTTCTGGCAGCCGAGCAGCCCCCAGATCTGCGCGTCGCCGCTTGCGTCGGCGCGTTGCGCGTGCACGATCGCGACGTCGGGCCTCAGCGGCGGCACCACGTGGATCTCGGTCGCGTCCTCGTACGGCGAGACCATCGAGCGGATGTTCGGGTTCACCTTCGGGATGTCGGACTCGTAGTAGCTGCGGATCGGGAAGAACGGCAGATTCGACGCGCCGGCCACGTACCGGCAGACCATGCCGAAGTGCGAGTACTCCTCGATCTCCAGCGGCGCGGGGTCGTCGTGTTCGATCCGCCGCCTGATCGCGTGGAGCGAGCCGACGCCGGGGTTGCCGAGCCAAGAGAACACGAGCTTCGACGCGACGCCTGCCCCGATCATCTGGTCGTAGACCACGTCGGGGGTCAGACGGCAGAGCGTCAGGTCCCGGCGGCGCTGGCGGATGATCTCGTGCCCCGCCGCGAAGCAGATCAGGTGCGTGAATCCCTCGATCGCCACGGTGTCGCCGTCCCGCACCAGCGCCTCGACGGCGTCGTGCATGGTCGCGACCTTGTCAGAGCTCACCCGACCATCCGTCCTCGGGGCCGCGCAGCACGCAGAACTCGTTGCCCTCGGGGTCGAGCATCACGGTCCAGAAGCTGCCGCCCTCGTCGACGCGGGTGATCGCGGTGGCGCCGGCTTCCTCGAGTCGCGCGACCTCGGCAGCCATCGAGCCGCTCGGGCGCAGGTCCAGATGGAGGCGATTCTTGACGCTCTTGCCCTCGGGGACGACCTGGAACAACATCGCGCCCCCGGGACCGCCGGCCGGCTTGATCACGGCGCCCTCGTCGTCGATCTCGTCCAGCCGATAGCCCAGTGCCTCGCACCAGAAGGCGGCGAGCAGCTTCGGGTCGTGACAGTCGATCGTCAGCGTGTCGACGGAGAGCGTCACCGCAACCTCCTATGGACCGGAGGTCTCGACGTCCGCGAGCGCACCTTCGAAGATCTCGAGAGCCAGTCGCGCCTGATCCTCGCGGAAGACGAGCGGGGGGGACATCCGGATCGTGCTCTCGCCGCACCCGAGCGCAAGCAGCCCCCTCTGGAACGCGGCTTGCTCCACCGCCACCATCGAGTGATGATCCGGGAGCTCGATGCCGATCATCAGGGCGAGCCCGCGGATCTCACGGATACGATCGTTCCGCTCCTGCAGGTCTCGGAGGCCGTTGAGCAGTACGTCGCCCACCTTGGATGCGTTCTCCAGCAGGTGCTCCTCGCGGATCACGTCGATCGTCGCCAGCGCTGCCGCGCACGAGACCGCGTTCCCGCCGTACGTGGACCCGTGCGTGCCGATCGTCCACGTCATCTTCGAGTCCTTGGCGATCATGGCGCCGAGCGGCATGCCGCTCGCGATACCCTTCCCCGCGAGGAGGATGTCTGGCTCGACGCCGGCGTGCTCCACCGCCCACATCTTCCCCGTGCGCCCCATACCGCTCTGCACCTCGTCGCATACGAGGAGGATCCCGTGGCGGTCGCAGAGCTCACGGAGCGCCATGAGCCAACCGTCGGGCGGGACGATGTACCCGCCCTCGCCTAGGATCGGCTCGACCACGATCGCTGCCACTTCGAGCGGCGACACCATCTTGCGGAACAAGAAGTGCTCGATGTAGTCGATCGTGGGGAAGCCGTCCTCGGCGGATCCCGGCGCCATGTGCATGTCGCGCCCGTCGCCGTAGTAGGCGTGCATCACACCGGGCAACAGCGGTCCGAACCCTGCCCGGTAGCCGGCCTTCGACGCGGTGAGGGACACGCTCCCATAGGACCGGCCGTGGAACGAGTTGTAGAACGCAAGGATGTATTGCCGACCCGTCACCCACCGAGCGAGCTTGATGGAAGCCTCGACCGCCTCCGTCCCGGAGTTCGTGAGGAACGAGCGCACAGGACCCGACATCGGCGCGATCTCGTCCAGCCGTTCCGCGACCTCGGAGTAGATCGGCAGGAAGAAGTCGCTCGCCGAGTAGTGGATCAGCGCGGCCGCCTGCTCTTGGATCGCCGCCACGACCTTCGGATGGCAGTGCCCGGTGGAGGTCACCGCGATCCCTGCGTTCAGATCGAGGAATCGGTTGCCGTCGACGTCCTCCACCACCGAGCCCGAGCCGCGTTTGGGCACGAACGAGTACACGCGAGGCAGCGACGGGCTCGTCACCCGACCGTCCCGCTCCAGCACGTCCTGGGCGTTCGGTCCCGGGACGTCGGTGATCAGGTTCGGGGCCTGCGCGTTCGCCAAGCCCTCGATCTCCATGTCCTCCAGGCTCACTCCGAGATCACCGTCCGCGACTGCTCCCGCAGGTACAGCGAGACGTAGTACGGTCCGCCGCCGGCCTTGCCGGTCGTCCCCGACCCCTTCCAGCCGCCGAACGGCTGGACACCCGGCCAGGCACCCGTGGTCGCGCCGGCCCGGCGGTTCACGTAGACGACGCCGGCCTGGATCCGGTCGAGCCATTCGTCGATCTCGGCCTGGTCCGTGCTGAACAGGCCGGCGGTGAGGCCGTACTCGGTCGCGTTCGCCTTCTCGATCGCGTCGCCCAGCTCGTCGAACGGCGCGACCGTGACGAACGGGACGAAGAGCTCCTTCTTCCAGAGCCAGCTGTCGTCGGGCACCTCGGCGATCGTGGGCTGCACGAACAGGCCGCGACCCAAGTCGCCCTCGATGATCCGCTCCCCGCCGGTCACGAGCGTGCCGTTCTTCCCGGCCTCGGCCGCGGCCTCCTCGAACGTGTCGAGCGCGGCCTCGTTGATGATCGGCCCCAGGTAGACGTCACGCTCGATCGGGTTACCGACCTTGATCTTCTGGGTCTTCTCCTTCAGCAGACCGAGGAAGTCGCCGTACACCTCGCGCTCCACGAAGACGCGCGAGCATGCCGAGCACTTCTGTCCCCCGAACCCGAAGGCCGACCGTAGTACGCCGTCCGTCGCCACGTCGAGGTCGGCGTTCTTCGTCACGATCGCCGGGTTCTTCCCGCCCATCTCGCAGATCACGGGCTTCGGATGGTCGGTCGCGAACTCCCTGTAGATGCTCATGCCCACCTGGTACGAGCCGGTGAACGTGATGCCGCCGACGTCAGGATGCTTCCAGAGCGCCTCGCCCGCCACCGCGCCACGACCGACGACCAGGTGGAACGCACCGGCGGGGACGCCGCCATCTCGGTAGCACTCGTAGAGCTTGTAGCCGAGCAGCGCGCCTTGGTTCGAGGGCTTCAACACGACGCAGTTGCCGGCCACGAGGGCGCCGGACGAAGGGCCGCCCGACAGCGCCATCGGGAAGTTGAACGGGCTGATCACGGCCCACACGCCGTAGGGGCGCATCACGTCGTAGTAGTCGCCGGCTGCGCCGAGGCCGCTCATCGGCGTCCGGAAGCCGTCGTGCTTCTCCATCTCGTCGCAGTTCCAGCGGATCAGCTCCGCCGTCTCCTGGACATCGCCGAGCGCCTCCAGACGGCTCTTGCCGACCTCGTAGGCCATCAGCGCCGCCAGGTCGAACAGCCGCTCCTCCATGATGTCGGCGGCGTTGCGAAGGACGCGGACTCGCTCCTTCCACCCTATGCGGTCCCACTCGAGCGAGAATGCTTTGGCGGCGGCTACGGCGTCCTCGACGTCTTCGGGGGTCGCCTGCGAGAAGCGCCCGATCACGACGTCGTGGTCGATCGGCGAGGGCTCGATGTATCTGTCCTCGCGCCAGCGCTCCTCGCCGTTCACGATGACGGGGTAGTCCTTGCCGAGCTCGCCTTTCATCCTCTCGGCTGCCTCGTCGTAGGCCTGCTGGAGCTCTTCGTTGTCCGCCGACAGGGTCGCGTAGGTGATGCGGAACTTCGTCGACATCAGACGTCATCCCCTTCCTCGAGATGCGCGGTGGAACCGCGGGTGGATACGGGCGCCATCGTAGCCGAGGGCCTTCGCGGCCGCCCATCGACCCCGGACCGTGAGTTCGTCGGTCGAACCCCGGAAATCGCAGGTGAGCGGGCGTATGCTTCGGCTCCCTGATGAGGCTCGTGACCTACGACCGGAGGGGGCACCGGCGACTGGGAGCGATCCTCGGGGGTGAGGTGGTCGACCTGCCCGACCTCGTCGGACATCCGGCCTTCCCCACCACCTTGGAGACCCTGGTAGCGAGCGGCGGCGGAACCGTGATGGACGCCGCCCGTGCCGCCCTCGAACGAGAAGACGAGCGGAAGCACGCCGTCGTCAAGCAGGCGCGCGTCCTGCCGCCGCTCTTCCCCAAGTCGCTGCTCACCCCCGGCGCGCCCGGCGTCGAACGACGGATCGTGGGTCCGGAGCAGGAGGTCCCGTGGCCCGGCGGCGCGGCGTGGATCGACTACGAGCCGAAGGTCGCCGCCGTCCTCGGCCGAAAGACCGCGCAGGCGTCGCCCGACGACATCCCACTGAACATCTTCGGCTACACGCTCGTGAGCGACTGGACAGCCCACGGGGCGAGCGGCGATCCGATCGGCACCGCCGATGGGCTGCCGCTCGGGATCGGACCGTGCGTCGTTACGGCCGACGAGCTCGACCCACACCTGATGGTCATCCAGGTGAAGATCGATGGCGAGGAGATCGCCAAGGGGAACCTGAACGGCGCCGCCGAGAACCTCTACGCGATGATCGGCGAGGCATCGCGGTTCGCGGTGCTCGAGCGCGGCGACGCGTTCGCGCTCGGTCCCTTCGGCAGCGCCGACCTCGACCCATCACGGCGTCTGTGGCCAGGGGCGCTGATCGAACTAGCCGCCGAGGGGATCGGCACCCTCAGGAACCGCGTCGCCGCCCGAACCTAAGCCCTCCTGGACCTCGTTAGGCCGGCGGGTTTAGAGTTGCCGGATACCCACAGCAGGAGGTATGCGCATGGGCACGGTCGGAGTGAAGAGCCTGGACAAGCCCGACGAGACCCGTTCGTTCCCGAACGGGATAGCCGAGATGGTGACGATCGGCACGACGATGATGGGACGCGCGAAGATGGAGCCGGGCTGGCGATGGTCCAACGATGTGAAGCCGATCGCCGGCACGGACCGGTGCATGATCCTGCACAAGGGGTACTGCGTGTCCGGCTCCCTGATGGTCGAGACCGACGATGGCCAGACGAGCATCGGAGCAGGGGACGCTTACGTGATCGATCCGGGACACGACGCCTGGGTGCTCGGCGACGAGGCTTGGCTTGCCGTGGACTTCTCCGAGCAGATGGCGGACTACGCGAAGCCAAGGTAGCGAGCGAAGCCGTCCGCTAGGCTCCGCGGGTGGAGCCTGATCGACGAGCCGACCTGATCGCCCGATACGGGCGAGGGGTTGCAGCTGTCGACGAGGCGCTCGACGGCGCGACCGAACAAGACCTCGACCGGACCCCGCCGGGCGGATGGTCGGCGCGGATGGTCGTACATCACCTCGCGGACTCGGAGACCAACTCCTACCTCCGTCTCCGCAAGCTGCTCGTCGAGGACGACCCTGCGATCCAGGGATACGACGAGGGCGAGTTCGCTCGCGTCTTGCACTACGACCGTCCGATCGAACACTCGATGGCGGTGTTCAAGGCCGTGCGAGCGTCGTCGGGAGAGCTGCTCGATCGGCTGAGCGGCGACGAGTGGTCGCGGGCCGGCACGCACAGCGAGTCGGGCGCCTACTCCGTCGAGGACTGGCTCGAGATCTACGCCGACCATGCGATCGTGCACGCGGACCAGATCACGCGAGCGCGCGCCGGACAGGCCTAGGGGGCGGCTACTTCTTCTTCGCGGCCTTGCGCGCCGCGCCGCGCTCTTTGGCCTGCCGGGCCTCGCGGTCCTTCTTACGGCGCTCACGGTCGTGCGCCCAGCGGACGCGGTTGCGGTCACCCCTACCCATCGCTACTCCTCATCTTCATCGCCGCCTTGCGACAGCTCCTGGCCCCGCTTGCAGGCGGCGTCGATCGCGTTCAAGAACGCGGCGCGAACGCCCGCCTCTTCGAGGTGGCGGATCGCCGCGATCGTCGTGCCGCCGGGCGACGTGACCATCTCCCGAAGCTCCACCGGGTGCTTGCCGGTGTCGCGAAGCATCTTGGCCGAACCCAGCATGGTCTGGATGATCAGCTCGGTCGCCACGTCGCGCGACAGCCCAAGGAGGATACAGGCCTCGATCATGGCTTCGGCCAGCAAGAAGAAGTACGCCGGCCCACTGCCGCTCGTGGCCGTGACCGCGTCCATGTGAACTTCCTTGAGGCGGAGCACGCGGCCGACGTAGGCCAGCAACTCCTCGACCAGCGCGAGGTGCTTGTCCTCCGCGCGCGCTCCGGGAGCGATGACGGACATCGCCTCATCGACCATCACCGGGACGTTCGACATCACGCGTACGACCGGCACGCCATCCGGCAGGTGCTTCTCGGCGAACGACGTCCGCAGACCCGCGGCGAAGCTCACGATCAGGTGATCGGGCGTCACATCCGCGCGGATCTGCTCGAGCAGCACCTCCATGTCCTGCGGCTTGGCCATCAACACCAGCACGTCGGCCCAGCGGGCCGCCTCCGCATTGTCGAGCGACGCGATCACGCCGTACTTGCCGGCCAGCTCGCGCGCGCGCTCCTCGCGCCGGCACGTCACCATGATCTCGTCCACCGTCCGGCCACCCGAGCGGATCAGCCCGGAGATGAGCGCCTCGCCCATCTTCCCGCCGCCCAGGAACACCACCTTGCGATCCGTCATCGTTCGCTCCTCAGTCGCGCGTCCATCGCGCACTCTCCCCCAGATTCGATACGAAGAACCACATGTTCGCGGGGCGTTCGGCGAGCCGTCGCGTCAGGTACGGGTACCACTCGGTGCCGTACGGGATGTAGACCCGGACCGGGTAGCCCCGCCGCGCAAGGTCCGCCTGCAGGTCCCGCCGCACACCGTACAGCATCTGGAACTCCACCCGTGACCAACCGTTCTCGGTGACGTCGGTCAGGCGCCGCGCGCCCTCCAGCATGGGTGGGTCGTGCGTGGCCACGTCGATCGCATGCCCGCGCGCCAACAGCGTCGCGAACAGCTGCGCGAAGCGCTCGTCCACATCGCGCTTCTCGGTGAACACGACGTTCGGAGGCTCGAGGTACGACCCCTTCACCAACCGCACGCGGATCCCCGCCGGCAGATCAAACACGTCCGCCGCCGTGCGCCGCAGGTACGACTGAAGCGCGACGCCCACGCGCGGGTGATCGACGTGCACGGTCCGCACCACGTCGAGCGTGGCATCGACGTAGACGTGCGCCTCCATGTCGATCGTCACCAGCACGCCCGCGTCGTCGGCCGCCGATGCGATCGGGTCGAGGTTCGCCAGGCACGCCTCGTTCGAGAGGTCCAGACCAAGCTGGGTGAGCTTGATCGAGATCGAGATGTCGATCGTGGGTGCCGCCGCGATCGCCCGGATCGCCTCGAGGTAGGCGTCCCGTGCCTCTTCGGCCTGTGCTGCCGTCGTCACGTTCTCCCCCAGGTGATCGAGCATCGCGGTGATCCGTCCACGGTCGAGCTCGCGCGCGACGCGCATCGCATCGTCCAGCGACTCGCCGGCAACGAAGCGCGATGCCACGGCGCGGCCCGGCCTCGTCGCGGTCGCCGCGTGCCGGAACCACGGATCCCGCGCCAACCGGAGGATCAACGCACGGAACACGTCAGTCGTCGGCCCGGGCCTCGATGCCGCCGCGCAAGATCTCCACGAATTCCCTGATCCGCATCGACCGACGCTCCGGCGCGCGATGGATCAGACCGGGATCCAGATCCTCGGAGACGAGCGCGTCCTGGAACCGCTCGGCCACCCAATCGAGCATGGACGCCAGCATCTCGACGTCGACGTCGCTGCGGACCTCTCCTCGTCCGACGCCGAACTCCACGAACTCGAGCGTGCCGTACGGGTCCTCGCTCCGCATGAAGCGGTCGATCGGCCGGCGCAACCCGAGGCCGGTGTCGTAGCGGCCGATCATCGCGATCCGGTTCGAGACCCAGTCCTGCTCTCCCAGCTCCTCGGTGCGTTCGATCCACCAGTCGAGCGTGGACCAGAACCCCAGATCGACGACGTCGGCCGGTGCGTCCAGCCAGGCTGGCAGCAGCGATACCGCGCGCTGATAGGCGGCGAGGAAGAGCCCTTCTTTGTTCGCGAAGTCGAGGAAGACGGTGCCCTTAGCAACACCCACCTCGTTCGCGATGTCCTCGACGCGCCCGCCCCGGTAGCCGTGTTCGGCGAAATGACGCATCGCGGCCTCGACGGTCCGCTCCCGACGCGACTCCGCATTAGGAGCACGCTTCGTGCGTTCATCTGACCCGGTGGGCGCTCCCATGGCATCGGGGACAGTAGCGGAAAAGAAGAACCCGAGGGACCTCCGGCTCGCCGAGAACCGAAGCTCTCAGCCACCGTCAGCCCCTCGGGCTCTGTTGCTCCAAGCAACCTCCGCGACTTCGCGTGGACCCGGACCCCGCGGGAACACCTTGCGACGCTCCCAGCGGCCCGACACCTGACCGACCTTGCGGCCTGCCTGGTGCCGGTGCCCCTGCCTGACTTCCCTTGCGGGTCGCCCAGCGGGGGCGCCGATCCGGCCTTGCGACCTTCACGGCCGGCTCGCTCGTGGCCTTGCGGCTTTCCCGAGCCTGGAGCACCCGATCCGCCTTGCGGCCTTTCCGGTACTCCGTCCGGTTCCTCGCTCCGGCGCTTCGACTGCTTGGAGCGAGGCGAAATCTAACGGCGAGGCCGACTCCGGTCAACCCGACGTTTCCGCAGGTCAGATGGCATATCCGCAGGTCACGGGCTTGCGACAAAGAGTGACAAATCGGCGAACGCCGGAGGGCCGGTCGCGTCAGGCCCCGTCGCGTGCCGCGCGAGCCGCGCGGAACGCCTCAGGCGTAACGGTCATGACGATGCGATCGACCCACCGCCCGTCCTTCCAGGAGCGGTCTGCCAGACGCGCCTCCTCGCGGAAGCCGCTGTGGTGGTACGCGCGGATCGCCCGTTCATTGTCGGCGAGCGACCAGAGCTCGACCTGATGCAGGTCGAAACGCTTGAACGCGTGATCGAGCAACGCGTCGATCGCGTCGGTGCCGAGGCCGTTCCCCCACGCGGAGCGATCGCCGATGAGCACGTACAAAGAACAGATGCGGTCCCGGCGACGGAGCCGGTTCAACCCGATGCGGCCGATCGGACGACCGTCGGTCTCGATGACGAACGGGAACCCTTCGTCGCGCGCGCGCCGTTCGCTGTCCGCGATGTCTGCGAGCGAGAACGGCATCTCGTAGTCCATCAGCCACCAGACCTCGGGATCGTTCTGCCAGTCCTGGATCAGCGGGTAGTCGCGCTCCTCCACCGGGCGGAGCGTGACACGCCGGCCGGTGATCAACGGCTCGTCTCCACCAACTCACGATAGATCGACGCGAGCTCGGCCGCCGTCGCGTCCCATGTGAAGCGCAGCGCCTCACGGGTCGCGCGTTCGCCGAGGTCAGCCGCGAGGCTCGGATCACGCAGGATCTGCAGCAGGCGGTCCGCGTGATCGGCCGGATCGTGCCCCTCGACCAGGAACCCGGTTCGGCCGTCGGCGACGACGAAGCGGAGCCCGCCCACGGCGGCGGCCACGACCGGCGTCCCGCACGCCTGCGCCTCGAGCGCGACCAGCCCGAACGACTCCGATCGCGACGGCACCAGCACGACGTCTGCCGCGGCGTACACGTCCGCGAGGCGTGTCTGCGCGAGCGGCGGATACAGCATCACCCGGTCGCTCACGCCCAGGGCGCCGGCCAGCTCCATCAGCCTGGTCACTTCGGCACCCTGCCCCGTTCCACTGGGGCCTCCGACGATCGCGAGCATCAGATCGCGCGCTGCCTCCGGATCGCGGGCGACGGCCTCCGCGAGGGTTCGCACCGCGACGTCGGGGCCCTTGTGCGCCTGCAGCCGCCCCACATACAGGGCGAGTCGCAGCCCCGACAGGTGGAGGCGTTCGCGCGCCGAGTCACGCGAGCGCGGGAAGAAGATCGTGTGATCGACTCCGGGCGGAACGATCCGGATGTGCTCCGGATCGGCGCGGTACAGACCCACGAGCTGCGCCGCCTCAGCGGGGGTCGGCGCCAGGATCCGGTCGGCGTCTGCGATGACCCGCTCCTCTCCCCGAAGGCGCGCGGATGGCTCCGGCCGCTCGCCGCGGGCCAACGAGTAGTTCTTCACCTTGCCGAGCGTGTGGAACGAGGCTACGAGGGGCACATCCAGGAACTCCTTCGCCGAGCTGCCGACCCACCCGGACAGCCAGTAGTGGCTGTGGAAGATGTCGTAGCCACGCCCGTCCTCACGAGCGCGCCGCAGGACGCCGCCCAGGAACTCCGGCAGGAAGCGTGGCAGCACGGCCTTCGGCACCGGAGCGCATGGGCCGGCCTTCACGCTCACGACACGCACGCCGCGCGCGATCTCGAGCGTCTCGGGCGGGTCCTGGCCGCGACAGCGCGTGAAGACGTCGACCTCGATGCCGTGATCGGTCAGGCGCTCCGCCACGGCGCGGATGTAGACGTTCATCCCTCCCGAATCGCCCGACCCGGGCTGGTCGAGTGGCGACGTGTGCACCGACAGGATCGCGACGCGTGGGGAAGCCATCTAGCGATGTTACGTGCGATCGGATGAACGGGTGGCCTGTGGCTTGCCGGTCCGGCGCAGGTCGAACGCGGTCTCCAGATGACCGACCGTCTTGTCTCCTCCCGCGACCGGCGGCGTCGCGAACGGCGCCAGCTCTCGTACCTGGTCGGCGGTGAGCCCGTCCAACATCCGGAGCGACGCGATCAACGCGGGCGCGCCGGCGCGGCTCCCGCCGTCGTCGATCTTGACGGCGACCCCGAGGCCCGACGTGAGGATCGTCGCACACTCGAGGGCTTCGGCGCCGCGCTTGGCGACCACATCGCCGGTCACGCGCATCACCTCGGTGTCGTGGCTGTGGCGCCCGCCGACCAGGTACGGCTCGGCCATCATCGCCTCGACGGCCCTCGAGGCGCTCGATCCCAGCTCGCCCAGCCGTTCTGGAGCGCTCAACCGAGCGAAGAGCGTCGCCATCGAGCGGAGCGGCATCCCGTGCACCGGCACGCCGCACCCGTCGATGCCCAGCACCACGTCGTCGCGCCCGGTCGCGGCCAGGACCGCCCGTCGCACCCTGCGCTGCAACGGATGGCCGGGCTGGAGATAGGTGGCAGGATCCCAGCCGGCCCGGACGCACGCGAGCAGCATCCCGGCGTGCTTCCCGGAACAGTTGTGCACGAGCCGGTGGGGATGGTAGGAGGCAGCCATCGCCTCGGGGTCGAGCGGCCAGCCGACGGGGTTCCTGAGCGCGTCGGCCCCCAGCCCGGCCCGCATCAAGACGGCCTGCACGGCCCCCACGTGCACAGGCTCACCGTTGTGGGAGGCGCACATCACCGCGACCTCGCGATCCGGGATCGGTTCCGCGATCGCCTTGAGCGACACGGCAGCCTGCAGGGGCTTCATGCACGATCGCGCGAACACGACACGGTTCGGGTCGCCGGCCGAGGCGATCAACCGGCCGTCGACGTCACACACCGCCACGTGCCCCAGATGGATCGACTCGACGAGGCCGGAGCGAACGACGCGGACCAACGGGACCGCGCCCACGGCTCAGCTGAGGACGAGCGTCGGATCCTCTCGGTACCGGCGCTTGAGTTCGTCCTGGAGGACGTCCAGGACGCGGATCACATCGGAACGCGCCGTGGACACCTCGCGTTCCTCAGAGGCGAGCAGATCCACGGCCGCCGCGAGCTGCCCATCGTCCAGGGAGGCAGGATCCGAGATCCCGGCGTCGGCCACCAGGCGCTCGATCCGGCGGCGCGCCAGGAGGAGCTCCTCCTCGGGGACGCCGACACGGACGGCCTCCCCGCGGGACCCAGACTGTTTCTCATCGCCTGCCAGGATCGAGGCGAGCCGGTCGACCAGCGGTCCGCGATCCTCATCCGAACCGCGCGCGTCGAGCTCGGCGCGGAGGATCTCCGCGCGCCCCTGGACGAGCCTTCGAAGGAGCGAGAGGTACTCGCGCTCAGCGAGGCACTCGTCGCGGCGGGCGCGGAGATCGATCAAAGACAACTCGCCTAGATCGAGGATGTACGTGTCGTCGCGGATGCGGTCGATCCGGCGATGGCCGGTGGTCGGCTGGTCGGTCACGCGGTGGATTCTACGCTCCCCGACTCAGCAGACGGCGAGCAACGCCTGGTACGGGTCGATCGCCCCCCCGCCTCCGGGGTGGTACTCGAAGTGCAGGTGGTTCACGTTCGTGTCGCCGGTCGACCCCACGTAGCCGATCACGTCCCCCACGCCGACAGGGCCGGCCGCGCCGTAGGAACTCATGTGCGCGTAGTACGTGAAGTCACCGCCGTCGTGGTACACGATCACCGCGTTGCCCCCGAGCGAGTTGGGCGTCTGCACGGCATTGCCACTGTGGACCGCGACGATCGGGGTCCCGTACGGCGAGATCATGTCGATCCCCTCGTGGGTCCTTCCACCAGGCCGCGGCCATCCGAACGAATCGACGAACGAAACCGCGCCCTGGACCGGGCAGATCGAGATGGCGCCCGAGGACGTAGGCGAGAACGAGCTCCCGCCGGCCGACGAGGGAAGCCCGATCTGCTGCTGGGCCGCGAGCTGGTCCTGGTACTTCCGGTAGAGCTCGCTCACCGTGGACTGCAGGTCGTTCACCTTCGCGTCCAGATCGACCTTCTGGCTCTCGAGCGATGCCGCCGCGTCGGCCTGTGCCTGCGACTCGCGGACCAGTCGCTCACGCGTTCGACGCAATCGCTCGGACTGCACGCCCACCGAGACCGCCAAGTCCTCGTCGCCCTGCACGATGCTCGTCGCGAACCGCAGCCGGTCCGCGAAATCCACGAATGAGTCTGAGCCGAGCAGCGCGCCGATCGTGGCGTTCCCACCGGACATGTAGACCGCCCGCACCTGTTCGTTGAGCGTGCGCTGGACGCGTGCGAGCTGGGCCTGCAGCGAACCGATCTCGGTCTGGGCCTGCCTGACGGCGTCCTGCGCCTGGGCGAGGGCCGTCTCGGTCTGCTGCCACTGGAGCGTGAGGCGGTCGAGCTCCGCCTGCTTGGTCGCGAGCTCCTGCCGTGCGGCCTCAAGGTCGCCTTTCGTGTCGGCCCACGCTGGGGCAGCGATGAGCACGCCCGCGAGGGCGATCGTCGCGATGGTTGCCCGCAGGAACACGCGGGTGGGGACCTGCCTCAGGTCGTGTGCCTCCTCGTCGGGGACCGTGAGTGGTCCGGGGGCGGCCCGGTCGAGGCTACCAACTATGCTCCTCGCCGTGGAAGAGCACCGTCCGGCGTTCGAAGGCCGTCTGATCCGACTGCGCAAGCCCGAACCGGCCGACGCCGACACGCTGAACGACCTGTTCAACGACCCGGAGGTGGGGGAACACCTCGGCCCGGTGATGCCGCAGCCGATCGCCGGGTTCCGTGCGTTCGTCGAGGCGGCGGAGAAGGATCCCAAGACCGCCGTGTTCACGATCGAACGGCTCACGGAGCGCGAGCCGGTCGGCGGCTGCTCGCTGTTCGACATCGAGACCAGCCATCGCTCGGCGCTCTTGGGGATCTGGCTGGCGAAGCCCCGATGGAACCAGGGGTTCGGCACCGACGCCGTCCGCACGCTCTGTCGGTTCGCGTTCCGGCACATGAACCTGCAGCGTGTGGAGCTGAACGTGTTCTCGACGAACCCTCGGGGTCTGCGCGCCTACGAGAAGGTGGGCTTCCGCCAGGAGGGCACGCGTCGGCGGGCCGAGTTCGTGAACGGCGCCCTCGTGGACTCGTATGTGATGGGCCTGCTGGCGGAGGAACTGGTCGAGGACTAGTCCGTCCCGTGCATCGCTGCGATCAGGATGTCGGCGACCTCGGGCCGGCTGAACTCCTGCGGAGGACGCTCGCCGGCGCGCAGCATCTCGCGGACCTTGGTGCCGGACAGGGAGACTCGCGTCTGTTCGCCGTGCGGGCAGGTCTTGGGTGACGCCATCCCCTCGCACGCCTGACACCAGAACGAGTGCTCGAAGTTGAGCGTGGTGATACCGAGCTCGCCGGGCTCGAACTCGGTGAAGATCTCCTGCGCGTCGTACGTCCCGTAGTAGCTGCCCACGCCGGCGTGATCGCGCCCCACGATGAAATGCGTGCAACCGTAATTCTTGCGGCAGATCGCGTGCCAGATCGCCTCGCGCGGTCCCGCGTAGCGCATCGCCGCTGGGAAGACGGAGACCATCGCGCGGTCCTTCGGGTAGTAGCCCTCGAAGAGCGCTTCGTAGCAACGCATCCGGACGTCGGCGGGAACGTCGTCGCCCTTGGTGGCTCCGACGAGCGGGTGCACCAGGAGGCCGTCGACGATCTCGAGCGCGCACTTCTGGATGTACTCGTGCGCGCGATGGATCGGGTTGCGGGTCTGGAACCCGACCACCGTGCCCCAACCGCGCTCGGCGAACGCGGCGCGGGTCTGCACCGGCGTCATGCGGTACGGGAGGAAGTCGTCGTGCGCGGGGAGGTCGAGGACGCGCAGCTCGCCGGCGACGCAGAAGTCGCCTGCCTCGTGGAGCGCGCTCACGCCTGGGTGCTCGACGTCTTCCGTCCGGTAGACGTTGAGGGCCTCCTTCGCCTTGTCGCGGCGGAAGATCTCCGAGATGCGGACGACCGCGAGCGGCTCGCCGCCCTCGGTCGCGCACAGCGCGAGCGACGACGCGCCGCCCAGCCGATGCGAACCGTCCTCGTCGACCGACAGGGTGACCGGGATGGCCCACGCGAGACCGTTCTGCAGGTGCATCGTCTCCAGGATCGAGTGGTAGTCGGCGACGCCCTGGAACCCCGTGAGCGGGCTGAGCGCCCCGACGGCGAGCATCTCCAGGTCCGAGAGCTCGCGTTCGGAGACGACGAGCTTGGGCAGGTTCACGGCCTCCGAACGCAGGGATTCGGCTTCAGCGCCGGCGGCGAGGAGGTCGACGAGGGTCCCGCCGTGCGGCGCGATCTGGGTGTGCTCGGGCATGGTGATCAGCCTTTCGTCGAGGTCGGGGGAGTCGTCAGCATACGAAACGACCCTCGGGTAGACTCGCGCCCCGTGCAGACACTCCTCCCCGCCGACGAGCTCGTCGCGCTCAACCTCGCGTTCGAGGACGCGCACCCGCGCGAGATCCTCGCGTGGGCGCTCGAGCGTTCGGGCTTGGAGCGGATCGCGATCGCGTCGGCGTTCCAGGCCGAGGGCACGATCGTGATGCACCTGGCCACGCAGATCAGTCCCGACATCCCTATCCTGTTCCTCGAGACCGGCTACCAGTTCGCAGAGACGCTCGCGTTCAAGGAGCAGCTCGCCGAACGGCTGGGTCTGAACGTGGTCGACCTGGTCGGGCGATACACGGTCCAGCGGCAGCTCGAGACGTTCGGTCCCCGCCTGTTCGAACGGGACCCGGAGCGGTGCTGCGACCTGAACAAGGTGCAACCGATGTTCCACGCGCTCCGCGAGCTGGATGCGTGGGTCACCGCGTTCCGACGCGACTCCTCGCCCACCCGCGCCGCCGCGCCCTTCGTGCAGCAGTACGAGCTGGAGCCCGGGCGCTGGATCGTGAAGGTGAACCCGATGGCCGCATGGAGCTCCCAGGAGGTGTGGCGCTACATCAAGGAGCACGACCTCCCGCACAACCCGCTCTACGACCTCGGCTACAGCTCGATCGGATGCGCGCCGTGCACCAGGGCGCGACTGGCGGACGAGCCTGAGCGGGCGGGGCGCTGGGCGGGCCTGTCGAAGTGGGAGTGCGGGATCCAGGCCGTCCCCGGTCAGTCCGCGACCGAGACGAGCTAGGCGACGACCCAGAGCGCCTCGGGCGCCAGATCGATCTCGAGGCGGAGATGGTCGCCGAGCGAGTCCCCGTCCACCTGCACGGGGAACGGATCGTCCGACGTCACCAGCACGTGGTGCGCGTCGTGGACGTAGTCGATGTCGCGGCCATGGACGTGGCGCGCCGAGCCGAAGACCTGCCACGCGATCCGCGGCACGCTCCGCCGCGCCAGCTTGCGGACCGAGAGCACGTCGAGCCCCGCCGACTCGAGCGAGGCCTCGGGGGTCATCCGTAATCCCCGGTCCTTGTAGTAGGTGTACGGGTCGGTGCGTCCGAGCATGACCGAAAGGCTCGGGGTCGGCTCGTGGTCGTCGATCGTCACCTGGAGGTCGGGGGAGCGCCCCGCGTACCCGGTGAGGAGCTCCCACGCGACAGCGCGGAACGCCGCCCGATCGAACTTCGCCTTCGTGTTCGGGAACTTCTCGTCCAGGCGCTTCATCGCGGCGGCGTCGACGCCGGCGCCGCAGTTGACCGCGAAGTAGCGGCCATCGGCCCGGCCGAGGTTCAAACGGAACGTCTCATCGTCGAGCGCTTTCGTGATCAGGACGCCGGTCGCCTCGACGGGATCGGTGGGGAGGTCGAGCGCCCGGACCAGGATGTTCGTGGCACCCCCGGGGATGACACCGAGCGCGGTCTCGGTGCCGGCGAGCGCGTTCACGACCTCGTTGATCGTGCCGTCGCCGCTGAAGACGACGACCAGATCGATCCCCTCGTCTACGGCCTGCGAGGCGAGCTCATTGGCGTGGCCGCGCTCCTTCGTTTCGGACACCTCCAGACGGAAGTCCGCGGAGAGGGCCTTCTCGATGACGGCGAGCGTGGGCTTCGACACCGTCCGCGCGACGGGGTTCACGACGAGGAGGACGCGATGGAAGCGCATACAGATCTGCGCCGAGTATGGCAGGGTCGCCGCGCTAGGCTCCCCGGCGTGAACGTGGTGGACTGGATCCGCGTGGTGCTCGTGCTCCACGTGCTCGGCGCGATCGCCGGCCTGGGGACCAACCTCACGTTCGGGATCATCATGGCGCTCGGCGAACGGAGCGGCGGGCAGGATCGGGTGTTCGCCATCCGGACGATCCAGACGCTCGATCGGCGTTTGGCCAATCCGGCCTACATGGCGCAACTCGCGACCGGCGTCGTGCTCGTATGGCTCTTGAAGATCGACCTGTTCGGCACGTCGTGGTTGCTCTTGGGCATCGCGCTCTACGTCGCGGTGGCGGTGCTCGGCATCACCGTCTACGCGCCGGTGCTGCGGAGGCAGGCCGACCTGGCGGAGGGGCTCGCGGCGGATGGTGGGGGCGCCGTGAGCGAGGAATACCGCGAGGTAGCGCGCCGGTCGGCCCTGCTCGGCCTGGTGGCGACCGCGATGGTGGTCGCGATCGTCGTGCTCATGGTGGCGAAGCCGCAACTCTGGTGAAGAACGTCGAGTGAAAGAGGATGTCGAGCGTGGCGTCACCCGGTTGACGAGGGCGCGGGTGGTTCGCACCGCGAAGCGTCAAGAGGTTGACAACGAACCTGCACGAGCGAAGGAGCCAGCTCGTCGCCACCCTGACTGCCCTGGACGATGCGCTTCGACCGACACGTCGTCCATGGTGGTTCGACTAGATCCCCGACCGCAAGCGCCGCCGGATACCGGCGGCAAGAGCGCCACCTCGTCCCCCTCGGCGATCGGCGTGGAACGCGTCGCCCGTTCGCCGTTCACCACGAACGACGACACACCGGCCACGGCGGCGAACCGCTCACCGAACCGCGCGCTCAGCGCGTCCACCACCTCGCCGACCGTCTTCCCCGGGGCCTCGATCTCGGACGCGGACGCGGCCTCGCGGAGCGCCGCGAACAGCCTCACCCGGACCACGGCAGCTCCAGCGTCTCGTGCACGACCCTGACCAGCCGGCGAGCGAACGCCGGCGTGAGCCCGTCCTCGGCGTGACCGAACCCGTCGCCGAGCAGCAGCCGCTTCGGTTCGCCCGCGGCCTCGTACAGCCGCCGGGCGTGATCGACCGCGAACAGTCGGTCGTCGGTCCCGTGGATGATCACGACCGGCGTCGGCGCGATCTTCCCCACGACCTCTTCCGGCGACTCCGGCTCCTCCCAGTGATCAGGCAGGTGCACGCCCCACGCGCGGAGCGCGGCGCGGCCCGACCGGGTCCCGATCCGCGCATGGAGCTGCCTGCGCGCCACGGGATCCGCGCCGCCGTGCCAGTCCCAATACGCGAGGGACGAGATGCCGACAACGGCGTCCACCCCTCCGAGCAGCCCCGCATGACGTATCGCCGCGATCGCGCCCTGGGAGGTTCCCACGGTCACCACGCGCGCGTGACCCTCCGCGCGCGCGAACCCCACCACGGCGTCCACGTCGTGGATCTCGGCGCCGCCGAAGTCCGAGACGCCCGCGGAATCCCCGTGCCCCCGCATGTCGAACGCGTACACCGTGAACCACGGCGTGAGCTGCTCGACGAGCGCCGCGAACCGTGGCTTCGCGTGCCAGCCCATCAACCCGTGCACCGCGACGACCGCCGGCCGGCCGGGGTCGGCGGCGCCGAGCCGGGTGCCGACGATCCGCACACCGTCGTCGGTCATCAGCGAGAACGCGAACGCCGGCACCTTCCAGTGGTGCGAGAGGGCGTGCTGGACGTTCGTCATCGCTGGTCAAGCGTACCGGCGCACATGCCGACCGGCTAAGGTGGAGGTCCCGATGGCCCCACTCGTCCTGCTGACCGATCGCGCCCCCGAGGCGGCACTGCCGGCCCTGTCGGAGCTGCGCCCCGACGTCAAGGTGGAACCGCTCGCCGTGACGTCCCTCGCGCACGTGCGCGAGCTTGAGCCCGAAGTCGTGATGGTGGACGCGGGCGAGAACCCAGGCCAGGCGTGGTCCGTGCTCACGGCGCTACGCGCACTCGACGCTCGGATCCCGGCGTTCGTGATCATGGAACGCGACCAGCTCGAGCGGTACCCGTGGCATGAGGTGGCCGACGAGTTCATGTACCCCGGCGCGCCGCCCGCCGAGATCGGGCTGCGCATGGCGCTCCTCCGGCGGCGCGCCGGCGCCGGCGACGGCTCCACCGTTCGCCTCGGTCCGCTCGCCATCGACACCGACAGCTACCACGTCACGGTGAGCGGTCGCCCGCTCGACCTGACGTTCAAGGAGTTCGAGCTGCTCCGGTTCCTGGCCTCCCACCCCGGCCGCGTCTTCACGCGGCCGGCGCTCCTGCGCGAGGTCTGGGGCTATGACTTCTACGGCGGCACGCGGACCGTCGACGTCCACGTGCGCCGGCTCCGCGCGAAGCTCGGGCCCGAGCACGAGCACCTGATCGAGACGGTGCGGAGCGTCGGCTACCGCGCCGCCGAGACGGAGGGCTGACCTCGGCGGCAGCCGCCCAAGGCCGGAGGTCTTACCCGAACGCGGGTACCGGGCGAGCAAGAAATGCTTCCAACTGCGCCTGCGCCACAGACCGCCTCCGAGCCGATGACCTGCATATGGCAAACGTGCTCAGGGCCGTGAACTTCATCCTCTGGATGGGTCCCCTCCCCCTCGGCCTTGCGGTCCTGAGCTCGATCCTCCGGCCAGAACGGGCACCCGTTCGGGGTCGGTAACCCACGGCGCGGAGGTCCCTCTTCGGACCTCCCCCCTCGGACGGGGACCTCCGCCCGCCGTTGGAGCCCAGGGCCCCGGCATCCGCCGGGGCCCGTTCGTTACCCAGAGTTAACGCGTCTGTGACCGCGTCGCGTCGCCACCCTCCTAGGCTTGGAGGAACGTCGAGCGGCAAGGAGGCAGGGAACGTGGCGACACCCAAGGACGTCCTGGCCATGGTGAAGGAGCAGGGGGCGGAGATCGTCGATTTCCGCTTCTGCGACCTGCCGGGCCTGATGCAGCACTTCTCCGTACCGGCGGACGAGCTCTCCGACTCGATCTTCGAGGACGGGATCGGGTTCGACGGCTCGTCGATCCGCGGCTTCCAGGAGATCCAGGAGTCGGACATGCTCCTGGTGCCCGATGCCGACACGGCATACATGGACCCGTTCACGCAGCACGCGACGCTCAACATCAACTGTTTCGTGAAGGACCCGGTGACCGGCGAGATGTACAGCCGCGACCCGCGGTACGTGGCCCGCAAGGCCGAGCTCTACCTGAAGCAGACGGGCATCGCCGACATCAGCTACTGGGGACCCGAGGCCGAGTTCTACATCTTCGACTCGATCCGGTTCGACCAGAACGAGCACGAGGGCTACTACCACGTGGACGCGGCCGAGGGCGTGTGGAACTCCGGCGCCGAGATGGGTGGGAAGAACCTCGGCTATCGCCCACGCTACAAGGAGGGCTACTTCCCACTCCCACCGATGGATCAGTACCAGGACCTCCGCAGCGAGATGGTGCTGAACCTCGAGAAGGTCGGGATCGACATCGAGGTGCACCACCACGAGGTCGGCACGGCGGGCCAGGCCGAGATCGACATGCGGTACGGCCCGCTCCTCAAGACCGCGGACAACGTCCTCAAGTACAAGTACATCGTCAAGAACACGGCGTGGAAGGCTGGCAAGACCGTCACGTTCATGCCGAAGCCGCTGTTCAAGGACAACGGCTCGGGCATGCACACGCACCAGAGCCTGTGGAACGGTGATGAGAACCTGTTCTGGGACGAGGTCGGCTACGCGGGCATCAGCGACATGGGCCGCTGGTACATCGGCGGGCTGCTCGCACACGCGCCGTCGCTGCTCGCGTTCACCAATCCCACGACGAACTCGTTCCGGCGGCTGGTGCCGGGCTACGAGGCGCCGATCAACCTGGTCTACAGCCAGCGGAACCGCAGCGCCTGCATCCGCATCCCCGTGATCTCGAAGAGCCCCGCGCAGAAGCGGCTGGAGTTCCGCACGCCGGACCCGGCGTGCAACCCCTACCTCGCGTTCAGCGCGATGCTGATGGCGGGTCTCGACGGGATCAAGAACAAGATCGAGCCGCCCGAGCCCATGGACAAGGACCTCTACGACCTGCCACCTGAGGAGAAGGCGATGGTCAAGCAGGTGCCGGGCTCGCTCGAAGAGGTGCTCGACAACTTGGAGAACGACCACCAGTGGCTGCTCGAGGGCGGCGTGTTCACGCAGGACGTCATCGACACGTGGATCCAGTACAAGCGGGCCCACGAGCTCGACGCGGTGCGCTTGCGCCCCCATCCGTACGAGTTCCACCTGTATTACGACTGCTAGTCCGTAGCAGACTAGCTGCACGCTCCAGAGGCCGGCCTACGGGCCGGCCTCTCGTGTATGGAAAGTTTGCATGTGAGCGCCATCGGCCCATCGCCTCCAGGTCGAGTGACCCTGCTGAGTTCGAGTGGCCTGAACGATGCTGGGACGAGCGGAGGTGATCGAGATGCGCACACGCGCAGACATGCGGCCGGCTACTGCGTTCGACGGCAAGTACCTGGGACTCTCGACGTTCAGGGGCGACGGCACGGGGGTGACCACGCCGGTGTGGTTCGTGCCGGAGGACGGACGGCTGCTGATCGAGACGGGGGCGGAGTCCTACAAGGTGAAGCGGATCGGGCGCGAGCCCAACGTGACGGTGGGGCTCTGCTCGGCTCGAGGCCACATGCACACGCTCCCCGTTCCGGCGCGCGCCGAGTTGCTTCCCGATGACGAGATCCCGCGGGTCGAGAGACTGATCTCCCGCAAGTACCGCCTGGACATGCTGTTCATCAAGCCCTTCCGCGCGATCCAGCAGGCCATGGGCAAGCCCCGGGAGCGGTCCGTGATCGTCGCCGTCACGCCCTCGCCGCACGCTGACGCCTGACCAAGACGTACGTCCGCAGCTCGCCCTTGCCCTTGTTCGGCGTTCGCGAGTCCCCAACGAGGCAAGACCCGGGCTCCTTGCTCCAACCCCAACTCGTGACTCATCGGGTCGCTCCTTCCTGGATGCGCGCGAGGTGGGCGGCCAGCCGGTCGAGGAAGCTGTCGAAGTCGGCGAGGGCCTCGGGCGTGCGGTACATCTCGGGAACGCCCTCCTGACGGATGACCAGCTCGGTCTTCCCACCGAGGTCGGTGAACGTGAGGGTCTGCGTCATCCCGATGTCGGGCTCATCGAGGCGGGCCCCGTCGCCAGGCGCTCGAGGATGACCCGGCGCGTCGGATCCGAAAGCGCCGAGAACGTCCGGTCGAGCACCTGAGACTGAACCATCCGGTTAAGTATCGTGAGACCTGCCAGCGTCAACCCCTTGGTGCACCATCCTCCGGTTGAGATCCTTGGCGGCCGGTATGTCACGCCTCTCGGACGTGGAACCGGGATGCCGCGAGCGCCCCGCTCACCCGTTCGAGCTCATCGGCGATCGCGTCTAGACGGAGCTCGACTCCGTCGAGCGAGCCGCCCTTCGCCAGTTCTTCGAGTTGACGGCTCGACACGGCCAGATCCGTCGCGCCGAACGTTGCGGCATTCGACGTGAGGGTGTGCAGGGCACGCCTGACCTCACCTGTATCTCCCGACGCGACACCGGCCCGAGCCGTCTCCACCAGCGCCGGAGCGTCGGTGAGGAATTGACCGATCAGATCGGAGACGACCGCGCCGTCGTTGCCCAGGCTGTCGAGGAGTCGCTGCACGACGCGCTCGTCGAACACCCTCTGTGAGGCGACCCCGGGCTCCGCACGTCTCGGCGACCGCTCGAGCGCGGCCACCAGGTCCTCGATCCGGATCGGCTTCACGACGTAGTCGTTCATGCCGGCCGCCAGGAACCGCTCGCGATCGCCCTGCATCGCTTCGGCCGTCATCGCCACGATCCACGGACGTTCGCCCGGCTCCCACCGCTTCAGGATCTGCCGCGTAGCCTCGACGCCGTCCATCTCCGGCATCTGCACGTCGCTGAGCAGCAGGTCGTATGGCTGGCGCTCGAGCGCCTCGAGCGCCTCGATGCCGTTGCCGGCGACGTCGGCCCGGTAGCCGAGCTTCTCGAGCATCCGCAGCGCCAACGTCTGGTTCACCGCGTTGTCCTCCGCCAGCAGGATGCGGAGCGGATGTCTCGCGCCCAGCTCCGGATCGATCGCGATCGACATCGCGTCCCCCGCGCGTTCCTCCTGCGCGACACCGAGCACCGACGCCAGGGCGGCTTGTAGGGGCGACGCCTTGATCGGCTTCGTCACGAACGCACCGATCCCGGCGCTCTCCCACCGCGGATCGGCTTCGATCTCGCGGCGGCCGACCGACGACGCCATCACCAGGGGGAGGTCGGGCAGGCGCTCGTGCAACAGCGCCGCCAGGTCCAAGCCGTCGGGCCCGGGCATCATCATGTCCAGCACCGCGAGGTCGAGCGGTTCGTCGCCCAGCGACGCCAGGGCCTCGTCGCGGCCGCTGGCCGCGACCACCTCGACACCCCAGGCGCCGAGCAGCTCCGTCATGAGCCGCAGGTTCGTCGCGTTGTCGTCCACGACCAGGGCACGGCGACCCGAGAACGAGCCGTCCCGGCGGAGCGCGGTAGGCGTCATGTCCGTCGCCCCCGCCTCGAACGTCAGGTGGAACGTGCTCCCCTCGCCGGGCACGCCCGTGCTCTCGACCCACACGCTGCCGTTCATCAGCTCCGCGAGCCGCCGGCTGATCGCCAGGCCGAGCCCGGTCCCGCCGTAACGCCGGCTCGTGGAGACGTCGGCCTGGCTGAACGACCGGAACAACCGGTCGATGCGATCGGCAGGTATCCCGATCCCCGTGTCGCGGACCGTCACTTCGAACGCGATCTTCCCGGGTGAGGCCGCCGATCCGGAGGCGACCGACACCGCGACCTCGCCCTGTTCCGTGAACTTCACCGCGTTGTTCAACAGGTTCAGCAGGATCTGGCGCAGGCGGCTGACGTCACCGACCGCGACCTCCGGCGTGCCGGGCTCCACCCAATAGGCAACCTCGATGCCCTTCCTCGCCGACTGAGGGCCGACAAGTTCGATCGCGGACTCGATGCATCCGCGCACATCGAACGGGGCCTCCTCCAGCTCCATCTTCCCTGCCTCGATCTTCGAGAAGTCCAGGATGTCGTTGATGATCGCCAGGAGCGCCTCGCCGCTCGACGACACCGTCGTGGCATACTCCCGCTGCTCATCGTTCAGGTCCGTGCCGAGCAACAGCCCACTCATGCCGATGATCGCGTTCATCGGCGTGCGGATCTCGTGGCTCATCGTCGCGAGGAACGCGCTCTTCGCCTCGTTCGCCGCGTCGGCGCTCCGTCGAGCCTCCTGCAGCTCGGTGACGTCGTGGTAGATCGCGTAGTAGCCCTGGTGATCGCCGTCGACCACCAGCGGCACGATGTCGACCTCGACCTCGACGAACTTCCCGTCGGCGCGCAGCCGGCGGGTCATCCGGTGCGCACGGCCCTGTTCCATCGCTTCGCGGATGATCGCCTCGCCTTCGTCTGCGTACTCGGACGACTTGATCACGAGGGAGTCGATCGTGCGGCCGATGGCATCCTGCGCCGAGTAGCCGAACAACCGCTCGGCCGCCGGGTTCCAGCCGGATACCACCTCCTCCCGATCCATCGTGACGACCGCGACAGGACTGATATCGACGAGCGACTCGAAGTACGTCTTCTGCCGCCCGATCTCGTGGAACAGCCGCGCGTTCTCGATCGCGATCGCCGCCTGCTGCGAGAGGCCAACGAGGAAGTTGAGATCTTCGTCGGTGAACAGCGGGGCGTCGCTCTCGGTGCGCCAGACGGCCATCATCCCGATCACCCGGCCGCGCGCCAGGAGCGGGGCAGCCATCAGGCGTTCCTCCGCATCTTCCGTGCCGGGGATCTGAACGCCACGCGGATCGTGGAGCATGTCGTTCACCACCTCGGCAGCCCCACGGCTCGCCAGATCTCCGATCACGCCTTCTCCGATCGCGATGGAGTCGCCCATGATCGGCTCGGCAAGGTTGCCGAGCGCTACGAGGGGAAGGTACCGCTCAGCGCCCGGGCCTTCCTCCAGGAAGACCGCGCTCGTATCTGCCCTCAGGAGATCCTTGGCCCGTTCGCCGATCCGCCGGATCACCGCGTCGAGGTCGAGCAGGCCACCCACCTCGCGCCCCAGCTCCGCGAGCGCCGCCATCTCGCTCCCCCGCCGCTGGGCTTCATCGAACAGCCGCACGTTCTCCAGCGCGACGCTCAGGCTCGCGGCGAGCGTCGTGAGGAGGCGGACGTCGCCCTCCGTGAACGCGTGTTCGTGATCGAGGTTCTGGAGCGAGATCCGGCCGGTGGCCTCGCCGCCCACGACGAGCGGCACGAACAAGATCGACTTCGGCGCCTCGCCGGAGCCGACGACCTGACCATCCGCATACTCCAGGATCCGCTCCTCCCATCGATCGTTGATCAGCACCGTCTCGCGGGTCTCGATCACGTATCGGGTCAGGCTGCGATCTGCTCGCGGATCGAACACCTCGTCCGGATAGCGAACACCGCGCTCGATCGAATACGGGAAGTGCACGAGGCCCGTGGCCCGATCCAGGATCGCGATATCGACGACCTGCGCGTCGAAGATCTCCTGGATGCGGTCGCCCACGAAATCGTAGGCTGCTTGAAGCCCGAGGTTCTCCGCGAGCCCACGCTGAACGTCGTTCACGAGCGCGAGCTCGGCGTTGCGCTGACGCGTCTCCTCGAACAGCCGCGCGTTCTCGAGCGCGACGGTCAAGCTGCCGGCGAGCGTGGTCAGCAGACGCACGTCGTCGCCACTGAACGCGTGCTCACGGTCGAGGTTCTGGAGCGAGATCACGCCGATCCCACGATCGCCGACGAGCAGCGGCACGAACACCGTCGACTTGGGGGGCTCCCCCACGAGGACGATCGGTTGGCCGATCTCCGCGGATGCGGCCTCGATGTCCTCGTTGATCACCACGGGCTCGCGCGTCTCGAGCGCGATCTTCCGGAACCCCATCACCTCGATCGGGTCATGCTCCATCCGTGCGCCACGCTCGATCGTATAGGGGAACGACATCCGTCCCGCGTCCGCGTCAACGATGCCGATGTCGACCACCTGCGCGTCGAAGATCTCCTGGATGCGGTCGCCCATCACGTCGAACATCGCCTGCATCTCGAGCCGTTCGGCCAGGCCTCGACGAACGTCGTTGATCAACGCGAGCTCGCTGTTGCGCTGACGGATCTCCTCGAACAACCGAGCGTTCTCGAGCGCCACGCTCAGGCTTCCGGCGAGCGTGGTCAGGAGCCGAACGTCCGCGTCGCTGAACGCGTGCTCGCGATCGAGGTTCTGGAGCGAGATCACGCCGATCCCTCGGTCGCCGACGACCAGGGGAACGAAGAGGCACGACTTCGTCGGCTCGCCGCTGAGCACGTGCGGTTGTCCGACCCGGCCCGCTTCGGCTTCGATGTCCTCGTTGATCACGTACGGCTCACGCGTCTCGAGCGCGATCCTGCGGAACCCGATCACCTCCAGCGGTTCATCGGGGAACCGCACGCCCCGCTCGATCGTGTACGGGAAGCGGATCAGCCCGCTGGCGGGGTCCAGGATGCCGATGTCGACGACCTGCGCGTCGAAGATCTCCTGGATCCGATCGCCGACCAGGTCGTACATCGCCTGCATGTCGAGGCGCTCTGCGAGGCCCCGCTGGACATCGTTCACGAGGGCGAGCTCAGCGCTGCGCTGTCGCGTCTCGCTCAGCAGGCGGGTGCGTTCGAGCGCGGTCGCGATGTGCTCTCCGACGACAGTAAGGATCTGCAGGTCCGCTTGGCTCAGCCGCTTGTCCCGTGTGTACGTCTGGACGACCATGACGCCGAGCGTCCGTCCCTCAGACTTCAACGGGACGCCGAGCCAGTCCTGCCCCATCTCGCCGACGAGTTCCAATTCGCCGGCAGCGATCAGTTCCTTGTATCTCTTGGGATCCACGAGCATCGGCTTACCGGTCCGGAGGAGGTAGGCGGTCCCCCCCCTCGCGTTCCCCACCCCGAACGGTTCCCACACGTTCGGGTCGGGAACGTCCTGGTCGACCTCGTCCACGTAATAGGGGAAGTTGATCATCTGGCGTTCGTCGTCGTAGAGGGCGATGTAGAAGTTGCTCGCGTCCATCAGCTCGCCGACGACGCCGTGCATCGCGGCGTAGAACGCCTGCATGTCGGTGACGGCGCTAGCGGCCTGGGCGATCCGATACAAGGCGGTGTCCACCTGCACCTGCGCCTCGAGCTCGCGGACGCGGCGCTTCAGGGACTTGTCGTCGCCGGCCTTCTTCTTCTTGTCGCCCATCAGCGCCCGGCGCCATCCTGGAGACCCCAGACCTTGATCCGGGAGCGGCGTCCACGGATCTCGAACTCGTCGACGAAGACGAGCCCTTCCGTCGATCGCAGCGAGATGTATGTGCCTTCGGCGAGCAGCACGGCGTGGGGCGTCTCCTTCGTGAGGCTCTCGATCCGAGACGCGGTGTTCACCGTGTCGCCGATCACCGCGTACTCCTGCCGCCGCTCCGAGCCGACGCTGCCGGACATGACCGGACCCGAGTTGAGACCGATCCCCATCCGGAACCCCTCGCCGATCCCGGAGGTCTCGAGCCACCCGTTGAACTCCGTCAGCTTCTCGGTGACCATGGACCGTGCCGCCGCGACAGCCATGTCGGCGTGATCGTCCGTAGGGACCGGCGCGCCGAACGCGGCCATCACCCCGTCGCCCATGTAGTCGACGAGCGTGCCGCCGTGATCCAGGACCGCGTCGGTCATGAGCCCCAGGTACCGGTTGAGCACTTCGATCACCTGATCCGCGGGACGCGTCTCCGCGAACGTCGTGAAACCGCGCAGATCGCCGAACATCACGGTGCCGGTGAGCGACTCGCCCGGGATCGTGGCGTCGCCGTTCGTGCGATCGAGCAATGCGGCGGCCACCGACTCGGGCAGGAACCGCGCGAACACGGCCTGCACGCGTTCCTGCTCCAGGTCGTGCAGCAGCTTGCGGTTCAGCCCCGCGTTCACCCGCGCACGCAGGATCACCGGATCGAACGGCTTGGGAAGGAAGTCCTCGGCGCCCATCTCGATGCACCGGACCACGCTCTCGGCATCATCCATGCCGCTGATCACGATCACCGGCAGGTGACGGAGCGCGTCGTCGCCTTTGATGCGCTCGAGCACCTCCATCCCGTCCATGCCAGGCATGACTAGGTCCAGGAGGATGACGTCCGGTGGATCCTCGGCGAGCATGGCGAGGGCGGTGCCGCCATCTCCCGCGGACGACGTCCGATGCCCCTGGTGCTCGAGGCTCGCCGTCAGGAGCTTCCGGTTCAACGGGTCATCGTCGACGACCAAGATGTTGCCCACGCCACCCCCGGTCTGGTCAGGTCGCGGGGAGTCTCGCACGCACGGTGCGGCTGCTACAACGCATCGACCTCTCAGCGGGTCCCGGCGTGAGTTGCGCTCACTTGGTCGCCTTCTTCAGGGTGACCACGAGCCCCTTCTTCACCGTGACCTTGTAGAAGCCATTCACGAGGTTGATGTCAGCGGGATCGGTGCTCTGCAGGAGCTTCGCGAACTGGCTGAGCGTGAGCGTCTTGCCGCCGGAGGTGATCGTCGCGTCGGTCGCGACCTCCGCGACCCGCCAGGCCCCCGTGGAGTCGAACAGGATCACCCGGTACGGCGTGACCTTCGCCGCGAGCACAGGGCCTTGGTACGTGCCGTCCTGGAGCCGCAACTCCCCCACCTTCGCGAGTTGGGCATCCGCGTCGAGCAACTGGGCCTGGGTGGTCTCGAGCTCGGCCTGCGTCGCCTTCTGCTTCTCCTGGGAGGCGGCGAGATCCGCCGTCGTGGATTCGAGCTGCGCTTGCGAGTCGTCCAATTGCCGCTGGAGCGAAGAGATCTGCTGCTCGTACTCCCTGTCGCTGGTCCCGCTGCACGCAGGAAGCACCATCGCGCCGAAGGCGACGAAAGCGATGACGCGCAGCCCTACGCGGGAACGGCTCAAGAGGTTCGCGGTTGCTCCGGGCATGATGACACGCTCCTCGTGAGGGGGTCTGGGGAGGAAGGATAGTGGCAGACCGTTCCGAAGGTGGGAGGCGGATGTCTGCGACCTTCATCGTGGCGTGAGGAGGATGCTGTACGGCATGGACGCGATCCTGCACGTCGACATGGACGAGTTCATCGCCGCCGTCGAGGTGCTGCGCCGGCCCGAGCTGCGCGACCAGCCGGTGGTGGTCGGCGGCG
>CAVOIB010000011.1:0-234895 GCA_963695975.1 uncultured Actinomycetes bacterium | reverse complement strand
GGTGGTGTCCTAGGCCACTAGACGATGGGACCTCGCGCCCCGGACGGGGTCGCGAGGCAGTGTAGCAACGCGCCCGCAAACCCCGAGCTACCTCGATCGTGTGAGCTCGACGATCTGCTGCACCCCGTATACCACTGCAACGAGTCCGAGGAAGCTGCCGACCAGGATCCGCAGGGTCCGCTCCCGTGTCCCGAGCGCGATCGTTGCCCCTATGCGCGCGCCCGGTATCGAGCCAATCGCCAAGAGGAGCACGGCGGTCCAGTCGATATGTCCGAGCACCGCGTGGACGATCGTTCCCGGGATGGCGAGCACCACGACGGCCAGGAGGGACGTCCCGAGCGCCCGTTTCAACGGCACGCCGAGCATGCCGGCGAGCGCGGGAACGATGATGATTCCACCACCGATCCCGAGCAGGCCCGACAGAGACCCGGCGACGAGCCCGATCGATACGAGCGTCCGCGGCGACAACGATCGCGCTTCGTCTGCGTCGCTCGGCCGTCGGCCACGCAGGATGTCGACCGATTGCCACGCGAGCAGCACCGCGGTCAGTAGGAGCAGGAGCTTCGCATCGACGACCTGCGTGAGCGCGGCGCCGAGGATGGCCGCGCCCACTCCAGGGATCGCGATCCATAGCGCCGCCCGGAGGTCGACCTCGCCGGCCCGGTGATACGTGAACGCGCCCATCATGGCGGTGGGCAGGATCACCGGAAGCGGCGTGGCCACCGCCACGATCGCGGAAAGGCCCGTGAGCGCCGTGAGACCTGGCGTCATCACGATGCCACCGCCCACCCCGAACAACCCCGAGAGGATGCCCGCGAGCAACCCAACCAGCACGGTGAGGGCCGCCTCGAGCGGGGTCATGACGGCTATCTTCCACGACCGGTCCACCCTCGCGCTCGCGGGGGGCCGTGGAGTACGATTCCGTTCCCCAGCAACGGACGGAGGAGCCCTTCCCCGATGGCGAGCGAGCAGCCAGTCCCGCTGACCGGCGGTCATCCCCAGCCGTCCGCCCCCAGCCGGTACGCCAACCGCGAGCTCTCCTGGCTAGATTTCAACGCGCGCGTGCTTGCGCTCGCCGAGGACAACGAACGGCCGCTGCTCGAGCGGGTGAAGTTCCTCGCGATCTTCAGCAAGAACCTGGACGAGTTCTTCCAGATCCGCGTGGCCGGGCTGAAAGAGCAGCTCTCCGTCGGCGTGCTAACGACCTCGCCCGATGCCATGACGGTCCGCGAACAGCTAGACGCGATCCGTGCACGGGCGCGATTGCTGATGACGCGGCAGCATCAGATCTGGGCAAAGAGCGTCCGTCCCCGCTTGGAGGCGGCCGGCGTGACGGTGGTCGACTGGGACGATCTTGGAGGCGACGATCGCGTCCATGTGCGCCAGACGTTCGAGCGCCGGGTGTTCCCCATCCTCACGCCGCTATCGGTGGACCCGGCGCACCCGTTCCCCTACATCTCCGACCTCTCGCTGAACCTGGCCGTCGTGGTCCGGGATCCATCGACTCACATCCGTCGGTTCGCCCGCGTGAAGGTGCCGCCGAACATCTCGCGCCTGCTGCCCCTCCCAGGCGGGAACCGCTTCATCCCCCTCGAGGAGGTCATCGCTGCGAACCTTGACATGCTGTTCCCGGGGATGGAGATCCTCGCCGTACACCCGTTCCGTGTGACGCGCGACCTCGACCTGGACCTCGAGATCGAGGAGGCCGACGACCTGCTGGCCGCGCTCGAATCCGTCCTGCGGATGCGCGAGCGTTCGCCCGAAACCGTGCGCCTCGAGGTTCATCGCTCGATGCCGAAGGCCGTCAAAAGGTTGATCGAGGATGAGCTCCACGTCGAACCATCGGACGTCTACGTGACGAAGTCGATGCTCGGGCTCGGCGACCTCTGGGAACTCTCCTCGCTCGACCGACCGGACCTGAAGTACGAGCGCTGGGCCGGTGTGACGCAGAACCGACTGCAGCCCGTCGTCAACGGTCACGCCGACATCTTCAGCGCGATCCGCCAGGGCGACATCCTCGTGCATCACCCGTACGACTCTTTCGCCACGTCCGTGGAGCTGTTCGTGGAGCAGGCCGCGCGCGACCGGTCGGTGTTGGCGATCAAGCAGACCTTGTACCGCACGTCCGGCGAGGACAGCCCGATCGTTCGAGCCCTGGTCCGTGCGGCCGAGGCAGGGAAACAAACCGTCGCGTTGGTCGAGCTCACGGCCCGGTTCGACGAGGAGACCAACATCACCTGGGCGCGCGTGCTGGAGCAGGCAGGCGTGCACGTCGTGTACGGCGTCGTCGGATTGAAGACGCATGCGAAATGCTCGCTCGTCGTCCGCGACGAGGGCGACGAGATCCGTCGGTACTGTCACGTGGGAACGGGCAACTATCACCCGGTCACCGCCACGCTCTACGAGGACCTCGGCCTTCTGACCGATGATCCCGAGATCACGGCGGACGTTGCGGACCTGTTCAACTACCTCACCGGCTATAGCCAGCAGCAGCAGTACCGGCGGATCCTCGTTGCGCCGATCAGCCTCCGGTCGCGGCTCCTGGAGCTGATCCGCGGAGAGACCGAGGCGCCCGATGGCCGGATCGTGATGAAGATGAACAGCCTGGTCGATGTCGAGATGATCGACGCGCTGTACACCGCATCGCAGGCTGGCGTCTCGATCGACCTGGTCGTTCGAGGGATCTGCTGCTTGAAACCGGGCGTTCCTGACCTGTCGGAGAACATCCGCGTTCGATCCATCGTCGGGCGATACCTGGAGCATTCGCGCATCTTCCGGTTCGGGAACCAGGCTCGAGGGATCCGCTTCTTCATGGGCTCGGCGGATCTGATGCCCCGCAATCTGGACCATCGCGTGGAGTGCGTGACCGAGGTCACGGACCCCCAGCTGAAGGCGCGGCTCGACGAGATCCTGGCAATCAACCTCGAGGACGACGCCCTTGCCTGGGAGCTCCGTCCCGACGGATGGATCAAGCTCCCACCCGATCGAGGCATGGAATCACAGGCCGTCCTGCAGCGGCTCGCGGAGGGATGGGCCAGCTGATGACCGCCGAGCGCGAGGTGAAGCTCTCCGCATCGCCCGCGTTCCGGATGCCCCCGCTGGACGACCTCGGTGACGACATCCTGGTCGTTCCCAGAGATGCGGAGCGACTCGAGACGGTGTACTTCGACACGAGTGACCTCCGCCTGGCGCGGTGGGGGGTGAGTCTCCGACACCGGGGAGGAGAGGGATGGACCGTGAAGCTCCCCTCCGAGGGGGACGGCGACCTGCTCGTACGCGACGAGATGACGTTCCCCGGGGACGAAGCGGCCGCGCCGCCCGACGAGGCGCTCGATCCGATCCGTATCTACGTGCGGACCGCGACGCTTCGGCCGATGGTTCGCCTTCGGACGATCCGTCGGATGATGCAGCTGCTCGACTTCGACGATCGGCGCCTCGGCGACGTCGTGGACGACGAGGTCTCGGTCCTGTCCGGGCGCCGCATCGCGGCGCGGTTCAGGGAGCTCGAGGTCGAGATCACGGACGATACCCCCGAGGGGATGCTCGACGAGGTGCTCCGTCTCTTGCGTTCGGCAGGTGCCGGCCCGCCCGATCCGACCTCGAAGTACGTCCGAGCCGTGGGATCGCTCGCGACCTTACCGCCCGAGGTCGTGGTGGAGCACGTTCGCCCGGATGCGACGGTGAGCGAGGTGCTCGGCCTGACGCTGTCCACGTCTGTCCTTCATCTGATGCGACACGACCCCGTGATGCGACTCGACGTCGATCCGGAGGGCGTCCACCAGGCACGCGTGGCGTCTCGCCGCCTTCGCTCCGATCTCCGGACGTTCCGCGCCAGGCTCGATCCGTCGTGGGCGTTGCCGCTCCGCGAGGAGCTCCGATGGGTCGGCGGCGTGCTCGGCGAGGCCCGTGACGCCGACGTGCTCCTCGAGCGCATCCGGGGGCGAGTCGGACTGATCCCCGCGACCGAGCAACCGGGGTTCGCCCACGTGATCGAAGCGCTGGTGCAGCGGCGGAAGGAGGCGCACGAGCTGCTCATCGAGACCCTCCGGGGCGAACGATACGTCAGCCTCGTCGACCGCCTCGTCGAAGGTGCGCGCGAGCCGCAGGTCCTCTCCGGCTCCGACGTACCCGTCAAGGAGATCGTGCAGGACCTGCTCAAGGGGCCGTGGGAACATCTGCGACGGGCCGCCCGCGAGCCGGGTCGGCATCCGTCCGATATCGAGCTGCACACGATCAGGATCCGTGCGAAACGGGTCCGCTACGCCGCAGACGCGGTGATGCCGGTGATGGGGAAATCCGCCAAGCGTTTCGGTGAAGCGGCCGCCAAGCTTCAGACCGTCCTCGGGGAGCACAACGATGCCGTGGTCGCGGAGTCGTGGCTCCGATCGTGGGCTGCCGGCCATCGGTCGGGAGACGCCGTCTTCACTGCGGGCATGCTGGCCGGACTCGAGCGAGCGGCCGCCCAGGACGCGCGCCGCCGGTGGAGGAAGACCTGGAAGAGGCTCGTCGCGGCCCAGGAGGCGATGTGAGCAAGTCAGCGGCCCCTCCGAAGGTCGTTCGCGCCGCGGGAGGTCTGGTGTGGCGGGGGAGCCCCGCGGGTGTGGAGCTCGTTCTCGTGCACCGGCCCGCGTATGACGATTGGTCCTTCCCCAAGGGCAAGCTGTTCCAAGGCGAGTCTGAGCTCGATGGTGCGTTGCGCGAGGTGGAGGAGGAGATCGGCGTCCGCTGCCAGGTGGGGCGCGACCTCGGCGTAGCCTCGTACACCGACGGGCAAGGGCGTCCGAAGACCGTGCGCTATTGGGCGATGACGTTGGCTGAGGGCGATGTCCTCGCCGCCGCGAACGAGGTCGACGACGCGCGGTGGGTGCCGGTGGAGGAGGCGCGCCGGACGCTCACGTACGATCACGACCGCCTGATGATCGACCGGTTGGGGAACCCGACGTGAGCGACACCATCGTCTGCGTCGCCCGTCACGCGGAGGCCGGAGAACGAACGGCCTGGCTGCGTCCCGATCGCGAACGACCGTTGACGGCACGCGGGCGACGTCAGTCCCAGGCACTGGTCGAGCGGTTCGCTGATCTCCCGTTGACGCAGCTGATCTCGAGTCCGTACCTGCGATGCATGCAAACCCTGGAACCACTCGGGATGGCTCGAGCCCTACCGATCGAGATACGCGACGAACTGGCCGAAGGGGTATCGCCCGCGTACGTTGAGAAGTTCGTGATCGAGGCCGCCACCGAAGGAGCCGCCGTCTTGTGCGTGCACGGTGACGGCTTGCGGGCCCTTCTCCAGGGACTCGTGGAGCGTGACGTCCAGTTGGCCGGCGGGCCCGCGGACCAGGCGAAGGGCTCCACGTGGTACCTGCGGGTCGTCGACGGTGTCATCGAGTCGGGCCGCTACGAGCCCCCGCCGGCCTGAGCCGGTCCAGCGAGGTTCTTCGCCATCGGTCGATCAGTTCTCGCCCTGATCGCGCGTGAACCCCAGCTCCCCATCGAACTCCTGGAGCTTCTCGATGTGCATCCAGCGGTGACGGCTGGAGATCCGCTGCAGGAGCTCGTGGACGTCGTCGTCGGGCAGGTCGCCGGGGTTCTCCTTGATGATGAACCGCGCACGCCAGTGATCCAGCGTGTCCGTGATCGCCCCGGTGGGCGGAAAAACCTTCGTGCCGCGCGACGAGACCATCTTGAGCGAGAGCTTCGTGTCGGCGGTGAGTTCCATCAGCGAGGCGCCAAGCTCGGCCGACAGCAGTGGCGACTCGATGAAGACGTCCAATCCGACGACCGCCCGCGACGCGGGCCTCACGTAGTCGGGGTCCGGAGACAATCGCGGGAGCTTGAGCGCGGTGTGCTCGCGCACGGTCCAGGTTTCGCTGCGCCGTCCCAGGTTACCGATGATCGCGTCCGTATAGTCGGTGGTCGGCGTGCCCCGGTCGTAGCCCAGGACGTCGCCGGTCAACACGCCCGACTCCAGGGTCACGCCGACCGCATGTTCGATCGCGTCGGCCTGTTCGAACAGCTCCAGGTACCGGAGCATCATCACGGCAGAGAGGATCACGGCCGTTGGGTTGATCACGTTCTTCCCCGCGTACTTCGGTGCCGAGCCGTGCACCGCCTCGAAGATCGCGATCTCGTTGCCGATGTTCGCCGATGGCGCGTAGCCCAAGCCGCCGATCAGTGCCGAAGACTCGTCGCTGATGATGTCGCCGTTCATATTGGTCGTGACCAGCACGTCGAACTGCTCGGGACGCTTCACCAGCTGGTGCGCGCAGTTGTCGATGATCACATGCCACGACTCGATGTCTGAGTACTCGGGCGCGACCCGCTCGAACACCCGCTTCATCGTGCCCTCGGTCATCTTCATGATGTTCGCTTTGGTGGCGCATGCGACACTAGTTCGCCCTTCGGAGCGCGCGTACTCGAACGCGAACCGCACGATCTTCTCCGAGCCCTTCACCGAGATGAGCTTCAGGCACTCGGCCACGCCCGGCGTCTGCATGTACTCGATGCCCGCATACAGGTCTTCGACGTTCTCCCTGACGACGACGAGGTCAACGCCACGGCCGCTGTAGGGCGTCTTCACGCCAGGCATCTCCCGCACCGGCCGGACGTTCGCGTACGTCTCGAACAACTTGCGGAGCGTGACGTTCGCGCTCTTCTCGCCGAAGCCGACGGGGGTCTCGAGTGGCCCCTTCAGGGCTACGCGCGTTCGGGTGATGGAGTCCATGGTTTCCGTGGGAACGCCGGAGGGCAGGCCCTTCTTGAAGACCTCGGCGCCGGCCTCGCACTCCTCCCAGGTGATCGGCGCGCCCGCCGCCTCGAGGATCCGCGTAGCCGCCGTTACGCACTCGGGGCCGATGCCATCGCCGGGGATCAGCGTTACGGGGATGGGGTTTCCGGCAGGTTCGTTCGCGCTCATCTCTCTCCTCCTCGCCTGGGCTGCCATGCTACCCACCGAGACTCGGAGCCTGGGCCGCTCCTGACGGATACCATGGGCGGCCATGGTTCGGCGGAGCCTTCTCCACGTCGCCATCCTCGCCATGCTCGCTAGTGTCGTTGTGGCGGGCGCCCTGGCGGCGGGGCCCGCGGCCGTCGCGGCCCGCCAGCGTTCGAGCGCCATCGATCCGGCGCTCGGCATCTTCAACATCGACCACGTGGTTTTCATCGTGCAGGAGAACCGCTCCTTCGATCACTACTTCGGAACCTACCCCGGGGCGGACGGCTTCCCTCGCAACACGGACGGTGGGATAGACGTATGCATCCCCGATCCGACATCCGCCGTATGCCGCAGCCCGTACCACGACACGGGCCTGTTCGATGCGGGTGGCCCCCACAACGAGAAGGCGTCGCGTCTCACCATCGACGGGGGCAGGATGGACGGTGCCGTGGTCGCGTTGCGCCGGATCGGCAATGCGTGCAAGGCGAATCCCGATCGAACGGGGTGCGATCAGGTCGAGCCGGGACCGGACGGGACGCCCGACGTGATGGGGTATCACGACGCCAGCGAGATCCCGAATTACTGGCGCTACGCTCAGGAGTTCACCCTGCAGGATCGGATGTTCGCGCCGTCGGACTCTTGGACGCTACCGGCGCACCTGTACCTGGTGTCCGCGTGGTCGGCGACCTGCAGGGACCTGCATGACCCCATGAGCTGCCACTCGGATCAGCGGTTCCCCGGGCAGAACGCTGCGGACCAGGGCAGGTTCTGGGTGCCCGCCGACGGGAAGCCCCGACCCTACTTGTGGGCGGACATCACCTGGCTGCTCCACAACCAGGGCGTGAGCTGGGCGTACTACGTGGGCAAGGACTCTTGCATCAGCCCCCCATGCAGCAAGCCGACCGAGGAGAGCACGAATCCGATCATGAATCCGCTCCCTGGATTCAAGACCGTCGAGGTCACGAAGCAGTTCGCGAACATCCGACCCAACACCGACTTCTTCACCTCAGCGGCGAGCGGCAGCCTCCCATCCGTCTCCTGGGTCGTGCCGACGATCGGCAAAAGTGAGCACCCGCCCGACGACATCGCTTCCGGACAGGAGTGGGTGACGCAGGTGGTGAACGCGGTGATGACCGGACCCGAGGACCAGTGGCTGCACACGGCGATCTTCATCACGTGGGACGACTGGGGGGGGTTCTACGATCATGTGAAGCCGATCAGGATCGATGAGAACGGCTACGGGATCCGGGTCCCGGGCATCATGATCAGCCCCTGGGCCCGACAAGGCTTGATCGACCATCAGACCCTCTCGTTCGATGCGTATCTGAAGTTGATCGAAGATCGGTTCCTGGGCGGCGCCCGGCTCGACCCGCTGACCGACGGGTGGCCGGATTCGCGTCCGACGGTGCGAGAGAACGACACGAGACTGGGTGATCTAGCCTTGGAGTTCGACTTCACGCAGGAGCCATTGCCGCCGTTGATCCTCGACCCGCGGCCGGGGGCTAGGCAAACACCTGACGCCGGACGCGAGAACAACGGGTAGCATTGCACCCCGTATGCGGCGACCCACACGCCTCTTGAACCTCCTTGCTGCCCTCTGCGTTGCGGCGCTCGCGGCTGCCGCGTGCTCCGCTGCAGAGGCAGAGCCGAAGGCGGGATCCGTCGGGGCGGATGCGGACTCGACCATCGGTATCCCCGACACGCCGATCGATCCGGACGTGGGCATCAACAACATCACGCACGTTATCGTGATCATGCAGGAGAACCGGTCATTCGATCACTACTTCGGGACCTTCCCGGGGGCCGACGGCCTCCCGCGTAACGCTCAGGGGCAGATCGACGTCTGCGTGCCGGATCCACAGGCGCACCGCTGCTGGCGCCCGTATCACGACACAGACCGGTTCGACCAGGGCGGACCCCATGGCATGATCGGCTCGCATATCTCGATCAATGGCGGTCGTATGGACGGCTACGCGCGCGCACTGGACCAGATCGGGAACGGGTGCATCAAGAACCCGGCCCAGTTCGCGTGCCGGCAGGCGGATGCGGGACCCACCGGTCAGCCCGACATCATGGGCTACCACACCGGCAAGGAGATCCCGAACTACTGGGCGTACGCGAGACGCTTCGTCCTGCAGGACCACATGTTCGCACCCGAATCGTCGTGGACGCTTCCCTCGCATCTGTTCATGGTGTCCGGCTGGTCGGCGACGTGCCCCGACCTCAACGACGCGATGAGCTGTCGTTCGGATCTCAAGTTCCCTGGCGGGAATGCGGCCAAGCACGGCAAGTCGTGGATCCCGGCCGACGGGACCCCGCGTCCTTACATCTGGGCGGACATCACGTGGCTCCTCCACAAGCACCACGTGAGTTGGGCCTACTATGTGGGATCCGCCACCTGCCTCCAGCCTGGTTGCACTCCCGGGTCTGACCAAGAGGACACGGCTCCCGTGCAGAACGTCCTCCCGGGGTTCAAGACCGTGGCCGTGGACCGTCAGCTGGACAACATCCAGTCGAACGAGAACTACTTCCGAGAGGCTGCGAACGGCACGTTGCCGAACGTGTCGTGGGTGGTGCCGACGACGAACCGCGGGGAGCACCCTCCGGACGACATCGGGAACGGCCAGGCGTGGGTGACGAGGGTGGTCAACGCAGCGATGCAGGGCCCCGACTGGCTACACACGGCGATCTTCGTCACGTGGGACGACTGGGGCGGCTTCTATGACCACGTAGCGCCGCCGAAGGTGGACGCGAACGGCTATGGGATCCGGGTGCCGGCGTTCATGATCAGCCCGTGGGCTCGCCGGGGCTACATCGACCACCAGACGCTCTCGTTCGACGCCTACCTGAAGTTCATCGAGGACCGGTTCATGGGGGGAGCTCGCATCGACCCCGCGACCGACGGGTGGCCCGATTCACGGCCGACGGTCCGGGAGAACGCCCCGCAGCTTGGCGACCTCTATTCGGAGTTCAACTTCGACCAGGACCCGATCCCACCGCTGATCCTCGACCCCTGGCCGACGGGCTAGCGCAAGCGCACAAAGGGATCCGTTCCGGCGCTCCGCGGGGACTTGTCGAAAGGCGGCGCATCTCTCGCCAGGCCCGCTGGCACGAAGGTCGGTCGCTCCGCACTCGATCGCGGGGTCCCGGCATCGGGCCGGCGGTGAAAGGGACACGAAGAATCACCACCGCGTTGCTCGGCGCAACGGCGCCTCGCAGCGATGCTCCTAGCCGACCCTGGACGCGAGTGCTGATGGACTGGACGGGGCGTCAGTGGGTGAGATCCGTGTATCTCGGCGAACCCGCGAAGGAACCGAGTCCACACCCGCTCTTACCGTGGCTGGCCCGCCTGGATTCGAACCAAGACTAACTGATCCAGAGTCAGTCGGGCTACCATTACCCCACGGGCCACCGTGTGACCTGCGGAAACGCACGGAGCGAGCTGCGCGGGCCGAGGTCAGACCGAGAGCGAGTATACCGAGGAGCTCGGCCCCACCTCGCAACACATGAGAAGTGGCGACGTCCCCGTTGCGGGCGCGCCCGTCGGCGGCGGCATGGGGGCGGGAGGTAATCGCTTGAACCAGCAGGAACGACGGGTCAGTGGGCGTTGACCGACGACGTCGACGTCATGCCACGCATCGAGGCCAGGTCGGTCATGTCCGTCACCTGTGATGCCGGCGGCGCTTCGATCGAGAACGTTCCACCGACGTCGGAGAACGTCAAGGTCATCGCGAGCTGCATGCCCGAGCCCTCGCCCTCGATCTTCGAGGTGTCGACCGTGAACTGGAGCTGCTTCAGGTAGCCGTCGCCGTCGACCCACACGTCCATGGGCAGCTCGCGCATCCCGGCTTTCGTGAGACCGGCTTCCATCTCCGCGAGATCCTTGGCCGTGATCCGGTGCCCAGACGCGGGGGACAGCTCAACGAGACGCGGAAGGACTTTCACCAGGTCGAGGGTGACGCGATAGCGGGTCGTTCCAACCCCGTCGACCGTGTCGGAACCCGCCTGCTCCACGGTCAGCGCGTCCTGGATCAGCGCGAGCGCCGCGGCGGGTTGCACCGCACCGGTCGCGGCGCCGAAACCCGCGCTTCCACCGGGCATCTCGGACGGATCGACCTTCACCCAAGGCGTCGTGGCTCCCAGGAACGCGGCGAACATCGGCACCTTCGCATAGAGGACGGGTCCGTCGACGACGATCAGTTCCACCTCGCCCGCCGGCATGCCGGGCGCGAGCGACGGGATCTGCAAGGTGACGTGTTCCCGGACCTTCGTGAGATCCCCGGGGGTCATCTCGTACTCGGCCTGGCCTGTCACGTTGACGGACTTCTGCGGTGACGTGATCGAAAGGTCAAGGGCCATCCGCGCAGAACCAGCTTCGGTGGTCTTCGCGAATGCGTCGAGCACCGCCTGGGTGGAATCACCCGATGATGCGGTGGGGGTGGGTTGGTTCGCGCAGGCCGAGAGGAGCAGGATGCCGACGACGAGAGGGAGAAGTTTCTTCATCTATCCATCATCGTACGCCGGAGTCGATTCCTTGAACGCCGACGCCCGGTTTGACCCGTTGCGGCGCGGGGGATTACGGTGGCACGCAGCCCGATGACCGCGGAGGGAGCATCCGATGAACAAGGGTGGCTTGGTCGCAGAAGTCTCGAAGCGGACGGGTCTCAGCAAGGCGGATTCTGGCCGAGTGGTCGACGCCGCGATCGACACGATCCGCGAGACCGTCGTCAAGGGTGAGAGGGTTACGCTCGCCGATTTCGGCACGTTCGAGCGGAAGCACCGAAACGAGCGGGTGGCGCGCAACCCCCGGAAGCCCGATGTGCCGATCGTGGTCCCGGCCCGCGATCTCCCGGCGTTCACGCCGGGCAAGGAATTCCGCGAGCACGTGCTCGCGAAGAGCCGCCGAAAGAAGGCTTAGGGGATCGTCACCAGGCGGATCGAGCGGGCCACCTTCACGCCCGCCTCGTCCGCCAGGTCGAACGACACGCGCTGACCGAGCCGAAGCGTCCGCAGTCCTGCTCCCTCCATAGAGGTCGCGTCGATCACGACCTCGGTCCGGTCTTCCATCAGGAGCGATCCGCTCCGGCTCGCGTCGTCGAACTCCTTGATCGTCCCCTGCGCCACGTGGCCTCTCCTCTTCACTCAGGTGCGGATCCCGATCCGCGCCGGCAGGTCCATGTCCAGGCACACTTCGGCGGTCCGTCCCCGCTGTCTCGCGTCGAGGAGCGTAAGGATATCGCCCGGGACATCCAGGTCGAATGCTAGCTCCGGAGTCTCGACCACTGCGGTGGGAAGGTCTGCGCTGGCAGCCGCCTCCAGGTGCTTGCGGTAGGAATCCGTTCCGAACCGGGCTCGGATCGCCGTCGGGGGTCTTCGGATAAGGAGGTTGGTGCCGCTCTCGTCGGTGGCGGGAGCCAGCACGACCGGTCCGAGCGTACGGAGCGCTCCTGCGAGCGCGTCGGGCGTAACGAGGGGGGTGTCGGGCAGGAGGACGGCGAGGACGCTCACACCTCGACTCGTTGCCTCCTCCTCCACCTGGCGGATGGCGCCGGTGAGGGAGGGCTTCTCCTCGCGGATGGCCTGGGCAGACCGGGAGAGCGCGATCTCGAGCACCGACTCGTCCGGAGTCACGACCCATGTCTCCCAGCTGCTCATCGCCTGGGTCACATCCATCACGTCCTCCAGCATCGCGAGCGTGAGCGCACCCCGCTCCAACGGTGTGAGGACGGGCGAGAGCCGGGTCTTGCTCTCTGAGAGCGACTTGACGGGTAGGACGATCGCGCGCACGGGAGAGCAGCCTAGCCCACGTGGCGAGGTAACCTCACTCGTCATCCGCGAGGAGGAGGTCAGTCGTGTCGACCATCGTGCTCACGCTCGCGCCGCCGCGATCCCGGGCCTCTGCGCGCGTTTGGTACGAGGTCGGATGCGTCCTCGTCGGAAGTGTGCTCATCGCGGGACTCGCGCAGCTTTCCTTCCGCCTGCCCTTCACACCGGTCCCGGTCACCGGGCAGACCCTCGGTGTGCTCTTGGTGGGTGCGGCCTATGGTCCCGGCTTGGGAGTCGCGACGCTCGGCCTTTACCTCCTCGGGGGTGTCGTGGGGCTTCCCGTGTTCGCGCCGAACGCGGCGGGTTCGCACGACACGGGCCTCGCCGTGCTGCGCGCCGCATCGCTCACGGGCGGGTACCTGTGGGGGTTCGTGCTGTCGGCCGCGGTGGTCGGCGCGCTCTCCCGGCGTGGGTGGGACCGGTCGGTGCGTGGCGCGATCGGTGCCATGTTCCTCGGGTCGATCGTTATCTACGCCGTCGGCGTGCCGTGGCTGTATCACGCGCTGCCGGCTTCCATCGACGGACAGCCGGTCACGCTCGAGACCGCGCTGTCGTTCGGCCTGTACCCGTTCATCATCGGCGACACGCTCAAGCTGTTGTTCGCGGCCGGCCTGTTGCCGCTCGCGTGGCGCGCGCTCGATCGCTTCAGGCCCCAGGACGAGGGTCGCCGAGCTCCAAGCTAGCATGGGCCGCTCGGGGGATCGCGCGCTGGAACCGTGGTACCACGTCGCGAAGAACGTCGGGCTTCCTCCTGTGCGGTTGTGGTTCTCCTGGCGGTTCGAAGGGTTGGAGCACATCCCGGCCGAGGGACCGGGGCTCGTCGCGTGCAGCCACCTGTCGTACGTGGACCCGTTCGGCTACGCGGAGGCGGTGATCCGCCGGGGACGCCGTCCGCGGTTCCTGGGGAAGGCGCAGCTCTTCGAGATCCCGCTCGTGGGGTCGGCCCTGCTCGGTGCCGGTCAGATCCCGGTGAACCGGGGGAGCGGAGATCAGACGCCGCTCCGCAACGCCGAGGAGGCGCTCGCCGCCGGCGAGGTCGTGCTCGTCTACCCGGAGGGCACCGTGACCGATCGAGCGGACCACCTCCCGATGAACGCTAAGACGGGCACCGTCCGTCTCTCGCTCGCCACCGGTGTTCCCATCGTCCCGATGGGCAGCTGGGGCTCCCATCCCGTGTGGCAGAAGTCGGGGAAGGGCTCCCTGAAGTTCGGGCGCCCGATCTGGGTCAAGGCTGGTCCGCCGATCGACCTGTCGGACCGGAAGGACCAGGCCGATGACCGGGACGCTCTGCACGGGATGACGGACCAGGTGATGGCCGCCATCACGGTCATCGTGGAGGACCTGCGCTCCCGATACCCCAAACGCTGGTCGGACGACGGGTAGGCTGCAGGCCATGGGCGACGAGCAGGAGCGAGGCTTCTCCACGCGGGCGATCCACGGTGCGAGGACGCCTCCGGTCGAGCAGGAGACGCCGAGCGTCCCGATCTTCCAGACGTCGATGTATCGGTTCGCCGACTCGAACGATTACGCGGATACGATCAGCTTCCACAAGCCCGGATACACGTATACGCGCGGCTACGGCAATCCCACGTTGCAAGCGTTCGAGTCGCTGATGGCCGACTTGGAGGGAACGGAGTCCGGGTTCTCGTTCGCGTCGGGCATGGCGGCCATGCATACCGTATTCACGACCCTCGCCGCATCAGGCGACAGGATCGTGGCAAGCAACGAGCTCTACGGCGGGGCCTACTCGCTGTTCACGAGAGTGATGCCACGCTACGGGATCTCCGTCGACCTGGTGGATCCGCACGATCTCGATGCGGTTGCGTTCGCGTTGCCCGGCGCCGCGTTCTTCTACGTCGAGACGATCGCGAACCCCAACGTCACGGTCGCCGATCTGGAGGCGCTCGGAGCTCTCTGCCGCGCGCAGGAGATCCCGGCGGTCATCGATAACACCTTCGCGTCTCCGTACTTGTGCAACCCCGCACCTTTCGGGTTCGACTTCGTCCTGCACTCGGCGACCAAGTTCATCGGCGGCCACAACGATCTGATCGGTGGCGTGGTGTGTGCGTCGGCGACCTCGTGCGAGGGCCTGCGGGACACCGTCATCGACACCGGTGGAACGATGGCGCCGTTCGAGGCGTGGCTCTGCATGCGCGGGCTGATCACGCTGTCGCTGCGCATGGAACGCCACTGCTCGACGGCGACGCGCGTGGCGGCGTTCCTGGAGGGACATCCGAACGTCGAGCGCGTCTGGTACCCGGCGCTCCCGTCGCACCCGCAGCACGACGTCGCGGAGCGGATCCTTCCGCGGGGGGGCGGCGGCGTGCTGGCTGTCGAGGTGGCCGATGGCGTGGAGGGGGGGAAACGGTTCTGCGACGCGCTGGACCTGGTCTGGGTGGCGACGAGCCTCGGCGGGGCGCACTCGCTCGCCAGCCATGCGGCCTCCACGACGCATAGGCAGATGGATCCCGTGGCGCGCCGCCAGGCCGGGATCGCCGACAGCCTGGTCCGGGTGAGCGTCGGCCTCGAGGATCCCGACGACCTCCTCGCAGACTTCGATCGGGCGTTGGAGAAGGTGTGACGCGACGACGGGTCGCGGTCCTGTTCGGCGGCCGGTCCGCCGAACACGAGATCTCATGCATCTCAGCGCGTTCGGTGATCGACGCGCTCGATCCCGAGACCATCGAGGTGATCCCCATCGGTATCACCCGTGAGGGTTCGTGGCGTCTGCTCCCCGGCCCACCCGCCCTCCCTGCCGACACGGGTCGTCTTCCAGAGATCGGAGCCGGGGACGGCGCCCCCGTGAAGCTGGGGGGCGGCTCGGGCTCACCGGAGCTCGTCGGCGTCGACGGATCGCGCCGGGCCATCGACATCGTGTTCCCCGTCCTGCATGGTCCACAAGGCGAAGATGGTGCGGTGCAGGGCATGTTGGAGCTCGCGCGGGTGCCTTACGTCGGGGCGGGCGTGCTGGGCTCGGCGATCGGCATGGACAAGGTCGTCCAGAAGATCATGTTCACGGCCGCGGGTCTGCCCGTCGTTCCCTGGGAGGTGGTACGGGAGCCCGAATGGCGTGAGGATCCCGAAGGTGTCGCTGCCAGGGCTGGGGCTTTGGGGTTCCCGGTCTTCACGAAACCGGCGACGCTCGGCTCATCCGTCGGGATCGTGAAGGTACACGATCCGTCGGACCTCGAGGCCGGGCTGGACGAGGCCTTCCGCTACGCGCGCAAGGCCGTCATCGAGCAGGGCGTGGAGGGCGCGCGTGAGATGGAGTGCGCGGTGCTCGGCAACGATGACCCCGTCGCGTCGATCGTCGGCGAGATCGTGCCGACCGGTCACGAGTTCTACGACTACGAGGCGAAGTATCTGGACGAACACGGAGCCACGCTGTCCATCCCCGCAGCCGTGCCCCGACGTCTGATGGAGCGGATCCAGCGGATGGCGGTGACCGCGTTCCGTGCGACCGACTGCGCAGGCATGGCGCGCGTCGATCTCTTCCTGAAGGGTGATGACGAGCTATGTGTGAATGAGATCAACACGATCCCTGGGTTCACACAGATCTCGATGTACCCGAAGCTGTGGGAGGCATCGGGTCTGCCGTACCGCGATCTGGTCGAGCGGCTGCTCGATCTCGCGGTCGAACGGCACGACGCGGAGCAGGTCAAGGGCCTGGGCGTTCGCGAACTCGGCGGCGCCTGATGGGCGGAGGCACGATCCCCGGCGCGACGGGGCCAAGCTAGAGGTGCACCACCGGACAGGTGAGGGTGCGCGTGATCCCCTCCACAGCCTGGATCCGCGCCACGACAAGCTTGCCGAGCTCGTCCACGGACTTCGCCTCGGCGCGGACGATCACGTCGTAGGGTCCGGTGACGTCTTCGGCTTCGGCCACGCCCGAGATCTCCCGGACCTCCTGCGCGACTGCGGCGGCCTTCCCGACCTCGGTCTGGATGAGGATGTACGCGTGCACCATCAGAACCTCCTGGGGTCGTGAGGGCGCCCATGCTAGCCCCGGGGCGACGAGCGGCGCAACGCTGCCGCGGCGAGCGGTCATGATGGCCCCATGTTCAACGACCGGCGCGACGCGGGAGACCGGCTGGCGAGGGAGTTGGCGCAACGAGGATTCGCCGAACCGATCGTGGTGCTCGCGATCCCGCGAGGCGGTGTCGTCGTTGCGGCTCCCGTTGCCCGGGCGCTGAAGGCGCCGCTCGATGTGGTCGTGCCGCGCAAGCTCGGCGCCCCGGGGAACCCCGAACTCGCGATCGGCGCGGTGGCGCCGGGTGTGCGTGTCCTGGACCAGCGCCTGATCGGCCTCATCGGAGTCACGGAGGACTACCTGGAGCGTGAGGTCGAGGCACAGGAGCGAGAGATCGAGCGGCGCACGTCGATGTACCGTGAGGGCCGCGAACCCCCGCCGCTCAGCGGAGCGACCGCGATCGTCGTCGACGACGGTGTGGCGACCGGCTCGACCGCGATGGCTGCGCTCGGGTGGGTCCGCGCGACGGGCGCGGCGCGCGTGATCTTCGCCGCGCCGGTCGGGCCCTTGGCCGCGCTCGCGGAGCTCCGCGAGTACGCGGACGACGTGATCATCCTGGAGATGCCGTCGTCCTTCCGCGCAGTGGGAGAGTGGTTCGCGGTGTTCGATCAGGTGAGCGACGAGCAGGTGCTCGCCGAGCTCCGTGATGCGGGGTGAAGGCGTTCGAGATCGCGATGGTGGCGGTGTGCGGCGCCCTCGGTGTGCGCTCCCTCGTCCACTGGATCCGGCGGCCGTTCGACAGCACCGATCCGCGCGATCACGTTCTGTACGCATGCTTCGTCACGGGCCGCGTCGGATTGTGGTTCTCGGTCGCCGGCCTGTTCCTGCTCTATGCCCTTACCGACACGCAGGGGCGGGCCTTCGTGGATGACGTGCGTGAGTACGACTGGTTCCTGCTGGTGTTCATCGCGCTGTCGGCGATGCAGTTCGTGGCCGGCTACTTCCTGGGACACCGTTCCGGCCGGACCGGAGACGACGAGCCAGTAGTCTGACTAACCGGCGGCCTTCACGATATCGTCGGAGAGCTCGGCGAACTCCTGGAGCCGGGCGACGCGCTCGGTCTTCAAGCGCTGGACGATGTCGGCGTACTCGTCGGCGCGACCTTGACGCTCGTACAAGCGACGGGGCTCCAAGAGCTCGCGATCGTCGAAGTTGGGCACGGACTCCGCCACGTGGTACCCGAAGTCCGCGTCGTCGACCCAGGAGATGGTGCCGTCTGCGATGCCCCTCACGCACGCGGAGGTGTGCGGGATCTTGACCTTCTTCGAGCGGTCGTCGTCGTCGGTCCCGCCCACGCGCCCGGTGTTCAGCAGGAACGTCTCGATCGGATGCGAGTCGAGCAGCTGCAAGATGCGATTGCCCTGCAGCCCGTGCGGGAGCGGGAAGAACGGGTTCGTGCCAGGAACGCGGAGGAACTTACCGGCCTCGGCCGCGCCGCCGGCGCTCGTTCCCGTCGTCTCCCCCAACATGAAGAACGCGGCGGCTTGCGCCTGTGACAATCTGGCGACGGCGGGGATGATGTTCTCGTTCCGGTTCAGGATCAGGAGGTAGTCGACCCGGCCGACCTCGCGGGCATCCCGGAACCGCATCAGGTCCCGCATCTCGAAGACCGCGCGGCCGTTCTGGGTGTAGCTCTCCTCGAAGAAGTTCACCTTGGCGCCGTCGTCCTGGTACACGTTCTCGAGGTACGTGGTCGGTTTGACGACCGCGCCGTAGATCGACGGCTCGAAGTCGGGGTCCAGCGAGAACGTCTTCGCGAAACAGCCGTTCTCAGTGCCGTACGCGCGCCCGCCCCGCATCAGCCCGACGAAGTCGTCCTGCACAGGCTCAGAACCGTTCTGCGTGGTGAAGGTCGTCGTCGTCTTCCCCGTGCCGGATAGGCCGATGATCATGAAGACCTTCTCGCCGCCGTCGGTCGGGATGACCTTGAGCCCCGCGTGCAGCGCGAGTCCGCCCTTGTCGTAGACGCTCTTGTTCCACATGCGCAGCCCGCCCTTCTTCGACTCCCCGAAGTAGTCGGAGTTGAAGACGCGGGTTACGCCGCTCTCGAGGTCGACCGCGATCAGGCGGTCGTTGGGGTAGCCCTCGGCCGGGAGGTTGGGCGTGTAGATCACATGGACCTGGGGGTCGGCTCCGTCGGTCCGCTCGAAGTAGAGCTTCTGCTGCATCCCCGCGATGTTCGCGTTCGCCTTCTCGATCGTGAGGCGTGCCGCGGTCCGCATCTCGGGGTCGTTTCCGATGTAGCCGTCGATGACCACCTGGTCCTGCTCGGCGAGGTAGGCGTCCTGCAGCGCGGCGATCCGGTCGAACTCCTCCCGCTTCATGGACTTGCCGGACGTCGACGAAGGGTCCGAGGTCACCACGTAGGTGCTGCCGGCGCTCCTGGACACCACCTCGGTCTGAACGTTCACGTTGTCGAACTCGGTGATGCGGCACTGCGGCATCGCTTCGGTGAAGGCTCGAAGCTCGTCGGGCGTTGGGTTGACGTGGACCTGGGGCACGTGAGGGATCCTCCTGGTTGAGTACCGTAGGTTCGTGGCCGGGCCTCGTCCCGTACCGGCAGCCATGAGTCTACTGAACGTCGCCGCGTGCTCCGGATCCGAACCGGAGCCCGTCTTGGCGGGGAGGAGTGAGCGGGGTCGATGGATCGGAGCGAGGACGCGCTGCTGGAGGCGATCCGCCGCGTTCTTTCCGGCACCGGACCCGAAGTGCGCGTTCCCGTCGGGGACGACGCCGCGGTGCTCGCGCCGACGGCCGGCGAGTTGGTCATCACCACAGATGCCCTGGTCGAGAACGTCCACTTCGTCCGCGGGCTCATCGGGGCGAAGGACCTGGGTCACAAGGCGATCGTGGTCAACGTGAGCGACATCGCGGCGATGGGAGCGAGCCCTCGCGCCGCCGTGTGCGCTCTGACCCTTACGAGCGACGTCGACCCGGCCTGGGTCATGGAGCTCTTCGGAGGGATGCGTGAGGCCTGCGACGAGTTCGCGCTGTGGCTGGTGGGCGGTGATCTCTCGCGCGGTGCCGAGATCTCGATCGCGGTCACGGTGACCGGCGAGGTCGCGCCGGGTCGCGCCGTCCTGCGCTCCGGCGCGCGGCCGGGTGATCGGGTGGTGGTGACCGGTGAGCTCGGAGGCGCCGCCGCGGGCCTGCGGCTCTCGGAAGGTCACGCCATGCCGACCGATGAACAGCGCGCCGCGATCCACCGCCAGGTGCGACCGACGGCGCGGGTTGGCGAGGGTGCGGCTCTCGCGCGTCTAGGCGCGACGGCGATGATCGATGTGTCCGATGGGCTGACGCTCGATCTGTCACGCCTGGCGAGTGCGAGTGGCGTCGGCGTTCGACTCCAGCTCGACCGTCTGCCGATCGCGCCGCTGGCCACGATGGACGATGCGCTGGGCGGTGGGGAGGATTACGAACTGATCGCGTCGCTCCCCGACGCGGGTGCGGTCGATGCGGCGCGAGCCGAGCTGCGCGAGTCCTTCGGCGTGGAGCTGACCCAGATCGGGATCGTCATCGAGGGCGGCGGGCTGGTCAGCGTCGGTGAGGATGGATCGGAACGACCGGTTGAAGCGGTCGGTTGGGATCACTTCGCATGAACTCCCCCGGGCTCCCTCGTCCGCGCGCGCTGACGATCGCGGGCTCGGACTCGGGCGGGGGCGCCGGGATCCAGGCCGATCTCAAGACGTTCAGTGCGCTCGGCGTCTTCGGGATGACCGCGATCACGGCCGTCACCGTGCAGAACACGCGCGGCGTCGAGAGCTACGAGACGATCGCCCCCGGGACCGTCGGCGGGCAGATCCGCGCCGTCGCCTCCGACATCGGGGTCGATGCCGTGAAGACGGGCATGCTCGCCCACACAGGGATCGTCGAGGCTGTCGCCGACGCACTCGAGGAGACACGCATCGCCCCGCTGGTCGTCGATCCCGTGTTCGTCTCCAAGCACGGGCACCGGCTCCTGGCGGAGGAGGCGATCGAGACGCTGCGACGCCGGATCCTCCCGCTCGCTGCGCTCGTCACGCCGAATCTGCCCGAGGCGGCCGGTCTCGCGGGCTTCCCTGTCGTGGATCGAGACGACATGCACCGTGCGGCCGCCGCCATCGCCGACCGCGGCGTACGGGCGGTGCTCGTGAAGGGAGGCCACCTGGTCGACCCGGCGGAGGCCAGCGATCTGCTGCTGTTCGATGGTCGAGAGGAGTGGCTCACCGCCGAGCGGATCGAAACTCCTCATACGCACGGCACGGGGTGCACGTTGTCGTCTGCGATCACCGCACATCTGGCCATGGGCGACCAGCTGACGGACGCGGTGTACGCGGGGAAGGCCTTCGTCACCGAGGCGATCAGGCATGCGCTCGCGCTCGGTGAGGGGATCGGACCGGTCGACCAGCTGTGGTCGATCCCGCCGGGTGGTCGCGCGTAGCGAGGTTCTACGGCGACGGGACGCGCTGCGGGATGCGGGTGACCTTGCCTGCCTTGATGCAGGAGGTGCACGCGTTCACACGTCGGGGCGTGCCGTCCACCAGCGCGCGGACGCGCTGGATGTTCGGGTCCCACCGACGGTTGTTGCGCTTGTGGGAGAAGGTCACCGCTTTGCCGAAGAACGGCTTCTTCCCGCAGATGTCGCACACGGCTGCCATAGCCCGCAAAGGGTAGCAGAGGCGTCGCGATATCCTGGCGCGCTCGGGTTCTCCACGAGGCACGTCGCACACGTCGGCATCCTCGAAGCCAAGACGGGTCCCGGCGCGCACGACCAGACACGGATCAGCCGAGCGCCGCGTGGATACCCTTCTGGAGTGCGGTCGCGGTGAGCTGGCCGTCCCACGACGAGACCACGGCGCCGTTCGCGTCGTAGAACACGGTTGCGGGCTGGCCGATCATGCCGAGCTCATCTCGGATCGCGCCGGGCGGGTCGAAGACGCTCGGGTAAGTCACGCCCTCGTCGGCTAGGAACGTCCGGGCGCCGCCGAGCGTGTCGAGGATATCCACGCCCAGGAACTGCACGCGATCGCCGTACGTTCGGCTCGCCTCGCGCAGGAGCGGAGATTCCGCCTTGCACGGGCCGCACCACGACGCCCAGATGTTCACGACGACCGGCGTGCCGTGCAGCTGCGTCAGCAGCCGTTGATAGGTGTCGACGTCGAACGTCGGCAGCGCGGCGACCGACGTCGGCAGTAGCGGCGCATTCGTCGCGTTGCTCGCTCGTGCCCCCTGATCGGCTCCGTCGGGATCTCCCGCCGGCGTGCGCGTGCAGGCGGCGGCGAGGAGCAGCGAGACGAGGAGGAGGAAGCGGCGAGACGCCATCGCCCGCATGATAGAACCGGTGGCTCATGAGGGATCCGCACACGTGCCGTTGACCCTCGATGCCCCGGTGCTCGAGATCGACCGTCGCATCGCGACGAGACGAGCGCGAGCGAAGGGCGCCGAGGCCCACGTGGTGCTCGAGAACGCGTTCGGGATCCGCACGGTGGGTGACCTCCTGCATCACTACCCGCGCCGGTACATCGACCGGTCGCGAGTGGAGACGATCCGCGATCTGAAGGTCGGGAGGTACGCGACGGTGATCGCGGCGGTGAAGAAGGTCGCCCGGCGTCAGACGCGCCGCCGTCAGACCATGGTCACCGTGACGCTCTACGACCGTACCGGGATCCTAGACCTCACCTTCTTCAACCAGCCTTGGCTCGCGAGCCTGTACAGGGAGGGGCAGGAGGTCGCCGTGTCGGGCGTCGCGACCCAGTACCGCGGCCGCCTCCAGCTCGCGAACCAGGAGGTCGAGCTCCTCCGGGGCGACGATGCGGACCTGATCCACACCGCCCGGATCACACCCGTGCATCCGGCATCGGACGGCATCACCACGCGCACGATCCGTGAGTTGATCCACACGGCGCTGGATCGCCTGCCCGCGCTCCCCGATCCGCTGCCCATCGAGCTCGTCGGGGCGGAGTCGCTCGGCCCGTTCGATGGGGCCGTCCGGTGGATCCACTTCCCTGCAGACCCGTTCGAGCTTGCTCGTGCGCAGGAGCGCCTGAAGTTCGACGAGCTCTTCACGCTGGAGCTCGGCGTGGCGTTCCGCAAGCATCGGATACAGGCGGAGCAGAGCGGTGTCGCCCAATCACCGGACGGCCCGCTCACCTCCCAGCTCATGGCGTCGCTGCCGTTCGAGCCCACCGGCGCGCAGCGTCGGGCCATCGACGCGATCGGCGTGGCGATGGCGAGGCCGAGGCCCATGAACGTCCTGCTCCAGGGAGACGTGGGAGCCGGCAAGACGCTCGTGGCGCTCCACGCCGCACTCGTCGCGATCCAGTCGGGGCATCAGGCCGCGATCATGGCGCCGACGGAGGTCCTTGCCGGCCAGCACTTCCGGTCCGCGGCAGCGCTGCTCGACGGCGTAGGCGCCGCGTCGTACCTCGACCTGGTGGCGTCCGGCGCCAAGGATGACGGGCAGGGGTCGCTGCTGGATCCCGAGCCAGAGACCGGCGCGGTGCCCACCTTCGCGTACGCCCTCCTCACCGGGGCAGTGACCGGTCGCGATCGACAGGCGGTCGTGGCGGGGATCGCCGACGGCGGGGTCGACCTCGTGATCGGCACACACGCGCTCGTCCAAGAGGCCGTCATCTTCCGCGATCTCTCGTTCGCGGTGGTTGACGAGCAGCATCGGTTCGGTCTGCATCAGCGCATGGCGCTGAAGGGCAAGGGGGTGGACCCGGACGTGCTCATCATGACCGCGACGCCGATCCCACGGACGCTCGCCCTCACGTACTACGGCGACCTCGACGTGGTGGTGCTCGACGAGATGCCGAAGGGCCGGCAGCCGATCGACACGTGGGTCGCACGCACACCGGACGCACGCGAGCGCGCCTACGACCTCGTCCGCGCCGAGGTCACCGCTGGGCGACAGGCGTTCGTGGTGTGTGCGGCGATCGATGAGGGGAACCGCTCCCAGGTAAAGGCGGCCGAGGCCGAGGCCGAGCGCCTTGCGACCGATCTGTTCCCGGCCCTTCAGGTCGACTTGCTGCACGGGCGGATGCGCCCGAAGGACAAGGAGTCCGTGATGGAGCGCTTCCGCTCGGGTGCGTCTCACCTGTTGATCTCGACGACCGTTGTTGAGGTGGGGGTCGACGTGCCGAACGCGACGGTGATGTTGGTCGAGAATGCCGAGCGGTTCGGCCTGGCCCAGCTCCACCAGCTCCGCGGCCGGATCGGCCGCGGAGCGCACGCGAGCACGTGCGTGCTGTTCGACGAATCCGACGACGAGAACCTGGAGGCCAGGGCGCGCATCGACGCGATGGTTCGCACCACCGACGGCTTCGAGCTCGCCGACGAGGACCTTCGGCTGCGCGGCGAGGGTACGTTGTTCGACACGCGTCAGTCCGGGATGCCCGACCTGAAACTCGCGCGGCTGTCCGACGACCTCGAGCTGGTGAAGCGCGCACGCGCACGCGCGTTCGCGCTGATCGAGGACGACCCGCACCTCGAGCGTCACCCCGAGCTCCTCGACGAGCTGCGCGCCCGGTTCGAGTCCTCGATCGACTGGCTCTTCAGCTCCTGAGCCTGCGCTCCTCCCCGCTAGGCTCACCCGATGCGGGTGATCGCGGGGAGCGCCAAGGGGATGCGGCTCGAGCCGGTGCCGGCCGGGGTCCGCCCGGTCTCGGACCGGGCGCGGGAGGGGCTGTTCTCGAGCCTCGCTCCCGACGTGCCGGGTGCACGCGTGCTGGATCTGTTCGCGGGGACTGGGGCGATGGCGATCGAGGCGCTTTCGCGAGGAGCTGAGAAGGCGGTGCTGGTCGAGCGCTCGGCCGAGGCCGCCGCCACGATCCACGCGAACCTGGAGCGCACACACCTCGCCGATCGCGCCGACGTCGTCCTCGCCGATGCCGGCAGCTTCGTCGCCGGGTCTCCGCCCGACCGCCCCTTCGACCTGGTGCTGGCAGATCCGCCCTACGAGATGGGGGGGGAACAGCTGCAGGCCCTGCTGGCTGAGCTCGCCTCGGGGTGGCTCACGGAGGGCAGCTGGACCGTGGCTCTCACCAGGGGCGTCAAGAGTTCCACGCCTGTCATTCCGCTACACTGGGCCATCGCGAGGCAGCTCCGCTATGGCGACAGCCTCGTCATCTTGTACCGGGAGGTTCGATGGGCTTGACGGCCCTGTGTCCGGGGACGTTCGACCCGGTGACGAACGGCCACCTCGACATCATCGGTCGCACCAGTGCGACCTTCGACGCCGTGGTCGTCGGGGTACTGGAGAATCCGTCCAAACAGCCGGTGTTCGGCCTCGACGAGCGGGTCAGCATGCTCGAGGAGGCGTGTGCCACCTTCGGGAACGTGTCGGTCCGGCCGTTCTCGGGGCTCTTGGTGGCGTTCGCGAAGGATCAGGGCGCGACGGCGATCGTGAAGGGCCTTCGGGCCGTGTCCGACTACGAATACGAGATCCAGATGGCACAGATGAACTTGCGTCTCGGGGAGGTTGAGACCCTCTTCATGCCCACGAACCCCCGATGGTCGTTCCTGTCGTCCTCGCTGGTCAAGGAGGTCGCGCGCTTCGGCGGCGACGTCGAGGGGCTCGTCCCCGACCACGTCCGCAAGCGCCTGATGGACCGGCTGGGGGCACCGGCCTGATGGATCTCGCAGGACGCCTGCAGCAGCTCGAGGAGCTCGTGCGCGACGCGAAGTCGATGCCGCTCTCGTCGTCCGCGCTGTTGAACCGCGACGAGGTGTTGGAGATGCTCCAGGAGATGCAGGAGTCACTCCCGGAGGAGATCAAGCAGGCGCGCTGGATCGTGAAGGACCGTGAGGAGCTGTTGGCAAAGGCCCGCCATGAGGCCGAGCGCATCGTCGAACAGGCGCGGGACGACCAGCTGCGCATGGCCCGCAAGGAGGAGGTCGTGCAGCGGGCGACCGAGGAGGCCGATCGGATCGTCGCCGAGGCGGAGCAGCAGGCACTCGATGCCCGGGCCGAGGCCGAGAGCTACGTCGACGGCAAGCTCGCGCAGTTCGAGGTTGCGCTCCGGCGGATCCTTGAGGGCTCCCAGAGCGCGAACCGCGCGCTCGCGAAGACGCTCGACCAGGTCGAGGTCGGCCGTGAGCGGCTCCGGGCGCCCGCGACGGCCGCGGAGCAGGAGTTCGGCCCTGGGCCCGACGCGAAAGGGCAGCTCTTCGACGAGGCCGGCGAGTCATGACGATCGACCCAGTCGACGTCCGCGACCTCCTCGGGCAGCCGGGGCTCTCTCGAACCGTGCGATTCGAGGGCACGCTGGAAGGATTGGGCACCGAGGTCGCGGCGCTCGCGCCAGGGGAACCGGTGCGGGGCGACGTGCTCCTGGAATCGGTCGTCGAAGGCGTCCTCGCGAGTGGAACCCTGACGGGCTCGCTCGCGCTCCGCTGTGCCCGGTGCCTGAAGGAGTTCGAGCGCCCGATCGTCGTCGAGGTCAGTGAGCTGTTCGCGGTCACCACCCCCGACCCCGACGACGAGGATGTGTACGCGCTCGATCCTGAGGGGTGGCTCGGCCCCGAACAGATGGTGCGCGACGCGTTCGGTCTGGAGCTGCCGTTCTCGCCGCTGCACAGCCCGGACTGTCAGGGTCTGTGTCCGGTGTGCGGCGGCGACCGAAACCTGGGGGAGTGCCCCGGGGACCACCCACAGGTCGACCCGCGCTGGGGTGACCTGGAGCTCGTGCTCCACGAACTCGAAGACCGGATCTAGGAAGGAAGGACCATGGCTGTTCCCAAGAAGAAGCAGAGCAAGGCCAGGAGCGCCAAGCGCGCGGCCAACTGGAAGTCCCAGGCACCCGCGTACGCGGAATGCCCGCAGTGCCACCAGCCGAAACTGCCCCACCGCGTGTGCGGCAACTGCGGCTACTACGCCGGTCGGCCCGCCGTCGAGGTCGAGTGAGCGCGTGAGCTCAGCCCCCGCCGAGGCACCGCTCGGGTCGCTCGACCGGGCCCTCGGCGTGTCGTTCGAGGACGCCGCGCTCCGCGAGGCCGCGCTCACGCATCGCTCGTACGCCTTCGAGCACGGAACGGACACGACCAACGAGCGACTGGAGTTCCTCGGCGACTCGGTGCTCGGCCTGGTGGTCACGGACATGTCGTACGTGGCGTATCCGGACATGCCGGAGGGGTCGCTCGCGAAGCTTCGGGCCGCGATCGTGAACATGTCTGCGCTCGCAGACGTCGCGCGCGCGCTGGGGTTGGGCGACCTCGTTCTCCTCGGACGCGGTGAAGAGCTCTCCGGCGGCCGAGACAAGGCGAGCATCCTGGCCGATGCCCTCGAGGCCGTGTTCGGCGCCGTGTACCTGGATCGAGGCCTGGACGTCGCCCGCGAGCTGATCGAACGGCTGTTCCGGCCGCGGATGGAGGCGTACTTCCGCGGGGAGGGCGAGCGCGACTACAAGACGATCCTGCAGGAGCTCGCGTCGCAGGAGCTCAAGGCGATGCCCGAGTACCGATTGGAGGAGCGCGGCCCGGACCACGAGAAGGAGTTCACGGCCACGGTGTATCTGGCCGGAGAGCCGCACGGTAGCGGGACGGGTCGCTCGAAGAAGGAGGCCGAGCAGCAGGCGGCCAGGGAAGCGTACGCGCGGATCTCGGAGCGCTTCGCAGGGTCGGACTCGTAAGAGGGGGATCGAGGTGGAGCTACCCGAGGTCGAGGTGATGCGCCGCGACATGGAGAAGGACGTCGTCGGCCGGCGGATCAAGCAGGCGGAGGTCAAGCCGTCGAAGAACGCGATGAGGATCATCCGCCGTCACCCCAAGCGTAAGGACTTCACATCGCGCCTCGAGGGCCGCAAGATCGCGAAGATCGAACGCCGGGGCAAGTACCTGGTGATGCCGCTCGACTCCGGAGACGTGCTCGTTACGCACTTCGGGATGAGCGGGCAGTTCCAGCGGGGGAACGGTCGCGTCGCGCTCCCGCCGCACACGCACGTCGTTCTCACGTTCCAGCAGGGTGGCGACCTGCGCTACGTCGACCCGAGGACGTTCGGCGAGATGTTCGTCTCGAGCGCCGACGAGGTCGGCAAGATCAAGGAACTGCAGCACCTGGCGATCGACCCCCTCGACCAGGTGTTCACCTGGCCCACCTTCCAGTATCTGTTGGCAGAGCGAGCCGCGAAGATGAAGCAGCTGCTGATGGACCAGAAGTTCATCGCGGGTCTGGGCAACATCTACTCCGACGAGGTGCTCTTCGCGGCGGGGATCAGGTTCGATCGGATGTCGGACACGCTTTCATCGCAGGAGGTGCGCCGGCTCTACCGGGCGATCCAAGAGACCTTGCAGGACGCGATCAAAGCGCGCGGCACGACGCTCGAGGACGAGGCGTATGTCGACCTGTTCGGCGAGCCGGGCTCCTATCAGTCAGAGCTCAAGGTGTATGGCCGCGACGGCCTGCCGTGCAGGCGATGTCGTACCCCTATCCAGAGCGTGAAGATCTCGGGCCGCAGCGCGTACTTCTGCCCGCAGTGCCAATCCTGACGGGCACGCCTAGACGATCTCGGCACCTGCATCGCGCATGCGGGTGATCGCCAGTTCACCGTCGCCGACCTCGAGGTCGACGGCCCTGATCGCGTCTCCGATCACCTCGACGGCGAAGCCCAGCATCCGAGCGTCGATCACGCTCTCCGCGACGCAATAGTCGGTCGCGAGCCCACAGAGCACCACGCGCTCGACCCCGCGTTCGTGCAGGAGCCCTTCCGTCGAGGTCGACGACGTCTCACCGCTCTCCGGGTCGCGAACGGAGAACGCCGAGTAGCCGTCGCCGCCCTCCGAACCCTTCCGCACGACGGGACCCGCCACCAACAGGTCGGGGTGGAACGCGGCCCCCCACGTGGCGCCGACGCAGTGGACGGGCCAGATGCCTCCGTCCTTCGCGAAGTGGGGCGTCGAGGGCGGATGCCAGTCCTGGGTGTAGACGACGAACGCGCCCGCCGAGGTAGCCCGTTCGATCTCCTGGTCGATCAGGGGCACGATCGCCTCGCCGCCACGCACGTAGAGCGCCCCGTTGGGGTCGGCGAAGTCGTTCTGGACATCGACCACGATAAGCGCGGTCTTCGGATCATAGGCCGGCATGGTGACCCCCTCGCGGAGAGACTACGCCAGGCGAAAGGGTCCCGTTGGCCGCGACTTGAGAAGGAAACTCGGTCGAGCTTCCTCGGTTCGGTCGGGGACCGCTGTTAGCATCGCGCCGCATGTTCTTGCGACAGATCCAGATCCGAGGCTTCAAGTCGTTCGCGGACAAGACGGTCCTGGAGTTCATCCCAGGGGTGAGCGTCATCGTCGGTCCGAACGGCTCGGGCAAGTCCAACCTCGTCGACGCCATCAGTTGGGTCCTGGGGGAGCAGGGCGCCCGTGCCCTGCGCGGTGGTCAGATGGCGGACGTTATCTTCGCGGGGACGCCTTCGCGACCAGCGCTCGGGATGGCCGAGGTGAGGCTCGTCATCGACAACAGCGCGGGCAAGATCCCGGTTGCCATGTCCGAGATCGAGGTCAGCCGAACGATCTTCCGGTCTGGCGACAGCGAGTACCGGATCAACGGGCAGATCGTTCGCCTGCTCGACGTGCAGGAGCTGCTGGCGGAGTCGGGTATCGGCCGGGCCCTTCACACCGTGGTCGGTCAGGGGCAGCTCGAAGAGGTCCTGCTGGCCCGTCCGGAGGATCGGCGGAGATACATCGAGGAGGCCGCCGGGATCGCCAAGCACCGGCGTCGGAAGGAACGGGCCGAGCGCAAACTCGCCGGCCTTGACCAGGATCTGCTCAGGCTCCAAGACGTCTTGGCCGAGCTCCGCCGTCAGCTGAAGCCGCTCCAGCAGCAGGCTGAGATGGCCAAGAAGCATGAGTCGCTGAGCGCACAGGCCGAGGAGCTCTCCCGCAAGCTCGCGGCCGCGCGCCTTCGCGCGCTCCTTCGGGAGAAGGAGCGCCGGCAGGGTGGATGGGACGAGGGCCTCGAGGCACGCAGGGCCGCTCGGGAGCGGCTGGATGGCCTCGACGGCGAGGTATTGCGCGCGGCGGACGAGCGTGCGGGGGCATCTCGCAGCCTCGCCGACGCCGAGCAGCTGCTCCGCTCATCGCAGGGGGATCGGTCCGACGCCGAGCAGGCGCTCCGGGCGGCTGTCGAACGAGAGGCCCTCGCCAGAGAAGCCTTGGCCGCCGAGTCCTCGCGCACGGTTCGCCTCGACGCCGTGGACCGCGAGCTCGTGAGTGGGCAGCAGCGCCTGGTCGGCGTGCTCGCCGCGCTCGAGCGCGGCGAGCGGGAGCTGGAGCAGGCGGAGGTCGCCTTCCGGGCTACAGAGGACCGCCGCCGCGAGGCGGAGGACGTGCGGCGTCGCATGGGGGAGGAGGCGGCGGGCCGCCGGGCGGAGATGGAGGCGCTCCGTCGGAGCCTGTCGTCCTCGGAGCGCGAGCGCGAGCGGCTGGCCGAGGGACTTCACGACGTCGCCGCGAGGATCGAGGCGCTCGAAGGTGAGCGCGACGCCCTGGAGGTCGAGATCGAGCGCCTCGATGCGCAGTCGACCCCGTTGACGGGTCGCCGTTCGCAGCTGGAGCAGGAGCGGCGTCGGTCGATCGAGACGATCGAGGAGCTCGAGGAGGCCGAGCGTCGGCAGCAGGCGCGACGTGACCTATTGGAGGCCAGGCGCATCGACATCGAGGAGACCGCTGGCGCCAGGTTCCTCAAGAGCCGTAGGGGGCGCGGGGTTGGCCTCCTCCGTGATCTCGTCCGATCGGAACCTGGGTTGGAGCGCGCGCTCGTCGTGGCCCTAGGGCCGCTCGCCGATGCGGTGGTCTATGAGGACGGAGATGTCGCGCTTGCCGACGCCCCGCACGGCGACGGCGCGATCCTCGCGATCGCGCGGGGCGGTCCGGTCGCCCTCGGACTGCGCGGTGAACGAGCACTCCTGTCAGTTGTCCACGCCGAACCCGCCGCTCGTGGCATCGTGAGCACCGTCCTGCGCGACGTGTACCTCGCGTCCGACGTGAGCGACGCGGCCGCGAAGCAGACCGCATTCCCGACCGCGTCGTTCGTGACAGCCGAAGGTGTGCTCGTCGGTCCCGCGGTGATCCATACGGCGAAGGAAGCGGATGCGCGGTCCCGGGAGATCCGGGCCGAGCTCCAGGTGCTCGAGCACGACCTCGCCGCGACGCGGAGCTCGCTGAAGCCCAAGCGAGCGCGGCTCGATGAGATCGCGGGAGAGGTCGCGTTCCTTGCCGAACAGATCGAGGGGGCCGACGCCGAGATCACCGCATCGGCAGAGCGCCTGTCCGTCCTCGGGTCCGAGCTTGCGGGGGTACGCAAGGAAGGGGAGATCCTTGGTCAGCGTCTGGGGGCGATCGACGAGGCGATGGCCGCATGGAGAGACAGGCTCAAGCAAGTGGAACCCGCCCTGGTCGAACTCCCCGAGCTCCCTCCTGTCCCGCAGCCCCCGGTGGGCGCTCGCGTCGAGGTAGAGACGCTCCGCCGGGATCGGTCGACCTTGGACGGACGGATCTCCGAGTTGCGGACCGAGCGCACGGCGCTCGCGTCGCAGGATCCGGTCCAGTTGCGCACCGCGCTCGAACAGGCGGAGGGCGGCCGCGCCGTCGCGGAGGAGATGCTGCACCGGATCGGAGCCACCGCCCTGGCCGCCTCCGACGCCCGTGACGCCGCGGCCGCCGCCGAGCGCGCGAGCGCCGACACGGAGGCCGCCGTGAATCGCGCGTGGCGCGAGGCCTCGACCGAGCTGGATCGCCTCCGCGAAACCTATGAAGAGGACGACCGCCTCCGAGGCGACATCGATCGGCGGATCGCCGAGGCGGAGCGGCTTCTACGCGAGGGACACGACAGGGCTCCCGCCGACGCCTTGGCCGAGTTGACCGAGGACGACTCCGTGGATTCGTTGTCCAAGCGATCGGAGCTCGTCCAGCGACGGCTGGCGCTCGTCGGCCGAGTGAACCTGCTCGCGACCGGCGAGTTCGAGGCGGTGCAGGAGCGCCACGAGTTCATGGCCCGCGAGCTCGACGACGTTCGTAAGGCGCGCCGCGACCTGCTTGAGGTGATCGCGCAGGTCGACCGGGAGATCACCGAGACGTTCGACGCCGCGTACCGCGACGTCGCCGCGCAGTTCGAACGGCTCGTGGCCGAGCTCTTCCCCGGCGGGTCCGGCCGGCTGGTGTTGACCGATCCCGCGCAGCCGTTGTTGAGTGGGATCGAGATCGAGGCGAGTCCGGGACGCAAGCGTGTGAAACGTATCTCGCTGCTTTCGGGCGGCGAACGTTCGCTCACCGCGATGGCGTTCCTGTTCGCGATCTTCACCGCTCGGCCGAGCCCCTTCTACCTGATGGACGAGGTGGAGCCGGCGCTGGATGACGTTAACCTTCACCGATTCTTGCGGCTGGTCGAGGGGTTCGCTCGCGAGTCGCAGGTCATGATCGTGACGCACCAGAAGCGGACGATGGAGATCGCGGGCATGCTGTACGGAGTCTCTTTGTCGAAGGACGGGACGACCAAGGTTGTCTGCCAGCAGATGGAGGAACCGGACCGCGCTGGCGATGAAGAACCGACCGTGCTCGTGCCGGAGACCGAACCGGTCCACTAGCCTGGCGGCGTGTCGCTCCCTGTCGTGTTCGCCGTTCTCGCGATCCTTTGTGTGATCGCCGGGGGCCTGGTGATCTCCCGACGCCGAGCGGCCCTCCGATCCATGGACGAGACCGAACCGTCCCCCACCGCGCCTCCCCTCGGGAGCCGCATCCGAAGCCTCTTCGGCCGCGGCGTGTCCGACGCGACATGGAGCGAGCTCGAGGACCTCTTGCTGAGGGCTGATGTTGGTCCCCGCGGTGCGGCGGATATCGTCGACCGTGTGAAGACCAGGTTCACAGCGGGCGCCGATCCCCTCGCCTTGATCCACGAGGAGGTCGTGGCGGTGCTCGGGCCGGACATCCCGCTCCATCTCGCGGGTGACCGGCTCGGCGTCATCTTGGTCGTTGGAGTGAACGGATCAGGGAAGACGACCACGATCGGCAAGCTTGCGAAGCGGCTCGCGAACCACGGGCACTCGGTCAGCCTGGCGGCGAGCGACACGTTCCGGGCGGCCGCCGGCGAGCAGCTCGATATCTGGGCGAAGCGCAGCGGGGCGCACATCGTGTCGCAGGAACGGGGTGCCGACCCCGGTGCGGTCGCATACGACGCCGTGAAGGCGGCGGCGGCTCGCGGCTCGGACGTCCTGATCGTCGACACGGCGGGGAGGTTGCACACGAAGATCCCGCTTATGGACGAGTTGGCCAAGGTCAAGCGGGTGATCGAGAAGGCGGGCGGCGAGGTCGACGAGACACTCCTGGTCCTCGACGCCACGACCGGCCAGAACGGGGTCGCGCAGGCGCGCGCGTTCACCGATGCTGTCGAGCTCACCGGCGTGGTGTTGAGCAAGATGGACGGGTCGGCTCGAGGCGGTGTCGTGCTGGCCGTGCGGGAGGAGCTCGGGGTCCCGGTCCGGTTCGTCGGCACGGGGGAGGGGCCAGACGACCTTCGCCCCTTCGAAGCGGCCGCGTTCGCCGATGGGCTCCTGAAGGGCTGACCGATGGCGACGATCCTCATCGTCGAGGATCATCCGACGATGAGGGATGCGGTGCGTCTGGTGCTCGAGGAGGACGGTCACGAGGTCGAGGAAGCATCCGACGGCGAGATGGGTCTCGCGGCCGTGCGTGCGCACCCGCCCGACGTGGTGCTGCTCGATCTCAACATCCCGGTCCTGTCAGGAGCCGAGGTCCTCCAAGCGCTGAAGGAGGACCCGGCGACGATGGATGTGCTCGTCATCGTGGTGACCGCCACCGGCGAGGAGGGGCGCGCCCGCTCCCTCGCCAAGGGGGCCGACGGCTACATCACGAAGCCGTTCAGTCCGCTCGCCCTGCTCCGGACAGTGGAGCGGGCACTTCGAGGTTCCTCGACGTCGGGATCGTGACGCTGAACGTGGCGCCATGCCCGGCTTCAGACTCAACCGAGATCCAACCGCCCATCGCCCGGGTGAGCTGGCGTGCGATGTAGAGGCCGAGCCCCGCGCCCTCCGAGTGCGCGGCCGCCGACCCGGTCTGGTGGAAGCGATCGAAGATGATGTCGAGCTCTGCGGGGGGGATGCCCGGACCTCGATCGCGGATCGAGAACGTGACCGTCCCCGTGGAATAGGAGCCGGCGGCGAAATGAACGGGCTTGTCGGGCGGGGAGAACTTCAGCGCGTTCATGAGCAGGTTGGTCAGGACCTGGATCAGCCGCTGCGGGTCGACGACGAGCTCCGCCGGCATCGCTGGCTCCTCGATGACCGTGACGCGATCCGCGAGCTCCCCGAGACCCTGCCGAACGCCGACCAACAGTTCGCCGGTCGCGATCGTCTCCGGGACGAACGTGAGCTTGCCCGCTTCGATACGCGAGATCAGCAACAGGTCTTCTACGAGGCGGATCAGCCGGTCGGTCTGCAGGTGGATGATCGACAGGTACTCCTGCACCTCATCTCGGGAAAGCTCATCCTGACGCCGTCGGAGCGCGTCGACGAACCCTCGCACCGCGGTCAGCGGGGTCCGGAGCTCGTGGCTCGTGATCGCCACGAAGTCGGACTTCAACTCGTCAAGCTCACGGAGCCTGGCGAGCGTCTCCTCCTGACGCGCGCGCAGGCGGGTCGCCTGGATCACCAGCGACACCTGGTCGGCCAGGCGACCGAGCAACAACATCCGATCGCGATCCAGCCCGCCGGCAGTGCTCGCGCGCTCGTGGAGGATCCCGATCACGCGCTCCCCAGCACGCAGTGGGATCTCGGCCTCCGAGCGATCCTCGCGCAGATGCGGGCGAGAGAAGTCAGGCGCCGTCCCGAACGGCTCGCTGCCGGACACGAAGCGCGTCCCTCGCCGGTACCCCGGATCGCCGAACACGCCCGCTGCGACCAGTTGCTCGGTCCCGTTCTCGTCGGGCTCCAGCAGCAGCACGCCGAGCGACTCGCACCCGAGTTCGTGCCCGACAGCTTCGGCGATGGCCTGCATCCCAGCGGCGGGATCCTCGGTCGCCACGCCGGCCAGGATCGCGGTATGGAACGCCGACAGGTCTCGACGTGCTTCGGCCTCGCGCCGGGCGGCCTCCTCGGCGAGGGCCGCGGCCTGCTCCGCCTCCGCCGTCCGCTCCGTCGCCCGGTCGCGTTCACGCCCGAGAGAGCTCGCGAACAAACCGGCGACGAGCGCGATCACGGCCGCCATCCCGACCCGGAACGCGAGGGCCGGACCCGAGAACCGATAACCGGGGAACCGCCCTGCCAAGGCCACCTCACGCGCGAACTCGGAGACCAGCATGATCGGCAGGGGCGCGAACGCACCAGGAAGGCCGTAGCGCACCGCTCCCTCGATCGGCAGCAGGTAGGCGATGACCCACTCCGGATCGGAGGGTTGGTCGGCGGCGATCCACACCCACACCAGGATGACGACCGTGTCCAGGACGAACGCCATCGCTCCGATCCACCGTAGCTCCGAGCGGTTGGCCGTACGTCTGGCGAGCCTCCCGAAGGCGATGTTGCCGAGCGCGAGCCCGATCGTGACGACGGCGCCCAGCGTCGCGGCGAACGACGGACCATGCGGGTCGACGGCCTCGACCACCGTCTGGACGACACCGTAGGCGACGAAGAGCCACCGGAGCCTGACGAGCGCCAGCTCGAGATCCCTCGCCTGCTGCAGATCACGCTTCATCGGCGCCGCGCCCCCACCCCCGGGTAGAATCGGCCCGCCGGTCGCTCGGACCCGCGGTTGCTTCCAACGTACACATGTTCGACACCCTGACCGATCGCCTGAACGGCGTCTTCAAGAAGCTCCGCTCGCGGGGGAAGCTCCACCCGAAGCAGGTGGACAACGCCCTCGTCGAGATGCGCACGGCCATGCTCGACGCCGACGTCTCGGTCGAGGTGGCCGACGATCTGCTCGCCAGGGTTCGAGCGCGGGCGCTCTCCGAGGAGGTCATGAAGAGCCTGACCCCAGGCCAGCAGGTCGTGAAGGTCGTCGACGAAGAGCTCACCGTCACGCTCGGCGGAGAACACCGGCCGTTCACCCTCCCCTCGGCCCGCCCGGCCATCGTGATGATGGCTGGCGTGCAAGGGTCGGGCAAGACGACCGCCTGCGCGAAGCTGGCGGCGACGCTGAAGAGCAAGGGACGCCGACCGCTGCTGGTCGCGGCCGACCTCGAGCGGCCCGCCGCAGTGGAGCAGCTGCGGACCCTGGGCCGCGAGGTGGGCGTTCCCGTGTTCTCGGAGGGTCGAGACCCGGTGAAGGTCGCGAAGGCGAGCCTCAAGGAGGCCGAGCGACAGCAGGCCGACGTCCTGATCATCGACACCGCGGGCCGCCTGCACGTCGACGAGGACATGATGAAGCAGGCGCGTCGCATCCGAGATGTCACGAAGCCGCACCACGTGTTGATGGCGTGCGACGCGATGACCGGTCAGGACGCGGTGATCCAGGCACGTGCCTTCATGCGAGAGGTCGACACGACCGGGTTCATCTTGACCAAGCTCGATGGCGATGCCCGCGGCGGGGCAGCACTCTCGATCACCGCCGTCACGGGCAGGCCCGTGTTCTTCGTCGGGACCGGCGAGAAGCCGGAGGACCTTGAGCCGTTCTACCCCGACCGGATGGCCGGGCGGATCCTGGGGATGGGCGATGTGCTCACGCTCATCGACAAGGCGCAGCAGTCGATGGACGCCGACGCCGCACGCGCGTCGGCGGAACAGATGCTCAAAGGGCAGTTCACCCTCGATGACTTCCTGACTCAGCTCCGGGAGATGCGCAAGCTCGGACCGATCCAGGATCTGTTGAAGATGCTGCCCGGGGTGCCGGGGGGGCGGGATGCGATGAAGGAGCTCGCGGATAACGTGGACGACGGTGAGCTCGGACGCGCCGAGGCCATCATCTGTTCGATGACCGCCGAGGAGCGACGGAATCCCGCTATCATCCATGGGTCCCGGCGCCTGCGGATCGCCAACGGCTCGGGCACCACCACCAGCGACGTCAACGGGTTGCTCAAGGATTTCGAGGGCGCCCGCAAGATGATGCGGACCGTGATGGGCGGCAAGCGGACGCCGGGCATGATGAAGATGCCGGTGAGCGGCGGCCCCCGGAACAAGAAGCGATAGCGAGGGGAACGACGAGATGGCGACGAGGATCAGACTGCGGCGGCTGGGCGCGAAGAAGCGGCCCTTCTACCGCGTCGTGGTGGCCGATCAGCGGGCTCCCCGCGACGGTCGCTTCATCGAGAACATCGGCAAGTACCACCCGCTCGAGGATCCGTCCTTGATCGAGATCGACGAGGAGCGCGCCATGCATTGGCTGCGGGTCGGCGCACAGCCGAGCGACCAGGTCCGCAACCTCATGGTGAAAGTGGGGATCTGGGATCGCTTCGTGACCGAGCGTCCGAGCGCGGCCGACCTCGTGAAGACCAAGACCGAGAAGCCGGCCAAGGAGAGGGTCTCGAAGAAGGCCGCGGCGAAAGCCGCCGCCGATGCCGAGGCTCCGCCGGCTGCGGTCGAAGAAGCGCCGGCACGCATCGAAGAGGCGGTCCCCCCGCCGAGCGATGCGACGCCCGCCGTCGTCGATGAGGTGTCCGCAGCCGAGGCACCGGTTGAGCCCGCAGCTGAGGCGTCTGCCCAGGGTGAGGTACCTGCCGAGGCTGAGGACGCTTCCGCCGCCACGGCGCCTGCCGAGGAGGAGGGTCCCGAGGCGTGAGGGAGCTCGTGGAGTTCCTGGCGCGAGAGTTGGTCGACGATCCCGACTCCGTGTCCGTGACCGAGTCGACCGACCAGCGAGGTATCCTGCTGACGGTCCGCGTCGCACCGGACGACATGGGCAAGGTGATCGGCAGGGGCGGGCGCACGGCCAAGGCCATCCGTTCCGTCGTACGCGCCGCCGCGTCCCGCCAGGGCGTTTCGGCGCACGTCGACATCGCCGATTGAAGTGACCGAGCCGACCGTCGCCGTCGGCAAGATCACGAAAGCCCACGGCCTCCGTGGCGAGGTGGTCGTGCTGGTCTTCTCCGACAACCCTGAGCGTTTCATCGCTGGGTCGTCCGTGAACCTCGAAGATGGCCGCGAGCTGACCATCCGCGACGCACGCCCCAACGGCGGCCGGCTTCTCGTCTCGTTCGAAGGCGTCGAGGAACGGACCGCGGCGGAGCGGCTCCGCGGTTCCACGCTGGTGGTGCCGCGGTCTGCTCTCCCGCCTCTCCCCGAGGGCGAGTTCTGGCCGCACCAGCTCATCGGCTGTGAGGTGGTCACCGAAGCCGGCCGTTCGCTCGGCGTCGTCTCCGATGTCATCGGGAATCCCGCGAACGACCTCTGGGTCGCTGTGGACGATGCGGGCACCGAGACGCTGATCCCCGCCATCCGCGAGTTCGTCGTCGAGGTCGATCTCGGAGCCGGTCGGGTATCGGTGCGCGACATCCCTGGTCTCACGGCTTCGGAGGATCACGGTTGAGGGTCGATGTCTTGACGATCTTCCCGGGGATCTTCCAGAGCGCATTGGGTGAGAGCCTGCTCGGACGGGCGATCCACGACGGCATCCTCGTCGTCCGGATCCACGACATCCGCGAGTTCGCGACGGACGCCCATCGGCAGGTCGACGACGAGCCGTTCGGGGGAGGCCCGGGGATGGTGATGAAGCCGGAACCGATCTTCGCGGCGGTCGAATCATTGGGATCGGAGCGGGGACGGACGATCCTGCTGTCGCCCGCGGGGCGGCGGCTCGACCAGCGGCTGGTTCGTGAGCTCGCCGGTGAGCCGTGGTTGATCCTGATCTGCGGCCGCTACGAGGGCGTGGATGAACGGGTCGTGGACGGATTGCCAGCCGAGGAGATCTCGATCGGCGACTATGTCGTGTCAGGGGGAGAGGTGCCGGCGTTGGTCCTCCTCGAAGCCGTCACACGTCTCGTCCCGGGAGTGATCGGCAAGGAGGAGTCGCACGAGCGAGACTCATTCGGTGACGACGGGCTTCTCGATCATCCCCAGTACACGCGCCCGCGCGGGTTCAGGGCGATGGCCGTCCCGGACGTGCTCTTGTCGGGGAACCATGCAGAGATCGAACGGTGGCGCCGAGACGCCGCGCGGGAGAAGACACGCCGCAACCGACCGGATCTACTCGGTCCATGACCGCCTCGGACGGTCAGAGGCCTGCGATCTTGGCGAGACCGTCGACCTTCTTGAGCACGTACCGCTTGCCGTCGCGCTCCAGCAGGCCCCTGCGCTGGAACTCGGACAGGACCCGGGTCACGTTCTCCCGGCTGCCGCCGCACAGGCTGGCGAGGTCCGCGTGCGTGACGGCCGGGATCACCTTGCCATCCCGGGGAAGATCCTCGAGTGACGGCGTGGCCATCTGGAGGAGTCGCTTGGCGACGCGGCCTTTGAGATCGAGGAACAGAAGGTCGTCGACGAAGGCCTCGTGAGAGTGCACCTGCCGCGCGAGTACGCGGAGCAGGCTCCGAGCAGCAGAGGGTTCATCCGCCAAGAAGCCGATGAACTCGTCGGCCGCAACGATCCAGATCTGCGAGTCCTCAAGCGTGAGGACGCTCGCCGTCCGGTCGATCTCTGCGAGCACCCCGAGCTCGCCGACGAACTGCGGGACATCGACCGTGGCATGCAACACACGGCTGCCGGTCACCGAGGTCGAGCTGATCTCAACCCGGCCCTCCACGAGGAAGTAGATCTCATCGGCCGGGTCACCTTGATGACACAGATACGTGCCCTTGCGGTAGGGACGCAATCGCCCTGAAGACGCAAGCGTTCCCACCGCGCTCTTCGGCACCCCTTCGAGGAGCGGAGTCGCGAGCATGGCTCGCTGCACCTGATCGGTGCCCTCGGTCGGTCGAGGCATGGCGCGTAGCCTAGTGCGTGAGACGAGCCGAGCGCCATGCCCGTACACGACCTCGGGAAACGGAAACAGGCCCGGCGAACCGGGCCTGTTGGTGGTCGCGTGCGAGGAGTCTTACTTGAGCTTCAGGTGCCTTCTCATGTGCCGCCGACCTGACAGAGACTTCTTCTCGACGCCGGCTGCCGACGTCTTGGCGGACACGGTCGTGGTCTTTGCCGCCTTCGGCTCGATCTTCTTCTCTGCGGCCATGGTGCCCCTCCTTGTGCTCGGGCCCTCTTGGGCTCTGACGATGGGAGCATCTTCGCGCCGACCACCCTGGAGACGCTGTGCCGCCGGTCACCGAAGGTGGTGTGTCCTTCGCCACTCCCGTCGTGTGACGGTGAACACGTGAGGGAGTGATGTCCGTCACAGGTCTTCGTGTGATGCAGGTCACACATCCAGTTCCGGCAGTTCGACGGGCTCGGGACGAGGGGTGCAGGCCCCACAGAAGAGTGCATCCTCGACGACGAGCGAGCGGGTCACGCTCGTTGTCTTGAACAGCTCCATGATGAACGGCTGGGTCTTCGCGTGGTCCTCGCAGACACCCCTTCCGCAGAACCGACAGACCCCAACCGCCGTGCGGCGACAGTGCCAGCAATCCACCCCTCACGCTCCTTCCGGCAAGGATGTCAATGGTGCCACGTTCGACCGCTCGCGAGCTTCAGACTTCCCCGGGTGAACGCCTCCGCGACCACGCCGTCGAACCCCTCACGATCCAACGCGAACGCCCGGATGGGCGTCACCGACGTGACGGTCGCGTTCCGCGGCGCCGATCGAAGGAGACCGATCTCGCCGAAGTGCGAACCGGGCCCGAGCGTTGCAACCTCTACGCCGCCCTGCGTGACCTTCGCCTGTCCCGATCGGATGACGTAGAAAAGGTCGGACGGCTCGCCCTCCCTGACCAGGGGCGTTCCCGGTGGCATCGACGCCCAGTGTCCGTGATCCAGGAGCTCGGCGAGGCGGGTGGCCCCAAGCGCAGCGAACGGGGGGAGCTCCCTCAGTTCCGCCAGAGCCTGCATCGTCGGTCCGAAGTCCGGCGCGTGGATCGAATCGGAAAGCAGACGATCGAACGTCCCCTTGTCGATCTCGAACAGCTCGACCTCGTCGACCGCTCGCACGGTCGCCGCCCGCGGCGCGGCCTGCAGCAGTCCCATCTCGCCGAACGAGTCGCCCCGACCGAGCATGCGGAGCACCTGCACGTCGCCGGTGTCCGGATCCTCCTCTTCGACGGCGACCTCACCTCGCCGTACGACGTAGAAGGCTGTGGGTCGATCCCCTTGACGGAAGACGGGCTGGCCCGGACGGAGCCCATGGAGCGTCACGCGGCCGGCCAGATCGTTGAGGATCTCCACGGGCAGATCGTCGAAAGCGGGAAGCGCGTCGATCAACTCGGCCGCCTCGACACGCCACTTCGATTCCGTGCGGAAAGCGATGGATCGCGCGACGGCGCGAACGCGACGATAGAGCGACCGGATCAGCTGGAAGAGACCGCGGATGGCCGGACCGGCGAAGAACACCACCAGGAGGATGAGCAGGAGACGAGAGACTGGGCCCCCGTTCCAAAGCGACGAGATCAGACCGCCGAAGATCCGCTTCCAGAAGAAGTAGGCGGTGTAGAAGCTGAAGATCGTGAACGCCACGCCGACGGCCGCGTACAGGCCGAGCCCGACCTCTTGCGGGCTCAGTCGTTCCCTGATGCGGAGCTTGTGCCAGAGATCGTGCTGGAAGAACTCGAGTGAGCGGGGACGGAGGTCGGGGACCTGGATCAGATCCGACAGGATCCAGTAGCCGTCCAGCTCGAGCAACGGGATGAGGTTCAGGAAGATCACGAAGTAGTTGATCACCGCGAACTTGTACAGGAGTTGGGAGAAAGTTCCGCCGGGGGACAACGCCAAGATGAGACTGGCGACGCCCGCGAGGACGAGCTCGGCGAACGGTCCCGCGAACGACTCAAGGATCCGTTCATGCCGGTCGAGCATCAGGCTGTCGGACGCTTCGACGAAGAACGCCGGGGATCCGAAGTAGATCATGAACCCCGCGCTCTTGACCCGCCTGCCGAAGTGGATGATCGAAGAGGCATGCCCGAGTTCGTGGAAGAACGTCAGCACGAAGCCAAGAGCCAGCAGGATCAATGATTCCGCCGGTGCCGAGCGTTCGCCCAGCGTGTACGTGCCCGTGATCTGGATCACGACGAAGCTGACCAACCCGGCGATCGCGATGAGCGCCGCGACCGTCGCGCCGATGGGGCGGAAGATCGGTCTGAGGAGGGTGCGGTACCACCACCGGACCAAGCGGTCCGCCCCGGCCCAATCGATCGAGAGGGTCTTCATGAAGATCCTGATCTTCCGTTGGGAGGGCGTGAGCGGATCGAGTCCTCGTTCCAGGCCCTCCTCGAGGCCCACGGGGGCGGGCTCGAAGAAGCCGCCGAGCTCCAGGGTCTGGACGAGCTGGGAGACGCCGGCGGCGTCCAGCTCGCCCTCTTCGTCCATCCGCTCGACGATGACGTCGCCGACGGTGCGCGTCCCGTCCATCAGGGGGAGCAGCTCCGCCTCCCATGGTTCGAGGCGGTAGTAGAGCATCGCGCGTGGATTGGCCACCATCACGTAGTCGTTGCCCCACCGAAGCGGGAACGACTTGATCTCGACGTCGGAGACGAGCTTTGGACGGAATCGCGTGAGGTCGATCCGGTCGAGGACCTGCTCGTATACGTCGGGGCCGGCCCCTGCGCGGGATATGGCCGCGCTGAGGATCTCCCTGAGGTCCATCGGGCCGCGCGACCGAGCGATCCGGTCGCGGATGGCTTGGTCGACGAAGATCCTGCTTCGGGCCACCCCATGGCGGTGAAGAACGGACTGCAACCCGATGGCAGCCGCGATCACGGCCACGACGACCGCGAAGACCATCGTCCCCAAACGGACCCCCCCTTCAGACACGGCAGTGCGAAGGCGCGCCATTCTGGCCCGGAAGGGGCCGCTGGTACAATCGGCAACCGCTGTCATGAACAAGACCGATCTGATCGAGCAGGCCTATCTCCGCTCGGATATCCCCGACTTCCGTCCAGGCGACACCGTGAAGGTGCACGCGAGGGTGGTCGAGGGGAACCGCGAGCGGGTGCAGGTGTTCCAAGGCGTCGTGATCCGACGCCAGAACGGCGGGCTCCGCGAAACCTTCACCGTCCGCAAGATCTCGTTCGGCGTCGGTGTCGAACGAACGTTCCCGCTGCACTCGCCGTCCATCGCGAGGCTCGAGATCGTGACGAGGGGCCGGGTTCGCCGGGCCAAGCTCTACTACCTGCGCGACCTTCGAGGGAAGAAGGCCAGGATCAAGGAACGCAGGATCGACGACGAGAAGCTCGCCGCGATGGAGGCGGCCGCGCTCGCGTTGCAGGAGAGTGAGGCCGACGAGCCGGAAGCCGGATCCTCCCCCTCCGCATCCGATGCGGTGGTGTCGAACGCCGCCGCGTCAGGCGATGTCGAGGCGTCGGACGACGAGGTTGACGCTTCCGAGGACGAGCACGAACCGTCCGCCGAAGCGGCGGAGGAGAAGGCAGAGGGCTGACCCGGTGGGCGACCGCCCGACGGGACCCTCAGAACCACACGCCGGCACCCCGACCCTCGAAGGCTCAGCGGACGACCCCGTCGTCGCATCTCCGGCAGAGGCCCGCGGGCATGATGAGCCTGCCTGGCGGTTCCTCCGCGAACTCGGGCTCCTCACGCTCTCCGCGCTCGTCATCGCGATCGTCATCAAGTCCCTCCTCGTTCAGGCGTTCTACATCCCGTCGGGCTCTATGGAGCCGACGCTCATGCCGAACGACCGGATCCTCGTCAACCGACTCGCCTACCGGTTCGGACACATCGAGCGCGGCGACATCGTCGTGTTCGCCGACCCAACGCCGACACCGCAGGACCGAGGCGTTCTCGGAAGCGTCGTCCATTGGCTCGGCGAAGGAGTGGGGGTCGTGCGACCGACGGACGACGACTTCATCAAGCGGGTGATCGCGCTGCCGGGTGAGACGTGGGAGATACGTGAAGGCGTCACCTACGTCGACGGGAGGAAGATCGACGAACCCTACGTGAACCTAGCCGATCCGGATACACGGTCCTTCGGCCCCGAGACGGTTCCCGGTGGCATGCTCTTCGTGATGGGCGACAACCGGAACCATTCGGGCGATTCGCGGTTCCCGCCGCCGGGTGGGCTCGGGTACATCCCGGTCGACAAGGTGATCGGCCAGGCGTTCGTGATCATCTGGCCGGGGTCGCGGTTGGGATGGCTGCACTGACGGACGATCTCGGACGGTACGAACGCGCGCTGCGCGATCATGGCTTCCAGCGGATCGCCGGTGTCGACGAGGCGGGCAGGGGTGCGCTCGCCGGACCGCTCGTCGCCGCGGCGGTGATCCTGCCCGACGGATTCGATGGAGTGGGGATCGACGACTCGAAGGTGTTGACCCGTCCGCAGCGCGAGGACGCTTTCGCCCGAGTCGTCGCCGGGGCGGTCGCCGTCGCGGTCCGTCGCATCGAGCCGCACGTGATCGACGCACGCGGTCTGCATCGATCGAACATCGCGCTCTTGCGACGCTGCGTCCGCGCGCTGGAGCCTGAAGCCGACTACGTCCTCACCGACGGGTTCCCGGTGCCGCGGATGCCGTGCCCGTCGCTCGGAGTCAAGAAGGGCGACGCGGTGAGCGTGAGCGTGGCGGCGGCCTCGATCGTGGCCAAGGTCACGCGCGATCGCGAGATGAGGCGCCTTCACCGCCGGTTCCCCGAGTTCGGCTTCGATCACAACAAGGGTTACGGCACGCCCGAGCACCTGGAGGTCCTGGAGCGCTTCGGGCCCACCCCTATCCACCGGCTGTCGTTCGCCGGCGTGGGGCAGCCGCCGCTCCCTGGTCTCGGGCGCGATGACATCGTGCGTGCGTGAGAGGATGAACGAACCGATGGAACCCGAGGACATCGAACGGTTCGAGGAGGAGCGCGAGCTCGAGCTGTATCGCGAGTATCGGGACGTCCTTCCCATGTTCCGGTACGTGATCGAGACCGAGCGCCGCTTCTACCTCGCGAACACCGTCGAACTGACGCACCTAGATGGCGGCTGGGTCCAGGTCGATCTGGCGGATGCCTGGGTCTGGGACATGTTCCGGCCCGCGCGGTTCGTCGCGACGGTCCGCGTGATGACACGGCGCGATGTGAACGTCGAGGACCTCGTGCGTCGCGACGAGACGACGACGCTCCCTGACACACCCGTCACGTCGTAGCGATCGTGTCGGTGGCTCCCTCTATCGTGGTGGGATGGTCGATGCGCCGGCCGCGACCGGCCGCGCTGGAGAAGATGCCGCGCTCGATGTGTACCGTCGGCGAGGTTACCGGCTCGTCGCTCGAAACTGGCGATGTCGCATCGGTGAGCTGGATCTGATCCTCGCTCGCGCGGACCTGCTCGTGTTCTGCGAGGTGAAGACCCGGCGTGGGTCGGCGTTCGGCGGCGGGTTCGAGGCCGTCACGGCTCGCAAGCGCGCGAAGGTTCGGTCGGTAGCCGAGGCGTTCCTCCAGACGAGCGGCGCCCGACCGCGCGTGACGCGCTTCGATGTCGCGAGCGTCTCGTTAGGTCCCCGCGGGGCGGAGGTCGAGCTGTTCCAGGACGCGTTCTGATGCATCGATGAACGTTCGCACGACGGCATCGGCGTCCTCCTCGGTCGAGAGGTAGTTCACGATCCCCGCGCGCAGGAACGTGCGACCGCGGAGCGTCGTCGTGGAGACCCACCCGGTGCCGCTCACCTCGAGCGCCCGCTGCAAGCCCTTCTGATAGGCGTCGACGGTCCGTGGGGCTGCTCCGGCGAGCGCTTCCGGGAGATGACGGAAGCACACGACGGACAGCTCGGGCTCGACGATCTCGAACCCGCCGACCTCGTGGAGGCGGCTCGCGAAGTGCGCGGCGAGGTCGTCGTTGTGCTCCACCAATCGCGCGAAGCCCTCGGTGCCCAGGTGCTTCCAGGAGAGCCACAGCTTCAACGCACGGAAGCGCCGTGTGCCCTCGAGCGAGTACTGGTACCAGTGAAGGGGCTCGTCCTCCGGCTCCCAGACCCGGTAGTACTCGGGCTCCCAGTGGAACGTCCGCAGCAGGTCCTCGCGTCGCTTCACGAGCAGCGCGCCGATGTCGTACGGCTGGAAGAACCATTTGTGCGGGTCGATCGTGAGCGAGTCGGCGCGTTCGAGGTCCGTCACGCGTCCGGCGTCTCGAGGCGAGAGCCGGACGGCGCCACCGTAGGCCGCGTCGACGTGGAGCCAGAGCTCCTCTTCCTCGGCGAGGTCGGCCAGCTCGCCGATCGGATCGACCGAACCGGTGTTGGTCGAGCCGGCGACCGGCGCGATGCAGAACGGTTTGAGGCCGGCCGCTCGATCCTCGGCGATGGCGTCGGCCACAGGTGCAGCACGCAATCGGAACCGATCGTCCGACGGGATCGCGCGAAGCGTCTCCGGCGAGAACCCCAGCATGTCGATGCCCCGAGCGACGGAGAAGTGCGCCTGATCAGACACGTAGACCCGCGCGTTCTCCAGCTGGGCTCCCCGCGGCGGTGCATCGAGGCCGAGGAGTTTCGCCAGGTGGATATCGCGCGCGACCGTGAGGCCCATGATGTTCGCCATCACGCCGCCCGAGGTCAGGACCCCCCAGCTCGTCTCGCGGTAGCCCACCACGTCGCGCATCCAACTGATCACTTCCTCCTCGACGAACGGCGCCGCCATGCCGGAAAGCCAGACGTCGCTGCTCTGGTTCGTCCACGCAGCGAGCGTGTCGCCGACGACCGCCATTGGCAGAGGTGGGGGCGTGAAGTAGCTGAACGAACCGGGGTTCTGCGACGCGTACATGTAGGGGGCTAATCGCTCGCGGAACTCGTCGAGGATCTCGCTCGACGGCCGTCCTCGCTGCGGTGCCGGGGCGGGGGCGCCTGAGGGGCCGTAGAAGCTGGCTCGTGTCTCTGGATAGAGGCTCGGCTCGGTCGGGCGCTGCATCGCTACGTCGTAGAGCCAGTCGAGGGCCTCACGCCACATCCGCTCGCCTAGGTCTTCGAGTGCCGGGCGCGCTCGCTCGGGATCGCGGACGTCGATCAGCTCGGGCTCGGGGTGCCAGTCGAACCGGTCGGACACGCGGCGGATGCTAGCAGCGCGTTGCGGTTCAGCCCTCCTTCAGGGTCGAATACCAGACGCGCTCGGCCGCCTCGACGACGCTGTCGCTGACGCGTGAGAGCCTCCGGTACAGCTCCCGGCGGCCCATGACCTCCCGCAGATCATCAACGTCGAGCAACGCTGACATCGCGTGCCGGTACACGCGCTCGAGGTGGCGCTGCGATTTGATCGCTTCGTCGGCGGCATCGGTCGTCGACCCTTCCTCGTGGCTGTCGGGATGGAGCAGACGGAACGCGTCGTCCAGGTGTCGAACGCCTTCGAGCACGTACCCGACCATCTTCTCGACGTGCTCGTCGGGACCGAGCGCCATCACCTCCGATTCCCGGACCGCATCCTTCGCCCCGTTCATCACGTCGTCGAGGTGCTTCGACATCATGTAGAGGTCCTCGGCGTCGACCGGCGTGGTGAACGACGCCTTCAGTGCGGCGAACAGCTCGCGCTTGCGATCGTCGGCTGTGTGCTCGTGCTCGCGGACGCGTTCCGCGGCGGACGTATCACCGCCCGCCCACTCGACAACCGCGCCGATGCCTTCGATCGTGACCGCAGCCTGCGCGCGGAGGATGCCGATCACGTCGAGGGTCTGTGGGAGGAACCAGGTGCGCTTCATGCCAACCACCTCCAGATGGGATAGCTCACCGCGGCGATCACGCCGGCTGCGGGGAACGTGGTCACCCAGGCAATGAGGATCTTGCGGACGATGTCCCAATGGATGTGGCCGGCTCGGTGTCGTCCGAACCCGGTTCCGACCACAGCCGACGAGACCACCTGCGTCGTGCTGGCTGGTGCGCCGACGACGGAACAGACGAGGATCACCGTGGCCGAACCGGTGCTGCTCGTCAACCCGTCGAGCGGTCGCAGACGGGTGATGCGACTCCCGATCGTGCGCACGATGGGCCATCCGCCGAGGACCGTCCCGAGCGTGAGCGCGGCACCGCAGACGAGCGTGACCCACACGGGCGCAGCGAGCGAGCCGATCGAGCCATGCGCCAACAGGAGCGCCGCCACCACCCCCACCGCCTTCTGCGCGTCGTTCGATCCGTGGCTGAGCCCGAGCCACGCCGAAGTCACCCATTGACCTTTGCGGATGGGTCCGAGCACGCGGGTGGTCGCGCGTCCGAGGGGGCGCAAGGAGAGGCGGGTGAAGCCGGCCGCCGCCCAGAAACCGAGGAGGGGTGAAAGGGCGAGCGCGATCAGCACGCCCCAGACGCCCACGGGGCGCCAGCCATCGAACCCTCCCCAGTTCACCGCGCTCGGCCCGGCCGCCACGAGGGCAGCGCCGACGAGCCCGCCGACGAGCGCATGGCTCGAGCTGGCCGGCAGGCCGCGGAGCCACGTCACGACGTTCCACGCCACCGCCCCGGTGAGCCCGGCGCCGATCACGGCGATCTCCTGCGTCGGAGGGACTAGCACGATCGTCGCGATCGTGTTCGCCACGGCTGCTCCGAGCAGGAGCGGGCCGATCATGTTGCACGCGGCCGCGAGGAGCGCGGCGGGGAGGGGGCGGCCCGAGCGCGTCGCGATGAGCGTCGCGATCGCATTGGCCGCGTCGTGCAGGCCGTTCGTCACCGCGAACGCCAACGCCATGAGGACGGCTAGATCGAACCCCGTCACGTCGGCGCCCCCCAACGGGCGACCGTCGATGATCGCGCCGTCGTGGCGATGATATGCCCGCGGTGTCAGACCCTCGGCGTATCGTGCACGGCGCATGTACGGGCGCGTGGTAGGGGTCACGGTCCTCGGCGTGGGCGGGCATCTCGTCACCGTCGAGGCGTTCGTCGGCCGCGGCCTTCCGTCGCTGATCTTCACCGGGCTCCCTGGCGCAGCCGTGAACGATGCCCGCGACCGCGTGCGGCCGGCCGTCGAGAGCGCCGGGCTCGAGTGGCCGCTGCGTCGTGTGGTTGTGAACCTGGCGCCCGCAAGCCTCCGGAAGGAGGGGCCCGGCCTCGATCTACCCGTCGCCGTCGTCGTGCTCGCCGCGACGTCGCAGGTTCCGGCTGGGGCGCTCCACGGGTGGGCGCTGGCCGGCGAGCTTTCGCTGAAGGGCGAGCTCCTCCCGACGCCCGGCATCCTGTCGGTGGCGATCGCCGCGGCGCAGGCGGGTCTCATCGGCGTGATCGTCCCCGCCGCGAACGCCGTCGAGGCCGCGCAGATCGGCTCGCTCCGCGTGGTGGGAGCCCCGTCGCTCCGCGAAGTCGCCGACTTCCTGGGCGGGACCTGGCAGCCGGCGCCGTTGGAGCCGGCCAAGGCCTCACCGGTGGAGGGGTCGGCGGTCGACCTCTCTGAGATCCGCGGGCAGCTTCAGGCACGGCGTGCGCTCGAAGTGGCTGCCGCGGGGGGACACAACCTCCTCATGATCGGTCCTCCGGGGGCGGGGAAGACGATGCTCGCCCGGCGCCTCGCGACGATCCTGCCGGAGCTCTCGCGTGAGGAGGCACTCGAGGCATCGCAGCTCCACTCCGTCGCGGGTCTCCTGAATGACCGCGGCGTGCTCCGCACGCGGCCGTTCCGCGCCCCCCATCACTCGATCTCCCTCGCCGGACTCCTCGGCGGCGGGTCGTCGTACCTGCGGCCGGGTGAGGCTTCTCTCGCGCACCACGGCGTGCTGTTCCTTGATGAATTCACGGAGTTCCGCCGGGATGCGCTGGAGGGTCTGCGACAACCTCTCGAGGACGGACGCGTGGTGGTCACACGTGCCGTCGGGTCGGTGGCCTTCCCCGCACGGTTCACCCTGGTGGCCGCCGCCAACCCGTGTCCGTGCGGGTTCGATGGGGACCAGCGCCGGCACTGCCGCTGTCGCGCGGACCGGGTCGAGCAATACCAACAGAAGCTCTCGGGGCCACTCCTCGACCGGATCGACCTGCGACTGCGGGTCCCGCGACTGACGAGGCAAGAGCTGCTCGGCTCCCAACAGGGAGAGGCGAGCGAGGCCGTCCGCGTCCGGGTCCAGGAGGCACGCGAACGGCAGCGGCGTCGCTACGCAGCGATGGGAGTCGCCTGCAACGCACACCTGTCGGGCCCGCTCGCTCGCAAGGAGACCCGCCTCGCCCCGGGGGCGGAGGAACTGCTGGCCGGCGCCGTTGAGCGCCTCGCGTTGACGGGCCGCGGGTTCCATCGCGCACTCAAGGTCGCTCGGACCGTCGCCGACCTCGCTGCGGCGGATCGCGTCGGTCCGGAACACGTCGCGGAGGCACTGTCCTATCGCGAGGGGTTCGGCGAGGAGGATCTCGCCCGTGCCGGCTGAGATCGCCCCGACGCCCACGGGCTGGCCCGCCGGTTTCGGTGCCGGTCATGTGGAGCGTGAAGCTCTCGTCGTGCTCGCTTCGTTGCGCGGGATCACTCCGCGGACCCTTCACCGGCTGTGTTGGAGCGAAGGTGGAGCGGTCGAGGCGCTCCATGCCATCCGCGCTGGTCGGGCAGGGAGCGACGCGGATCGCGCGTGGGCCGCGAACACGCGGCCCCTCGACGTGCTTGAGGGCGCCATCCGAGCGGGTGCTCGGTTCGTCGCACCGAGCGACGCCGAGTTCCCCTCGGCGCTCCTGCAACTCGACGATCCACCGGCTGGGATCTTCGTCCGAGGCGCGTCGTTGGACGTGCACGAGCTCCGCGTGGCGATCGTCGGTTCGCGTCGATGCTCGGCCTTGGGACGAGAGATCGCTGAAGGCTTGGGCCGTCGGTTGGGCGGAGTGGGCGCGTGTGTGGTCAGCGGCGCCGCCTACGGGATCGACGCCGCCGCGCACCGCGGGGCGCTGGAAGCGGGAGGTCGCACGATCGCGGTGCTGGGCTCGGGGATCGACCTCGGCTACCCGCGCTCGAGCGCCGAGCTGATCGAGCGGATCGCCACGTCGGGCACGGTCGTGAGCGAGTACGCCCCAGGAGTGCCGGCGGAACCTCACCGGTTCCCGGCCCGGAACCGCATCGTCGTGGGACTTTCCTCCGCCCTCGTGGTGGTCGAGGGCGCGGGGGGGAGCGGGTCGCGCATCTCGGTCGATCACGCGCTGGATCTGGGCCGGGAGATCTTCGCGATCCCAGGACCTGTGACCAGTCCGCTCGCGGAGGTCCCCTTGGAGCTGATCCGCGACGGGGCCACCATGATCCGCGGCGCCGACGATCTTCTGGCGGATCTCGGGTACGCGGCGGATATGGCGGTCTCGGTTCCTCCTCCGGTCGAGCTGCCCGACGACGAGGCGCGGGCCTGGCGGGCCGTGGTCGAGTCGTCGCTCCCCGACGCGGTGGCGCGAACCGCCCAGATGTCCATCCCCGACGCGCTCACAGCGCTCATCCGCCTCGAGCTCCGCGGTCTGGTCCGAAGCGTCGGGGGCCGTTACGAGCGAACGCTCTCGATCCCGAGCGACGAACCGGGTGTTTGAACGCTCGGGCGACCGCTGGTAGAAGGGGGAGCGCGAGCGCGCTCCACCCGACCGAGAGGACCACGTGGTATCCGGGGAGGACCTCCCGACAGCTGACGTACGCCTGATCGAGGCGTTCGCGGGATCGTTGCGGCACGAACGGCATCTCTCCGATCACACGGTGGCGGCCTATCGGCGTGATCTCCGGCTCCTTGCGATCTTCCTGGCCCGTGACGGCTCCTCCCTTGCGGGCGCCGAGTACCCGCAGCTCCGGCGATTCCTGGCGCAGCAGCACACCCTGGGCTACGCCCGCGCGTCGATCGCCCGGCGTGTCGGCTCGATCCACACGTTCTACCGATGGGCCGTGTCCACCGGAGAGACCGAGCGAGACCCGTCGGCCCTCCTCGGTCGCCCGAAAGTGGTCAATCGACTGCCCACCGTCCTCCGCCCGCGAGAGGCGGCCGAGCTGGTCGAGGCACCCGTCGGCCCGGCCGCCCCCGATCTCGATCCGATCGAAGAAGCGATCCTGTTGCGCGACCGCGCCGTGCTGGAACTGCTCTACGGGTCGGGCTTGCGCGTCGGAGAGGTGGCGGGACTCACCGTCGATCAGGTCGACCTTGTTCGGGGACGGGTCCTGGTGCGCGGCAAGGGCGACAAAGAGCGCGAGGTGCCGATGTCAGATCCGGCGGTCGAGGCGGCCGAAACCTACCTGTCGGCCGGACGGCCGAGTCTCGCGGGGGACGACCGTCGGACGATGTTCTTCAACCGGAAGGGGAAGCCCTTCTCCGGACGCGACATCCGCGCGATGGTGGAACAATATGCCGGGCGATTGCTTCCGGGGCGGCGGATCACCCCGCATACCCTGCGGCACTCGTTCGCCACGCATCTCCTAGAAGGAGGGGCCGACATCCGAGCCGTGCAAGAACTCTTAGGGCACGCGAGCGTTGCCACCACGCAGCGCTACACGCACGTTTCGCGGTCGCGCCTGTTCCAAGCCTACGAGCAGAGTCATCCGAGGGCCTGACGTGGCGAAGACCACCAAGACGCCCGCCCGCAAGTCCGCCACCGCCACGAAGGCGAAGCCGACGCCGCCCGCGGTCACGATCCCACCCGCGGTGGACGACGAGCTCGGGCAACTTTGGCAGGGGTTCAAGGGAGAGGAGTCCGAGGAAGCCCGCGAGCGCCTGATCCTGCACTACGCCCCGCTCGTGAAGTACGTCGCCAGCCGTGTCGCGACAGGTCTTCCGTCGAGCGTGGAGCAGGCGGACCTCGTGTCCTACGGCATGTTCGGGCTCATCGACGCGCTGCACAAGTTCGAGCCGGGACGCGGCAACAAGTTCGAGACGTACGCGATCCCGAGGATCAAGGGCGCGATCATCGACGAGCTTCGCGCCATGGACTGGGTGCCCCGCTCGATCCGGTTCAAGGCGCGAGAGATCGAGAAGGCGCACGCCGACCTCGAGGCGATGCTGAAACGCCAACCGACCGAGGCGGAGATGGCGGAGCGCTTGGGCATCTCGCGATCGGAGCTCCACGACGTCGTCAGCCAGATCTCATTCGTCTCGGTGTTGGCGCTCGACGAACTCGTGTCGGTCGGCGCCGACCGCGGCGAGCAGGTCTCACTGATCGACACGCTCGCCGACAAGGCGCTCGACCCGACGTCCGGGGTGGAGAGCCAGGAGACGCGCGGGCTGCTCGCGGCGGCGATCAACTCGCTCTCCGAGCGCGAGAAGATCGTGGTCACCTTGTATTACTTCGAGGGGCTCACGCTCGCCGAGATCGGTGAGATCCTCGGGGTCACCGAGTCGCGTGTTTGCCAGATCCACACGAAGGCCGTCGGCGGGCTCCGGGGTCAGCTCTCCGAGGTCGACTGACCCCTCGCCGCGGACGGAACCTGGTCCCTGGGGTGAGCTCCGTCACGGTGGGGCCGATGCTTGCGGTCTACCGTCACACGCGTGAGACGAACGCTCGTGGTGCTCACCGCGGTATCGCTGATGTCGGCGCTGCCGCTCGGCAGCGCCCGTGCTGCGGGGACGTGGACGTGGCCGGTCGTGGGACCCGTTGTGCGGGGATTCGACCCGCCCGCCTCGCCATACGGCTCGGGTCATCGGGGGGTCGACATCGCCGCACCCGAAGGGACGCCGGTCCTGGCGCCCGCCCCCGGCGTGGTGACGTTCGCGGGCAACGTTGCCGGGCGCCTCTACGTCACGATCGACCACGGCGGCGGACTGCTGTCCACCGCCTCGTTCCTGTCGCAGGTGTCCGTCCGCAAGGGAGACCTGGTGGCCGCAGGGCAGGTCGTGGCTTCGAGCGGGACCGGCCATGCCGGTGACTCGACCACAGACCTGCACTTCGGCATCAGGCTGAACGGGGAGTACGTCGATCCCCTGGACTACCTAGGTCCGGCCAACGTGAGCGACCTCATCCGGCTTGCCCCGGTGCTCACCGCGCTCGGCTGAACCGCTCACAGCGACGCCCGCTAGGATGGCGCGGCCTTGGACCTGCCCATCCACTCCGCCCGTGTTCGACGCCGTCGCCTTGCCGGCGCTGCCCTCCTTTCAGCGGCTCTCGCCTGCGGGCCCGTCATCGCCGCCGGGGCGCAGATCGCCGCCCCGTGGACGCAGGCGCTCGGCGGACCAACGCATAGCGGCTACGCGGCCGACGCCCCGGCTCCGCCCTACCGGGAGGTGTGGCGGCTCGACGCCCCTACCGCTGTCCCGTCAGCGTTCGGCGCATCAGCCCCGGTCGTCGACGGTTCCACCGTGCTCACGGTCACGCCGAAAGCGGTCGTCGCGGGCGACGTCGCCTCTGGCCACCAGCTGTGGACGGCGGAGCGAGACTACGGCCCGCCGGTGTCGCCAGCCGTCGCCTCCGCGGGTAAGGCGCGGCTCTTGCTGTTCACGGAGGGGTTCGGAGACTCGCCGCCAACACCGAGCCCAACGCCCTCCGCGGGTGCCGACGGCTCGCCGACGCCGGCGCCCTCATCGACCGGTCCGTTCGACTCCCATCTGATGGCGATCGACCTGGCGACCCACGAGCCGGCCTGGAAGGCGCCCCTCCCGTTGAAGGAGGTCAGCCGCACCGGGGTCACGGTCTCCGGAGACACGGCCTACGTGGGCGACAACCGCGGCAACGTCTACTCGGTGGACGTGACCACCGGCGAGCTCCGCTGGACGGTGTCGGTCGAGGGCTTCCTGGGCGTTCCTCTGGCGGCGACTGACGACCTCGTGATCGCGACCGTACAAGCCAGTCGCACGGTGCCCCCCCGCGTCATCGCGCTGAAGGCGTCGGACGGCTCGCAGGATTGGTCCTCGGACGCCAGCGCGAGCGCGGCGTTCGCGACCGCGCCGGCGATCGATGGGGACCACGTGATCGTGGGCTTCTCGGACGGGACGATCCGCGCGTTCTCGTCTTCCGATGGGTCCGAGGTCTGGTCGGCGCGCATGAACGCACCGATCTTCTTCACGGGCGCCCCGGCTGTCGCGCCCGATGCCGTCGTGGCGGTCGACTCACTCGGGCAGGTCTACCGGCTGGATCCGGATACGGGCGAGCGGGCGTGGGACTTCGCGCTCAATCGCTCGGTCGTGCGCGGGGCGCCGGTGGTCGCGGGCGGAACCGTCCTGGTCGCGTCGGGGGACGGACGGCTGGCGGCCATCGACCTCTCATCGGGCAAGCTCGTATGGGAGAGCCAGGCAACCGATGTCATCCTGCGGAGCCTGACGCTCACCCCCGACGTGGTGATCGCCGTCCGCGGCGGAACGGAGGGAGGCCTCGTCGGATACGGGGTCGACCCGGCCGGGTCCACGACCTCGATCGTGTCGCCCACCGTGCTGAACCTGCCGCTACTCCTCGGGGCATTCTTCGCAGCCGCGCTCCCGCTCGGTGCTGCTCTGATCCTAGCGGGGCGGGCGCTGCGGGCCCGGATGGGCCCGGCGTTCCTCGAGGACGACGCGGAGATCGTCGATCCGTGGGAGCCCGACGAGCCAGACGAGGTCGACCGATGACGAACAAGAAGAAGAAGCGACCGGCGACACGTCCCAGCGGCTATCGCGATCCGAAGTCGGCGCCGCAGCCTGAACGGCGCCGGGGACTCCTCGATTCTGTCTTCGCGCCGCGCGCGGCTGGGTCGTCGATGATGCCGAGGATCCGCACGGCGCTCGCCCGGGGCGTGGTCACCGTGATCGGGACGCCGGCGCTCGTGATCGGGACGATGGTGTTCCTGCTGGTCTTCTGGCTGATGCTGGTCGCCTTGGGCTACCAGGGTCCGCTGGCGCCGCTCGCGAACCTACTGGCGATCCCACCGGTCGGCACCAGTCTGGACGCGAGCCTCGCGACCAGCATCTTCGGCCTGCAAGGTGGCCTCTACGGGATCCTCGGGTTCTTGGCGGTCCGGGGCGTCGTCCTCGGGGTGACGACGGCCGCGGTCGTCCAGGTCCTGGATCAGGGGCGCATCACCACCGAGAGCCTCCGAGTGGGGATCCGAGCGCTCCCGGTAACGATCGCCGTCTGCATCATCGGGGTCGGGATCCTCACGGCCGCGAGCATCGCCGGACCCCTCCTCGGACCCGGCATCGGGATCTTGTTGCAGGTCGGCGGGCTGATCATCGGAACCGACTTCTTCGTTTTCGCGCCGGTGATCGCGGTGAGCGAGCATCGGTCGATGCCGGACTCGCTCGCACGATCGGTCCGGGCGGCGCGCATGCCTGGTGTGGGGAACCTGAACCTGGCGGCCCTCTACGTGATCCCGGCCGTCGCGCTGATCGTCGCACCCGGCAAGCCGGGCAACCTGATCGGTGTGAACCCGACGATCGGCGCCTGGGTCTTCGCGATCCTCCTCAATCTGCTGCACCTGGCGCTCCTGGCGACCTTCGCTTTCCGGTACCTATCCGTCGCCCACGAGGTGCCGGATGCCCCGGTGAAGGCCGCGCGGTCCGCTGCCCGCGGGCGCCGCTGATCGCCCTCGGGGCCCCTTCGAACCCGCTGGTAGACTGCGCGCGCCGGCGCCTCGGCGCCGAGCACACACGCCCGAGGACCGGCAGCCGGGGTCCCCGTAGAACACGCGGGGCCGGCACGGGGAGATCCGGGCGGAGGATGACAACCGAGCGAAGGAGGCACCCGTGCCTGTCGTCACCAGGCGGGAGCTCCTCGAAGCGGGCGTGCACTTCGGCCACCAGACCCGTCGGTGGAACCCGAAGATGTCTCGCTTCTTGTACGGGGAGCGTTCCGGCATCTACATCATCGACCTCGAGAAGTCCCTGGAAGGGCTCGAGGAAGCGCACACGTTCGTTCGCGATCTCGGCCGCCGCGGTGGCATCGTCCTGTTCATCGGGACGAAGAAGCAGGCGCAGGAGGTTGTCGCCGAACACGCCACCCGCGTGGGGATGCCGTACGTCAACAACCGCTGGCTGGGCGGCATGCTCACCAACTTCACGACGATCTCCAAGCGGCTCGGACGCATGCGGGAGCTCCATGAGATGGAGCGCACGGGAGCGCTCGACTACCTGCCGAAGAAGGAGGCGATCCGGCTGCGCCGCGAGCGTGACAAGCTGGATCGCAACCTCGGAGGCATCCAGGACCTCGATCGGGTGCCCGACGCCGTCTTCGTGGTCGACACGAAGAAGGAGCACATCGCGGTCACCGAGGCGCGCAAGCTCAAGGTTCCGGTGATCGCGATCGTGGACACCAACTGCGATCCCGACGAGGTTGATTACGCGATCCCCGGCAACGACGACGCGATCCGGGCCGTCACGCTCGTGACGCGCGTGGTCGCCGATGCACTCGCCGAGGGGCGCGGGATGGCGAAGGACGACATGGTGCATCAGGCGACGGCCGATGCGGTCGATGAGGAGCCCGAGGTGGAAACCCCCGAGGTAGCTGCCGAGATCGCTGCGTCGACCGTGTTCGAGCCCGATCCGACGCCCGCAGACGCGCCGGTGGAGATCGAGGCGATCGAACCGGACGTCGTCGTTGAGGCCGAGGCAACGAGTGAAACCGAGGTCGAAATGACCGCGGCCTCGACCGACGGGGAGCCGGGATGACCGAGATCACGTCGGCGCAGGTCAAGGCGCTCCGCGAAGCGACGGGCGCCGGGATGATGGACTGCAAGAACGCGCTCATCGAGACCGGTGGCGATCTCGAGCGCGCGGTCGATCTGCTCCGCGAGAAGGGTCTCGCGCAGGCGCAGAAGCGGGCTGGGCGCGCCGCGAACCAGGGTTTGATCGACAGCTATATCCATTTCAACAACACCGTGGGCGTTCTGGTCGAGGTGAACTGCGAGACGGATTTCGTCGCGAACACCGAGGAGTTCAAGCGACTCGTGAAGGACATCGCGCTGCACATCGCGAGCCCGGCTTCACCGCGGTTCGTCCAGCGGGAGGAAGTCCCCGCCGAGGAGCTCGAACGCGAACGGCACATCTTCGAGGTGCAGGCGAAGGAGAGCGGGAAGTCAGAGAACGTGATCGAGAAGATCGTCGACGGGAAGCTCGGTGCGTACTACAAGGATCACGTGCTGCTCGAGCAGGACTTCGTGAAGGACGACTCGAAGACGGTGCAGCAGCTGCTGGACGAAGTCTCGGCCAAGGTCGGAGAGAAAGTTGCGGTCCGACGCTTCGTCCGGTACAAGCTTGGCGAGTAAGCCGGCGAACGAGGAAGGGGTCGCGGGCACCATGGATGGAGCGGCATCGGCACGACCCATGTACGGGCGGGTGCTGTTGAAGCTCTCCGGCGACGCGTTCGCCCCCGCCAGCACGGACTACGGGATCGATACCGAGGCCACCTCCCTGTTGGCGCGGCAGCTGGCTGACGTTGTCGACCTGGGCATCCAGACGGCGGTCGTCGTGGGGGGCGGCAACATCTGGCGGGGCCGTCAGGCGCCGGGGATCGACCGGAACCGCGCCGACTATATGGGGATGTTGGCGACGATCATGAACGCGCTGGCCCTCCAGGACGCCCTCGAGAAGATCCACGTGACGACACGAGTCCAGACCGCGATCCAGATGACGCAGGTGGCTGAACCCTTCATGCCGCTTCGGGCGCGCCGGCACTTGGAAAAGGGTCGCGTGGTGATCTTCGCTGCGGGGCTCGGCGTCCCGTTCTTCTCGACCGATACCTGTGCGGCCCAGCGGGCGCTAGAGATCCACGCCGAGGCTTTGCTCAAGGGGACCAAGGTCGACGGCGTGTACACCGCCGACCCGCACGTCGATCCGACGGCGAGCCGGTTCGATCAGATCGCCTACGTGGAGGTCCTCCGCGAGGGCTACCAGGTGATGGACGCAACGGCGATCTCGCTCTGTATGGAGAACAAGCTCCCTATCGTCGTGTTCGACTATCGGCAAGAGGGGAACATCAGGCGAGTCGTGACCGGCGAGCCGATCGGAACGCTCGTGCACGGGGGCGCGGCATGACCGTCCAGTCGAGCCTCTCCGAAGGCACCGAGAAGATGCAGAAAGCTGTGGCGCACCTGAAAGAGGATCTCGCGACGATCCGCACGGGCCGAGCGGCTCCAGCTTTGCTCAACCGCGTGACCGTCGAGTACTACGGCGCGCCGGTCGCGCTGAACCAGCTCGCCTCGATCACCGTCCCGGAGCCTCGGTTGCTGATGATCACCCCGTTCGACAAGAACGCGATGTCATTGATCGAGAAGGCGATCCAGTCGAGCGACATCGGTGTGACGCCCTCGAACGACGGCAACGTGATCAGGCTGGCCTTCCCGCCACTCACGCAGGAGCGTCGCAAGGAGCTGGTCAAGACCGTCCATCATCGGGCGGAGGAGGGCCGGGTGGCCATCCGCAACGTGCGCCGGCACGCGAAAGAGGAGCTCGAGAAGCTTGAGCGGGAGTCCGCCATCTCGGAAGATGACCTGAAGCGTGCCGAGAAGGAGCTCCAGAAACTGACCGATCAGCATGTGGCCGAGATCGATGAGATCCAGCGCCACAAGGAGCAGGAGCTCATGGAGGTCTAGTGGCAGACGACAAGCGCGACGGCGACGATCTGTTCGAGGACCTCGATAAATTCTTCGCCCCGATCCGTGACGTGGATTGGGAGTCCGAGGAACCTCGGGCCACGGAGGCGACCCCGCAGGAAGAGCATGTGGCGGTGCACGTTCCGGAGGCCTCGCCCCTCCCGGAGGAACCATCACGCGCCCCGGTCCCGGATGGGGCCGACGACGAGGATGAGGACGAAGCCGCCTGGTATGACACCAGCGCTCTGGAGCCGATCGACGAGCTGCTCGGCGAGCCCGCGGAAGGATCGTTGGGTGACGAGGAGAGCCCGGGGGTAGACGCCGACCAGGCAGGACTCTTCGACGCCCCCTCGGGGGACACCTCCGACCACGAGGGCGCCCTCGAGGACGATCGTGCCCCGACCGACGAGGAGATCGAGGCCGCGGCGGAGCATTTCGCCGGCTCGGTGACGATCGAGGACGAGATGGTGGATCGACCGACCGAGGAAGCCGTGACGGTGGTATCCGCAGACGTCCCTGAAGGAACGAACGACGATCTCTTCAGCGACATCCATGGCGACGAGGTCGAACAGGACATCTTGTCCGATCTCGTCGAAGAAGAGGACGCTCAGCGGACCGTCGTGGTCGGTGCCGAGGGCCTGGGGGGTCCGAGCTGGCAGGAGCCCACATCCGTTGAGGTCGGTGCCGACCTGGATCGCCGTGGACCGAACGAGGGGGAGCGCGATGTGCCCGCGGCCGTCCTGACCGGGGTGGTGCTGGCAGGGATCGCCATCGGAAGCCTGCTCATCGGGCCAGGCGCATTCGCGATCGTCGCGGCGATCATCGTCCTGATCGCGCAGGGCGAGCTGTTCGGCGCACTCGTGAAGCATCACCAGCAGCCGGCGACGGCGATCGGCCTGGTGACGGGCGTGTTGATGATCGCGGGCGCCCATTACCATGGGGAGCCGGCGGTCCTCGGGATGTTCGCTCTGGGCGTGGTCGCGACGTTCCTCTGGTTCATGGCGGCGCCGGCTGCCCATCGTCAGGGCGCGATCGCGCATATCGGCGTCACGCTGATGAACATCGCGTACATCCCGTTGCTGGGGAGCTACCTCATCGTGACGCTGGGTATCGGCGGACCCGATGGCAAGCAGCTCGTCGTCGCCGTGATCGGCTTGACGTTCATCTTCGATACCTCGGCGTTCCTGGTGGGATCGGTCTGGGGAGGCTCGTTCTTCCAACGGCCGCTGGCGCCGACCGTTAGCCCCAAGAAGTCGCTCGAAGGCTTGATCGGCGCGACGTTGATCACCGTGATCGTGTCGATGGCGCTCGTCCCGTCGTTCGTGACGCTCTTCGAGCACAAACGGGTCGAGGCGCTCATGCTCGCGATCGTGATCGCGGTGGCGGCGACGCTCGGCGACCTGGCCGAGTCGCTCATCAAGCGCGATCTCGGCATCAAGGACATGGGAAGCGTCTTGCCGGGCCACGGCGGTGTGCTCGATCGCATCGATTCGCTGTTGTTCGTGGCGCCGGCGGCGTTCCTATTCTTCCGCGTGATCTTCGCGTAGCCGGTACGACGGTTCCGCGTGGACTCGGGGTACCCTTGTCGTTATGAGGTTGCTCACCATCCTCGGATCCACGGGGTCGATCGGCACGCAGGCGCTCGACGTCGTGCGCCGCCACCCAGAGCGGTTCAAGGTGGTCGGTTTGTCCGCCGGAGGCGCCAACCAGGACCTGCTCGTGGGCCAGATCCGCGAGTTCCTGCCTCCGGTCGTCGCGATCGCCGACGCTGACGCCGCCGCGGACGTGAAGGAGAAGCTCCGCGGGATCCGTGGCGTGGAGCTGATCGTCGGACCCGAGTCCACGGAGACGCTCGCGCGCGAATCCGAGAGCGACATGGTGCTAAACGGGCTCGTGGGCTCGGCCGGGCTCGCCCCTACGCTGGCCGCGCTGCAAAGCGGCAAGACCCTCGCGCTCGCGAACAAGGAGAGCTTGGTCGTCGGCGGCGAGTTGGTGATGGATCTGATCAAAGGGGAACCCGAACGCCTCCTTCCCGTTGATTCGGAGCATGCAGCACTCGCGATGGCGATCCGCGGGGAGCGCCGCGAGGATCTGAAGCGCGTGGTGCTCACAGGTTCGGGCGGGCCTTTCCGCGGATGGACGCGGTCGGAGCTGTCGCGCGCGTCCGTCAAGGAGGCCCTCCAGCACCCGATCTGGACGATGGGTCCGAAGATCACCATCGACTCCGCCACGTTGATGAACAAAGGGCTCGAGGTCATCGAGGCGCACTACCTCTTCGACCTGGACTATTCGCAGATCCACGTGTTGATCCATCCCGAGGGTGTCGTTCACGCGATGGCGGAGTTCCGCGACGGCAGCATCCGCGCGGAGATGGCCGTGGCAGACATGCGTCTGCCTATCCAGCTCGCGCTCGGGTGGCCCGAGCGCTTGCACACCGGTGTCGAGCCCGTGCCACTCACCGATCGTCCCTTGTCGTTCGAGCCGATCGACCGAGAGGCGTTCCCGGCCGTGGACCTCGCGTACCGGGTGGGTGGTCTAGGTCTCACGTTCCCGGCGGTCATGAACGCCGCGAATGAGGTCGCGGTCATGGCGTTCTTGGAGAGCAAGATCGCGCTCACCCGCATCATCGAGGTCGTCCAAGCAGTCGTCGACGAGCACGAGCCCGCGTCGGTCGTGTCGATCGTCCACATCGAGCGTGCGGACCATTGGGCCCGCCAACGCACCGCAGAGATCATCGAGGAACGGTAGGCCCGGACGATGTCCGGCACGGTTGCGATCGTCGTCTTCTTCACTGGGCTCCTGTTCATCATCCTGATCCACGAGCTCGGTCACTACGCCGTCGCGCGCGCCTACGGGTTCAAGGTGGAGCAGTACTTCGTCGGATTCGGACCGCGGATCTGGTCGTTCCGCCGGAAGGGGATCGAGTACGGGGTGAAGGCGCTCCCGTTGGGCGGGTACGTGAAGATCGCCGGCATGAATCCCTACGAGCCGGTCGCGCCCGAGGACGAGCACCGCAGCTACGGCGCGAAACCGATCTGGCAGCGGGCCATGGTGATCGGGGCAGGGCCCGGCTCGCACTTCGTGGTCGCAGCGATCCTGTTCGCGATCTGGCTCGCGTTCTTCGGCGACCCGCGCACGCCGACGCCCGTCGTCAGCTCGGTCGTCGTGACGATGCACGGCCAGGCATCGCCGGCCGAGGCCGCTGGACTGCAACCGAGGGACCGGATCATCCGCGTCGGAGATCTGCAGCGCCCGACACCGGCGCGTCTCCTCGCCTACACCACGGCGCACGTGGGCGAGCCGGTCGTGTTCACGATCGAGCGAGACGGCCGGCCGATCGAGGTCACGATCACGCCCGTTTGGGACACCGTCGGCGGGCAGCGCATCGGACGGGTCGGCGTGATGCTCGGCCCGGAGAAGCTCGGCCCTGTCGCGGCGATCGTCGGTGGCGTGAAGGAGGTCGGTCGCGCGGTCGACGAGTCCCTGCATCAGATCACGCGGCTCTTCGGCCCGGAAGGCATCGGGCGAGTCTTCACGCTGCTCTTCACCGACGCGAAGCGCTCGACGGATGATCCGACGAGCGTCGTCGGGATCGGCCAAGCTGTCGGCGCGACGGGCTCTGCCGGCGACTGGGGCACGATCCTGTACTTCCTTGCGTTCGTCACCGTGTTCATCGGCCTGGTGAACCTCGTTCCGCTCCCGCCGTTCGACGGAGGGCACCTCGCGGTCCTCGCGATCGAGAAGATCCGCGGCAAACAGATCGACATGCGGAAGTTGATACCGATATCCGCCGCGGTGATCGCGTTCTTCGTCGTGTTCGTGCTCGCCACGATCCTGCTCGACATCACGAAGCCGATCAGCTTCACGCCGTAGCGGATCTCCGCAGCGTAGGGGCGGTCTCGCCACAAGTTCTCCACACCCTGCCGGAAGACGCGCAACACGCTGCGGATACGATGGTCCGGTGAGCGACCAGACCGTGCTCGTCGTCGACGACGAGGAGGCGATCGCCGAGGCCGTTCGCGCCCGCCTGGAGAGCGAGGGGTTCCGGGTGCTCGTGGCGCTGGACGGCCCACAGGCGATCGAACTCCACCGAGACCAGCACCCGGACCTGGTGGTGCTCGATCTCATGCTGCCGGGGATGGACGGCCTGGAGGTGTGCGCGGAGATCCAGCGCTCTTCATGGACCCCTGTGCTGATGCTGACCGCGCGCACGGAGGAGGCGGACAAGGTCGCCGGGTTCGCGGTCGGGGCAGACGACTACCTGACGAAGCCGTTCAGCCTCAGAGAGCTCACCGTTCGAGTGAAAGCGATCCTCCGACGGATGGAACGGATGCGCGCCGTGCAGGCGGAAGGACCGCTCGTCCGCGACGGGCTCGAGGTCGATGTCGGCAGGCGCCGGGTGACGGTCGACGGAGCGGAGGTCCAGCTCACGCCGCTCGAGTTCGACATCCTGCTGACCCTCGTCCGCGATCCGGGTGTCGTGTTCTCACGCGAGCTGCTGATGGATCGCGTGTGGGGATATCGCGACTACGCGGGCGGCCGCGTCGTCGATTCCCACGTGGCGCGCATCCGGCGGAAGCTCGGGGAGGATGGGAACGAGCCGAGGTTCATCCGCACGGTGCACGGCGTGGGATATGCGCTACAGGAACAACCGTGAGCACCCGGCCGTTCGAACATCTCCCCACGATCCGAGCGAAGCTCGGGTCCACGATCATCTTCGCGGTCGGCCTCACCGTCGTATTGATCTTCCTGATCCTCGGTTATGCGCTCCGTGGGTCGTCCCAGGACACGGACCGGCTAACGCTCCTTCGCGTCGCGAGACGCTCCGCCGCTGGCGCGCTGACGAAGATCCCGAGCACCGTCATCGTCGTCCGAACCTCGCTTGAGGGGGCCGTCGTCTCGGGCGATGCGCCGCCTACGGGGCTGCCGCGCTTCACGGACGGCATGGTGCATGTCGGGAGCTCGGCCGGCCTCGAATACGCGGTCGTGCCGGTCGTGAGCGAGGGCTTCGTGGTCCAGCTGGTGTACGCGGTGCATCAGGCGCCCGGACCCGGGGTCGCGGCGAGGATCAGCGCCACGTTCCGGTTCCTCGGTGACTTCTGGTGGCAGTTCCTGCTCGCGGGGGCGCTGGCCGCTGGGATCGCGCTCGTCGTCGCTCGGTGGCTCGCGCGAGGGATGACCCAGCCGCTTCGCGACATGGCCGCGGCGGCGCACCGGATGGAGACCGGCGACTACACGACGCGCGTGCATACCCGGTCTCGCGACGAGGTCGGGCAGCTCGCGACGGCGTTCAACCGGATGAGTGCCGAGCTCGAGAACCTCGAGCGATCCAGACGCGATCTGCTCGCGAACGTGTCCCACGAGCTCAAGACCCCGATCACCGCGATCCGTGCGCATCTAGAGAACCTGCTCGATGGTGTGGAGGACCCCGACCCGCACACGCTCCAGGTGATGCTCGCCCAGACAGAGCGCCTCGGGCGCCTGATCGAGCAGTTGTTGGAGCTGTCTCGGCTCGAGTCGGGAGAGCTGCCGCTCCAACGAGAAGACCTTGCGCTCGCGCCGCTCGTGACACAGGTCCTCTCCGAGATCGAGGTGGCGCGCTCCGACCGGGGCGTCGCGGTGGACAGCGAGCTCCCCGACGATCTCCCGGCCGTTGACGCCGACCCGGAGCGGGTCCATCAGGTCCTGTTCAACCTGCTCGACAACGCCGTTCGGTTCACGCCCTCGGGTGGTGCGGTCACCGTTTCAGCGCATCGCCAGAACGGCTCGGTCGAGGTCCAGGTGTCGGACACGGGTGTCGGGATCCCCCAGGAGCACCTTCCCCGGTTGTTCGAACGCTTCTACCGAGCCGATCCCGCCCGTTCTCGCGAGGACGGGGGAACCGGCATCGGCCTCGCGATCGCGCGCTCTGTCGTCGAGGCCCACGGCGGACATATCAGCGCCGTGAGCGAGCCCGGCAAGGGGAGCGTGTTCACGTTCGATCTCCCGGTCGCCTCCGCGGCTCAGATTTGGAGGGACCCGTGAAGTCGAGCACCATCCGCATCGAGGTGATCGCGCCGGAGCGGTACGCATACCTCGATCTCACGGAGGACCTTCAGCGCGCCATCAAAGATGCTGGTGTCACCGACGGCGCCGCGATCGCGTTCTGTGAGCATACGACCGCAGCGCTCCTGATCAACGAATGGGAGGACGGAGCGCTCGCCGACTTCAGGCAACATCTCGCGGATCTGGTGCCGGACGAGGGTGTCTACTACGCGCACGACGACTTCGCCGTGCGGACGCAGAACATGCACGAGGACGAACGCAAGAACGGCCACTCGCACGTCAAGTCGATGTTGCTCTCCGCGACGTCGCATGCGATCCCCGTCGCGGCCGGCGAGCCGCGGCTCGGCCGGTGGCAGCGGCTGATCTTCCTCGAGCTCGACGAGCCGAAGGCGAGACACGTGACGTTCCATGTGTTCGGGCTCTGAGAGACTGGCCACGTGACGACTCAGCGACGGAAGAGCCGCCAGATCCGGATCGGCGATGTCCTCATCGGGGGCGATGCACCGGTCTCGATCCAGTCGATGACGACCACGAAGACGGCCGACATCAACGCCACACTCCAGCAGATCGCCTCGCTCGTGGCGACCGGCGTCGACATCGTGCGCGTGGCCGTCCCGCACTGGGAGGACGCCGAGGCGCTTACGGCGATCGCCGCCAAGTCGACGGTCCCCGTCGTCGCCGACATCCACTTCCAGTGGAAATACGCGATGGCCGCGCTGGAGGCGGGCATCCAGGGACTTCGGATAAACCCCGGCAACATCAAGTACCAGGATAAGGTTCGGTTGATCGCCCGAGAAGCGAGGGCGCGCGACGTACCGATCCGTATCGGCGTGAACGCCGGGTCGCTCGAGAAGGAGCTCCTCGAGAAGTACGGGGCGCCGACGCCCGAAGCGTTGGTCGAATCCGCGCTGAACGAGGCTCGGATCCTGGAGGATGAGGACTTCTTCGACATCAAGATCTCGGTGAAGCACTCGAACCCGAGGGTGATGATCGAGGCCTACCGGCAGCTGGCGGAGGCGTGCGACTACCCGCTCCACCTCGGCGTCACCGAGGCGGGACCGATGCCGGCCGGCGGGATCAAGAGCGCGGTGGGTATCGGTGCGCTGCTCGCCGAGGGCATCGGCGACACCATCCGCGTCTCGCTTACGGACGACCCCGTCGAGGAGGTTAAGGCTGGCACCTGGATCCTTCAGTCGCTGGGGCTTCGCAAGCGTGGCCTCGACCTCGTCGCGTGCCCGTCCTGCGGGCGAGCGGAGGTCGACGTGCTTGGGCTGACGAAGCAGGTCAACGCGGTGTTGGAGCGCAAGGGCATCAACGTCCCGTTGCGGGTCGCCGTCATGGGGTGCGTCGTGAACGGTCCCGGCGAGGCCAGGGAGGCCGACCTCGGGATCGCTGCGGGAAAGGGCCAGGGCTTCCTCATCGTGAACGGCGAGGTTCGCGACAAGATCCCGGAGGACGAGTTCGTTGCCCGACTGGTCGCGGAGGCCGAGAAGATCGCCGCCGAGCGGGCGCTGGTACCTGTCGAGGACTAGTCCATCCCAGACTAGCTCGATGGTTCGCGGTTCAACTTCCGGCCATGCGGATGCCGATGATGCCTGGCATGAGGTGGACGACCGCGGTGGTGACCTCGGTGCTGGCGCTTGCCGCGCTGCAGCCGGCCTGGGCGACGCCCCCACGCGCTCCGGTCCCCGGCTCGTCGTGCCGGGTGTTCCCCGCGAACAACGTCTGGAACATGGACGTCTCGAAGCTCCCGATCGCCGCGAAGAACGCGTCGTGGAAGAGGGCGACGCATGCCGGCTCGACGATGCTTCATCCCGACTTCGGACCGCCCGCCTACGGGATGCCGTTCGACGTGGTCGATCAGAGCCACGCGATGGCGCACATCGACTTCGGCTACGCGGACGAGAGCGACCCTGGGCCGTATCCGTTCGGGCCGGACATCCACATCGAGGAGGGCTCGGATCGGCACGCGATGATGATCGAACGCGACACGTGCACGCTCTACGAGCTGTACGCGGCCGACTGGAACGACGGGAAGCCGTCCGCCGGCAGCGGCGCGATCTTCCACTTTGACGGGCCGACCGCGAACGACCTGCGGCCGGCGACCTGGACCTCGGCCGACGCGGCGGGCCTCCCGATCTTCCCCGGACTCGTTCGGTGGGACGAGGTGAGGGCTGGCGCGATCGATCACGCGATCCGGGTCACGGTGGGATGCACGAGCCGGCGCTACCTCTGGCCCGCTCGTCACCAGGCCGGCAGCGACGACCGTCGCTGTCCACCGATGGGAGCGCGGTTCCGCCTCAGGGCAAGGTTCGACGTCTCGAGGTTCAGCCGTGACGCGAAGGTGGTCCTCACCGCCATGAGGCACTACGGCTTGATCGTCGCCGACAACGGTAGCGACTGGTTCTTCCAGGGTGAGGTCAACGCCCACTGGACGAACGACCTGATGGACGAGCTGAAGTCGATCCCCGCGGGTGCGTTCGTCGCGGTCGATGAAGCAGGGTGTCGGGTTGCACCGAACTCCGCAGCGTTCGCGTACGGGCCTCGGTGTCCCGGCCCCTAGCGGGAGAGGGCAAGGAAGTTCTCCACGATCCGTGGACCTTCGGGCGTGAGGATCGACTCCGGGTGGAACTGCACGCCGAACCGTGGCAGCGTCCGGTGTTGCGCCGCCATCACGAGCCCGTCGTCCGTCCACGCGGTGAGCTCGAGCTCCTCGGGCAGGCGGTCCCGCAGGACCACCAGCGAGTGGTACCGCCCGGCCTCGAACGGATCGCTCACCCCTTCGAGGATCCCCTTGCCCTCGTGGAACACGAGTGAGGCCTTGCCGTGGACGGGCGTCGCACGATCGACGGCCCCGCCGCAGGCGATGCCGAGCGCTTGGTGACCGAGGCAGACGCCTAGCAGCGGGATCTCGTCGGGGAGGGTCTCGAGCAGCGCCGTGAAGACACCGGCATCCTCCGGGCGCCCGGGCCCGGGGGAGAGGATCACAGCGTCGGGACCCCGGGCCGCGAGCGCGTCAGCCGTCTCTGCGTCGGACTTCACGACCTCGGTCGTGCGACCGAGGCTCTCGATCAGCTGGACGAGGTTGTACGTGAACGAGTCGTAGTGGTCGACGACGAGGATCATCGGAGCGCCTTCCCGCCGGGGAGCCTATGTTCGGGCGGCGCAACCGCCGGCAACAGGGCGTTAGCCTTCGCCTTGGTCTCGTCCAACTCGCGCTGCGGGTCCGAGTCCGCCACCACGCCCGCCCCCGTCTGCACCGAGACGATCCCGTCCGAGATGACCGCCGTGCGGATCGTGATGCAGAAGTCCAGGTCGCCGGCGAACGTCACGTATCCCACCGCCCCCGCATACGGGCCGCGCGCGGTGGGTTCGTGCTCGGCGATCAGCTCCATCGCGCGGCGTTTCGGCGCACCCGTGACGGTCCCCGCCGGGAACGTGACGGCGAGCGCGTCGAGCGGGTGGAGATCCTCGCGGAGCTCGCCCTCGACCGTCGACACGATGTGCATCACCTTCGTGAAGCGTTCGACCTCCATCAGCTCCGTCGGGCGGACGGAGCCCGCCACGCAGACTCGCCCGATGTCGTTGCGCGCGAGGTCCACGAGCATCGCGTGCTCAGACTGCTCCTTCGGGTCTGCGAGGAGCTCGTGCTCGAGGAGCCGGTCGCGGATCTCGGTCTGTCCTCGGGGGCGCGTCCCGGCGATCGGCCGCGATGTGACCCTTCTCCCCTCTACCCGGACGAGCGGCTCCGGGGAGGACCCCGCGAGCTCCATCCCGCGGAGACGGACGAAGAACATGTACGGGGCGGGGTTCGTCACACGCAGGCGTCTGTAGATCGGGAACCCGCCACCGGGTGCCGGGAACGACACCCGCCGTGAAGGAACGCCCTGGAAGATGTCGCCTGCCAGGATGTGCTCCTTGAACGCCGAGACCGTCCACCGGTACGCCTCGTCCTCCATGTTCGGCTCTCCGGCCTCCGCCGCGGCGTCGTGAGCGGCCACCGGGGCGAGCGGTGGCGCCTCGGCGCCGGCCACGCGGGAGGCAAGGTCCTCGACAGCTGCGACGCCGTCGTCGTAGCGGCCGGCTGGGACGTGTGCGACGAGGATCAGGCGTTGCCGCCAATGGTCGAAGACCACCGCCCGATCGATCACGAGCAACCCGATCGGCGGGCACGGCGCGTCGGATGGCTCGGGTGCGGGGTGACCGTCCAGGAGCGTGGCCGCCTCGTACGCGAGGTAGCCCATGAGCCCTCCCGTGAGCGGCGGCAGATCGGCGGGCCGGGGACCGGCCAACGATCGCGCGATCGCGATCAGCGCGTCTCGTGTATCGAGGCCGTCGATGGGCGTCGTGACCGGAAGCGGTCTCACGATGTCTTCGATCCGGACGCCCGCGCTGTCGACGACAACGGTGGCGGCCGGGTCGCCCGCGACGAACGAGTAGCGGCCCCACCGCTCGGACCGTTCGACGGATTCGAGGACGACGCCCGGTCCGTCACCGGCGAGCGCAGGGAACAACCCCACCGGCGTGGAGACATCGGCGAGGAGCTCCGCCCACACCGGCACCATGGGCCATTCGTGCGCGAGCGCATCGAAGGTTCCCCTGTCGGGCCGGATCCGAAGCGTCGGCTCCACGTGCTGCGCTCCCTTCGTCGTTACAGGAACAAAAGAACCCCGGACCGCAGGGTCCGGGGCTCGCGGGTGGTTGGGTGCGGCGCTGGGGTCAGACGCGCGCCGGCACCGGGCTCCGCGAGCCCCGGCGCCAGACCCAGGTCGTCCCGTGCGTCCGCATCAGGCCGCGATGCTCCCACCCGTCGCCTGGGGCGTCAACGGCGGCTGACCGGCGACCGCTATCCTGTGGAACCTCATGCGCCTGTCCAAGTTCTTCGTGCCCACGCTCCGCGAGGATCCGGCCGAGGCCGAGATCGCGAGCCACCGCCTCCTGCTCCGCGGCGGGTTCGTTCGGCAGACGATGTCGGGCGTCTACACGATCCTCCCGCTCGGCTTGCGGACCATGCGCAAGATCGAAGCCATCGTTCGCGAGGAGATGGAGGCGGCCGGTGCGATCGAGCTCCGGATGCCGATCCTGCTGCCCGCAGACCCGTGGAGGGCATCGGGCCGGTACGAGCTGTACGGCGAGACGCTCTTCACGTTGACCGACCGTCACGGGAGGGATCTGATCCTCGGCCCGACGCAGGAGGAGGTCGTTGCGCTCCTTGCCGCCGGTGACATGCCCTCCTACCGAGACCTCCCGATGAACGTCTACCAGGTGGAGTGGAAGTACCGCGACGAGTTCCGGCCGCGGTTCGGGATGCTCCGCGTGCGCGAGTTCCTGATGAAGGACGCGTACTCGATCGACCGGGACGAGGAGGGCATGCGCGAGTCTTACCGGACCATGTTCGAGGCCTACCAGCGGATCTTCACCCGCTGCGGCGTGGACCACGTGATCGTCGAGGCCGACCCGGGACAGATCGGCGGGGGCATCAACCACGAGTTCATGGCCCGCGCGACCGTCGGTGAGGACCTGTTCGTCGAATGTGAGAACGGTGACTACCTCGCGGACAGCGAGGCTGCGCGGCCGATGCCTCCGGAGCCCGCGGGGGAGGGAACCGAGGCGCTCGCGGAGATCGATACCCCGGACACTCCGACGATCGACGCGCTCGCCACCCTGTTGGGTGTCGAGCCGTCGCGGACGCTCAAGTGCGTGATGTTCGACGTGGGCGGGAAGACCGCCGCCGTCCTCGTGCCTGGCGACCGCGAGGTGAGCGTGAACAAGCTCGAGAAGCTGGTCTTCCCCGAAAAGGTCCGCCCGCTCGACGAGAACGACTTCCCGGCGCGGGGTTTCGTGAAGGGGTACGTGGGCCCGCAAGGCCTCGATGGATCCGTGACGATCTTCGCCGACCTGACCGTGCGAGGCGGCCGTGACTGGGTGACGGGCTCGAACGAGATCGACCGGCACGTCACCGGGGCGAACGTCGGTCGCGACTTCCGGGTCGACCGTTGGGAGGACGTGGTCGAGTTCCGGGAGGGCGACCGCTGTCCGATCGACGGCGGAGCCCTGAAGATCGGACGGTCGATCGTCGTCGGCCACATCTACCAGCTCGGCACCAGGTACTCCGAGCCGCTGAACGCGCGGTTCGTCGACGAGGACGGTTCGGAGAAGCCGTACGTGATGGGGAGCTACGGGATCGGGTTCGCGCGGATCATGGCGACCACGATTGAACAGCGGCACGACGACGCCGGCATCGTCTGGCCCAAGGCCCTCGCGCCGTTCCAAGTGGCGGTCGTCGTCGCCACGCGCGATCACGATGGAGCGGTGGCCGAGGGGGAGCGGATCTACGCCGAGCTCCGCGAACGCGGCGTCGACGTCGTCATCGACGACCGGGAGCAGACCGCAGGGGTGAAGTTCGCGGATGCCGATCTGATCGGGTACCCGGTGCAGATCGTGGTGGGCAAGCGCGGGGTGGAGGCCGGGACGGTGGACCTCAAGCTGCGCGCGACGGGCGAGAAGTCCCAGGCGCCCATCGCGGGTGCTGCCGGTGCAGCGCTCGACCTGCTGGCCGCGGCGCCGTAGGCTTCCCGCGATGAGCCGCACGAAGGTGCCGTACCACCTGACGGAGTTCGTGAAGCTGCACCGTCAGGTCGAAGGGGTGGTCCAGCACGTGGGGCTCGACACGTGGGATCTCCTGTTGATCGATGTCTCGGGCCTGTGGGATCGCGACGAGTTCCCCAGCGAGGAGGCGGCCAAGGAGGCCTGCACGCGCATGGGCGTCCCGGCCCACGATGGGTGGGCTGATCCACGACTGGCGCGACGTCTGAACGCCCGTGACCAGTGGAACTCGCCGGGCGGGCAGCGAAGGGCACTCTGAGCAGCAGCGCCGAGCGCAGCGGCTATACTCAACGTCGAACGGTCAGCAGAGTTGTGTCCGGAAGTGGGCGTGCGCCCACTTTCTTTGTCGAGGGGGACGGTCGGCGCGATGGAAGCAGAGGCACTCGTCAGGCCTGTGATCGAAGGATCCGGCCTGGACCTGGTGGAGGTGGCGTTCCGGCGGGAATCTGGCCGCCGGGTCCTCCGGGTCGTCGTCGATCGCGACGGAGGGGTCGACCTCGAGACCATCGCCGAGGTGTCGGAGAAGGTCTCTCGGCGCCTGGACCTCGAGGGATTCGCTCCCGGTCCGTACGCGCTGGAGGTTTCGTCACCGGGGATCGAGCGGACGCTCCGGCGTCCTGCGGAGTTCCAGCGGGCGCTCGGTGCGACCGTGAAGCTGAGGACGATGACTCCGGTCGAAGGGACGACGAGCCTGCGGGGCACGCTGGTGTCCGCCGACGACGACGGCGTCACGATCGTCACCGGCGACGCGGAGCTGCGTGTTCACCACGCGGACATCGCGTCGGCCCGGACCGTCGTCGACTGGGACGCGGAGTTGAAGAGGAGCGCACGATGAATGCCGAGATGATCGCCGCCTTGCGCGAGCTCGAACGCGAGAAGGGCATCGCCTTCGAGACGATCCTCGCCGGCTTGGAGGAGGCCATGGCCTCCGCCTACAAGACGTGGTGGAAGCAGGAGCATCCCGAAGCGGACGACGACTTCGTCGGGGTCAGGGCGCACATCGACCCGGAGACGGGCGACCTGAGCGTCTGGCTCCAGCAGCTCGAAGAGGTCGAAGTCCCGCACGAAGGCGAGCTCGCGGAGGACGAGCAGCCGGCCATGGAGATGAAGATGATCTCCGAGGAGCAGGTCGAGGTCACCGACGAGTTCAAGGGGCGGATCGGTGCGCAGACCGCCAAGCAGGTGATCTTCCAGAAGCTCCGCGACGCCGAGCGCGAGATGACCTACGAAGAGTTCGCCGGCCGCGAGGGTGACGTCGTGACCGGGATCGTCCAGCAGCAGGAACGCCGGTACACCCTGCTCGACCTGGGGAAGGTGGAGGCGCTGCTGCCGCAGGCGGAGCAGGTGCCGTCTGAGCCCTACCGCCACGGGGAGCGACTCAAGGCATACATCACCGAGGTCCGGAAGGGCACGAAGGGCCCGCAGATCGTCGTCTCGCGCTCGCACCCCGGTCTGCTGAAGTCGCTGTTCGCGCTGGAGGTGCCCGAGATCGAGGAAGGGATCGTGGAGATCAAGGCGGTGGCTCGCGAGCCGGGGCACCGCTCGAAGATCGCGGTCTCGTCCAACGAGCCGGGCGTCGACCCCGTAGGCGCATGTGTAGGGCCGAAAGGGTCACGCGTCCGCATGGTCGTGAACGAGTTGCGCGGAGAGAAGATCGACGTGGTCCCGTGGAGCCCGAACGCGGCGGAGCTGGTCGCGAACGCCCTCCAGCCCGCGAAGGTGAAGGAGGTCAGGATCGACGACGCCACGAGCACGGCGCTCGTGATCGTGCCCGACTATCAGCTTTCGCTCGCGATCGGCAAGGAGGGACAGAACGCGCGGCTCGCCGCCCGGTTGACCGGATGGCGGATCGACATCAAGTCGGAGACGCAGATCGCCGACGAGTCGCGCGCTCCGGCCGCCGTCGAGCCTGCACAGCCCGCGGAGGAGCCCGCCGTCGAGGCCCCGGCGTCTGGGCCCATAGTCGAGATCGCGGCGGCGGAGGTTCCCGCCGGCGGGGCGGAGCCAGCGCCAGCCGAGGACTGACACCGTGGCATCCACGCCTCCGATCAGGACGTGCGTCGGATGCCGCAGGACCGCGTCGAAGCACGCGTTGATGCGCGTGGTCCGGGGGCCCGAAGGGCCTCAGCTCGACGCGCCGGGGTCGGTTGCGGGTAGGGGCGCGTACGTGCACGCGGATGCGGCGTGCCTGGCGGCGGCGTTCGATCGGCGAGCGTTCGAGCGCGTGTGGCGAGCGGGTCTGGCACCGGAGGAAGCCGCTAGGCTAAGGACCGATCTGGAACGGCTGATAGGAGCGGTGTGAGGGTCCACGAACTCGCGAAGGAACTCGGCGTCACGAGCAAGGAGCTGGTCGCGGCGCTCGAGCAGATGGGGGCGACCGGCCGGTCGGCCTCGTCGAGCGTGCCCGAGGACCTGATCCCTCGCCTACGCGCGAGCGGCGGCAAGGCAACGAGCGTCGCCCCTAAACGTCGCGAGGTGCTGGAGCCTCCGCCGACGCCCCGTAAGCCGAAGCCGAAACCCAAGCCGGCGGCGGCCAAAGCCCAACCGGAACCGTCGGCGGTTGCCGACATCTCGCTGGCAGCGTCCGTGAGCCCTCCTGCGGAGGAGGCGGTCGCGATCCCCGCCCCGACTCCCGTGGCAGCCCAGATGGCGCCCCCGGCTTCAGTGACGCCGCTGAGGCCGACCCTGCCCATGATGCAGTTCGTCCGAGGGGCCACGCCGCAGACGATCGCGGAGAAGGTCGGGAAGTCGCCGGCAGACATCGTGAAGGTCCTGTTCTTGGCGGGCGAGATGGCCACGGCGACCACGTCGCTCTCGAACGAGGAGATCATGTTGATCGCCGACGACCTCGGCTATTCGGCCGAGATCGTCGGTGTCGACGAAGCGGAGGAAGAGACCGGGCCCGAGGACGAGGTCGACGAGTCGAAGCTCGTCACCCGTCCGCCCGTCGTGACCGTCATGGGACATGTCGACCACGGCAAGACGAAGCTGCTCGACGCGATCCGCGAGACCGATGTCGTTGCCGGCGAGTTCGGGGGCATCACGCAGCACATCGGTGCCTACCAGGCTCACTTGGGCGACCGCGTGATCACGTTCATCGATACTCCTGGTCACGAGGCGTTCACGGCGATGCGTGCCCGCGGCGCCAAGATCACCGACGTCGTGGTCCTGGTGGTTGCCGCCGACGACGGGGTGATGCCGCAGACGCTCGAGGCGCTCGATCACGCGAAGGCCGCGGGCGTACCGATCATCGTCGCGGTGAACAAGATCGACAAGGAGGAGGCGGATCCCACGCGGGTCCGCCAGCAGATGGTCGAGCAAGGCATCGTGCCGTCCGAGTGGGGCGGCACGTTCGAGTTCGTCGACGTGTCGGCGCGCGAGAAGACGAACCTGGACTCACTGCTCGAGACGGTCCTGCTCGTGTCGGACCTGGAGGAACTGAAGGGCGATCCGACCGGCAACGCGCGCGGCGCCGTGATCGAGGCGCACCTGGACAAGGGGCGCGGTCCGGTGGCGACGGCGCTCGTCCAGAAAGGAACGCTCGTGGTCGGCGACGCCCTCGTCGCGGGGACGGTCTTCTGCAAGGTTCGCGCGATGATGGACGAGAACGGGAACCCGGTCGATGAGGCCCCGCCCTCGAAGCCGGTGCAGATCTTGGGGTGGAGCCACGTTCCGAGCGCGGGCGACGATTTCCGTCAGGTCGAGGACGAACGAGAGGCGCGGCATCTCGCCGGCGAGCGAGAGGCGAAGACCCGCGCGGCCGAGCTCGTCGTCTCGCGCCCGCCGACGCTTACGGACCTGCTGCGGCAGGCCGAGCGAGCCGAGGTGCCGGAGCTGAACCTGATCGTGAAGGCAGACGTGCAGGGGTCGTTGGGTGCGCTCTCGGACGCGCTGCTCAAGCTCCCCCAAGACGAGGTGCGCGTGAACATCGTTCGGAGCGCAGCCGGCGGGATCAGCGAAGACGACGTCTCCCTCGCGATGGCGTCGAGCGCGGTGGTGATCGGCTTCAACGTGCGTCCCGACAAGCAGGCGCGCGAGCTCGCCGAGAAGGAAGGCGTCGACGTCCGCCTCTACCGCGTGATCTACGACGCGATCGACGACATCAAGTTGGCGCTGTCGGGGATGCTGAAGCCCGAACAGCTCGAGAAGGATCTGGGAACCGCCGAGGTTCGCGCGACGTTCCGCGTTCCGAGGCTGGGCGTGATCGCGGGCTGCTACGTCACGCAGGGCACGATCCCCCGCGACGCGAAGGTCCGGCTCGTGCGCGACGGCGTCGTCGTGTACGAAGGCAAGATCGGATCTCTCCGACGGTTCAAGGACGACGTCCGCGACGTCGCACAGGGCTACGAGTGCGGGATCGGGATCGAGAACTTCCAGGACATCAAGGAAGGCGACCTGATCGAGGCATTCGAGGTCCGCGAGGTGGCCCGCTCCATCTGAGCCCATGCTCGTCGCGCTCGAGCGGTTCGACCTGCGGATCCCCGGATGCGGTTCGCTGAAGCAGAAGCGCCACGTGGTGAAGTCGCTCACGAACGCGCTCCGTTCCACCTTCAACGTGAGCGTCGCCGAAGTCGATCACCACGAGCTGTGGCAGCGCACGGCGATCGCCGTGGCGGCGGCCGACGGGCAGTCCTACCACATCCGCAAGGTCATGCAGCAGGTCGAGCGGTTCATCGAGGCCTGGGGTGGCGTCGAAGTGATCGAGACGGAGCTCACCCTGCATTCGCCTGAGGCGTGAGGTCGTGGGGCGGCGGCCCGGTAGGCTGGGTGCATGCCACAGGGAACGCGTGCCGAACGGGTCGGGGAAGAGTTCCGAGAGATCCTGGCCGAGGAGATCCAGAAGTTGAAGGACCCGCGCGTGGGGTTCGTGACCGTGACCGGCGTCCGCGTGACGCCTGACCTCCGGCATGCGTGGATCTACTACACGAGCTACGGCGGCGAGCGAGCGAAGTCCGGCACACGTGCGGCCCTGCGCTCGGCCTCCCCGCACCTACGGGCTGCAATCGGCCGTCAGGTGCGTCTCAAGTACCTCCCGGATCTCGAGTTCGAGGAGGACCCGACGATCGAGCAGGCGGAGCAGATCGATCGGCTGATCGCCGGTCTGCATGCCGAGGAACCCGCCGATGGATGAGCTCGACCGTGCGGCCGCGGTGCTGGGCGCCGCCGAAGAGGTGGCTATGGCCTGCCACGTGAACCCGGACGCCGACGCGCTCGGCTCGATGCTCGGGCTCGCCGGCTTCCTTCGCGCACGGGGGGTATCGACCGTGTGCTCGTATCCGAATGACCCTCTGGACCTGCCTCGGTGGGCTGCGCTGCTGCCGGGGTCGGAGAGCCTCGTGCCGATGGCTGCGTTCCCCGCAGCGCCGGCGGTGATGGTCACCTGCGATTGCGCGTCGTTCGACCGGCTCGGTCCGCTCGGACACTCGGCGTCGAAGGCGGCCGAGCTCATCTGGATCGATCATCACCGGTCGAACGACGGCCTTGGAACGATCCCGTTGATCGATCCCTCTGCCTCCTCGACGTGCGAGATGGTCGTGCGTCTGATCGGGACGATGGGGGGTCCGATGTCGGAGGACGTCGCCGAGTGCCTCTACGCGGGCCTGGTGACCGACACCGGCCGGTTCCAGTATCAGGCCACGACGCCGGAGACCCTGCGCGTGGCCGCCTCGCTTCGGGAATACGGGTTCGACCACGCGCAGCTGGCGCAGGCGCTCTATGAGGACAACGCGCGCGAGTACCTCCCGATCGCGGCGACAGCGCTCGAGCGCGTGGCTTACGTTCCCGAGGCCGACCTCGTGTGGACCTACCTGACACAGGCAGATCTCAGCGACGCCGGTGTCCATCCAGCCGATACCGATGACCTGATCGACCTGATCAGGACCGCGCGCGATGTCGACGTCGCCGCGGTGCTGAAGCAACAGCGCGATGGCCGGTTCAAGGTGAGCGCGCGATCGCGGGGCGGCCACGACCTGGCGGCGGTGGCGGCGATGTTCGGCGGTGGCGGCCACCGGCTCGCGGCCGGGTACACCTCCGCGCACGGACCCGCCGGCACCATCGCGCAACTCGCCGCTGCACTGCGCGGCGACACCGTCTCACCGTGAGTCGCCCCGAAGGTCTGCTTCTGATCGACAAGCCCGCCGGTGTGACCTCGCACGACGTCGTGGATACGGTGCGCCGGGTCGTAGGGACACGGAAGGTGGGGCACGCGGGGACGCTCGATCCGATGGCGACGGGACTCTTGATCGTCGGCGTCGGCCGGGCGACCCGGTTGTTGCGGTTCCTGGGGGACCTCGCCAAGACCTACGAGGGCACCGCTCGGCTCGGCGTGGAGACGACAACACTGGACGCCGATGGAGCCGTGACTGCTGAGCGGCCGGTCGCAGCCGAGAAGGACGACGTCCGGCGCGCGATGGCGATGCTCGTGGGCGGATCGTTTCAGCAGCCCCCCGCGTACTCCGCGGTGAAGGTCGGCGGCCGCAAGCTCTACGAGGCGGCGCGCAAGGGGGAGCGGCTGGATGCCGCGCCGCGCCCGATCCATGTGGAGGCGTTCGAGCTCCTAGCGATGCGCGGCACCGATGTCGACTTCCAGGTGACGTGCTCGAGCGGCACCTACGTCCGGGTGCTCCTGGCCGACGTGGGCGACGCACTCGGTTGCGGCGCGCATCTGACCAGGCTGCGACGGGTCGCGATCGGTCCATTCCTGGCTGATGGCGCCGTCGCGCCCGAGGCGCCGGGAGCACCGCAGCCGCTCGCGCGCGCCGTGGCCCACCTCCCGCGGGTCGATCTCGAGGCGGAGGAGGCCGTCGCGGCGGGCCACGGGCGGACCCTTGGGCCTGCGGGTATCGCGGGGCCGTACGGGGTGTTCGCGCCGAACGGGGCGTTGATCGGGATCTATCGAGACGAGGGACCGAAGGCGCGACCCGAGGTGATCCTCGCTCAGGGTTGACGCCTGCTACCCCGCGGGATCTGTGGCTGCCTCGAGCCCGCGTCGCCGCCGGAAGACGTGCGCGATCTCTGTGGCGAGGGCCGCCGAGCCGAGCGCGATCCCGGCTCCCAGGAGCACGCCGGCCACGACGTCGAAGAACCAGTGGGCGTTCAGGTACACGCGGGAAAGCGCCATGACGAAGGCGAAGCCGGCCGCGATCCATTCCCACTTGCGCCGCCGGTCACCGGGAGGGAAGAACGCCAGAACGAGCGCGATGGCCAATGCTGCGCCGGCTGTCGCGTGCCCGGACGGGAACGAATAGCCGTTCGTGGCGACGAGCGGGTGGGGAGGCCGACCGCGATGGAAGTAATCCTTGAGCATCGTCATCACGAGCTCGGACGCCGCCCAGGTGAGGACGAACGCCCCGAACCGCCGCCACGCCCTGCGGATGGCAAGCACGATGGACGCGATGATCCGGATCGGCGTCGTGACGATGCCGCCACCGATGAAACTCAGGATCTTGCATAACGATGTGAGGGGAGCGAAGCGGACGGTCTGCACCCAGTCGTACACGCGGGCGTCCGTCCGGCCGAAGAACGGGATCGTCGAAAGAGGTGCTGCCCCGGGTGGGTGCTTCCCGACGCCGACCAACACGAAGACGAGCGAGCCCAGGAGCAGCAGCGCGTACCAGAACGCTCGACGGTGGTGCTTGAGCATCGGTGGAGCCTACCCGGCGCAGGGGGGAGCGCCCGCTCCGCAGAGCGTAAGACCGACGGCCCGCTCGACCTGACGAACGAGGACCTCGCGCCGCACGGTCCCGAGCGCCCCGACGGCCTCCAGCACGAGCGTGGACGGCGCAGCTCGCTGGAAGTCGAAGTGGTACCGGATGCACCCGCCAGGGAACACCATGGAGCGCACGGCAGCGAACGTTGGGGGAAGGCTCGTCGGTTCTTGGTAGACGCGGACGCCGACCTCGCTCGGAGCGGGCGGCACCTCGACCGCTCCCGAGACATCGCAGTCCCGGGTGAGCTCGACCTCGACGGCATGGATCCCTGCGCGGTCGGAGTCCAGCCAGAACCTGGCTCGCCCCGTCTCGATCAGCCAGCCGCCGAACGTCCAGCCGATCGGCAAGGCGGAGACGCAGGGCACGAGCACCGCGGACGGGACAGCCTGCGCCTCGAGGATCAACAGGTTGTCTCCGGGACCCCGGCAGGGCGGAGGGTTGGACTGTTCCGTCGTGCAACCGGTGAGTGCTGCAACGAGTATCACGGTCGCGAGCGGCGCGAGTGGGCGTCTCACGTGAACACCGTCCAGTTGCCCACGACGAACGTGACCGCCAAGAAGGCGCCGAGGAGCACCCAGGCGGTGAGTGCGATCCGCCGCACGCTCCATCGCTGGATCTTGATCGGCTCCCGAGCTGGGGCGAGGGCGCGGAACTCCGCGAGCAGGTCGCGGCCCTGCGCCTTCATCATCGACCGGAGCTGGGTTGGGCTGGCGACTCCCCGTGTCGCCGCGAACGCCTCCGCGATCTCGTCGGGGGAGAACCGCTGCAGCGCGTGCTCGTAGACACGAGGTGCGTCCGTGCGGAGCGCGAGCACCATCATCATGTTGGCCAGGTCCACCGCCTGACGCCACGGCGATGGCCGGACCTGCACGAAGAAGACGTCGATCAGGCGGAGTTCGCCTGCCTGCACCATGAGGTTGGCGGGCTTGACGTCGCGATGCGCCAGCCCCAGGTCCCACATCCGGCGCACCAGATCCAAACCCTCGTCGATCACCGTGTCGTCCACGTCGGCCTCGCTGATCTCGACGGCGTCGTCGAAGAACTGCATCACGATCATGTACTCGCGTTCGGGAGTGATCTCGACGAACCCGAACGGCTCGGGGGCCGGAAGACCGGCGTCGTACATCAGCCGGAGCGTGTAATCCTCGTATTCGACGAAGCGCCGGACCGATTTGAACGGCGTCTCATCCTCGAGCGCCCCGTACAGGATCGTGCGGCCGAGCTTGTACCAGCGGTCGGCTCGGACGTGGCTCTTCGCGTAGAGCTTGGCGAACACGTACCGCTGGGGCTCGTCCTCGGTGGCCGCCACGGTCAGCCGGAGCGGGGTGGAGCCGCCGGACCCCTCGAGCCCGACCGGCTTGATCTCGGTCACCTCCATCGCGAGCTGATCCCGAACGGCCCGAACGATCGCGTCTCCTCGTGCACCCGTGACGTCCAGGTGCGCCGCCTTGCTCCGTCCATAGGAGACGGGGAAGACGTCGTTTGGGACGAACCATCGGAACGAGATCAAGCTGAAGGCGAGACCCAGGGTGACACCCGCCGCGAGGGCGGAGGGCCAGTCGACGCCGAGGTACATCCTCGCCGCTGAGACCACGAACAAGACGATCCCGGTCGCAAGCTTGGCGGCATCCCTGCCGCGACCGTGCGGGAGGAGCGCGTATGCCATCGCGAGCATCGTGACGGCAAGGGAGGCAGCTGGACGGGCTGGCTCCGCGTAACCGCTCCAGTGAGCGAGGATCGTGACGTCGCCCGGCCGGGGGAGCACGAACAGGAGCGAGGCCTGGTACGTGAACAGTTCGAGGACCGCGATGCTGACGACGAAGACGAGCAGGTGACGCCAGCGGCGGAACGCGACGAGCACCGCGATCGTTCCCCAGCGGAGTGGCCGGATCACCCAGCGCGTGGTGAGGACGTTCACGGCGAGCATGATGTTCGTGAGCCAATGGGTGCGGAGCCCGGCGAGCCACCGGAGGATCGCCACGTCCACATACACGATGGCGCGGGCCTGCTGGAAGAGCGCGATGGCCACCATGACGGCGGCGAACACGCCCACCATCAGCAGCCAGAACCGGCCGGTCCCTCCGATCTGGTGTGGAAGCGGCGGCGGTTCGCCACTAGGCCGGCGGCGAGAGCCGCTGCGTCCGAGGTGCCGGCCTTCGTCGTGGATCGAGGCCGCATGCGGGCCGGAGTCATCCATCGCGCGACTCTAGCCCGTTCCCAGATCGTGGGAGTCGAGCCACGTGCGGGCAACCGCCGTCGGTGAGGCGCCCCCCTCGATCTCGGCGTTCATCGCGCGGAGATCGGTGGTGATAAGCGCCGCTGAGACGGCGTTCGCCACATCGGCAAGACGCGGGCCGAACGTCGCCAGCACCTCGGGCCTCACGATCGGCGTCACGTTCTCGGCAGGCTCGAGATGTCGGTCGTCCCGGAGCAGGATGAAACCGTCTGCGTCGATCGTGCCGTCCGTGGTGAAGAGCAACCCGACATCGATCTGACCGGTGTGGAGCGCGGCGACCGTGAGGGGGCCACCGGCGTCGAGCGGCACGAACCCGGCGAACGACAGGCCGTAGACCGACCTCAGCCCGTCCAGGCAGAGCGGGCGTGAAGGGCATTCCGTCGGACCCCCGAACGTCATGTGCGTCGCGTACGGCGCGAGGTCGGACACGGTCTGGAGTCCGTACAGCCGCGCGGTCTCGGCCGTCACGACGAACCCGTTCTGGTCTTGGGCCCGCGCGGCGTCGAGCGCGACGAGCCCGCGATCGCTGGTCGCGGCAACGAGGGCGTCGTGGGTCGCGCCTGGCCCCCCTTCTGCCGCGGCCCCACTCAAGAACCCGAGCGCGCTCCCCGCGTACTCCGGCAGCAGCTCGATCAGACCTCGCTCGAGGGCTGGCTCGACCAGTTCGCGTGGTCCGAGCGCGAGCTGCAGGTCGACGTGGAAGCCCGCGTCCTGCAGTGCCATCCCATAGAGCCGTGCGAGCAACTCGCTCTCGGGGAAGTCGAAGGCGCCGATCGTGACGACGTTGTCGCCGAGAGCCCTGGGTGAGGCCGGGGCCGGCTCTCCTCGCCCGCACGCGACGAGCGCGGCCACCGTCACGCAAGCGGTCGCGAATTGGCGACGAGGCCGGGTCATGGGGTGGAACCTAGCGTGTTGGAGGTGATTCAGGGGAGGCCGGCGACCAAAGCCGCCCAGCCGGCCAGCACGACCACGGTGGCGCCGAACGCCGCGGCCGCCGTGAGTACCACCCTCTTCGCGCTCCAGCGCTGGATCGAGATCGGAGCGTGGGGAGGCGCAAGCTTCTTGAAGCGGGCCACCAGGTCGCGGTCGTCTTCCTTGAGGTATCGCTGGAGCTCTGTCGGGATGGCCATGCCCACGGCGCACGCGAAGGCCTCGCCGACGTCTTCGAGGGGTGAAGTACCGGAGCGCGATCTCGTAGACACGCTCCGGATCCGACTTGAGCGCCATCACCAGCATCATGTTCGCTAGATCCACTGCCTGCCGCCAGGGTGACGGTCGCACCTCGAGCCCGGAGACGTCGATCAGCTGCAGGTGACCGTCCACCACGAGCAGGTTCGCCGGTTTGATATCCCGGTGCGCGAGCCCGTTGTCCCAGAGCTGCCTGATCAAGGCGAGGCCCTCGTCGATGATCGAGTCGTTCACGTCGGCGTGCCCGAGGGTCTCGGAGCCCTCGAAGAACTCCGTCGGGAGCAGGTACTCGCGGTTCGGCGTCAGCTCGACCACGCCGTACGTCTTCGCGATGCGGAAGCCGTCGTCGTCGAGCAGGCGCAGCGCGTAGTCCTCGTAGCCGATGAGCCGGCGCACCGAGCCGAACGGCGCCTCGTCTTCGAGCTTGCCGTACATGATCGTGCGCCCGATCCGGTACCAGCGATCCGCGCGCACGTGACTGGTGGCGAGGATCTTCCCGAAGATCCTGGTGCCGTCGTTCGCGGTCATGAGCAGGGGCGTCGATCCTCCGGATCCCTCATCGCCGAACGCCTTCACCTCGGAGACGGACACGCCCACCTGGTCGCTCATCGCTCGCTTGACAGCGTCACTCCGCGCCCCGCTCAGATCGAGGTGCGCGGCGTTCCCGCCCCTGGCGTACGACACCGGGAACGCTTCGTCCGGCGCCAGCCAGGTCAGGACGACGAACGCCACGGTCGCTGCGAGGGCGCCGGCGTACGCCGCCGCGCTCGGATACGCAGCAGCGAGCAAGATCTTCGACAGGCCGATCGCGGTGAGCAGAACGACCGCGCTCAGTCGAGCCCACCTCCGGATCGCGCCGGCGGGTGCGAGCGCGTAGCAGATCCCGAAGACGGTGATCGAGAGCGCCATCATCGCCGTTGCAGGGAAGTAGTACGCAGGAGCGCCCGACGAGCTGACCGGCTCGGCGAGTACGGGAACCGGCGGCACGGGGAGCGCAACGTGGAGCCATTGGAACACGAGGTCGGAAACGCCCCACGTTACGAGGAGCACAGCGAAATGACGCCAGCGCCGAACCGACGCAAGGACGACCACAGCGGTGATCCTCATGGCGAAGATCGCGGGTGTTGAGGCGATCGCGTTGAAGACCTTGGCGACGTCGACCAAGAACGTGGTCCGGAGGTCAGCGGCCGAGCGCAGGATCCGAAGATCGATCGGCAGAGGTCCGTCACCCATCATCTGCGCGAGGATCAGGCCCAGCACGACCACCCCAGCCGCGACGGGGAGCCACCGGGTCCAACCTTGAGGATGCGGCAGCGGCGGCGGCTCACCCGACGGTCGTCGAAGACGGTGGCGGAGCGGTCGAGCGCCGGCACTGGTGACGGACACGCGCGGGATGGTAGCGACTGGCAGAGGTGACCGTCGATGCGGACAGCTTCGGTAGGCTCATCGCCCATGCGCACCGTCGCCGGCGTGGAAGCGCTGCCGCTCGAGCACGAACCGAGCGTCGTCACCGTTGGGTTCTTCGACGGCGTCCACCTCGGGCACCGAGCCGTCCTCGCACGAACCGTCGACCGAGCACGCGAGCGCCGGATCCGATCGGCGGCGATCACGTTCGACAGACATCCGCGAGAGATCCTGACCCCGGGCCGGGAACCTCGCCTCCTGACGACCGTGGAGCGGAAGGCCTCGCTGATCGCCGATCTCGGTATCGACACGCTTGTCGTGCTGGAGTTCAGCACCGCGTTCTCCAAGATCTCGGCGGAAGACTTCGTCGCCGATGTCCTCGTCGGGGCGGTGCACGCTACGCACGCCGTGATGGGAGCGAACTTCACGTTCGGGTACAAGGCGGCGGGCACCGTCGCCACGCTGCCGCAGATGGGAGCCCCGCACGGGATGACGGCCGAAGGTGTCGATCTCGTGGACATCGAGGGCGGGAGGATCGTCTCGTCGACGTCCGTTCGGGAGGCGCTCGCCGCCGGGGACCTCGGATGGCCGCACACGGCTCTCGGCCGCCGATTCGTCCTCGACGGAGAGGTCATCTCCGGGCATGGACGGGGTCAAGGGCTCGGATTCCCGACCGCGAACCTGCGGACGTGGCCTCGCCTGCTCCTGCCGGGCCAGGGGATCTACGCGGGCGTCGCCGAGGTCCGAGGCCATCGTCACTTGGCGGCGATCGACGTTGGCACCAATCCGACGTTCGGCGTCGAGCCTCTGCACGTGGAGGCGTTCCTCCTCGACTACGAAGGGGCCGACGTCCGCGGGGAGCCGATCGCGGTCGAGTTCTGGGAGAGGCTTCGCGACGAGGTTCGTTACGATGCCGTGGACGAGCTCGTCGCCGCGATCGCCGACGACGTCGAGCGCACGCGTCTGATCGTTCCCGAGACGGAGAGGTCGTAAGAGCCGATGGGGGTTCCGGCTTAGTCATGCCTCGACAGAAGCTGCGCGTCGCAGGTTTGGCCGCCGGCATCGGCACCCTGTTGGCAGCCGCAGCGCTCGCTCGGCGACCCCTCACGCAGACCGAGGTGCGTGCCTTCCGCATCGCGAACGGGCTTCCCGACGCAGGCTATCCGGCGATCTGGGTCCCGATGCAGTACGGCACGTTCGGAACCGTGCCCGCAGCGGCCTGCGTCGCCCTAGCTCGTGGTCGTCCTCGCCTCGCGTTGGCGATCGGCGTGGGTGGGACCGCCGCGTGGATCTTGGCGAAAGCGGCGAAGCCGATCGTCGACCGGGCACGCCCGGCGAGCCTCGTCCCGAACGTCTCGCTGCGAGGAGCGGAGGAAGGCGATCGGGGCTTCCCTTCAGGGCATGCCGCGGTCTCCGCCGCCCTGACGGTGGTCGCCTGGCCCTACGCGGCGAACCCCTGGCGGACGACACTCGCGGCCCTCGCCGGGTTCGTTCCTCTCGCGCGGATGTACGTGGGAGCGCACCTGCCGCTCGACGTGGTCGGTGGGTCGGCGCTCGGTCTCGCGATCGGCAGCGCCGTGAACCTCGCGATCCCGAAGCGTGGCCTCGGGTAGCAGGAAGGAGGTCGACTGACGATGGGAACCAGCCTCGAGGTTCGGATCCACGGGGCGCTCGGAGACCATGTCCCCGGTATCGCGGTCGCGGTCGTCGACCCCGAGGGGATCCGCGACGCGGCGGGAGTGGGGATGGCCGACATCGCGAGTGATCTGCGGGCCTCGCCCGAGATGGTGTGCCCGTGGTTCTCCATGACGAAGATCGCGACAGCAACCGCCGCGATGCGACTCAGGGAGCGCGGCGTCCTTGATCTGGATGCCCCGCTGGCTCCGCATGTGCCGCAGATGCGCCACCTTCTTCCTGCGACCGATGCCTCCCGGATCACGGCTCGCCACCTCCTCACCCACAGCGCCGGTCTCGCGAACCCGATCCCGGTGGGGTGGATCCATCCGCCTGACGAACCCGGGCCTGACCCCGACACCTTCCTGGACGGCTTGCTTTCGAAGCACTCCAAGCTCCGATCCCGGCCGGGAGCGACGTCGAGCTACTCGAACCTCGGGACGCTCGTGCTCGGAGCGGCCATGACGAACCTCAGTGGGTCGCCGTTCAGGGATCTGGTGCACCAGGATGTGCTCGGGCCGCTGGCGATGGACTCGACGGGATTCGCCTACTCCCCGGCGATGGAGGCCCGAGCGGCCACCGGGTACCACCCGAGGCGAAGCCTCATGCGCTTCATGCTCAAGCGTTGGGTGATCGGCCGACCGGTCGGGCGTTGGATCTCGCTCAACCGATTCTTGCTGGACGGGCAGGCGTACGGTGGACTGATCGGCTCGGTGACCGATGCGGCGCGATTCGTCAGGATGCACCTTCGGGACGGTGAGCTGGATGGCATCCGCGTGCTGGACGCATCCTCGGCGCGCGAGATGCGCGACGTCCGATCGCAGGGGAAGCGATTCGACCTTGGGCTGGGATGGTTCCGGCCGTCGAACGCCCGCGCTGCCGATCCGCCTTTCGTCGAGCATCTGGGCGGGGGTGCAGGCTTCTTCAACGTGATCCGGATCTACCCAACCCGAGATGTTGGTGTCGCCGTCATGGGAAACGCGACGAAGTACGACATCGACCGCGTTGCGGCGCTCGCGCTGGCCTACGCGGCGACCTGAGGACAAGATTTGACGAAGGCCTGAACGCGCGCCAACACGACGCTCAGCGCGCGGCCGCGGTCGCCTGGGCCTCGGACTCGGCGGCGCTCAGCTCAGCCGCGATCGAGCCCGGAGGTGGCGTGTCCCGGAACCACCGCTTCGTGCGGCGCCAGATCACGTAGGTCACGGCGCCGAGCGGGATCTGGATCCCGAACGTGAGGACGCGGAAGATCAGGATGGCCGCCACGATCTGGGCCTTCTCGGCGCTGTCGAAGGCGGTGAGGCCGGCGATGTAGCCGAGGTCGATCACCCCCACGCCGCCCGGTGTGATGGGGATCGCCGACAGCAGGCGGCTGAAGGAATAGACGGCGAAGATCTCGACGAAGGGGAGTTCCTGCTCGGACACGCCCATGTGCCGGAGGGAAAGCACCAGTACGAAGCAGAGCGCGAGCTGACTCAGCAGGGTCGTCCAGGTCAGCATGAACCACCGGCGGCGCGCCAGGATGATCGTCTCTCGACGGAACTTCACGGCCTTGTCGCCGAGGTCGTTCTCGGTGCTCTTGCGGAGGAGCCTGCGGACGCGCCCGAGGATCGAACCGATGGCGTGTCCAACCTTCCTCGCCATGTCCTCGCTCTTGAAGACGAGCGCGAGGAGAACGATCGCCACGACCAACACGACCACACCCACCGCGGCAGCCGCGACGAGCGCCGGATAACTGTGGCCGGTCAGCACGAGCAGCGCGAGCGCCACCACCGGAAGGCCGAGTTTGGCGAAGATGTTCCAGATCCCTGTGACGCCGACGAACAGCGTGATCTCGCCGGCGGTGAACCCCCACGACGAGAGGATCGCCGCGGTCATGGCGATCGCGAGCGCGCCGCCCGCGGGCAGGATGTTCGCGATCGTCGTGGAGGTCTGGGTTTCGACCGCCGATTGCCAGATCGTCATACCGATCAGGCCGGCCTGATTCGCCAGCCAGTACGTGTAGAGGTTGAAGACCATCGCGGCGAACAGCGACCAGAACTCGAGGGGCGTGAGCGTCCTCATCGCGGCGAACACCTCGCCGTAGTCGGCGAACTTCGGAACCGCGAACGCGAAGATCGCGATCACGATCGCGAGGCCGATCAGGAACCCCACGATCTGTCCCGTGCTCACGCGTCGCCGCGGCTTCTGCACCGGCGCGGTCTCCGCTGCCGTCTCTTCCATTCGCGTAACCTCGTCCGCTTGCGCTGCACGCCCGGGGGCATGGATGCTCGGCAGAGCCTATCCGAGTGGTGAGGCCGTCGTTCAGCCGACCCGTGCCCCGGTGGTGCGTCCGTTCCTTTGGTAGCCTTGACCAGCTATGACGCTCACGAAAGACGACAAGACCCAGCTCATCGCCGAGCACGCACGCTCGACGGGAGACACCGGCTCCGCCGAGGTCCAGATCGCGGTCCTCACCAGGCGGATCGCCGATCTGACCGACCACCTCAAGACCCACAAGCAGGATCACGCCTCGCGTCGCGGTCTCCTGCAGATGGTCGGACGGCGCCGGCGGCTGCTCGATTATCTGCGCCGCGAAGACGTCGAGCGCTACCGCGAGATCATCGCGAAGCTCGGCCTCCGCCGCTAGGCCCGAGGGGGCGCCCATGGGGGCGCCTTCGACGCGAAGAGGAGGGATGCGAACGACCCACTGAAGCACCGGAGGCGATGACTCCTGCGGTCGGTTATCAGTAGCGGCCCCCCGGGCAGGAACGTCCGGAGGCCCACCACTGACAACTGGCCTGCGTTCCGCCTCCGTGATGATGCTTCCGCGGACCGACCGGTCCGCCGATGAACGAGGAGGAACGGCCCATGGCCAGCATTACCCTTTCCCGTAAGATCGGGAACCAGACCTTGACGTTCGAGTCGGGCAAGATGGCCCGGCTCGCCGACGGAGCCGTCATGGTCACGTACGGCGAGACCCAGGTGCTCGGGACCTGCGTCAGCTCCAACCCCCGCGAGGGGATCGACTTCTTCCCGCTCACGATCGATGTCGAAGAGCGGATGTACGCCGTGGGGAAGATCCCCGGCAGCTTCTTCCGTCGCGAGGGCCGGCCGTCGGAGACGGCCGTGCTCACGTGCCGGCTGATCGACCGGCCGCTGCGTCCGACCTTCCGCGAGGGCTATCGCGACGAGGTTCAGGTCGTGATCACGGTGCTCGGCATGGACGGCGAGAATCCCTACGACATCCCCGCGATGAACGCGGCCTCGGTCGCGACGTGCCTGGCCGGACTTCCGTTCGACGGTCCCGTCGCCTCCGTCCGGATGGGCCTGATCGACGGGCAGTGGGTGATCAACCCGACGTTCCAGGAGGTCGAGGACGCGACGTTCGATGTCGTGGTCGCCGGCCGCCGGAACGAGTCCGGCGTGATCGACATCTTGATGATCGAGGGTGAGGCGCCCGACAACACGTGGCCGCTGCTCGCCTCGGGCGCGACCGCGCCGACCGAGGAGGTCGTCGCCGAAGGGCTCGAGGCCGCCAAAGCCGCGATCGTCGAGCTGATCGGCTTCCAGCAGGAGTTCGTGAACGCGGTCGGTGTCACCGACAAGTCGTGGGAGCCTCGTCCGCTCTACGGCGACGACATCTACGAGGCGGTCAGCGCGTTCGCGAAGGACCGTCTAGCCGAGGCGATCGTGCCCGACAAGGCTGTGCGCGAAGAGAAGCTCGATGCCTTGAAGGCTGAGACGAAGGAACACGTGGCCTCCGTGCTCGGCGACGACGCAGCCGCGCGGGCGGCCGAATTCGGGCCCGCGTGGAAGCAGCTGCAGAAGAAGGTTATGCGCAAGCGTGTGATGGACGAGGGCATCCGCCTCGACGGTCGCACGGCGACGGACATCCGGCCGCTATCGGCCGAGGTCGGCGTCCTGAAGCGGGCGCACGGATCGGCTCTCTTCAGCCGCGGCGACACCCAGGTCCTGAACATCACGACGCTCGGCATGCTGCGGATGACGCAGATGATCGACACGCTCGACCTCGAGGACTCCAAGCGCTACATGCACCACTACAACTTCCCGCCGTTCTCCACCGGTGAGACGGGCCGCGTCGGCTCGCCCCGCCGTCGCGAGATCGGTCACGGGGCGCTCGCCGAGCGGGCGCTCGTGCCCGTGATCCCGACGGAGGAGGAGTTCCCCTACGCGCTCCGCCTGGTGAGCGACGTCCTGTCGTCGAACGGGTCCACGTCGATGGCGTCGGTCTGCGGGTCGACCCTGTCGCTGATGGACGCGGGCGTGCCGATCAAGGCGCCGGTCGCGGGGATCGCGATGGGCATGATCGCCGACGACGGCAAGTTCGTGACGCTCACGGACATCCTCGGCGCGGAGGACGCGCTGGGCGACATGGACTTCAAGGTCGCCGGCACGCGCGAGTTCGTTACGGCTATCCAGCTGGACATGAAAGTGACGGGACTCCCCGGTGAGGTTCTGGCGGGCGCTCTGAAACAGGCGCGCGACGCTCGGTTGAAGATCCTCGACGTGATCGAGGATGCGATCCCCGCTCCGCGAGATAAGGTCAACGCCAAGGCCCCGCGGATCATCTCGATCCAGATCCCGGTGGATAAGATCGGGGAGGTCATCGGACCCAAGGGCAAGCGGATCAACGAGATCATCGCGCTCACCGGGGCCGACATCGACATCCAGGACGACGGCACCGTGTTCATCGGCTCGGTCACCGGCGGCGAGGGCGCTGATCAGGCCGCGCGCATGATCGACGAGATCGCGAACCCCCGGCCGGTCCTGGTCGGTGAGACATACGACGGCATCGTGGTGAAGACCACCACCTTCGGCGCGTTCGTCAACCTGGTCCCGGGCCGTGACGGCCTGGTTCACATCTCGAAGCTCGGGCGCGGCAAGCGCCTGTCCAGCGTCGAGGAGGCCGTGAAGGAGGGCGACAAGCTGACCGTCCTTGTCGAGGACATCGACCCGCAGGGCAAGATCAGCCTGAAGCCCGTAGGTCCCGAGTGGGAGGTACCGGAAGGCGCCGAGACGAGCGGCGGCGGCGGCGAACGTCGTCCCCGCGAGGACCGCAGCGGTGGCGGTGGTGGCGGGAACCGTGGCGACCGACCGCGTGGCAAGCGATTCCGCGACCAGGGCAGCGACAAGCCCGCCACGCCGCCGACGGAGTAGCCCGAAGGGATGACGATCCGCCGAACCGAATACACGTCGGGCCTCCGCGTCGTCACGGAGCGGATGCCCGGCGTGCGCTCGGCGTCGATCGGGATCTGGGTGCTCGCCGGCTCGCGCGACGAGGTGCCCAAGATCAGCGGCTCCAGCCATTTCCTGGAACACCTGTTGTTCAAGGGCACCGCGGCGCGGTCGGCGCAGGACATCGCCGAAGCCTTCGACGCGGTCGGCGGAGACGTGAACGCTTTCACCGCGAAGGAGTACACCTGCTACTACGCGCGTGTCCTCGACCGCGATCTCGAGCTCGCGGTCGACCACCTGGCGGACATGCTGCAGCACTCGTTGATCCGGTCGGCCGATCTCGAGGGCGAGCGACAGGTGATCCTCGAGGAGATCAACATGCACGAGGACTCGCCAGAGGACCTGGTACACGACGTGTTCACCGAGGCTCTCTGGCCCGATCACCCGCTCGGCCGGCCGGTGCTCGGCACCATCGCCACGGTCGGCGCGGCAACACGCGTCTCGGTCAACCGATTCTACAAGCGCCATTACGTCCCCGGGAACTTCGTGGTGGCCGCGGCCGGGAACGTGCGCCACGACGACCTGCTCTCGCAGTTGGCCGACCGGATGGAGACCGGTCGCCCGCTCCATGACGGTGCCGCCTCCACGTGGAACCTCCGTGCGGGCGGCCATCCCCCGACCGCGTCCGGCACGCGCCTCGTGCGGCGACGCAAGACCGAGCAGGCGCATATCTGTCTCGGGACGAACGGGCTCGCCCGCGTGGATCCGGATCGGTTCGCGTTCCTGATCGTGAACACAGCCCTTGGGGGTGGGATGTCTTCCCGTCTCTTCCAGGAGATCCGCGAGCGCCGCGGCCTGGCGTACTCGGTCTACAGCTACCACTCGCAGTACACCGAAGCAGGCATCTTCACGGCCTACGCGGGCACGACACCGGCGCGTGCCGAACAGGTGATCGGTCTGCTGCGCCGTGAGCTCGAGGATGTCGGCTCGGGCGGGCTCACGGCCGAGGAGTTCGAACGCGCGAAGGGGCATGTGAAGGGCTCGCTCGTACTGTCGCTCGAAGATCCGAGCGGGCGCATGTCACGGCTGGGTAAGTCTGAGATCGCACACGGCGAGATCCTGTCGGTCAGCCAGACGCTCGCTCGGATCGAGCGCGTGACGCTGGAAGATGCGCGTCGCGTGGCTGAGCGGGTACTGTCGCAGCCGATGACGCTCACGGTGCTCGGGCCGTTCGCGGGAGGGGCTTTCAAGGAGGTCATGGCGTGATCCGTGTCGCCGTGGTTGGGGCCGCCGGGCGGATGGGTCGCGCCGTTGCCCACGCCGTCGTCGCGGACCCCGACCTCGAGCTCGTGGCCGCCGTCGATCCCTCCCACGGCGGCCTCGTCGTCGAAGGCATGACGGTCGCGGGCGATCTTGCCGCCCTCGCCGAGGCGGGCACCGAGGTCGCCGTCGAGTTCACGCGTCCGGAGGCCGGTCCGCCGAACATCTCGTGGTGCGTCGCGAACAAGATCAACGTGGTCACCGGAACCACGGGGTTCGATCCGGATCCTGCCTGGGCCACGCAGCGCGACGTCGGTGTATTCATCGCCCCCAACTTCGCGATCGGCGCGGTGCTGATGCAGCGCTTCGCGGAACAAGCCGTGCGCTACCTGCCCGACGCCGAGATCATCGAGCTCCACCACCACGACAAGCCGGACGCCCCCTCGGGGACCGCGATGGCCACGGCGCGTCGCATGGCGGCCGTCCGACGGCATGCGCCCGCCGAACGGGGCGAAGAGCGAGCGCCGGGAGCACGCGGCGCCGACGTCGAGGGGATCCTCGTCCACTCCGTGCGCCTGCCGGGACTCGTCGCCCACCAGGCCGTGATCCTCGGCGGACAAGGCCAGACGCTCACGATCCGTCACGACTCGTCGGACTGGACGTCGTTCATGCCGGGCGTCGTGATGGCCGTGAAGGCGGTGGGCTCGCTGCCCGGTCTCACGGTGGGCTTGGACGCCCTCCTGGGGTCGGAGTGAGCCGAACGCTCGCGGCGGTGGTCGCTCATCCTGACGACGACACGTTCGGGATCGCGGGAACGGTGGCCCTGCATGCCGATGATCCCGATTTCCGGTTCGTGCTGGTCCACGCGACGAGCGGCGAGGCGGGGATGATCTCGGACCCGGTGCTCGCCACTCGCGGAACGCTCGGACGGGTCCGCGAGGAAGAGGACCGACGGTCGTGGATCGTTCTCGGACGGGAGCCGGACCGTCACGAATGGCTCCGGTATCCCGATCACGGTTTGGCCGAAGTGCCCTTCGAGGAGATCGTGGAACGGATCGCGGGGATCCTCGGCGAGGAACGCCCCGACGTCGTCGTGACGTTCGGTCCCGACGGCGTGACCGCCCACCCCGATCACATCGCGGTGGGCGAGGCGACGGCCGAGGCGTTCGACCGACTGCGGACCGCCGGGGGCGACGCCGGTTTCCGCCGGCTGATCCGGGTCGCGATCCCGCAGACGCTGCTCGAGGCCTGGAACGAGCTGCTCGTCGCCGGAGGGCGCGAGCCGATGGATCCGACCCAGCTCTATCAACCTCGAGGTGTGCCCGACGGGGAGATCGGCCTCATGGTCGACACGAGCTCCGTCGCGTCGCGCGTCCTCGCGGCCCTGCAAGAACATCGGACCCAGGCGAACGATATCCAGGACATGTCCGAGGAGGAGCGCTCGATGATGGTCTCGCGCGAGCACGGGGTCATCTCGTGGCCTCTTTGGCAAGCAGGCGACCCGGTACTCCCTGACGTCTTCCACGGGCTCGACTGAGGAGACTGCGGCACCGAGCACGATAGGCTCGGTCGCCATGACCGTCGAGATCCGCCCGATCGCCGAGCACGAGTTCGAGGCCGCCGCACGTTCGCTGGAGACGTCGTTCACCGGGTCGTTCACCGAGGAGGATCTGCGTGCCGAGCGGTTGGTGGCTGAGCCCGACCGCTGGCTCGCCGCCGTCGAGGACGGCCGGATCGTCGGCGGCGCCGCGGCCGCTTCGTTCCAGATCACCGTGCCCGGCGGACGAGCGGTGTCGGGTGCAGGCATCACGTCGGTGGGCGTGCAGCCGACGCATCGGCGACGGGGGATCAATACCGCGATGATGCGAGCGCAACTCGACGACGTGCACGAGCGTGAGGAACCGGTCGCAGTCCTCTACGCCTCCGAGGGAAGCATCTACGGACGGTTCGGGTACGGGGTCGCTGCGTTCTTCGGTGAGATCAACCTCGAGGTTGAGCGTTCCGCGTTCATCCGGGGGTACCGGTCGTCCGGCGGCCTCCGGCTGCTCGAACGCACGGATGCCCTCCCCCTGATGCGGCCCGTGTACGACATCGAGCGGGCGCATCGTCCGGGGATGGTCGCGATGGACGACCGATGGTGGGAGTGGCTCTTCTTCGCATCGGAGAAGGAGAAGGAGGAGCCCGTGTACTACGTGGTGCACGACACCGAGGGTGAGGTCGACGGGTACTGCACGTACACGGCGAAGCACGAGTGGCCCGACTCGATCCCCAAGCTCAAGCTCACGGTGCGGCAGCTCCTGGCGTCGACGCCGCAAGCGTGGGCCGACATCTGGCGCTTCGTCTTCGACATCGATCTGGTGCACTCCGTTAACGCGTGGAACCGACCGGTCGACGAACCGCTGCTCCACCTCATGCGAGAACCGAGACGACTTAGGTTCAACCTCGCAGATGGGCTCTACGTCCGGCTGGTCGATATCCCGACCGCTCTCGCGTCGCGTGGCTACGGCGCCGGGGGGACGGTGGTGATCGAGGTGGACGACCCGTTCTGCGCGTGGAACAGCGGCCGGTACCTGCTGGAGGCGGCGCCATCGGGCGGCACGTGTACGCGGACCACATCATCGGCCGAGATCACCTGCACGGCGACGGATCTCGGGAGCACCTATCTGGGCGGGGTGTCGTTCCGACAGCTCCATCGAGCGGGGCGTGTAACGGAGCTGGCGCCCGGAGCTCTGGCCAGGATCGACACGCTGTTCGCCGCGGATCCGGCTCCGTGGTGTCCGTTCATCTTCTAGTCTGGCTCAGACTAGCCGCGGATCCCCTGCCACACGAAGGCCACCCCGATCAGTGCGAGGCCGATGGAGAGGGCGATGCGGATCCACAGGAGCCCGCGATCTCCGAGCACCACGCGTCCGCCGCTGCCGAGCAGCGTGAACAGGAAGTCGGCGATCGAGACGCCGATCGTCATGGCCACGGCGGCAGCCACCGCAGCGTCGGTACCCGCGTCGACGGTCGCGTCCGCGATGACCGCCGACGCGGTGGTAGCGAAGAAGACCCACGCTCCCGGGTTCAGGATCACGCCAACGACCCCCCGCAGCGTGGGGCCGAGCCGGGGATCGGGTCGGGCGACGTCCGTGAGCCTCGACTCCCGTGCGAGTCGGCGCAACTCGTCGGCTGCCAGGAAGATCAGGAATCCGCCGCCCGCGATGCGCAGGATCCGGAGCGCACCCTCGCTCGGCGCGAGCGATGAGAAGCCGAACGCCAGAGCGATCATCACGGCCAGGAGCGTGCCGTTCGCACCAAGCATCACGCGCAGGCCGCCCGTGAACCCTCGCTTCGTGGTTTCGTTCAGGATCAGGAGCTGGATCGGACCCGGTGAGGCGCCGAGGGCGAAGCCCAGCACGAACGCCGGCCACACATGGGTCGTCCAGCTCACTGCCGCGTGCGGTCCTCGTCGACGCCCAACGGCAGCCGAAGCTCGACCACGGTGAGTGATCCGTCGTCGGCCTGCTGGACCAGGATCCCCTCACACTCTCCGAGGGGGGCGATCTCACGGCCGGTGAGCCCGAACGCGGCGCGCTCGACGAAGGGTGTGTGGCTGACCGCCAGGGCGAGCCCGCCGTTCGGCGTCCGATCCAGCAGCGACCGCACGCCGGCGGCCATCCCTTCCGGGCTCCCGCCGGACGCGTCGCGACCGGCGAGACCCGGCACGACGGCATGATCCGGGAGCTGCTGGCCGGCGCCGCGGAGGAACCATGCGGCGGTTTCCGCCGCTCGGTCCGCGGGCGAGACGAAGACCGCGGCATAGGGTCCATGTGCGTCGCGACCGACGTCTTCCGCCTGTGCCCGCCCTTCCGGGGACAGTCGATCGGCCGCGGGGTCGCGGCGGGCGTGGCGACGGAGTTCGAGCGCCTTCACGGCAGGAGGCTCCTTCCGGGGGTTCGCGTATCATGCCGCATCCGTGACCAACCCACGTTGGATCCTCCCGCTCTTCGGGCTGCTCTTCGTGTTCACCGTCGCCTGCACCGGGGGCGGCGACGGATCGCCCAGCTCGACCTCCGCCCCCGCGTCGTCGCAGGCGCCCACAGGGCCGGTCCGGTTCCAGCCGGGGGAGTACCGTTACGCGTTCGGCGGTGTCACCGCGAGCCTGAGCTTCGACGCGAGCAACGCCACCCTAGAGGTGAAGAATGCGTCGGGAGCGGACCTGGACCCGCCCGCCCTGTATGTGATCGACGGCACCGGTGCGCATGAAGGCGGAACCGTCGCCGGCGCAGTCGCGATCGCGGACGGAGGGAGCGCGACGTTCCAGGTTTCGTTCCCCGACACCGTGACCCCCAAGTCGATCGGTCTGGTGATCCTCGAGTTCGGCGACTCGAACTACGGCGCGTTCGCGCCGGCTCCGGCCGATTAGGGTTCGCGGCTCGCGGGCTCGCCCCCGCCGGCTTGCCGCCGTGCGAGCACGAACAGCAGGTCGGAGAGCCGGTTCAGGTAGCGGCGGATCTCGGGGTTCACCTCACGTTCGGCTCGTTCCATCTCGACCACCCGGCGCTCCGCGCGGCGCACGACGCTCCGTGCCAGGTCGAGCGCGGCGCTCGCCGGGTTCGCGCCCGGCACGATGAACACGTCTGGCAGCGGGTTGCGGGCCACGAGGTCGTCGATCCGGTGCTCGAGCCGTGCCACCATCATGTCCGTCACGAGCGAGATCTCCGGTTCCAGCTTCGCCCGTTCCTTCGGGTTCGTGGCCAGGTCGGCGCCCACCACGAAGAGCTCCCGCTGGAGCACCACCAGGTCGGCCGCCAGCTGCTCGTCGTCGCACAGGGACCGGGCGAGCCCGATCGTGGCCACCGCCTCGTCCGTGGTCCCATAGGCCTCCGTGGCCAGGTCGGCCTTGGAGATCCGTCCTCCGTACAGGAGTCCGGTGGTCCCGTCGTCGCCGGTCTTCGTGTAGATGCGCGGCATCGGGAGCTAGCATAGGCGGGTCGTGGTCCACCGCTCCGGTGGCGAAGGAGGACGGATGACCGGCAGGTTCGGCTCGCTCATCACCGCCATGGTCACGCCGTTCCGTGACGACCACGCGGTCGATCTGGACGGCGCGCAGCGCCTCGCCTCGCACCTCTTCGATTCGGGCACCGACGCCGTCGTGGTCGCTGGATCCACGGGCGAGTCGCCCACGCTCACGCACAAGGAGAAGGCCGAGCTGTTCAAGGCGGTCGGCGAGGTCGCGCGCGACCGCGGACGGCTGATCTGCGGGACCGGGACCTACTCCACGGCCGAGACGCTCGAGCTCACCCAGGCGGCCGAGGACGCCGGCGCCGACGGGCTCCTCGTCGTCACGCCGTACTACAACAAGCCCCCGCAACGAGGACTGATCGCGCACTTCGAACGCGTCGCCGACGCGACCGACCTGCCGGTGATCGTCTACAACATCCCCGGCCGGACCGCTACGCGGATCGAGCACGACACGCTGCTGCAGCTCGCCATGCGCCCGAACATCGTGGCCGTGAAGGACTCGACGGGCGACTTCCAAGGGGTGTCGCGGCTCATGGCCGAGGCGCCGGCCGACTTCGAGGTGTACTCGGGCGACGACTGGGCGACGTTCGGGTACGTGTGCCTCGGCGCGGTGGGTGTCGTGTCGGTCGCGAGCCACCTGGTGGGGCCGCAGATCCGACAGATGATCGAACTGATCGAGACCGGCGACGTCCCGGCCGCCCGCAAGATCCACGAGTCGCTCTCGCCGCTCTTCAACGCGCTGTTCATCACCAGCAACCCGATCCCGGTGAAGGCCGCGCTGGACATGCTCGGTCTGCCGGCCGGCGTGCCACGCCTGCCGCTCGTGCCCGCGACCGCCGAAGAGCGTGACCGGGTCCGCAGAGCTTTGGAGGACGCCGGTCTCCTCTGACACCGCCGTTCGCGTCGTCTTCCTCGGGGGGGTCGGCGAGGTCGGCCGCAACATGGCCTGCCTCGAGCTCGACGACCGGATCCTGCTGATCGACGTCGGCCTGTCGTTCCCGTCCGCCGACATGCCGGGGATCGACCTGGTGCTCCCCGACTTCGACTACGTCCGGAGCCGGGCCGATCGGATCGAGGCCGTCGTCCTGACGCACGGCCACGAGGATCACATCGGCGCGCTCCCGTACCTCCTGCGTGAGCTCGAGGACGTGCCCGTGTACGGCACGGCGTTCACGTTGGCGCTCCTCGAGGGCAAGCTCGAGGAGCACGGGGTCGTCGATCGCTGCTCCCTTCACGTGGTGACCCCGGGCGAGGGGACGAGCGTGGGGCCGTTCTCGATGCGGTTCCTGCGCGTCACCCATTCGATCCCCGACGGGATGGCCGTGGCCGTGGACACCCCCTACGGCACGATCCTGCATACAGGCGACTTCAAGATCGACCAGACACCGCTCGACGGGCGACCCACCGACCTGCACGGGCTGGCGGAGGAGGCGAGCGCTGCGAAGGGCGTGCACCTGCTCCTATCGGACTCGACGAACGCGGAGGAGCCCGGATACACCGCCAGCGAACGGAGCGTCGGGCCGGTCCTGCACGAGATCATCGAGAAGGCCCCGCAGATCGTGGTTGCCGCGTGCTTCTCGAGCCACATCCACCGGATCCAACAGGTGGTGAATGCGGCGCGAGGCAACGAACGCGTGGTCGCGTTCCTCGGTCGGTCGATGTTGAAGAGCGTCGAGGCCGCCCGGCGGCTGGGGCTTCTGCACGTCCCCGACGAGGACATGGTGGGCATCGAGGAGGTCGATCGACTGGATCCGTCCCGTGTGGTGGTCATCTGCACGGGGAGTCAGGGCGAGCCGTACTCGGCCCTTTCCCTGATGGCCGCGCGCGAGCACAAATGGGTGAAGCTCGGGCCCGGCGACACGGTGGTCCTGTCCTCGTCGCTGATCCCGGGGAACGAGCCCGCGATCCACCGTGTTGTCGACGCCTTGTATCGGACGGGCGGCGACGTGTACCACGTACCGGCCGACGCGGTGCACGCGAGCGGTCACGCCGCGCAGGAAGAACTCCGGCTGATGCTCTCACTCGTCCGGCCTCGTTGGTTCATCCCGATCCACGGCGAGCGGCGTCACCTCCAGCACCATGCGCGCCTTGCGGTGGAGGTCGGTATCCCCCCCGACCACGTGATCGTCTGCGAAGACGGGGACGTGGTTGAGGTGGGGGAACAGGTCCGTGTCGTCGACCGCGTCCAGGCCGGTATGACCTTCGTGGACGGGCTGGGGATCGGCGACGTGGGCGGCTCGGTGCTCCGCGACCGTCGGAAGCTCGCGGGCGATGGCGTCGTCGTCGTCGTTCTTACGGTGGACGCACACACCGGCGAGGTCGTGGCAGGACCCGACATCGTGAACCGCGGGTTCGTCTACGACGAGACTTCCGGCGACATCCTTGAAGAGGCCCGCAAACGCGTCATGCTTTCCTTCCAAGGGAGCGCGGATGCCCATGTCACGGATCCGTCGGCGCTCCAACAGAACGTCCGACGAGTGCTGGGCAGGTACTTCTACGAGGTGACCCAGCGCAAGCCGGTGATCCTGCCCGTGATCATGGAGGTGTAGGTGGCGCAGAAGACGGCCCGCCGGGCGCCGGCCCGGCGGTCTTCCCCGTCGTCGAGCAGGCCGACGAACAAGAAGCGAGCAACGAAGCCCAACAGGGCTCCGACCCGGCAGATCCTCTCGCCGTGGGCCAGGGATGCGTTCGGGATCGGGCTCGTCGTCTTCGCCTTGCTGGCGGTGCTCTCCGTCTGGTTCGGGGCCGCGGGGCCGGCCGGTCAGGGCATCTCCTGGTTCTTGCGAGGAGCGTTCGGCGTGGGCGCGTACGCCTTCCCGGTGATCGGCGTCTACTGGGGGGTCGTGCTCCTACGGGACACGGCCGCGGAGGACCGGGTCCGGATGTTCATCGGATTCTCGGTGCTCGCTCTCGGCGCTCTCGGGCTGACCTCGCTCCTTCGGGGCAACCCCAGCCCACTCGCCGGGCCTGAGGTCTTGTCGAGCGCCGCCGGCGTCGTCGGCGCCTTGGTCGCCTACCCGCTCTCTCGGGTCCTTTCCGAAGTCGGCTCCGGGATCGTGTGCGCCGGTCTCACCGTGCTCGGGCTCTTGATATTCACCGGCACGCCGGTCTCGCGGATCATCGAACGGATACGCGAGTTCCGCGAGACGAGGCCGGAGCGCGACCCGGTCGGCGCGCCGAGGAGCGAACCCGAACGGGCGCGATCCGCCCGCTCCGGCCGCCGACTTTCCGTCCGGGAGGCCCTCGGCTTGGACGACGGGGACGACGACGTCGTGGTCTTGCCCGAGGCCCCCGCTCTCGACTCGATCGAAGACGAGCCGGATGAGATGCCCTCCCGGACCGTCCGTCCGCGCACCATCCCAACGTCGAGCGGCCCCTACCAACTGCCGCCGCTCGACATCTTGCGAACGGCCCCGCCCTCGACCGCGGACGGCCGGCACGAGGAGGAGGTGATGGCTGCCCTCGAGCGAACGCTCCAGACGTTCGGTGTGGACGCACGCGTGACCAAGGCGCATCGGGGGCCGACCGTCTCCATGTACGAGGTCGACATCGCGGCGGGAACCAAGGTCAATAAGGTCCTGCAGCTCTCGAGCGACATCGCGTACGCGCTCGCCACCCCCGACGTGCGGATCATCGCGCCGATCCCCGGCAAGTCCGCGATCGGCGTGGAGGTCCCCAACAGTCACCGCGACTTCGTGATGCTGGGCGACATCCTCCGTTCGAAGGCCGCCAGGGAAGCCATGCACCCGCTCACCGTGGCCCTCGGCAAGGACGTGCACGGCCGAGCGCAGATGGTGAACCTCGCGATGATGCCGCATCTGCTCATCGCCGGTGCGACGGGGGCGGGGAAGTCCTCGCTCGTGAACACGTTCATCACCTCGCTGCTCATGCGGACCACACCCGACGATGTGCGGATGGTGCTGGTCGATCCGAAGCGCGTTGAGCTCAGCCATTTCGCGGACGTGCCACATCTGCTCTCCCCGGTGATCGTCCACCCCAAGCGCGCGGCCGAGGCGCTGCAGTGGATCGTCCGCGAGATGGAGATGCGCTACGAGATACTCGCGACGGTCGGCGTCCGCGATATCGACGGCTACGAGGCGGGGTTCCGCGAAGGAACACTCCGCATACCGATCGGCATGGAGGACAACTACGAGCACATGCCGTTCATCGTCGTGGTGATCGACGAGCTGGCCGACCTGATGATGGTGGCGCCGCGCGACGTGGAGGACGCTATCTGCCGTATCGCGCAGATGGCGCGCGCGGTGGGCATCCACCTGGTGGTCGCGACGCAGCGGCCTAGCGTCGACGTCGTTACGGGCCTGATCAAGGCGAACATCCCGTCAAGGATCGCGTTGATGACCTCGAGCCAGGCCGACTCGCGCGTCGTCTTGGACATGAACGGTGCAGAGAAGCTCGTCGGCCACGGCGACATGCTGTTCGCTCCCGCGAACGCCTCGAAGCCGGCGCGTCTACAGGGCGCATGGGTCACGGAGCAGGAGATCCACGATCTGAGCGCGTTCATCCGCGGGCAGCGCGAGACGGTCTACGAGCAGAGCGTCGAGGGCCTAGGGCTCCCTCCGACCGAGGCGCCCGGTGGTCGAGGCGGCGCGGGTGTCGGGGACGACGACGACCTCCTGGAACAGGCAGCGGAGCTCGTGATCCGCTCGCAGCTTGGATCCACCTCGATGTTGCAGCGTAAGCTGAAGGTCGGCTTCGCGCGCGCCGGGCGGTTGATGGATCTGCTCGAGGACAAGGGCGTCGTCGGCCCAGGCCAGGGATCCAAGGCACGGGACGTCTTGGTGACGTGGGACGAGTGGGAAGATCTCCGGAACGTCTAGATCGTGCCGACCCGGCGCGCGACCTGGAACAGACTGCCGGCCTGATCCTCCGGATCGATCATGTACGTGCCTGCACAGCCGGCCAGCGCCTCCCAGTACCGGTAGATGCGCTCCTCGGTCCACCCTCGCGCGAGCGCTCCTCGGAAGCTGCGGGCCATCTCGTTCCCGTGCCACAGAGACTCCGGTGAGACCAGGAACCCGCCCCGATCCCCGTCATTCGCCAGCCAGAACGCCCCGATCACACCCCAATCGCCGTCATCGCGTTGGCCGGAAACCAGCAGGAAGCGAACGGTGCCCTCGCGGTGAAGATCGACGAGATGGGTGGGCGGCGTCGCGAAGGGCGACGGCCGGTCCCAGCCTCGCGTGACCCTTGGGTCCCCCATGTGGGGAACGCTACGCGGGACGACGGGGGACGACGACGGGCGGAGGAACGAAAGCGACCCGGGACCTTGGTCGTAGGCCCGTTCGCCGGCCCGTGTCTACAGCGCGCCGACGCGGCGGGCGACCTGGAACAGGTTGTCCGCGTGCTGCTGAGGGTCGATCATGAAGGCACCGGAGATCCCGACCTGACCCTGCCAGTACGCGTAGATGTCGGCGTCGGTCCAACCCCGCGCTCGGGCTCCTTTGTAGCTGCGGACCATCTCACTCCCTCGCCACAGGGATCGGGGGGAGACGAAGAAGCCGCCCCGCTCGCCATCGATGGAGAGCCAGAACGATCCGACGAGTCCCCAATGGCCGTCGTCCTGGTTGCCCGCGACGAGGAGGAATCGGACAGGCCCCTCGGAGAGGAGATCAGGGGTATGGACCCGTTCCGTGACCGAATCCAGTGGCGAGCCTTCGGCGTCGTCTTTCGATTCGATGCTGGAGGAGTCGTTCGGTGTCCGGTCGGCGTCGCGATCCATGCGCATAGGCCCTCCCGCTCGGGACACTAACCATCGGTCCTACCGGACACAGCCGACGGAAGGCGATGAACCCTGCGGTTCTTCGCCTTAGGTCGTGTGACGTCCACGCTCCCTCGTGACCAGCGCGCCAAGCGCTCCTCGTCCGGCCGGGGTCGAGTCCGAGTGCGCGCTATCATCCCCGGGACCCATGGCCGGAGGTTCTGTGCAGGACTCGATGATCGGGGTCGGCCCAGCGCTGCGGAAGGCGCGAGAACAGCGGGGCATCACCCTCGACGCGGCGAGCCGCGACACCAAGATCCATATCGACCAACTGAGCGCGCTGGAGTCTGAGGACTTCGACGCGCTGCTGAGCGATGTCTACGTTCGGGGATCCTTGCGAACGTACGCCGGCTACTTGAGCCTCTCGCCTGACAAGGTGATCGCCCTCTACGACGAACACACGGAGGAGTCCGCGATCCCTCCTCCTCCGGCCAGGCTCGGCCGGGTCGAACGCGCGATCGCTGCTACACGGATCCGCGACAACCAGCTCCTGATGGTGCTCCTGGCCGGGACGGTCCTCGTGATCGCCATCGTCTTCGGGTTGGTGTCACGTGGTCATTCGGCGCCGGCGCCGGCGACCCTGCCGACCGCACCCGCGCAGCCGGTGCCGCTCGACCGCGAGATCGACGCCGTCGTGCAGGCGATCGCCGACGTTCGCGTGACGGTGACGGCGGACGGCGTCGACTCGTCCTACACGATGGCGGCCGGAGAAACGCGCACGTTCATGGCGTTGTCAGAGTTGGTGCTCAGCCTCACGGACGGTGGCGCCGTGCACGTTACGGTGAACGGACGGGATCTCGGTGTGCCGGGCACCCCTGGGCAGCCCTGGAAGAACACGTTCAGCTTCGCTGGTGCTGAGGCGACGGCTTCGTCGTGAGGGCTGAGATCGTCGGCGTCGGCACCGAGCTCCTCTTGGGGCAGATCGCGAACACCAACGCTCGGTGGATCTCGGAGCGAGCCGCGACGATCGGTGTGGACGTGCTGTATCACCAGGTCGTCGGAGACAACCGGGCTCGCGTCGTCGAGGTCCTGCGGTTGGCGCTCACGAGGGCGGACGTCGTGATCGTCACCGGCGGGCTCGGCCCGACGGAGGACGACCTGACACGGGACGCGATCGGTGAGCTCCTCGACGCCCCCATGGTGAGGGACCCCGAGATCGAGACCTTCCTGCGGGATCGGTTCGCCGGGTTCGGCCGAGCGATGCCCGAGAACAACCTGCGCCAGGCCGACGTCCCGCGCGGGCTCCGCACGATCATGCCCGAACGCGGCTCCGCTCCCGGCCTCGTGGCCGAACTGCCTGACGGCAAGCGCATCTACGCGGTCCCGGGGGTGCCGGAAGAGATGGTCGAGATGGTGGAGGGCACGATCCTCCCCGAGCTCGCGGCTCTCGCCGGGTCGGCCACGATCGTCTCGCGAACCCTTCGCTGTACCGGCATCGGAGAGTCGCGCGTGGCCGAACTCCTGCGCGACCTGTTCGTGGCCTCGGGGAACCCGAGCGTGGCCTACCTCGCGTCCTCGGGGGAGGTGAAGGTGCGTCTCACGGCGAAGGCGTCGAGCGAGATGGACGCGGAAGCACTCCTGGCCCCGCTCGCCGACGAGGTCCACGTTCGGCTGGGCCCGACCGTGTTCTCCACCCACGACGAGAGCCTCGAAGAAGTGATCGGCCGCCTCCTTGACGACCGCGGCCTCACGCTCGCCTGCGCGGAATCCCTCACGGGGGGGTCGGTGGGTGAGCGGATCACCGCCGTGGCGGGCGCCTCTCGACACTTCCTTGGATCCGCCGTCGTCTACGCGCCCTCCGCCAAGCAGGCCCTGCTGGGCGTGAGCGGGGAAACGCTGGCGGGGCCCGGTCCCGTGAGCGAGGCCTGCGCCCGTGAGATGGCGGCCGGCGCGCGCCGCGTGTTCGGTTCCGACGTCGCGGTCGCCTTCACGGGGGCAGCCGGCCCGGAGCCGCACGGGGGAGCTGTTCCCGGGACGGTTTGGATCGCGCTGGACGCCGGTGAGATCCGGCACGCTCGCGGCTTCGAGACCTCGGGCGAACGCGACCGGATCCGCCGCTGGGCGGAGCAGGCGGGGCTGGACCTCGTGCGACGGTATCTCGACGGGTCTCCGTTGCCCGACGACGATCGGGCGCTCTGAGGCCGATCGCATGGCGAGCGACCGCCCGTCTGAAGCCCAGGTCCCTTCGGTTCGGCTGTTCTTGGGGGTGGAGATCCCCGAGGGGGCGAAGGAAGCCATCGCCGCCGCGATCGAACCGCTTCGTGAGGCGCTCCCGCGCGTCCGGTGGCTCCCGGCAGAGAACTGGCACATCACGGTGAAGTTCCTGGGCGCCACACCGCCGCGGCTCGTTCCATGGGTCGAGGAGACCGTGTGGCGGGTGGCGGCCGGGCACGCCGCAGCTCGGGTGAGCCTTGGTGGCATCGGCGCGTTCCCGAGCACCGCCCGGGCCCGGGTCGTGTGGGCCGGGGTCGAGGATCCGATGGGGGCGTTGGCGCAGCTCGTGGCCGGACTCGATGTCGCGTTGGCCGCGGAGTTCCGCGTCGACATGCGAGCGTTCACGCCGCACATCACCGTCGCGAGACCCGAGCCGCCCATCCGTCTCGCCGCGGCGACCGGCGGAGCCCCGACCCTGTCGACGGAGCCGTTCTCGGTCGACCGAGTGGTCTTGTTCCGGAGTCACCTCCGACGCCCGGCCCCACGGTATGAGCCGCTGCGCGCGTTCGCGTTGAGAGGGTGAGCGGTCCTTGTGTTCGAACATCTGTTCGAGTACCGTTGGCCGCCGGGTACCCGTCGAATGACAGGGGTGTAAGTTATGTCGGAATCACTCGGTAAGGTCACCGCGATGGGAGACGAGCGTCGCCGGATCCTCCTCACCGGCGAGCCGAGGGGCCACAAGGAGGCTTCAGGGATGGACCGCGACAAGATGCTCGACGTCACGCTGCAGCAGATCGAGAAGCAGTTCGGCAAGGGCGCCGTCATGAAGCTCGGCGAGCACCCGATGGGGGCGGGCATCACGGTTATCCCGACCGGATCCCTCGCCCTCGACATCGCGCTGGGCGTCGGCGGGATCCCTCGCGGCCGGATCATCGAGGTCTTCGGACCGGAGGGATCGGGCAAGACCACGGTTTGCCTTCACATGATCGCCGAGGCTCAGGCGAAGGGGGGCATCGCGGCGTTCATCGACGCGGAGCACGCGCTCGATCCGACCTACGCCCGTGAGCTCGGTGTGAACATCGACGAACTCCTCGTCTCGCAGCCCGATTCTGGAGAGCAGGCCCTCGAGATCGCCGACATGCTCGTTCGCTCGGCTGCGCTCGATCTCGTGGTGGTGGACTCGGTGGCCGCGCTCGTACCGCGCGCCGAGATCGAAGGCGAGATGGGCGACACGCACGTCGGCTTGCAGGCGCGGCTGATGTCGCAGGCGATGCGCAAGCTCGCGGGCACGCTCTCTCGGTTCGATACGTCGGCGATCTTCATCAACCAGCTCCGCGAGAAGATCGGCGTGATGTTCGGCTCGCCCGAGACCACGCCCGGTGGCCGGGCGCTGAAGTTCTACTCGTCCGTTCGACTCGATGTCCGCAAGATCGAGAACCTGAAGGACGGCACCGACGTGGTGGGCTCACGCACCCGGGTCAAGGTCGTGAAGAACAAGGTGGCGCCGCCGTTCCGCCAGTGCGAGTTCGACATCATGTACGGCAAGGGCATCTCCAAGGAGGGCTCCCTCATCGATGTCGGCGTCGATCTCGAGATCATCAAGAAGGCGGGCGCCTGGTTCACCTACGAGGGCGACCAGCTCGGGCAGGGGCGGGAGAACGCGAAGCAGTTCCTCGCTGAGCACGTCGACCTCCGCGACGAGATCGAGCGGAAGGTACGGGAGGCGGTCGGTCTGACCGAGTTCGGCGCCGAGGGAGACGAGACCCCGATCCAGATCGTGCCTGACCTCGTCCTCGACGATGCCCAGCCGGCAACGGCCGCCAAGGGAGCGAAGGCCAGCAACGGCGACGGATAGCAACGTGAGCTCGACGCCGTCACGCGGGTCGCACCATCCGAGGAGCTGTCACGAGCGCGCGCTCGGTCTCCTCGCCGTCCGTGCCCGCAGCCGCCGGGAGCTGGAGCGGCGACTGCTCCAGGCGGGTTTCGAGGCAGATGAGGTCGGCGATGTCCTCGATCGGCTGGAACGGGTAGGCCTGGTCGATGATGAGGCGTTCGCCCGGCAGGTGGCGGAGCACGCCTTCAGAAACAAGCTGGCGGGCCGGCGTGCCGTGACCGGGAAGCTGGCCGCCGCGGGGGTCCCGCCGGATCTGATCGCCAGCGTCGTCGACGGGCGCGGGTCGGGCGAGGAGGAGCGTGCGCTGGAGCTTGCTGCCGGTCGAGCCGCGAGGATGGGCTCGCTGGAGCCCGCGAAAGCGTTCCAGCGCCTGACATCGCTGCTGGTCAGGCGAGGATATGATGCCGATCTCGCCCGTCGGACCGCGCGAAAGGCGCTCTCGGTGACATCGGACCCCGAAGATCCGAGCCTTGCCTCTCGGTTCACGCGGCCGTAGCATCGTGAACACGAGAGGAACGTACGAAGAACCGACGTTCAACAACGAGGCCCTGTGAGCGAGTCCATCGACGGAACCGAGACCGAACATCCGAGCGGGGAGCACGTGACGCCATCGGCGGAACGCGCGCCGTGAATACGCTCGCACACAGGATCCCCTAGGGGAACGGCTGGACCTTCCGGGTTCTTCTCTCAAGACGCGTTGGACGTGTGTTGGGAGGAACGATGGTCCCTGTGGTTGTTGGCATCGTCGCCCTGGTGGTGGGGATCGCTGCGGGATTCCTGATCCGAAAGACGATCGCGGCGTCGAACGCCCAAAGCATCGAGGCTCGTGCTCAGAAGACCCTGCTTGAAGCGGAGCGTGAAGCCGACGCGACGCGTGTCAAAGCGATCCAAGAGGCACGCGAAGAGGCGTCGACCGTCAGGCGGGAGGCCGAGGAAGACGTTCGCATGCGCCGCGAGGAGGTCGTTCGACTGGAGCGGCGGATCGCGGAGTCCGAAGACGCGCTCCGCAAGCAGGCGGAGGCGGTCGATAAGCGGGCGCTGGAGCTTCAGGAGCGAGACGAGAAGCTGCAGTACGTCCGCGAACAGCTGGAGAAGGCGACGGAGCAGCACCGTGCGCAGCTCGAGCGGATCGCGAGCATGACCTCCGGAGAGGCGCGCGAGCATCTGATGGCGCAGGTGGTCGACGAGGCCAAGCGCGCGGCGATGACACAGGTCAGGGAGATCGAGCAGCACGCACGCGAGGAGGGGGAGGAGCGGGCCCGGAAGATCGTGACGATCGCGATCCAGCGGGTCGCGTCGGAGCAGACGGCCGAGTCGACCGTCTCGGTGTTCGCCCTCCCGAGCGAGGACATGAAGGGCCGGATCATCGGCCGGGAGGGCCGCAACATCCGGGCCTTCGAGGCCACGACGGGGGTGAACCTGATCGTCGATGACACCCCTGAGGCGGTGGTCCTGTCCAGCTTCGATCCGGTGCGGCGCGAGGCCGCGCGCATGACGCTTGAGAAGCTCGTGGCCGATGGGCGCATCCACCCCGCCCGGATCGAGGAGATCCATGAGCGATCCCTCCGCGAGCTCGAGGAGCACATCCGGCGGGCGGGTGAGGATGCAGTCGCCGAGGTCGGCCTCACCGACATCCATCCTGAGCTGATCAAGCTCCTCGGCCGCCTGCAATACCGGACGTCGTACGGGCAGAACGTGCTGAAGCATCTGGTGGAGTCGGCCCACATCGCGTCGGCGCTCGCCGCGGAGATCGGGGTGGACGGGACGGTCGCCAAGCGCGGCGCCTTCCTGCACGACATCGGAAAGGCCGTGACGCATGAGATCGAGGGCTCGCACGCGATCATCGGTGCAGAGATCGCGCGGCGTTTGAAGGAGGATCCCGAGGTCGTGCACTGCATCGAGTCCCATCACGGCGAGGTCGAGCAGCACTCGGTCGATGCCGTGCTCGCGCAGATCGCGGACTCGATCAGCGGAGGCCGCCCTGGCGCGCGTCGGGAGTCGCTCGAGACCTACGTGAAACGGCTGGAGCGACTCGAGGAGATCTGTACCGCTCAGCCCGGCGTCGAGAAGACGTACGCGATGCAGGCCGGGCGCGAGGTCCGCGTGATGGTCAAGCCCGAAGATGTCGACGACATCCAGGCGCAGATGATCGCACGCGAGATCGCGAAGCAGGTCGAAGAGGAACTGCAGTATCCAGGGCAGATCAAGATCACCGTCGTCCGTGAGACCCGAGCTGTGGAATTCGCCAAGTAAAGGGTGGAGGGCGGAGGCATGGAGCGCAGGTATCTGATCCGCACCTTCGGGTGCCAGATGAACGAGCATGATTCGGAGCGCATCGCCGGGTTGCTCGACGCCGATGGCATGTCGGCGGCCACCGGCCTGGACGATGCCGGCGTGGTCGTGTTCAACACGTGCGCCATCCGCGAGAACGCCGACAACCGTCTGTACGGCAACCTTGGGCATCTCAAGCCCCTGAAAGAACGCAACCCCGATATGCGGATCGTCGTTGCCGGGTGTCTGGCGCAGAAGGATCAGGCGCTGATCCAGGCTCGCGCTCCGTGGGTGGACGTTGTGGTCGGCACGCACGCGCTCCCGCGACTCCTGGAGCTACTGGACACCGCCGAAGCCGACGGTCCACAGATGGACGTGCGCGAGTACACGGAGGTGTTCCCCAGCGCGCTTCCCGCGGCGCGACACGATGACTTCCGCGCCTGGGTTTCGATCGCGCCCGGCTGCGACAACGCGTGCACGTTCTGCATCGTGCCCCTCGTGCGCGGGCCGCAGCGCTCGCGGTCCGTGGGTGACATCCTCGCCGAGGTCCAGGCGCTGGCGGATCGCGGCGTGGTCGAGATCACGCTCCTTGGCCAGAACGTGAACACGTATGGCCGCGACCTGACGGTGCCCGGTTCGTCATCGCGCCCCCTGTTCGCCGAGCTTCTTCGTCGGGTTGGGGCGGTGGAGGGGATCCGCCGCGTACGGTTCACCTCACCCCATCCGCACGACTTCACACCGGATGTGATCGATGCGATGGCGGACACGCCGACCGTGTGCGAGCACATCCACTTCCCGCTGCAATCGGGCTCCGACCGGGTGCTGAAGGCGATGCAGCGGTCATACCGGCGCGAGCGCTACCTCGGCTGGTTGGAGCGGATCAGGACGGCGATCCCCGGGATCGCGGTGTCCACCGACATCATCGTCGGGTTCCCCGGGGAGAGCGAACCCGACTTCGCCGACACGCTTGACGCGGTCGAGCGCGCCGGGTTCGACAGCGCGTACATGTTCCAGTACTCGCCCCGCCCCGGCACGCGCGCGGCTGGCTTCGACGAGCAGGTCCCGAAGACGGTCGTCCAGGAACGGTTCGACCGGTTGGCCACGCTCCAGGAGCGGATCTCACTGGAACGCGCGCGTGCACAGATCGGACGATCGGTCGAGGTACTTGTCGAGGGCGTGGGGAAGCGCGGGATGTCGACCCAGGCCCGCGCTCGCACCAATCGGATCGTCCACCTCGTGGACGGCTACGACGCAGGAACGTTCCACCAGGTTCGGGTCATCGAGGCGACCGCGCACCACCTACGCGGGGAGGTCGAGCCGTCGACGGACGCGGCCGGGATCCGGGCCACGGCGTGAACGGGCCGATCCTTGCCATCGTGGGGGCAACCGCGTCGGGAAAGAGCGCACTCGGCCTCCACGTCGCCGATGCTCTCGATCCCGAGATCGTCTCCGTCGATTCGATGCTCGTCTACCGAGGCATGGACATCGGCACCGCGAAACCCACCGCCGAGGAACGCACGCGGGTTCCGCACCATCTGATCGACGTCGCCGAGCCGTCCGAGCCGTACTCGGTGGCCCGGTTCCAGGCGGAGGCGCGGGCTGCGATCGGACGGATCGAGCAGACCGGTCGGCAGGCGTTGCTCGTGGGGGGGTCTGGGCTCTACTTCCGCGCGGTCGTGGACGAGCTGGAGTTCCCCGGGACGGACCCCCGGACGCGTGACGACCTCGAGCGTCAGGCGATGGTGCTGGGGGCGGTCCGGATGTACGACCGACTCGCGGCCCTCGACCCGGCGGCGGCGGAGCGGATCGAACCGGCGAACGTTCGGCGCGTGGTGCGGGCGCTCGAGGTCGCGGCCATCACCGGCCGGCCGTTCTCGACGTTCGCCGAGGGGTGGGAGCGGTATCCGGCGAAGCATGTGTGCGCCGCAGGCGTGACGATGCCTCGAGCGGTGCTGCTCGCTCGGATCCGCCGCAGGGTCTGGGCGATGCTCGAGGCCGGCTGGCTCGGCGAGGTTCGCGGATTGATCGACGCCGGTTTCGGGCGGTGGCTCACCTCGAGCCAGGCGATCGGCTACGCGGAGCTCGCCCGCCACCTCCACGGCGAGATCACCCTTGAGGCAGCCATCGAGGCGACCGTGAAACGCACCGCATCGCTCGCGCGGCGGCAGACTGCGTGGTTCAGGCGCGACCCGCGCATCCGGTGGTTCGAAGTGGGAGCGCGAGGTGGCGTCGAGGCGTCTGACGCGATCCTTGCGTACCTGCGGGATGCGCGGGCGGCAGCGTGATCTCTCACCTCCGCTTCGCCAAGTACCAGGGGACCGGCAACGACTTCGTGATGGTGGTCGATCTCGACGACGAACGCGCGCTGGACCCCGAGTCCGTTCGCGCCTTGTGCGACAGGCGAAGGGGCATCGGGGCTGACGGCGTGATCCGCGTCGTCAACTCCGCCGACCCGGGCGCGCGATTCGTGATGGACTACCGAAACGCCGACGGCAGCGTCGCCGAGATGTGCGGGAACGGAGCTCGCTGCGTCGGCAAGCTCGTTCACGACCGCGGTCTGGTCGAGGAACTCACGTTCAGCATCGCCACGCCCGGCGGGATCCGCGGACTCCGGCTGCACGAGGGTCACGGTCGGGTGGATCGCGTGACCGTCGAGATGGGAACGCCGGCGTTCGCGCGAGCGGCGATCCCGATGCGGGGCCCGGCATGGGAGACGTTCCTCGATGAGCCGTTCGACATCGGCGGGGTGACGGTGAAGGCGAGCGCCGTCTCGATGGGCAACCCGCACCTGGTCCTGTTCCTGAACGACGATCCGGGCGGGATCCACGTGTCACACATCGGTCCGGCACTCGAGCGCCACGAGCTCTTCCCAACAGGCACGAACGTGGAGTTCGTCCGGGTGGGCGACGACGGGATCGTCGCGCGGGTCTGGGAGCGCGGGTCGGGCGAGACGCTCGCGTGCGGGAGCGGAGCCTGCGCGATCGTGGCGGCAGCGAGCGAGTCGGGACTGTCGCCGCGACGCGCGGTCGTGCGCTTCCCGGGCGGCCCGCTCGACGTGGATCGCCGTGAGGATGGGGAGGTGTTGCTCACGGGCGGCGTGGAGCATGTGTTCGACGGCGAGGTAGACCTGGATCGTCTCCGGGACCGAGTGCGGACTTGACGGGGCCGGAGGCCGACCTGGGTGCCCGCCTTCTCGCGCGCACGCTCGCGCTCGTCGACGTGCCGTCCGCGGGCGAGGACGAGGCCGGGATCCTCGCGTTCCTCCGCGAGATCCTGCCCGGGGCGCCGTTCCGCGTCGCCGACGATCGGGACGCGGTGCTCTTCTTGGCACCCCAGCGGCACGCCGACGGTCGGCCCTTCGTGATCGTTGCGGGCCACGTCGACACCGTCCCGCCCAACGGCAACGTCCCCGGCAGGCTCGACGCGGGTGCAGTCGTCGGGCGAGGTGCCGCGGACATGAAGGGCGCGCTCGCCGTCATGGTGGAGCTCGCGAGCGTGTTGGCGGGGCGGCCCGACGACGCCGAGGTCGACGTTGGGTTCCTCTTCTTCGGCCGGGAGGAGCTGCCGATCACCCGGAGCGCGCTCCTGCCGCTGTTCGACCGGTGTGCGCTCGTTCGCGATGCCGATCTCGCGATCGTCATGGAACCGACGGCCAACGCGATCGAGATCGGCTGTCTCGGCAACCTGAACGCGCGGATCACGGTGCGCGGCGAGGCGGCGCATACCGCACGCCCGTGGCTCGGGAGGAACGCGATCCACGGCGCCATCCGTGCGCTGGGGCCGATCGTAGATCTGGCGGCGCGCGACGTCGACGTCGACGGATTGATCTATCGGGAGGTCGTGAGCATCACGTCGTTCGCGGGAGGGATAGCCGGGAACGTGGTTCCCGACCAGGCCGAGGTCCAGGTGAACTTCCGCTATGCACCCACGCGTTCCCCGGACGACGCGGAGGCGTACCTCCGCGGACTCGTCGAACACGAGGGCGCCGCGTTGGACGTGATCGGCAACGCCCCGCCGGGCCCGGTCACGGTCCATCATCCACTCGTAGAGCGTTTGCAGGAGGCGGGAGACCTCGAGCTCGGACCGAAGCAGGCGTGGACCCCGGTCGCGGAGTTCGCCTCGATCGGAGTCCCAGCGGTGAACTTCGGCCCCGGCGACCCGCAGTACGCTCATCGTGACGACGAGCGCGTCGACGGGGCGGCCCTCGTGCGTTCTTACGTGGTGCTGCGGGCGTTCCTCGCGGCACGGGAGGTCGGGTGATGCGGTTCTCTCCGGGGATCCGTGACGTCGAGGGCTATCCGTTCGAGGAGCTCGATCGCCGGAAGATGGAGGCGCTCGACGCGGGGCGGAAGCTGATCGACTTCGGTGTGGGGGATCCGCGAGATGTCACGCCGTCGTTCATCCGTGAGGCGCTGAAGGAGGCGGTCGAGCCGGTGTCGTCCTATCCGCGCGCGGCCGGGATCCCCGAGCTCCGGGAGGCGATCGCGGGTTGGGTCGACCGCAGGTTCGGCGTGTCGCTCGATCCCTCGTCGGACGTGATCCCGACGCTCGGCAGCAAGGAGCCGATCTTCTCCATGGCCCAGGCACTGCTGGATCCCGCCGGAGGGCGCGACCTCGTCGTCGTCACCGCACCCGGCTACACGATCCCGGAGCGCGGCTCGCTGTTCGCCGGCGGCCGCGTCCTACGGCTCCCGCTCACCGAGCAACGGGGCTTCCTCCCCGACCTGGACCACGTGGACGGCGCGACGTGGGAGCGAACCGCGATCCTGTGGATCAACTACCCGAACAACCCCACGGGCGCTGTGGCGACGCCGGCGTTCCTGGAACACGCCGTGGCGCTGGCGCGCCGACACGACTTCCTGCTCGCCTCCGACGAGGCGTATAGCGAAGTATGGTTCGATGATGGACCTCCGCCCTCGGTCCTGCAGGTCGGAGATCTGACGAACGTGATCGCGATCAACACGCTTAGCAAGCGGTCTTCCATGACCGGATACCGCTCCGGGTTCGTGGCCGGAGACGCGCGCGTGATCAGAGGCGATGAGGTCGCTGCGCCCATCGGTCGGAGTGACGCCGCAAGAGTTCGTGCAGCGTGCATCCGTTGCGGCCTGGGGCGACGAACATCACGTCGAGGAACAGCGAGCCCGGTACGCAGAGAAGCGCAGTCTGTTCCTCGAGCTCTTCCGCTCCAAGGGCCTCGAGATCGCGGGCAGCGTCGCCACCTTCTACCTTTGGGTGAAGGTGCCGGAGGACCGTCCCTCCGCAGGATGGGCCTTCGAGCTTCTCGACCACGGGATCGTCGTGGCTCCCGGGTCGTTCTTCGGCCCGGAGGGCGAGGGGTACGTGCGGATGGCGATGGTGCCGACGATCGACGATTGCCGAGCCGCGGCGGGGATCCTCGAGGATCTGTTGACCGACCCAGCGGTGACCGCATGACCGCACGCGCGGACCTGGAGGCCCGGATCCGCGCGAGCTTCGCGACGCCCGAGCGTGAGCCTGACGTCGATGCCGTAGAAGAGGCCATCGACCTCCTCGACCGTGGCGAGGTGCGCGTCGCGGAGCCGACCGATGAGGGCTGGGTCGTCAACGAGTGGGCGAAGGAGGCCGTGCTGCTCTACTTCCGGGTGCGAGGTCTCACCACGACCGACGTGGGACCGTTCGAGTACCACGACAAGCTGCCGTTGAAGCGCGGATACGAGGCGGCGGGGGTGCGGGTCGTACCACCGGCGACCGCGCGACGCGGCGCCTTCCTCTCCCCTGGGGTCATCCTGATGCCGAGCTACGTGAACATCGGCGCCTGGGTCGGCCCCGGAACCATGGTCGACACCTGGGCCACGGTCGGCTCGTGCGCGCAGATCGGGGCCGACGTCCACCTGTCCGGAGGCGTCGGGATCGGCGGCGTGCTGGAGCCCCTGCAGGCGGCTCCGGTGATCGTCGAGGATGGCGCGTTCATCGGTTCGCGCGTCGTGCTCGTGGAGGGTGTTCGCGTGGGTCGTGATGCGGTCGTCGCCCCTGGCGTCGTCCTCACCGGCAGTGTTCCGGTGATCGACGTGACCGGCGCGGATCCGGTCGAGCACCGAGGGGTCGTTCCGCCCCGTGCGATCGTCGTGCCGGGGTCGCGGCCGCGCGAGTTCGCCGCCGGGATCTACGGGCTCCCGTGCGGCCTGATCATCGGGTACCGCGACGCCGGCACCGACACGAAGGTGATGCTGAACGACATCCTCCGCGAGTTCGGACTTCCTCAGGGGGCGGAGGAGTGACTCCGGCCGAACCCAAGACACCTGGGGCGCGCGCGATCGCTGAGCGGCAGATCCTCGAATCGCCGCTGTCGGCCACATCTCGCCCGTCCATCCGTGAGAAGGCGGTCCTCGTCGGCGTGGGCAAAGGGATCGCCGATGAAGACCTCGACGAGCTTGCGGCCCTGGCGGACTCGGCCGGGGCGGATCCCGTAGCACGGCTCGTCCAGAACCGTGCCGACCCTGATCCCGCCACCTACGTCGGGAAGGGCAAGCTTGCCGAGCTCCACGACGTGATCCACGGGAGTGGCGCCGACGCGGTCATCCTCGACAAGGAACTCACGCCAGGGCAGCTCCGCTCGCTCGAGGAGCGCCTCGGCGTGAAGGTGATCGACCGGACGGCTTTGATCCTCGACATCTTCGCGCTTCACGCGCGCTCGCGAGAGGGTCGCGTGCAGGTCGAGCTGGCCCAGCTGAACTACCTCCTGCCTCGCCTCCGGGGGTGGGGCGAGGCCATGTCCCGTCTGGGCGGCGGCATCGGCACGCGTGGCCCCGGCGAGACGAAGATGGAGGTCGACCGCCAGCACATCGGCCGTCGCATCACGAAGCTCCGCCGCGACATCAAGGACATGGCGCGCACGCGCGATGTGAAACGGTCGCGACGGCAGAACGCCAACGTCCAACAGATCGCGATCGCGGGCTACACGAACGCCGGCAAGTCGACACTCCTCAACCGGCTGACGGGCTCGTCGGTGCCGGTCGCCGATCAGCTGTTCGCAACGCTCGACCCGACCGTCCGCAAGATCGAGCTGCCGGGGGGAGCGCCCGCCACCATCTCCGACACCGTGGGGTTCGTCAGCAAGCTCCCGCACGCTCTGGTCGAGGCGTTCCGCTCGACCCTCGAGGAAGTCACGATGGCCGACGTGGTCCTGCACGTCGCCGACGCGTCGTCGCCACAGCTCGACCAACAGATCGAGGCCGTCCGCCGTGTGCTCATCGAGATCGGTGCGGGCGATCTCCCCGAGGTCCTCGCCCTGAACAAGGTAGACCTGGTTCCGGGCTCGGGCCGGGCCCGGCTCGCGCGTCGATTCCCGGGCTCGGTGGCCGTCTCGGCGGTCACGGGCGAGGGGGCCGACGAGCTCCTCGTCGCGGTGGCCGAGGCCCTGCCGCGGCCGCCCCACGAGGTCACGTTGCTCGTCCCCTGGGGACGGGAGGACATCACAGCGCGCCTTTACCGGGAGGCCGAGGTCCTCGGTACGGAAGCCGACGGCGAGGGGACGATCGTGCGCGCCCGCGTGGGGGAGCGCGAGCTCGCAGCGGTGAAGGACTTCGTCCGTGCTCGAGACCGCGATCCGTCTACGAAGGAGCGCCGATCCGCCAGGTAGCCGGATCCGCCCACGCACCGACGATGACGGTGTCCGGATCCTGACCCCGCTCGAGCGCGAATCGCAGCGCGACGAGTTGGAGCCGAACCGTGAGCGGGATCTGCGCGAGCAGGGGCGGGAGATCGGCGGACTCGTCGAGCCGGTCCGTGGGGATGTCTTCGGCCGCCGCCGCCCGAGCCACAGCGTCGACGAGGCCGCCGGGGTCGGGGGGCCCTAGGGCGACCAGGCGGTCGCGTCGGTCGAGGGGCACGGCCGATCCGTGCAGGAGGTACTCGGCGTCATACCCCTCCGCGAGGAACCGGGCACCCTCGCGGACCTTGAGCGCCCCCTCTCGGGCGGTCACGGCCGCGGGCCCCGCGCCAACGAAGACGAGCAGACGTTCGGGCTGCGTGATCTGGTCGATCCTCGGCGACTCCAGGGCGGCGGCGACAGCGGTCGGCACGCGCTCCATCACCTCGTCGTCCATCCCCTCGGCCCCGAGCTCCTTCGCCAGAAGGGCGAGCGCGACGAGCGTGCTCGTGTAACTGACCGTGTACGTCTCTGCCGTCTCCTTGGGGATCGTCTCGATCGACTCCGGGAAGCCGGAGCCTTGCTTGGTGATCATCACGACGTCGAGGCCGGCGATGAACGCCTGGGCCCGGGTGGACAGGGCGAATGCGGTCTCTGCGGTGTGGGTGATGACGACGATCGCGTCCTGGGCCCCGACGATCGGCGCGAAGTTCACGAACTGCATGGAGGAGCACGACTGCGCTTGGCGCCCGGAGAGCTGGAGCATGGATGCCCCGAGCTCGGCCGCGTGCAGGCTCGTTCCCGTTCCGACCACCCAGATGCGCCGTGCGCGATGAAGTCCCTCGGCCGCTGCATGGACCTGTTCACGGAGCTTGCCGCTCGCGAGGAGGGAACCGATGACGTCGGGCTGTGAGGCGATCTGTCGTTCGAGGTGGGTGACGCGGTCGGTCGCAGGCATCGGGCTCCTCGTGGTCACGAACACCCGAGCTTACCGGCTAAGGGAGCTTGCGGAGCACGGCGACGACGCGGCCGAGGATCCTGCCTTCGCGCATCTCGAACGGATCGAGCGCCGGGTTCTCGGGGATCAGCATGACGCGGGCGCCATCGTGCCCGAATCGCTTGATGGTCGCCTCGTCCTCCGCCGGGCCGGGGAGCAGGGCCGCCACGATGTCGCCGTCGCTCGCCGAGTCCTGGGCCCGGAGGACGACGACGTCGCCGTCGAAGATCCCGGCGCCGATCATGGAGTCGCCCGACACGTGGAGGGCGAAGTGGCCCTCGTCGCCGGCGAAGTCGTGGGGGACGGCCACGTATCCGTCGACGTTCTCGACGGCGAGCGTAGGCGCTCCGGCGGCGATCCGGCCCAGGAGGGGAACGGCGACCGCATCTGCCCTCGGCTCGGCGAGGGCCATCGCACGAGGCTTGGTCGGATCCTTCGTCAACAGGCCCATGCGCTCGAGGTTGGCGAGCTGCGCGTGCACGCTGGAGGACGAGGTGAGGCCGACCGCCTCCCCGATCTCTCGCACGGTCGGCGGGTAGCCGCGCTCTCGGACGGTCTGCCCGATGACGTCCAGGATCCGCTGCTGGCGGGGCGTGATGTCAGACATCGTCTCTAGCCTCCTGATGTGGTCGAACGGACGCTAACACTCGATCCAGTAGGAGGCAAACATATGTTCGAGCGAGGGGTTGACTCCGAACATGTGTTCGGGAAAGATGACGGCATGACCCGAACACCTGTTCGACGACGGCGGCGACTCACGATCGCGGCCCTCGGTGTGGCGATGGCCGTCATCCTGAGCTCGCCGGTGGCGGATGCGCTCGGGCGCCACACGGGACCTTCGGCCAGGTCGCCTCAGCGACGGTCCGATCAGGTCTACGTCGTGCGATCGGGCGACACGCTCTGGTCGATCGCGGAGCACGCGGCACCGGGGGCCGATCCTCGCCCGCTGGTCGACGCGATCGCGGAACGGAACGGGATCGACCCGGGAGCGCTGGTGCCCGGTCAGTCCCTCGTTGTCCCGTCCGCCGCTTGACGACGCAACATGGTGCGGATACGGTTCGCGCCGCCACTACATGTTGTGGCGTCGGCCATGCGATGCCCCTGGTGCAATGCGGACGACGATCGAGTCGTCGACTCTCGTCCCGCCGACGCCGGCGGGGCGATCCGCCGGCGTCGCGAATGCGGAGCCTGCCATCGGCGTTACACCACCTTCGAGCGGATCGAGGACGTCGGTCTGGTAGTCGTCAAACGCGACGGCTCGAAGGACCCGTTCGACCGAGCCAAGCTCGAGAGCGGCATCCTGAAGGCGATCAAGAATCGTCCGGTCACCCCGGAGCAGGTCGAGCGGCTCGTCGACCGCGTCGAGGAGCGGCTGCGACGCAAGGGCCCGGCCGTGACGTCCCAGGCCGTCGGGCTGGAGGTGCTCGCAGGCCTCGCCAAGTTGGATCAGGTCGCGTACATGCGTTTCGCCAGCGTCTACAAGGATTTCCAGGAGATCACGGACTTCGAGCGGGAGCTCGACGTGTTGCTGGAGAAGAAGGTGCCCGCCAAGCATCGCAGCCGCTGAGGCCCGATGGGTCGTCACTGGCCGTCACGGCTGAGATACTACATGTAGTGGTTCAAGAAGAATCTTCCCACAGCATCTTGACGTCGGTTGGGTTCGGGTCCACAATCCCGGAGCCCGGAATCACACGGATGTAGTTCTTTTCCACATGATTCCACAGGGTTGGATCGAGGGGGAAAGGGGACGAGAAGTGGCGACGAAAGAGGGGGACGTCGAGGTCATCCGCGAAGGTCTGACCTTCACTCGATACTTCACGACCGAGGGACGGCATCCGTTCGAAGAGGTGGAGTGGGAGACGCGCGACGCGGTCATCCCGAACTTCAAGGAGGGCGGCAACGCCTTCGAGCAGCGTGACGTCGAGTTCCCCGTCTCGTGGTCGCAGAACGCCACGAACATCGTCGCCCAGAAGTACTTCCGCGGCACGCTCGGGACCCCGCAGCGGGAGTCCTCGGTTCGGCAGCTCGCCGGGCGCGTCGTCGATACGATCCGCGGCTGGGGCGAGAAGAACGGCTACTTCGCAACTCCGCACGATGCTCAGGTGTTCGCTGAGGAGCTGACGCATCTGGTCGTCACGCAGAAGGCGGCGTTCAACTCACCCGTCTGGTTCAACGTTGGCGTGCCCGACACCCCGCAGCAGTGCTCCGCGTGTTTCATCCTCGCCGTCGACGATCACATGTCGTCGATCCTGAACTGGTACGTGGAAGAAGGCACGATCTTCAAGGGGGGATCGGGATCGGGGATCAACCTGTCGCGCATCCGTTCGTCGCGCGAGCCGCTCGCAGGGGGTGGCACGGCATCCGGTCCGGTGTCGTTCATGCGCGGCGCCGACGCGTCCGCCGGCACGATCAAGTCGGGAGGAAAGACGCGTCGCGCCGCGAAGATGGTGATCCTGAACGTGGACCACCCCGACATCCGCGACTTCGTCTGGTGCAAGGCGACCGAGGAGCACAAGGCGCGAGCCCTCCGCGACGCCGGGTTCGACATGGACCTCGACGGCCGCGACTCGTACTCGATCCAGTACCAGAACGCCAACAACTCGGTCCGTGTAACCGATGAGTTCATGCGTGCGTTCGAGCAGGATCAGGACTGGAAGCTGAAGGGCGTGACGACGGGCGAGCCGGTCGAGACGGTCCGCGCCCGTGAGCTGATGCGCGAGATCGCACAGGCCGCGTGGGAGTGCGCGGACCCCGGCATGCAGTACGACACCACGATCAACGAATGGCATACCTGCCCGGCATCCGGCCGTATCAACGCGTCGAACCCGTGCTCGGAGTACATGCACCTGGACAACTCGGCCTGCAATCTGGCGTCGCTCAACCTGATGAAGTTCCTGGACGACGCCGGCAACTTCGACGTCGCCTCGTTCCGGCATGCGGTGGAGGTCGTGTTCACGGCACAGGAGATCGTCGTCGGCGAGTCCGATTACCCGACCGAGAAGATCGCGGAGAACGCTCGGGCGTACCGCCAGCTCGGGCTCGGATTCGCGAACCTCGGGGCGCTGTTGATGGCGCGTGGCCTGCCGTACGACTCCGACGGCGGGCGGGCGTGGGCCGGCGCGATCACCGCATTGATGACCGGCCAGGCCTACCGGACGAGCGCGCGTATCGCGGAGTCGATGGGGACGTTCGACGGGTTCGCCCCCAACCGTGACGCGATGCTGCGCGTGATGCGCAAGCACCGCGCGGCCGCCGACGAGATCGACGGCGAGTTGGTGCCGGAGGCGATGCTCACGGCCGCGAAGCAATCGTGGGACGAGGCGGTATCGCTCGGTGAGCGGCACGGCTACCGCAACGCGCAGGCATCGGTCCTCGCCCCCACGGGGACCATCGGTCTGATGATGGACTGCGACACCACCGGCATCGAACCGGAGCTCGCGCTCGTGAAGACGAAGAAGCTCGTCGGCGGGGGCACGATGCAGTTCGTCAACCAAACGGTGCCGCGCGCGCTCGAGAAGCTCGGGTACGACTCGGGGCAGAGCGACGACATCGTCGCTTACATCGCCGAGAACAACTCCGTCGTGGACGCGCCTCACCTGAAGGCCGCGCACTACCCGGTCTTCGACACGGCGATGGGTGCGCAGCCCATCCACTACATGGGGCACGTGCGGATGATGGCGGCCGCGCAGCCTTTCATCTCGGGCGCCATCTCGAAGACGGTGAACATGCCGGAGGAGGCCACGGTCGAGGAGATCGAGCAGCTGTTCGTGGAGTCGTGGAAGCTCGGGCTGAAGGCGGTGGCGATCTACCGGGACAACTGTAAGGTCGCCCAGCCGCTCTCGGCTGACAAGAAGGCGAAGGCCGAGGTGCCGGCAGAGTTCGCGCAGCCGGTTCGCCGGCGTCTGCCCATGTCGCGGCCCTCCACGACCACGTCGTTCCAGGTCGGCGACGCGGAGGGCTACATCACCGCCGGCTCCTACCCCGACGACGGGCTCGGCGAGATCTTCCTGAAGACGTCCAAGCAGGGTTCGACGCTATCTGGCGTGATGGACGCGTTCGCGATCGCGGTGTCGATCGGACTCCAATACGGCGTGCCGCTCGACACCTACGTCTCGAAGTTCATCAACTTGAAGTTCGAGCCGTCCGGCATGACCAACGACCCCGACATCCGGTTCGCCTCGTCGCTCGTGGACTACGTGTTCCGCCGCCTGGCGCTCGACTACCTCCCAGAGGACAAGCGCGAGTCGCTGGGGATCCGTTCGATCGAGGAGCGGAAGGTCTCTGCGCTGCAGGAGCTGGAGGAGAAGACGCAGGTCCTCTCGGCCCTCGCGCCGGCCTCGGACCCCCAGCCGGTCGCGCTGGGCGAGACACCGGGCGCCCGGACCCTCGATGCGCCCCTGTGCTATCAGTGCGGATCGAGGATGCAGCCGGCCGGCTCGTGCTACGTGTGCGGGACGTGCGGCAGCACCAGCGGTTGCTCGTAAGGTTCGGGCATGGCCGAGCGTGACGGGCGGGTCGTCGGGCTGCACCACGTGCAGCTCGCGATGCCCCAGGGCGAGGAAGAGGCCGCGGAGAAGTTCTACGGCTACCTCCTGGGGATGGAGCAGATCTCCAAGCCACCGGAGCTCGCGCCGCGCGGCGGGGTGTGGTTCCGCGGCCCCGACGTCGAGGTGCACCTGGGCGTCGAGGACGGGTTCCGTCCCGCGTTCAAGGCACATCCCGCGCTCATGGTGGAGGGCCTGGAGCAGCTCTTGACGCGGTTGGACGCCGCCGGCGTCCGCGTCGTCGAGGACGAGGTCCAACTGGAGGGGTTCCACCGCGTCTACGTGCGCGATCCATTCGGCAACCGCATCGAGCTCATCGAGCCCGTCTGATGGACGTTCCGTTCGAGCGGCTCCATGTAGACGCCGAGCTCCCGACCGCCGCGCATCCGGGCGACGCCGGACTCGATCTGCGGTCGATCGTCGATGTGGAAGTCGCGCCGGGGGAGCGATCCATGGTCGCGACCGGTGTGGCCGTCGCCGTCCCGGCAGGTCACGCGGGGATGGTCCTGCCGCGGTCCGGACTGGCGTCGAGCCAGGGGCTGACCCTTGCCAACGCGCCTGGGCTCATCGATGCGGGCTACCGCGGGGAGATCATCTGCGCCGTGGTGAACCTTGACCGGACCGAGCCCGTGCGTATCGCGAAAGGCGACCGCATCGCGCAGCTTGTGATCGTGGCGATCCCCGAGGTCAAGGCGACGTGGGCGGAGCAGCTGCCGCCGTCGCACCGGGGAACCGGAGGTTTCGGTTCGACCGGCACCGGGTAGCGCGGTTGAAGCGCCGGAGGTCCCGCGCTAGCCTGGGGTGCACGCGGACGTGGCTCAGTTGGTAGAGCACCACCTTGCCAAGGTGGGGGTCGCGGGTTCGAATCCCGTCGTCCGCTCCAAGGAAGGCGCAGGTCAGAGGCTAGGGCCGGAGCTGCGAGCGACTACCCGTCTCGTCAACGTCCCGCAACGGTCCCGCGGACGACGCGTCGACGTCACCGCTCGAGGTCGATCAAGAGTTCCGCGAACGTCCGCGTCTTCGGGTTGCCGTAGAACAGCTGGATCCGACGCTCGCGGTCAGTCCGGCAACATGAGGACGTGCAACAGCTCGGCGCGCGGTGCCGGTCCGAGCGCATCCAGGCGATCGCGGAGCAGGCGCTCGACGTCTTCGAGGTTGCTGGGGCTGAGGCAACTCTAGCCCTGACCACGACGGACGTGCGGGCAGTTTGACCGACGCCCTCATGCAGGTCCATGCTCACCGCCCTTACTTCAAGAGAGGTACGACGATGGTCGTGCTACCTTCGCTCGCGTTGCCGGGCCGAGGGGGTAATCCGTGACACAGACACCTGCGGTCTGGTGCGTACTCTTCACCCTTTGCCTGTTCGGGATGGGTGCAACGCCCGCCCTGGCAGGAGAATCTCACCGCACGAGTGTCAGCTTCGATCTTCTCAATTTTGGTGGCTCCCTCGTCGCGACAGGACGCGTCCGGGCAGCCTACGGAACCCAGGCCTGTCAAGCCCATCGCGCGGTCCTCATCCAGAAGCGGGGAGATGGCGGGGGTTGGCAAACGGTCGAGAGTCGGTCAAGCGCCCTGAACGGCATCTACCGGGTGACGTTGTCGGACGTGGACGGGGCCTACCGAGCGTTCGTCAAGAAGTTGGAGCTCGGAGGGACCCAAGGGACCTGCGCGAGCGCGGTCTCACGCGTGGTAACTCACGGTGGACCAGAACTGCACGCCCGGCCAACACCCGTCCCGACGCCGATCGCGCCGCGTTGATCGGACAACTCCACCAGCGGGACGACGCGGAATGGCTCGTCGAGATCCTGATCGACCTCGAAGAGGACGAACCGGCGAGGATCGGGACGGCGGATCGCGTCCCGCATCTGTCCCGCAGACGACCGCGCAACGTTGCGAAACGACGCGCATGGTCGAGCAGCGAAGCCGCAGGTCAGGACGCGTTTCCGCAAATCGCAGCAGCTCGCAGCGTCTGTCCGGGTAACCTTGCCAAGGTGGGGGTCGCGGGTTCGAATCCCGTCGTCCGCTCCAGGTGAGGGTTTCCCACCCTCTTCAGGTCACCACCAAGAATCGTGAACCGATCGGTGATGCCTTAGATGACGAATTCCGCACCGTCGGCCGCTACGAAGCATCGCGCGGGGTCGACACCCCAGCTGTCGACCACGGCGCCATGCACCTCGTCCAAGACCGTGTCGGTATGCATGGGGTCATGGTGGAAGAGCACGAGGCGATCGACGCCTGCCTTCTCTGCGAACACGGCAACATGGTCGGTACTCGAATGGCCGAAGCCGAAGCGAATCTCATACTCCTGCCGCGTGTACTGACAGTCGTGTATCAACACGTCCGCGCCGAACGCTAGGGCGAACCCGGAGACCCAGTCCGGGGGCATCGCTCGAAGATCCACGCCGAGGGCGGGCTCATGGTCGGTGAGGTAGGTGAGCACCTTCCCGTCGGCCTCGATCCTGTAGCCGACCGTCGGTCCAGGGTGCTGGATCGGATCCGACCGGAGCTTCGCGCCCCCGATGTTCCACGGTTGATCTGGAGCGTCGTGGAACGTGCACCGGGCCGGCACCTCCGACAGGTGGATCGGGAACAACGGAGGAGAGAAGTACGTCGCGATCCGCTCGTCGAGCGAGGCCATCGGAGATGCTGGTCCCCAGATGTGCAGGTCGGTCTGGTGGCGCCAGATCGGCTCGAAGGCGCCGAGGCCTTCGACGTGATCGACATGCAGGTGCGTGAGAAGCAGATCGATCCGCGCTGGCGGGTCCTCCACCAGGGCGAGTCCGAGCGCTCGCACACCGGTGCCTGCGTCGAGGATGAGCACCGTTCCGTCGTCCAGCCGCACCTCGATGCACGAGGTGTTCCCTCCATAGCGGGCAGTCTCCGACCCTGGCGTGGCGATCGAACCGCGACATCCCCAGATCCTGATCCGCATCTACTCCATCTCCGGACGCTCCCAGAAGATCGTGATCGCTCCGACGAGTTCGTCCGTGTGGGCGAGGAGCGGGAAGGCGGTCACCTCGATCGGTCGCGTGACGCCGTCGGCGCCGCGGATCGTGAGGCGCGCGTGCGCCGGCTGCCTTTGCGTGATCGCGATGCCGAGCGGCGTCTGGAGGATCGGGATCGGGTTCCCTTCGTCGTCGCTCGGTCGGAACCGCTTGGCGTACTCATCAGGGGGCATCCCTTGACCCTCGACGAACCGCTGTCCGAGCAGGCGCTCGGCCGCTTCGTTGAAGAAGATCACGCGTGCATCGGCGTCCACGAGGAACACCGCGGTGGCCAGGCGGGAAGCGAAGTTCCTCGCCAAGATCTGGATCAGGTTGCGCTGGGGCGCAGGGTCGGACATGGGCGAAACTCTAGACCGGAGGGTGAACCTCCGCCGAACCTCGCGCGGCGCGGGATCCGCGGGCTGGTACGCGGTGAGGCGCCCGAGCCTTCGTTCCAAGGTGGTCCCGTAGACTGAGCCGGTTCGGCGGGGTGGCCGAGTGGTTAGGCAGGGGCCTGCAAAGCCCCGCACACCGGTTCGATTCCGGTCCCCGCCTCGAGCGTGATTGCTACAGTCCTCAGCGCGGGCGCTTAGCTCAGTGGGAGAGCGCTTCCCTGACACGGAAGAGGTCAGAGGTTCAAATCCTCTAGCGCCCACCGATAGATTCGTTTGCTGAGGGCAGTTGTCGGCATCGAGGCCTTCTCTTCTGCCCTGTGCGAGCGGAGAATGGCTCTCGCGCCCATGTGACGTGCGATCCGAGGAAAGCGTCGTGGGTGCTCTCGTTGAACGTGTCGAGACATGGGCAACCCGAACTCCCCGATACGCGCTCGATCGGCATCGGCCCACGCGAGGAGGGCACATGACATGCGGCGAGTCATGAGGTTCTTCACCGCGCTACTCGTCCTGGTGCTCGCTGCTCCGCTCGCGTCGGCGGGACCGATCGTCAACCTCGTCAAAGACATCGTGCCGGGATCGCATGGGTCCCACCCCCGCTACCTCACCGACGTATCGGGCACCCTGTACTTCTCGGCCAGAGACGGTTCGCACGGATACGAACTGTGGAAGAGCGACGGGACCGAAGCAGGCACCGTCATGGTGAAAGACATCCTGCCGGGATCGGCCACGTCCTTCCCCGCCTACCTCAGAGACGCCGCGGGCATCCTGTACTTCGTGGCCGACGACGGCGTGCACGGGTGGGAGCTCTGGAAGAGCGACGGCACCGAGGCAGGGACCGTCTTGGTGAAGGACATCTTGCCGGGACCGGAGAGGTCTGACCCCAGATTCTTCAGAGACGTCGCAGGCACCGTGTACTTCAGGGCCGATGACGGCATGCACGCAGACGAGCTGTGGAAGAGCGACGGGACCGAAGCGGGGACCGTCATGGTCAAGGACATCGATCCGGGATCGGGCAGGTCCCTTCCCGGCTCCTTCACCGATGTCGCTGGCACGGTGTACTTCACCGCGAAGGACGGCACGCACGGGCGGGAGCTCTGGAAGAGCGACGGGACCGAAGCGGGGACCGTCATGGTCAAGGACATCTGGCCCGGATCACGTTGGTTCGACCCTGGCTACCTCATCGACTTCGCAGGCACCCTGTACTTCACGGCCGACGACGGCATGCACGGGACCGAGCTGTGGAAGAGCGACGGGACCGAGGGAGGGACCGTGATGGTGAAGGACCTCGTGCCTGGATCGCGTGCATCTTACCCCAGCCGCCTCACCGAGTTCGCCGGCACCTTGTACTTCACGACGGCTTCCGACGGCAGGTACGACGGGGACCTGTGGAAGAGCGACGGGACCGAGGCCGGCACCGTGATGGTGAAGGATTTCGGGAGGGGATCGGAAAGGACTTACCCCGACCACCTCACCGAAGTCGCAGGCACCTTGTACTTGGCGGCCTCCGACGGCACGCACGGGCGGGAGCTCTGGATGAGCGACGGGACCGAGATCGGGACCGTGATGGTGAGGGACATCTGGCCTGGATCACCTGCGTCGGAGTTGGACTCCTTCAGAGGCGTCGCGGGCACCCTCTACTTCATGGCCGACGATGGCACGCACGGGCGGGAGCTGTGGAAGAGCGACGGGACCCGGGCAGGGACCGTCATGGTGAACGATTCGCATCCCGGTGCGCAGGGCTCGAATTGGGGCAGGTGGTTCGTCGAGGTCGCAGGGTCGGTGTTCTTCGTTGCCAATGAACCTGGGACTGGCCGCGAGCTCTGGAACGTTCCCGCCGGGTGAGTCGCCGGCCTTCCTCGGTGTGCGCGAGCCAAGAGCTCTGAGTTCAGCCTCTTGCTCCACGTCATTCCGTGGACCCTGTTCGGTCAACTATCTGGTCAAGGAGCCGACCGAACTCAACAACACTCACCGGTACCCCTGAGACATGCAACATCTCCCATCACCTTCGAAGGTGCAGCTTAGACGCCTGCCGCTCACCTCCCTGACACGGAAGAGGTCAGAGGTTCATATCGAGCGCCCAACCAAGAAAAGGCCAGATGGTGCGGACCGCGGGCTACAACCCGGACCTCGTCATCGTGTCACCGGCCGACGCACTCGCGATCCAACTGTTGCAGATGAACGGGCGGTGACAGCTACGCGTTCGACCAGCCGCTGCCGTCGTTCGTGATCACGCCAGCGGTCGAGGACGGGTTCGTCTGCGATGCGAACGCGCTCGGGATCCTGTTCTTGGGGCCGTTCACGTTCGCGACGTTCGAGGAGACCAACGGCACGACGAACTGCTCGACGGTGACAGAAGAGAACAGCGGCTTGTTCTTGGTGCAGCGAGAGGACGTGGCCACTCTCGCGGGCGCCTCGTAGGAATCCTCGCCCCTCTTCCAGTGGGAGGCTGCCGCGGCCCGGGGCGGGGTCCGGTCTTGGTAGGCCGCGGCGTGCCGTTGGGCAGCTCCGGGGAAATGCTGACCGCACCGTAGCTGCCCTGACCGTGAGAGGGGCCACTGATGCGGACGCCGATATTCCGCAACCGTGCGGTGCAGAAGTCGATAGCGACGCGGCATTTGTGCTGCACTCCGTTCGGGGTGGGTCCGGCGGCGTGGTACGTGAAATGGTCTAACCCCGGCTCGTCCGGCACATAAGCGAGCAGGACAACACCTCCGCCGCCGCCGTTCGTTGGGCGAAGAGCGATCCTTGCGCCGTTGTGTTTCATGCGCATATGCCAGTACCTGCTAACCCACGGTGTTCACCTGCAGCTGATCGCTCAGATGTCTACGTCTGACCGTGAACGCTGGGAAGGTATGGCTGATCGGCGGATCACCAGGTGGCGGTGACCGCGACGTGATTCCTTGGAGCGTTCGATTTTCCAGCCGCAGCCGACGGGCCGGTAGTCATCGTCCCGAGCGTGAGGAACCCGGCAACCGCGAGCACCATCGCTTTCCGCATGGTCATCCCCCCGTACCCACATCGATTCGAGCTTCGCGCGAAGCTCGACGTCCCCGAGGTTCATCCCAGGCGACTCTAGTAGCGACTCGTGACGAGCGGCGCCCACTTATCCTGTAACAGCAGTCTGGTATCAGAACCGTCAAGCGGCGTGCCCCGTGGGAGGCGCGAAGGTTGCCAGAGAAGAACACCCTCACGAAGGTGGCGATCGGAGCGGTCGCGCTCGTAGCAGTCGCGATCTTCGGCGTCGCCCTATCTTCCGGGGGATCCACTGTCGGCGGGCCACCAGCAAGCTCTACGCTCCTCCCGACACCAAGCCCGTCGATTGCCTCGCTCCCGGTCCATCCAACCATAGTCAATGGCTGGCCTGGAGCTCGACATAACCCGGCGGGCCGCTACTCCTGGGAGGTGCGGCGCGATAGTTGGATGCACAACCCCACCGACAACGGCCTCGGCGTCAGTATCACATTCTCCGCGTCCGCCAACGCCTATGAGAGCGGGCCAACCACGGTCACCATCGCCGGCCGCGCCGGGACCTACCAAGAGCTACCCGTCGGCGCGAACGGCAAACGCACGGAGCTGTGGATCGTGGACATCAAGGACACGAAAGTCACCATCACCGTCGAGGCGCGACCGGGTACGACAGCGGCTGAGCTGGCGGAGGCCAACGCGATCATCGAGTCGATCCACAGCGAAGCCACAGGGGATCGGCGCCGGCCCTTCAGGCTAACGTTCACGCTCCCGAATGGCTGGGATTCCGGCTAAGGAGCTTGGCCGGTCAAGGGGGCGGCGAGCTCTTCCGATAAGGCCGGTCGAACAGACCATCCTCCCACCAAGGCACATAGCCGAACGCTCGCGCACGGCGCGGCGACTACGCTTGCCTTCGTGGGTACAGTGTCGTTCGTCATCGACGCGTCCGCCGCTTCTCCGCGTGGGATGTGCCCGCTTTCGTCGTCACCCACGACGTGCCCGACGGCTGGACACGGCAGGCTCGACGGTCCAGTTCGTCACCGACGGGCATCGAGAGCGCCGTTGCTCGAGCGAGATCGGCTGCCGGCCCGAAGTCTGTTGGAGTGCACGGCGCCCAAACGGTCCAGCAGTGCCTGGACGCCTGGCTGCCGTGTTGCTAGGCGCAGGAGTGCGGCTGTTCGACCATCTCGCGGACACACCGGTCGTCCTCGGGGATCCGACGGTCGTCACCGGTGTGGGGTGTCACGCATGTGCGCTATCCCGTGCACACGTCGTAGACCACCGCCCCCCCACCTCTCTCCAGGTGACATGCCCGAACCTCGAGTGCCATTCCCCGAAGTCTCCTCATATCCCCTATCGGACATGGGCTAGCTGCCGAGAGGCTCTCTTGCCGATCTAAGCTGTCGCTACCGCCGCCAGGCGGCACCACATGTGGAGGCGAAGCACGTTCCCAGGCGACCCGAGACCATGGAGTGCTGATCATGCGGAAGCTGATAGCGACGGTGTTCAACTACTCGCTCGACGGCCTTCTCACCGACGAGGGCACCGAGTTTTGGAAGTTCTGCTTCGACCTGCCCGAGAACCGTGAGCCCGACGACCCGGCGCAACTCGACTTCCTACAGAGCGCGTACGCGCACATCATGGGCCGCACCGCCTACGAGGCCATCGCCGGGGCCATGACGACGACGGCCACCGACCATCCGTTCGCCGACATCCTGAACGCCGGGCGCAAGGTCGTCTTCTCTCGGACCCTGAAGACGGCCGAGTGGGCCAACACCACCATCGCCGCCGGTGACACGGCAGAGGAGATCGACAAGCTCAGGAGAGCCGACGACGGCCACATCGTGGTCTGGGGCGGCGTCAGCCTCTGGCGGTCGCTCATGCGGCTCGACCTGATCGACGAGCTCCAGGTGAGCTTGTTCCCCTACGTTGCGGGCGAGGGCACTCGGCTGTTCGACGGCGTCCCCAAGTCCTACCGACTCGACCTGGTCTCCAGCACCGCCTCCAGCAGCGGGATCGTCGAGCTGCAGTACCGCCGGCATCGCTAACCCAGTGGCCCAGTCCGCTCAGGGGACATTCCCGAACACTGCCCCACCACAGCGTCGCTTCGCTGCCTATACCTGGAAAGGGAACGTCGCCGTTCTCGCGGGCTCCTTGCCGGCCGAGGCGTTGGCGGAAGCGTCTGACAACCTCCAGATGCGCCGCGAGGTTTGGGACGCCTGTTAACGAGGCTCCGGTTTCTCTTCATCCTCTTCCGACGCCTCTGCAACCTTCTCAGCCGCTGCCGCGGCCTTGAGCGCGGCAACGGCGGAGGTCAGTAAGTGGTACAGCAGAAAGGTCCTCTCATGAATCTTCGCATCAAGTGTGCTAACGGGTCAGGCGTCAGCGGTCAGGCGTTACCGGGTCGCGCAAGGGGATAGAGGAGCTGAGCCCCGTTGATCCCCTTCAGTTCCGTTTCGCGCGGAGTGTTGAACACGAACTCGCCGGTACCGATCACCAGGTCATGCGTGAGGGAGGAGGCTAAGACCTCCCCGCCGGCAGCGGCGCTGGCAACCCGCGCCGCGTAGTTGACTGCGTGCCCGAAGAGATCGTCGGCCTCGCGAGTAGTCTCGCCCGTGTGGATCCCGATCCGTACCCGGATTGGCGAACCAGGATCGCTAAACGTTTCGGCGATCCGCTCCTGGATGGCGACGCCTCCAAGCAACGCTAGCCGGGCTGACGGGAAAGCGAGCATGAAGCCGTCGCCGAGACCTTTTACGACCGTCCCGCCATGCTCGAGGGTCACCGATGTGACCGCTTCATTGTGTGCATGGAGGACCTCAAGCCAAGCCTTGTCGCCGAACGATAAGTTCAGCGCCGTCGAGCCCTCGATGTCTGTCAGGACGAGCGTGACCGTTCCGTCCGCAGCTGTCGTTCCAGAGAGGTCGGGGGTCTCCTCGCTGAGGAACTTGTCGATGAGGTCCCACGTCGCTTGATCGAAAGGAGTTCCCCACGCCCCGGAATCGTCTGTCGCTCCAATCGAAAAGTGCGAGTGCACGATCTTCCAATCGTCCTGCTCGAGCTGAAAGACGAGCGAGATGCGCAGCATCTGATGCAGGTCCTCGCCGACCTCCGCAAACGCGAACGACCACCCCCAAGTCGCTGCGGACCACGCCTCGACCTCGGGGTCGGGGACAGGGAAGCTGCCGAAGGTCTCGAAATCTACTTCGAGGTATCGAGCGATGCGATCTCGGCCCCGAATGGGGGGGCCGATGGTATCGATGTTGGCAAGACCCGCCATCCGTGAGTGGCGAGCGACGATCGTCTCGACATCCCCCCGGTCGATCGCTGAGAGGTACCTAAGCGTGATAGAGCGAAGCTCCTCAGATCGTTCGATGGCGTCGCTCTCATCCGTCGTAGCAGTCACGCGCGGAGCCTATCGTTGACGTTCGATCGGCGCTCAAGGGGCATTACGGATAGGAAGGGGCGGGGGCGGAAAGTGGTACAGGTGGGCTAGCCCGCTCGCTTAGAGCTGGCTTCTCACCTGATCGAATGCCGAAAGCGCTCCCTCGACGAACCCTTGCTGCATCGAAGGATGAGAGAGCGGATCAACAAGATTCCCCTCGTTGTCCTCGACGAAGGGAACCCCGCGTCTCTTGAGGAAGTCAACAGCAGCCGAACGCATAAGGGCCTTCTTCCGATCTACTAGGGACCCGTTGCTCGGGCAGGCTTGCGAGCTCCTGATATGTCGCGGAATCACGCGATGGCCGGTCACGTGGTCAGGGTGACCGGGATCTCCACGACGTTGGTCGGCGTGCCGTTCTTCGCACTGACCTCATAGACGCGCACCGTGCCCGTCTGGGTCTGAGCGATCGTGTACGGCACCGCCTTCGCGTATGCGCCCCGGCACCCGGTGCCGCACGTCGCCATCGTGGTCGTCGACACGAGCTCGTTGCCGTTCGCATCGAGGAGCGTGATGCTCACGACGGCCTCGAACACGTTGGCGGTGCCGGCGACGCGGATCGGGCTCGTGACGTCTTGGCCGATCAGTGGGCTTCGCACCAGGATCGGCGGGAGGCGGTCGGCGTAGGAGGCGCGTGTCATCGGCTGGTCGAGGACGATACCTTCGGTCCCGAACACGGTGACCGGCTCGCCCTCGATCTCCAGATCCACGCCGTGCACGGCGGGGAACTGCATCAGCGTGTACGTGAGCTGGGCGAGGCGGGTGAACATCGAGAGCGACCCGCCGCCGGAGCCGAACGCGGTGTTGAGGTTCGCCGTGGCGATCCCGCCCGAGATCGACAGGCCGAGGAGCTCGGTGCCCCCGGGGATGGAGGTGCCGATGCCTGCGGCCTGCTCTTCCGCGGAGGGGCCGGCGAGGAGCGCCTCCACGGCCGCGGTCCCGACGCGCGGGGTCGATGCTTCCGTCCGCCGCGTCACGAACAGGTACTCGCCGAGGTCGAACCACACCTCGAACGACATCGTGTCCGCGTTCGCCGAGGAGGACGTCTGGGTGGGCGCCGCCGCCGTGGGGCTCCCGTCGGGCGGGGTGCCCGACCCGCACGATGCTGCGACCACCGCCATGGCAGCGACCACGAAGATCGACAGGAGTTTCATAGGCCAAACTCCATCACACGTAGATCGATCTGGGCGCCCGAAGGAAACACCACACCCGCGTCGGCATCTTCTCTCCGTCGACGGCGCCGCGATTCAGCCGGGCCCCGAGGCCGCGTGCAGACGCATGGCGCCAGCCACACCTTTGAGCTCGACCGGGCCTATCTCCCGGAAGGCGACGTCCGCCCCGATGGAGGCGTCGACCACCTCCTGGCTAACGAGTACCTCGCCCGGTCGCGCGTAGTCGGCGATCCTCGACGCGACGTTCACCGTCTGGCCGTAGTAGTCACCCTCCTGGAAGATCACCGGGCCAGCGTGGAGGCCGACGTGCGCGGGTGGAAGCCCGGCATCGGACACGCCAGCCGCCATCTCGAGAGCGGCCACGACGCCCGGGCCGGGATCCTTGAAGTGGAACATGACTCCGTCGCCGAGCCACTTGACCGGTCGGCCGCCGTGGCGCAGGGATGCGCGCTCCACCAACCTCGCCAGCGTGGTCGCGAGCTCAGCCGCCGCCACGTCGCCCCGCTCCTGAGTGAGGCGGGTGTAGCCAGTGATGTCGAGGAAACACATCGCCGGAGGATGTGCGAGGCGGCTGTGCAATCCGGCCGCCGCCAACTGCATCTCGAGACCCTCGATGATGGTGGCGGTCCAGGCCTGCTTCTGCTGGAGGTGGTACATCCCCAGCAGTGCCTTCTCGGCAAGCACGCTCATCCGGTGGGCGGAGTCGTCGGCGAGTATCTCGTCGGGTCGCTTCCCCGCCTGGGCGGCCGGCACTATCACCTCCGCCTTCCACCAGGCCGTCTCCGTTTCAGCCATGCGGCGCAGGCCGTCACCCTGGACACGCAACAGTTGCTCGGTGGCGGCCGAGCTGAACCCCGCCTCGACCTGGGCTTCGATGAACTCAGCGTAGGGGAGTTCCTCCTCACGGATCCAGTCCTCGGGGAGCGGCGCGGGCGAGCCGGCCGCCTCGCGGATGACCATCAGCAACTGGACCGGCGCGCCGGTCCGCTCGGCGAACCGCGCGAACGTGACGCCGCTGAGTGACGAGAAACGCTCGAAGACAGGTTCGTCGAGGAAGTCGAGCGAGACTTGTCCACTTCGGATTGCAGCGCCTAGGCCATCCGGTGAGATGCCAGCCGCGGTGAGGCTCTCGACCAGCCCGACCCTCCGCACGTGGCCTGCCGTGAATCGGCCCTGGGTGTCGGGCACGATGATCCCCAGGTCGACTAGATCGCCGAGCTCATCAGCGCTGATGCCGGCTCGCTGAGCTGCCTCGGCCACGTCGTATCGCTCCACGGTGCCCACTGTAGCGGCGGACCGCTCGCGCATCCTCGTGGAGGCGGACGATGTCCTTGCAGAACCTCCAAGATGGCTCGGGCTGCCTCCCAGACCTCGATGGGACCTCGCGGTGGTTCGCGTCCTCGAAGTTTCAGCCGTTTCGGCAGATCAGCCTTTGAGGATCCGGTTCGACAACGAAGACCGGATCCCTCACAGCTTCGAGATCTACGCCTTCACGACGGGTGGACCAAGACGTACTTCGTGTCCGCTCTTTTCAGCGGCCCGGGTCGAAGACGTTAGAGGTCAAAGCACTCTCAGCGGGAACGTCTTTCTTCCTCAGTGAGATACACCAGGCCCGATGAATGGCACGTTCGTCGTGCAGTAGCACCGGGCAGGCTGCGAGTCAGCTCGCCGGATGTCAATTGTGTCCACTGGGTCCGCGCGAGATAGCAGACGACATGATCTACTCGTTGGACGACCTGTCCGAAGCTGAATGAGCACGATCGCCCGCGCGATGCGATGATGACGCGTGCCGATGGCGCGGCAGACGTATTGGGTCATGGAGCGACTGGGTGTTTGGATCGTGCGCCTCGACGACGTCGAGATCGCGAGCCTCCCCAGTCGGACCCACGCCGTAGCGGTGGCGGTGCAACGCGCTCAGGAGGACACGCCGAGCGAGGTCCTGATCCTGGGACGGAACGGAGCGATCGAGGAGCAGCGCGCGTTCGACGATGGGCCCTCCGGGCCATCCTGAACCTGTTCTGGGTGCGCCAGCCGCGATCGGCCGCTGCCGGGCATTTCGTGCTCCTCCGTGAGCGGCGAGACCGTTTCGGGCCGAGTAGCCAGGCGCGCCGGTAAGAGATGATTCGTATCCAAACGACTCTTGCCGTCCCATAACCCCAGGTTGGAAGGGTCGTTACACGGCCCCGCCTAGCTTGACCTCCAGAAGCCGCGGACGGATCCACGGCCCAGGAAGGGGAGGTAGAAGATGAAGGGCACGGGGGGAAGATGGAAGGTTCGTGGGGGGATCATCGCGACGAGCGGGCTCCTCGCGGTGTTCCTGGCTCATCCGAGCGTGGCGGCGGCGGCCGGGGACTCGGGCTCCGACGTGCAAGGGGGAGTTGGCCACGATCGTCGGCATGTCGGGCAGTGATGTCCTCAACGGGACGTCCGGCCACGACGTGATCGTTGCACTCGGTGGCAACGACGTGATCCACGGCCGCGGCGGCAAGACACGATCTGCGGTGGATCCGGCCGAGACAAGATCTTCGGCGACTCGGGTAACGACCAGCTGACCGGCGCGTCAGGCAACGACTCCCTCGATGGGGGCTCGGGGAACAACACCGAGAGCGGTGGTTCGGGGAGCGACTCCTGCGAAGGCGGGTCGTGCCCGGACGGGCACACGCCTCCGCGCTCCACCGATAACGCGCACGCTCGTCCAGGCGGAGAGGACCGTGGTGACACGGGTCCTCGATGCATCTTCGCATAGAGCGCGGCCCGGCAGATCGAGGGGCCGCGACGCGAAGTCAGCTGATATGCGATCACCTTCGCCTGGCGAGCCGCTCTTGCGCGCCGGCCACGACGTGGAGGGCGGCGCCCAACGCTCGTCTGCTGATGGGCCGGAGCGACGTCGGATCCACGTTGTCATCTGGCTCCGCTCCGCGTTCGATCAGATCGACGTGATGCTCGAGGCGGATCCTCCAGAGGACTCGCAACGCCTCCCGCAGGTCGTCGAACTCAGTATCCGAGAGCACCCCGGCCGCAGCGGCACCCCGCAGACGTTCCACCGTGCGGTTCTCGCTGATCCCGGCCTCGATCGCGAAGAAACGCGCGAGGTTCGTGATGAGTGTGATGCCGCTCTGCTTGAGGTCAACGGTACCGGCACGATCCGTGACGATGTCGCGGAACCGGCCGACGGGCGCCATGTTCTCGAGCGCCATCCGCATGAGACGCCGCATGAAGGCGGAGTCGGTCGTTGCCCCTCTGATCACGCGGTCGAGCACCACCTCAACGTTGACGGGGCCAACGACTCGCCGGTAGTCGAACGCGATGCTGGCGACCCGCGTTCCCATGACTTCGGGATCGGCGACGTATTCACCGAACCGGTGACGCCATCCGCCGACCGTTCGCCGCCATGCCGCGTTCTCGGCCATCACCCCACCTCGACATCGGGGGATGCCACACGCCTCGAGCCCATCGGTTACGGACCGGGCGAGCCTGTCGAAATAGGGATCCACCGACGCTGCCTCGGCATCGTCGCACCCATAGGCGAGCGCATGATCCTGGTCTGTGCGGAGGGCTTGCTCGTGCCTGGCGGCACTACCCAGTGCCAACCAGGCGAACGTCGTCGGCGGCTGGCCCAACTCGTCGATGGCGAGCTCGATGAGTCTCCTCGTGAGGTGATCGATGGTTATCCCCACGACGTGGCCGACGTCGATCGGATCGACGCCCTCTTCGAGCAGCGAACGGACCGTCGAAGGGAGACTGCCGGCAGCCGTGGCGACCGAGGCGTTGTTCCTCGCTCGAGCGATCTCCTCTTCGAGCGCGTCGTCGACCCCCGCCCGCTGACGGTGGAGCTCGGCGGAATCGCGTCTCTTCCACCCAGCGAAGCTCCGTCCGAGGAACGCGAGTCCCGCGGAGGTGCCGAGCACCTCGCGCGCCTCGTCTGCGTCGATCAGATAGCACTCGGTCGTATCTCGTGCCAGCGCGGACAGAGCGGGACCTAGACCCGAGAGGACCGATATGCCGATGACCTCGCCTTCACCCAGGTGATCGACCACCCTGCCCTCATCGAACAGGTCGACGATGCCGGATCGCACCACGAAGAGATGATCCGATGGCTCGCCCGCCTGCATGAGGATGACAGCGCCAGGCGGATACGAGACCACCTCTATGCGTTGAGCGAGATCTTCGACGTGATGACGCTCGAGGTCGCAGAAGGGTGGGAACCGCTCGAGGAACGCTGCAACATCCGATGAAGTCTCTCGGCCCGGTCTCGATGGCGACATCGCTTCTCCGGCTCTTCGAACAGCCGACGGGTATCGGCTCAAGCATGCTCCCGATCGCCGAGACGAGACAAGTCGTCGGGCCCAGCTCGGACACGGGCGAGAGCGGTGGCCAGGCCTATCGGAAGCTTCGACGCTCCTCGACCGATCCGTTCTGCCCGAAGATCAGGACGACCTGTGGTTCGTCGCCCAGCTGCGCGATGGAGAACGCGCGCGCGGTGGCGTCCGACTTCCCGCCTGGGATCTCGATGTCCTCTCCCTCGACTCGAACGACCCAATGACGCCGAACCCGGATGACCCAGATCTCGCCCGGCCTCCTCTCACCTTCGACGAGCGATCGCACCATGAATGAATCATCGGTGCCGAAGTTGCCGTGGATGACCATCTGGCCGACAAACCCCTGCTATCAGGTACTCGGGCTCAGCGTCCTTCCGACCTTGCGGATGTCGTGGCAGGGTGCGAGACTTCGGCCGATCCGGCGATCCATCGTCCGGGCCTTCGGCCCGGGCCCGACGGCGGCACGACGCGGGCACGTGCCGCCGTCACCTTATGCCCGAGCGATCTCCTCGGCGCTGCGCACGGACTTGTTAGGCTACGGAGCTCGACCGGGCGCGTAGCTCAGCGGGAGAGCGCTCGCCTCACACGCGAGAGGTCGCAGGTTCAAAACCTGCCGCGCCCACCGGTCGGGACCCCGAGCGTCGAGGTTCCGAGCCCGACCGATGGAGGATGCCCGTGAGCGAGATCGCGATGCCCGCCGCCCCCCCGAGGCCAGCCGCCGCACGCGCGGTGGGCCTGCGGAAGGTCTATGGGGAGGGCGATGCGGCGGTCGAGGCGCTTAGCGGCGTGAGTCTCGAGCTCGCGGCGGGAGAATTCACCGCGATCATGGGACCGTCGGGCTCGGGCAAGTCGACGCTCCTGCATTGCCTGGCGGGCCTCGACGTTCCCACCGACGGACAGGTCTTCATCGGCGACGTCGATCTCACACAGCTGAACGACAAGCGGTTGACCGAACTCCGGCGCGACAAGGTCGGGTTCGTCTTCCAGGCGTTCAACCTGGTCCCGACGCTGACCGCAGGCGAGAACATCACGCTCCCACTGGACATCGCAGGCCGGGCTGTGGACAAAGCATGGCTCGATGAAGTGGTTTCCACGATCGGGCTGGGGGACCGGCTCAGCCACCGGCCTAGCCAGCTCTCTGGCGGTCAGCAGCAACGGGTGGCGGGTGCGCGCGCCATGGTCTCGCGCCCAGAGATCGTGTTCGCGGACGAGCCCACCGGCAATCTAGACTCGCACTCGGGCGCTGAGCTGCTCGGCTTCCTTCGCTCAGCCGTGAAGGATCACGGTCAGACGATCGTGATGGTCACCCATGACGCGAACGCGGCGAGCTACGCAGACCGGATCGTTTTCCTAGGCGACGGCCACGTCGTCGACGAGATGCGCGACCCCACGCCCGACCGCATCCTCGATCGCCTGAAGTCGCTCGAGGCCTGAAGACGTGCTCCGCGCGACGCTGAAAAGCCTCCTGGCGCGCAAGCTCCGACTGACGCTCACGGCGCTTTCGATCGTACTGGGGGTCGGGTTCGTCGCCGGCACGTTCGTCCTCACCGACACCATGAACAAGGCGTTCGACGACCTGTTCGCGCAGACGTCGGCGGGGAGCGACGTGATCGTCCGCTCGACGTCGGCGTTCACACCCGAGCAAGGTGGACCCGGCGGGGGGAGCCAGAACGAGCGGGCTCCCGTCTCGGACACGGTCCTGCCGACGATCGAAGCCGTGCCTGGTGTGAAGACCGCTGAAGGGGGGGTCGTCGGCTACGCCCAGATGATCGACCCGGCGACGGGCGAGGCGATCGGCGGCGTTGGACCGCCGACCCTGGGTGCGAACTGGATCGAGACCAGCACCGGGTTGGTCCTTCGATCGGGCAGCCGGCCTTCGGACGGTGGTCAGGTCGCCGTGGATGCTGGCACCGCGAAGAAGTACGAGCTCACTGTAGGCGAGTCGATCAAGATCCTGTTCCAGGGGCCGCCGCGCGAGTTCAAGATCTCGGGCGTCGCCGGGTTCGGGAGCGCGGACAACCTAGCCGGGGCGACGCTCGCGATCTTCGACACGCGGACCGCGCAGGACGTGCTCGGCAAGCGGGGGCAGTTCGATGAGATCGACGTCGTCGCCGATCCGAACGTGTCGCCGGTTCAACTGCAACAGCGCATCGCGGACGTCCTGCCGAAAGGAACCGAGGCCGTCACGAGCTCGAAGGTGGCCGACGAGCAGGCGAAGCAGCTCCAGGAGGCGCTCGGGTTCTTCCGCACGGCCCTGCTCGTGTTCGCGTTCATCGCGTTGTTCGTTGGCGCGTTCATCATCTTCAATACGTTCTCGATCATCGTGGCGCAGCGCACCCGTGAGCTCGCCCTGTTGCGAGCGATCGGGGCGAGCCGCCGACAGGTGCTGTCGTCGGTGATGATCGAGGCGTTCGTGATCGGTCTGGTCGCATCCGCACTCGGGCTGGTCGCGGGGATCGGGATCGCCCTCGGGTTGAAAGGCCTGCTCGCCGCGTTCGGGCTGGATCTGCCCAGCACGTCGATGCAACTGCAGCCGCGCACGGTCGTGGCGGCGTTCGTGGTCGGCACGGTGGTCACCGTCGCGGCATCGATCCTGCCCGCCCGACGAGCGGCGCGGGTGGCCCCGGTCGAGGCGCTCCGAGAGGCCGCCGACACGGGCGTCGGCGGCACGCTCCATCGCCGACTCGTAGGCGGGTTGATCGTCACCGGGCTCGGTGTGGCCGCGTTGTTGTACGGGCTCTTCGGCAACCAGTCGAACGCTGGTGCGTTGATCGGGTTCGGCGCGGCCGCGACGTTCATCGGGATCGCGATCCTGTCACCGCTCGGGGCTCGGCCCCTCGCCGGGGCGATCGGTGCGCCGATCCGCGGCAGAGGGATCCAGGGCAAGCTCGGGCGCGAGAACGCGATGCGGAACCCGCGACGTACCGCCTCGACGGCCTCAGCGCTGATGATCGGTCTGGGCTTGGTCTCCATGGTGGCGATCTTGTCAGCGTCGCTGAAGGCCTCCTTCGACGTGGCGCTCGAGCGCTCGTTGAAAGCGGACTTCGTGCTCAACACGTCGTCGTTCACCGGCTTCAGCCCCGATGCCGCGGCGAAGGTGCGCGACGTTCCGGGTGTGGCCTCCGTGTCCGAGTTCCGCCAGGGAGGGTTCCAGGTTTCGGGCTCGAGCGCCTTCCTCACCGCCGTCGACCCAGCAACGGTCGATCAGGTGGCGACGCTCGACCTGTCGTCCGGGGCGCTGCAAGCCCTGGAGGACGGCAAGGTCGTCGCGTACGACGAGACGGCTACGAAGGAAGGTTGGAGCATCGGAGACCAGATCCCTTCGGCATTCGCGACGACCGGCAAGGAGCCGCTCACCATGGGCGGGACCTTCAGCGAGAACGGCGTCGTGGGCGGTGACTATCTCGTTTCGCTCGCCACGTACCAGAAGTACTTCACCGAACAGCTCGACAGCTTCGTCATGGTTAAGCTCGAACCCGGGGCCGATCCAGCAAGGACACAGACGGCGATCGAGACCGCTACGAAGGACTTCGGCGGCCTCGAGGTCCAGGACCAGACAGCCTTCCGCGAACAGCAGGCGGGGTTCGTGAACCAGCTCCTCGGCCTGGTCACGGCGCTTCTTGCGATGGCGATCCTGATCGCGCTGTTCGGGATCGTGAACACGCTCGGTCTCTCGATCTTCGAACGAACACGCGAACTTGGACTGCTCCGCGCGGTCGGGATGGGCCGCAGGCAAGTGAAGCGGATGATCCGCTGGGAATCGGTGATCATCGCGATCCTCGGCGCCATGCTCGGTGTCGTGATCGGTGTGTGCTTCGGGTGGGCGCTGCAGCAGGCCCTGGCGCCGCAAGGGGTCACGGAACTGAAGATCCCGGTCGGACAGCTCATCCTCTACGTGGTCTTCGCCGGACTCGCCGGTGTGCTCGCCGCGATCTGGCCGGCGCGCCGAGCCGCCAAGCTGAACGTCCTGGAATCCATCGCGTACGAGTAGCCATGCGGCGGCCGATATCATGGGCCGGCATGCCGCGCGTGAGCCTCGCCGACGGTTCCGACGTCGAGCTGCCCGAAGGGGAGCCCGTGGGCTCGGTGCTGCCGGCCGATGCGATCGCGGCGACGGTGGACGGCGAGCTCCGCGATCTGTCGTTCGTGCCGGAGGGCGACGCGGTCGTCTCGGCGGTAGCGATGACCGATGATGACGGGCTCCACGTGCTCCGGCACTCCACCGCGCACGTCATGGCCCAGGCGGTGTGCGCGCTGTATCCAGGGGCGACCTACGCGATCGGCCCGGCGATCGAGGACGGCTTCTACTACGACTTCTCGTTGCCGAAGGCCTTGTCCTCGGACGACCTGCCGAAGATCGAGGAGCGGATGCGTGCGCTGATCGACGCCGACCAGCCGTTCGTCCGTGAGGATGTCTCGCGGGCCGACGCGCTGGGGCGGCTCGCCGATCAGCCGTTCAAACAGGAGATCATCAACGGTCTAGACGCCGAGGGCGACGAGGTGGGCGCCGGCGACACGGTCACCCTGTATCGCAACGGTGCCTGGGTCGACCTCTGCCTCGGGCCGCACGTACCGACGACCGGCCGGCTCGGGGCGTTCAAGCTGACATCGGTCGCCGGCGCGTATTGGCGCGGCGACGAGTCCCGCCCGATGCTCACGCGGATCTACGGAACGGCGTGGGCCTCGCAGGACGACCTGGATGCCTATCTCGTCCGGCTGGAAGAGGCCGAGCGTCGCGATCACCGCAAGCTCGGTCGGCAGCTCGACCTATTCTCGTCACCCGACGAGCTCGGTCCCGGACTGTGGATCTGGCATGCGCGCGGCGGCATCTTCCGCAAGGAGCTCGAGGATTATGTGCGCAACCTCCATCTGGAGCGCGGATACGACCTGGTCGTCACGCCGCACGTCGCTCGGCGCGGTCTCTGGGACACCAGCGGCCACACCACGAAGTACATCGACAACATGTACCCGGTCATGGACGACGGCGAGGGCAACGAGTACTTCGTCAAGCCGATGAACTGCCCGTTCCACGTGCTCGTGTACAAGTCGCAGGTCCGTTCCTACCGCGACCTTCCGATGCGATTATCGGAGCTCGGCACGATCTACCGGTACGAGCGACTCGGCGCGCTGCACGGACTGCTCCGGATCCGCGGCGGCACCCAAGACGACTCTCATATCATCTGCACGCCCGAGCAGTTGATCGACGAGATCCTCGCGGTCTTCGACCTCACGCTCGAGATCCATCGGACGTTCGGGTTCTCGGAGCCGATCGTGCACCTGTCCACGAAGCCAGGCCTCGCGATCGGGGAACCGGAGATGTGGGAGCGCGCGACCGAAGCGCTCAGGCAGGCCCTCGACAAGAGCGGGCTGGGCTACGAGGTGGCGGAGGGCGAAGGAGCGTTCTACGGTCCGAAGGTCGACTTCCACTTCAAGGATGCGATCGGCCGGCTCTGGCAGCTGACCACGGTGCAATGCGACTTCGCGCTGCCCGAGCGGTTCGACATGGAGTACTCCGCCGAGGACAACCAGCGGCATCGCCCGGTGATGGTGCACCGCGCGATCCTCGGGACGCTCGAGCGCTTCAGCGCGGTGTTGATCGAGCACTACGCGGGAGCGTTCCCACTCTGGCTGTCTCCCGAGCACATCCGCTTCGTGCCCGTCGCCGACCGCCACATCGGCACCTGCGAAGAGCTGGCGGCCCTCGCTCGCGACGCCGGGCTCCGGCCGTTCGTCGACGACTCGAAGGAGACCGTCGGCAAGAAGATCCGCGCGTCCCAGCTGATGAAAGCGCCGTACACGCTGGTGGTCGGCGATCGCGATATCGAAGCCGGCACGTTCACGGTCCGCGACCGGGAGGGCACCGAAACTCCAGGGCTCGCGTTCGACGACGTCGTGACGGCGCTCGTCGACGAGCTCCGCAGCCGCGCCGTGACCCAGACGCGGTTCGGGGACTGAACACAGGGTGGAGCATCTGTGGAGTCCATGGCGGATGGGGTACATCGAGTCCGCCAAGGAGACCGACGGCGGCGGATGTGTCTTCTGCGCGATCCTCGCCGATGAGGGTTCGGGTGAAGATCGGATCCTCCTACGGAGCGACCTCGCGTTCGTGATCCTTGCGAAGTACCCCTACAACCCCGGTCACCTACTGGTGTTACCGGTGCGTCACGCCGGTGAGTTGGAGGATCTGACGGCCGACGAGAACGCGGAGATCGCCTCACTGATGCAGCGATCGATCCGAGCGATCCGTATCGAGTCGGACCCGCACGGCTTCAACGTCGGTGTGAACCTCGGTCGCGTCGCCGGAGCCGGTATCCCCGGGCACCTGCATTGGCATGTCGTCCCGCGGTGGGGGGGCGACACGAACTTCATGCCGGTCGTGGGGCAGACCCGGGTCCTCCCCGAGTTGCTGGCCGAGACGTTCGCGAAGCTCAAGCGGCGGTTCGACGCGTGAACGAAGAACGGTTCGTCGAGGTGCCGGGCGGACGTCTTGCCTACGAGGTGCTCGGTGCGGGCCTTGACGTCACGCTGATCCATCCTGGTTTGTGGGACTCGCGGACGTGGGACCCCCAGATACCCGTGCTCGTCGACGCCGGTTACCGCGTGACGCGATACGACGTGCGCGGCTACGGACGGTCGAGCCGGCTCACGGGGGAGCCCTACTCGCATGTGCGGGACCTGCTCGCCGTCCTCGACGCCGTCGGCGCAGCGCAGACCGCGCTCGTGGGCTGTTCGATGGGCGGCGGGATCGCGATCGACTTCACGCTCGAGCACCCGGGTCGCGTCTGGGCGCTCGTGCCCGTCGCCTCCGGTCTGGGAGGGGTCGAACCGCTCGAGGAAGAGGACGATTGGTGGGCGGAGCGGGACGGTCCGATCGAGGCGGCGATCGAGGCGGGGGAGTTGGAGCGGGCGGAGGACCTCCGGCTGCAGATCTGGGCGCCGCTCGGGACCGAAGATCCTGCGGGTCGCTTGATCCGCGACATCGCGTTCGACAACCTGCACGAGCTCACCATGGACGAGAGCGCCCAGGAGGAGCTCGACCCGCCCGCCGCGCGTCGACTCGGCGAGATCGACGTCCCGACCCTCGTGATGATCGCCGACCACGATCCGCCCGACATGCGGCGGAACGGCGAGCTGATCGCCCTGGGGATCCTCGGCGCGCACAAGCTGACCCTGGAGGGTACCGATCACGTCGTGAACCTCCGGCAGCCTGAGGCGTTCGACCGCGCGTTGCTCGGCTTCCTCGCCGACGCCACGGTCGGGTGACCCGCGTCCTACTTCTTCTGCGCTTCCTCGCGCGCCTTCTGGTACTCGGCGATGACCTTCTGCGCGAGCTGCGTAGGCATCTCCTCGTAGTGGGAGAAGCGCATCGAGAACCCGCCCCGACCGCCGGTCATGGAACGTAGGTCGATCACGTACCGGGCGACCTCCGCCTGCGGGACCTGGGCGTGGATCCGCTGCTTGCCGCCGCCGATCTGCTCCATCCCGCCGATCTTCCCGCGCTTGGAGTTGAGGTCGCCCATGATGTCGCCCGTGTAGGCCTCCGGCACGATGACCTCCAGGTCCACGACCGGCTCCAGCAGTGCGACCCCTGCGGCCTCCACGGCCTCCTTCAGCGCAAGCGAGCCCGCGATCTGGAACGCCATATCCGAGGAGTCCACCGGGTGGAACTTCCCGTCCACGAGCGTGACCTTGAGGTCGACCATCGGATTCCCGCTGATCACGCCGTCGGACATCGTCTTGACGATGCCCTTCTCGATCGAAGGGATGAACTGCGACGGGATGGCGCCGCCGAAGATCTTGTTCTCGTAGACGAACCCCTCCCCGCGCGGGAGCGGCTCGAGCTCGATGTTGCAGACCGCGTACTGTCCGTGACCGCCGGTCTGCTTCACGTGTCGGCCGAGGCCCTTCGCCTTCGCCTTGATCGTCTCGCGATAGGCGATCTTGGCCGGGTGTGTCGAAACCTCCACGCCGAACTTCCGCTTGAGCCGCTCCATCTGGACCTCGAGATGCGCCTCGCCCATGCCGTACATCACCGTCTCGTGGGTCTCGTCGGTGCGGGCGACGCGGAGCGTCGGATCCTCCTCGCGCAGGCGGGCGAGCCCCGTCGAGAGCTTGTCCTCGTCCCCCTTGGTCTTTGGCTCGACCGCGTAGGCGAGCAGAGGCTCGGGCAGCTCTATCTGCGGAAGCTGCACGGGGTCGTCCTTGGTGGACAAGGTGTCGCCGGTATGCGTGTGCGCGAGCTTGGCCACCGCGCCGATGTCACCGGCGGCTACCTCCGAAACGTTCTCGTGTTCCTTGCCCCGCAACGCGAACAGCTGGCCGATCCGCTCCTCGGTGTTCTGCGTCGCGTTGAACACGGTTGAGTCGGGCCGGACCTTCCCGCTGAACACGCGGAACATCGTGATGTGGCCGACGAACGGGTCCGACACCGTCTTGAAGACGAACGCCGCGGCAGGTCCACCCGCGTCGCACGGACGCGGCTTCGTTTCTCCGGCCTTCGTGGTCACCTCGACGGGCTCGCGGTCGAGCGGGGACGGGAACTCCTCCGTGATGAACGCGAGCAGCCGGTCAACGCCGATCGCCTTGGCGGCGGACCCGCAGATCACGGGCGCGATCCGAGCGTTCGCGAACCCGGCCTTCACGCCTATGACGATCTCTTCCTCGGCGAGCGCGCCCTCTTCCAGATACTTCTCGATCAGATCGTCATCCGCCTCAGCGACCGCCTCCATCAGCTTCTCCCGCGCGGGATCGGCGATCGCGTGGATCTCGTCGGGCCACTCGCCCTCCTGCGCGATCGGGCCGCTCGGGTACAGGTCGGCTTTCTCGTGCAGGAGGTCCGCGACCCCGCTGAACTCATGCTCGGCGCCGATCGGCAGCTCGAGCGGTGCGATCTGGTTCCCGAACGACGACACGAGCTGCTCCAGCGTGGTCTGGAACGACGAACGCTCGCGGTCGAGCTTGTTCACGAAGATGGCGCGCGGCAGGCCGGCTTCGACGGCGAGCTCCCACGCCGCCTCGGTCTGAACCTCCACGCCGTCGACGGCCGACACGACGACGATCACGGCGTCCACGGCGCGGACGGCGGAACGCAGATCCCCGATGAAGTCGGCATACCCAGGGGCATCCAGCACGTTGATCTTCACGCCCTCCCACTCGATCGGCGCCATCGAGAGCGAGACCGAGATGTTCTTGCGCTGCTCATCGGGATCGTGGTCCGAGACGGTGTTGCCGTCCTCGACGGTGCCCATCCGTGTGATGGCGCCCGACGTGAACAGCATGGCCTCGAGCAACGTCGTCTTCCCGGAGCCGCCGTGGCCCACCAGCAGGACGTTGCGGATGTCCTTCGCGTCGTAGGTCTTCAACAGGCGCTCCTTCGAACGGGGTCCCGGTTCGGGCGATTCTACGGGAGTGCTAGGCTCGCGCCGACCCGATGGCCACCCACGTCCCGGCTCGTCCCCGCACCACCGCCACCCGCCTGTCCTTGGTGCTAGGAGCGGTGTTCGCCGTTGCGGGCGGGGTGCTCGTGCTGGCGCTCCGACCTCGGGAGGCTGCGGCTTCGGCAGGGATCTCGGCGACCCTCCTGCTGATCGGCGGACACCGCGCCAACCACGGCGCCGGCGATGCGCTCGACCGTATGCTGGACGAGTTGCTCGACCGTCTCTGGGACGGCGTGATCCTGGCACCGATCGCCTGGGCCACGCGCGAGGTCTCACCCCACATCGCGGCCGGTGCCCTCGTCGCGCTCTGCGCGAGTTTCGTGTCGTCCTACGTTCGCGCGCGGGGTGCAGCGCTTCGCTACACCGTCGAAGAGAGTCACGTCACCCGCGGCGTCCGCTACGCGCTGATCGTCTCGGGCCTCGCGTTCGGCTGGCTCGACTGGACCGTGTGGGTGGCGGCAGGGGCCACCCTCGCCGCCGCGCTCGTTCGGACGAGCCAGGTGGCGAAGGAGGAGCGGGCGTGACGATCTCGGCCGACCTCTCCGTTCTGGTCGACCGGGAGACACCCAAGGATCGCGCCGTCATCCTTGCCTACCGCGCGCTGGGAGCCATTTCCAGATCGCTGCCCGAACACACGGCGCGCGCGATCTTCACGCGGGCCGGCCGCCTGGCCTACCGACTGGCTCCCCGTGTGCGCGCGATCGTCGCCGCGAATCAGGCGCAGGTGCTGGGTCGCGCGCCGGACGATCCGCTCGTGCAGTCGTCGACACGGGAGGCGTTCGCGCTCTACGCGCGGTTCTGGGTGGAGGCGTTCCATCTCACAGAGCTCACCGACGCCGAGGTCCTCGCGCACGTCAGTTGCGACACCGTGGATCGGCTGTGGCAAGCGAACGCGGCAGGGAAGGGTGCGGTCCTGGCGCTCCCGCACATGGGCAACTGGGATGCGGCGGGCCGCTGGATGAGCGCGCTCGGACTCCCGCTCGTCTCCGTGGCCGAGGAGCTGGAGCCTCGACGTCTCTACGAGCTGTTCCTACAGCACCGCCGATCGATCGGGATCGACATCATCGGGCTCTCGGACGCGAACATCGGCAGGCGATTGGGAGCGGTCCTCGCCGCGAATCGCATGGTGGCCCTCGTCGCCGACCGCGACTTCGGCGGCCGAGGGATCGAGGTGGAGATGTTCGGCCGGCCGAGGCGGCTGCCGGCGGGTCCGGCGCTCCTTTCCCTCACGACCGGCGCTCCGCTGATGGTCACGCCGACCTATCAGACGCCGCGTGGCTGGCGGATCCATATCAGCGAACCCCTTTCCATCGAGCCGACCGGCGATCGACGAGGCGACGTCGAAGCGCTCACCATCCAGATGGCCCGCGCGTTCGAGGAGGCGATCGCGGCCGCGCCGGCGGACTGGCACATGTTCCAGCCCGGCTGGGAACGGTGAAGGTCGCGCTCGCCTGTCCGTACGCCTGGGACGACCCCGGCGGCGTCCAGGTTCACGTGCGTGACCTGGCGCAGGAGCTGCTCGGTCTCGGGCACGAGGTGATGGTCGTCGCTCCGGTGCGCCACCGCGCCAACCAGCCTTGGGTTCAGCCCGTGGGCCGCCCCGTCGACTTCAGGTACAACGCGTCTAACGCTCCGATCGATCCGCGGCCGTGGTCGTACCCTGCCGTGCGCGACGCCATCGCCGCGTTCCGTCCCGACGTGGTCCATGTCCACGAGCCCGAGACCCCGAGCACATCGATGTGGGCCACGCTCGCGTCTCGTGCCCCCGTCGTGGCCACCTTCCATTCAGGTGCCGAGCGCTCGCGTCTGTTGGACGTCGCGGCGCCGTTGATCCGGCGGCTGTCCCGACGGATCCGGGTGCGGATCGCGGTCTCGCGCGCAGCAGCGCGGTTCATCGGTCCCCGCATCGGCGGGACGTTCCATATCGTGCCGAACGGTGTCGACGTCGGGCGGTTCGCGACGGCCGATCCCGCCGATCTCGGCCCGGGACCGAAGCTGCTGTTCGTCGGCCGCCTCGACGAGCGCAAAGGGTTCTCGACGGCCGTGAACGCGTTCGGACGTCTCGCGTCGACGCGGGAGGACCTCCGATTGGTCGTCATCGGAGACGGACCCGAGCGCGACGCGCTCGCGCGACTCCCGCTCGACATCCGGTCTCGGGTCTCGATGTTGGGTCGCGTCCCGAATGAGGATCTGCATCCCTACGAGGCCGCGTGCGACCTCTTCCTGGGAACCGCTGTCGGTGGAGAAAGCTTCGGTTACGTGCTCGTTGAGGCGATGGCCGCAGGGCTGCCGGTCGTGGCGAGCGACATCCCCGGCTACGACGAAGTCGTTCGCAACGAGGTGGAGGGGTACCTCGTGCCGCCTCGTGACCCCGTCGCGATCGAGAGCGCCGTCGCGCGGATCCTCGACGATCCGGCCGTCGCCGCACGGCTCTCGGCCGCGGGTCGAGCGCGCGCACGGGAGTTCGACTGGCCCCTCGTTGCCGGACGGATCCTGGAGCTGTACGCCCAGGCCGTCGCCTTGGGACCGCTACGATAAGCGCGTGATGGCCATCTGGATCGTGATCGCGGTCCTCCTCGTCGGGGCCGTATGGGCCATCCTCAGCTACAACCGGTTGGTGTCGCTCCGCAATCGCGTCGATAACGGATGGTCGCAGATCGACGTCCAGCTCCGTCGTCGCTACGACCTCATCCCCAACCTCGTCGAGACCGTGAAGGGCTACGCCGCTCACGAGCGTGAGTTGTTCGAGCATGTCACCGCCGCCCGCTCGCAAGCGATGGACGCGACGAAGGTGGAAGATCAAGCCACGGCGGAGAACGCGATCACGAGCGGGCTCGGTCGCCTCTTCGCCGTCGCCGAGCAGTACCCCGACCTGAAGGCGAACCAGAACTTCCTCGCGCTGCAGGAGGAGCTCACCGGTACCGAGTCGAAGATCGCCTACGCCCGCCAGTTCTACAACGACCAGGTAGCCCGGTTGAACACGATGATCCAGGCGTTCCCTGCGAGCCTGATCGCGCGATCGGGGCATTTCGAGTCGCGGCCGTTCTTCGACATCGAGGATCCGGTCCGCGGGCCCGTGCAGGTGGATATCTAGCCCGTGTACGAGCAGATCGCGTCGAACAAACGCAAGACGTTCCTGCTCCTGTTCATCGCGTTCGCGCTCCTGGGAGTCGTGGGGTATGTCGTCGGGTCGATCTACGGCACCGGATGGGCCGGCCTCGCGATCGCGCTCCTCCTCGCCGTGCTCTTGCAGCTGGGCGCCTACTTCTCCGGCGACAAGCTGGTCCTCGCGTCTGCTCGCGCGAAGGAAGTGACGCCCGAGGACCAGCCGAGGTTGCACAACATCGTCGAGGGCCTCGCGATCGCGGCCGGCGTGCCGAAGCCGCGGGTCTACGTGGTACCCGAGCTGGCACCGAACGCGTTCGCCACGGGGCGTGATCCCGAGCACTCGTCGATCGCCGTCACGCAGGGTCTGCTCGAAACGATGGACCGCGTGGAGCTCGAGGGGGTGATCGGCCACGAGATGTCGCACGTCGTTGATCGCGACATCTTGTACGGGACGCTCGTCGCTACGGTGATCGGCGCCATGGTGCTCATCTCCGAGTTCTTCATGCGGAGCTGGTGGTGGGGCGGCTTCGGGGGGCGGCGGAGCAACAACGACGGCGGCAACGGCGGCGGCCTGGAGCTGATCGTCTTCGCGGTCGGCTTCGCGCTGCTGATCCTCGCTCCGGTCTTCGGGCAGTTGATCCAGCTGGCTGTGTCGCGCAACCGCGAGTACCTCGCCGACGCGCAGGGGGCGATGCTCACGCGGTACCCGCCGGGGCTGATCAGCGCGCTCAAGAAGATCCGCGACGCGCCGCACGCGATGCGATCGGCGAACAACGCGACCGCACATCTGTGGTTGGAACAGCCGTCTCGCGTGCAGGGCGAGGGAACCGGTCGCATGGAGCGGCTCTTCTCCACGCATCCGCCGATCGAGGAGCGGATCCGCCGCCTGGAGGAGATGTGACGATCCGGTCGAGTTGACGGGAGATGTTTGAGCGGGGGTGGGACCGCCGGTAGCATGACCGTCCGGCTCCGCTCGGAGCCTCGAACCCCATCTCAACGAACCTCTCCGTCGAGCCAGGAGGTCTCCAACGTGGCGTTCACGCGACGCGGGAAGCTGGTGATCAGCGTGTTGGGCGCGTTCGCGCTCGTCGCGGTCGGAGGTATCGCTCTAGCGCTCACCGGTCACGCACCTGCGCCGATCCAACGCGCCGTCGACGCCGTGACGGGCCGCGAGCAAGCGCCGTCACCCCCAACGTGCCCGCTCACGGGCACCCCCGCGCACGGGGGGAACGTCCCCCATCGTCCGGTACTCGCCGTCAAGGTCGAGAACACCTCGGACGCGTACCCGCTCGCGGGGCTCCAGAACGCCGACATCGTGTACGAAGAGTTGGTTGAAGGCGGCATCACCCGCTTCATGGCGCTCTACCAATGCGTGTCGTCGCCTCGGGTGGGTCCCGTACGGAGCGCGCGCATGACCGACCCACGCGTCCTGCTGCAGTTCGGGCCGCACTCGATGCTGTCCTACTCCGGCGGTCAGCGGGCGGTCGTGAACGACATCGGGCGGTCCACGCTGATCAGCTACGACGAGACAACGGGAGGGGCCGCGTTCACCCGGGACGACGCGCGTGCGATGCCGCACAACCTCTTCCTGAACACGTCGAAGCTCTGGGCGAAGGCGGGCAGGAACGCGTCGAAGGCAGGAGCACCGCGCAGGGTCTTCACCTACGACCCGGCCGTGCCGCGGGGATCCAGGCGCGTATCTAGCGTGACGCTCACGTTCTCCTACACGAACACCGCGGCATGGACGTGGCTGCCGGCCCGCGATGCCTGGCAGCGGCTCCTGGACGGCTCGCCCATGACGCTCGAGAGCGGCCGGCCGATCACGGCGACGAACGTCGTGATCCAGCAAGTGGTCGTCTCGGCGAGCAACCTCGTTGACGTCCTGGGGAATCCCTCGCCCGAGGTGACGCTCACCGGGAGCGGGAAGGCCTGGGTCCTACGGAACGGCCGCCTGATCCCGGGGCGCTGGATCCGTCCGGTGATGGGCGCGGTGACCAAGTTCGAGACCAAGGGCGGGACCTTCATCCCGCTCGATCCCGGCAACACCTGGATCGAGCTCCTGCCGAAGGGAACCGCGCCGGCGTTCCAGAAGTAGCGCGGGGGGTCACTCGCCGGCGTCGGACGCGAGCGTGCCGTACAGGCGCTCCGCCTCGAGCCGCAACGTCCGGAGGTCGTCGGCACGGTACGCGGCGAGCAGGCCGGCCTTCAGCTCCTCTCGGACGGCGGACGGGCGGGGGATAACGCGTTCGCGCTCGTCGTCGTTCTGAGCCCGGGTTCGCTCGTCCGCTTCGATCTCCGCGAAGACGCGCTTCACGTTGGCATCCGTCGGGTCGAACGCGCCGAACGAGGTATCGAACCGATCGTTCACGCGCGCGGTTACCGCTGCGAGGTCTTCCGTCACCTGCCCGAACGTGGCTACGACGAACCGGTCTCGGTAGGGGAGCAGCGGTCGGTGGAAACGGACGTAGCCGCGCAAGGCGCCGCGCAGGGAGATCGCCGGTGTGCGGATCACATAGCTGAGGATCGCATCCACCGGTTCGCGCACGATGACGAGCGCTGGGGTGCCGCGCCGCATGCCGTCGATGAGGGTCGACGGCGAATGCGTGTGATGGGCGATGCGGACCGCGTGCGGTTCCTGCGCGAGCCGGAACGCAGCCACCACGTACGACTGCGCGCTGCGCGCGAACGCCTCGATCACGATCTCGGTCTCCGACGTGATGATCTCGCCGTGTCCCCGCCACCTGGCGAGTGTCACCGCGACGGACGGATGCTCCGCGAGGATCGTCTTGGCTTCCCAGCCGGACCGCGCGAGGGCTCGGCGCGCCCCGGTGCCGAGACGGCCCGTGACGTTCATCGCTCCCCCATATCTCCGACCTTAGCGCGAGCGGGTCCGCTGGCGATCACCGTCCACCGCCCGGCGAACCGACCGAAGGCCGGCGGTACACTCAGGGGAGTCGTGTAGAGGAGGGCCCGAGGTGGAGCGCGAAACCGGAACGTTCCGGGTGAAAGCTGGGCTGGCGGAGATGCTGAAGGGTGGCGTCATCATGGACGTCACGACCGCCGAGCAGGCCAAGATCGCCGAGGACGCCGGAGCCTGCGCCGTGATGGCGCTCGAGCGCGTGCCCGCCGACATCCGCAAGGAGGGCGGCGTCGCGCGGATGGCCGACGCCACCAAGATCGAGGAGATCCAGCAGGTCGTCACGATCCCGGTCATGGCGAAGGCGCGCATCGGCCACTTCGTCGAGGCGCAGATACTGCAGTCGCTCGGCGTCGACTACGTCGACGAATCCGAGGTGCTGACCCCCGCGGACGAGGAGTTCCACATCGACAAATGGGCGTTCACCATCCCGTTCGTGTGCGGGGCTCGCAACCTGGGTGAGGCGCTCCGCCGGATCGCCGAGGGCGCCGCGATGATCCGCACGAAGGGTGAGGCGGGGACCGGCAACGTCGTCGAGGCCGTGCGGCATCAACGCACGATGCTCCGCGAGATGGCATGGCTCTCTATGCTCCGTCCCGAGCAATACGTCGGAGCCGCGAAAGAGCTCGGCGCACCCGTCGAGCTCGTCCGCGACGTCGCTTCGACCGGGAAGCTCCCCGTGGTGAACTTCGCCGCCGGTGGCCTGGCGACGCCGGCTGACGCGGCGCTGATGATGCAGCTCGGCGTCGACGGCGTGTTCGTCGGGTCGGGCATCTTCAAGTCGGAGGACCCGGCGCCTCGCGCGCGCGCGATCGTGGAGGCGACGACGCACTTCAACGACCCCGACGTCCTGGCCAAGGTCTCACGCGGCCTCGGCGATCCGATGCCCGGTCTCGACATCAAGGAGATCGGCGAGGAGGGTCTCCTCCAGACCCGCGGTTGGTAGGGGCGGCGGTTCCGGTGAAGGCCGGCGTCCTAGCGCTCCAGGGCGACTTCCGGGAACACGCGCGGATGCTCGGCGAGGCCGGCGCCACGGCGATCGAGGTCCGCACCGCCTCCCAGCTCGCCGAGGTCGAGTGCTTGGTGATCCCCGGCGGTGAATCAACGACGATCGGCAAGCTCGCGCGAGCCGATGGCCTGGTCGAACCGGTCCGGGAGCGTGCCAAGGCCGGCATGCCGATCCTGGGGACCTGCGCCGGCATGATCGTGCTCGCCGAGCGCGTTGAAGGCGGTGATCCGCTGTTCCGTCTCATGGATATCACGGTCCGCCGTAACGCCTACGGGCGACAGGTCGACTCGTTCGAGTCGGACCTCGATGTCGAGGGTATCGACCACCCGGTGCGCGGCGTGTTCATCCGGGCGCCGTGGGTGTTGGACGTCGGGGCCGGTGTGCGCGTGCTCGCAGAGCACGAAGGCCATCCGGTCGTCCTGGAGCAGGGGAACCTCGTCGTGGCATCCTTCCACCCGGAGCTGGTCGGGGAGACCGCGCTCCACGAATACCTGTTGAGGAAGGCGTAGCGAGATGTCCGGACATTCCAAGTGGGCGACGATCAAGCGGAAGAAGGAAGCGACCGACTCCAAGCGGTCGAACATGTACGCGAAGCTCCTGCGGGCGGTCGAGGTCGCCGCGCGAGAAGGTGGGGGCAACATCGACGGCAACATGACGCTCGCGTCCGCGGTTGAGAAGGCGAAGAGCTTCTCGGTCCCCAACGACAACATCGAGCGCGCGATCAAGCGTGGCACCGGCGAGGACGACTCGGGAGCGCGGTACGAGGAGCTCACGTACGAGGGCTACGCGCCCGGCGGCGTCGCGCTCCTGATCCGAACGCTCACCGACAACCGCAACCGCACGGGCCAGGAGATCCGTCACGCGTTCACCCGACACAACGGGAACCTCGGCGAGCAGGGCAGCACGGCGTGGATGTTCGCGCGCAAAGGGCTGATCGTTGTGGAGAAGAGCCTGGCCCCCGACGAGGAACGCCTGCTGGAGCTCGCGCTCGAGTCCGGGGCGGAGGATGTCCGAGACGCCGAGAGCTCGTGGGACATCATCTCGGACGCGGCCGACCTCAAGCGCGTGAGCATGTCGCTCGAGCAAGCAGGCGTCACGATCTCCTCGGGGGAGGTCACGATGTTGCCGCAGACCACGATCCCAGTCGAGGGCGGCGAGGCCCGACAGGTCCTCCAGCTGATCGAAGGGCTGGAGGAACTGGATGATGTCCAGGCCGTCTACGCGAACTTCGACATCGCCGAAGAACTGATGGCATCGCTGTAGTCGGATGATTGCCCGCCCCGACCCCGCCACCTAGACTGCACGAACAGATGTTCGATACATGCGTCCTCGGGGTCGACCCCGGTGTAGCGCGGCTCGGCCTCGCGGCTGTGGCCCGGCGCGATCGCCGGCCGGTCATCCTGTGGACCGGCACGTTCGAGACCTCGCGGGACCTGCCGGAAGCCGTTCGGCTGCAGAGGATCGGCGACGCCGTCCGCAGCGTGATCGCGGAGCATGGGCCCGCATCCGTCGCCCTCGAGCGCGTCGCGTGGAACGTCAATAAGGCCTCCGCCATGGCCGTGGCGCGTGCGACCGGGGTGGTCATGGCGGTGGCGGCCGAGGCCGGACTATCGGTCGAGGAGTACGGTTCGCTCGAGGTGAAGAACGCGATCACGGGGGCTGGCGGGGCAGACAAAGGGCAGGTCCGGATGGCTCTCGCTCGGGTCCACGGGCTGTCCGACGTGCCGAACCAGCCGGACGCGGCCGACGCCGTGGCGATCGCCGTAACCCACCTGGTGCGGTCCCGGTTCACCGAGGCGGCTGCTCGGGCGGCGGCTCGATGATCTCGTTCCTTGAGGGCGAGGTCGCCGAGAAGACCGGCACGCGCGTCGTGCTCGATGTGTCGGGCGTCGGGTACGACCTGCTCGCCCCGACCTCGACCCTGGCGGCGCTCCCACCGGTCGGCCGCAGTTGCCGGATCCACACCCGTCTCGTGGTGCGCGACGATGCGATGCTCCTCTACGGGTTCGTCTCACCCGATGAGCGCGAACTGTTCGATCTGCTCACGAGCGTCACGGGCGTCGGTCCGAAGGTGGCGCTCGCGTTCCTCTCAGCGCTCTCGCCAGACGCGATCCGGCGCGCGGTCGTCGCGGGCGACGTCGCGGCGCTCACGATCGTTCCCGGCGTCGGGAAGAAGGTCGCACAGCGCGTGGTGGTCGACCTGCGAGATCGCCTGGGCGGCGAGGGCGATCTCGTCGTCGAGGGCCCGCTCGCGGATGTTCGCGAAGCTCTCATCGCACTCGGACTCACGCCCCAAGAGGCGAGCCTCGCCATGAGCGGCATCGAGGTCGATGACAAAGAGGTCGACGAGCTGCTCAAGGCCGCCCTGCAACAGGTGGGCCGATGACCGACGATGGGCGCGTGATCGAAGCCGCCGCGCTGCCCGACGACCCCGAGTTCGACGTCGCCCTCCGGCCTCGGACGCTTTCGGAGTTCGTTGGGCAGGAGCGCGTCAAGGAACAGCTCGCCCTGTTGATCGACGGCGCGCGTCAACGCGGCGAGGCCGTCGATCACCTCTTGTTCAGCGGCCCGCCGGGACTCGGGAAGACGACGCTCGGGCAGATCGTCGCGAACGAGATGAGCGCCGGGTTCCAGCCCACGTCCGGTCCCGCGTTGGATCGGCCGAGCGATCTCGCCGCGATCCTCACGAACCTCGATGACGGCGACGTGTTGTTCGTGGATGAGATCCACCGGATGCCGCGGGCCGTCGAGGAGGTGCTGTATCCGGCGCTCGAGGATTTCAACCTGGACGTCGTCCTTGGGAAGGGCCCGACGGCGAGGAGCATCCGCCTGGAGCTTCCGCGCTTCAGTCTCATCGGCGCTACGACACGTCCGGGCAGGATCACCCTGCCGTTGCGCGAGCGCTTCGGGTTCTCACCGAGGCTGGACTACTACCCCGTCGACGACCTCGGCCGGATCGTGCGACGCTCCGCCGGGATCTTGGGACTACGGATCGAAGGTGAGGGTGCGGACGAGATCGCCCGCCGAGCCCGGGGGACGCCGCGGATCGCCAACCGTCTGCTCCGGCGGGTGCGTGACTTCGCGGAGGTGCGCCACGACGGCGGCATCACGGGCGACGTCTCCCGCGCGGGCCTGGAGCTGTTCGAGGTCGACGAGGAAGGCCTGGACCGGCTCGACCACGCCGTCCTGCGGGTCGTGATCGACAAGTTCGGTGGCGGGCCCGTCGGGTTGTCGACGCTCGCCGCGGCGATCGGCGAGGAACAGGACACCATCGAAGATGTCGTGGAGCCTTACTTGATGCAGCTCGGCTTCTTGAAGCGCACACCCCGGGGACGCGTTGCGACCCACCGCGCGTACGAACACCTGGGCGTCCCCACCCCGGGCACGCTGCCTCTCTAGTGCGCAATCGGTCGTTCCCTCCGGCCGGGGGGTAGACTCCGTCCTCGGTTCCCCGGACACGGAAGGTTCTCGAACCATGCTGGCTTCCATCGCTGCGACCAACCAGAGCAATCCCGTCGCCCTCTTCTTGCCCCTCGTGCTCATGGGCGGGGTGTTCTACTTCCTCCTGATCCGCCCGCAGCAGCGCCGGGTCAAGGCACAGCAGGCGCTCGTGAACGCGATCGAAGTGGGCGACGACGTCATGACGAACGGGGGGATCTTCGGTTCGATCACGGCCATCGACGACGACGAGGGGACCGTGACGGTCGAGATCGCGCCCGGCACTCGTATCCGCATGGTGAAGTCGGGCATCGCCCGGCGCATCACCGAGGACTACGACTACGAGGACGAGTCCGAGGACGAGGGCCAGCAGTCCTCGTGATCGGGCCCGGCGAACCCGGCGCCTCTGCTCCTCCGCCGAACGCGACCGTCACGCTTACCGACGTCCAGGCCGACCCCGAGCTTTCGCTGTTCATCGCCTCGGCGGACCGCGTCATGGATGGTATGGGCTACACCGAGCACGGGTTCCGACACGCCAACCTGGTCGCGAGCATCTCCTACCAGGTGTTGCACCGGCTGGGTTTCTCCGATCGTGAGGCCGACCTGGCCTGCGTCGCCGGATACCTGCACGACGTGGGGAACATGCTCACCCGTGAGTCTCATGCCCAGACCGGAGCCGTCCTCGTGTATCAAGCGCTGAAGGATCGAGCGTCCGGCCAGGACCTGGCGATGATCATGGCCGCCATCGCGAACCACGAGGAGGACCAGGGGTACGCCGTGTCACCGGTCTCGGCCGCCGTGATCCTCGCGGACAAGTCGGACGTACATCGAAGCCGCGTCAGGCGTTCCGGGCAAACGGCTGTCGACATCCACGACCGCGTCAATTCTGCGGTCGAACAATCGTTCCTCCGGGTAGACTCAGATGCCCGGACCGTCACGCTCGAGCTGACGATCGACACCGGGCTCAGCCAAGTGATGGAGTACTTCGAGATCTTCCTGGGCAGGATGCAGATGTGCCGCCACGCGGCGGAGCAGCTCGACGCACGCTTCCGTCTGACGATCAATGGGGCAGAGCTGGCGTGAAGCAGACGCGTTGGCTCTGGATCTCGATCGCGTTCGTCGGCGTCTTGGTGCTCGGCTCGGTCGTCGGTTTCGCGACGGGTGCCCTCAAGCCCACGCTAGGCCTGGACCTCGAGGGCGGTGTGTCCGTCATCCTCCAGGCGCCCGTCGGCACATCCGACGCGGTGATGCAGCAGGCGCTCGAGAACATCCGGAACCGTGTCGACTCGTTCGGCGTCGGCGAGCCGCAGATCGTCGTGTCGGGACGCAATATCGAGGTGCAGCTGCCTGGCCTCGCGAAGGGCACCGTCGAGCAACGGGCGAAGACCCAGTACTGCCTGATCAGCGCGGACGGCGTGAGCTACGGCTGCAGCGCGACGCAGGCGGATGCCCAGAGCACCCTCTCCGACATCTCCGTGAGCGACCAGACGCAGGTCTGCCTGAAGAGCGACACCCTCTCGGTCGACAACGTTTGCTACGGATCCGAGGCCGACGCGACGAAGGCCATCTCCGCGCTCACGACAACGCAGGAGACCTCGGGCGCGAACAACGGTAAGTGGTGCGTCAAAGATCCCGGCGGAGCCAGCTACGGATGCTTCGATACCAAGAAGGACGCGACGAAGGCGAAGGCCGGGATCACGACGACCACGAACGCGCAGTTCTGCCTGGCCGGAGCCGGGGCGGAGAACCTGCCTTGCGGCTTCACCGATCAGGCATCGGCGGAGGCCGCGCTGAAGGCGATCGCGGTCACGTCCTTCGACCAGCAGTACTGCGTGATCAGCTCGTCCGGGATCAACCTGGGGTGCTACCTCACACAGGCCGACGCGCAACGCAAGCTCCAGGAAACCGGCCAGTCTCGCCTGCTCGACCTGATCGGCACCACGGCTCGGTTGGAACAGCGGGAGGTGCTGCAGGTGCTCCAGCCGAGCGATCCAACCTTCGCCGCGCAGGCCCTCACCTGCGACAACGACCCGGCCACGAGCGCGCCCGCATGCCCCGCCGATCCGAACGCGCTCAAGGACAAGGACGTGTGGTTCATCGGCCAAGACGGGGCGAAGTACCACCTTGGAAAGGCGTTGATCACCGGAGACGCGATCAAGAAGGCGACCGCGGTCTATCGCACGGCCTCCTCCTCGAGCCTGCAGACAGGCTGGGAGGTCAGCTTCGACCTCACCAAGGACGGCTCGGCGGTCTTCGCCGACGTGACCCAGCAGTTGATCGGTAAACAGCTCGCGATCGTGCTGGACAACGAGGTGATCTCGGCGCCGACCGTGAACGGTCAGATCGTGGGCTCGGGGGTCATCACGGGGAGCTTCTCGAAGCAGCGCGCCGAGGACCTGGCGACGGTGTTGAACGCCGGCGCGCTGCCCGTCCAGCTCACCAAGCTGCAGACACTCACCGTGAGCGCGACGCTCGGGAGTGAATCGCTCCGGCAAGGAGTGATCGCGGGTGCGGTCGGTCTGGTGCTGCTCTTCCTCTACCTCCTCTTCTACTACCGGCTGCTGGGCGTCGTCGCCTGGGTCGGGATGACGATCTGGGCGATCCTCGCGCTCGCGCTGATCTCGATCGCGGGGATCACGTTCGGATACTCGTTGACCCTTGCCGGGATCGCCGGGCTGGTGATCTCGCTCGGCGTCACGGCGGACTCCTACATCGTGTTCTTCGAACGGCTGAAGGACGAGGTTCGCCACGGGAAGACCGCGCGCTCGGCCGTGCAGCCGGCGTTCAAGCGCGCCTACCGCACGATCGTCGCAGCCGACACGGTGACCGCCATCGCGGCCGTCGTCCTGTACCTCACGGCGGTGAGCTCGGTCCGAGGGTTCGCGCTGACCCTCGGAGTGGCCACCATGCTCGACCTGTTCGTCGTCTACTTCTTCAAGCGACCGACCGTGTTCCTGATCGCGCGAAGCCCCCGCCTCGTGTCGCTCCACGGGTTCGGTTTGGAGAGTGGCGTGGCGGGCGAGGTTGATCCGACGCCGGCCCCCTCACCGGCCCCGGTCGCGGGAGGCTCGAAGTGAACTGGCACCACGCGGTTGAGACCTATCGGGGACACACGATCCCCAACTTCCGGATCGTCGAGCACCGGCGCCGGTGGTTCCTCCTATCGGGCATCGTCATCGCGCTGTCGATCTTCGGACTCGTGTTCCGCGGACTGAACTACTCGATCGACTTCAAGGGCGGCGCACAGCTCCAGTACACGTTCACGACCGCGGTGACCGTCCCTGAGGTGAGCGACGTCCTCGCGAAGAACGGACATGGCGATTCCGAGGTTCAGATCGCGAACGGCGACACCGTTCTCATCCGCACAACGACGCTCACCGGTGATCGCGAGCAGTCCGACGCCCTGTTGAAGGCGTTGGCGGAACAGGCGGGGATCAGCACGGCCGACATCAACCAGCAGGACGTCGGTCCAACGTGGGGGAAGGTGATCTCGAAGAAGGCGCTCACCGGCCTGGTCCTGGTGCTGCTCGCCATCAGCCTGTACATCTCGCTGCGGTTCGAGTGGAAGATGGCGCTCGGCGCGATGATCGCGCTCGTCCACGACGTGGTGATCACGGCGGGCGTGTACGCGCTCACGGGGCGGCAGGTGACGCCCGCCACGGTCATCGCGATCCTCACGATCCTCGGGTTCTCGCTCTACGACACCGTCGTGATCTACGACAAGATCAAGGAGAACACCGAGACCTCGGCGATGGTCACCAAGCTCGGCTACGCGGAGACCGTCAACTACTCGCTGAACCAGGTGCTGATGCGTTCGGTCAACACGTCGCTCGTCGTGCTTCTGCCGATCCTTTCGCTGCTCTTCTTCGGCGGGGCGACGCTCAAAGACTTCGCGTTCGCGATGTTCGTCGGTGTCACGACGGGTGCCTACTCCTCGATCTTCATCGCAGCGCCCGTCCTGGTGATCCTCAAGGGCCGCGAGGCGCGGTACCAGCAGATGGAGGCGCGCCGTCAGGCGCGGGGGACGAGGGACCAGCAGGTCCCCGCAGGTGTCGCCGCCACTACGACGACCGGATCAGGCGACGGCACGGCCACGGTAGCGGCTGCTGCCACCAGCGCGGCGGCCGCGACCCGGACCACGGCCCGAACAACGAGCTCCTCCCGTCACCGTCCGAAGAGCAAGCGCAAGCCGCCCGCCAAGCGCAAGCGGAGGTGAAACCATGGACATCGAGGCGATCAAGGGCCTGATCCGCGACGTCCCTGACTTCCCCGAGCCGGGCATCGTGTTCAAGGACATCACACCGGTCCTGGCCGATCCGATCGCGTTCTCCACGATCATCGACCTGATCGTCGTGCACTTCGGGCGAGGCAACGTGGACAAGGTGGTCGGCATCGAGGCTCGTGGCTTCATCCTGGCGGCGCCCGTCGCCTATCACTTCGGCGCCGGCGTCGTTCCGGTCCGCAAGCAGGGGAAGCTCCCGTGGGACACCGTGTCCGAGGAGTACGCGCTCGAGTACGGGACGGCCACGCTCGAGCTTCACCAGGATGCGGTCCACGCCGGCGAGCGCGTCCTGGTGGTCGACGACGTGCTCGCGACCGGCGGCACAGCGCAGGCGGCCGCGTCCCTCGTGGAGCGGATCGGCGGGAAGGTCTGCGGGATCGCCTGCCTGATCGAGCTCGACTTCTTGAGCGGCCGTGAGAAGGTCGCCAATCACGATCTCTTCACGCTGATCCACTACTGAGCCGTTCGGCGCACGCTCGCGGCTAGACTTGCCCGAGGAGGCGAGCGCCCTGGACAGCCGCGAACAGATCAAGGCCGAACAACGTCGTGGCGGATTGCTCTCGCGCCTGCGCCCCGGCGATGCGGGGCCGCCCGCCCGCATCGAGCCGCTGCTGAAGACGGTCCGCGAGTACAACCCGAAGGCCGACCTCAAGGAGATCCAGCGCGCCTACAGCGTCGCCGAAGCGTCGCACGAGGGCCAGAAGCGGATCTCCGGCGAGGAGTTCATCGAACACCCAGTCGCCGTGGCGACCGTGCTTGCGGATCTGCACCTGGACACGACGACGCTGGTCGCGGCGCTGTTGCACGACACCGTCGAGGACACGGATATCACGCTTCAGGCGATCGAGGACGACTTCGGCGAGGAGGTCGCGCGGATCGTCGACGGTCTCACGAAACTGGATCGCATCGAATTCAAGAGCCGCGAGCAGGAACAGGCCGAGAACGTCCGCAAGATGGTCGTGGCGATGGCCGGCGACATCCGCGTGCTGCTGATCAAGCTCGCCGACCGCCTGCACAACATGCGCACGATCTCCGCGCACGAGCCCGACAAGCAACGCCGGATCGCCACCGAGACGCTCGAGATCTACGCGCCGCTCGCCAATCGCCTCGGCGTGCAGGAGATGAAGTGGGAGCTCGAGGACCTCTCGTTCAAGACGCTCCACCCGGGTCCGTACCGCGAGATCGCGAGCCTGGTCGAGGCCCGACGCGGCGAGCGGCAAGCCCTGATCGAAGAGGTTACGTCGTCGCTCCGCGGCAAGCTGAAGGAGCTCGGCATCAAGGCAGAGGTCGAGGGACGCCCGAAGCACCTGTACTCCATCTACGAGAAGATGGTGATCCGCGGCAAGGAGTTCAACGAGATCTACGACCTCGTCGGCGTGCGGATCCAGGTGGACAACCTCCGCGACTGTTACGGGGCGCTCGGCGCGATCCACGCACTGTGGCGCCCGATCCCCGGGCGCTTCAAGGACTACATCGCGATGCCTAAGTCCAACATGTACCAATCGCTCCACACCACGGTCGTCGGTCCGGTCGGCAAGCCCCTCGAGATCCAGGTACGCACGCGCGAGATGCACCGCACGGCGCAGTTCGGGATCGCGGCGCATTGGCGGTACAAGGAGGGCGGGAAGCAGGCGCGGGAGGCCGCGGACCTCGCATGGCTCGGCCAGATGATGGAGTGGCTGAAGGACATGGCCGATCCCCGCGAGTTCATGGAGGGGCTGAAGATCGACCTCTACGGCGGCCAGGTCTTCGTCTTCACACCGCGGGGCGATGTCGTGAACCTCCCGTCGGGCGCGACGCCCGTGGACTTCGCGTACGCGATCCACACGGAGGTCGGCCACCGGACGATCGGCGCGAAGGTGGGCGGGAAGCTCGTCCCGCTCGACTACGAACTCCGGACCGGCGACAGCGTCGACATCCTGACGTCGAAGGCCCAGGGGGAGGGCCCGTCACAGGACTGGCTGCAGTTCGTCAAGACACCGCGAGCCCGGACGAAGATCCGGCAGTGGTTCGCTCGCGGACGACGGGAAGACGCGATGGACCAAGGTCGCGACGCGCTTCAACGTTTGATGCGCAAGCAGAACGTCCCGTTCAAGCGACTGGCGACCGAGGAGGCGCTCACGCAGCTCGCGACCGAGGAGCTCAAGTACCCGGACCTCGAATCGCTCTACGTGGCGGTGGGGGAAGGGCATGTGTCGCCGCAGTCGGTCGTCGCGCGGCTGGCACGCGTGCTCAGTGGGACGCCGGAAGAAGACGTCACGGAGGTCCCGCTCGCGCGTCCGGTCAGGCTCGGCAGCCCGTCGAGCGCCGACGTGGGACAAGGCGTGATGGTGCGGGGGCTGCCCGATGTGTGGGTCCGCCTCGGCCGATGCTGCACCCCGGTCCCCGGCGACGAGATCCTCGGCTTCGTCACGCGCGGCCAGGGGGTCTCCGTGCATCGCACCGACTGTCCCAACGCGCGAGCACTGAGGCAGGAGCCGGAGCGGCTCATCGAGGTCACCTGGGCCGAGGGCAAGCCGACATCGTTCGTCGTGGCCGTCCTGGTGGAGGCGCTCGATCGCACGCGACTGCTGTCGGACGTGGCGACCGTGCTCTCCGACAACCATGTGAATATCCTGGCGGCCACGTCCGCGACCGGGCGCGATCGCATCACGCGTCTCCGGTTCACGTTCGAGCTTGGCGACATCGCACACCTGTCGAGCGTGCTCGCATCGGTCAAGCGCGTGGAGAGCGTGTTCGACGCGTATCGCATCGTCCCGAGCTGACGATGCGCGTCGTGCTCCAACGGGTCCGACGGGCATCGGTCGCGGTCGACGGGGATACGGTCTCGACGATCGGTCCCGGGTACCTCCTCCTGGTCGGGATCGGCGCCGCCGACGAGGCGAGCCACGTTGAGCGGATGGCTGAGAAGGTCGCCAACCTTCGCTCGTTCGCCGACCACGCCGGCAAGACGAACCTCGGGATCGGCGACGTCGGCGGCGAGGTCCTGGTCGTGTCGCAGTTCACGCTCTACGCCGACGTCCGCAAGGGCCGGCGGCCGTCGTGGACCGATGCTGCGCAACCCGACATCGCGGCCGAGCGGGTGGAGGCGTTCGCCCGCGCGCTGGAGTCACGCGGGGTGGTCGTCGGCCGCGGGGTGTTCGGCGCCCACATGGAGGTTGAGCTCCTGAACGACGGCCCGTTCACGTTGATCCTCGACGCCGCGTCTATCTAGGGAGCCCATGGGCGTCCGCTAGCATGGTCCCCCTCATGTGGCGAGGCCTCTTCGATCGGAACCCCTACGGAACGAACTGCTGGCTGCTCGCCGCCGACGGGAGCGACGACGCGGTCGTAGTCGATCCGGGCTTCGAACCGGACGCGGTTCACGAGTTGCTCCGCTCGTCGGGCAAACGTGTCGCGGCGGTCCTGCTGACCCACGCGCACCTGGATCATGCCGAGGCCGCGGGCCTCTTCGCCGGCGACGGTGTGCCGGTGTTCGTCCACGAGGCCGACGCGGTCGCGTTCACCGATCCGGTCCTCTGGAACCCCGGGTTCGATAACCCGCTGAGCGAGGTAAAGGACCTCCGCACGATCGTCGACGGCGACGTGCTCGCGTTCGCGGGGTTCCGGGTGGAGGTGCAACACCGGCCCGGTCACACGCCCGGTCACTGCTGCTTCCTGACCGACGCGTTCGTGTGCTCCGGCGATCTGGTGTTCGCCGGTTCGATCGGCCGGTCCGACTTCCCCAACTCGTCTCCGGCCGACATGGAGGCGAGCCTGCGCCGGTTCCTGACCCTGCCGGACGACCTGCCGGTGCTGCCCGGCCACGGCACCGGGACGACGGTGGGGCGCGAGCGAGCAATGAACCCGTTCCTCGCGGAGCTCCGCTGATGGACCTCGCGCCGCCGCGCGGCACACAGGACCTGCTCGCGCCGCGGTCGGAGGCGATGCTCGGGCTGTACGAGGAAGCACACCGCCTCGCCCGGCTGTTCGGGTTCCGGTACGTGGAGACGCCGACGTTCGAGAACACCGAGCTGTTCACCCGGACGTCGGGTGATACCTCCGACGTGGTGACGAAGGAGATGTACACGTTCGAGGACAAGGGCGGCCGATCGGTCACGCTGCGTCCGGAGAGCACGGCGTCGGTCGTCCGCGCGTACCTGGCCCACGCGCAGGAGCTCCCGAACCCCTTCAAGGCCTACTACGTCGGCTCCGAGTTCCGTCATGCGCGCCCGCAGACGGGGCGCCTGCGGGAGTTCCGCCAGTTCGGGATCGAGATCATCGGGGTCGAGGGGCCCGGCGCCGACGTCGAGGTCATCGCCCTCGGCGAGCGATTCGTGCGCGATCGTGGTCTCCTCGACGTCCGTCTGCACCTGAACTCGATCGGCGACGCGACATGTCGACCGGCGTACCGGGAGCGTCTGGTGGACCACTTCGAGCCGTACCGCGATCGCCTCGATGCCGATTGCCAGACGCGCCTGGCGAAGAACCCGCTGCGCGTGTTCGACTGCAAGGTCGACGGCCAGAAAGACTTCGTGCTGGCAGCGCCGACGATCATCGATCACCTCTGCGAGGCGTGCGCCGCACACTTCGCGGAGCTCAAGGCGGGGCTCGACGCCGCCGGCATCACGTACGTCCTCGATCCGCGGCTCGTGCGCGGGCTGGACTACTACACGCGCTCGGCGTTCGAATGGATCTCAGGGGCGTTGCCGTCCGAGCAATCCGCGACCGTGAACGCGGGCGGACGCTACGACGGGCTGGCGGAAGCGCTCGGCGGGCCGCCGACGCGCGGCGTCGGCTTCGCGCTCGGGCTCGACCGGGTCCTGCTCGCGATCGAGGCCGAGGGCGCCGAGCCGCCCGGCCCGCGCGGCCCGACGTGTTTCGTGGTCGCGATCGGCGACGAGGCGCGCCTGGCCCGCACAACGCTGATCTCTTCGCTCCGCGACGCGGGGGTGTCGACCACGGGCAGCGACGAGGAGCGCCCCCTGAAGGCCCAGTTGAAGATGGCCGATCGGGCAGGAGCTGAGTTCGTCGCGATCCTCGGCGAACGCGAACTGGCGGAGGGCACCGTCACCCTCCGTCGTCTGGTGGACGGCATCCAGAAGGTCGTGCCGCTCGGCGACGTCGCCGGGTGGCTCTCCCGCTTGGACGTTTGGGCGGAGTGAGATGACACAGATGCGGACGGCGATGCGCACGCATGCCTGCGGCGAACTGCGCGCGGGCGATGCCGACGCCGATGTCGCCCTCTGCGGATGGGTGGCGCACCGTCGCGACCACGGCGGCGTCACGTTCATCGACCTGCGGGATCGGGAAGGCGTCGTGCAGGTGGTGTTCCATCCGCAGGATGCGCCCGAAGCCCATACCGCCGCACAGGACTTGGGGGCCGAGGATGTCGTCCGCGTGACGGGGGCCGTCCGCCTGCGTCCCGCGGGGATGGTGAACCCCAACCTGGAGACCGGTGAGATCGAGGTCGCGGCCACAACGCTCGAGCTGCTTTCCGACTCCGACACGCCTCCGTTCCCGATCGAAGACCGGATCGAGGCCGGCGAGGACCTGCGCCTGAAGTATCGCTACCTGGATCTCCGGCGCCCGGAGATGACGCGGACCCTTCGCCTGCGGCACACGGTCAACCACATCATCCGCGAGCACATGGAGGCGCTCGGTTTCCTGGAGGTCGAGACACCCTTGCTCACGCGCAGCACGCCGGAGGGGGCCCGCGACTTCCTCGTTCCGTCGCGACTCTCGCCAGGCACGTTCTACGCCCTGCCGCAGTCGCCGCAGCAGTTGAAGCAGCTTCTGATGGTGGCCGGACAGGACCGTTACTACCAGATCGTCCGCTGCCTCCGCGACGAGGCGCCGCGCGCCGATCGGTCGTTCGAGTTCACGCAGCTCGACGTGGAGATGTCGTTCGTGGACCAGGACGATGTGTTCGGGGTGATCGAGCCGCTCTACGCGCGCATCGTTTCCGAGACGCAGGGGGTGCAGCTGCCGACCCCGTTCCCGCGGATGACGTGGGAGGAGATGACCGGGCGGTTCGGATCGGACAAGCCGGATCTGCGTTACGGGATGGAGCTCGCCGATCTCGCCCCGGTGTTCGCCCGGACCGGCTTCAACGCGTTCGCGTCGGTGCTCGGATCGGGCGGCGCCATCAAGGGGCTCGCCGCGCCCGGCGGTGGCGCTCTCTCCCGCAAGGAGCTCGACCAACTCGTGCAAGACGCCAAGGGACGCGGTGCCGCCGGCCTCGTGTGGCTCGTCGTCGAGGAGGAGGGCGTGCGCTCGCCGGTCGAGAAGCACCTGTCCGCCGGTGAGATCGTGGGTCTGCGTGAGGCGACGGGTGCGCGGCCGGGAGACCTCGTCGCGATCGTGGCCGACAAGGTGGACCGGGTGCATGTCGCACTTGACGGCCTGCGTCGCGAGCTCGCCGAGCGCCTGGCGCTCGTCCCGGAGAACACCTGGGCGTTCTGCTGGCTGGTCGAGCCCCCGCTCTTCGAATGGAGCGACGAGGAGGACAAGTGGGTGTCGGCCCACCACCCGTTCACTGCGCCGGCGACCGACGACCTGGATCCGATGAGGGCGCGCTCCCGAGGCTACGACCTGGTCCTCAACGGCTTCGAGGTGGGCGGGGGAAGCATCAGGATCCACCGGGCCGACGTGCAGCACCGCGTCTTCGAGGCGTTGGGGCTCTCCGAGGAGGAGATCCAAGAGAAGTTCGGGCACCTGTTGACCGCGTTCCGCTACGGCGTGCCGCCGCACGGAGGCATCGCGATGGGGATCGACCGGCTGGTGATGCTCATGGCGGGAAAGGATGCGATCCGCGACGTCACGGCCTTCCCCAAGGCGCAGTCGGGCGCCGATCCACTCACGGGTGCTCCGGCGCCGGCGTCGGGCGCGCAGCTCCGCGAGCTCGGGATCGCGTTGACCGCGCCTCCCGAGTCGCCGAAGGAGGAGGACTGATCCGTGGCCGAACTCACCGAGCACGACCTCGCGTTGCTGAAAGGCCCGAACTTCGCGCATCTCGTGACGCTGAACGAGGACGGCAGTCCGCAGGTCACACCCCTGTGGATCGACGTGGACGAGGACGGCAACGTGTTGGTCAACAGCGCGGTCGGCCGGAAGAAGGACCGCAACATCCGGCGCGACCCGCGCGTGGCCGTCTCGATCCACGCCCAGGACGACCCGTACACCTGGTCCGCCATCAACGGCACGGTCGTCTCGATCGAGACCGGGGACGAGGCGGAGGCACATATCGACCTCCTGAACCAGAAGTACCACGAGGGCGAGCGATGGGAGTACGTCCCCGGATCGGTCCGCGTGATCTACCGCATCCGTCCCGACCACGTCGCGCGGGGCTAGGAAGCGATGGCCGACGAGCCGCTCGCCGCGCGGATGCGTCCGCGAACGTTCGAGGAGTTCACGGGTCAGTCGCACCTCGTGGGACCTGGGAAGGCGCTCACGAAGCTCGTCGGCGGAGGGAACCTGCCGTCGCTGATCCTGTGGGGCCCGGCGGGGACCGGCAAGACGACGCTCGCCCATCTGCTCGCCCGCGCGGTAAGCGCCGATCTGATCCAGCTCTCGGCGACGTCGTCCGGCGTGGCCGACGCGCGGAAGGTGATGGAGGGCGCGAAGGGCGGGCTCTTCCGCACGGTGCTGTTCGTCGACGAGGTCCATCGCTGGTCGAAGGCGCAGCAAGACGTCTTGCTCCCGGCCGTCGAATCGGGAACGGTCACGCTCATCGGCGCGACGACCGAGAACCCGTACTTCTCGCTGAACACGCCTCTCCTCTCACGGTGCCTCCTGCTCCGGCTGGAGCCGCTTCCGGCAGAGGACGTTCGTGCGTTGCTCGAACGTGCCCTCGGAGACGCCGAGCGCGGGTTGGGGAAGACGGGCGTACGTGCGACGGATACCGCACTCGACCACCTCGCCGAGATCTCGGGGGGCGACGCGCGCAGGGCGCTCACGGGACTCGAGGCGGCGGCCCTCGCCGCGGAGGCGGCGGGCGAGTCCGAGATCACGCGGGATCTGGCAGCCGAAGCCGTCCAGCGCAAGGCGATCATCTACGACCGTCAGGGCGACGCGCACTACGACGTGATCAGCGCGTTCATCAAGAGCATCCGTGGCTCCGATCCGGATGCCGCGCTCTTCTGGCTGGCGCGGATGCTGGAGGCGGGGGAGGACGCGCGCTTCATCGCCCGCCGCATGATCGTGCATGCCTCGGAGGACATCGGACTCGCGGACCCTCGCGCGCTCCTGATCGCGACGGCCGCCGCGCAGGCCGTCGAGCATGTCGGGCTCCCGGAGGCGCGTCTCAACCTGGCGGAGGCGGCCATCTACCTCGCGCGCGCGCCCAAGTCCAACAGCGTGTACGTCGCGTTGACGAAGGCGATGGAGGATGCGGTGAGCGCCGACCCCGTGCCCGCCCACCTTCGCGATCCGTCCTACCCCGGAGCCAAGCGGCTGGGTCACGGCGAGGGGTACCGATATCCCCATGACTACCCGGGACATCAGGTAGAGCAGCAATACCGGCCGGTCCGATTCGGGGGGAACCGGTACTACGAGCCGTCCGGCGAGGGCGAAGAGGGGCCGGGAGGCGGCTGAGGCGGCCGCCTGGGTATGCTACGCGGCGACCGGGCTCGCCCGACATCGGACAGGGAGGGAACGACATGGGGCTCCTCGCGCTGAGCGGCGGCGATATCGCGCTGATCATCTTGGCGGCCTTCTGGGGCCTGCTGGTTCTGTTCCTGTGCGTCGTGCTCCTGAACACGTTCCGCGTGCTCGAGAGCACCAAGATGATGATCGACTCCACCCGCGAGGAGACCGTCCCGCTGCTTCGAGAGGTGCGGGGCTCCGTCGAGCGGACGAACCGCGAGATCGACCGGATCGACGCCATCCTCATGCGGGTGGAGAACCTCTCCAGCCTGATCGAGCAGGCGGCCGCGAGCCCCCTGGTGAAGATCATCTCGTTCGGCGCTGGGCTTCGGAAGGGCGCGAGCCGGTTCCGAAAGCAGAAGCGAACCGCATCGAGCTGAGGGGTCACTCGTGATCCGACGGGGGTTCTGGGTGGCGCTCGGCCTCGGCGCGGGAGCGACGACCGCGGTCATCGCCTCGCGGTGGACCCGCAAGCAGGCCAACAGGGTCGCGCCGGCCACGCTCGCCCGGGAGGCGAAGGGTGGTGTCCTGGACCTCGGGAAGCTCTTCTCCGAGTCCATCGCCGAGGGGCGGAGGGCGATGGAGAAGCGCGAGCGAGAGCTTCGGGCCGGCATGCGGGAGGCCCCTGCGAACGACCCGTCGAGCGCGTAGCCGTCGGTAGACTCCCCGGCGTGGAGAGCCACCGGATCCGCGAGACGTTCCTTTCCTTCTTCGAGGAGCGGGACCATCGACGCGTCGCCTCTGCGTCGCTCATCCCTCCGCCCGAGTCGGGCCTCCTCCTTACGAACGCGGGAATGAACCAGTTCATCCCGTACTTCCTGGGACAGGCGGATCCGCCGTTCCTTCGGGCGGTCACGTCGCAGAAGTGCTTCCGCGCGAACGACATCGACAACGTCGGCCACACGGCGCGGCACCTCACGATGTTCGAGATGCTCGGGAACTTCTCGTTCGGCGACTACTTCAAGGCCGATGCCATCCCGTGGGCGCACGGGCTGATCACGGAGGGCTTCGGGATCGACCACGACCTGTTGTGGGTCACGGTGTACGAGGACGACGCCGAGGCGACGGAGCTCTGGATCGACGCGGCCGGCCTGGCGCCTGAGCGGATCGTGCGCCGCGGACGTGTCGACGTTGAGGGACAGCTGGCCAACTACTGGCATACGCACGCGGCAGGCCCCGGCGGGCCGTGCTCGGAGATCTTCGTGGACCACGGCGCGCGGTACGGGCCCGAGGGAGGTCCCGACGTCGACGAGGACCGCTTCATGGAGATCTGGAACCTGGTGTTCATCCAGGACCAGGTCGACAGCCACCTGGAGATCGTCGGGGAGCTCCCTGCGAAGAACATCGACACCGGCGCCAGCCTGGAACGGGTGGCCACCTTCCTCCAAGGTGTCGACAACGTCTTCGAGACCGACGTCTTCGTTCCGCTGCTCGAGGTCGCCGAATCGCTCTCCGGCAAGCGTCACGGTTCCGACGACCGAGACGACATCTCCCTGAAGGTCATCGCCGAGCACGGACGCGCCACGAGCTTCCTGATCGCCGACGGTGTCCAACCCTCGAACGAGGGCCGCGGATACATCCTGCGCCGGATGCTCCGGCGCGTCGTCTCGCATGCGCGGAGGCTGGGCGTGGAGGGCGGCGTGATGGAGCCGCTCGTGCGTCGAACGGTTGAGTTGATGGGCGATGTCTATCCGGAGCTGCGAGAGAACGAGGCGTTCGTCCTGCAGGTTGCGACGTCAGAGGAGGAGCGGTTCGCAGCGACGCTCCGCCAAGGGCTGCAGCTGTTCGAGCGGGCGAGCGCCGATAACCGTGATACCGGCAGGCTCGCAGGCGAGGACGCGTTCAAGCTGTCCGACACCTTCGGGTTCCCGCTCCAGCTCACCCAGGAGCTCGCCGCCGACGCCGGACTCGATGTCGACGTCGACCGGTTCGCGGAGCTCCTGGAGGAACAGCGCCGCCGCGCGCGCGCCTCGGCCAAGAAGGTGCCGATCGGGATCGACGCCGGGGCCGTGCCGCCCTCCGAGTTCGTTGGGTATCGGAGCCTTCAGGCCGAGGGTCGGATCGTGGCGATGCTGGACTCGGAGAGCCGCGAGCTTCCCATCGCGGAGGAGGGCGAAGAGGTCCAGCTCTTCTTGGACGTCACGCCGTTCTACGCGGAGGGGGGCGGACAGATCGGCGACCACGGGACGATCCGGACGGAGACCGGGTCGATCCGCGTCGTCGATGCCCAGTGGGCCGGACCGCACGCGATCCTGCACACCGGGATCGTCGAATCGGGCGAGGTGCGCGTGCACCAGGATGCGTACGGCTTCGTCGACGCCGGTCGCCGGGAGGCCACCGCCCGCGCCCATACGTCCACGCACATCGTCCACTGGACGCTCAAGCATCTGCTGGGCGAACACGCGCGCCAGGCCGGCTCGCTCGTCGCACCTGGTCGGCTCCGCTTCGACTTCCCGCATCCGTCGGCCGTGCCCCAGGAGGTCCTCGAGGAGGCGGAGGCGGAGGCGAACCGCCGCCTGGCGCTCGACGATGCGGTCCGGATCTACGAGACGACGTTCGACGAGGCGAAGGCGCAGGGAGCGATCGCGCTCTTCGGTGAGAAGTACGGCGACCTGGTCCGCGTGGTCGAGGTCGGGGAGTACTCGCGAGAGCTCTGCGGTGGAACGCACGTGCGGCGAACCGGGAACATCTCGCTGATTCGGATCCTTCACGAGGGGTCGATCGGCGCCGGCATGCGCCGTGTGGAGGCGCTCGTCGGGCCCGACGCGCTCCGTGAGATCAACGCGGAACGGGCGCTGCTCCACGGGATCGCCACGGTGCTCGGGAGCACCGACCCCCGTTCGGCGGAAGAACGAGCGCGGCAGTTGGTGGAGCGCGTGAAGCGCTTGGAGAGCGAACTCGGGAAAGTACGTCAAGGAGATGTGGCCTCGCTCGCGGAAGAGGTCGCCGGTCGAGCGAGCGACGTGTCGGGTGCCCGGTTGGTCGCAAGCGTTCATGACGCCGACGCCGATCAGCTCCGGGAGCTGGCCCAGAGGGTCGCGGGCAAGCTGGAGGGGAACGGGGGAGCCGCGGTCGTCCTGGGCTCCGGCCAGGGAGGTAAGGGTCTGATCGTCGGCGCGTGCAGCCCTCGGCTGGTGGAGCGCGGGGTCACCGCCCCGATGCTCCTGGAGCATGCTGCGAAGCGCATCGGCGGCGGCGCCGGCGGCAAGCCGATCCTGGGGTTCGCCGGAGGTCCGAACGCCGACGCCGTCGAGGGAGCGATCGAGTCGATAGGGAACAGGCTCGCGGAACTGCTCGGGGATCGACCGAACTAGTATGAGTCAGACTAGTCGTCCCGGCCGGGTCCTCGGGCTCGACCTGGGCGACGCCCGGATCGGTGTCGCGATCTCCGACGATGACCGCCGCCTGGCGACGCCACTCGGCACGGTCCCCACCGGAGCCCCCGCGGATCTCCAGGCGATAGCCGCTCTCGCGAACGAGCGCGATGTGTCGCTGGTGGTCGTCGGGCTCCCTCGGTCGATGTCCGGCGAGGAAGGCCCGCGCGCGATCCAGGCGCGGGCCTTCGCCGGTGCGATCACGGCTGCGACCGGGACGCTCGTCGAGATGCAGGATGAGCGGCTCTCGACCGTCGAGGCGGAACGAGGACTCCGCGAGGCAGGTATCTCGGGTGTAGACCGGCGCCGGGTCGTCGATCGATCGTCGGCCGTCGTGATCCTCCAGGCGTGGCTGGATGCCAACGCATGAGCCGCGACCCGGAGGGGCGGTCGGTATCCTCGGTCTCGGTGGAACCAGCCCCGCGACGGTCTGACCGGAATGACGCGTCACGTGAGCGTCCCCGTCGAGGGGCTCTGTTGGTCCTGCTCGTCGCGTTCCTGGTGCTCGTCGGAGGTGTCGTGGCCGCCGGCGCGTACTACGGTCGTTGCCAAGGTGCGAGCGGACCTCGGGATCCCGTCGCCTTCGCCGTCAGACGAGGGATGTCGGGGGAGCAGGTCGTCGAACGGTTGCACGACCTCGGTGTGGTCCGGTGCGGAGGTCTAGTCGGGCGCATCCTCCTGCGCGGCTCCGGTAAGGCCGATCAGATCCTTGCGGGTGACTATCGGCTCACGACGAACATGACGTTCGACGACGCGATCGCCGTGCTCTCGACCCCACCGGCTCCGGTGCCGACCGTGCGGGTCACGATCCCCGAGGGCTACCGATTGACGCAGATCTCGGAGCGCCTTCATGACGCACTCGGCATCCCGCAGGAGACGTTCCTGGCGTCGGCGCAGCGGCCAGGCTGGACCCTTCCGCCATACCTACGCGCGGGCCACGGCACCGAGGGGTTCCTGTTCCCCAAGACGTACGACTTCGTCAAGGCCGACACGACCCCGGACGACGTCGTCAAACGGATGCTCGATCAGTTCGACACCGAGGCGAGGGCGCTGCCGTGGAAGAACGCCGAGCGGCTCGGCGTCTCGCCGTACGAGATCGTGATCATCGCGTCGATGATCGAACGAGAGGCCCGGGTCTCGTCCGACCGGCCGAAGATCGCGGCGGTCATCTACAACCGGCTGGCGGCCGGGATGACGCTGGGGATCGACGCGACGCTCCTGTACGACGACCCGACACCTGACGGCCAGCTCTCGGCCTCCGACCTTCGCTCGGAGAGTCCGTACAACACCAGGGTGCATGCAGGTCTGCCGCCCACGCCGATCGCGAATCCCGGGCTACCGTCGTTGCGTGCCGCGCTGTCACCGGCCGACGTCCCCTACGTCTATTACGTACTATGCGGCGCCGACGGCCATCATCGCTTCAGCGTGACCTACCGAACGTTCCTTCACGACAAGGCCGTCTGCCTTGGATGATCCCGTCCTTCCACCGCATCTGGATGGAGCAACGCGGACCGTGGGTATCGTCGGCTGGCCGGTCGAGCACAGCCTGTCGCCGGCGATCCATAATGCCGCGTTCAGGGCCCTGGAGCTCGACTGGGTCTACGTCCCGCTCCCGGTGGAGCCGTCTCGGATCGGCGCGGCGCTCGATGGGATCCGCGCGCTCGGGCTCGCCGGCGTCAATATCACCATGCCGCACAAGGGAGCCGCCGCTGCAGGCATGGACTCTCTGTCCGAGGACGCGGCGCGACTCCAGGCGGTGAACACGGTCGTGGTCGACGGCTCGACCCTCCTCGGCCACAACACCGACGCGCCCGGGTTCGACCGATTCCTCCGTCGCGACGCGGGCTTCGATCCGGCGGCGCGCTCGGCGCTCGTGTTCGGCGCGGGGGGTGCGGCCCGCGCCTGTGCGCTGGCGCTCGCACGCGCGGGCGCGTCGTCCATCACGGTGGCCGCGCGCGAGCCGGCCCGCGTCGACGACGTGCGGATGGCGGTCGAGGGCCTGCCTGCCAAGGTCGAGGTGGTGGCGTTCGCCGACGCGGCGAGGGTGGAGGCGGACCTCGTCGTGAACGCGACCCCGGTTGGCCGCGACGGCGAGATGCTCCCGCTCCCACGGATCCATCGGGCGATGGTCGTCGTCGACCTGCTGTACCACCCCACGGTCACGCCGCTCATGACCGCGGCTCGTTCCGGCGGCGCCGCGACGTTCGGCGGCATCGGCCTCCTGTTGCACCAGGCGGCGTTGTCGTTCGAGCTGTGGACGGGCCGGCAGCCCCCGATCGATGTGATGTCGGCGGCGGCCTCAGCCGCCCTCATCCAGCAAGCCTGACGTAGAGCGGAGAACGCGAGGACCCTCGGCCTTTCGACCGCTGCGCGCTCAAGCGCGACCGACGCTTCGACGATGCCTCCGGTAGGCATGGATGACTACTCTGCGCTCGCGTACCGGATCGCGGGCAGCGTCGCCGACGTGCGCGGCTGTCTGATCCTGTCCAGGGACGGGTTGATCCTCGGGTCCTACCCGGACGACGAGGCGGCAGTGAAGCCGGCGTGGATGCGCTTCGCGTCGCTCGGCGACCCGGAGCGGAGCTTCGTGGAGTTCGGCGATCAGGTATGGGTCTACGTCCGGCGTCCGGCGTACGGCGCGTTCGCCGTCGCCGACGCGGGTGTGCGTCCCGGCCTCGTGATCGACCAGCTCGAGCAGATCCTGTTGTCGGCCGAAGAGGCGCGTGCGCGCCGCGAGACGCTCCGCGTCCCCGAGGCGATGAGCGCCCCCTCCGGCAAGCCCCGCACCTCGCTCCACCCGCCGGCGGACCGACCGGACGGGGCTCCGCAGCCGGCTCCCGCGGCCGCGGCTCCGGAGTCCCGGCCGTGGGCTCGGGCCGACGCGAACCTGATGAAGCGATCCGAGGGCGACGAGCCCGATCTCGCCGATATGGCCGAGCTGGCCGACGTCGCCGAGGGTGTGGGCCCGTCGGGGGATGCGACAACGGAGGCGGATCCCGGGAACGAGGCGAAGGAACCGGCTTCGGCGGTCACCTCGGACAACGGCAAGGGCGGCGGGAAGAAGGAAGGCAAGAAGGCCGAGAAGGGCTCCGGGAGCGGGGGGCGAGCCGGGTCTTCGGAGCCGGCCGAAGACGCAGAGGTGCCCACGGACGCCAAGGTGGCGGAACGTTCGGGCGACGATGCGGTCGCGGTCAAGAAGGAGGCCTCGCCCATGGAGCTCGACGCCGACGCGGAGGTCGATCCCGTCCTGCTCGCCAAAGAGTTCTCGGGGCTGCTTCAGGTCGAGAGCGGTGATGACGAAGCTACTTCCTGACGACCTAGACCGAACGGACCGATAGCAGCATGACGACGGTCAAGCGCAAAGCGAAGCAGCTCGGCCAGATCCTGATCGAGCAGGGTCTCATCACGCCCGCCCAATTGGAGCAAGCGCTCGAGGAACATCGGAAGACCCCGAAGTCGTTGGGGCGCGTGCTGATCGACCTGGGGATGATCAAGGAGGCGGACCTCGTCCGCGCGCTCGCCGAACAGGTCGGGCTCGAGTTCGTCGATCTCTCCGAGTACCAGATCGATCCTTCCGCCACGACGCTCCTGCCCGACGCGCTCGCCCGTCGCTATCGCGCGATCCCCATCGGGGAGCGAGACGGCAAGCTGCTCGTGGCGATGTCCGACCCCGCGAACGTCTACGCGCTCGACGATATCCGCACGATCACGAACCGGGACGTGCAGCCGGTCGTGGCGACGGCGGCCGATGTCGAACAGGCGATCCAGAAGTTCGCCGGGATGGATGGCCAGGTCGAGGCGCTCGCCTCCCAGGCCTCCGAGCAGCTGGAATCCGATGAGGAGGCGATCGGCGAGGCGGCGCTCGAGGAGGCCCCGATCGTCAAGCTCGTCCAGGCGATCATGACCCAAGCGGTCGGAGACCGCGCCTCCGATGTGCACATCGAGCCGACCGAGCGGGACGTGAGGGTGCGCTTCCGCGTGGACGGTGTGCTGCACGACGTCATGCATTCCCCGAAGAACATCCAGGGAGGCTTGATCAGCCGCCTGAAGGTGATGGCGGACCTGAACATCGCTGAGAAGCGGGTCCCGCAGGACGGCCGCATCAGCTTGCGTGTCGGTGGTCGTCAGCTCGACCTGCGTGTGGCGACGCTCCCCACCGTGTTCGGCGAGAAGATCGTGATCCGCGTCCTGGACAAGACCCAGGCGTTGATGAAGCTCGAGGATCTGGGATTCCTCGAGGACGCGTACAAGCGATTCTCGCAGTCGTTCCGGAAGCCCTACGGCGCGATCTTGGTCACCGGTCCGACCGGTTCGGGGAAGTCGACCACCATGTACGCGACCTTGAACATCCTGAACCAGGAAGACCGGAACATCATCACCGTCGAGGATCCGGTCGAGTACCGGCTGAACGGCGTGAACCAGATGCAGGTGAACCCCAAGGCGGGGCTCACGTTCGCGTCGGCCCTGCGGTCGATCCTGCGTGCCGACCCCGACATCGTGCTGATCGGTGAGATCCGCGACAAGGAGACGGCCACGATCGCGATCGAGGCCGCGCTCACCGGTCACCTCGTCCTGTCCTCGCTCCACACGAACGACGCGGCCTCTGCCGTGTCGCGGCTGGTCGAGATGGAGGTCGAGACGTTCCTCGTAGCCTCGGCGATCGACTGCGTGGTCGCCCAGCGTCTTGCACGCGTGCTCTGCGAACGGTGCAAGGAGGCGTACAAGCCGGAGTCGGCCGAGCTGATCGAAGCCGGCTACCCGGAGTGGCTGATCCCCGAGATCGATCAACTGTTCCACCCCGTCGGCTGTTCGGCCTGCTCAAACACCGGGTTCCGCGGCCGCGCGGGGTTGTACGAGGTGATGCCGATGACCGAAGAGATCGAACGGCTCACGGTGGACCGCGCATCTGCCGATGCCATCAGGTCGATGGCGATACAGCAGGGGATGATGACGCTCCGCGACGACGGTCTCGAGAAGGCCCGCATGGGCATGACATCCATCGAGGAGATCGCAAGGGTGGTGAAGTGAGATGAACACGGTCATACAACCGGATCAGGAGGACGTCCAGATCCCGGTGCCGGAACTCCTCGCCGCGCTCCTCGAGCTCGGCGGGTCGGACCTCCACCTCACGGCGGGGACCCCGCCGACCGTGCGCGTGCACGGCGAGTTGGAACGCCTGGACAAGTACCCTCCGCTCAGTCCTCGGTCTCTCCAGGGGATGATCTATGCGATCCTGCCGCAGAAGCTGCGTGAACGGTTCGAGCAGGAGCTCGAGCTGGACATGTCGTACTCGCTCCCGGGTCAAGCTCGGTTCCGTGTCAACGTCTACCAGCAGCGAGACGCGCTCGGCGCGGCCTTCCGGCTGATTCCGTTCGAGATCAAGAAGCTCGAGGAGCTCGGGCTGCCGGCCGTCGTGGCCGACCTGGCGCGGTTCCCGCGCGGGTTCGTGGTCGTGACCGGGCCGACCGGATCCGGGAAGTCGACGACGCTCGCGGGCATGGTCGACGTCGTGAACGAGGAGCGGGCCGGCCACATCATGACGGTCGAGGACCCGATCGAGTTCCTGCACAAGCACAAGCGCTGCATCGTGAACCAGCGTGAGGTCGGCGCCGATACCCACGGGTTCGGCCAGGCCCTGAAGCACGTCCTGCGTCAGGACCCCGACGTGATCCTGGTCGGCGAGATGCGAGACCTCGAGACGATCTCGACGGCGATCACCGCCGCCGAGACCGGCCACCTGGTGTTCGCCACTCTGCACACCCAAGACGCGCCGCAGACGATCGACCGCATCATCGACGTGTTCCCGCCGCACCAGCAGCAGCAGGTCCGGGTACAGCTGGCCACCACGCTGCAGGGCGTCGTCACCCAGCAGCTGCTCCAGACGGCGGACGGGAAGGGCCGGGTCGTCGCCTCCGAAGTCCTGGTCACGACGCCGGCGATCCGCAACCTCGTCCGCGAGGGCAAGGTCCACCAGATCTACTCGGCGATGCAGGCCGGCGGCCGGTTCGGGATGCAGACGATGGACATGTCGATCGCGGGCCACGTGAAGGCCGGTCGGATCAGCCAGCAGATGGCGTTCGAGCGGTGCCACGACCCCGAGGAGCTCCAGCGGCTCGTGGGTGGCGCCTTGGGCAACGCGTACCCCGAGGGCGGCGGCGCGCTGTCCATGGGATCGATGTCGATGGGTGGTGACTCCTATGCCTGACACCTACCAGTACAAGGTCCGCGACCGGTCGGGGAACCTGGTGACCGGCACGCTCGTGGCGGACAACGAGCGCTTGGTGCTCGAGCGCCTGCGTGAGATGGGCTATACGCCGCTCGAGGTGGGCAAGGAGAAGAAGGGCCTCAACCTCGAGATCAACATCCGCCCGCAGAAGGTGAAGCTCAAGGAGATCGCGGTCTTCTCCCGGCAGTTCGCGACCATGGTGAACTCGGGGCTCCCGATCCTGCGGGCCTTGACGATCCTGTCTGAGCAGACCACGAACAAGGAGCTCGCCAAGACGTTGATGGGCGTGCGGGCCGACGTCGAGCAGGGCGCATCGCTCTCCGCAGCGATGGCGAAGTACCCGAAGGTCTTCAACGACCTCTACATCGCGATGGTGAAGTCGGGCGAGACCGGAGGCATGTTGGATGACGTGCTGCTCCGGTTGGCCGCCGTCCTGGAGCGTGAGGTCCATCTCCGCCAGAAGATCAAGTCGGCCATGACGTATCCGGTCGCCGTGGTCGCGCTCGTCGTCCTGATCATGTCGGCGATGCTCCTGTTCGTCGTTCCGCAGTTCAAGAGCATCTACAGCCAGCTCGGCGGGACGCTCCCGCTCCCGACGCGCGTGCTGCTGATGATGTCGGACGCCGTGAAGAAGTACTGGTACATGTTCATCTTGGCGGCGGTCGCGTTCTCGTTCGCGTTCAAGCGGTACAAGGCGACGGCGAACGGCCGGGCGACGATCGACGCGATCAAGCTGAAGGTGCCGATCTTCGGCTCGCTCTTCCACAAGACCGCCCTGTCGCGCTTCGCAAGCACCGCCGGGATGCTCCTGCGTTCGGGCGTGCCGATCCTCCAAGCGCTCGACATCGTGTCGGACACCGTGAACAACCAGGTGATGGCGAAGGCGATCCGCGACGTACAGGACGCCGTCCGCGAGGGCGAGTCGATCGCCAAGCCCTTGGCGAAGCATCCGGTCTTCCCGCCGATGGTCGTGCAGATGCTGGCGGTCGGTGAGGAGACGGGACAGGTCGACACGATGCTGGACAAGGTCGCGACCTTCTACGACAACGAGGTCGAGGCCTCGGTGGACGCGCTGACGTCGCTGATCGAGCCGCTGCTGATCGCGATCATCGGTGGTGCGGTGGGCGCCGCCGTCATCGCGCTCTACATGCCGATGTTCAACATCATCAAGCTGATCCAGTGATCGACCGGTGTCGGGCCCCGGCGGGCGGAGTTCTGCCTGCCGGGGCTCAACCCAAGGACGCTGCGTGCCGATTCTTTCCTCAAGGTGTTTCCGCGAGCACGCCGGGACGATACGTACGTAGGAGGTGAGCCCCGATGATGAAGGCACTGGCAGGTCGGATGCGCGAAGAGGAGGGGTTCACCCTCATCGAGCTCATGGTCGTGGTCATGATCCTCGCGATCCTGATCGTGATGGGCCTCCCGACGTTCCTCGGCGTGAAAGCCCGGTTCCAGGACCGCGGCGCCCAGACCGACCTTCGAAACACCGTCCTGGCGGCTCGGATCATGTTCACGGACAACGCGACATTCGCTTCCGCGAATGAGACGGGCACGGGACTCGTCACGATCGTGCCGAACCAGTGCTACGTCGCCGGTGGCACGGCTTCGGTGGCCACCGGCAGCCCGGTGTGTGTGAGTGGTGCGGGCGGGGGGTCGATCAGCGTGGCTTCGACGGCGGCGCAATTCTCGGCCGCCCGGATGTCGCCCTCCACTTCGTGCTTCGTGATCTTGGATGCCACGACCGGGACGAAGTACGGCGAGACGACCGCCGCGAACTGCAACGCTACCTGGGCAGGAACGGCCGGCAACGTCACCGCAACCACTCCGGCGGCCGCCGGCTGGTGAGCATCTCTACCCGTTCCTAGGTAGTCCGTACGGGCCATCTTCGCCGAAGCCCTTCCGGAGACCTCAAGGTCGCTCACGCGACAACCGAAACAACTCCTCGAAGAGCGCGTCAACGTGGCGCGCCGGATCAAAGGAAAGGAGGCGAAGGCAGATGCTCAAGCGCTTCATGGAGCGCAAGAAGGATGAGGAAGGCTTCACCCTCATCGAGCTGATGGTGGTCGTCCTGATCATCGGCATCTTGATCGCCATCGCTCTGCCGACGTTCCTCGGTGCCCGCACGCGGGCGCAGAACCGTGCTGCACAGTCGGACCTTCGCAACGCGCTTGGTTGCTGCGAAGACGATCTACACGGACAACAGCTCGTACCTGTGTGCGAGCGGCGGTGCCGCAGGCGTGTTCGTGGCCACCTGCTCGCAGAACCTCAAGAGCGTCGAGCCGTCCCTCGTCTATGTGGTGGGCGCGCCAGCCGCCAACTCGACGGATGTGGGCGTCGCTGCTGCGGCGACCACGTGGTTCGCGTCTCGTCAGTCGGCGTCTGGGATCTGCTTCATGATCTCCGACGACTCGGCCACCGGGACGAAGTACGGCCAGGCGGCCGCTAGCGGCGCCTGCGCTGCTCCCGCTGCACAGGCCGGAGCGAGTTGGAGCTAACGCTCGACCACGAGCGCAGTCTCAACTGTAGAAGAGGCGGCCCTTTGGGCCGCCTCTTCTGTTTCCATCTCAGAGCGGCCAGCCGGGGAGGACGCGCAGCGTTCGGAGCCAGCTCGCGGATGTCGACCACCCGGTCCACGCAGGTAGGTACGCGATCGCCACGAGGCTCACGATCGAGGCGAACGTGATGCCGGCGACGCGCGCCACGGGGCTGGGGAGGCCGCGCAGGATCGCAGCGATCCCCAAGCACATGAACGGCACGGCGGGGAGCATGTAGAAGAGGAACTGACTCCTCGGGACGACGAGCCAAGGCAGGAACATCGCCACGTACCCTCCGAAGATCAGCGCGTCGCGCCAGGTCGGCCGACGCGCGACGGTGAAGAGGCCGACCGGCAGCAGCGCGAGGAACCCCCACCAGATCGCCGGGTTGCCGAGAGCCACGATCGCGTACACGGTGCCGGTGGTGGTCGCGCGGAAGTACCGGATCGGGTGGAGCAGCAGCGGCCACGTCCAGGGCTGGGAGTTCTCCGGCTGGATGTGGAGATGGCGCTGCTGGTACTCAAGCATCCGCAGCTGCAGTGAGAGGAAGTCGTGGATCGCGGGCCCGTGCTGGTAGAAGAACGACACGTAGCTCAGCAGGTAGACGCCGAGCGGGATCACCGCGAACGAGGCGACCAACGTCCCGGCAGCTGCGAGTGACGATCGACTCGCACGGCGGCCCCCCGTGAAGAGCCATATCGAGCAAAGGCCCGCGGCGAACACGAGCGCGAACACCCCGGACCACTTCGTGGCGACGGCGGCTCCGAGGAAGACGCCGGACCAGACACGGTACGGCGAGCCGAACATGCGCTCGACCCTCCGCCAGCGGCCGGGCGCCGCGTCGATGTCCATCCGCTCGCGATCGAGCACCAGGAACAGGAGGCCGGCCGTGATGAACGTCGTCAAGAAGATGTCGAGCATGGCGATCCGGCTCTGCACGATATGGAGGCCGTCCAGAGCCAGCAGCAACGACGCGAGCCCCGCCCACCACTCGGAGCGCCAGAGCCGGAACGCGAGGAGATAGAGGAGAGCGACCCCCCCGATGCCGAAGGCCGCCGACGGGAGCCGCCATCCGATCGACCGTAGGCCTATCGGCCCGACCCCGAGGAGAGCGATCACCCACTTCCCGAGCGGAGGATGGATCCACGTGCCCTCGTCCGCGATCTTGACCTCAGGAGGTTGGCCCACCGGCTGACCGATCCCACCCCCCAGGTAGACCTCGGCGTCGAAGACGTAGTACTGCTCGTCCCAGTACAAGCTGTGCGGTGACGGGAGGCCCCAGAGCCTGATCACCGCGGCTACCAGGAGCACGACCACCGGGACCCCGATCCTGCTCCATCTGGGTCCGGACGTCGTCACCCGGGCATCGTGGCACACGCGACTCGCGGTTCCGCGGAAGGCGACCGGGCCCCTTGGGGAGGGCTACCCTAAGCCGGGTAACTCGGTGGTTCCACCCTCAAGCCTGCCCCCCAGATTGCCGACGCATAAGCGACGGACAAGAAGGGGTGGCAGGCGAACGCCCATGCTCAACGCGTTATACCGCATGCACCTGCGCAGAAGGGCAGCCCGCGCGCAGGATGAGGCCGGCTTCACCATGGTGGAGCTGGTCATCGGCATCTTCATCTTCGCCCTCGTGATCGGCGGCGTCACGGTCGGCATGAGCAGCTCGCTCAACCTCACGCGTCAGAACCGCAACCGTTCCATCGCCGCCAACCTCGCCTCGCAGGAGATGGACACGGTCCGGAGCACGGACTTCGTCGATCTGCCGTTGGGGATGATCACCACGACCATCCCCGTCGATGGCGTGCCGTACGACGTAACGCGTCAGACCGAGTGGGTGACCCCCAGCGCGACCTCCGGAGCCTGCCAGGCGCCGTCGGGTTCTGCGCTCGCGTACCTGTCCGTGACCGTGACCGTGACCTGGAACAACATGGCTGGCGTCCCTGCCCCCACGTCGCACACGGTCGTGACACCCCCGGTCGGCACGTACGACACGACCAGGGGACACGTTGCCGTTATGGTGCGCGATGCGGCAGGTGCTCCGCAGGAAGGCGTTCCGGTGGCGCTCGCTGGCCCGGGCGTCGCCGACTCGCAGACGACATCGTTGGACGGCTGCGCGTTCTTCGCCTACGAGCCGACCGGCAGCTACACGGTGACCCTCAACAAGAGCAACTACGTCGATTACCAGGGGACCGTCGCGCCGGTGCAGGCCGCGACGATCGTGCCCGGGTCGACCGTGTCGCTCCAGTTCCAATACGACCAGGCGGCCACCCTGAACCTGGTGCTGCAGGGTGGCTCCGGCGGCACTGTTCCGGCCAACATCCCGGTCACGCTGGTGAACACGCACTACCTGCCCTCCGGGCAGAAGTCGTTCGCCGGCACCGGTGGGAGCCGCACGTTGCTCGGCTTGTTCCCCTACGTCGACGGGTACGAGATGTACGCGGGCACGTGCCTCGCCGCCGACCCTGAGGGCGCGGGGGGCTCGGGCGCGATCTACCCCGGGGCGAGCCGCCCCGCCGCGACCACGGTGAACGCCGGCGGCACGTCGTCCGCGACGGTTCCGCTCCACACCATCTTGATCCAGACGCAGACCAGCCTCGGAGCCGCCCGCCCGAACGTCGCCGTGACGGCGACCAACGTCGCGGACGCCAACTGTCCGACCGCGGTGGCGTACCCGCTCGGCAGCACGGACGCTGCCGGCAACTTCACGGCCGCGCTCCCGTACGGGACGTGGATCATCAGCGCCGCCGGAACGGCCACGACGAAGTCGCAGCTTCTGAGCCCGCTCGTCGCAACGACCCCGACGGTGACGATCAAATGGTGAGCTTCCTGACCGATCGGCTCCAACGGACCGACGACGAACGTGGGATCACGCTCGTCGAGCTCGTCGTGACCGTGTCGCTACTTACGCTGATCCTTGGGTTCGTCACCCGTGGGTTCGTCGGCATCCAGAACGCCTCCACGGGGGCTAGCCTTCGCCTGCAGAACCTCGATGAAGGCCGCGTGATCATGGACGCGATCACCCGCGACTTGCGCACCGCCGCGCGGCTGTCGTCGACCGCTTCGCCGTTCGACGTCACGCTCCCGGCCTCGGGCCCCGCCGCTCTCGCCGGGTGGTGCGCGAGCGGTTGCATCGCACCAGGAACCGGCATCGAAGACACCGAGGTCTGGTTCTACGCCAACCTGACGCTCACGACCGGCAATCCAACGCCTTGTCCGGACATCGTGCATCTGTACGTGGATAAGACCGTCAGTCCTTGGGTGTTGCGGGAGCAGAGCCTCGCCGCAGACGCGGGAGGCGTGCCGCCTAACTGCGTCTACAGCGTGGCACCCACAACCCGACTCCTCGGCAAGTACGTGGCGAATCCTGTGTCCTCTCCGGTGTTCACCTACTACTACGACGACGCGACCGGGAACCCCGTCGCGTTCACCACGGCATCGACGCCGCTCGTCGCCTCCGATCGACTGCTCGTGAACGCTGTCGGCGTCACGCTCTCGGTTCGTCAGAGCACCAACTTCCAGGTTCCCTACACGACGCTCATCAACCGCGTTCGGCTACCGAACGTCGACTACAACCCACTCCCGAGTCCCTGAGGTGATCCGGACGATGATCATGCGTTTGCGCGAGGACGGCGAAGAGGGCGTGGTGCTCGTCACCGTGCTCCTCCTCACGATGGTCATGCTCATCATCGTGGCCGGGACGATGGCCTACGCGGTCGGCTCCCAGCCGGTGTCCCGCCGCGACCAGGACTGGAACGCTGCGCTGGCGGCGGCCGAGGCCGGGCTGGACGACTACCTGTTCCGTCTGAACGAGAATGATCAGTACTACCTGTACTCGGCCACGGTGACACCCGCCCGACGGGAACCTGGCGTTCAAGCAATGGGTGTCGGTTCCGGACTCCGGCTCGGCGAGCGTTGGCTGCACCGCGAACGCAGACTCGAACATCCCGTGCTTTCCGGTACAGCGTCGATACCTCGAGTCTGGTGTCGCAGGGAGCGATCATTCTCACCGCGACCGGACGATCGCAGGACCGTCACCCGAACGATCCAGGCGACGCTGCGGCGCCACGCGTTCATCGACTATCTCTACTTCACTGACTACGAGACGAAGGATCCGGCCTCGTACGACACCGCCGTCGACGACTACACGCCCGCGGAGGCCCAGACGTACTGCGCGAAGCGCTACTACGAGGGCCGCGACATCGCGGGTCGCGTCGACTTCGCCGGCGACACGGACGGGAACGCCTGCACCGAGATCTCGTTCCAGACCGCCGACACCATCAACGGCCCGTTGCACTCCAACGATGCGATCCGGATCTGCGGCAACCCCACGTTCAACGGGAACGTGACCACGAGCTGGAACCCATCCTCCGGGAACAAGTGGGTCGCGGGCTGCTCATCGAGTCCCACCTTCAGCCGGCCGGGTGACCCGAAGTACGCCGATCCGCTCACGATGCCGCCGAGCAACGTCTCGATCAAGTCCGACGCTGACGGGGCGCTCGGGGGAACCGGCTGCCTCTACACGGGACCGACCGCCATCACGCTCAACTCCACCGGCACGATGACGGTGGTGAGCCCCGGCTCGCTGTCGACCAACGCCAACTGCGTCGGGACGAACAAGCCACTGCCCGCGAACGGTGTCATCTACGTGCAGAACGTCCCTTCGTCGTCGGCAGATCCCAACTACACGGCCGCCTGCCGTACGTCCACCCAGCTCGGCGGTGCCGCCACCGTTCAGCACCCGCTCGGCTACCCGCAACGCTACGACGACGTCACGACATACGGGTGCAAGAACGGCGATGTGTTCCTCTACGGAACCCTTAAGGGGAGGCTCACGATCGCCGCCGACAACAACATCGACATCATCGGGAACGTGACCTACCAGGGTGGCACCGGCGGGAACGACCTTCTAGGCTTGGTCGCGAACAACTACGTTGAGATCTATCATCCGGTGACGAGCACGGCGCCTTCAGGCAACCGAGACGGCGCGCAGGTGAACGGCTTCTACAATCTCGACACGTTGCCGGTGGGACCCGGGACCGCCTTCCACAATCCCACCGTGCAGGCCGCGATCCTGTCCGTTCAGCACTCCTTCCGTGTACAGAACTACAAGTACGGGGAGGACAACCTCGGGGCGATCACGATCAACGGGGCCATCGCTCAGAAGTACCGTGGGATCGTCGGCACGATCGGCACGTCCGGGTACGGCAAGAACTACAACTACGACAACCGGCTGAAGTACCAGTCGCCGCCTCACTTCCTCTCGCCGATCGCCGCCGCGTGGCAGATCGTGACGTGGATCGAGCAGAAGGCCGCGTGCACCTGGAGTTACAGCGCCTCCACCGGCTGCCCGTAACCGCGCGTTAGCATCGGCCTCCACGTGGACACAGCATTCCGTGCGATCGTCGCCGCCGTGTTCGGCCTCGCGGTCGGCAGCTTCCTGACCGTGGTCGTGGATCGGGTACCCAAGAAGGAGTCGATCGTCTCGCCACGGTCGAGGTGCCCGAACTGCGGCTCTGACATCCGTAGCCGTGACAACGTGCCGGTCATCTCGTACCTGCTCCTCGGCGGGAGATGCCGGACGTGCGGTGCGAGGATCTCCGCACGGTACCCGTTGCTCGAGGCGGGAACCGCGGCGTTGTTCGCGGGTGTGGCCGTGGTGTACGGCTCGGCCTACTTGATCGCGCTCCTCGCCCTCTTCTCCGCGGTCATGCTGGCGGTGGCGGCGATCGACCTCGAACTGAAGATCATCCCGAACCGAATCACGTACCCGGCGTTCCCCGCGTTCTTCGCGGCGCTCGTCCTGGGATGGGCGATCGGTCAACCGCTCGACCCGATCCGCGCCATCGTCGGCGCCGTTGCGTACGGGGGCGTGTTCCTGCTGATCGCGTTCATCGCGCCCCGAGGTCTCGGGATGGGCGACGTGAAGCTCGCCGGCCTCATCGGGCTCGTCATGGGCTCGCTCGGCCTCCGATACGTGGCCGTCGCCGCCGGTGCCGCGATCCTGCTAGGGGGCATCGGGGGGATCGCGGCGCTGCTCGCGGGAAGAGAACGCAAGAGCGCCTTGCCCTTCGGTCCGTTTCTCGCGGCGGGGGCGATCGTCGCCACCCTGTGGGGCGAGCGCATCGCGGCCTGGTACCTCCGCTCACTCACCTGATCGACGAGTCCTCAGCCACTGCGCCGGAGCCGCTTTCGGGCGTTCCTGCTCCTCTGAAACTCCCCCGCCGAGGTGTTTGACTACACCTGCTACCTGGTGTTTCGTAAACATCCTCATTGAGACGAGTGTGACTCATGAGGTTTTACGTGGCAGATGTGCAACATGTTGCACATGTGTCACGCGAGGACGGTGAGAGGGTGAACGAACCGCAGGCGTTCGTGACGGGCGGCCTCCTGACCGTGGCGGAGGTGGCCGCTGCGATGCGCGTGTCCAACATGACGGTCTATCGGCTGATCAAGGGCGGGGAGCTGCCCGCGGTCCGTGTGGGCAAGAACTACCGCCTGCGTGAGTCCGACCTCGAGCGCTTCTTAGAAGAGCGATCGGTCCGGACGGAGGGTCCGTAGATGGCGAAGGTTCGCATCGGCTTGGACATCGGCGCCACCGCGGTGCGCGCGGCCGAGCTCCAAGGTGGGGATGCCCCGGTCGTCGTGCGCGCCGCCCAGGTCCCCCTGCCTGAAGGGGCGGTCGAAGCCGGCGAGATCCGCCAGCCCGAGATCGTGAGCGAAGCGCTCCGCGAGCTCTGGGACCGAGGCGGGTTCAAGAGCCGGCAGGTCTACATGGGTGTCGGCAACCAGCGCGTGGTCGTCCGCGAGATCGCCCTGCCGTGGCTGCCCGAGAAGGAGCTGCGGGCCTCGCTCGGGTTCCAAGCGCAGGAGTTCATCCCGATGCCGGTCGAAGAAGCCGTTCTGGACTTCGATCCGCTCGCGGAGTTCGAGCAGGACGGGCGCCGGATGCTGCGCATGATCCTCGTCGCCGCGCAGCGCGCGATGGTCAACACGGTGGTCGAGGTTGCACTGGCGGCCAAGCTCGAGCCCGTCGGCGTCGACCTCGTGCCCTTCGCGATGGCTCGTGCCGTGGGCATGCCGGAAGTGGGCATGGAGGAAGAGGAGGGCGGCGAGGAGGCCATCGTCGACATCGGGGCGACGGTGACGAACATCCTCGTCCACGAGCGCGGCGTCACTCGGTTCGTCCGCATCCTTCCTTCCGGCGGGCGCGACATCACGCTCGCGATCGCACGGAGCTTCGGCGTCGAGGACGATGTCGCGGAGCGCCTGAAGCGTGGCGAGACGATCGACGGGGCCCCGGACATGGAGGAGGTCCGCCGGGTCGCCATGCAACGCGCGCAGAACTTCGTCGACGAGGTGCGCTCCTCGCTCGAGTTCTACACCGCGCAGACGCGGGGGGCGCGGATAGGCCGTGTGCTGGTCATCGGCGGGGGATCCAAGCTGCAGGGCTTCCTCGAGCTGCTCCAGGATCGCGTGCCGGCGACGATCGAGCGCGGCCGGGTCTTCCGTCGCGCCAAGTCGCAGCTGTCGCTGTCTGCGGAGGCCCTCGCCGAGGCGGAGCCGGTGCTCGCGGTGGCCGTGGGTCTCGGGATCCCCGGGAGGCATTTCGCGTGAGTCAGGTCAACCTCCTCCCCCCCGAGCTACTCGCCCGGCAGAAGACCCGACGGCTCACGAGCATGATCGTGGGGGCCGGCGCGATCCTCCTGGCCCTCCTCATCGCTTTCTGGTTCCTCCAGACGCAGAAGCTCGCCGGGGTGAACGACGACATCGCCGCGCAGAACGCCGTGAACGCCGAGCTGCAGCAGGAGATCGACAGCCTCGCCGAGGCGCAGGCCCTGCAAGCAGAAGCCGCGAGCAAGCAGCAGCTCCTGTCAGAGGCCTACGCCGGAGAGGTCTCGTTCTCACAGATGTTGATGGACATGTCGCGGGTGATCCCATCGGACGCCTACCTGGCATCGCTCGATGCCACCCTGACGAGTCGCCTTCGGCGACCGGGGGGACGACGGTCGGGACCTCGACCACCCCCGGAACCCCCGGCGCGACGTCGTTCGCTGGCGCCTTCGCCGTATCGGGTGGCGCGGACGGGTTCGACAGCCTCGCCTCGTGGCTGACACGCCTCGAATCGGTCCGTGGATGGGTGAACCCCTGGCTGTCGAGCGCGACCGAGACTGAGGCGAACTCGGGCCTGTACAACTTCGACAGTGGCGCCGACATCTCGAGCGAAGCGCTAACCGCCCGCGGAAGTCAGGCAGCGTCCGGTGGGTGATCGCCGTGGTCCGATCATCGCAGGCATCGCGGTCGCCGTAGCGTTCCTGCTGGTCATGTTCTTCCTGGTCCTGCCCAAGATGGGGCAGGTGAAGGATGCGAACAAGGCGCTGCAAGACGCGCAGACTCAGCAGTCGACGCTGAACTCGCAGCTCGCGGCGCTGAAGCAGGCGGAGACCGACGCCCCGAAGAACCGAGAGACGATCCGGAAGGTGGATCAGGCGATCCCGCCGACCGTGGACCAGCAGGGGTTCATCCTGCTCATGCAGAACGCCGCCGTGCTGGCCTCGGTCGACGTCGTCACGCTCACGCCGAGCGCTCCGGTGTTCGACCCGTTGACCGGGCTATCGACAGTATCGAACGGCGTCTCAGCCGCAGGGAGCTACTTCTCGATCACCGAGTTCCTGTTCAACATCGAGACGCTGCCTCGAGCGGCCAAGGTCACGTCGATCAGTATCACCGCGTCGCCGAGTGAAACCGACCCCAGCCTCCTCACCCTGACGGCCGAAGTGGATATCTACACCAGCGACTCGAGCGCCGGGCCAGGCTCGTCGCCAGGCCCGACGTCGGGCACGACGGGGACTACGACTGGCGCAACCACGACGACCACGCCGCCGAGCGTGTCGCCGGCCGCAGAGAGCTCAGGAGCCTGACGCATGCCACTCAACGACCGTGACCGTCGGGCCCTCAAGATCGGAGGCATCATCGCCGGTGTCCTGGTGCTTGCGCTGCTCGCCATCGGCCAGCTCGGGAAGGGCGGCCCTTCGGCGTTGCCGCCGCTGTCGGCCGGACCTTCGGTCTCGGCAGGTCCGACGAGCGTACCGAGCACGGGACCGTCGAGTTCCGCGACGCCCTCGGGCGGCGGTCCCAGCCCGAGCCCGATCTTCTCCGGTCGTGATCCGTTCTCCTTGCCACCCCAGTTCGTGACGGCTTCGGCCAGCAGCTCGAGCAGCGGGAGCCCGTCGGGCACGGTCAGCCCGTCCGGCTCGGGAAGTCCCAGCGGCTCGGGCAGCCCGTCGGGGAGCCCCTCCAGCAGCCCGTCGAACGGCGCGAGCACGGTCATCGGCGGTCACACGGTGGTGTTGATCGACACGTTCACCCAGAACGGAGTGCAGCACGCGACCGTTTCCGTGGACGGGACGGTCTACCACCCCGCCGAGGGGGACACGTTCGCCGGGGGCGCGTTCGAGTTGCGAGACGTGGCCGGCAACTGCGCGACGTTCCTGTACGGCGACCAGTCATTCACGCTCTGCTTCACGCCGTCGAAGTAGGCGCCGAGAGGCGGGTAGATCCCGGCGGTCCGCCCACGGGGGGAGCGGTCGCCGGCGCGGGGGCGGTCTTCGGACCGCCCCCGCCCCTTCAACGCGATGACCCGGTCCCTATGATGTCCCGATGCTGCGGATGCTCACGGCGGGCGAATCCCACGGGAAAGCCCTGGTGGCGATCCTGGAGGGTCTGCCGGCCGGCGTTCCGATCGTCCCCAAGGAGATCGCCCACGAGCTCGCCCGCCGGCGCCACGGCTACGGTCGCGGCGGCCGGCAGCGGTTCGAGGCGGATCGGTTCGAGGTCCTGTCGGGCGTACGCCACGGGCGGACCTTGGGATCGCCGATCGCGATCACGATCCCGAACGTGGAGTTCGAGACGAAGTACGCCGATCTCATGGCGGTCGAGGGCGAGCCGGACCCCGACGCTCGCCTGACCAGACCTCGGCCAGGACACGCGGACCTCGTCGGAGCGCAGAAGTACGGGTTCGACGACGTGCGCGACGTCCTCGAACGAGCCAGCGCGCGAGAGACGGCGGCCCGCGTGGCCGTGGGCGCTTGCTGCAAGGCCTTCATCTCGGAGCTCGGGGTCGAGGTCCTGTCGCACGTCGTGCAGATCGGCTCGGTGAGGCTTCCCTCGCGCGCCGGCACGCCGGCACGCGAGGATCTGGACGCCATCGACGCTTCGCCGGTTCGCTGCCGAGATGCATCGACCTCCGCGAAGATGGTGTCCGAGATCGACCGGATCCGCCGCGAGGGCGACACGGTCGGAGGTGTGTTCGAGGTCGTGGCGTACGGAGCGCCGCCGGGGCTCGGGTCGCACGTGCACTACGACCGGAAACTCGACGCTCGTCTGGCCCTCGCCCTGATGAGCATCCAGTCGGTCAAGGGGGTGGAGGTCGGCGACGGGTTCGCCACGGCCGCCAAGCCGGGCTCGAAGGCGCACGACGAGATCGTCCTCCGAGGCGGGAAGATCACGCGCCGCACCGCGCGCGCCGGGGGGATCGAGGGGGGGATGAGCACGGGGCAGCCGATCAGGCTCCGGGCCGCGATGAAGCCGTTCTCGACGGTCCCACGACCACTCGCGACCGTCGATCTCGCCACCGGGGAGCCGGCGGAGGCGATCAAGCAACGGACCGATGTCTGCGCCGTGCCCGCGGGGGGTGTGGTCGGCGAGGCGGTGGTCGCGTTCGAGCTGGCGAACGCGATGCTCGAGAAGTTCGGCGGAGACTCGCTATCCGAGACACGCCGGAACGTCGAGGACTACCGGGGGACGCTCGCGTGATCGTGTACCTGGTCGGCATGCCCGGCGCCGGGAAGTCCGTCGTCGGGCGGGAACTCGCGGGGCGCCTCGGCGTGCCGTTCGTCGACCTCGACGATGAGATCGAACGGGCCGTCGGCGCCTCGGTCACCGAGATCTTCGCGCGGGACGGAGAGCCCTCCTTCCGAGCCCGGGAGGCGGCGGCTCTCGTCGACGCGAGCGTGCAGGATCCGTCCGTCGTCGCTTGCGGGGGAGGGGTGGTCCTGGAGCCGGCGAATCGGATCACGCTCCGGAACACGGGCGTCGCCGTCTACCTGGATGTTCCTCTCGAGCAGCTACGCGATCGGGTGACGCCGGCCGCCGACCGGCCGTTGATCCGTGAGGACGGCGATCTCGAGCGGCTGCTCGCCGATCGCGAGCCGCTTTACCGGGAGTTCGCCGCGCACGTGGTTGACGCGACAGGGTCGCCGGGCGAGGTCGCGGACGCCATCGTTGAGGAGCTCCGTTGGTCCGGGTGACCGTCCCCATCCCGGGGCGGTCGTACGACGTGTGTGTCGGAAGGTCCCTGATCGGACGGATCGGCGAGCTCCTACCTCCGATGCCGGCCGCATCCACCGTCTTCGTGGTCTCGGACAGGAACGTCTCGGATCGATGGTATGAGCCGTTGGCAGCCGCGCTCGACGCGGCCGGCTTGGCCGCGGTGCTGTTCTCGGTGCCGGATGGGGAGGACGCCAAGACGCTCAGGGTCTACGAGACCCTCCTCCACCAACTGGCGACGCAGGAGGCGCATCGCGATGACCCGATCCTGGCGCTCGGGGGAGGTGCGGTGGGAGACGTCGGCGGGTTCGTCGCGTCGACGTATATGCGCGGAGTGCCGTTGATCCAGGTGCCGACCACCCTCACGGCCCAGGTCGACGCCTCGATCGGAGGGAAGACAGCCATCAACCTGCCCGAGGGGAAGAACCTGGTCGGCACGTTCTCGCAACCGCGCGTCGTCGTCGCGGATGTCGACACGCTGACAACGTTGAGCGACCGGGACTTCCGATCGGGACTCGCCGAAGTGGCGAAGTACGGCCTGACGCTCGACCCGGAACTGCTGGCCCTCCTGGAACGGGATCCTTCGCCGGTCCTTGCACGGGACCCCGGAACGCTCGAAGAACTCGTTAGGCGCTGCGTCGCGGCGAAGGCGCGCACCGTGGCCGAGGACGAGCTGGACGCCGGACGCCGTCTCGTCCTCAACTACGGGCACACGATCGGCCACGCGCTGGAACGCCTCGACGCGTTCGCGGGCCGGTCGCATGGGGAGGCCGTCGCGGTGGGCATGGTGTTCGCCGGGCGGCTCGCCGAGGCGAGAGGGCTCTCGGAGGACGGGCTGGCGGCGCGCACGGCCCGGATGCTCGCGTCGCTCGGCCTTGAGACCGACGGGTCGCTCCCGGACGCGGGTGCGATCGTCGCCGCGTGTCGGCTCGACAAGAAGTACCGGGGTGGTGTTCGCTTCGTGCTACTGGAGGGGGTCGGACGCCCGGTCGTCGTGGACGACGTCTCGGATGACGAGGTCCGTGAGGTACTGGAGGAGATGGGGGCCGCCGCGTGAAGATCCGCTACCTGTTCGGACCGAACCTGGGGGCGCTTGGACGACGGGACCCCGAGCGATACGGGTCCGAGACCTTGGAGGAGATCATGGCGTCCGTCGGCGACCGCGGCCGTACGCTCGGGCACGAGGTCGAGTGGCGGCAGTCCGACCATGAGGGAGACCTGGTCGGTTGGCTGCTCGCCGCGGCCGGGGAGGGCGCGGACGCGATCGTGATCAACCCCGGCGCGCTCACGCACTATTCGTATGCGCTGCGTGATGCCGTGGAGGCGAGCGGGCTCCCCGTCGTGGAGGTACATATGACCAACATCCATGCGCGCGAGGAGTTCCGGCGGACGTCCGTCGTCTCCGACGTCTGCCGCGCGTCCATCATCGGCCTCGGGGTCGGTGGCTATCATCTGGCGCTGGAGGCGATGCCGTGGATCACCGCGTGAGGCGCGATGCGCTCACACCAACGATCGATGAGCAGGACGCGGACGCGATCTTGGTCACGAGGCTGCCGAACGTTCGCTACCTGACCGGGTTCACCGGCTCGAACGCCCAGATCATGCTCGCGCGGGCCGAGAGCGTCTTCTTCACCGACGGGCGGTACACGGAGCAGTCGCGCCACGAGGTGCCCGACGTCGAGCGGGTCACGTACCTCGGTGGACTCGGGGCGCCGGTCGAGACGGCGTGTGACCGTCTCGGCATCGCGCGGTTGGGGTTCGAGGCGCACGACATGACCGTGGCGGACCGGGACGAGCTCCAACGCCGGCTGTCCGGCGTCGAGCTCGTGCCGGTCGGCAGGTCCGTCGAGCGGCTGCGCTGGTCCAAGGATGACGAAGAGCTCGAGATGCTGCGCGAGGCTCAGACATGCACCGACCGGGCGTTCGAGGACATCTTGGACATCCTCGCGGTCGGGATGTCGGAGCGACAGGTGTCCTTGGAGCTCGAGCATGCGATGCGTCGTGCAGGAGCGGACGGCCTGTCATTCGAGTCGATCGTCGCGTTCGGCGAGAACGCCGCGGAACCGCATCATCGCCCGAACCATCGAGTGCTCGACGAGGGCGACGTCATCACGATGGACTTCGGCGCGCTCTACGGCGGCTATCACGCGGATTTCACACGGACGATCGCGTTCGGCCAGCCTGCCCCGGAGCTCGCCAAGATCCACGACATCGTCCGCGAGGCCCAGCAGGCGGGCATCGACGCTGTCCGGGCCGGGGTCACCGGCGGGGAGGTGGACCAGGCGGCGCGCCGCGTCGTGGAGGATGCGGGCTACGGCGAGCGGTTCACGCACGGGCTCGGCCACGGTGTTGGGCTCGAGATCCACGAGGGGCCGAACTTCGCGCGCGGCGGCGAGGACGTGCTGCCGGTCGGGGCGGTCGTGACGGTCGAGCCAGGGATCTACGTTCCCGGGCTCGGTGGCGTCCGGATCGAAGACATGGTCACGGTGGAGGAAGGCGGCTGCGGCGTCATCGGCTCATCGATCCGGGAGCTGATCGAGCTGTGAGCGTGTCCACGAACGAGCTCAAGAACGGCATGACTCTCGAGCTCGAGGGCCTGTTGTTCCAAGTGATCGAGTTCCAGCACGTGAAGCCTGGGAAGGGCGGCGCGTTCGTCCGGACGAAGCTCCGCAACGTGAAGACCGGCGCGGTCGTCGAGAAGACGTTCAATGCCGGCGTCAAGGTGGGTCTCGCGATCGTCGAGCGCAAGGACATGCAGTACCTCTATGGCGACGGCTCGGACTACGTCTTCATGGACCTCGGCACCTACGACCAGATCCACGTCCCGGCGCGGATAGTGGGCGACGCCGCCGGCTTCCTGATCGAGGGAGGTCAGGCGCAGGTCTCCCTGCACGAGGGGGTGCCCATCGCCGTCGACCTGCCCGCTTCCATGGTCCTCACGATCACCCAGACCGACCCGGGAGCCAAGGGCGATACGCGCACGGGCGCATACAAGCCGGCGACGCTCGAGACCGGATTGGTCGTGCAGGTCCCGCTGTTCGTCGAGGAGGGCGAGAAGATCAAGGTCGACACGCGCTCTGGCGAGTACATCGAACGCGTGAAGGCGTGACGACGCGCCGCGAGGCTCGCCGTACCGCGCTCGACATCTTGTACCAGGCCGACATCACCGGCGCGCCTGCGGAGCGGGTTCTCACCGATTGGGTAGATGCGGGGAGGACCGTGCCCGCGTTCGCGGACGAGCTGGTGATCGGAGTTACGGAGCACCTTCCGGAGATCGACCTGCTGCTGGAGGAGCACTCCGAGAGCTGGACGGTCGCCCGGATGACCGCGCTCGACCGGACGATCTTGCGCCTCGCGGTGTTCGAGTTGATGCATAGCGCGGACGTGCCGCGGTCGGTCGCGATCAGCGAGGCGGTGGAAGCGGCGTCGGAGTTGTCGTCGGATCGGTCTCGCAGCTACGTCAACGGCATCCTCGGGCGGATCGCGCGGGATCTGGAGCTGGCCGACGGCCCGACCGGCGCAGGCTAAGACTCGGTCTTCGACTCGGGTTCGGACTCGGGGGTCTCGGCCGCGGGCTGGCTGCCGTCGTCCACGGCACCCTCCTTCAGGCCCTTCTTGAACTCGCCCTGTGCCCGACCCACGGAGCGCGCCATCTCGGGAAGCTTCTTGGCCCCGAAGAGCACCACCACCGCGATGAGGCCAACGACGATCCACTCAGGTCCCATGTGGACGACCACCCTTCCGTTCGGGGATAGATATGCCAGTGTACGCCCCAACTTCGGGCCCGCATCGCACCACGACCCTCGTACGGCCCGCTATGCTCATGGCCGACCGATCGAGATGCGATCGACCCTTTAAGTCCGGTCCAGCGAGGCCGGGAAGGGAGCGACCGATGGGCACCAACCAGAGCGCTCTTCCGTGCGACCGGGGGGGCGCGTTCTCATGAGCGGGAAGCTCATGGACACGGCCGACGTCCGGCGCGCCGTCTCCCGCATCGCGCACGAGATCGTGGAACGCGACAAGGGTGCCGGCGACCTCGCCCTCGTCGGGATCGCGAACCGCGGGGACCATCTAGCGCGGCGTCTCGCGAACGAGATCCAGCAGATCGAAGGGACGAAGGTCCCCGTCGGCGTTCTGGACATCACGTTCTACCGAGACGACATCGGCCTGAAGGCGGAGGCGCCCGAGGTACACGAGACACGGATCCCGTTCGAGATCTCCGGGCGAACGGTCGTGCTCGTCGACGACGTGCTCTTCACCGGTCGTACGATCCGAGCCGCGATGGACGCGTTGATGGACTTCGGGCGCCCCGAGCGGATCCAGCTCGCCGTGCTCGTCGATCGAGGACACAGAGAACTGCCGATCAGGGCCGACTACGTCGGGAAGAACGCGCCGACCCATCGCGCGGACGACGTGCGTGTCCTCGTCGCGGAGCTGGACGGAGAGGATGCGGTTGTCGTGGAAGACGCTCGATGAACAAGCACCTGCTCTCGATGCACGACGTCACGGCGGAGGACATCGTGCGGATCCTCGACACCGCCGAGTCGTTCCGCGAGGTAGGCACGCGGGTGATCAAGAAGGTCCCGGCGCTTCGAGGCCGAACGGTGGTGAACCTCTTCTACGAGAACTCGACGCGCACGCGGATCTCGTTCGAGCTGGCCGCGAAGCGGCTGTCTGCGGATGTCATCAACTTCTCAGCGAGCGGGTCGAGCGTCGCGAAGGGCGAGAGCCTCAAGGACACGGCTCTGACGCTGCAGGCGATGGGCGCCGACGCGATCGTGATCCGCCACTCGTCGAGCGGCTCTCCCCAGCAGCTGACGAAGTGGGTGCACGGCCACGTGCTGAACGCGGGGGACGGGACGCACGAGCATCCGACGCAGGGCCTCCTCGACCTCTATACGATGCGCGAGCGGCACGGCCGCCTAGAGGGCCTCCGGGCGGCCATCGTCGGCGACGTCCTCCACTCGCGCGTCGCCCGCAGCCTTTCGTTCGGCCTGGTCAAGATGGGCGCGGATGTGACGTTGATCGGTCCACCCACGCTGATCCCCCCCGACGCTCCCGCCTGGGGGGTGCACGTCTCGTACGACATCGAGAGCGTCCTGCCCAAGCTCGATGTCTGCTACATGCTCCGTGTGCAACGGGAACGCCAGCGGTTGGAGTACTTCCCGAGCGTGCGCGAGTACGCGCGGCTGTTCGGGCTGACGACGCGCCGGGTCGCGATGCTCCCCGAAGGCGCCTTGATCATGCACCCTGGACCCATGAACCGTGGGGTGGAGATCGATTCAGACGTCGCGGATCTCCCCCAGAGCGTGATCGAAGACCAGGTGACGAATGGCATCGCGGTGCGCATGTCGCTGCTCTACCTGATGCTCGGCGGCTCCGGGGAGGTAGACGCCGATGTTTGAGCGCGTGATCTTCCGCGGCGCGAGGGTGATCGACCCAGCGACGGGATCTGACGGGGTCGCCGATGTGTGGACGCAGGACGGCCGGATCAGTGGCGTCGGGGATGCGTCGTCGGAGAAGGGTGAGATGTTCGACTGCGACGGCTTGATCCTCACGCCCGGGCTCGTCGACATGCACACGCACCTTCGCGAACCGGGGTTCGAGCACAAGGAGACGATCGAGTCTGGAACACGTGCGGCCGCACTTGGGGGATACACGGCCGTCACCCCGATGGCGAACACCGATCCGGTGGCCGACCACGCCGGGGTCATCCATGAGGTCCGCGACCTCGCTGCGTCCGCCGGGCTGTGCGACGTCTTTCCCGTAGGCGCGATCACGAAGGGTCTGGAGGGGGAGTCCCTCGCGGAGATCGGCGAGATGGTCGAGGCGGGGGTCAGGATGTTCAGCGACGACGGTCGATGCGTGCCCACGGCTCGTCTGTTGAGAAACGCGCTCGTGTACGGGAAGGCGTTCGACGATGTGGTGTTCGCCGAGCACTGCGAGGATGCCTCGCTCGCCGAGGGCGGGCAGATGCACGAGGGGTATCACTCGTATTCTCTGGGCCTCCGCGGTCAGCCCGCCGAGGCCGAGGAGATCGTCGTCGCCCGCGACCTGGCGATCGCGCGGATGACCGGGTCGCGTCTGCATCTTTGCCATCTGTCGTCGGCGCGGTCGGTCGAGCTCGTGCGCCGAGCGAAGGCCGACGGTGTGCGCGTCACCGCCGAGGTGACCCCGCATCACCTGGTCTTCACCGACGAGGACCTCATCGAGTACGACACCAATCTGAAGGTCAATCCTCCGATCCGCACGGTGGAGGATCGAGACGCGCTCCGCGCCGGTCTCGCGGACGGCACGATCGATGCGATCGCGACGGATCACGCGCCGCACGCCGTCGAGGAGAAGGAGGCGGAGTTCGACCAGGCACCGCCAGGAACGATCGGTTTGGAAACCGCCCTCGCGGCCGTGTTCACGGAGATCGTCGGACCCGGTCTGCTCCCACTTGCCCGCGCCATCGACGCGCTCTCGACGGCGCCGGCCAGGATCGTCGGTGCTTCGGATCACGGCGGTTCGATCGAACCCGGTCGTGCCGCGAACCTCACGGTGTTTGACCCGGCGGTGACGTGGGTCGTGGAGGCACCGTTCGCCTCTAAGAGCCGCAACTCCGCATTCCTCGGCCGGACACTCACCGGTCGCGTGGTTCATACGCTGCTCCACGGCGTCCCAACGGTGGTCGACGGGAAGGCGCTCCGGTGACGGGGCCGCCCGCACTGCTCGTGCTCGAGGACGGCACCGCGTTCGCCGGCTCCGGGTTCGGCGCGGAGGGAGAGACGTTCGGTGAGGCGGTCTTCAACACCGGGATGGCTGGTTACCAGGAGGTCTTGACCGATCCCTCATACGCGGGGCAGATCGTCACGATGACGGCGCCCCAACAGGGGAACTACGGCGTGAACCGTGCCGACGCGGAGGCACGGCGGGTGCACGTTGCCGGCTTCGCGGTCCGCGAGGCGTCTCGTCGGGCGTCGAGCTGGCGCTCAGAGGGGACGCTCGGTGACGAGCTGGCCGCGTCGGGAGTAGTGGGTATCGAGGGCATCGACACCCGTCGACTCACCCTCGGACTCCGCACGCACGGCGCCATGAGGGCGGCGATCTCGACCGTGGTTCTCGAACCCGAAGATCTGGTCGCGCGGGTCGTGGCGATGCCCGGGATGTCCGGGGCCGACCTCGCCCGCACGGTTTCGGTCCGGGAGCCGTACGAGGCGGCGGGCGTCGTCGGTCCTGCGAGCGAGGAGCTCGGCCGCGTGTTTCGGGTCGCCGCCATCGACTTCGGCATCAAACGGAACATCCTTCGGCTCCTCGCAGCGATCGGCTGCGAGACGACGGTGTTCCCGGCGGAGACGTCCGCCGCGGAGCTCGCCGGCGGAGGATTCGACGGCGTCTTCCTCTCGAACGGGCCGGGCGACCCGGCGGCGACGGCGTACGGCGTCACCACGGTCAGGGCGCTGCTCGGCAAGGTGCCGATCTTCGGGATCTGCCTGGGCCACCAACTACTCGGTCTCGCGCTCGGGGGCCGCACGTACAAGATGCGGTTCGGTCACCGGGGCGTGAACCAACCGGTGAAAGATCTGCGCACTGGGGTCGTCGAGATCACGAGCCATAACCACGGGTTCGCCGTCGATCCGCAGGGGTGGCCGAACGTCGAGGGCGACGTGCCCGGCGCCGACACCGACTTCGGGCGGGTCAGCTTCACGCACTGGAACCTGAACGACGGCACGCTCGAGGGGTTCCGTTGCCGCGACGTCCCGGCGTTCTGCGTCCAGTACCACCCGGAGGCCGCCCCTGGGCCGCACGACTCCCGATATCTGTTCGGGGACTTCCGCGCGCTGATGGGCGACGTGGCCTGATGCCGCGCCGTACCGATATCGGTTCGGTCATGGTGATCGGATCGGGGCCGATCGTGATCGGTCAGGCGTGTGAGTTCGACTACTCGGGGACGCAGGCGTGCAAGGTCTTGCGGAGGGAGGGGTTCGAAGTCGCGTTGGTGAACTCGAACCCGGCGACGATCATGACCGATCCCGGGTTCGCGGATCGGACCTACGTGGAACCGCTCGATCCGGCGTCGGTCCTGGCGATCCTCGAACGCGAGCGTCCCGACGCGCTCCTACCGACCCTCGGCGGTCAGACCGGTCTGAACGTGGCGGTGGCGCTCGCGGAGTCGGGCGATCTCGACCGACTCGGCATCCGGCTGATCGGCGCCAGTCTCGAGGCGATCCATCGAGCCGAGGACCGGAGCGGCTTCAAGCGGACGATGCAGGAGGCGGGGCTCGAGGTTCCCCGAGCGGAGGTAGCGCGGACGCTCGAGGACGCCGTCGCCGTCGGTGACACCATCGGGTATCCGGTGATCGTGCGGCCCTCGTTCACGCTCGGCGGCGGCGGGAGCGGGTTCGCTCATTCGCGTGAGGAGTTGATCGATCTGGCCCACCGCAGTCTCGACATCTCACCCGTGCACGAGATCCTCATCGAAGAGTCGATCGCCGGGTGGAAGGAATTCGAGCTGGAGGTTATGCGCGACGGTGACGACAACGCGGTGATCGTGTGTTCGATCGAGAACGTCGATCCGATGGGGGTGCACACCGGCGACTCGATCACGGTCGCGCCTGTGCAGACCCTCACGGATGTCGAGTACCAGCACATGCGCGACGCCGCGTTGCGATGCATCCGGGCGATCGGCGTGGAGACCGGTGGTTCGAACGTGCAGTTCGCCGTTGATCCTCGCGACGGTCGGATGGTGCTGATCGAGATGAACCCGCGCGTCTCGCGATCGTCGGCGCTGGCGTCGAAGGCTACCGGGTTCCCGATCGCGAAGATCGCTTCGCTCCTCGCCGTCGGGTTTCGCCTCGACGAGATCACGAACGACATCACGGGCGAAACGCCGGCGGCATTCGAACCCACCCTCGACTACGTCGTCGTGAAGATCCCGCGGTTCGCGTTCGAGAAGTTCTCCGAGGCCGATCCGATCCTCACGTCCACGATGAAGTCGGTCGGCGAGGTGATGGCGATCGGCCGGACGTTCAAGGAGGCACTCGGCAAGGCGTGGCGCGGTCTGGAACGACCCGAGGCCGAGATGGGTGCTGACACGGGCCTCCTGCTCGAGGTCGTGGCGCAGGCGACGGACGGCAGGCTCCGCGCGATCGAGGGGGCGATCCTCGCCGGTTACAGCGTGGACGAGATCGGCGGTGCCACCGGGGTCGACCCGTGGTTCGTTGACCAGATCGCCCAGGTGGTCGAGGGTGCATCGGCGCTGCGTGATCGACCGCTCGCGACGCTCTCCGCGCGCGAGCTCCGCGACGCGAAGCGGCTCGGCCTCTCCGATCCACGGATCGCCCACCTCACACGGTCGACCGAGGCGGCGGTCCGGCGCCATCGTGAGGCGCTCGGCGTCGCGCCGGTGTTCAAGACTGTCGACACGTGCGCCGGGGAGTTCGCTGCGAGGACGCCGTACCACTACTCCACCTATGAGGACGAGACCGAGGTCCGACCTGCGGAACGGCCGCGCGTCGTGATCCTCGGATCGGGACCCAACCGGATCGGTCAGGGGATCGAGTTCGACTACGCGTGTGTCCATGCGGCGTTCGCGCTCGAGGAGGCGGGCTTCGAGTCGGTCATGGTGAACAGCAACCCCGAGACGGTCTCGACCGACTACGACACGTCGAGCCGGCTCTACTTCGAATCCGTCTCCGCCGAGGATGTCTTAGCGGTCTGCCACGCGGAGCGCCCGGTCGGCGTGATCGTCCAGTTCGGCGGTCAGACCCCCCTGAAGCTCGCTCGGACGCTCGAGGAAGAGGGGTTCCCGGTCCTCGGAACGCGGCCGGAGGCGATCGATCTGGCCGAGGATCGGGGCAAGTTCGCTCAGATCCTCGCCGAGCTCGGGATCGGGGCACCTCCTCATGGAGAGGCGCGAACGCTTCTCGAAGCGCGGGCGATCGCTGCGCAGATCGGGTTCCCGGTCGTCGTGAGGCCGTCATACGTGTTGGGTGGTAGGGCGATGGAGATCGTCTATGACGCCGACGAGTTGGAGCTCTTCGTTCGAACCGCCGCCGAGGCTTCGCCGGACCATCCCGTCCTGATCGACCGTTTCTTGGAGGGAGCGATCGAGGTCGACGTGGACGCGGTGTGCGACGGGACCGACGTGTTCGTCGGGGCGGTGATGGAGCACATCGAGGAGGCGGGCGTGCATTCGGGCGATTCGTCCTGCCAGATCCCCCCCGCCACCCTGTCGGATGACGAGCTCGACCAGATCGAGGACATCACGCGAAGCCTGGCGCGGCGGCTGGAGGTACAGGGCCTGTTGAACCTCCAACTCGCGGTCAAGGACGAACGGGTCTGGGTCCTGGAGGCGAACCCGCGGTCGTCGAGGACGGTTCCGTTCGTGTCGAAGACGATCGGCGTGTCGCTGGCGCGGATCGCGACGCTGGTCCTCGCGGGGCGATCCCTCCGTGACCTTGCCGCGGCCGGGATCATCCCGGCCGATCGTCTCCACTACCGCCACCTCCCGTATACGGCCGTGAAAGCGGCCGTGCTGCCGTTCGGACGGTTCCCCGGCGTTGACACCGTGCTCGGTCCGGAGATGAAGTCGACGGGGGAGGTGATGGGGATCGACCGCGATCCCGGGATGGCGCTCGCGAAGGCGCTCGTATCGAGCGGAGCGGGGCTCCCCACGACCGGGTCGGCATTCGTCTCGGTCGCCAACCGTGACAAGCGCGCCATCGTGTTCCCCGCGAAGCGCCTCGCGGACATGGGGTTCCACCTGTTGGCGACCGGTGGAACGGCCGGCGTGCTCGAGCGTGCCGGCATCCCCGTCGAGCGCGTCGCCAAGGTCTCGGAGGGCCCGCACAACATCGCGGAGTCGATCAGGAGCGGCGGCGTCGATCTGATCATCAACACGCCGTTCGGACGAGGCCCGCGCAGCGACGGCTACTACATCCGTACCGCTGCGGCAGCGGCGGGGGTGCCGTGCATCACGACGCTCCCCGGGGTGTTCGCCGCCGTCCGCGGGATCGAGGCGTTGCGCGGTGAGCCGAGCGAGCCATTCACCCTCCAGGAGCATCACGCCGCGGCGCGCTCCGCGGCTGCCCAGGAGCGACTCTCGTTCGAGCGGGCGTCCGCCTCGGTGGCGGGGGAGGCCGGATGAAGCGGGTGCGTGCCGAGATCCTGTCGACGCGGCGTCTCGGCTCGTACCACGCGATCACGTTGGTGGCGCCCGAGATCGCCGAGCGCGCCCGGCCGGGACAGTTCCTGGGGATCAGGATGCCGGAAGGCCGAGAGTTCCTGCTACGCCGCCATTTCGCCGTGCACCAAGCATCGAGCCGCGGGGGATGGGCCGGCACGCTGGAGTTCGTCGTGGACCCCATGGGCCCGGGGACCGAGTGGCTGGGAACCGCCCGCGCGCACGAGTTCCTGGACGTGATCGGACCCCTCGGGAAGGGGTTCGCGTATCCGAAGCGCCTCACCAACTGCCTGCTCGTGGCAGAGGGTCACGGGGCAGCGTCGCTGTACTTCCTCGCACAAGAGCTGATCGCGCGACATAAGCGAGTCGACATGATCATCGGCGCGGAGACCCTGGAGCGCGTCCTCAAACCCATCGACGGCAAGCGGCTCTCGCAGACGATCGAGATCCTCACCCGGGACGGGAGCCTGGGCGATCGGGGGACCGTGCTCGACGTTCTGCCCGACATGGTGGAGCGATGCGGCACAGAGGTGGTGTACGCGGCCGCAGGCACCGCGACCCTCGAACGGCTCGCCGCCTTCTGCCGCGAACGCCAACTGCCCGCGCAGATCGCGATCGAGGAACGCATGGGCTGTGGTTTCGGACTCTGCTTCACGTGCGTCGTGCCCGTCACCCGCAAGGACGGCAGTGGCTACGACCACCTGCGTTCGTGCGTCGACGGGCCGGTGTTCAATCCGGCGCGCGTGCTCTGGGATCGGTGGCTCTCGGATGCACCCACGATGCTCCCGACGCCCCCCGAGGGTCTGCCAGTGGTGCGAACGTGGCCGGGGTGAAGCGATCGGTCGCCGTGGACCTCGGCGGCTTGATGCTTTCGACCCCCGTGATGATCGCATCGGGGTGCGCGGGAACAGGGCGCGAGCTCTCTGGACTCGTGGACACACGGCGCATGGGGGCGATCGTGACGCGTAGCATCACGCTCCATCCGCGACGGGGGGACCCGACCCCGCGGATCGTCGAGACTCCCGCCGGGATCGCATGGTCCACCGGGATGCAGAACCCCGGGGTAGAGGTGTTCGTCGCCGAAGAGCTCCCCCGCTTCGGCCGCACCGGCACGGCGACCTTCGTGTCGGTGGCGGGCGGCTCACTCGAGGAGTACGTCCGTGTCACTGGCCTGCTCCAAGGCCGGCCGGAGATCTCGGCGATCGAAGTGCGCCTATCCGAGCCCGATGAGGAGCTCGGGCGGCCGTTGCTCGGCGCGAACGCGGATCGCGCGGTGGAGATCGTGGGGGCCGTGGCGAGGATGTCCACCGTCCCCGTGTTCGCGAAGATCCCGGCGGCCGCGCCCGACCTCGTGGACCTCGCGCACGGCATGGTGCGTGCGGGAGCGCATGGACTCACGGTCATGGACTCGCCAGCCGCGCTGGGCGTCGAGGCTCGGACGCTGCGACCCGCGCTCGGTCCGGTGACCGGTTGGCTGTCGGGCCCCGCCCTGAAGCCGCTCACCCTTCGCGCGGTGTTCGACGTCGCTCGGAGCCTCCCGGACGTGCCCCTGGTGGCCGTCGGCGGGATCCGCTCTGGGGTGGACGCGGTCGAGATGCTCTTGGCGGGCGCCTGGGCGGTTCAGATGGGAACGGCCACGTTGATCGACCCCGCCGCCGCGGTTGAGGCGGCCCGTGGGATCGCGCACTATCTGAAGGAGAAGCGAGTGGCTTCTCCGCTGGATCTGCGTGGGCGGCTCCGCGTGCCCGCCGCGTTCGGCGATGGAGAACCGGGATGATCCCCAGACCCAAGCATCCGCTGATCGTGGCTCTCGACGTCTCGGATCTCGAGGTTGCCGAGAACCTGGCGATAACCCTGGCGCCCGAGGTCGGCATGCTGAAGGTGGGCCTGGAGCTCGCGTGGGCGTTCGGGCCGGAGGCCGTGCGACGGGTGGGGCGACACGCGCCGGTCTTCGTCGACGCCAAACTCCACGACATCCCGAACACGGTGGAACGCGCGGCCGCCACCATCGCGGGCCTCGGGGTCGCCATGTTGAACGTGCATGCCTTGGGCGGCGAAACGATGATGCGCGCGGCCATGCGTGGAGCGGAAAGAGGCGCGCTCGATGCCGGCGTGGAACCGCCGCTCCTCGTGGCGGTGACCATCCTATCGAGCCACTCCGGTGAAGAGCTCGCGAGCTCCGCTTCCCTTGCGTTCGAGGCGATGTCGTGTGGCCTCGATGGCGTCGTGGTGGCAGGAGATGACGTCGCGGACGTCCGCGCCGTGTGCGGCGAATCGTTCTGCCTCGTGGTGCCGGGGATCCGACCGGCCGGCGGGAACGGCCACGACCAGGTGCGGGTGCTCGCTCCGCGCGAGGCGATCGAGAAGGGTGCCGACTACTTGGTCGTCGGCCGACCGATCACCGACGCGAACGACCCCGTCGGTGTTGCGCGTGCGATCGGTCGGGATCTCGCGTGACGGTCGACCGATAGCGAGCGCATCAGCGAAACCGCAGGCAGAGTCATATGTTGCGCGTTGTCCCGCTCGCGGGGGGGTGCGTATACTCGCCGGGTTCCCGATCTGCCGAGCGCAAAGGAGCGCGTGATGGCCCTGCCTACCCTGACACCCGAACAGCGAACGCAAGCCCTGGCGAAGGCCGCGGAGGCGCGGAAGAAGCGTGCCGAGATCAAGGGTGAGCTGAAGTCCGGCAAGCTCCAGCTGAAGGACGTGCTGTCGAGGTCGGGCGATGACATCGTCGGCAAGATGAAGGTGTCGAACGTCTTGGAGTCGCTTCCCGGCGTCGGGAAGGTACGCGCGCAGAAGCTCATGGAGGAACTCGACATCTCGGCGAGTCGTCGGGTCCGCGGTCTCGGCGCGAAGCAGCGCGAGCAGCTCCTCGAGCGGTTCAAGAAGTAACCCTCCCTTGGCCTCGCACCGAGGCCGGCTGATCGTCATCGCCGGCCCTTCCGGGGTCGGGAAGGGGAGCGTCGTCAAGCGGCTCCTCGCGGAGGACCCGGGGGGACTCGCGCTCTCCGTCTCCGCCACCACGCGGGGGCCTCGACCGGCCGAGCTGGACGGCCGCGACTACCTCTTCCTCGATGAGGGCACGTTCCGGGGGCTGGTCGGCCGCGGCGAGATGCTCGAGTGGGCGGACGTCTTCGGGAACCTGTACGGGACGCCGGCGGCGACCGTTGACCAGCATCTGCGATCCGGCCATGACGTCGTACTCGAGATCGACGTGCAAGGCGCGGCGCAGGTCCGCGAACGGGCCCCTGAGGCGCTTCTCATCTTCCTGGCGCCCCCGTCGCTCGAGGACCTCGAACGGCGTCTGAGGGCCCGTGGGACGGAGTCGGAGGATCGGATCGGGGAGCGGCTGGAGCGAGCGGCGTGGGAGATGTCCCAGGCCACCTGGTTCGATCACGTGGTCGTGAACGACGAGCTTGAACGTGCGACGGACGAGGTCGCTGCTATCATCCAGGCATCCCGCTTCCGAACCCCCTGAGGAGCTTGCCCGGATGATCGAACCGAAGATCGACGACCTGCTCGCCGCGGTCGACTCCAAGTACACGTTGGTGATCTTGGCCGCGAAACGTGCGAGAGAGATCAATGCGTACTACAGCCAGCTCGGTGAGGGTCGGGCGGAGTTCATCCCGCCGTTGATCGAGAGCGGCGGCCTCACGAACAAGCCGCTGTCGATCGCTCTCGAAGAGATCGCCGAGGGGAAGATCGACTACGAGCGACCCGAGGAGCTCCCCGTCGAGTAGCCTCGCCGGACACCGGGTGCTGCTCGGCGTCTCGGGAGGCATCGCCGCGTACAAGTCTGCCGTGCTGGCGCGCCTGCTCGTCCACGCGGGTGCGGATGTTGATGTCGTGATGACGGCGGCGGCCGAGCGGTTCGTGGGAGGAGCGACGTTCGCGGCGCTCACTGCCAACCCCGTCCACACCTCACTATGGGAGCGTCCTGGCGATGTGCTCCACGTCAGGCTGGCGCGGGAGGCAGACCTCGTCGTCGTTGCGCCCGCCACGGCGAACATCATCGCGAAGCTCGCGCACGGCGTCGCGGACGACCTGCTCACGGCGACCCTCTTGGAGTGCGATAGCCCGCTCGTGTTGGCGCCGGCCATGCACACCGGGATGTGGCAGCACGCCGCGACCCGCGCCAACGTCGCGCTCCTGGTCGAGCGCGGGGCCCATCTCATAGGTCCCACGAAGGGTGCGCTCGCCGCGGGCGACGAAGGGCTGGGTCGTATGGCGGAGCCGGACGAGATCGCCGAGGCCGTCGGTCAGTTCATCGGCAGGCCGGCCGATCTCTCCGGGCGGCACGTGGTGGTCACCGCGGGACCCACCCACGAGCCGATCGACCCGGTTCGGTTCATCGGGAACCGGTCCAGCGGGAAGATGGGCGTCGCGATCGCCCGCGAGGCGCATGCGCGAGCGGCCGAGGTCCATCTCGTTCTCGGTCCGGGGACGGTTGAACCTCCTACCGGCGTCGAAGTGGTGCGAGTGTCGACGGCCGAAGAGATGCGTGAGGCGGTGCTGGCGTCGTTCGAGCAGGCGGACGTGGTGATCATGGCGGCGGCCGTCGCCGACTTCCGGCCGAAGGTCGCAGCTGACGGCAAGCTGAAGAAGGAGGCCGGTCTTCCCGAGCTGCACCTGGAGGCCACGCCCGACATCCTCCGCGAGCTCGGCGAACGCAAGGGTGAGAGACTGCTCGTCGGCTTCGCGGCCGAGACGGACGATCTCGGAGCCGCGGGCCGCAGCAAGTTGCGCGCAAAGAACCTCGATCTGATCGTGGTCAACCAGGTCGGCGCCGAGGGTACGGGCTTCGCCTCTGACACGAACGACGCCATGGTGCTCGGCGCCGACGGACGGGAGGACCCGATGCGGCGGTGGTCGAAGACCGAGCTCGCGACCGCGATCTGCGACCGGGTCGCGGCGCTCCTGCGGCCGGGCTCGTGAGGGGTTCGACCGGAAGCATCGCTATACTCGCGCGGTCATGAGCGAGCCGTTCCTCTTCTCGTCTGAATCGGTGACCGAGGGCCACCCCGACAAGCTGGCCGACCAGATCTCCGACGCGATCCTCGACGCGATGCTGGCCGAGGATCCAAACAGCCGGGTCGCATGCGAGACGCTCGTCACGACGGGCCTCGTGATCGTCGCCGGGGAGATCACTACCGAGAGCTGGATCGACATCGCTTCCATCGTGCGCTCAACCGTCACGGAGGTTGGCTACACGGACGCGAAGTTCGGCCTCGATGGGGAGACCTGCGGCGTCATGACCGCGATCCAGGATCAGTCGCCAGACATCGCCCGCGGGGTCGAGGATTCACTCGAGCATCGCGAGGGTCACTCGGGCGATGCACTCGACCTCCTCGGGGCCGGAGACCAAGGCATGATGTTCGGCTACGCGTGTCGCGAGACCGACGAGCTGATGCCTCTGCCGATCGCGATGGCCCACCGTTTGGCGAAGCGGCTGGCGGACGTGCGGAAGGCCGGCGTCGTTCCCTACCTCCGGCCGGACGGCAAGAGTCAGGTCTCGATCGAGTATGAGGACGGCGTGCCCGTCCGCGTCGACACGGTCCTGATCTCCGCGCAACATCGCGAGGAGGTCGACGTCGATACGCTTCTGAGGCCCGACATCGAGGCGGAAGTGATCGAGCCGGTGCTTCGTGAGTTCTCGGATCTGGACACGGACTCGGTCCGCATCCTCGTCAACCCCACCGGGCGGTTCGAGATCGGCGGCCCGAAGGCCGACACCGGGCTCACCGGGAGGAAGATCATCGTGGACTCCTACGGTGGCATGGCCCCGCATGGCGGCGGCGCCTTCAGCGGCAAGGATCCGAGCAAGGTTGACCGCTCCGCCGCCTACATGGCGCGGTACGTCGCCAAGCACATCGTCGCCGCAGGACTCGCCGACCGGTGCCAGCTCCAGGTCGCGTACGCGATCGGAACGGCACACCCGGTCTCTATGAACGTCGAGACGTTCGGCACCTCGCAGGCGGATCCGGCGAGGATCGTCGCTGCCGTCCGCGAGCTCTTCGATTTCCGTCCCGCGGCGATCATCCGGGACCTTGACCTCACCCGCCCGATCTACCGGGACACCGCCGCATATGGACACTTCGGGCGCAAGGAGTTCCCCTGGGAGGCGACCGACCGCGCCGACGAACTCCGCCGCGCCGTCGGATAGTCCGCTCACCGGCCCCGTCGCCGTCTGCGTCGACCGTCCCGTCCTCTCGCTCGATCGTCCGTTCACGTACCGGTTGTCGCGTGAGCTGGAGGCGGGTGTCGGCTCCTTGGTCCAGGTGCCGTTCCACGGGAAGCTGATCCGCGGGTGGGTCCTCGGGGCCACCGACGACGTGCCGACTCGGTTGCTCGATGTGCGGCGGGTCGTCACACCCGTGCGGTTCTTCGACGAGCCCATGCTCGGGCTGCTGCGCTGGGTGAGCGACCGGTACATCGCGCCGCTCGCGGCGGTGATCGGTCGATCACACCCGCCTCGAGTCGCCTCCGAGGAGTCGAGCCAGCCGGCAGCGGCTGCGCCCTCACGGGGTCGTCCGCCAGCGAGCGACCTGCTGCGTACCTATCGCGACGTCTCGGCGCTGGTGGGCGCGATCGGACGGGGCGCCGGCGCCTTCGTGTTGCGCCCGGCCCCCGAGGACGAGGCGGCCGCGACCGTCGAGCTGGTGGACCGCTCGCTGGCCGCGGGGCGACGCGCCATCGTCGTCGTACCCGAATCCACCCCGTCCCCCGCCACGGCCGAGGGCCTGAGAGAGGCCTTCGGCGCCCGGGTCGGAAGCTTGGTGGGCGGGGACCGGCGTGCCCGGTATCGCCGATGGCTCGAGATCCGCGATGGGACCTACGACGTCGTCGTAGGGACCCGGTCGGCCGTGTTCGCGCCGCTGGGGCTGCTGGGACTCATCGTCGTGTCCCGGGAGAGTCACCCGGCGCATCGCGAGGACCGATCGCCGTACTACCACGCAAGAGAGGTGTGCCTCGAGCGCGCACGGAGGGAAGACGCCGTCTGCGTGCTGAGCGCGCTCTGTCCCTCGTCGGAGGCCGCAGCGCTCGGACTGCCTGCCATCTCGCCGTCCTCGAGGCGCTGGCCACCGGTCGAGATCGTGCCTCCAGGGCCCGAGGGTCGAGCGCCGCGCTTGATCCGCGCGCTCAAGGAGGCACGACGCGGCTTCATCTTGTCACCTCTTCACGGCTATGGCCTGGCGCAGGTCTGCCGTTCCTGCGGCCGACCGGCGGCCTGCGCGTCCTGCGGAGGTGCCCTGCGTTCCCAGGAGGGCTCCGTCCGATGTGTCGTGTGTGAAGCTCCGGGACGATGTGCCGGGTGCGGCGCGGCTGACTTCGGCATCCGTCGCGGCGGCGCCGAACGGGTGGAGGAGTGGGTGCGCACGGTCGCCGCCGTTCCCGTGCACCGCGTGGCCTCTGGAGCGCGTGCACGCCTTCCCGATCCGCGGGAGATCTTGGTGGGTGGACCGGAGGCCGTTCGCGAGCTGGGCCGCGGGGACCTCGACCTCGTCGGCATCCTCGACGCCGACCTCATGGATCGACGGCCTGGGCTCCTTGCGCGCGAGCGGGCCGTCGCGACGTGGATGGAGACCGTGGGTTGGGCGCGACCCGTAGGTCGCGCGATCGTGCAGTCGAGTCATCCTGGCGACCCCGCGGTGCAAGCGCTCGTTCGCGGGAATCCAGATCGGTTCCTGGCCGACGAGGCGAGGCGGCGCGCCGATGCGGGCTTCCCGGTCGGTGCGGCGGTGTTCCGAGTAGCAGGCCAGCCCGGTCTCGAACGCGAGTTGGAGGCAGTCCAGCCGATCACGCTGCTGACCACATCGGATGGAGCGCAAACGGTATGCTTGCTCGCGCTCGAACCCGGCCGCACACCGGAACTGGGTCGATTGGTTCATGCCCTCGCGGCCCGCGACCTCGTCAGCCGCGTCGAAGCCGAGCCGCACCTCGAGTGAGGATCTGGAGCGACCGACCGTGATCATCCCCATCCGCACCCTCGGCGACCCGGTGTTAAAGACCCCGACGAAGCCGGTAGAGGCGTTCGACGCTGCGCTCAGTCGGTTGGCCGACGACATGCTCGAGACCATGTACGACGCCCCGGGCGTCGGCCTCGCGGGGCCACAGATCGGTCGGTCGTTGAGCATCTTCGCGTTCGACGATGGCGAGACGGGGCCGATGTTCATGGCGAATCCCCAGCTCAGCGACGCCGAGGGCGACGCCGTGCTCGAGGAGGGGTGCCTGTCGATCCCCGGTCCATTCCATCCGACCCGTCGGTTCGCCGCGATCACGTGCCGCGGCCAAGATCTGCGAGGCGAGTGGTACACGATGCGTGGAGAAGGATTGCTCGCGCGGATCTTCCAGCACGAGACGGATCACCTGCGCGGGACGCTCTTCATCGACCGGCTCGACGACGAGGGTCGTCGGAGCGTCCTCGCCGAGCTCCGTCGCATCGAGCTCGGCCTCGTCGAGCCGCGGAACCGGCATCGCGATGACGTCGGGTAGTCGGGCCGCCGAACGGATCCGGGTCGTCTTCTTGGGCAACGACCCCTGGTCGGTCGCCTCGCTCGATCGCCTTGCCGAGACCGAGGCCATCGAGATCGCGCTCGTCGTGACGAACCCTCCGCGCCCTGCCGGGCGCGGCGCGCGACTTCGACCGACGGCCGTTGCCGACGCGGCACGCCGCATCGACGTGCCTCTCTCGGAGGTGGGGTCGACGTCGGACGCCGCTGTCATGACGCGACTCGAGGCGGTGGCGCCCGATGTACTCGTCGTGGTCGCCTACGGTGAGCTGCTCCGGCCGCCGGCGCTCGCGGCAGCCCGCCTCGGCGCGGTGAACGTCCATCTGTCGCTCCTGCCACGGTGGCGCGGCGCGGCGCCCGTGCAACACGCGATCCTGGCCGGAGACGCGATCACGGGAGTCACGATCATGCAGATCGACGAGGGGCTGGACACGGGGCCGGTGCTCGCGAAGGCCGAGGTCCGGATCGGGTCGGACGAGGATGCGGGAGCGCTTGGGCAGCGCCTCTCCCAGCTCGGCGCCGAGCTGCTCCCGCCGTCCCTGACCGATCTGGCAGAGGGCCGGGCTGCACCCCAACCGCAGGAGGGTGAAGCGACGATGGCGCTCAAGCTCGGGCCGGGGGAGCGGCGACTCCGCTGGGGCCAGCCGGCGCTTGATCTTGTCCGTCGGATCCGGGCGTTCGCGCCGGAGCCCGGGGCGTCGACGACCTGGCGCGGCGCGGGGTTCAAGATCCTCCGAGCGACCGTGTTCGAGGATGTCACCGGCCCACCGGGCGCCATCGTATCGGTCGCGGAGGACGCGGTCGAGGTCGGGGCCGGATCGGGTGCGATCGGACTGCTCGAGGTCGCGCCGGCCGGACGGCGGCACATGACGGCGACCGAGTGGGCGCGCGGGGCGCGCCCGACCGCTGGCGAGACCTTCGTGTGACGGCCACCGCGCGTTCCGTGTCCCTCGAGGCGATCCGGCGTGTGACCGACGGCGGCGCCTACTCCAACCGCGTCCTTCCCGCGTTGCTCGCTCGCTCGGGCATGTCCGAACGGGATCGCGCCTTGGCCACCGAGCTCACGTTCGGGACACTCCGCCGGTTGCTCGGTCTGGACCGGGCGATCGGCATGAGGTCGACCCGGCCGGTGGAGCGTATGAGCCCCGGCGCCCGCGCCGTGATCCGCCTGGGTGCCTATCAACTCGCGTTCACACGGATCCCACCTCATGCCGCAGTGGCGGAGTCGGTTGGACTTGCGGATCCCCGTGAGCGCGGCTTCGTGAACGCGGTGCTCCGGCGACTGGCCGAGGATCCCCCGCCCGCTCCAGACGGGGACGACGAGGAGGACGTTGCGGCGCGAACGGGCATGGCCCCGTGGGCGATCCGGGAATTGCGAAGGCTGCTTGGGGACGAGGAAGCCGAGGTGGCCGCCGAGGCGTTCGGGGAGCGTGCGCTCCTGTGCCTCCGAACGAATCCATGTCGGAGCAACGCCGCCGACCTCGCAGAGGTGCTTCGGTCGGCGGGGAAGGAACCTCGTCCGGGCGGACTCGTGCCCGGATGCCTACTCCTGGACGGGGGCGACCCGACGCGGCTCCCCGGGTTCGCCGACGGTTGGTTCGCCGTCCAAGATCAGGCATCGGCCTTCGTCGTCCAGGCTCTTGGCGTCGAACCGGGCTCTCGGGTGTTCGATGCGTGTGCGGCGCCGGGAGGCAAGTCCGCGCAGGCCGCCTGCCTGGCGGGATCGACCGGGCTCGTCGTGGCCGGCGATCTTCACCCGGAGCGGACGTCGTTGATCCGGGCGACCGGCGAGCGGCTCGGCGTCAGGATCGTCGTGCTCGCGCAGGACGCGACCCGGCCGGCGGTGCGGGGCGGCTTCGACCGCGTCCTCGTCGACGCGCCCTGCTCGGGCCTCGGATCGGCCCGGCGACGACCGGAGCTCTTGTGGCGGTCGCGCGGGGGCGATCTCTCCGGCCTCGCCCGACGACAGGTCGAGATCGCGGCCGCAGGGGCCGACATCGTTCGTCCGGGGGGCCGCCTCGTGTACTCCGTCTGCACGTTCCCTCGTGCCGAAACGGATGCCGTCTGCGACGCGCTCCGCCGACATCGTCCGGCGTTGGAGCCGGCCGATGTCGAGGGTCCCCGCGGGCGCGCGGCACGGGTCCGGCTGTGGCCTCATCGCGACGGCTCCGACGGCATGTTCGTGGCGGCGTTCACGAAACGCGGCTGACCTCCGGGTACGATACGCGGCGATGGGCACGCTCTCCGCATCGATCCTGTCAGCCGACTTCGCGCACCTCGCCGATCAGGTCAAGCTGGTTGAGCCGTATGCCGAAGCCATCCACATCGACGTCATGGATGGTCACTTCGTCCCACCGCTCACGATCGGTCCCGTGGTCGTGGCGTCGCTGCGTCCTGTGACGATGCGCACGCTTCACGGTCACCTCATGGTCGAGGCCCCCGAGAGCCTGTTCGATGAGCTGGCGGAGGCCGGTTTGGACATCGTCTCGTTCCACCACGAGGCTGTTGCGGATCCCGCGCCGGTCATCGCGAAGGCGCGCGGAGCGGGCCTGAAGGTTGGCGTCGCGCTGAAGCTCGAAACGCCGGTCGAGGCCTCGTTCGGGTACCTCGACGACATCGACGATCTCATGCTCATGAGCATCGTCCCAGGGTGGGCCGGGCAGGAGCTGAGTCCGGAGGTCTACCCGCGGCTGGAGGCTGCGCGCGCCGAGGTCGACCGTCGCGGGCTCTTCACCGAGGTTGAGGTCGATGGGGGTGTCAAGCTGCACAACGCGCAGCGCGCGGTCGATGCTGGTGCCTCCGTTCTGGTGGCGGCATCCGCGATCTTCGGCGACGCGGACCCCGCCCGTGCGGCCGAGGCGCTCGCCGCGATCGCGAAGGGGAAGGCGGCGTAGGTGCCTGAGACGATCCTGGTCGTCGACGACGATCCTGACATCGCACGGTTCGTCGAGGTCAACCTCCGGTCTGCCGGCTACGACGTGGCCGTCGCTGGCGATGGCGAGGAGGCACTCGAGAAGGCTTCCGAGCTGCGGCCGGATCTCGTGCTGCTCGACGTCATGATGCCGCGGATCGACGGATTCGAAGTGGCACAGCGTCTGCGGAAGAACCCCCAAACGGCGAACACGAGCATCATCATGCTGACGGCCAAGGCGCTCTCTGCAGACAAGGTCACCGGCCTGCAGTCCGGCGCCGACGACTACATCATCAAGCCGTTCGATCCGATCGAGTTGCTCGCCCGCGTGAAGGGCACGCTTCGGCGGGCCAAGGAGATGCGGAACCTGTCGCCCCTCACCGGGCTTCCGGGGAACATCCGTATCCAGGAGGAGATCGAGCGGCAGGTGCGGGAGGGTCGTCCGTTCGCGGTCCTGTACTGCGACCTCGACAACTTCAAGACCTACAACGACCAGAAGGGCTTCGTGCGGGGCGACCGCTTGATCCAAGCGACCGCGAGGATCATCCAGGATGCGGTCGTGGAGTTCGATCCGAGCGAAGGGTTCGTCGGCCACGTCGGGGGAGACGACTTCGTGGCCGTCGTGGATCCCGACGTCGCGGAGCAGGCCGCGCAACGGGTCTGCGCGCGCTTCGACGACACCCGGACGGATTTCTACGAAGCCGAAGACCTCGAGCGCGGTTTCATCCGGATGGAGGACCGCAAGGGCGAGATGCAGGACGTGCCGCTCGTCGCCATCTCGGTCGGCATCGCGTCGACTGCGAGGCGTGGCTTCGCCCACTACGGGGAGGCGGTCGCGGTCGCGACCGAGATGAAGCAGTTCGCCAAGCGCGACCAGGGCTCCTCGTACGCGATCGACCGCCGTACGCTCTGACGGCGAACACCCGTTCCCCCGCGGGCCGACGCCCGTATACTGCGGTGAGCAAGCTCGTTTCCGGGGCGGGGTGAGATCCCCCACCGGCGGTGAAAGTCCGCGAGCCCTCACATGCCACGTGAGGGTTGACCCGGTGAGATTCCGGGACCGACCGTGATAGTCGGGATGGGAGGAGACGGGCGTCGCGGTTCCGCGTGTGCGGGCCCGCGCGCCTCGCGTTCCCACCGCCTCGGACTGAAGAGGTGTGTGCGTGGACGAACGGGAGCGCTTCATGCGGCGGGCGTTGGAGCTCGCGCAGCGGGGTAGCGGTCGGGTCTCCCCGAACCCCCTGGTCGGTGCCGTCGTCGTTCGCGATGGCGAGATCGTCGGCGAAGGGTGGCACGAAGGCCCCGGGACGCCGCACGCCGAAGCGATAGGGCTCGCGCAAGCCGGCGACCGCGCCCGTGGCGCGACCGTCTACTGCACACTTGAGCCGTGCGATCACTCCGGCCGTACGCCGCCGTGTACGCTCGCCCTGATCGATGCGGGGGTCGAGCGGGTCATCGCGGCGATCCAAGATCCGAACCCTATCGTGGATGGGAGCGGCTTCACGCACCTGCGCGCGGCGGGGATCGCCGTCGACGTGGGCCTGCTCCAGGCTGACGCACGGCGGTTGAACGCAGGCTTCGAGCGACACGTCACGACCGGCCGACCCTACGTCACGTTGAAGTTGGCGACCTCGCTCGACGGCAAGGTGGCGGCGCGCGACAGGTCCTCGAAGTGGATCTCCGGGCTGGCCTCCCGGGAAGATGCGCACCGCCTCCGAGCGGCGAACGACGCGATCCTCGTGGGTGCCGGGACGGTGATCGCGGACGATCCGTCGCTCACGGTTCGCGGTGAGGCGAACACGGGACGTGCACCGCTCAGGGTGGTCGTGGACGCGGCGGGCAGGATCCCGGTCACCTCGGCGGTGTTCGACGACATGGCGCCGACGCTCGTCGTGACCACCTCGGCTACCGAGCCGTCGGTGGTCGCCGCCTGGCGCAGCGCGGCAGCCGAGGTGGTGTGCTTCGATGCCGACGAGGCGGGCTCCGTTGCGCTCGCCGATGTCCTCGACCATCTCGGGAAGCGTGATGTACAGGGACTCTTGGTCGAAGGAGGCCCGACGGTCGCGTGGAACTTCGTCCACGACGGGCTGATCGACCGGGTCGTGTTCTACATCGCCCCGAAGCTCGTCGGGGGGGCCTCCGCGCCGAGCGCGTTGATGGGTGAGGGGTTCGCGCCGATCGCGTCGGCGCTGGATCTTCGTTTCGAGCGTGTCGATCGGGTCGGGGACGACCTGAGACTGGAGGCGGATGTTCACGGGGATCGTTGAGGAACGCGGCACGATCGTCGACGCCGAGCCCGGACGGCTGGCGGTCGAAGCCCCGCACGTGGCGACCGACAGCGACGTCGGCGCGTCGGTGGCGGTGAACGGGGTGTGCCTGACCGTCGTGGCCCGCGACGGCACGACCCTGCGCTTCGACATCTCCCCGGAGACGCAGGCGCGGAGCAGCCTCGGCGAGCTCGGATGGGGAGATCCCGTGAACCTGGAGCGTCCGGTTTCCCTGGCGGCTCGGCTCGGAGGGCATCTCGTCCAAGGGCACGTGGACGGCGTTGGAGAGGTCGCGGGCATCGAGCCGGACGCTGAGGGCGGGGTCTTGATGTCGGTGCGCCTTCCCGAGGAGATCGGGAGGTACGTGGTGGAGAAAGGGTCGATCACCGTCGACGGCGTGAGTCTCACCGTCGCAGAGCTCGATCCGCCGGAGATCACGATCGCACTGATCCCACACACGTTGGCGGTCACGACGCTCGGAACGGTGAAGCGTGGTGATCACGTGAACCTGGAGGTCGACGTGATCGCCAAGTACGTGGAACGAGCCATGGAAGGAAGGATCTGATGAGCGAGCAGCGTGGATCTGGTGACGATGGGTCGGTCTTCGCGACGATCCCCGAGGCCCTCGACGAGATCCGCAGGGGGAGGATGGTGATCGTCGTCGATGATGCCGATCGGGAGAACGAGGGCGACCTCATCATGGCGGCTGAGAAGGTGACGCCGGAGGCGATCGCGTTCATCGTTCGCCACACGAGCGGCGTGATCTGCATGCCCGTCGTGGGCGAACGGCTCGACGCTCTCCAGATCCCGTTGATGGTCGCCGCGAACACCGATCATCAACGGACGGCGTTCACCGTGTCGGTTGATGCGAGACAGGGTGTCACGACCGGCATCTCGGCGGCGGATCGAGCGTCGACCATCAAGGCGATCATCGACCCGCAGACCCAGCCGGAGGATCTCTCGCGACCGGGGCACATCTTCCCGCTCCGGTATCGGGAGGGCGGCGTACTTAAGCGTGCTGGACATACGGAGGCGTCGGTGGACCTCGCGCGACTTGCCGGCCTGTACCCTGCCGGCGTCCTCTGCGAGACCGTGAACGAGGATGGAACGATGGCGCGGTTGCCGCACCTCGAGCGGTTCGCCCGCGAACACGGTCTGAAGATCATCTCGATCGCCGATCTCATCGCGTACCGACGGGACCACGAGGTCCTGGTCTCACGGGTCGCCGAAGCCACGATCCCCACGATGCACGGAGAGTTCCGCTCGTATGCGTACGAGAGCCTCGTCGACGGTCGGACGCACGTCGCGCTGGTCACGGGCGAGATCGGCGACGGTGCGGACGTGCTCACCCGTGTGCACTCGGAGTGCCTGACCGGCGACGTGTTCGGGTCGCTCCGATGCGACTGCGGGGCACAACTGGACCGGGCACTCGAGATCGTGGGCAAGGAGGGCCGGGGCGTCGTGCTCTACATCCGCGGTCACGAGGGTCGCGCCATCGGCCTCACGCACAAGCTCCGCGCATACGAGCTCCAGGATCAGGGCCGAGACACCGTCGAGGCGAACCTCGAGCTCGGATTCCCGGCCGACCCTCGTGATTATGGGATCGGCGCGCAGATCCTCGTCGACCTCGGAGTGCGGACGATGCGCCTGCTGACGAACAACCCGGCAAAACGAGCGGGCCTCGAGGGCTACGGTCTCTCCATCACCGAGCGCCTGCCGCTCGAGACAGACCCTACGCCGCAGAACATCGGATACCTGAGGGCGAAGCGCGAGAAGATGGGGCATCTCTTGGACGGCCTGGCCGATCCGACGGTGAGCGTTGGCGGTGTGGAGGAACGATGACCGTGTTCGAAGGTGACACGGAAGGCTCCGGCCGGCGCGTCGCCATCGTCGCGGCTCGGTTCAACGGAGCGATCACCACGAAGCTCGTGGACGGTGCGCTCGCGTCCCTCGCCTCCCATGGTGTCGCGCAGGAGGACGTCGACGTCGCCTGGGTCCCCGGAGCCTTCGAGATGCCCCTCGTCGCGCACCGCATGGCGACCTCCGGCCGCTACGGGAGCGTCGTCTGTCTGGGTGCGGTGATCCGGGGTGAGACCGCGCACTTCGACCTCGTGGCGAACGAATCCGCCCGCGGTGTCGCCGACGTCGCGCGCGCCACCGGGATCCCCGTGATCTTCGAGGTGCTGGCGGTCGATTCCATGGAGCAGGCCGAGGACCGTGCGGGCGGCAGCCACGGGAACAAGGGGTGGGAAGCCGCGGAGACCGCGCTCTCGATGGCTTCGCTCATGGAGGCGCTGTCGGGATCGGAGGTGTGACGTGATCGTCGACAAGCCGTGGGGAAAGGTTGCTACGTACGCCTTGAACCAGCCGTCCTCGGTCCGCGTGATCACCGTGGAACCGGGCCAGGAGACGAGCGTCCACTTTCACCGGATGCGCGATGAGATGTGGATCGTGCTGGATCCCGGTCTCACGATCGAGATCGGGAACCGCGTCGTCGAAGCTGCGTCGGGCGAGGAGTTCATGGTCACAGCGGAGGAGACTCATCGCATCCGCTGCGTCGGCGATACGCGGGGTCGCGTGCTCGAGATCGCGTACGGCTATACGACCGAGGACGACACCCAACGGCTTGAGGACGCGTACGGTCGCCCGCTGGAGCCCGACTGGTGATCGTTCGTCGACAGCGCAGCCGGTCGAGCCCTATACTCCCTGGTCAGCAGTTGCAGGTCGTGGCATGTCAGCGCACCGGTTCGCCGGTGCTTGTTCTTCGAAAGAGGTGATGCGGGGTCTCGACCGATCCGAGGATCAACGACCGGATCAGGTCTCCACAGGTCCGGCTGGTGGGGGCCGACGGTTCGCAGATCGGGGTGGTTCCCACCCAGGAGGCGTTGCGCCAGGCTCGGGAACTCGACCTGGACCTCGTAGAGGTAGCGCCGCAAGCCGATCCACCGGTGTGCCGGATCATGGACTACGGCAAGTACAAGTACGAGCGGGATATCCGCCAGAAAGAGGCACGCAAGAAGCAGTCGCGTGTAGAGGTCAAGGAGATCAAGTTCCGCCCCAAGATCGACCGGCACGACTACGCCACGAAGCGGGGTCACGTCGAGCGGTTCTTGCGGGCGGGAGCGAAGGTGAAGATCACGATCATGTTCCGCGGGCGCGAGATGGCGCACACGGACCTCGGCCGGAAGATCTTGGATCAGTTGGTGGAGGAACTCGGTGATGGCATCGTTCTCGAGTCGCCCCCGAAGCAGGAGGGACGCAACATGGTGATGGTGATCGGGCCGAGCAAGAAGCTCGCGGAGCACCGGACCACCGATGCCGCGTCCGACGAAGGGTGAGTCAGATGCCGAAGATGAAGACCAACCGCTCGGCCGCCAAGCGATTCCGGATCACGCGGAACGGCAAGTTGCTGCACCGGAAAGCGACGGGCAACCACATGCTGACCAAGAAGAGCTCAAGCCGCCGCCGTCGCGTCGAGGGCATGTCCGAGGTGCAAGGCGAGCGCAAGAAGATCAAGCGATTGTTGGGAGCGTAAGCGCATGGCCAGGGTGAAGCGATCGGTTCACGCGAAGAAGAAACGCCGCGAGGTGCTCCAGAAGGCGAAGGGGTACACGGGGAGTCGCAACACGCGTTACCGCGTCGCCAAGGAACAGGTCATGCATTCCGGGAACTACGCGTACCGCGACCGCCGGGATCGTAAGGGGCAGTTCCGGCGCTTATGGATCACTCGCATCAACGCCGCGGTCCGCCCCCACGGCCTTTCATATTCTCGGTTCATGAACGGCCTGAAGGTTGCAGGCGTCGAGATCGATCGCAAGATCCTCGCCGATCTGGCGGTGCACGACCCCTCGGCGTTCTCCTCACTCGTGGAGACTGCGAAGGCGGCGCTTCCGGCCGCGAGCTGAGTCTCGGGCCGCTCTTCGGATCGAGCAGGGTGATCCGCGGGGACCGTAGACTGCCGGCGACCCTGAGCCACGAGGCGCCATGCTCACGTCCATCAAGAACCCGAAGGTCGTGTCCGCGATCCGACTCAAGAAGCGGGCGTTCCGTGAGGAGGATCGGCGCTTCCTGGTAGAGGGAGCTCAGGCGGTCGGGGAGGCACTCGACGAGCAGAGCCGGCTCGAAGCCCTCTTCACGACCGACGATCTGGGTCCACTGGCGGTCCGCGCCCGCCAGCTGGGCGTCGAGGTCCACGAGGTGAGCGAAGAGGTCATGGCCAAGCTCACCTCCACCGTCACGCCACAGGGCATCGTCGGGGTCGCGCCGTTCATCGACGTGGCCGACGCCTCGCTGCCGGCGGCGGGGTGCCTCGTCGTCCTGCATGAGGTCCGCGATCCCGGGAACGCCGGTACCGTGCTCCGATCGGCCGACGCCGCCGGCGCGAGCGGCGTGGTGTTCACGGCCAGCTCGGTCGACGTCTATAACCCCAAGACGGTCCGGTCGTCGGCGGGGTCGATCTTCCACCTTCCGGTGGCGCGCGGCACATCGACCGCGTCGGTCCTCGAGCGGGCTCGCGGACGGGGATCCAGGATCCTCGCCATGGACGCCCGGGGTGAACACGACCTCTACGACGTCGATCTCGCCGGCCCGGTCGCGTTCGTGTTCGGTAACGAGGCGCGCGGGCTCGCTCCCGAGGTGTTGGGGGCAAGTGACGAACGGGTTCGCGTTCCCCATCGCGGTAAGACGGAGTCTTTGAACCTCGCTGCCGCCGCCACCGTGTGTCTGTTCGAATGGGCCCGGCGCGGGCGCGCCGGTGGAACCTCGCTCGAGGCCATCATCGCCGCCGCGGCCCACGACCTCCGGTCGCCGCTGACGGCGATGAAGGGATTCGGCTATGCCCTCGAGAAGCGGTGGGATGCCATGACCGACGAGCAGCGGTCGATGATGCTGCGAGGGATCGTCTACGACGCCGACCGCATGGATACCATCCTGCGGCTGCTGATCGACGCAGGGCGAGTGGCGGCAGGCACCCTTGAGACCTTCCCGGAGCGGGTCGATCTCTCGGAGGTCGCCGTCTCGATCATCGAGTCGCAGCGGCGCGACCCCGAGCACCCGGAGATCAGGTGGGGAGGTCGTGGCGACATCGTGATGGTCGACCCCGCGCGATTGCGGACCGCGATCCTGTCCTTCATCGAGGCGCTCGTGTGGTGGGGGCGCGATGGCGCGATCACCCTCGAAGGGCGGCGGGAACACGATCGCCTCGAGGTGACCGCATGGCGGGACGGGTCGGAGATCGACGGGGAGGGAGTTGAACGACTCTTCACCGCACGCCGACCCGGCACGGGGTCGGGGAGCAAGATCGGCCTGTTCGTCGCGCGTGGTGTCGCGGAGGCGCAAGGAGGTCGCGCATGGGGCGAGGTCGAAGGTGGTCGACTGGCGTTTCACCTGGAGCTTCCCCTCTCGGAGGGCTGAGGGCCGGTTGCTAGACTCGGCGACCTGATGGACCCTCAGCAGGCACGGGCGACCCTCGACGATGAACGACGTCGCGGCCTGGCGGCGATCGCCGAGGCATCCAGCGTCGAAGGATTGAGAGCCGCGACATCGTCGGTGCTCGGGCGGCGGTCGGCGTTCTCGGAGGTCCAACGGGCGCTCGGCTCGTTCGAGCACGAGGATCGCAAGGTCCTCGGGGCTATCGCGAACGACGTGCGGGCGAGCCTGCTGGCGGCCGCCCAGGGGCGCGCGATCGAACTCGAGGCCGCCGATGAGGACCGCCTGCTCGAGGCGGATCGGGTCGATGTGACCCTTCCGGGTCGTCGTCCCCGGCCCGGCTCCCTCCACCCGCTCGAGATCGTGGAACGGCGTGTCGTCGAGATCTTCACCCGTATGGGCTATCGGGTCGTGGAGGGCCCCCAGATCGAGGACGAGTGGCACAACTTCGAAGCGTTGAACATCCCGCCCGATCATCCCGCCCGCACGATGAAGGACTCGCTCTACGTGGACATCCCCGGGCTCGTGCTCCGCACGGAGACCTCGGCGGCGCAGATCCGAACCATGGAGACGCAGGCTCCCCCCGTGTACATCGTGTCGCCGGGACGGGTCTTCCGGCAGGAGACCCCCGACGCGACCCATCTTCCGGTGTTCCATCAGGTGGAGTGCCTGGCGGTCGACGAGGGGATCTCGTTCGCGGATCTGAAGGGCACGCTCGAGACGTTCGCACGCGCCATGTTCGGTGGCCAACGCCGGGTGCGCCTGAATCCCGACTACTTCCCCTTCGTGGAACCGGGCGCTCAGGTGGCCGTCTCGTGCTTCATCTGCGACGGTGTCGGCTGCCGCACGTGCGGCAACGGGTGGATCGAGCTCCTCGGGGCCGGCATGGTGCACCCGAAGGTGCTGGAGAACTGCGGCTACGACGCCGAGCGCTACACCGGCTTCGCCTTCGGTCTGGGGATCGAGCGCGTGGCGATGCTCCAGTACGCGGTCCCCGATATCCGTATGTTCGGTGAGGGCGATGTGCGATTCCTCGCGCAGTTCGAAGGTGTGGCCTGACGGTGAGGATCGTCGACTCCTGGCTCCGGGAGTTCTGTCCCACCGATCTCGGTGTGGAGGAACTCGCCGAGCTACTCACGTCGCGGGGCGCGGAGGTTGAGCGGATCGATCGACCGTGGGATGGACTCGACGGCGTCGTGGTGGCGAGCGTCCTGGAGGTCCGCGATCACCCGAACTCCGACAAGCTATGCCTCGCCCTTGTGTCGACCGGTGACGCCGAGCGGGAGGTGGTTGTCGGTGTCCGGAACATGCGGCCCGGGGACCTGGTGCCGCTTGCCGGTCCCGGTGCCAGCGTGCCGGTGCTCCCCGAGCCTTTGGGCGCTCGGGAGATCCGCGGTGTCGTATCCGACGGCATGTTGTGCTCGCCGATGGAGCTCGGGATCGCCCCGACGCATGAGGGGATCCTGATCCTGCCATCAGACCTTCGCCCCGGGACGGACCTCAAGGTGGCGCTCGGCCTCGACGAAGCGGTGTTCGACATCGAGGTGACCCCGAACCGGCCGGACTTCCTGTCCGTGATCGGCGTGGCGCGCGAGGTGGCGGCAGCAACCGGTGTCCCGTACCTGGCCCCGGATGCCGATGTGCAAGAGACGGACGAGCGCGCGAGCGACGTGGCGACGATCGACGTCCGCGATGCGACCCGCTGTCCACGGTACCTCGCCAGGGTCCTCCGGGGCGTGCGACATACGACGTCTCCGCTCCACGCGCAGGCGCGCCTCACGGCCGCGGGGATGCGGCCCATCTCGGCGGCCGTCGACGCCACCAACTACGCGATGCTCGAGGTCGGTCAGCCGCTCCACGCGTTCGACATAGCGCTGTTGAAGGGGCCGGGCATCGTGGTACGGACGGCCGAGGCGGGGGAGCTCCTCGTGACGCTCGACGACGTCGAACGCACCTTCACCGAGGACGATCTGTTGATCTGCGACGTCGAACGCCCGGTCGCCGTGGCCGGCGTGATGGGTGGCGCCATCGCGGAGGTCTCCGACGCAACGACCGAGATCCTGCTCGAGTCAGCCACGTTCGAGCGGGGAGGTATCCAGCGCACGCGCCGTCGCATCGCCCTTTCGACGGAGGCGTCGATGCGATTCGAACGCGGGGTGGATCCGGAGGGGGCGAACGTTGGTGCCGACCGCGCGTGCCGGCTGCTCGCAGCATGGACCGGGGCGCAGGTGCTCGCCGGTGCGATCGATGTTGGGGCGGCCCCCCCGCGACGCCGGATCGGGATGCGGTCGATCAGGGCCTCTCGGGTGATCGGCTACACCGTCGACCCTGCCGACGCCACAGCCGTGTTCCATCGTCTTCAGATGACCTCGGAGGTCGATGGCGACTCCGTGATCGTCGAGGTGCCCGGCTATCGCGTGGACATCGAGGGGGAGATCGATCTCATCGAAGAGGTCGTTCGCGTCCAGGGATACGAGACGGTGGGCTCGACGCTGCCGGCCATCCGACAGCCCGGCGGGGTGCCACCCGACTACGCCTTCCGCGACCGGGTGCGTCAGGCCATGGTGGCGGCCGGCCTCCGTGAGGTGTGGTCGCTCCCGTTCGCGCCCCAGGCGGACCTGGAGTTGACCGGCGACCGCGACGCGATCCGGGTGATGAACCCGGTACAGGCCGACGAGGGATGGCTCCGGACGCGGCTGACGCCCGGCTTGCTCCGCACGCTGCAGCGCAACGTCTCGAGACAGGTGCCGAGCGCGGCCATCTTCGAGGTCGGCACCGTCTTCCGGGTCGTGGACGGCGCGCCCGACGAACGACCGAAGCTCGCGTTCGCCATGACCGGCGAGGCGGAGCACGCCTGGACCGGCGTCCGTCCGTACGACTTCTTCGACGCGAAGGGGGTCGTAGAAGCCCTGATGGCCCACCTCGGCATCGAGTGGAGCCTCGGCGAGCCGCTCGCCCCGCCGTTCCATGGTGGACGATCGTCCGCCCTGATGGTGGCGGGGGAGAAGGTCGGAGTGTTGGGCGAGATCCATCCCGGTGTGGGGGCGCGCCTGGATATCCCTGGGCGCATCGCCGCGGCCGAGCTGGAGATCGCCCGCCTGATGCACCATGCGACGGGTCGACTCGCGACCACCGAGATCCCCCGGTTCCCGCCGGTCCGGCGAGACCTCAGCTTCGTCCTCGACGCGAGCGTGTCCGCCGGCGCGGTGACCGACGCGATCGTCGCTGCGAGCGAAGGGTCATTGGCGGCGTGCCGGCTGTTCGACGTGTTCGAAGGCGCACCGCTCGCGGAAGGTAAGAAGGGGCTGACGTACTCCCTGGACCTCCGGGATCCGGACGGAACCATGGCCGGTGAACGGGCGGCCGAGATCGTCGATCGCATCGCACGCCGGATCCGCGAGCAGCTGGGCGGCGAGCTCCGGACGACGTAGCTTTTCGCCCGGCGCGAGCGGTCGGTATAGACTCCGCGCCGATGGCGCGCAACTATCTCTCCGTCGACGAGCTCACACCGCGGGAGCTCATGGATATCATCGAGCTCGCCGCCAGCATCAAGGCAGATCCATCGGCCTACGCGGAACGTCTCACGGGCCGTTCCGTCGCGTTGGTGTTCGAGAAGCCGTCCACGCGCACGCGAGTGTCGTTCGAGGTGGGCGTCGCGCAGCTAGGCGCCCACCCGCTCATGATCTCCTCGTCCGAACTACAGCTCGGTCTTGGCGAGACGATCGAAGACACCGGGCGCGTCCTGAGCCGGTACGTGGACGCGATCGTTCTGCGAACGTTCGAGCAGGAACGACTGGAAGTGCTGGCGTCGGCATCCACGGTTCCGGTCGTGAACTCGTTGTCGGACTTCGAGCACCCGTGCCAGGCGCTCGCTGATCTCTTCACGGTGCGCGAGCGGCTCGGCGGACCGGCCGGAAGGACACTCGCGTACCTCGGTGACGGCAACAACGTTGCGCATTCGCTCCTGCTCGCCGGTGCCAAGGCGGGGATGCGGGTGCGTGTCGCCACGCCGCCGGGCTTCGAGCCGATCCCGCAGGTCGTGAACAGAGCAGCCGAGATCGCCGCCGAAACCGGCGGTGCGGTGGAGGTCCTGCGTGATCCCGGTGAAGCGGCGATGATGGCAGATGTCCTCTACACAGACGCATGGGCGAGCATGGGGCAGGAAGCCGAGGCGGACGAGCGGGAGCTGGTGTTCCGCAACTACCAGATCGACGAGAAGCTCGTCGCGGCGGCGTCCTCCGACGTGATCGTCATGCATTGTCTCCCTGCGCATCGCGGCATGGAGATCACGGACGAGGTGATCGACGGCCCCCGGTCGGCGGTGTGGGACCAGGCCGAGAACCGGCTGCACACGCAGAAGGCGTTGCTGCTCTTCCTGTTCGACCTGGCCTGAGGCCTGCATGGCGCGGGCGAACGACGATGTGGAGCAGGTGCTCCTCGAGTTCGCTGATCTTCTCTCCATCCTGTCGGATGACCCGTTCAAACCACGCGCCTACGAGAAGGCCGCCCGGGCGGTCGGCGGATACCACGCCGATATCGCGGACCTAGATCTGAAGGGCATCCTCCAGATCCCGAGCGTCGGCAAGTCGATCGCCGAGAAGATCGTGGAGTACCAGCGAACGGGCACGTTCGCGGATCTCGAGGCGCTCCGGGGCGAGATCCCGCCCGGTGTGCGGGAGCTGATGTCCATCCCGGGCCTCGGCCCGAAGAAAGCGATGATCTTGTACCGCGAGCTCGGCGTGGACTCCGTCGAATCGCTGATGGCCGCGATCGATGCCGACCAGGTCGCCGGATTGAAGGGCTTCGGGAGGAAGACGCAGGACAACATCGTGCGTGGTCTCGAACAGCTGTCGTCCTCGGGAGGCCGTATATCCGTGAGCGTGGCGCTCGATGTCGCCGAATCGCTGATCGCGACGCTGGGTGCCATCCCCGGTGTCCGCCGTGTTGCGTTCGCGGGGTCGCTCCGGCGGATGCGGGAGACGGTCGGTGACCTTGACCTGCTCGTCGCGAGCGAGGACGCCGCCGCGGTCATGGCGGGCTTCACCGCGCAACCCTCGGTCGCCCGGGTCTTGGCGCACGGCGACACGAAGTCATCCGTCGTCACGGGCGGCGGGCTCCAGGTGGACCTGCGCGTGGTGGCGCCGGAGGTGTGGGGGGCGGCCATGATCTACTTCACCGGCTCGAAGGCGCATAATGTTCGGATCCGGGAGATGGCGGTTCGCTCGGGGCTGAAGCTCAGCGAGTACGGTCTCTTCGACGCCAAGAGCGGAGCATTGCTCGCCGCGGATACCGAAGAGTCGGTCTATGCGCGGCTCGGCCTCCCGTTCATCGCTCCCACGCTGAGGGAAGATCGCGGCGAAGTGGAGGCTGCGCTCCGCGGCGAGCTCCCATCGGTCGTCGAGCAGAAGCAGCTCCGCGGGGACCTCCATACGCACACGAACCTCACCGACGGCCTGGCGTCGATGACCGAGATGGTGGAGACCGCCGCCGGGCTCGGCTACCGCTACTACGCGGTCACCGATCATGCTCCGAACCTCGCCATGCAGCGCATGACGGACACGAAGATCCTGGCGCAGCGGGCGGAGCTCCGCGAGCTCCAGGCCACGTACGACATGAAGCTCCTCCACGGGACGGAGCTCAACATCGATCCGGACGGGAACGTCGACTGGCCGGACGAGTTCCTGGAGGGGTTCGATCTGACGGTCGCGTCCGTGCACTCGCACTTCGCGCAGCCGCGCGACGCGATGACGAGCCGTGTGATCCGCGCGATCGAGAACCCATACGTGAACGTGATCGGCCATCTCACCACCCGCCAGATCGGCAAGAGACCGCCCGTTGAGATGGACCTCGACGCCGTGTTCGAAGCCGCGGCGAGAACGGGGACCGCGCTCGAGGTGAACTCCCACCCACAACGGCTCGACCTGAGCGACGAACACATCCTAAGGGCGCGCCGGTATGGGGTGAAGTTCGCGGTTAACACCGACGCGCACGCGCCCGTGCATCTGCCGTTCATCAGGTTCGGCGTCGCGACCGCACAGCGGGGCTGGCTCACGAAGGACGACGTGATCAACGCCTGGTCCTTGACGAGATTGGAGCGGTTCCTCCGGAAGGTGAGACCCGCCTGAGGCGTGGTCGTAGGCTGTCGCGGAGCTTCTTCGAACGAGCCTCCATCGACGTCGCGCCGGACCTTCTCGGAAGGATCCTCGTCCGGCGTCTGTCTGACCGCACCACCCTTTCGGCGCGGATCGTCGAGGTGGAGGCGTACGCACCCGGCGATCCGGCGAGTCACGCGTACCGTGGCGAGACACCCAGGAACGCCGTCATGTTCGGTCCCGCCGGGCATCTCTACGTGTACTTCACGTACGGCATGCACTTCTGCATGAACGTTGTCACGGGACATGTCGGCCAAGGCGCTGCCGTGCTGTTGCGGGCGGCGGAGCCGCTCGAAGGCATCGCGGAGATGCGCCACTCGCGTGGGCGTGATGCGCTCCGTGAACTCTGCTCGGGTCCGGCGAGGCTCTGCGAGGCGTTCGGGATCGATCGCTCCAGCGACGGAACGGACCTCGTGAAGAACCCCGACGTGTGGATCGCGACCGGCGAGCCCGTGCCGCGTCGTCGGGTCGTGACCGGGCCACGGGTGGGCATCCGGGTCGCGGTCGACCGTCCGTGGCGGTATTCCGTGCGCGACGACCCCTGGGTGTCGCCGGGGCGCGGGAGTTGATCGGTCAGCCGCTCGGGGAGCTGAGATCCTTCGAGACCGTGATCGTCACCGCGCTCGTCTGGTACGCGGTCGTGCCCGCGGCTGGACTTTGCGAGATCACGACGCCTGCCGGTTGCGTGGACGTCTCGACCGAGACCTTGACGTAGAACCCCGCGTCGGCGAGCAGCGTCATCGCTGCCGCCTGCGAGAGCCCGACCACGGAGGGGACGAGCACCGACTGGAGCGAGGTGGGAGTCGTGCACGTCCTCGTCGGCTCCGTTCCCGCGATGAATTCCAGCGTCTGGATGTTCGCCGGTAGCGTGAACTGGTTGGGGAGGCAGTAGGGATCCAGGGTGACGTCGACCGCGACGGCGATGTAGTTCACGTCCGGTGTCGGGAACTCCCTCACCGGGAACGTCGCGGCAGCCCGCGTCATGAACAGCCGCCAGATCTGGGCGGGCCAGGTGCCCCCGAAGACGGTGATACGCGTGGTCGACGGTTGCATCGAGATCTGCCCTTGCGGGAACCCGACCCACACGGCCGCGACGAGCTGGGGGATCGCCCCCACGAACCACGCATCGGTGTAGTTCTGGTTCGTGCCGGTCTTGCCGATCTGTGGCCGGCCGATGTTCGCCGCTGTTCCGGTTCCGTATAGGACCACCTTCTGCAGGATCTGGTCCGCCGCCGACGCAACGGCCGGGTCGACGACCTGCTTCGGGGTCGGGTTCGCCTGCCACACGAGGTTCCCTTGCGCATCGGTGATGTTGATGACCGGGATGGGATTCACGTGTTGGCCTCCCGTCGCCAGCGTCCCGTAGGCCGACGACATCTCCAGCGTGTTGACCTCGTTCGCGCCGAGCACCGCCGAGAGATAGGGGAGGAGCTGTCCTTTGGGCTGCGACACCCGCAGGCAGCACCTGATCCCCATGCGCTTGGCGACGTCCACGACGGTCTGGGCGCCGAGCTCGTCGATGAGCTGCGCGTACACGGTGTTCACGGAGGAGATGGTCGCCTGCTCGAGCGTGAGGCTCCCGTAGCTGCTTGGCTCAGCGTTCGACACGTCCCACACCTGACCGTTGTCGAGCGGGATCTCGATCGAGGAGGGGGCGGCAAATGTCGTGCTCGGTGAGATGCCGTTCTCCAGTGCAGCCACGAGGGCGAACGGCTTGAACGAGGAACCGGCCTGTCGGCCGGTGCTGCCCCCGGTCGCGAGGTTCACCCGCCCGTCCGTCGAGTTCGCGTCCCAGTAGTCGGCATCCTTCCCGCCCACCATCGCGCGGACGTAGCCGGTTCGGGGGTCGATGACCGTCATGGCTCCGGACGGATCGCCCGGGTACGCGAGCACCGACCGGACCGCAGTTTGCGCTGCGATCTGGAAGTGCGGGTCGAGCGTAGTGATGATGTGAAGGCCGCCCGTGAACAACAACCTGTAGCGGTCCTCTCTCGTCGGGCCGAACGCCGGATTCGACATGAACCATTGCTTGAAGTAGTCGACGAAGTACGGGTAGGGGTACCGGTCTTGCGAGGTCGATGAGTGGAGGTCGATCGGCTCGGCGACGGCCTCGTCGTGGGTGGCCACAGACATCATCCCCTCGTCCAGCATCGCGGCGAGTACCTTGTTCCGTCGAACCCTCGCGTGAACGGGATGGGCGAACGGATCGAACGTGTTCGGGGAGCGGATCAGACCGGCGAGCATCGCGCTCTGTGCGACGGAGAGTTCCTTCGCGTCGATCCCGAAGTACGAGCGAGCCGCGGCTTGCACACCGTACGCCCCCTCGCCGAAGTAGACGGTATTCAGGTACTTGGTCAGGATCTGGTCCTTGGTGAGCCTGTCCTCGAGTTGCCAGGCGAGGATCGCCTCGTCGATCTTGCGGCGCAACGTCTCGTCGTTGCCCACGTAGAGCTGTTTGACGAGCTGTTGGGTGATGGTGGATCCACCTTCGACGATGCGGCCGGCCGAGACATCGGCGTAGGCCGCACGCAGGATCGCCCGGAGATCCACCCCGTGGTGGAAGAAGAACCGTTTGTCTTCGATCGCGATCGCTGCGTCGCGGATCGCTTGTGGCATCTGCGTTCGAGAGAGGACGACCCGGTCTTCACCGGCATGGAGCTCGGTGATGAGGCTCCCGTCGGAGGCATAGAGGAACGACGTTTCCGCGAGCGGCAACGCCTGTCGACGGTAGTCCGACAGGCGTGGCAGCCCGCCGCAGGCCGTCGAGATCAACGCGAGTACGGCCGCGGCGAGGGCGAGTCCCCGGCTCTTCCTCACTCGGGCGAGTCTACCGGTGGCGTGAGTTCGCACTGGTAGCATCCGGTCGCCATGGCGTCGGACATCCTCACTCTGCTGAGGGACGGGACCGCGGAGATCGTCCCGGACGGAGGCCTCGAGGAGAAGCTCGCGCTGGGTCGGCCGCTTCGCGTGAAGCTCGGTCTGGACCCGACCGCCGCCGACGTCACCCTCGGATGGGCCGTCGTCCTCCGGAAGTTGCGTCGGTTCCAGGACTCCGGGCACACGGCGGTATTGATCGTGGGTGACTTCACCGCTCGAGTGGGAGATCCGTCCGGTCGGTCCGAGACTCGCCCGAGACTCGAGAAGGACACGGTCGACGCCTTCGCCGAGCGGCTCTTGGGGCAGTTCCGCCGCATCCTGTCGGAAGAGCGGTTGGAGGTTCGGAGGAACTCGGAATGGCTCGAGCCCCTCGATATGGAGATGATCCTGCAACTCACGGCGTCGATGACCGTCGCGCGGATGTTGGAGCGGGACGACTTCGCGAAGCGATACGCGGCCGGCCGGCCGGTCTCCATCATGGAGTTCATGTACCCGCTCCTGCAGGGATACGACTCGGTCGCGACCGAAGCCGACGTGGAACTGGGCGGGAGCGATCAACTGTTCAATCTGTTGGTCGGTCGCGACATCCAGCGAGCGTGGGGGCAGGAGCCGCAGGTAGTGATGACCGTGCCCTTACTCGAAGGGTTGGACGGCGTTCAGAAGATGAGCCAATCCCTTGGTAACTACGTCAGTATCACCGAGGCGGCCGACGAGATGTTCGGCAAGTTGATGAGCATCCCCGACGGGCTGATCGGCAAGTACCTCAGGCTCTGCACGGGAGCGCCGCCTGATCGCGTGGATGCGGTAGTTGCAGGGCTCGTCGCCGGCTCGCGCGACCCGAACGAGGAGAAGCGCGGGATGGCCCGCGAGGTGGTTGATCTCTACCACGGAGCGGGAGAAGGCCTTCGCGCCGAGGAGGCATTCAACCGCGTCCACCGGGATCGCGAGCTTCCGAGGGACGTGCCGGACGCCGCGATCCCAACGTCGGCGATCCGTGATGGGAGCGTGTGGCTGCCGCGCATGCTGGTCGAACTCGGTCAGGCGACATCGAACGCTGATGCGCGGCGGAAGATCTCTCAGGGCGGGGTTCGGATCGATGGCGCGACCGTGGACGACCCGGACAGCCAGTTCCCCGCCGAAGAGCTTCGAGGTGCCGTCCTGCAGGTCGGAAGGCGCTGGTTCGCGCGATTGACCTAGGTCCCGGTTGACGGCCATCGGAACACTGTTACCATACCTATCCGGCGCGCCCCGCCTGGAGTGCGATCCTGTGCTCATGGCGGGCCTCCGCGTCTCCTCGCACCTTGAG
>CAVOIB010000010.1:0-556445 GCA_963695975.1 uncultured Actinomycetes bacterium | reverse complement strand
GCCCGGGATGAACCGGTTCGCGACGAACGCGGCCACCACCAGCACGACCCCTCCGATGAACAGCGCCGAGTGGAACCCGTCCATGAACGCCTGATCGAAGGCCGTCGTGACCTGGCCGATCTGCGCCGCGGACAGGCCGTGGAGCACCGAGGGGTCGAGCGTCCCGTGGCTGCCCGCGGCGGCGATCGAGCTCTGCTGGGCGCTCGACAGCCCGAGGCCGGCGAGCGACGGCGTCAGCGACGACTTGAGCTGGGTCGTGAGCACCGTTCCGAGCAGCGCGATCCCGAACACCCCGCCCACCTCGCGGCTGGTGTTCGTCATGGCCGAGCCCAGGCCGGCGCGTTGCGGTCCGACCGAGTTCATCACCGCGGCCGTCATCGGCGCCATCACCGAGGCCAAGCCGTGGCCCATGATGATCAGCACCGGCACCATCGCCCAGTAGGGCGTGGTGACCTGCAGCTGGGTCCCGAAGAACAGCAGCCCGCCGGCCCCCAGCAGCAACCCGTAGGTCATGGGCGCGCGGGAGCCGTGCGTGGACGCGTACTTCCCGGCGAGCGGCGCCGTCACGATGATCATCAGCGTCATCGGCAGGAACCGAACGCCCGCCTGGAACGGCGTGTAGCCGCGGATCAGCTGCATGTACAGGGACAGGAAGAAGAACGTGGCGAACATCCCGAGCGAGACCGAGAACGCGACCGTGTTGCCCGCGGAGAACGCGCGGATCCGGAAGAACCGCAGCGGCATCATCGGGTGCGGCGCGTGCAGCTCCCAGTACAGGAACGCCCCGATCAGGATGAACCCGCCCACGAGGGTCGACACGATCAGCGGATCGCTCCATCCCTTCTGGTTCGCCTCGATCAGCGCGTACGTGATGCTGAACAGCGCCGCCGTTCCCAGGACCAGGCCGGGGATGTCCAGCTGGCGCTCCTCCGCCGACACCGACTCCTTGACCGTGCGGGTCGCGGTGAAGAACGCGACGATCCCGATCGGCACGTTCAGGAAGAAGATCGACTGCCAGCCGAGGTGCTCGACCATCAGGCCGCCGATCGTGGGGCCGAGCGCGAGCGCCACGCCCGACATGCCGGCCCACAGGCCGATCGCCTTCGCGCGCTCGTGCGGCGGGAACGTCACGGTGATGATCGACAGGGTCCCCGGCAGCAGCAGCGCGGCGCCGATCCCCTGGATCGCGCGGAACACGACGAGCATCCCGGTGCTCCCCGAGACGCCGCATCCGAGCGACGCGAGGGTGAAGATCGTGAGCCCGGTCAGGAACATCTTCTTGCGGCCGTACCGGTCGCCCAGGATCCCGCCGGTGAGCAACAGGGACGCGAGCGCGAGCACGTAGCCGTCGACGATCCACTGGAGCCCGGAGACCCCGGCGCCGAGCTTCTCGCTGATGGCCGGGAGCGCCACGTTCACGACCGTGTTGTCGAGCATCACCATCGCGAGCGCGAAGCACATCGTGAGCAGCACGATGACCTTCTCGCGCGCGTTCTCACCCTCGAAGCCGAACACTCCCACGGACGAACCCCTTCCACGTCGGGCACCGATGTGCCCACCGCACATCGGAAAGATGAAACCCAGGGTACGACCGATCTGTTCCCGACGTGCCGCTCAGGCGGTCGCGACGGGGACCCGAGCGGGTTCGGGTGCGGCGGCGGGGACCTCTGGTGACGGGACGTCGAGGAGGTCCAGGCAGCGCCAGCACATGTCCGCGTTCAGGCGGTTGATCGCGCCGCATCCGGCGCACACGCTCTCCTGCATAGCCATACAGGAGTTGTCGGCACTCGGGGGACCGACCTGAATCCGGGTGGGAACCTACGTGAGCCTGCGGTACAGACGGATCGCGAGCGGCACGAAGATGACCAGGAGCGCCACGATCCACACCACGGACTTGATCAGCAGGGCCTCGAACGTGTCGACGGGCAGCCCGGTCGTGATGTCGACGATGCCCTTGGGACCGTTCGAGAGATAGCGCGCGAGGTTGCACCAGACGGTGACGGGGTTGTGTCGCGCGATCGTCTGCAGGAACGGCGCCATCCCGGCGACCGGCACGAACGCGGAGCTGATGAACACGACCGGGAAGATCCACGTGAACGACGCCGCCTGGACGGCCTCCACCTTCTTGAGGGACAGGCCGATGCACGCCGAGATCCACGAGAACGTGAACCCGACGGTGAGCACCAGGACGACCACCCCGATCGCGTCCAACAGGCCGTTCTGGAACTTGAAGCCCACGAGGTAGCCGATCGCGATCACGATCACCAGCAGGATGAAGTTCTTGAACAGGTCGGAGGTGGTCCTTCCCGCCAGGACCGCGGAGCGCGCCATGGGGAGCGATCGGAACCGGTCGATGATGCCGGCCTTCATGTCGTCGGCGAGCCCGATCGCCGTCGTCGTCGACCCGAAGAGCGCGTTCTGCACGAAGATCCCCGGCATCAGGAACTGGACGTAGTTCAGACCGGGCGGCAGCTGCGAGAACTGGTTCGCGTAGATGAACCGGAACAGCAGGACGAACATGATCGGCTGGACCAGCTCGAAGATGAACACCGTGGGCACCCGGGTGAGCGTCAGCAGGTTCCGACGGGCGACCAGCAGGCCGTCCACGGCGGCGAGTGAAACCTTGGCGGGCAACCCGGACGGCGCCCGCCGGTCGCTGGCGGTGCGCTCGATCGTGGAGCTCATCCGGCATCACCCTCCTTGCGACGGCGTCGGCGCTTCCCCTTCCCCGTGGGATCGAGCTCGGGGTCGGGCCCGTGCTCGGCGCCCCGCCCGGTGAGCGAGAGGAACACGTCGTCGAGCGTCGGCCGGTGCAGCGCGATGTCGGCGAGCGCGATGTGCGCGTCGTCGAGCCGGCGAACGCTGTCGAGCAGGACACCGGCTCCGTCGCTGCGGACGGGGATGCGGACCTTGCCCTCGTCCTGATCGACGACGGGCTCGCCCGCGCCGATGTTCCGCAGCGCCTCGATCACCCGGCCGGTGTCGCCCCGGTCCTCGACGTGCAGCTCGAGCACCTCGCCGCCGATCCGGTCCTTCAGCTCGTCGGCCGTCCCCTCGGCGATGATCGTGCCCAGGTCCATCACGCCGATCCGGTCGGCGAGCTTGTCGGCCTCCTCCAGGTACTGCGTGGTGAGCAGGAGCGTCGTCCCCTCGCTCTGCAGCTCGCGGATGAACGCCCACACGTCGAGCCGGCTCCGCGGATCGAGCCCGGTGGTCGGCTCGTCGAGGAACATCACGTCGGGCCGACCGACCAGGCTCGCGGCCAGGTCGAGTCGGCGGCGCATGCCCCCGGAGTAGGTCTTCGCCGGCCGGCCCGAGGCCTCCGACAGGTCGAACCGTTCGAGGACCTCGACCGAGCGGCGCCGGGCCTCGGCGGACGGCAGGTGGTACAGGCGGCCCACGAGCACCAGGTTCTCGAGGCCGGTCAGGTTCTCGTCGACGGCGGCGCTCTGACCGGCGAGACCGATGCGGAACCGCAGCTCCTCGGCGTCGCGCACGGAGTCCAGACCGTCGACCTCGGCACGGCCGCTGGTGGGCTGCAGGAGCGTGGTCAGGATCCGCACCGCCGTCGTCTTGCCGGCGCCGTTGGGCCCGAGCAGGCCGTACACGGCACCCTTCTCGACCTCGAGGTCGACGCCTTTCAGCGCCTCGACGGTGCCGAACGTCTTGACGAGCGCCTCGGTGCGGATGATGGGTTCGCCCATGAGGCGAGCAATCCTAGCGGCCTCCGCGATATGCGACCCGTGCGCCTCAGAGCAGGGGGAACCCGGCCACGCCCGACCAGTCGACGCCCCCGTCCGTGCTTCCGAGCATCCGCGCGGAGCCGTTCGCCGTCTTCACGAGCGCGAACCCGTCCGTGTCCGAGACGAACCACACGTCGACGACGAAGACGCTGCCGATCGCACCCAGATCGTGCCACGTGCTCCCTCCGTTGGTCGTGCGGAACAGATCGGGGAAGTTGTAGTGCCACCGCCATCCGTGACCGTCGTCGAGGAAGCGGTACCCCACGGCGCTGGGCGTGAGCCCGTGGGAGCCACGCGTCCACGTGGCGCCGGCATCGGTCGTGCGCCACACGACCTGTAGCAGCGAGCCGGCGGCCGGGCTGCCGCCGCACACGACCCAGCCGTCGTCGGTCGTCGCGCGCGTGACGAAGAGCGGGACCTTCGCTCCCTTCATGCACGGAGCGGGACCGGCATCCCAGGTGTTCCCTCCGTCCGACGTCGCGACGACGCTCGTGGATACGGTGCTCCGACGGATCGCCCATCCGTCCGTGGCGGTGGCGAAGCTCGGATCCGAGACGCCGGCCTTGGGGAGGAGCGACCAGGTCGTGCCGCCGTCTCCGGTGTGCGCCAGCCGTTTCCCCACGATCGCCCACGCATCCGTCCCTCCCGCCACGACCGTCGCGCCGCTCGCCAGGGCGGGACCGAAGGTGGTCGGCTCGCTCCAGGTCTGACCTCCGTCCGCCGTCGTCGAGATCGCGGCGGTGCGCAGCTTGACGCAGGTCAGGCAGAAGATCGTTCCCGTCACGATGCCGCGATCGGCGTCGAAGAACGCCAGCGAGCTCGGCTGGAACCCCTTCGTCACCGGGTTCGGGGGAGCGGGGGCGGTGGCGACCGCGCGCGAGGCGAACCCTGCCACCAGACAGAGCGCGATCGTGGTCGTGAGCACTGAGCGGCGCATCTCCGCAGCCTAGGGCGGCGAGGAGATCGGCGCCACGGCTATCGGACGTAGGGCTCGGCACCGGCTGGGCTCGAACGACGGGCCGATATCCCTTCGGCGATCACCCGCGCAGCCTCCTCGTACGGCACCCGGTCGGTGTTGATCACCAGGTGGTACAGCAGGGGGTCGTCGATGTCTGCCTCGAAGTACTTCTTCACGTAGCGCTTCCGCGCCAGATCCTCGGTGCGCGCGTACTCCTTGGCCTCGGCGAGATCGAGGTGCTTGTACTCGATGAGGTGCTGGATGCGCCTCTCCAGCGATCCCACCAGCCGCACGTGGAACGCGGACCCGATCTTGGCCGTGATGATGTTCGCGCCCCGGCCGATGATGACGACGTTGCCGATCTCCGCCAGGTGCAGGATCGTGTCGGCGGTCTTCGTCACCAGGGTCCACGAGGTCGCTCGTTGTCCGAACAACCCGTCCAGCGCATCGGCCAACTCGGACCTGCGATCCTCGGGCATGAACGTGGCGAGCCGCGCCGGTAGATCGTGGTCCTCGAGCACCTTCTCGACCAGGTTCTGGTCGAAGATCATCCAAGGAGGCGCATCCTCGGTTGTCTCGGCCTGCAGCCGCTCGATCAGCGCCTCCGAGACGACACGCGATCCGGCGCCCGCGAGCCGAGAGATCGTGACCACCCCGAGCCTCGAGTCCACCCGGACCCCGCTTCTCCGACGAGGCCGCCTGCCACCACTTGGTATCGACGAGGTCGAAGTATCCATCTGGCGCCGCTGTTCCCTTCATCGGGGAAACACCTCCCGCCGACGAGCTGGTCGCTCACCCCTTCCATCCTGGCGGCTGGTGGGGACGGACGCAGGGGCCGAACGTCCTCCCCGGGGTGGTCCGGACGAAGAGGTAATCCTGCTTACAACTGGGAATAGCCCCGGGCGCCGAACGCCGTTCCAGGCCATGTACCCACGATAGGAGATGCCCACATGGCTGACATCGATACCCAGGTCCTTCCGCTCCTCCCGCTGACCACCGGGGTCGTGCTCCCCGGCATGGTCGTCACCCTCACGATCGAATCCGACGAGGCTTCGGCGGCCGTCGAGGCCGCAGACGGCGGCGAGCTGCTGCTCGTCCCGCGCGTCGACGACCGCTACGCCCTGATCGGCACGGTCGCCAAGGTGGAGGACGTCGGTCGCCTCCGCAACGGCACCGAGGCCCTCGTGATCCGCGGCCTGCACCGTGCCACCGTCGGCCTGGGCGTTCCCGGCACCGGCGAGGCGACGTGGGTCCAGATCGAGCCCGCGCTCGACGCTCCCGCGACCGAGCGGCAGACGCAGCTCGCCCGCGAGTACCGGGCCGTCATCGAGAACATCGTCGAGGCGCGCGGCGTCCCCGCCGTCGCCGAGTTCCTGCGCGGGATCACCGAGCCGGGCGCGATGGCCGACACCGCCGGCTACTCGCCCGACCTTTCCATGGAGCAGAAGATCCAGGTGCTGGAGGCGCTCGACGTGGAGGCGCGGCTCGAGCTCGTCCTGGCGTGGGCCAAGGACGTGCTCGCCGACCTGGAGCTGAAGGACAAGATCCGCACCGACGTGAGCGAGGGCATGGAGAAGCGCCAGCGCGAGTTCCTGCTGCGCGAGCAGATGAGCGCGATCCGCAAGGAGCTCGGGGAGGACGGCGAGGAGAACGTCGTCGAGGAGTACCGCGCGAAGATCGAGGAAGCCGGCATGCCCGAGGACGTCCGCAAGGAGGCGGAGCGCGAGCTCGGCCGCCTGGAGCGGACCTCGGAGCAGTCGCCCGAGTACGGCTGGATCCGCACCTACCTCGACTGGATGACCGAGCTCCCCTGGAGCGTCCGCACCGACGACAACCTGGACATCGGGGAGGCGCGGGGAGTGCTCGACGCCGACCACGAGGGCCTGCAGGACGTGAAGGACCGCATCCTCGAGTACCTGGCCGTCCGCAAGCTCCGTCAGGAGCGCGGGCTCGGTGAGGCGACCGGGCGCGGCTCCGGCGCGATCCTCACGTTGGTCGGACCGCCCGGCGTCGGCAAGACGTCGCTGGGAGAGTCCGTCGCGCGCGCCCTGGGCCGGAAGTTCGTCCGTGTCTCGCTCGGCGGGATCCACGACGAGGCCGAGATCCGCGGGCACCGTCGCACCTACGTCGGCGCGCTGCCGGGCCGCATCGTCCGTGCGCTGAAGGACGCCGGCACGAAGAACCCGGTGATGATGCTCGACGAGATCGACAAGGTCGGCGCCGACTGGCGGGGCGATCCGTCGTCCGCGCTGCTCGAGGTCCTCGACCCGGCGCAGAACCACACGTTCCGCGATCACTACTTGGACGTCGACCTCGACCTGTCGGAGGTCCTGTTCATCACGACCGCCAACGTCGCCGAGACGATCCCCGGACCCCTGTTCGACCGGATGGAAGTGATCCGGATCGACGGGTACACCGAGGACGAGAAGGTCGCGATCGCCAAGCTCCACCTGGTGAAGCGTCAGCGCGAGCGGAACGGCCTGCGCGAGGACGAGGTCGTGCTGACCGACGACGCGCTGCGCGTGATCGTCGGCGACTACACGCGCGAGGCGGGCGTGCGGAACCTGGAGCGCGAGATCGGCAAGGCGCTCAGGAAGGTCGCGACGAAGCTCGCCTCTGGGGATGCGACGGCGCCGATCACGATCGACGCCGATGACGTCCGGCCGCTGCTCGGCCGCCAGAAGTTCTTCTTCGAGGCGGCCGATCGCACGGCGGTGCCCGGCGTGGCCACGGGCCTCGCGGTCACCGGCGTCGGCGGGGACGTCTTGTTCATCGAGGCGTCGCGCGAGGACGAGGGTGAGGGCCTGATCCTCACCGGACAGCTCGGCGACGTCATGAAGGAGTCGGCGCAGATCGCGCTGTCGTACATCCGCTCCCACGCGGAGTCGCTGGGGATCGCGCCCGAGCGCCTCAAGGGACGGTTCCACGTGCACGTGCCCGCGGGCGCGGTGCCGAAGGACGGCCCGAGCGCCGGCGTGACCATGACGACCGCGCTCGTGTCGCTCCTGACCGACACCCCCGTCCGTGCGAACGTCGGCATGACCGGCGAGGTCACGCTGCAGGGTCGGGTGCTCCCGATCGGCGGCGTGAAGCAGAAGGTGCTGGCGGCGCACCGCGCCGGCCTCACCGAGGTGATCCTGCCCAAGCGCAACGAGGGCGATCTGGAGGACGTGCCCGAGCAGGTCCGCGAGCAGATCACGTTCCACATCGCCGAGGACGTCCGCGACGTCCTCGAGGTGGCGCTCCGCGAGGGGGCGGCTCCGGCCGCCTCCGACGCCGCGTGACCGAGATGCGGATCGTCGTCTTCGGGGCGAGCGGCCGGACCGGCCGGCAGATCGTGACGCAGGCGGTGAAGCGGAGCCACGAGGTGGTGGCGTTCGTTCGGGATGCGTCGAAGCAGTGGTTCCCGGATGCGGTGACCGTCCATCAAGGCGATCCGCACGATCCGAAGGCCGTGGCGGCCGCGCTCGCCGGCGCGGACGCCGCGATCTCCGCGCTCGGGCCCATCGCCGGCGAGACCGCCACCCAGATCTCCGACGCCACGCGGACGATCGTCGAGGCGATGCAGCGGATCGGTCCGCACCGGCTGGTGATCGCCGCCAACGACACGGTGTTGTCCGATGACGAGGTCACCGGCGAGTTCGCGAACGTCACGGCAGAGCATCGGCGTGATCTGGCGACCCTGCGTGCGTCTGCGCTCGCGTGGACCGTCGTGGCGGCGCCTCTGCTCGTCGACGAGCCCGGGTCCGGTGTCTACGACGCGGCGATCGAGGGGTCGCCGCCGGGCGATGCGATCACCCGAGCCGACTTCGGGGCCGCCCTCCTGGACGCGCTCGAGCACGACGGGTGGATCGGTCACGTCGTCGTCGTGGCGAACCCCCCATCCGACAGGTCCGTGTAGGCTGCCTCCCCATGGGCAACAGCGGACAGAAGCGCAAAGGCAGGCGGCATCTGGCGAAGGCCGGCACGAAGACCGACCTGGAACAGATGCATCACCAGGGGCATCGCGAGATCGAGCACAACCTGGGCCTCGATCCGCACGATCGCTCCGCCGGTGGGCGCACGCTCGTCTACGTGCTGCTCGGGATCGCGATCGCGATCGTCGTGGTCGGTGCCCTCTCGCTCTGGCTCTTCACCTGAGCCTGACGATCGCAGACGGCCTCGCCCCGCCGGTAGGCTGATGACCATGGACTGCCCTCGACCTGAACGATCCCGGCACGCCGACGTCGACGAACGGCTCCGGACGGGGCTCGTCGTCTGGCTGACGACGGTCACCCCGGACGGGCAGCCGCAGACGACCCCCGTCTGGTACCACTGGGACGGCGCGACGTTCCTGATCTACAGCCAGCCCGGCCGGCCGAAGCTCGCGAACATCGCGGCCAACCCGCGCGTCTCGCTCCATCCGGTCGGCGACCTCGACGCCGAGGACGCCGTCACGATCGAGGGAACGGCGGCGCTCGACCCATCCGCTCCGCCCAGCGATCAGGTCCCCGGGTACATCACCAAGTACCTCGGGTCGATCGACCAGCTCGGGTGGACGCCGGCGAGCTTCGCGGCGGACTACTCGGTGGCTCTGCGCGTCACGCCTACCCGGTTCCGCATCCTGTAGCCCGTGCTCGAGCTGATCGACCTCTCGCGACGGTTCGGCGACGTCGTGGCGCTCGACGGCGTCTCGTTCGCGGTCCCCGAGGGCGAGATCGTGGGCTTCGTCGGACCGAACGGAGCCGGGAAGACCACGACCATGCGGATCGCGCTCGGCGTGCTCGAGCCCGACGCCGGTGAGGTGCGGTGGCAGGGGCGACGGCTCGATGCCGAGGCTCGCCGGCGGTTCGGCTACATGCCGGAGGAGCGCGGCCTCTACCCCAAGATGAAGGTGCACCAGCAGCTGGTCTACCTCGCGCGGCTGCACGGGCTCACGCGAGCCGACGCCGAGCGCCGCGCGCAGGAGTCGGTCGACGTGCTGGGGGTCGCCGAGCGCGCGGGCGACCGCGTCGAGGCGCTCTCGCTCGGCAACCAACAGCGCGTGCAGCTCGCGGCGGCGCTCGTCCACCGTCCCGACGTCCTGGTGCTGGACGAACCGTTCTCGGGCCTGGATCCCGTCGGCGTCGACGCGTTGTCCGGGGTCCTGCATTCGGAGGCGCGGACGCGCGGCGTGCCCGTCGTGTTCTCGAGCCACCAGCTCGAGCTGGTCGAACGGATCTGCGACCGCGTCGTGTTGATCGACCTCGGCCGGATCGTGGCGAGCGGCACGATCGAGGAGCTCCGCGCGACGCGCGAGCACCGGAGGCTCCGCGTATCCGTCGTGGGCGCGGACGACGAGTGGTTCGACGCGATCCCCGGGGTCCGAGCGGTCGATGACGGTGAGCGATGGCGCCGTCGTGCTCGAGCTGGACGACGAGGTGGACGAGCAGCGGGTGCTCGACCTCGCGCGCGCCGCCGGCGACGTCAACCACTTCAGCCGCGAACATCCCACGCTGACCGAGCTGTTCCGCGAGGCGGTCCAGTGATGAACCGCCGCGTGACCGATCGCGGTACGTGGTGGCTCGTCGCTCAGCGCGACTTCTGGACACGCCTGCGCGACAAGGGATTCCTGATCTCCACCGCCATCACGATGGCGGTGTTCACCGTGTTCATCCTGATCCGGGCCTACGGGGGCGGCGGGACGCCGACCTACGACGTCGGGCTGCTCGGCGCCGGACGCGAAGGGGCTCGGACCCCTGCTCGTGCAGGCGGGGTCGGGACAGAACGCCACGATCCGCACGAAGGTCGTCGCCGACCGGGCCGCGGCCGAGTCCGGGCTCACCGAAGGGACGCTCGACGCCGTCGTCGTCGACGGCCCGGCGCTGTTGGTGAAGCGCGACGTTCCCGACCAGCTCGGGAGCGCGATGCAGGTGGCCGTCTTCGCCGAACGCATCCGCACCGCGTTGACCGACAACGGCGTTCCGCCGGACCAGATCTCGGGGATCCTCGACCCCACACCCGTCCGCGTGTCGTCGCTCGAACCCCAGGATCCGAACCGCCAGACGAACTCCGCCGTCGCGTTCGTCGCCGTGCTCCTGCTCTACGGGCAGCTGTTCGGCTACGGCGTGTGGGTGGCGACCGGTGTGATCGAGGAGAAGTCGTCGCGCGTGGTCGAGATCCTGCTCTCGACGATCCGCGCGCGACAGCTGCTGGCGGGCAAGATCGCGGGGGTCGGTGTGCTCGGGCTCCTGCAGCTCTCGTGTATCTCTGCCTACGGGATCGTGCTGGCCGTCGCGACCGGCGCGCTCGACCTGCCCGCGCACGCGCTCGGGACCGCCGCGCTCGCGATCGGGTGGTTCGTGCTCGGGTTCGCGTTCTACGCGTCGCTCTTCGCCGTCGCCGGCGCGCTCGTGTCACGGATGGAGGAACTGCAGAACGCGATCGTGCCGCTCAACCTGGTGATCCTGGCATCGTTCTTCATCTCGATCGGCTCGGTGCAGGACCCGAACTCCACGCTGTCGATCGTCGCGTCGCTGGTGCCGTTCTCATCGGCGCTCGCGATGCCGGTCAGGATCTCGCTCGGCGCGGCGACGGTGCCTCAGATCGCGGCGTCCCTCGTCATCTTGGTCGGGTCGACGGCGCTCCTGGTCCCGCTCGCGGGACGCGTGTATTCGGGCGCGGTGCTGCGGATCGGGGCGCGCGTGAAGCTTCGAGACGCGTGGCGCGCATCGGGCTGAAGCGATGACCGCCGATTGCCCCTGTCGGCGGTGCGGTCTATCGTGAGGATCCAGCCTATGGGTCAGCCAGCGGAGGAACTCTTCGATCGGGCGGCGGAAGCCGTACCGGGGGATCGCCGAAGATGGCAGGCCATCCAGGATGGCATGTCGAGTCTCCCTGAGGACTCGCTCAGGTCGCTCTTGACGGACATGTTCGAGCTGATGGTCGACCTTCACCATGGGCGCGAACCGAAGGTCGGTCTGGAGGACATGATCCAGACGTGGTACCAGCGAGTCCTCTTCGTCCAGGCGCAGGAGAAGCGCCCGGTGGATCCAGTCATCGATCCGGCGGAGTGGCCCGAACGCTGGTTCGGCTAACCTCAGGCCCACGTCTAGATGTCGTAGTCATGCCTCACCATGCGCTCGTGCATCCTGTGCGGGGCAGCTTGAGCTTCTGGGCCGAGTATGGCGCCCTCGGCGATGACGACCCGCGCAAGCGGCAGGTCCGAGAGACGGCGTTCGCGCTCGTTGAAAGCGGCGCGAATCTTCCGGGCAGCAGTCCGAGCACGTGGCCATGGGGCGATCGGCTGGTGGAGGGCCGTGCCGTCGATCTCGAGGACGGAAGCGGATTCATCGCGTATGCCGAGCTGCAAGATCCCCGCACCGGAGAAGGATTCATCGGGCTCATCTATCTCATCTGGTACCCCGGCGATTAGCGTGGGTGGGTGGGTAATACGAGCTGGACGGCCGAGAACCTGCGGCACGCGGCCTCGATGCTCCGCTACGGGCGACGTCCGGCGGCCACCGTCTACGACAGCATCGGCGAGGACTTCTTCCTGGCGCTCGCCCCTGGGTGGCTGAACCTCGGCCTGTGGGAGGGCGACGGGGGCGATCCGGCCGAGGCGCCCGTCGCCGTTCGTCGGCTGGTCGAGACGCTCGCCCGCCCGCTTCCCGCAGGCGACGTCCTGGACGTCGGGAACGGCTTGGCCGCACAGGATCCGGTGATCGCGGAGGTGGCCGCCCCGCGACGGCTGGTCGCGGTGAACATCACCCGGTCGCAGCTCGTCGCCGGGCGCGAGCGGCTGACCGAGGCCGGTGCCGTCGGCATCAACGCGGACGCCACCCGCCTGCCGTTCGCGGACGGGTCGTTCGACGGGGCGATCAGCGTGGAGGCGGCGTTCCACTTCCCGTCGCGCGCGCGGTTCTTCTCCGAGGCCTTCCGCGTGCTCCGACCGGGGGGTGTGCTCTCGATGTCGGACATCGCGACGTATCGCTATCCGCGTGGTCCGCGCGAGCTGCTCGCCGCGCTGTCGCAGCTCCGCGTGTGGGGACTCGGCAGGCACGCGGCGGCGACGCCGGTGGAGATCGCGGACCAGGTGGAGGCGGCCGGGTTCGTCGACGTGCACGTGGACCTGGTGGGGGAGCGCGTGATCGCGCCGGCGCTCCGGTTCGTGCGCGACCGGCTCGACGGGTCGCACGGGGACGTGGCGGCGTCGTACCGGTTGGCCGCGCGCATCATGGTGTCGCAGGTCGAGCTGCTGTGGGAGCGCGGCATGATCGACTACCTATTGCTGCGCGCAACCAAGCCTGGCTGATCGACACTGAGGTGTGTCTCGATCAGTAGCGCTTGCCGGCGTCGACCTGGATACTGCAGGCCATGGCCGAGGGTGACAGGCCGAACGGCCCGGACACCGGCGGCCCGCAGCCGCCCGGGATCGAGCAGGGCGCCGACGAAGGGCTCATCCAGACCTTCTTGATCGCCGACGTCCGTGGGTACACCTCGTTCTCTCAGGAGCACGGGGACGAGGCCGCGGGCCGGCTGGCGGGACGCTTCGCCGACGTGACCACGCAGGTCGTCGAGGCAGGGGGTGGCGCCGTCCTCGAACTCCGTGGGGACGAGGCCCTCTGCATCTTCTCCACGACCCGCAGAGCGATCCGCGCCGCGGTCGATCTGCAGGATCGCTTCCTCGCAGAGACCCAGAGCGATCCGACGCTGCCGCTTCCGGTGGGGATCGGCATCGACACGGGCGAGGCCGTTCCCGTGGCGGGCGGGTTCCGCGGGAGGGCGCTCAACCTCGCGGCGCGCCTCTGCGGATCGGCGAGGGCAGGAGAGATCCTCGCGACGCGTGAGGCCATACACATATCAGGTCGGATGGACGGCATCCGGATCGAGGATCGTGGTGTCTCATCTTTCAAAGGGATCCCGGAGCCTGTCGGTGTCATACGCGTCACCGGAGAAGGCGAGGATCCCGCCCGTTGGTTCGCGGATCACGCTCCATCGCATCCCACCTCGCGAAGGTCCACCAGGCGCCGGCTGGGGATCGCCGCGCTCGCCGCGCTGCTCGTGGCTGCCGTGGCGATCCGGTCGTCCGAGGCGCAGCCCGCCGGGAACGTGGATCGGATCGAGTTGTCGCTAGGGATCGATCCGGAAGCACAGGTCGATGCGGTGACCGCCGGAGATGCCGATGTTGCGTTCGGAGCGGCGTCCACCGGCCGGCTCGATCAGCTCTTGGTGCGATACCCGGCGCAGATCCATATCTCGCCCTATCCCATGACGAGCTTCATCGATCTCAACAGCGCGCTCCCACCCTTCAACGACGTCAGGGCACGACGTGCCTTGAACTACGCGGTCGATCGGCGGCAGGTCGTGCGGATCCTCGGCGGGGATGCGCACGTCTCGGTCACGTGCCAACAACTCCCACCTAACTTCCCCTCGTACGCTCCCTACTGTCCGTACACGAGGGATCCCGGGCCGAGAGGGTCCGGCCTTTGGAGCGGCGCGGACGTCGAGAAGGCACGTGACCTCGTCCGTCGTTCCGATACGACCGGGATGCAGGTCACCGTGGAGCACACAGCCGGATTCCAGGTTGCTTCGTGCGAACAGGCCCGCCGGCTAGTCCGTCTCAGGACTAGCTGCCGCTGCGCGAGGACGGGAGCCGCGGCGTCAGCCAGCCGATCAGATCCTGCGGGCTCCGGCTCTGTTGCCAGACCTTGCCCGGCCCGGTGAACGTGGCGACCAATCCCTCGCCCGAGAGGAACGTGGATTTCCAGCCGCCCACCTTGTTCACCTGATAGCCGACGCCCTCCTCGAACGCGACGATATGGCCCGTGTCCACCTTGTAGGACTGGCCGGCGCCCAGGTCGCGTTCGAAGATCGCGCCGTAGCTCGCGACCAGCATGTCGCCCTGGCCGCTGCAGCGCAGCAGGAACAGGCCCTCGCCGCTGAAGAACGTCTTCGCCCCGCTCCACTTCGTGTCGACCGCGACCGCGGCCTCTCCCGCGAGCCATGAGCCCGACTGGACCATGATCGCGTGCTGACCGTCGACGGGCAGGTGCATGATGTCCCCGGGCAATGGGGGAGCGACGATCACCTCGCCGGCGCCCTCGCTCGCGGTGAACGTGTTGATGAAGAACGTCTCGCCGCCCAGGACCGATCGCTTCAGTCCACCCAGGATGCCGCCCTGGGCTTTGGTGGCGATCTCGACCCCGCCGGACATGCCGGTCATGGCGCCGGCCTCCGCCTGGAGCGACTCGCCTTGGTTCATCTTCACGGTTGCCATCGCGAACGACGGACTGAACTGGATGTCGACGTTCAGCATGGTTGACCTCCCGAGTCTGGTAACGCGCCGAGTCTAGGCGCGACCTTCGGCGCGGCGTGGGAGGCGCGTCAGCCCATCTCGCGGCGGAACGCCGGCAGCGGGAGCTGCCCGAGCGCGAGCACCCGGTCGTGGAAGTCGCGGAGCGAGAACGCCGAGCCTCCACGTTCGGCCGCCGATGCTCGAGCGCGGTCGATCTCGATCATGCCGATCATGTACGCGAGCGCCTGCCCTGGGAGCGAGATGTAGCGGTCGATCTCGATCTCGGCGTCCACGCTCGGTACGCCGATCCCCTCGAGCGTCGTGACCGCCCGTTCCCGCGTCCAGCCGAACGCATGGATCCCCGTGTCGGTCACCAGGCGGCCGGCCCGCAGGCCCTGCGCCTCGAGCATGCCCAACCGCTCCCAGTCGTCCACGTACAGGCCCATCTCGTCGGCGAGGCGTTCGCTGTACAGACCCCATCCCTCGCAGAACGCGCTGCCGGCGAGGATCCCCCCGAACCGCCGGAGCGCCGGACGATCCGTCATCTGCTGCTCGAGCGAGATCTGGAAGTGATGGCCGGGGTTCGCCTCGTGATAGGTGAGGCTCGCCACGTGGTGCAGCGGACGGCCTTCCAGATCCGAGGTGTTGATGTAGTACGCACCACGCCGAGATCCGTCCTCGGTCGGCGGGTTGTAGAAGCCGAGCGGCGTGTCGTGTTCCCGGTACTCCTCGACGGGCCGCACGTCGCAGTTGTCATCGGGCAGTCGTCCGAAGAACGCGGGCGCCGCCGCCCAGCTGCGCTCGACCTGGTCCCTCGCGAGTGCGAGCATCTCCTCTCGCGACGCCGCGGTGTTCGCGCCGCTCGCCTGGTGCGCCTCGAGCGCGTCCTCGGCGCTCGCGTATCCGAGCCGACCCGCGATCTCCGCGCGCTCGGACTGGATCGCCGCGTACCGCTCCAGGCCGAGTTCGTGGGCCTCCTTCGCCTCCAGCGGGAGGGTCGTCCACGACAGGATCGCCGACGCGTAGATGCCCTCGCCGCCGGGGAGGGCCGAGACGCCGATCGTTTCCGTGGAGTGGGGGAGGTAGTCGCGCAGGGCATCTCGGTACCGGGCGAGCGCCGGGTTCACGACGTCGCGGACCACGGTCGCGATGCGCTCGCGATCCTCCGCGCGGTCGCCGAGCGGGACCGAGGCCGGCGAATCGGTCGGGTCGAGCGCGAGCAGTCGGTCGAGCTGCGCGACCGATCGTTCCGCGACGACGCGGGGGGACGTAACGCCCGCGTCGACGCCCTCGCGCGCCACCTCGGCCCAGGCCTCCAGGAACGCCGGGAACGCCCGCAGCCGCCGCTCGTAGCGCTCGAGCTGTTCGGGCGTCGCGACCGCCTGCATCGACGCGACCTCGGCGAGCGCGGTCACGGGACCCCAGAAATGGGCGGCCGCGCCCAGCATGTCGGTGCGCTGTTCCAGCTCCGCCACCCAACGGCGCGCACATGCCTCCAGCACGTCGAGGGTCCCACGCATCGTGTCGTCGAGATGCTCACGATCGATCGCGGAGAGCTCGTCGAGCGCGGAGCGGTTCAGCGTCTCGGCGGCCGCCCTTCCCGCTTCGCTCGGGTCCGACAGCCGGTCGTCGTAGCGTTCGTCGCCGACGACGGTGCCGAGGACGGGTTCGATCTCGAGCAACCCGTTCCAATACCGGTCGGCGAGCGACCGTGCCCGTTCGTTGTCGTCCATGGTCCCCAGGCTCCCCGTGGTTGGTGAGGGGTCAGCGTACCCTGGAAGGGATGAATCTTGGCCGGGTCTTCCCCCGCCTCATCGTGCCCGTCGCGTCCGCGGCGATCATCGTCACGCTGCTCATCTCCGCCGACGGCCGGGGTGGGCCGGTTCCGCCGCGCCTGCGACCCAACCCGAGCGTCGCCCCGTTCCAGGGGATGGGTCTGTGGATCGATCTCTACGACGACGCCGCCTGGGCGGATCCGGGAGCCGCCGTCACCGATATGGCGGCACACGGGGTCCGGACCCTGTACCTCGAGACCTCGAACTTCCACAGGCCGTTCCCGTTCGTGGACAAGCCCGGCGTCGCGGCGTTCGTCGATGCCGCGCACGCGAACGACATGCAGATCGTGGCCTGGTACCTGCCCGGGTTCGTCGATCCGGCCCTCGACCTCAAGCGTTCGAAGGCCGCGATCCGGTTCACGACCGATGCGGGGAACCGCTTCGACGGGTATGCGCTGGACATCGAGGCGCCCGATGTCGCCGACGCGTCGCTTCGAACGACGCGACTCATCAGCATCTCGTCGCGGCTGCGGGCCTTCGCCGGAGCCTCCTATCCGCTCGGTGCGATCATCCCGTCTCCTCGCGGGATGGTCGTGCACAAGCAGTATTGGCCGAGCTTCCCGTACGCGGAGCTCGCCGCCGTCTACGACACCATCATGCCGATGTCGTACTTCACGTGGCACCACCCGACGGGCGAAAGCACCCACTGGTACATCGAGCAGAACATCAAGATCGTCCGGCGGGAGGTCGGCAGCGATCAGGTGCCGATCCACGTGATCGGCGGCATCGCGCAGGAGGCGAGCCTGGAGCAGGCCGACGCGTTCGTGCACGCGCTCCGTGAGCGCGGGATCGTCGGCGGGAGCTACTACACCTACACCGGCGTGCATGGTCCGGAATGGACGGCACTGCAACAGATCCCGGCGAACCCGGTGGAGACCCCGGCCTTGCCGGTCCCGCTCGGCGACCAGCCGCTCGGCAACATCCCCGGCATCGACACGACCCACGGGACGGGCGTCGTGTACACGGTCGGTGGGTTCGTGGGGGATCGGACCTTGTCGTACGACGCGTTCGACGCGCAGGCGGGCGAGATCACGATCTACGTGAACTGGGTGGCGCGCGCGACCGTGGACGTCGGACCCGACGGCGATTGGAGCGGGCTCCGGCAGCTCCTGATCCCCGACGAGCAGTTGGTGGACGGTCAGACGAACACGATCGCGTTCGTTCCGTCAGACGCCGCGGGAACCTGGGGCGTCCGGACGGTGTCGCTCGCCAAGGCGAGCTGACCGGCGGTTTGACCCTGCCATCGGCCCTGGATACCCTTCGGCCACCCCGAGCCAAGGAGGACACCGGATCCATGCGTTCCCGCGCCGCGCGCATCGCGCTCGTGTTCGTCCTCGCGATGGCGGCCGCCGCGTGCAGCAAGACCCTCAAGATCGACGAACTGGAGCCGCAGCTCGCGGAGCAGCTGAACTCGCAGCTCGACACGACCGGGATCACGGTGGACTGTCCGAGCGACGTGAAGGCCGAGACGGGCGCGACGTTCGACTGTACCGCGACGTTGCCGAACGGGGACACGATCACGATCGAGGTGACGCAGAGGGACGACAGCGGCAACGTGTCCTGGAAGGTCGTCGACGCCTCCGCCTCCGCGTCGCCCTCGCCGTAAGGAGTCCCGCGTGCTGCTCGAGAACAAACGGCTGGTGATCACCGGGGTGTTGACGCCCCAGTCCATCGCGTTCGCCGCGGCGAAGGCGTGTCAGGAGCAGGGCGCGCAGATCGTGCTGACGAGCTTCGGCCGCGCGACGAGCGTGACCGAGAAGGTGGCCAAGCGGCTCCCGGATCCGCCGGACGTCCTCGAGATGGACGCGAACGACCCGGCGCACATCGACGCGCTTCGCGAGGAGCTCGCCGCTCGGTGGGGCACGGTCGACGGCTTCCTCCACGCGATCGCGTTCGCACCGCAGGATGCGCTGGGCGGCAACTTCTTGAACACGCCGTGGGAGAGCGTCGCGACCGCGATCCGGACGAGCGCGTTCTCGCTGAAGGCGATCGCGGTCGGCCTGCTCCCGCTGATGGAGGCGAACGGCGCTTCCATCGTCTCGCTCGACTTCGACGGCCGGGTCGCGTGGCCGGTCTACGACTGGATGGGCGTGGCGAAGGCCGGCCTCGAGTCCGTCTCCCGCTACCTGGCACGCGACCTTGGCCCCAAGAAGATCCGGGTGAACACGGTGAGCGCCGGGCCGCTCAAGACGATCGCCGGCAAGGGGATCCCCGGGTTCGAGCGGATCGCCGACGCCTGGGACCGTCGCGCTCCGCTCGGCTGGGATATCAGCGACCCGACGCCGGTCGGGCAGGCGATCGCGCTCCTGTTCTCCGATCTGTCGGCGGGGATCACCGGGGAACTGATCCACGTGGACGGCGGGTTCCACGCGATGGGCACCGACCCGCTGTAGACGCCTACGGCGCCCGCACCCCGAGCTCCGTCGCGAGCGCGCGTTGCACGCGCGCGATCACGTGGAACGCCTCCTTCAGACCGCGTCGCGTCACCGGGCCGAGCGTCGAAGGATCCACGAAGTCGTCGGGCGGCTCGCCGGCGCGCACCTGATCCACCTGATGTCGCAGGCGAACCTCCCACAGGAACCGGAACGCCTCTCGCAGCTCGCGCGCGACGTCGGCCTCGAGCACGCCGGCCGCCTCGGCACCGCGGAGGCGATCGAGCGTCCCCGTCGCTACGACGCCGGCCCGAACGGCCTGCGCACGGGCCAGGTTGCCGATGATCGTGATGCCGCCGTGCTTCACGTCGAGGCGCCCCACGTGATCACCCTTCCGTTGGACCACGAGGTCGCGCATGAAGCCGGTGGGCGGGCGATCGTCGAGCGCTCGGCGAGCGAGATGGCGCAGGAACGAGCTCTCGCCGCGGGCCTCCGCGACCACCTGCTCGAGCACCGGCTCCACGTCGAGCGGGCCCGCCACCCGGCGGAAGTCGTACACGATCGACGAGTAGATGCTCCCGGTTCGGCTCAGGTCACCCATCCATCCACGGAACGCGGTCACCCAGTCATCGACCGAGCGGCGCATCGCCTGGTTCGACGCCATCACGTTCCCCTTGCACCGGGGGATACCGGCCTCCTCGAGACCGGACGTGACGTATCCCGCCAGCTCGCCGAACGACGGATCGAGCTCATCCGCTGAGCGGCCCTCCGGGTCGTAGGCGAGGGCGTGGTCCTGGTCGGTGTGCAGGGCCTGCTCGTGGCGGGCGGCGCTCCCGAGCGCGAGCCACGCCCACGGCACCGGGGGCTCGCCGTACCGCTCCATGCCGAGGTCCAGCAGCTTGATCGTGAGCGCATCCACGACGAGCGCCACGACCCGGCCGATACCGATGGGGTCGGCACTCGCATCGACGAGCGCACTGACCACCTCGGTCAGGTCCCTCCCGGCGAGGATCGCCTCTTCCCGCGTGCGTGCCCGCTCGATGCCGCTGCGGATCGCGAACGGCGTGTGTCGGCCGATGTCCATCAGATCCGTGGTGGTCACCACGCCGACGATCTCGCCCGCCGCGTCCGTGACGGGGAAGTGGTGCACCCCTTCGGCGAACATCGCGAGCAGGACCTCGCCCACGATCGCATCGTGCGGGTAGGTCTTGACGGGAAGCGTCGCGATCTCCTCGACCGGGCCCGCGGGGTCGCGTCTGCTCGCGAGGACCCGAGAGCGGAGGTCTCGGTCGGTGACGATGCCCCACCCCTGCGCCGTCGGGACGAGCAGGCACGAGACCCGCTCGGCCGTCATCCGCTCGGCGGCCTCGGCGATCGTCATGCCCGCATCCGCGGTGACCGGACCGCGACGAACGAGGTGGCCGATCGGCCGGTAGGGAGCGCCGGGCGGCGTTGCCGCCACCTCGTATCCCGCGGCGACGCGCTCCCGCATCGCCCCCAGGACGAACAGGCGTCCGGCGGACGTGCCCAAGATCTGATCGGCCACGTCGGCGCCGATCAGATAGCAGAGCGTGTCCTCGTGGGCGCGCACCGTCGAGGTCGGGCTCGCGCCGTCGAGCAGCGAGAATTCGCCGAACACGTCGCCCTCGCCGAGGAGGTCGTACAGCTGTCCTTTGGAGAGGAGCTCCACCGCTCCCTTGCGGATCACGTAGAGGAACTTCGACGGCTCTCCGGATTCCTCCAGGATCGTGCTGCCTGCGGCGAAATGCTCGATCTGCACCGCCGCGGTCGCCGCCGCGAGCGCCTCGGGCGACAGCGCATCGAACGGCGGGTGCCGCGAGAGGAACGTCGCCACATCCACGATGGCGAGTATGCCTCGCGGCGACTAGCGGCGCGCGAGCGGGAGCGCGATCTTGGCGGTCAGGCCGCCACCGGGTGTCTCCTCGACCCACATCTTGCCGCCCTGGGCCTCGACCAAGGTGCGCGCGAGCGAGAGGCCGAGCCCGGCGCCGCCGGTATCGCGGGCGCGGGACGGGTCGGCGCGGAAGAACCGCTCGAACGCGCGATCCGCCAGCTCGGGCGGCAGGCCCGGCCCGTGGTCCACGAGGCTCACCACGGCCTCGTCGTCCGATCCGGTCCACGTCAGCTCGGCCGCTCCGCCTCCATGTTCGTGCACGTTCTCGAGCACGGCGTCGAGAGCGGCCTCCAGCGCGACGCGGTCTCCGAGGGCCACCAGATCGCCGGGGCCCGTTTGGGCGAGCCGGTCGGCGTGCGCGACCTCGCTCCGGCGAGCGGCCGAACGGCAGATCGAGCCGACGTCGATCGGCCCGCGTTCCAGGGAAACCGTGCCCCGCTCCGCCCGTGCCATCGAGAGGAGGCGCTGGGTGAGCCCCGTCAGGTAGTCGACGTCGGCGAGCACGTCGCGTCCCAGCGCCGGGTCGCGTTCCGCCAGCACCTCCACGCCGGAGCGGATGAACGCGAGCGGCGTGCGCAGCTCGTGCGAGGCGTCGGCGGCGAAGCCCGCCTGCGCTTCATACGCGCGTTCGACCGGGCGCACGGCCCGGCCGGCGAGCCACCAGCCCGCCGCCATGCTGGCGACGATCGCGACCACCCCGCCCACGAGGAACAACAGCCTGACCTGGTGCAGGAGCCGGTCCTCCGCCGCCAACGAGCGGCCCGCCGCGACCCATGCGACGGTGGTCCCGTCCACGACCACCGGCACCGTCACGACCCGTACGGGTTCGCCGGCGACGGTGAGGTCGGTCACCGGGTTCGTGTACGTCTTCAGCCACGCGGGCGTCTCGGTCGGCTCGCCGACGAGCGCCCCGTCGGGTGCGCTGAAGATGGCCATCTGCACCGACGCGGCGGAGGGGACATCGGAGTCGACCGGCGGGCGGACCTGTCCCGATTCTGCGATGTGCTCGACCTGCCCGTTCGCCTGCGCGCGCAGATCGTCCGTGGCGCTCCGGTCGAGCGTTCGCGCCAGCAGCAGCTGGAGCCAGAACCCGAGCAGCAGCAGGATCACGGCGAGGACCACCGCATGCGACAGCGCGAGCCGCGAGCGCAGCGAGCGGAACATCAGCGGCCCACGACGTAGCCCACGCCGCGCACGGTCTGGATGATGTCGCCCTCGTCCCCGAGCTTCTTGCGGAGGTAGTGCACGTAGAGGTCGACGACCTTCGTCTGCGCGTCGAACGAGAAGTCCCACACGAGCTCCTTCAGCTCGGTCCGCGACAGGACCCGGCCGGCGTGCTCCATCAAGCACCGGAGGAGGTCGAACTCCTTGGCGGTCAGCTCGACATCACGGCCGTCGACGGCGACGCGCCGTGCCGACGGATCCAGGACCACGGCCCCCTGGACGAGCTTCGCGCCCCCGACGGCGGCTCCCGTCCGGCGCGTGAGTGCGTCCACGCGGGCCAGAAGCTCGACGAACGCGAACGGCTTGACCAGGTAGTCGTCGGCGCCGGCTCGGAGCCCGGTCACGCGATCGTCGACGGCGTCGCGAGCCGTGAGCATCAGCACCGGGAGCGCGGAGCCCTGCGACCGAAGCGTCGACGTCAGCGAGAAGCCGTCGAGTCCCGGCAGCATCACGTCGACGATCGCCAGGTCGAAGCCGCCCGTCGAGGCCCGGTCGAGGCCGTCGACGCCGTTGTCGCACGCCTCCGCGTCGTGGCCCTCGGCGCGCAGGCGCTTCGCGAGCAGTTCGGCAAGGCGGCGGTCGTCCTCGATCAACAGGATCCGCATGCCGACATCGTGGCAGCCGATCTTGGCGTCTACCCGCGGTTCTAACCGTCCTCAAACCTGGGGCCAACCGGAGCGTATCCTCACAGGCGATGCGAGCGGAAGTCCGCCTCACGGCGTTCAGCCACGGTGCCGGGTGCGCGTGCAAGCTCGGCCCCGCCGACCTGAGCTCCGTGATGGGCATGCTGGGCCCTGCCGATCTGCCCGACGACCTCCTGGTGTCGGCCGAGACCGGCGACGACGCGGCCGCCTGGCGCCTCCCGGACGGTCGCGCGCTGATCGCCACGGTCGACGTCTTCACGCCCATCGTCGACGATGCCTACGACTGGGGACGCATCGCCGCGACGAACGCGTTCAGCGACGTGTACGCGATGGGCGGCACGCCCGTCATGGCGCTGAACGTCGCCGGCTGGCCGGTCGACGACCTCCCTCTGGATCTGCTGGCGCGCGTGCTGCAGGGAGGACAAGACGTGGCGGCCGACGCCGGCGCCGTCGTCGCCGGAGGGCACACGATCACCGCCACCGAGCCGATCTACGGGATGGTCGCGCTCGGGTTCGCCGACGCGGACCGGCTGACGCGCAACTCGACCGCGGCGCCCGGCGAGTGGCTCTACCTGACGAAGCCGATCGGGACCGGCCTGATCGCGACCGCGATCAAGCGCGAGCGCGCGACCGCCGAGCAGGCGGAGGCCGCGGTGCGGACGATGACCACGTTGAACGCCGCCGCGGCCGGAGCGATGGTCGAGGCCGGAGCCGCCGCCGCCACCGACGTGACGGGGTTCGGCCTCCTCGGGCATCTCCGGAAGCTGCTCGAGGCGAGCGGCGCCGCCGCGCGGATCGAGGCCACGCTCATCCCGACGCTTCCCGGCGTACTCGATCTGGCGCGCGCCGGCGTCGTCTCGGGCGGCACGAACCGCAACCACGCATGGCTCGGAGCCACCACCGACTGGGGGACGCTCACGCAGCCCGAGCAGCTCGTCCTCGCGGACGCGCAGACCTCGGGAGGGCTGTTGGTCGCGACCCGGCACGCGGACGCGCTGGAGACGGCGTTCGGGGACGCCGGCGTCGCCTTCGCACGGATCGGGGAGGTCCTCGCCGGCGAGCCGGGCAGGATCATCGTCGAGGGCCGGCTCCCCCACGCCTCGGAGTAGGAGCCAGCCTGGGTCCCGTGAAGACGGAGGAACGGCGCGCCCGACTGGCGGTGCGACATCGCCTGGGATCGCATGCCGCCTCGGTGGAGGAGGCCGCCGGAGACCTCGTCGGTCTCCACTCGAGCGATCCGGCGACCGTGTACCTCTCCGCGCGCGCCCGGGTGCGGGGGTTCGTTCCGTCGGACCTCGAGGAGTCGCTCTACGAGCGCCGCTCGCTCGTGCGGATGCTGGGTATGCGCCGCACGCTGTTCGTGGTTCCCGTCGCTCTTGCCGCGGTGATGGACGAGGCGTGCACGAAGGCGCTCGCCCCGGCTGAGCGGAACCGACTGATCAGGATGCTCGAGGATCAAGGCGTGGCTCCCTCCGGGAACGGGGAGCGGTGGGTCGAACGTGTCGCCTCGGCAACACTCGATTCGCTGGCGCACCGGGGAGAAGCCACCGCGCGCCAGCTGACGACGGACGTGCCGGAGCTCGGTCAGAAGCTCAGCTTCGGCGAAGGCAGGTCGTGGGGCGGCACGATGGGCGTCTCGACCCGCGTGCTCTTCCTCCTCGCGGCGGACGGGCTGGTCGTTCGCGCGCGTCCGCTCGGCACGTGGACATCTGGTCAGTACCGCTGGGCCCGCACCGAGGCGTGGCTGGGAGGCCCGCTCCCACCGATCGAACACGCCGAGGCGTGCGCGGAGCTGCTGCGCCGGTGGCTGTGGGCGTTCGGGCCCGCGACCACGACCGACGTTCGCTGGTGGACGGGGTGGACGGCGAAACGCACGAAGGTAACCCTCGAGGCGATCGGCGCCGTGGAAGTGGCGTTGGACGAGAGCGGGGGCTACCTGCTCCCCGACGACCTCGAGCCCGTGGGGGAGGCCGGACCGTGGGCCGCCCTCCTCCCGGGGCTCGATCCTACGGTCATGGGCTGGAAGGAACGAGGCTGGTACCTCGGCCGACACGCCACGTCGCTCTTCGACCGCAACGGGAACGCTGGGGCGACGGTCTGGGCGAACGGCCGCGTGGTCGGCGGCTGGACGCAGACCGAACACGGAGACGTGGTCGTGAAGCTCCTCGAGCGGGTCGATGTTGGCACCCGTCGTCTGATCGAAGCCGATCGTGAACGACTGCAGGAGTGGCTCGGCGCCGTGCGGATCCGGCCACGGTTCCGCACACCGCTCGAGCGGGACCTGGAGAAGGAGTGATCGCCCGCAGACGCATGATGCGATGCTGTGTGCTCCGACGGGGAGAGGTTCATGCCGCACGCCACGAACGCTCTTGACGCAAGCCGCGTGTACTTCCAGGACGAGGGCGGCGATGGCGCCCCGGTCGTGTTCCTCGGGGGATTCTTGGATCCGGTCGAACTGGTACGGGGATCGCCCCTCGCGCGGGCGCTCCAAAGGCTCCCCGACGAGTTCCGGCTCATCTACATCGATCATCGGGGTCACGGGCGGAGCGACACACCGCACGACGCGAAGGCCTACGCGATGCCTCTGCGAGTCGCCGATGTCGTCGCGGTACTCGACGCGCTAGGGATCGAACGCGCGCATGTCATCGGCATCTCTTGGGGCGGCAGGCTCTGTTTCGGGATCGGTGAACACGCGCCTGAGAGAACGCGGTCACTCGTGATCGTCGGTCAGCATCCCTTCGCGATCGATCCAGACGGACCACTCACCCGCGCGGTGGGGGAGGCGATGGTCGCCGCTGAACGGGACGGCATCGAGGCGCTCGTCCTTGCGTTCGAGGCCATCGCGGGGCGTTACCCGGAGTCCGTGCGGGCCGAGTACTTGGCGAGTGATGCCACGGCGATGCGGGCAGCGTGGAGCGCGGTGATGGCCGAGGGAGCGGTCAGCCAGAACCTCGGGACGTGGGACGTCCGTTGTCTCATCTGCGTCGGAGCCGACGATGTGGACTTCTTCGATCAGGCACGACGTGCGGCCGAGGAGATCCCGAACGCGGAGTTCGTATCGATCGGCGGGACGGACCATCTCGGCGTCGACACCGCTCCGGTTGACGCCATCCTGCCCGCCGTTCTGCGGTTGCTTCGCGGGCCCAGCGGTGCGGAGGTTCCCGCCTCACGCCCAGACGCCGGGGAATAGCCGACCCCCTTGGTAGCATTTGCACCTGCAACGGGCGAGCTCCGCACGCCCCCGAGCACACACGGGATGGCATGACCGAACTCGACGGCGTCTTCTTCAAGGAGATCGTGGAGCAGGGCCTCCGCGAGTTCCCGAACGAATGCTGCGGCGTGATCGCCGCGGACGCCGACGGCCGCCCGGTGAAGATCTTCCCGATGAAGAACGCCGACGCGAGCCCCGTCACGTACCGGCTCGAAGGCCGTGAGCAACTGCGGGTGTTCGACGAGATGGACGAACAAGGCTGGGAGCTGTGGGCGATCTACCACTCACACACGCATTCCGAGGCCTACCCGTCGGACACCGATCAGCGTCTCGCGTTCTACCCGGATTCGCGCTACATGGTCCTCTCGCTCGCGGATCGCGAGGACCCGGTCCTCCGCTCGTTCTTCATCGCGGACGGCGAGGTCACGGAAGAGGAGCTGACGATCGCGTGACCGACCAGACGCCGATGTTCGACGAGGATCAGGTCCAGCGTTACTCGCGACACATCATCCTGCCGAACATCGGGGGGAAGGGCCAGCGCAAGCTGCTCGACGCGAGCGTGCTCGTGATCGGCGCCGGCGGACTGGGGTCGCCGGTCTCCATGTACCTCGCGGCCGCCGGCATCGGCAAGCTCGGCATCGTGGACTTCGACCGCGTGGACGTCACGAACCTGCAGCGGCAGATCCTGCACACGACGCCCGACGTCGGACGTTCGAAGGTCGAGTCCGCGGTCGAACACCTGCGGGCGATCAACCCGACGATCGAGGTCGTCGGCCACGACATGCTGCTCTTCAGCGACAACGTGTTCGACGTGATGGCGCCCTACGACGTCGTGATCGACGGCACCGACAACTTCCCGGTGCGCTACCTCGTGAACGACGCCACGCAGTTCTCGGGCAAGCCGCTCGTGTACGGCTCGATCTACCAGTACGAGGGACAGGCAACGGTGTTCCTGCCGGGCAAGGAGGCGCCGTGCTACCGGTGCCTCTTCCCGTCACCGCCGCCGCCGGGCACGGTCCCGAGCTGTGCCGAGGGCGGCGTGTTCGGCGTGCTCCCCGGCGTGATCGGTGCGATCCAGGCGACCGAGGCGATCAAGCTGATCACCGGCGAGGGGGAGACGCTCGTCGGCCGGCTGCTCCTCTACGACGCCCTCCACATGGACTTCCAGGAAGTGAAGATCCGCTGGGACGCCGACTGCCCGGTGTGCGGCAAGGAGCCGACCATCACCGAACTGATCGACTACGAAGCGTTCTGTGGTGTCCCCGCTAGACCCGAGTAAGGAGTCCTCGAGAAGATGTCCGTCACCGTGAAGCTCCCCACGATCCTCCGCAAGCACGCCGGCGGCGAAGCCAAGGTCGGCGCCGACGGCGCCACGCTCCGCGACGTCCTCTCCGACCTCGAAGGCCACTACCCGGGGATCACGAAGAACGTGCTCGCCGAGGACGGCGGCCTCCACCGCTTCATCAACGTCTACATCAACGACGAAGACGTGCGGTACCTCGGGTCGCTCGAGACCGAGGTGACCGACGGCGACACGGTGAGCATCCTCCCGGCCGTCGCCGGCGGCTAGCTCCGTCAGGGTGTGTCGAACACCCTTCCGTCTTCGAAGCCGTAGGCCCAGACGTCGATCTCCGGTGGCTCGACGCCGAGGGCGGTGAGCCCCGTACAGATCTGGCTCCGATGATCGGTGCCATGGTGCAGGGCTTGGGCGAGCCGGATGCCCAGCGGCGCGTGACTCACCGTCCCGTCGTCTCGTACCGGCGTCACCACATCGATGTCGGGGTCTCCTACCTGGGCGAGCAGGGCGGACCAGGCCGAAGCGTGACGCTGCATGACGACGTCGAGCTCTTCCAGACCCATCGCGTCTTCCTCGATCTGTGGCACGGCTCCGCCGGTGAGCACGAACAGGTACCAGGCGTCGCCGCCGACGATATGCCGCAAGGTGCCGAGGATCGAACCGTACGTGCCCGGCACGGGGGCCGCGAGCTGGTCGGGCGTGAGGGACCGGCACAGCGCGATCACCCGCGCCGTGGCCCACGCGTGGTGGCCGAACGCGTCCTCGAGGTCCGATCGAGTCACGGACGAACCCTAGCGCAGCGTTCGATCGACGGTCACCACCTGGGCGAGGGTCGTCCGCGCCAACGATCGCCTGAGCGCCTCTGCGGCCTTCATCCAGGTGTCATGAACCGCGCAGCGGTCCTCCCATCGGCACGGACCACCACGCATCGTGCATCGCTCGTTCACGAGTGAGCCCTCGGCCGCCTCCACGATCTCGAGCATCGAGATCCGCTTGGCGCTGCGCGCGAGCCGGTAGCCGCCTCCTCGTCCCGCCTTCGATTCAGCGATCTCCGCGCGCGCGAGCAGCCCCAGGATCTGTGGGGTGAATGTCTTGGGCAGGGCCATCCGCTCCGCGACCTGCGCGATCGTGACGTAGCCCTTGCCTCCTCCTCCGTCTTCCGCCAAGGCGAGCGCGGCGCGAACCGCGTAGTCCGCCGTCTTCGACAGGGTGATATCCATCCATGCAGCCTATCGGAACGTTGAGCCCTGAGCTAGATGTTCGACGGGTCGAAGGTCCCGCGCTCGTCGGGACTCTCAGTACTGAATGACTCAACGTTTAGTGGCATACTCCAGATATCGCAAACCTCGAGTCGCTCGCAGGAGGGCCGACCCATGAAGAAGATCGTGACGATCGGGATGTTCATCTTGGCGATCTCGCTGGTCATCGGCGTCACATGGGTAGGACCGATGTCGCGTTCCGATGCAGGGACGGCCGTCGCGGCGGAGGCGAACCCCGTCGCGTACAAGACCGACACGGCGAGCGGCACGATGGTGAATGTCAACCTGACCGCGGAAGAGGCGGTGCAGGAGATCGCACCGGGCGTCAAGTACCACGTCTGGACGTTCGACGGGACGACGCCGGCGCCGGTGATCCGCGTTCAACTCGGTGACACGATCCATTTCACGCTGACGAACGCCAGCACCATCGGCATGCAGCACTCGATCGACTTCCACGCGGCCATGACCCCGTGGGCCGACCTCCCCGCCGCTGGGTCGACGACGCTCGAGGGCAACTACCAGCCCGTGAACCCGGGGGAGACCAAGACGTTCGACTGGATGGCCATGTTCCCCGGCGTCTTCATGTATCACTGCGGCGTGCCGCCCGTCCTGCAGCACATCTCCAACGGGATGTACGGCGCCATCATCGTCGAGCCCGACAACCTTCCGGCCGAACGGGAGTACGTCTTGGTCTCGAGCGAGTTCTATCCAGGCGCGAAGCCGATCGGCGGCCTCTATGAGGGTGACCTCGACCGGATGCTCGCGGTCGATCCCGAGTACGTGGTGTTCAACGGCGTCGCCGACCAGTACAAGACGACCCCGCTCGTCGTCCGACCGAACGAGCCGTTCCGTATCTGGGTCATGAACGCCGGGCCGACGCTCACGAACGCGTTCCACGTGATCGGGACGATGTTCGACAAGACGTATCCGACGGGGAACCCGGCCAACCCCCTCTACGGGCTGCAGACGTACAACATCGCGCCGGGCGACGGTGCGATGTTCGAGCTGAACATCCCCGATGCGGGCCTGTACCCGTTCGTGACGCACGCCTTCGCCTACACGGGGCTGGGCGCGGTTGGTCTGATCAAGGTCGATCCGAGCACGCCGGACGCACCCGCTTCGTATCCGCTGATGGCCGATCCGTTCTCGGCCGGTGTGACCGCGCTGAACGCCCCGACGGTGTCGCCGGCGCCGAGCCAAGCGCCGAGCCCGACACCGACCGACGCCACGGCCGCCTGCGCGCCGAGCGGGACCAAGCTGCACGTCATGGCGATGAACTCCACGTTCGACACGGACTGCCTGGCGGCACCGGCCGGCAAGCCCTTCACGATCGCACTGGAGAACCAGGACCCGGCGATCCCGCACAACCTCTCGATCTACACGGACGAGTCCGCCACCCAGGCGCTCTTCACCGGCGCCATGGTCATCGGACCCGACACCGCGACGTACAAGGTCGACGCCTTGCAGCCTGGCACCTACTTCTTCCGCTGCGACGTGCATCCCACGACCATGAACGGCACCTTCATCGTGAAATGAGGTTCGTCGAGTCGCTGGGATAATCGGACCCGTGCGGTTCGACGACATCCTGGACGCGATCGGGAACACGCCGCTCGTCGGCATGCCCCATCTATCCCCGAAGCCCGGCGTGCGCCTGTGGGCCAAGCTCGAGGGGAACAACCCGACGGGATCGACGAAAGACCGGATCGCCAAGAAGATGATCGAGGTCGCCGAAGCCTCGGGCGAGCTCACCCCGGAGCGGACGATCCTCGAGCCCACGTCGGGCAACACCGGCATCGCGCTCGCGATGGTCGCCGCGCGCAAGGGCTACGCGCTCACGGTGGTCATCCCCGACAACGCCAGCCATGAGCGTATCGGCCTGCTCCGCCTGTTCGGTGCCGAGATCGTCTTCAGCGCGGGCGACAAGGGGACGAACGGCTCGATCGAAGTGGCGCGCCGCCTGGCGCAGGACCCGAAGTACTTCATGCCCTTCCAATACGGGAACGCGGCCAACCCGCTCGCGCACTACGAGGGGACGGCGGCGGAGATCCTCGCGGACCTTCCGACCATCACGCACTTCGTGGCGGGCATGGGGACCGGGGGAACGCTCACCGGCAACGGCCGCCGCCTGCACGAGCACGATCCCTCGATCCAGGTGATCGCGGCGGAGCCGGAGCTGGGCGACCTCGTCTACGGGCTCCGGTCGCTGGACGAGGGCTTCGTCCCACCGATCTTCGACCCGAGCCAGGTCAACCGGAAGTTCCTGGTCAACTCCTCCGATGCGCTTCGCACGAACCGGGAGCTCACCGCGAAGGAGGGCATCTTCGCCGGCATCTCGTCGGGAGCGGTCGTTCACGTCGCGCAGCGGATCGCCTCGGAGCTCGACGACGGCGACGTCGTCTGTCTGCTCGCCGACGGCGGATGGAAGTACCTCTCGACCGAGGCCTGGGCGACGGACATCGAGACGGCAGAGAAGGGCGTCGCGGAGTCCCTCTGGTGGTGACGGCGTCGTGAGCGACCCGCGGCCGATCGGCGTGTTCGATTCCGGGGTGGGAGGCCTCACGGTCGCCCGCGCGATCCTCGGCCTGCTGCCGCATGAGCCACTCGTGTACGTGGGTGATTCCGCACGATTCCCCTACGGATCCAAACCGGTCGAGGAGATCAGGCGCTACGCCCTCGAGATCGCGGACTATCTGGTCCACCGCGACGTGAAGATGCTCGTGGTGGCGTGCAACTCGGTGGAGGTCTCGGCGATCGACCACATCGCTGCTCGCGCCGGGATCCCGGTGATCGGCGTGATCGACCCCGGCACGCGCGCCGCGGTCCGCGTGACGCGCAACGGCGTCATCGGGTTGATCGGCACGGAGGCCACCGTCAACAGCGGCGCCTACGACCGCGCGATCGCCGCGACGGGCGCGGATGTCACGCTCCACTCCCAGGCGTGCCCGGTGTTCGTCGAGCACGTCGAGCGGGGCGACACCACGAGCGACGAGTTGCGAGCGGCCGCGCGAGGGTATCTTGTGCCGTTGGCGAGAAGGGGCATCGATACCTTGATCCTTGGTTGCACGCACTACCCGCTGCTCTCGGGGCTGCTCCAGCTCGAGCTGGGGCCTGACGTCATCCTCGTCTCCTCCGCCGAGGAGACGGCCAAGGACGTCTACGCGTCCCTGCTCACGGCCGCTCTCGAAGGGGATGCCTCGACCCCGCCCGCGCACGAGTTCCTGACGACCGGGGATCCGGATCGGTTCCAACCCCTGGCGGAGCTCTTCCTGGGACCCGAGCTCTCGGAGGTTCGAGCTGCCCAGGCGCAACCCGTTGGAGGCGGCTCATGGAGCTGACCGTCCTCGGCTCCGGCGGCACGTGGCCGCGGCCGGCGGGCGCCACCAGCGGCTATCTGGTTCGCCACGACGGATTCAACCTGTGGATGGACGCCGGGACGGGCACGTTCGCCAGGCTGCAGGAGCACATCGGGATCGCCGACATCCACGCGCTGCTGATCTCACACGCCCACCCGGATCACTTCGTCGACGTCTACCCGTGCTTCTACGCCCGTCACTACGGCGGGCTCGGTGAACCGGGGATCCCGCTTGTTGCCCCCGAAGACTTCTGGGGGCACATGGCCTCCCTGGTGTCGGAGGGAGGCGTCGACGTCGCCGCCACGAGCTTCGACGTGCGCGGAACACCGCCGGGCGCGGACTTCGAGATCGGCCCGTTCCGGATCCGCTCGTACGTGATGACCCACATCGGCGTGCAGGCGCTCGGCTACCGGATCGAGGTGGACGGAAAGGTGCTCGCCTACACGGGTGATACCGGTCCGTGCGACGAGGCCGTCGAAATGGCGAAGGACGCGGACCTGTTCTTGTGCGAGGCCACCTGGAAGCACGACGACGGGCTGTTGCCGTTCCACATGTCGGCGCTCCAGGCCGGAGAGCACGCCGCGAAGGCGGGGGCGGATACGCTCGTCCTCACCCACATCTGGCCAACGCTCGATCCGGAGGATTCTCGAGCCGAGGCCTCCGGCGCGTTCGACGGAACGATCGAGGTGGCCCGCGGCGGCCGGCGGTGGAAGGTGGGCGGTTGACCCGTCCCGACGGGCGCTCGGCGGGCGAACTCCGCCCGGTCGCGTGGGAGCTCGGCTACCAGGAGTGGGCCGACGGATCGGTGCTGTTCTCCATGGGGAAGACGCGGGTGCTCGTGGCGGCCTCGGTCTCGGAGGAGGCGCCACGCTGGTTGAAGGGCACCGGCGGTGGATGGGTGACCGGGGAGTACTCGATGCTCCCGCGCGCGACGAGCGAGCGTTCCCCTCGCGAGGTGAACAAGGGCAGGCCCGGCGGGCGAACGCAGGAGATCCAGCGGTTGATCGGCCGGTCGTTGCGCTCGATCACGGATCTGTCCCGCCTGGGCGAACGGACGATCATGATCGACTGCGACGTCTTGCAGGCGGACGCGGGCACACGGACCGCATCGATCACCGGCGGGTACATCGCGCTCTCGCTCGCCCTGCGCGGTCTCGCGGACCGGGGCTCGATACCCGACGACGTGCTCGTCGGCAGCGTGGCGGCCGTCTCGGTGGGGATCGTCGACGGTGAGGCGCGGCTCGATCTCTGTTACGACGAGGACGCGGGAGCCGACGTCGACTTCAACGTCGTGATGACGGGCTCCGGCGACTACGTCGAGGTTCAGGGGACGGCCGAGGGCAAGCCGTTCGAGCGCTCGGAGCTCGATGCGCTCCTCGACCTCGCATCCTCGGGGATCGTGGAGCTGACGAAGATGCAACACCAGGCGCTCGGCACGTAGCCGGATGCCGTTCCCCGAGCGCCTCGCGATCGCCTCGCGCAACGCTCACAAGCTGCGCGAGCTCGGTCGCATCTGCGCCGACTGGCCGGTGCGGTGGCTGACGGTCGAGGGCGGCGACGGTCCATGGCCCGAGGTCCAGGAGACGGGCGAGACCTACCTCGACAACGCCCTCCTCAAGGCCCGCGCGGTCGCGGCGGCATCGGGTGTGCCCGCCATCGCCGACGACTCCGGCATCGAGGTCGATGCCCTCGGCGGCAAGCCGGGACCTCGCTCCGCTCGGTTCGCCGGGGAGGACGCATCTGATGAGCGCAACCTCCAGGCGCTCCTGCAGGCGGTGGCCGGCGTCCCCGCCGGGGGTCGAAGCGCGCGGTACCGCTGCGTGGCGGCGCTCGCCTGGCCCGACGGGCACGCGGTGCACGCCGAGGGCGTGTGCGAAGGCATGCTCGTCGGGAAGCGACGCGGGAGCACGGGGTTCGGCTACGACCCGATCTTCGTGCCGGCGGGCTGGGACGCGACGATGGCGGAGCTCTCCGCGGAGCAGAAGGACCGGATCAGTCACCGCGGAAGGGCGTTCCGTGCCCTGCGTGCGCTGCTCGAGGGGCCAGAAGCGCCTGCGTGAGTGGGGTCCGAGGCCCGCCGACTACCCGACTCAAGGTAGTGGCCCGGGCGGCCGACGCATCCTTACGTGGGGACGCAGATCGAACCCGTAGCCGAGGCGCGCCCCAGGCGCCGAGAGCCGCACACGACCGAGGGCTTCTTCGACGGGAAGTCGCCCGGGCTCGTGTTCGCCGTCGCGTTCGTGTTCACGGCGGCGGTCCTCGTTCTCGACTACGTGACGGGACCCCAGGTCTCGCTCGCGTTCTTCTACCTGATGCCGATCGGTCTGGTCACCTGGAACCTCGGCCGTGGCGCCGGGATCTTCGCGGCGCTGGTGGCAACGCTCTCGGGGTTCCTCGCCGATCAGCTCGGGCCCGACGCGATCCACAGCCTCGTCCCCTATTGGAACTCGCTCGCCCGTCTGGCGTTCTTCGTGGTCGTGGTGCAGCTCCTCGCGACGCTGAAGGAGACCATGGACGAGCAGCGCGAGCGCGCCGACATCGAACACGAGGTCTCGAGCGGCCTGCGCGAGCTGAACAACGTGAAGGACACGCTGCTGCACGCCGTTTCGCACGATCTGAAGGGACCGCTCGCGGGGATCATCGGAGCGATGTCCACGCTGCGGCGTGGTGACGAGCTGGAGCTCACCCCCGACGAGGTGGAGAGCCTCTACCAGATGATCGAGCAGAGCGGCCGCAAGATGAACAGACTCGTGGACGACATGCTCGACCTGGAGCGGCTCGACCGCGGACAGATCCAGCCCGAGCGGGAACCGACCGACGTCGGCGACCTGGTCCGCCGCGTCGCGCGCGAGGCGCCCGGCCTGGACACGCACCCGATCCGGATCGACGCCGATCCCGTGCTCGCCAACGTGGACCCCGCGAAGGTCGAACGGATCGTCGAGAACCTGCTGGTGAACGCCGCGCGCCACACACCCGGTGGCACCCCGGTGCACGTCGGTGTCCACGAACGCGAGGGCGGCATCCTGCTGACGATCGAAGATGAAGGACCCGGCGTTCCCGAGGACCTGAGGTCGACGCTGTTCGACCCGTTCCGTCAGGGTCCGACCGCCGCGGGCCGCGGCGTGGGTATCGGGCTGTCGCTCGTGCGGCGCTTCTCGGAGCTCCACGGGGGGACCGCGGACATCGAGGATCGCCAGGGCGGGGGAGCGCGGTTCGTCATCGTGCTGCCGTGCAACGTCGAGCCGCTCGAGCCGGCGAGCGACGCTCGCCTGCACGCCGTGTAGGACCCGTGCCGCTGCCGCGACTCGAACGCGGACGGGCGTGAGCCCACGTGGACCTAAACCACGCGTGTCTGCCAGTTCCACCACAGCGGCGCGATCGCAAGCTTAGTCGGGCTCGGGCACGTAGGTCGTTCGACCCAGTGACCGTGTAGCGGCGGCTGGCCGATAATGGACGGTCATGCCGGCCCTTCGACGGATCGCCTCGCTCACGCTGCTCGCGTTCGTGGCCGCCGCCTGCTCCGGCGCCGCGGCGGCACCGCCGGCATCCCCGCCGAACCATGAGGCCACCCCGGTCCCCCCATCCGTCCCGGCGGTGTCCGAGCCCGCCTCGATCGAGCCGGTCCTTCCGAAGGGCACGTTCGTGGCTCGTTCGAAGACCCCGAACCTCACCATCTGGCGCCGCCCCACGATCGCGTCCGGGCAGCGCTTCTCGTTCCCTTCCCGCAACCCGGTCGGGCAACCGCTCTCGTTCTTGGTGACCTCGACCGCACGCGATAAGGATGGGGACCCGTGGCTGCGGATCCTGCTGCCGATCCGTCCGAACGAGTCGGCGGGATGGATACGGATGGCCGCGGTCACGACCCACCGGGTACGCGAGAGGATCATCGTTGATCTCTCGGAACGGAGCCTGCGGTACTACCGGCGCGGACAGCTCGCCGATCGTTTCTCGGTTGGGATCGGTGCCGCTCCGACGCCGACGGCGGTGGGGACGTTCTACGTGTGGGCGCAGGTTCCGCAAGCGAGCGCGAGCGGACCGTACGGGATCTTCGCGCTCGGGCTCTCAGGGTTCTCACCCGTGCTCAAGGATTGGCCGGGCGGCGGTCGGATGGCGATCCATGGCACACCGAACCCCGGCGACCGCGGGCAGATGGTGTCGCATGGCTGCGTCCGGGTCTATAACGACGACATGACGCGGTTGAGACACGTTCCGATGGGCACCCCCGTCCTGATCCAGACCTGAGCGCACCGTGGTCTCGAAGAGCCATCCTTGGGTCGACCTGTCGTTCGGCGAACGCGTCGCGAAGGGGAAGGCGGCACGGACGATCGCGCCCCGTTCCTCCCACGGTGCGTGGGCACCGGCCACCGACCGGCCGGATCCGATCGCCCTGCTCGAGGAACAGGCCGCGAGCCGCATCCCCGAGCTGATCCCGATCCGGTACGGGCGGATGCTCGAGTCCGCGTTCGCGTTCTTCCGGGGGACCGCCTTGATCATGGCCTCGGATCTCGCCACGACCCCACGGAGCGGGTTCACCGTCCAGCTCTGCGGGGACGCGCACCTGTCGAACTTCGGGATGTTCGCCTCTCCCGAACGTCACCTTCTCTTCGACCTCAACGACTTCGACGAGACGCTTCCGGGTCCGTGGGAGTGGGACGTGAAGCGCCTCGCCGCGAGTTTCGAGGTGATGGGGCGCGACCGAGGCTTCGGTCGGCGGGATCGGCGCGACATCGTGCTCTCGTGCGTCCGTTCGTACCGAACGGCTATGGGTCGTGCCGCGCAGATGGGCGTAATGGAATCGTGGTACGAGCACATCCGGGTCGACGACGTGCTCGCGTGGATGCAGCGCCAACTGCAGAAGGAGCGGCTGGGCAAGGACGAACTGAAACTGACGGCTCGTGAGGTGGCGAAGGCGCGGACCAGAGACAGCATCCGAGTCTCCACCCGGCTGGCGGACGAGGTCGACGGTCATCCGCGCTTCGTCGGTGATCCGCCGATGATCGTGCCGATCGAAGACTTGCTTCCCCCGGGCACCGACCGCGACGACATCGAGTCGTGGATCGGATCGCTCGTGAAGACGTACCGACGGTCGATCTCTCGTCAGTTCCACCCGATCGAGGAGTTCCGTTACGTGCACCTGGCACGAAAGGTCGTCGGGGTCGGGAGCGTCGGCACGCGGGCATGGATCCTGCTGTTCGTCGGCAGGGACGATCACGATCCGCTCGTTCTACAGGCGAAGGAGGCGCAGGCCTCCGTCCTCGAGCGGTTCCTCGGCGGGAGCCCGCACGCGAACCACGGCCAGAGGGTGACCGAGGGGCAGCGCCTGATGCAGGGCGCGAGCGATGTCTTCCTCGGCTGGCTCCGCCTGAAGGGGATCGATGGCGAGCCCCGCGACTACTACGTGCGACAGCTGCACGATTGGAAGGGCGGCGTCAACGTCGACACGATGCGGGTGTCGAGGGCGAAGGGATACGCCACCTTGTGCGGTGCCACCCTCGCGAACGCGCATGCCCGCTGGGGCGATCGGGTCGCGATCGCTGCCTACCTCGGGAAAGGAGACGCGTTCGACCGCGCGCTCGCGGACTTCGCCGTGACCTACGCCGAACAGAACGAACGCGACTACGAGGAACTCGTGCGCGCCGCGCGTGCCGGCCGACTGACCGCGGAGGTCGGCGTCTGACGAACCGTTTGACATGTGACTATTTAGTCACCTATCCTCACCCCGTGAACGACGACGACCGAGTCTTCAAGGCGCTCGCCGACCCGACCCGTCGCTTCCTGCTCGACCGGCTCTTCACGCGTGACGGCCGCACGCTGACGGAGCTGGAATCCGAGCTGGAGATGACGCGCTTCGGGGTCATGAAGCACCTGCGGGTCCTCGAAGACGCGGGCCTCGTGGTCACACGACGGTCGGGCCGGGAGAAGCTGCACTTCCTGAACCCGGTGCCGATCCGACTGATCCACGATCGGTGGATCGACAAGTACACGGAGCGTCGGGTGTCGGCGCTCGCGGAGCTCAAACACGAGCTGGAAGGAGAGATGGCATGACGGCGACGACGGAGGCGGCCGTGACGACCCAGGTGTACCGGGTGTACATCAAGGCGACGGCGCAAGCGATCTGGGACGCGATCACGAAGCCGGAGTGGAGCGAGCGGTACGGCTACGGAGGCCGCGTCGACTACGACCTACGAGCGGGCGGCGGCTATCGTGCGTTCGCGAGCGAGGCGATGAAGAAGGCGGGCGCCGAGATGGGGTTCCCGACCCCCGACGTCGTCGTCGACGGCGAGGTGATCGAGGCGGATCCACCTCACAAGCTGGTCCAGACGTGGCGCATGCTGATGGACGAGACGATGGCGGCTGAGGGGTTCACGCGGCTCACGTACGAGATCGCCGAGGGCAAGGGCGGCGTCAGCAAGCTCACCGTGACCCACGAGCTCGAGGGCAAGCCGCAGCTCCAGCTGCTTCTTTCCGGCGGGATGGAGGACACGGGCGCCGGCGGCGGCTGGAACTGGGTGCTCAGCGACCTCAAGACGCTGCTCGAGACGGGCACGCCCATGGACCCGAGCGACGGTCTCAACCAGGGGTAGGTCGCGTTCGACGGGGAGGCCTGTGGCTCGGGGCCTCCCCGTCACGAACGGGGCGGCTCGTCGATATCCTCGGGCAAGGCGTTCGGAGGGAGATCGACGATGAGGGCACCGGCAGGCGGTTCGACGACGATCACCGAACGCGAAGCCGAGCAGGTGAGGCGCGCGAACGGGACGGGACGGGCATCAGTCGTGTTCGTCCACGGCTTGTGGCTGCTTCCCACCAGCTGGGATCGGTGGGCGACCCTGTTCGAGGAGAACGGGTACACGGCGTTGGCACCGGGATGGCCGGATGACCCGGAAACGATCGATGAGGCCAGAGCGCATCCGGAGGTGTTCGCCAAGAAGTCGGTCGGTCAGGTGGCGGATCATCTCGAGGAGGTCGTCCGTGGATTGGACAAGAAGCCCGCGATCATCGGCCACTCGTTCGGGGGGCTGTTGGCTCAGATCCTCGCGGGCCGCGGCCGTTCCGCGGTCACGGTCGCGATCGATCCGGCCCCGTTCCGAGGCGTGCTGCCGCTACCGATCTCGGCGTTGAGGGCGGCATCGCCGGTGCTGCGGAATCCGGCGAACCACGGTCGGGCGGTCCCGCTCACGTATGAGCAGTTCCGGTACGCGTTCGCCAACGCGGTGAGCGAGGACGAGGCGAAGGAACTGTATGCAACCTTCGCGGTGCCAGCCCCGGGCGAACCGCTGTTCCAGGCCGCGGCGGCCAACCTCAATCCGTGGACCGAAGCGAAGGTCGATACCAGGAACCCCGACCGAGGCCCTCTGCTCATCATGGACGGCGAGAAGGACCACACCGTCCCGTTGGCGATCGCGCATTCGTCCTACAAGCGCCAGGCCCGCAACGAGAGCATCACCGAGATCATCGAGATCCCGAACCGCGGACACTCCCTCACGATCGACAGCGGGTGGCGCGAGGTCGCCGACACGGCGCTCCAGTTCGTCCAGAAGTTCGTCTGAAACGGCGTCGACACGCGCCGGCCGCGATCGTCGTTCGATGGCGCAGCGCTCACACGTCGTCGCGGACGATGCGGACCACCACCTCCGCCGACGGGGGCCTGTTCGATCGTTTGGATCGGCGGCCGCGAAGGATGAACGCGGCCAACGCCGTGCTTCCCACGATCACGCCCGCCAAGCTCTTCGTCGACCGCAGTGGGGCAGGGATGCGGGTCTCGAGCTCTCGCAGATCGGCCTCGATCCGGCGCCGCGTATCGTCGATCTCGGTCACCTTTCGATCTGTCGCTTCGCCCATCGAGCGTCCTCCTTCAGGGTTTCCCGGGTCAACTCCCCAGCCGGCGGTGCCGTTCGCATCGCACGACGTCCGACGAGTACCAATACCCACGCCACCACGATCATCAGGACCGCGACGGTCAGGATCGCTGCCCAAACAGGCCACACCAGGGCGAGCGCCGCCGCGCCCGCGGCGGCGATGAACCCGATCGCGTACATCACCACGACCGCCGCGGCGGCGATCATCCCGACGCCCTGGGCGCGGACCGATGCAGCTTGGGTCACCTCGAGCTTGGCCAGCTCGAGGTGCTGACGGGCGAGCGTGCGGAACCCCTCGACCGCCGAGGCCACCACCGTGCCGAGCGGGCGCCTCTCCGCGCCGGCCCCGCCATCTCCTCCGTTCTCATCTCGAACGCTCACCACGTGCCCTCCCTTCGTTGGCTACCGCTTCCTACCCTACGCACGAGCCCCCGAAGGATGGAAGCCCTCTGCGCGATCGGGTCACCCGATCCAGGCTGGCGTCGTCGGGTGCTCGAGTGAGGAGGGAACGCCGACACTGGAGCGCGTCCGCGAGACGTATTAGGCCCAGTACATGTTCTCCGCCTATCGCAGCGACGGCGAAGCCCGTCCCGAGATGACCGAAGAAGGATGCAGCAGTCCTGGCAGAAGATCTCACCCGCGAAGAGGAGATGAAGTCGGCCGGCGCCTTGGTCTTCTCCTGCAGTCTGCTTGAACCGGAACACCCCGGCGGCTTCTACATCCTCGCGCAGCTGGCCGAGATCGCGAGGCATCACTCGCCTACGAACGTGCGGCTGACATGGCGCCGACAGACGCTGGCGGGGTTCCTTCGACTCGCGGCCGAGCATCACGGTGAGCAGTGTCCCGGTTTCGCGACCGCGCCGGGGCGCAAGGACCGATGCGGCACGTAAGAGAAGGCGAGGATCAGATCTTGCGCTCGGCGGGCGGCGGAGGCGGGGCGCTGAAGTCGAGCCCGTGGACCTCGGCCACCCTCGCCGTGAACCACTTGTCGAACTCGTTGTCCGAGGTCGAGAACTCGCCCATGAGCGTCTCGGCCCCCGGCCCTTCGACAACGACGATGGCCAGGCTGCTGCCGTCGGGATTCTTCTGCAGCCACGTCCGGTGGTCGGTGATCCGGTGGCGTGTGTTGAAGTCCTCGAACTCTGCCTTGCGTGCCCCAGTGACCTGATCGGTGAACGCCGCCCAAGCGTCTTCCTTACCCGGCACGATAGGTGCCGCCATCGCCATCGCTCCCATGATGTCTCCCTCCTCGTGCCTTCCTTACTTCCCTGACCGAAGACTCAGACATCAGGGCAGATATGTCAAAGGGAGGAGTCCACGGGCTATGGGCGCCCCTGCTCCGTCGTCGAGAGCTAGCCCTACGAAGTGGGCGTCGTCCTTGCCTGCTCTACGTGAGCCCGTCGCTCCGAGATCGATCCTCGGATTGCGTCGGTCAGACATCGATCTACAGGGGAGAACGGTCCGAATCGAACGAAGCCCCCAGCGTGTTCCTTGCGGCGACGGTCGAAGGAGACTGGCCGTCCTCGACGTAAAGACACCTCGGGCTAGGCGCGAGATCCCTCTTCGGGTCGAACTGGTGACCGTCCCGGCGATCCTGGGTCGACCCTCGGGGGCGTTTGTCCGCTCGGGCGCCGCGAATCCTGTTTGCGTCCCGGTGGTAGCCCAAGGGAGACGTGCTCGGTTACGTCCTTCACCAGTCTCCCGCTTGCCGCATGCCAGAAGGTTTCCAGGTGGATGTTGTATGGGAATGGATCGCTGAGGCTCGGGTCGATAGTGACGCTGAATACGTCAAGGCTCCGACGGGTCACGAGGTCGCGGTTGCAGTTGCGTTGATCGAACCCGCAGGACGAGCCGAAGTCCCCCCAGATCAATACGATTCTGCCACTCGCCCGCCGAACGAAGTAGCCGGTGGCGGTCTTCTGGAGGCCGACATAGATGCCCTGGTCTGTTGCGACATGGTTCGGCAGAGCCCTCACACGGAACCCATGGTAGAAGGTGATGACGATACGCAGTTGTGCCGTCGGCGTGTAGTTGGCTTGGAGCCGTCGCACATCGAACGGTCCCCACACGTCGTTGGGATCCGAAACGCTCGATGCTCCCGCCCGTGTGGGCGCGATGGAGAGGGCTCCGAAAAGGACGACCAACGTCGCGAGGATCACCACTCGGTGCATCTCTGCCTCCGGCCCGAAAGCGTAGGACTGGAGCATCCGTAGGGCTAGACGGCCTGGCGAGCGCTCTAGTCTGACGCCAGCACCCACATTTCCTTGAACGGCGCAGTGACATGCCACGTCGTCTCAATGCCCGGTGGCAGCGAGAATATGTCACCCACACCCAGCTCCAGCGTGCCGCCGTCACCAAGTTCGATGCGCACCGACCCCTGCAGGACCAGGGCAACTTCTCGATGCTCCGGCGTCCATGGCACCGGGCCATCACTCGAGAAGCGCGTGAATCCCGCCTGCAATCCGTCGCCGTGCACGACCTGATGCATCTCACTTCCGGGCACTTCAGGGTCAGGCTCCCACGCCTCCGTCGATGCCTTCGAAACGAAGACCCCCGGGTAGGGCTCCATCGTCATCCTCCTCTCTCCCTGCAACCAGAGGAGGTTATCGCCCCGACCCGACCCGGTTTCGGAGTGTACGTTCGGAGCTAGTCCGCTCGTAGACCGAGGATGTCCTTCTTCGCAGGTGGCGGTGCGTTTGCCCTGGTGCTTGGTGGGCCCCCCGGGACTCGAACCCGGAACCTGCGGATTAAGAGTCCGTTGCTCTGCCAGATTGAGCTAGAGGCCCGCCGAAGTGTAGCAACGGCCGGCCGTTCGTTGGGGTGACCGAGGGGACTTGAACCCCCAGCCTCCAGGACCACAACCTGGCGCTCTAACCACTTGAGCTACGGCCACCATGTGTGTGCACGTCAACGATACCAACGGGCATCCTGACGGCCCGGACGCATCACTCGGCGGTCGTCGCGATCCGTTCCAGCAGATCGTCATAGAGACGGCCCGCTTCCTCGACGCGGGCCGTCAACGCGGGGAGGAGCCGGTACCAGCGCTCCGCGTAACGGCCGTGCGCGTCCCACGGCTCCAGGTCTCGCTTCGGGTCGGGAACCGACGCCAGCAGCGCCGACAGTCGCTCGCGCATCCCGTGCACGATCGCGGGCGCGGCGGAACCGTTCCAGGTACTCCCGTCCACGGACAGGTAGACAGGGGCGGTGTGCGCGACCGTTCCCGTTCCTCCGGTGGCTCGGACCGCGGCCCAGCATCCCGTGGCGATGGAGAGCCGATGGTCGAGCGACGCCGACCCGTCGTCGCCGACGATCCCGGTCGCGATCACGTCGCCGTGGACGACCAGCTCCAGCCGTTCGATCGGACCGAGGTCGGGGCTCTGTCGTGCCGCCGCCCTCACCGCGACCTCCGCCCCCCGACGGACGTCGAGCTCGTCGCCCATCGATGCTCCCCCGACATCGAGCTCCAGCATCGGGCCGCTCGTCACGAACGTGTGGCCGGCGCGCAGTTCGGCGAACCAGCGATCGGGCGTCGGCTCGTCCGGGACGCGGACGTACGAACGCACGGTCCCGACGAGGTCGATGTAGGGCCAGTCGGAGCCGGCGACGGGCACCAGCCGGAACCCCAGGTTCAGGAAGTCGTACCACTGGCGCGTGCGCACCGCACCCGCCTGGAGAACCTCGACCAGATCGACGATCCCGAACGGCACGTCGAGCGCGAGGCCCGCGTCGTCCGCGAACCACCCGGTGTCCACGTGCGCGTAACCCGAGAGCGCGCCCCCCGCGCGGAGCCGTTCGAACGTCTCGTGGTACAGGAAGTACCGATCGGGATCGCGCACCGGCTCCGCGACGTTCAGGTGCAAGGTGTGCCCTCGCGCGCCGGTGCGCGGATCCTCCTGACCGCTCACCAGATGGAAGTCACCGTTCGACTCCCGCCCTTGCGGGCCGAACGCGTGCTGGTGGAAGTACGCGTCGCCGACGTTGCCCATCTGGAGCACGTTCGCGATGTGGATGTCTTCCGCGCGCGCGATCGCGAGGATGGCGTCGCGGTCTGCGCGGTCTCGCCGCATGTGGATGTGCGCATCGCCGGACATCCATCCGCGTGCCGGCGGATCCGTCCATCGTTCGAGCCGGATGTCCGCCACGCAGGTGGCGCCGGGTTCGACGGTGAGTCGCCGGGTGACCCAGCGGTACTCCGGGCCTTTCGTGACCACCAGGTCGTACGTTCCCGGGGCCAGCTCGACACGGTAGACCCCGTCCAGGTAGCTCACCCAGCGGTTCGCGTGGGGCCACCACTCGCGTGGCCCGCCGGGCCCGGACTCGTCGGCTGAGATCGAGCGGAGCGGGATCTGACGGATCGACTCGCCGTATCGAGGAGCGGCGACCGCGTCGGCGCTCGGGAGCACCTCGCGACCGTCCTCGTCGTAGAGCCCGAACCGCACCGAGGTGGGTGCGCCCGTCTCGTCACTGACGGCCAGCTCGATCGACGCATCGCGGGATCGAGCGACCGGGGAAGCGGTGGCGATCACGGTCACCGACGACACCACCAGGAGGACGGTCTCGTCTCGGGGCGCGCTGAAGTCACCCGCCGGCGCGCCGAGGAGGATGTCGGTGCCGCGTGGGCCCCGGCCGGCGAACCGCGCCCGTTCCAGCTGCATGCGGACGGTCGCCCATCGGTCCCCACCCGGCGGGATCTCGACCCGCCGCTTGTTCTCCGGCGTCCCGTTGGCGTCGAATCCGACCAGGATCGCGCCGGTCGCCGATCGGTCTACGACCAGTTCGAGCTCCACCGTGGCATCGATGTCCGCGAAGCTGTCGATGTCGAGCGCGATGAAGCCGCCGACCAGGCACCTCCGTCCGTCGACCGTCTCGACACGGGTGCGCTCGTCGGTCGAACCGAAGAATCCGAACGCATCGGCGAACAGCAGGCCGACGACCCTGCCGATCCCGGGAGCCGACCAGTCGACGTCGTGCACGGCCTGCGGGTCGTGTTCGATGTGGCCGAACGGTGCGGTCACGCATCCCTCCCGACGTGCACGACGCGAAGCGTACGGGAGCCGGCGCCGACGTCTTGAACGCCGCTCAGCCATCGCTCTTCCCAGGCGGCGGGGGGGTGGGGTATCATCGGCTTAGGTTTGAATCGCCGTTCAAATACGTCTCGCGGGTGGGCTCGCGGGGAGCGGCGTTCGTCGCGAGGAGGCGGAACCCCATGGTCGTCGACCAGACGATCGACATCGACCTCGATCGGATCGATCGACTGATCGAGGAGGAAGAGGCGAAGCTCGAACCCAAGCATCGCGCGTCGATCGCGTACCGCGACGTGGCGGGGCGCACGATCGCCGGCGGCGTCGCATCGAGCTGGCAGGCCGCACCACCGCACGCGATCTACATCGATCACGGCCTGGGCAACCGCCTGTGGGACATCGACGGCAACGAGTACCTCGATTTCCACCTGGGCTACGGCGCCATGGTGGTGGGCCACGCGCATCCGAAGATCGTCGAGGCGATCAAGCGTCAGGCCGCGCTCGGGACACATTTCGCCCAGCCGACGAAGGACCTGGATCAGGTGGGGGAGAACCTGGTCGATCGGTTCGGGCTGCCCCTTTGGCGGTTCTGCAACTCGGGGACCGAGGCGACGCTCGAGGCCACGCGTCTGATGCGGGCGAACACGGGCCGTGAGATGTTGATCAAGATCGAAGGGACCTACCACGGACACCACGACTCGCTGATGTTCTCGGTGGGTCCGGACCCGAAGAAGATCGGCCCCCGCGAGCACCCGAACACCGTTCCCCAGGCGCTCGGCATCCCGAAGGCCATGCAGGACCTGGTCCGCGTCGTCCCGTTCAACGACCTGAACGAAGTGCGCCGAGCGCTCGAGGAGAACGACGGGAAGGTCGCCGGCATGATCATCGAGCCGGCCATGATGAACTGCGGCGTGATCCTTCCCGAGCCCGGCTACCTCCAAGGGCTGAAGGATCTCCTCCACGCACACGGCGCGTACCTCGCGTTCGACGAGGTGAAGACGGGCGCGACGATCGCGTACGGCGGAGCCGTCGAGGCCTTCGGCGTGACGCCGGACATCATCTGCCTCGCGAAGGCGATCGGCGGCGGCACGCCGTGCGGCGCGATCGGCGCGACGCGCGAGCTCTTCCGGCCGGTGCTCGACGACGAGTACGACATGGCGGGGACGTTCAACGGCAATCCGCTCACGATGGCGGCGTCGAGAGCCACGCTGACCGAGGTGTTGACGCGAGACGCGTACGATCGCTTCAATGCGGTTCACGGGATGCTCGCGGCCGGATGCTCGGCGGTGATCGAGAAGTACGGCCTCCCCGCCTACGTGACCGGGCTCGGCGCGAAGGGTTCCGTGATCTACAGCAGAACCCCGGTGCGCGAGTACCGCGACGCGGTCGGGATCGACGAGCGGATCACGTACGTCGCCTGGCTGTTCCAGCAGAATCGCGGGGTCTTCAAGTCACCGTGGACGAAGCAGGAGACGTGGACGACCTCGGTCTTCCACACCGACGAGGATGCGAAGCGCTACGTGGACAACTTCGAGGAGTTCGCCGCGGCGTTGACGTCGGAGGCCCGATCATGAGCGTGACCGACACCGGAACCGGAACCGTCGAGATCGACCTCGCGTTGGTCGAGGAGCTCACGAAGCGTGAGACGGCCGCCCTCGACGCCAAGCACGCGCGGAGCCTGTCGTACCGCGAGGAGGCGAAGCGCCGGCTCCCCGGGGGCGTGAGCTCGTCGTGGCAATCCTGGCCCCCGCACCCGATCTACGTGCGGCGTGGCGACGGGTCGCGCGTATGGGACATCGATGAGAACGAATACGTCGACTACCACAACGGCTACGGCGTCATGGTCATGGGGCACGCCCATCCGAAGATCGTCGAGGCCGTCCGCGACCGCGTCGCCCTCGGCACGCACTTCGCGCAGCCGACCGAGGACGCGTTGATCGTGGCCGACCTGCTCGCGGAGCGCTTCCAGCTGCCGTACTGGCGGTTCGGCAACTCAGGGACCGAGTCGACGTTGGACGCGACCCGGATCATGCGCGCCTTGACGGGCCGGAAGTTGATCCTGAAGATCGAGGGGACGTATCACGGCCACCACGACTCGCTGATGGTGTCGGTGTTCCCGCCGAAGGATGCGGCCGGTCCCCACGACCACCCCGCGTCGATCCCGCAGACGCTCGGGCTGCCGCAGGAGTTCGTCGACCTGGTCGTGGCGGTGCCGTTCAACGACGCCGCGGCCGCCGAGCGCGCCTTCGAGGAACATCCGGACGCGATCGCGGGCATGATCGTCGAACCGATCATGACGAACTGCGGGCTCGTGCTGCCCGATCCTGGCTATCTCCAGGCGTTGAAGGACATCTGTCACCGCCATGGCGCCTATCTCGCGTTCGACGAGGTGAAGACCGGATGCACGGTCGCCTGGGGCGGCGCGGTCGAGGCGTTCGGCGTGGTGCCGGACCTGATCTGCCTGGCGAAGGCGATCGGCGGCGGCCTTCCGTGCGGCGCGATCGGCGGGACCGACGACGCGATGGGCATGGTGATCCGCGGCGAGCTGGAGCAGGTCGGCACGTTCAACGGCAACCCGCTCACCATGGCGGCCGCGAAGGTGAACCTCACCGAGGTCCTCACGAAGGACGCCTACGGCGAACTGGAGCGCGTGAACACGATCCTCGCCGGCTGTGAGGACGTGATCGCGGCCCACCGGTTGCCGGCGTCCATGAAACGTCTCGGCGCGAAGGGCTCGATCGACTGGCGTTCCACGCCGATCCACGAGTACCGGGACCTGTGGGAGATCGACGACCGCGTACCGCAGCTCGCGTGGCTCTGGCAGCTGAACCGCGGGGTGTTCAAGTCTCCCGGTTCCAAGTGGGAGAGCTGGACCACGTCGATCGTGATGAGCGACGACGACGCGCGGCGGTACGTGGACAACTTCACGTCCTTCGCAGAAGCCATCACCGGCTAGCGTCTCGAGGCTCCCCAGGGTGCGTGATTCGCCCCGAGCGATGCGTCAGCATGACGCCACATGGACGAGCGAACACCGGAAGCGGACGTCGAAGATCAGACCCTCCCGTCGTGGACACCGGCGCTCTTGCGCCAGATCACGATCCGCGGGATCTTCATCCTCGTCGCGGCCGCGCTCCTGATCTCGGCGATCACCGCGATCACCGGCAAGCTTCACGGCTTCTTCGGGATCATCTTCACCGCGTTCTTCGCCTCGTTCGCGATCGAGCCCGGGGTCAACTGGTTCGCGAAGCGCGGGTGGCGACGAGGATACGCGACCGGCCTGATCTTCCTGATGATCGTGCTGTTCGGCGCGGGGCTGGTCGCCCTGGTCGTCCCCGCCGTGATCAGTGGGACGAAGCAGCTGATCGCGGCCGCCCCGGATCTGATCGAACGTTTCGTGAGGCTGGCGGACCGGTTCGGGTGGCACATCTCGGCCGCGAACCTTACGGAGCAGATCCAGACACATGCCAAGGAACTGCTGTCCTCCGCCACGAACCTCGCCGGGAGCCTGCTCGGGATCGCCGCCTCGTTCTTCGGCGCGGTGTTCCGCTGGGCCACGATCGCGCTCTTCACGTTCTACATCGTCGCCGAGGGGCCGAAGCTTCGGCGAGTGATCTGCAGCGGGCTCCCGGGGAAGCAGCAGAAACATGTGCTGTTCGTGTGGAACCAAGCGATCGAGAAGACGGGCGGATACTTCTACTCCCGTTTGCTGCTGGCGGTCATCAACGGCACGGGTATGTACATCACGCTTCGCGCCTTCAGTGTGCCGTTCGCGGCGCCGCTCGCGATCTTCGAGGGCGTCGTCGCTGAGTTCATCCCGATCGTCGGAACGTACATCGCTGGGATCCCACCCGCCCTGGTCGCGTTCCTGTATTCCGGACCCGCAGGAGTCGCCACGCTCGCGTACCTGCTCATCTACCAACAGATCGAGAACTACGTGCTCAGCCCCCGCCTCACGGCCAAGACCATGGCGCTGCACCCGGCGACGGCGTTCGCGGCCGCGTTGATCGGTGGCGCGCTCGGCGGGTTGCTCACCGCCTTCTTAGCGCTGCCGGTCGCCGGTGTGATCCAGGCGGCGGTCTCGGAGTTCGGCAAGAAGTACGAGGTCGTCGACGATGACCTGGTGGAAGATGCGCCGGCGGAGTCACGCGAAGGTGAGCCCGGCGAGGCGGAGCCACCCGACGGTTCGTGACGAACGAGCCGCGCGACTCGCGCCCGGCGCTCCGCCCTGACCTGAGGTCATCCGAGCCGCGGGTGTGCTGACCGGCGGCGTCACTACACTCCGTGACCGGCAGCCATATCGGGAGGACGGTGCAACCACATGTCGAAGGGCATCTTGGAACGGCTCGCTGAGGGTCCCGTCCTGGGGGACGGCGGCTACCTGCTCGAGCTCGAGAAGCGTGGGTACGTGCAGGCGGGGCCATTCACGCCCGAGGTGGTGATCGAGCACCCGGACGCGCTCGCGCAGCTGCACCGGGAGTTCCTGCGAGCCGGCGTCGACGTCTTACAGACCATGACGTTCTACGCGAGCGACGACAAGCTCGCGACCGTGGGACTGGCGGGGAAGGTCGACGACATCAACCGGAACGCTGTCCGGGTTGCCCGGCAGGTGGCGTCGGAGGGAGACGCGCTCGTCGCCGGCAACCTCTGCCTCACCTGGGCTTACGAACCGGACGACCCGGCGAGCGCCGATCACGTCCGGGCGCTGTTCGACCGCCAGCTCCAGGATCAGATCGACGCCGGCGGCGTGGACTTGTGGATCGGCGAGACGTTCTCATACGTCGGCGAAGCGATCCTGTACGTCGAGCGGGCGAAGCTGACCGGCCTTCCCGTGATGGCGACGATGTGCTTCGAGCAGCCGATCCCTCGCTCCTACGAGGGCGACACGCCGGCCGAATGCGCGAAGAAGCTCGCAGACGCCGGTGCCGACATCGTGGGCGTCAACTGCCTGAACGGGCCCGAGCAGCAGCTCCCGATCGCGATCGAGATGCGCGGCGCGGTGTCGGGCTACGTCGCGACGCAACCGGTGGGGTATCGGACCACCGCGGAAGAGCCGGACTTCACGGCCACGGAGAACTTCCCGTACACCTTGGATCCGCTCCAGCTCTCACGTCACGAGATGGCCGACTACGCGCGCGACGCCAACGCCGCCGGGATCAACTACATCGGGTCGTGCTGTGGTTCGGTCCAGGGTCACGTTCGCGCGATGGCGAAGGTGCTCGGCAAGCTCCCGAGCGAGGAGCGCGGCTGGAAGTCCACGAGTGGCAAGGCGATGTCGGCCTACGAGTACCGCGAGCACACCGAGACCGAGGTCTAGCACTCCCAGGTTCGAGACCGTGGCCCACGGGACTAGACTCCGCCCATGGGCGAGCCACAGGTCGGGGTCATCATGGGGTCCCGGTCCGACTGGGAGACCATGAAGGTCGCGGCCGAGACGCTCGAGGACCTGGACGTCCGCTACGAGACGAAAGTCGTGTCCGCACATCGAACCCCTGACCTCCTGTTCGACTACGCCGTGACGGCGGCGGATCGCGGGCTGAAAGTGATCGTGGCCGGCGCCGGTGGAGCCGCGCACCTCCCGGGCATGACGGCGGCCAAGACCCACCTGCCGGTGCTCGGCGTCCCGATCGAGTCGAAGGCCCTCAAGGGGATGGACTCGTTGCTCTCGATCGTGCAGATGCCCGCAGGGGTGCCGGTGGGGACGCTTGCGATCGGTCGCGCCGGCGCGGTGAACGCCGCCCTCCTTGCGGCCGCGATCGTGGCGCTCGAGGACGAGGGGGTCCGTGAGCGGCTGCGGCACTTCCGCGCGACGCAGACCGAGATCGTGCTCGCGCACCCCGACCCCGACGAGCAGTAGCGGCGCGTGCAGGTCGGGATCGTCGGCGGGGGTCAGCTCGGCAGGATGCTCGCGCTCGCCGGCGCACCGCTCGACATCCGGTGCGTGACGCTCGACCCGGCGCGCGACTCGCCTGCCTCGCAGGTCGCGTCGTCCATCGTCGGCGCGTACGAGGACCTCGACGCGCTCGCCCGTCTGGCGGACGGTGCCGACGTGGTCACGTACGAGTTCGAGAACGTGCCCGTGGACTCAGCGCGGTTCCTCCGTGAGCTCGTGCCGGTGTTCCCGCCGCCGGAGGCGTTGGAGGTCGCGCAGGATCGGATCGCGGAGAAGGAGCTCTTCGACGAGGTCGGGCTGCCGACGCCTCCGTACCAGGCGATCGCGACGCTCGATGAGCTCACGGCGGGGGTCGGCGAGCTCGGCACACCAGCCGTCGTGAAGTCACGGCGCCTCGGATACGACGGGAAGGGGCAGGTGGTGATCCGCGACCCGCTCCTCGCCGAGGACGCATGGCGGGCGATCGGCGAGGTCCCTGCGATCCTCGAACGGTTCGTGAGGTTCGATCGGGAGGTATCGATCCTCGGTGCGCGCGGTCGAGACGGCGAGGCCCGCTTCTATCCCTTGGTCGAGAACCGGCACATCGATGGGATCCTCCGGGTGTCGCTGGCGCCTGCTCCCGACCTTCCGCCGGACCTGCAGGCGCGAGCCGAACGCCATGCTCGAGCCGTGATGGAACGCCTGGAGTACGTCGGCGTCCTCGCGATCGAGCTGTTCCAGGTCGGAGACGAGATCCTCGGCAACGAGATGGCCCCGCGGGTCCACAACTCGGGCCACTGGACGATCGAGGGGGCGGAGACGAGCCAGTTCGAGAACCACCTGCGCGCCGTATGCGGCTTTCCCCTCGGCTCGATGCGCGCACGAGGGGCGAGCGCGATGGTCAACGTGATCGGGTCGACCCCCGACCCCGCTTCGCTCGCCGGCGTCCCAGGGGCCCACCTCCACCTCTACGGGAAGGAGCCCAGGTCAGGCCGGAAACTGGGTCATATCACGCTGCTCTCGGAGCACGGGGAGACCCCCGCGATCGAGGCGCTTCGTGACGTGGGGATCGAAGTTCCTTGAAGTTAGGTATCAAGGTGGGGCGCTCGGGTGACGACTATGTGGGGGACATGGCGTACCTCACTTGCCCCGACTGTCGCATGCCGAACCCCGTAGGGGACGACGCGGTGAAGTACGCCTGCTTCACGTGCTACGCCGAGATCATCTTCGAGACCTGCCCCTCTTGCGAGTACCGGCAGGCGATCCCCACGCGGTGGCAACGCGCGTTCACGTGTGGGAACTGCGAGGCGAAGGTCGACATCCCCCGGCAGCGCTTCTTCGCGACGTCGACGAAGGCCCGCGAGGTCGAGGGGTACGGCTACACCTTTCCGCGCACGTAACGCGGTTCCCGTCTCATCACTCGCCGCTTTCCGCTAACGACCGCCGACTCCGTTAGCGACCCTTTCGACCTCTCTGACCGCGTCGAGAGCTCCAACGGTCTCGGGTGAGCGAGACCTTCGACCTAGGAGGAGTCGAGACGTTCGCAACCCCGAAATGGCCGACGGTCCCTGTACCCCCGACGTTCTTGCTGGCTACGTTCTCGATATGTGATCGGCGACCGGGCAGCCCGGATGGAGGGGTGACAACAGATGGAACCTGTGGCCGGCAAGCGCGACGACATGGCCGGGCTCCGGGCGTTGTTGTCAGATGCTGAGATGCGCCTTCCGCAGGACATCGAGCTCGAGTTGAGGCGTGTCGTCTTGCAGAAGCTGAGTGTGGCAACCGACGATGACGCGACGCCCGCGTCTGGCCACCGACGGCGAACCCTCTCCGACTGGAACCCGTTCATCCAGCCCCGCCCCGAGGTCGTGACGCCTACTGAGCCCGAGCCCGAGCGCGCTCCCGCGCCCGCTCCGGCGCCTGCGGCTGAGCCCGAGTTCGACCCCGAGCCCGACCCCGAGCCCGAGCTCGAGCCCGCGCTCGAGCCCGCGCCGGTCCTGGTCCAGATCGAAGTGGAAGCCCCACCCCTTCAGCCCGCGCCGATCCGTCGGGGGATCAGCGATGAGGAATTCAACGACTTCGTTTCGCGTGTCGCGCTGACGTTCAAGGCGCTGGAGGACGACGCCCGCGAGGCGCGGTGCCGAGCGGTGCCCGCCCAGGCCGTCGTCGGTGACGCGACCTCGGATCAGGGTGGAGACGTGTCCGCTGCGGTGATCGCTGCGTTCCGCGAAGCGGGCGCTCGCGCTGGGAACAGCAGGTAGCGCCTGGACGGATACATGGCTGAAGGGGCTGGCCCATGAGGATCTTGCGGTTCCGAACCCATCGGCGATCCGACGGCGCGGGCCCGACGTCCAGATCACGCGGGAAGCGTGTCGTGCGCGACGAGTATTGGGTGGTCCCCGTCGAGCGCTCCTGGGTTGTGCGACACAACGGGTCTGATGTCGAGCGCCACCAGGACAAGTTGCGCGCCGTGGTGCAGGCGGGCGCCCTGGCGAGAGCGAACATGCCCAGCGAACTGATCATCGTGAGGCGGGACGGCGAGATCGAAGGGCGACGCTCGATCGACGTGTAACAGGTCCCCGATAAGGCTACGCTCGGTTGCTATACCGGTTCCACCTTCTCGACTCGGCACACCCGGCGGGTTCAAGCTTCCCGCCTGTTCCAGCCGACATGGATGGGAGAGTCTTCGTCGGAGAGGGCGGCCCAGACCATGACATCCAAAGCCGCGCGTGTGTTCCTGATCGTGCTGCTGACGCTCGTGGCATCGTGCGTCAGTGTCGCGATGATGGCGGCGCCCGCAGCGGCGCGACCGATGTGTCTCGGGAAGCCGGCGACGATCGTGGGTGGGGACTACGTCGACACGTTCTACGGGACCCCCGGCCCCGACGTGATCGTCGGTCTGGGGAACCAGGACATCATCTTCGGGGAAGGCGGCGATGACCGGATCTGCGGTGGGATCGGGGGGGACCTGATCGACGGAGGTCCGGGGAACGATCTCATCGACGGCGGACCCGACACCGACGTCATCCACGGCGACCACGGCAACGATGTGATCTACGGTCGTGAGGGATCTGATCAGATCGACGGCGGCGCCGGCCGCGACTCCCTCTTCAGCGGCCCTGGGTATCCGGTGTCGGGCGGTGGCGGCGTTTCCTCCGGAGGACCGGGGGACGACCGGCTGATGGGTGGGGCGTACGCCGACAGCCTCTCCGGAGGGCCGGGGGACGATCGGGTGATCGGCGGCGACGGCCCCGACGTCCTCTCGGGGGGTTCGGGCACCGACACCATCAACGGCGGTGACGGGAAGGACCAGATCCACGGCAATGCGATCTACGACACGTCCAAGGACGGAGGAGATCTCGTGCACGGCGACCGCGGCGACGACACGATCTTCGGCGAGGTTGGGAACGACCACCTTTCCGGTGACGATGGCAACGACCGCATCTTCGGTGACTTCGAGCTTCCATCTGGGAAGGACGGCAACGATCTGCTGGACGGCGGTCCCGGCACCGACGTCCTCACCGGCGGCGCGGGTACCGACACCTGCACGGCCGGGGAGACCACCTCGGATTGTGAAGCATGAGCGTTCGACTCAACCCCATCTGACCCAAACGGTCGATCTTCCTCGGGAGGTTCGCTCCACTTCGTGATCGATCGTCCCCTGGCGTGGCTCGGCGCGCCGGGGAGGATTCGAACCTCCGACCCGCGGATTAGAAGTCCGCCGCTCTGTCCCCTGAGCTACCGGCGCATGAGTGAGATCGGTGCTGGTCGCGGGCAGTGTAGCGCCAGCCCCCGTTTCCTCAGGAAGCCTGCGAACCTCGCCCATGTAAGCGCATTGCAGACATCAGCTCGGCAGAGCCGCCCGAGGGCGTTTGCAGCAGGGTCGAGTATGTCGTCCCGGACGTGCCGATAGGTGCCCATCGTGAAGGACGCGCTCGAGTGCCCGAGGACCGCAGACACGATGTGGTCGCTCTCCGCGAAATGGACAGACTTGCCCGACCTTTCATCCAACATGCAGCCAGATCGCTCCTCAAACCAAGTTGGCGAAGGGAGAACGGGCGGGGGCAGGATGGCGGGACGGGGGTTAGCTACGGCGGATATGCCCGTTCGGCGCGGTGCCACAGAACGCGAAGGGAGCGGGGCCGGGCGGCTTCGAACCGATGCGGTGGGTCGAAGTGGTGTCGTTCCTCGAACACCTCAAGTTGAAAATCTGGAAAGACCCCGCTGAGTCGGGTCGCGATCTCGCCGTACTGATCGGGGTTGCTCCGCCCGCCGAGCGCGAAGTAGACGGGTCGATCGAATCGTGCGAGAGCAGCGCGATCGAGGTCGTAGGTCCGAAACGTCGCTATGAATGCGCTGATCCCGCCGGGACGCTTCGCCATCCAGGGCGGAGGGTCGCCAGAGGGCGGTGGAGGGGGCTCGACGCCCGGCCTGACGTTGAGGCGCATGAACGACCGCTGAACTCATCGAGGAAGACCTCGAGCCGGTCGTACTCGCGCCAGACCGACTGCTCTGCCGGGCTGAGATCCCAACGGCCGGCCCAGGCCGGCTCCAAGAGGGCGAGGCTCGATAGTCGTTCTGGATGACGAGCGACGACGGCAAGTGCCGCGGCGCCACCACCTGAGTAGCCGACCAGATGGAACCGCTCCCACCCCCGCGCAGAGGCTTCGCGCTCCTCGCCGGCGACCTCGAGATCCAGGTCGTAATCGAGCGAGCCTCCTTCGTCGCGTACACCTCCAGATCCTTCGCGACCGCGTCAGCGTCCGAGCCGAGGGCCGCCGCGAGCGAGCCGTACGCGAGTTCGGCCGGAAGCACGCTCCCCGGAAGCAGGATCACTCGAAACGGCGTCACGAGGGAACCTTCCGCCTCGGATCGATCGATGTCTACCTGTCGTGGCGATCCCTGCCGTTGTCTGTCTTCCTTCTTGTTCTCATGACGCGAGGGGGAGGGGAAGGGCCAAGACGGCCGCGAAACCGGGACAGGCAAGAAGGAACAGGCTGAGCCTGCTCGATCGAGTCTCACAAAGGCGGCGGCACGCTCCCCAGCGTCCGCGGCCGCACTGAGACGTCTACGTGGAGCCTCGTCGGTCGATCAACAAGGTGAGCTGGTCTGGCTGGGCGAGGTCGCGGATGCCAGCGGCCTGACTGCCGGTTCGGCCAAAGTGCTGGCGTCAGCGCCACGCCGCCGCCACGACGCAGGCGTGACTCCTCGTGCAGCTACTATCGTCTCGACGGTGACGGTGACATTCAAGAAGCAAGGGGAGCAACCCACATGAGACCGCTCCGATACTCGATCAACGTCACCCTCGACGGCTGCGTTGATCACCAGGTGGGGATCCCGGACGAGGAGTCGCATCGCTACTGGGCCGCCAGCCTGGAGCGCGCCGATGCCCTGCTGTTTGGCCGGGTGACCTACGAGATGATGGAGGCAGCGTGGCGGCAACCGGCGACGGGAACATGGCCGGACTGGATGGATGACGCAGACATCGCCTTCGCCCAGAAGATCGACGGGGCCAAGAAGTACGTCGTGTCGAGCACCCTGGACCAGGTCGATTGGAACGCGGAGCTCGTGCACGGCGACCTGGGCAAAGCCGTTCGGAGGCTCAAGGAGGGGCCGGGCGAAGGCCTGTTCGTGGGCGGCGTGACTCTCCCGCTGGCCTTGGCGGATCTGGGATTGATCGACGAGTACGAGTTCGTCGTGCAGCCCGTCCTGGCCGGCCACGGACCGACGTTGCTCGCCGGTCTGCGCGAGCGGGTCGAACTGAAGCTCGTGGACCGCCACGAGTTCCAGTCCGGAGCGGTCGCTCTGCGCTACCAACCCAGCCGAGCCACGGCTTGAAGGGTCCATATGTCCTAATTGGTCACGCTCCCCAGCGCCTGCGGCCTGCATTGAGACGTCCACGTGGAGCTTTGTCGGCAGGTGGACAGGGTGCTGTCTGATGAGTTGCGGTCAGCTGCTTTCCCGGAGCCGTTCGACCGCGACGGCGCCCAGCAGGTAGTACGGGAGAACAGTCGCCGCGGTGAGGGCGAGAGTGTCTTTCAACATCGCCGGGTGTTCGCGGCGCAACGCCTCGCGGTACTTGGCCCTAGACAACTCTCGCAGAGAGCTGCCGCGCTCGCCGCGTCGCCAGGACCCGACGCCGAAGGCGACCACCACCAGGCTGTTCAGTGCTGTCCCCGCGGCGAGCGCCACGCCGATCCATCGCTGGTGCAGGCCGAAGCCGATTCCAACGAAGATGGCAGCGGCGGACACGAGCAGGAACTCGAATGTTGAGAACAAGACGCCGTTGAGCTTGTTGTGCTCCACGATCCGCCGAATCACGGGTCTATCTTCCCTGCTCGGAACAACCTGCGGAGTCAGGTCAAGCAGGCAAGTGTCCCGACTCCGATTCCTGGGCTGTGGGGAGGTGGTGTACGGATTTGGGGCCTTGTCCGCCGATCGAGAAGGTGAGCTGGTCTGGTTGGGCGAGGTCGCGGACCGCAGCGGCATGACTGCCGGGTTCAGCCAGGTGCTTGGCGTCAGCGCCACGCCGCCGCCACACCCAGGGGTGACTCTCGTGCAGCTAGCATCGTCTCGACGGTGACGGTGACATTCAAGAAGCAAGGGGAGCAACCTGCCTATGAGACCGCTCCGATACTCGATCAACGTCACCCTCGACGGCTGCTGCGATCACCGGGTGATGATCGCGGACGAGGAGTTGCATCGCCATTTCGCCGACGAGCTGGAACGAGCCGATGCCCTGCTCCTTGGCCGGGTGACCTACGAGATGATGGAAGCAGCGTGGCGGCAGCCGGAGACGGGAACGTGGCCTGACTGGATGGCTGATTGGATGCTCCCCTTCGCCCGGACGATCGACGGGGCAAAGAAGTACGTCGTGTCGGGCACCCTGGACCGGGTCGATTGGAACGCGGAGCTCGTGCAGGGTGACCTGGAGAAAGCCGTTCAGCAGCTCAAGGGGGAGCCAGGCAAAGGCCTGGGCGTGGGCGGCGTGACCCTCCCGCTGGCCTTGGCGGATCTGGGATTGATCGATGAGTACGAGTTCGTCGTGCAGCCTATCCTGGCGGGCCACGGGCCGACGTTGTTCGCCGGCTTGAGCGAGCGGCTCGAGCTGAGGCTCGTGGGCCGCCAGGAATTCCGGTCGGGGGCGGTGGCTCTGCGTTACCAGCCCAGTCGAGCCACGGCTTGAAGGTCTTCATACGTCCCAATCGGTCACGCGCCCCGGCGCGTCGGGGCCGCGTTGAGACCCGAGACCGCAGGAGAGTCAGCGCTCGAGCAGCCGCATCTGCTCCTCGTTGTGGTGCCCACCGGCCGCGGGGGTGAGGTTATCGAGCCTCTGGATCTGTTCAGGGCTCAGCTCGATACCGTCTGCGGCGCAATTCTCCTCCACGCGTGCGGTCCGCTTCGTCCCGGGGATCGGCACGATATCGTCCCCTTTGCTCAACAGCCAGGCGAGGGCCACCTGCGCCGGCGTCGCACCGGCGTCCGCGGCGACCACAGCCACCTCGTCCGCGATCCGCAGGTTCCGTTCGAAGTTCTCACCCATGAAGCGCGGGTTGGTCTTGCGCCAGTCGTCGTCCGCGAAGTCATCGATCGTCCGGATCTGCCCCGTGAGGAAGCCGTGTCCGAGGGGCGAGTACGCGACGAACCCGACACCGAGCTCTCGCACGACCGCCAGCACGCCGTCCTCCGGGTCGCGCGTCCACAACGAGTACTCAGACTGCAGGGCGGTGATCGGGTGGACGGCGTTGGCACGGCGGATCGTGTCCACCCACGCTTCGGACAGTCCGATATTGCGGACCTTGCCTTCAGCAACGAGTTCCGCCATCGCGCCGACCGTGTCTTCGATCGGCGTGTTCGGATCGACACGGTGTTGGTAGAGAAGGTCGATGTGATCGGTGGCGAGCCGCTGCAGCGAACCCTCGACCGCGACGCGAACGTTCTCCGGGCGGCTATCGAGGGGACCCCGTGCCGCCCGGCGCGTGGGAGATCCAGCCGAACTTCGTTGCGAGCACGACCTCGTCCCGGTGGTCCTTGATCGCCCGCCCGACGAGCTCCTCGTTGGTGAACGGGCCGTACGCCTCCGCGGTGTCGAGGAGCGTGACACCAAGATCGAGCGCGCGATGGATCGTCCGGATCGACTCCTGTTCGTCGATCCCGGCTCCGGTGTAGGCGTGGGACATCCCCATCGTCCCCAACCCGATGCGGCCGACGTCGAGGGTGCCAAGCTTCGCGTGCTTCATCGTCCTCCCCAATCAGTTCCGCACGATGCGGAGCGTCGTTGCCTGCGCCTTCGGACTAGTGATGTGCTCGACCGCCGAGGATCGGCCGTACTTGCGCCGGTACTCGTCGTTGATCGCGTCGTTCAGGGCATGGTCTGCGTCCTCAAACGAGACGTCGACCTCGAGGCCGCCGGCAGAGATGTGTCCTGCGCGGTGCGCCTGCACGCCGCGGAACCAGGCCCCTTCGTCCCCGTTCACGGATCGGATGTAGACGTCATCCCCCCGACGGACCACCCAGACGATCCGCGGGCTCTGTCGCGTGCCGTCGTTGCGTAAGGGGGCCACGGTGAGCTCGTTCGCTCCCGCGATCGCGGCGAGCTCCTCATCGGTCCAAGCAATCAATCGGGCTCCGATCTAGATGCTCCGTGGGTCGTATGCGTTTCCATGTACGCCTGGGTACGAAACCACATGCTAATCCTCCGGTACTGGTGCCCGCGCCCCAGCGCAATAGAGGGCCAGACTAGTCACGCGCCCCGGCGCGGGCTGCCGCCCGCGGTCCTCCAGTTCGCAATTCCCACGACCCCGTTCGATGATGTGTCGAGAACGCCAGCAGCTCCACCGTGGAGTGAGGATGTACGAGCCACCGAGCGCGAAGGACAAGGCGAACTGGTCTCCGCAGGCAGAAGGGAACAGGCATGAAGGGTGTGCCGGTGGCTGAGCGGCTCCTGAGAGCGATGAACGCCCATGACATCGAAGGCTTCGTTGAGTGTTTCGCGCCGGGTTACGAGAGCGAGCAGCCAGCCCATCCGGATCGAGCGTTCAGTGGGCGCGATCAGGTGCACACGAACTGGTCATCGATCTTCCGTGACGTCCCGGACCTTCGCGGAGAACTACTCCGTACATCCTCCTCGGACGACGAGGAGTGGAGCGAGTGGAGGATCCACGGTACGCGACGCGACGGGTCGCCGATGGAAATGCGAGGCGTCATCATCAACGGGATTCGCGAGGGGAGGATCGCGTGGGCTCGCCTCTACTTGGAGTTGGTCGAGGACGGCGGGGCGGGGATCGCTAGGGCCGTCGAGGACATCACGCGCGGGCGCGCGTAGCAATCGCGCCTGAACCCTCAAACCAGGGTCCGCACACCTCTCATGACGGCCACGCGCCCCGGCGCAGGCAGCCGCCCATGGAGCCGAGAATCCTGGGGGCATGTGAGCGAAGGGTCTTTCGCCTCTGCCCTCCCAACTCAGATGGCGGTTTGATTCCCTCCTGGTACGAGGGAGGTGTGGCCGGGCAATGACGGACTTAGGCATCATCGGCGCGGTGATCTGCTGTGGGCTCTTCGCATACGGGATCAGTTCTGCGATCCGCAGATCCAATCGGCGTCGTGAGCAGGGTGTGCCCGCACACTGAGCGACGCGAGGAGGTGACCTCGAATGGCTAGATCCCCCACTCACAAAGACGGTCACGCGATGTCCGTCCACGCCGGTCACGAGGGACACACGTCCAGGTTCTGGCGGCACTTCGTCGAGATGATCGTGGCCATGGCGATCGGGATGTTCGTCGGCGTCGCGATCTACCTCACCGCCATCGGGATGACGTTCGATCAGGCTCTCATCCGCCACCCGATCACGATCTTGCTCGTGGTGGCCATCAGCATGACCGTGCCGATGGTCGCGTGGATGCGCCACCGAGGTCACGGATGGAGGAGCTGTGCCGAGATGGCCGCCGCGATGGTCATCCCCGTGATCCCGTTCCTCTGCTTGGTCTGGTTCAACGTCACCGACAGCGCGCTCTGCGGGGCGTACTGCGCCGCATCGGTCGCCGCGATGCTGGCCCTCATGCTCTACCGTCGGAGCGAGTACACGGCTCACGCGATGTAGGACGCAGAGCGTGGGCCGATTCGGGCGGAAGAGACGCGGGTCGGCGATCGAGGGAGGACGTTCCATGCGCTTTTTGTTCTTCTACCTGATGGCAGATGCGCCTCACCGCGTGCGATCGGTCGCTCCCGCGCACGCTGCCTACTGGCAGGACCTCGGATTGCGGGAGTACCTCGGCGGACCCTTCGCCGACAGGTCTGGTGGGCTCGTCACCTTCGAGGCGGATTCGGAGGCTGAGGCCGAACGGCTCGTGGCAGACGACCCGTTCCTCAAGGCGGACCTCCTTGAGCGGCATTGGGCCAAGGAGTGGAAGGTCATGTAGGTCCGCTCCGAAGGGTCGCGACCGAGAGTAGTGTCTCTGAGAGCTCAAAGCACATCGCTGCGCCGACAGAGCCGGGAGGCGTCGCCCTCGCTTGCGTTATGGGCTCAAATCGGTCACGCGCCCCCGCACGAGACGCCACCACGTGATTAGTGCAGGACCCGACCTTCACGTCGCCTGGCGCGCCCGTCAGCGGGGCGCGTCGTCGTTCCTTGCGTGCAGGGGGGCCGTTGCCACGCGTAGAGTCGGCTGCACCGACAGCGGAGGCAGCATGACGCCGGATCCCAAGCAGCTTCGCGGGTTCGCAGAGGACTACACCGCGGCGTGGTGCAGCATGGACCCGGTGGCCGTCGCCGCGCATTACGCGCCAGGGGGCTCGCTCGCGATCAACGGTGGACCGCCGGCGGTGGGCCGCGACGCCCTGGCCGTGGTCGCCGCCAGCTTCTACGAGGCCCTCCCCGACATGCAGGTCTTCTTCCGCGACCTCGTCGTAAACGGGGATCGGATCGAGTACCACTGGACCTTCACCGGGACGAATACCGGCCCGGGCGGCACCGGCAACGCGGTTCGGGTGGATGGCTTCGAGTCGTGGACGATCGACGAGGATGGCCTTATCGCCGCCTCGATCGGGAGCTACGACGCCGAGGAGTATGCACGCCAGTTGGCGGAGGGTGTATAGGCGGTGTCAGCCTCACTTGCCTCAAAAGGTCTGATTGGTCACGCGATCCCCGCGCGAGCAGTAACTCTCGCGACAAGCCCGCGGACCGGGCGAAGTCGGGATGCGAGCTATGCCGGGTTGATGAGCATTACACCGGAAGCCTGCTCGGCCGTGGGTTCGGCGTGCCACAGGGCCTTGCTACAGTGGCCCCATGGGCAGGTCTTTGATGGAGGACGCGTTCGCGCATCACGTGTGGGCGACGCTGCGGTTGGTCGATGCGTGCCTCCCGCTCAGCCCTCATCAGCTGGAGGCCACCGTCCCGGGGACCTACGGCTCGATCCTCGACACGCTGCGCCACTGCATCGGGAGCGACGCCTGGGACCTGTTCGTTGCGACCGGTGACCGCGCCTCCCTCATCGACGAGGACGACATGCACCTCTCGGAGCTCCGGGCCGCGATGGAGAGCCACGGCCCCGTTTGGTCGCGGCTCCTGGCACAGGACCTCGATCCGGATGCTGTTCTCAACGAGGTCGACGAGAATGACGGGTACGAGAGGAACATCGCGGTGGGTATCCAGCTCGCAGGGGTGCTGCAACACGGCACCGATCATCGGAGCCAGGTCTGCACGATCCTCACGGCGCTCGGCGTGGAACCGCCGGCCATCGATGTCTTGGACTTCGGCGTCCAGGAGGGCCGGGTCGTGGAGATCACACCCGCGTCCTGACGAGCTTTCGAGGAAGGCATAGAGCCTTCCATTCGCCTCATAGGGTCTAGTTGCTAGACGAGACTCATCGAGGAATCCGACTCCGCTAGGCGTGGAGGGCCCGTACCGCGTGGAGGACGACGGGTTCCGAGACACCCTTGAGCGACACGGGCCCGATACGTTCGAACGTCACGCCCTCCGTCTCGCCAACCCAATCGACGACCGACTGCGACACGAGAACCTCATTCGGACGCGCGTAATCCGTGATCCTGGAGGCCAGGTTCACCGTCCGCCCGAAGTAGTCACCGTCCCGGAACACGACCGGGCCCGCGTGTATGCCTACCCGAGCCGGTGGAAGCTGGTGCCTGGCCGCTTCGGGCAGCAGGTACAAGGCGCAGCGGACCGCGTCCGCCGGATCAGGGAAGTGGAACATCACACCGTCCCCCAACAACTTGACCGCGATGCCGCCGAACTGCAGGGCCGATGTCCTGACGAGGTCGGACAGCCCCGCGGCGAGCGAGACAGCCTGTTCGTCGCCGGCATCGTCGGTCAACCTGGTGAATCCCGACAGATCGAGGAACGAGATCGCGGGATGTCGCTGCTCGCGGGCGATCTCGACGCCCGCGTCGAGCAGAGCCGACTCGACGAGCTGGACGAGCATCTGCATGTTCAGGGCGTCGATGTGACGCCGGTTCAGCCAAAGGAGGAGTTCGTGTACGCCCGGTCGCATCACCTCGTTCGTGATCGGATTGATCTTCTCCACGATCTCTTTCAAGGACAGGCCCGCCGCCAGGAGGGGCTCCAAGATCCCGCGACGATAGAAGGCGATCTGAGCCTCGGCGGTCCGACGCGCGTTGTCGCCGAAGTACCGCGTTGCTTCGAGGAATCTCTGATCGTCGCGGCCGAGCGTCTCATAGGCGGGCGCCAGGAAGCGGAACAGTCGCTCGTCGTCGTCCCGGATGCGATCGTCGAGAGGCGGCTGAGGGACCCCCCAGATCTCGAACAAGGTGGAGACGAGAGCGGCCGGCAGGTCGAGCTGCTTGAGCACCTCTCGATACGACCTGTCTCCGAGTTCGGGAGATGGGGGCAGCACGCCTTCGAACCACGCGAGCGACACGACGCCAGCGGCTGCGGTCTCGGCGAGTTCCATGAGCGGAACACCGGCACCAACCAAGGCTTCCACGACCGCGATCCGGCCGACGTCCGCCGTCACGAACCGATCGCCATCGGCCTCGAGCAGGCCCAGCTGTGACAGCTCGTCGACCCGCTCGGGGGCGACGTTGGCGCGAGAGGCGAGCTCATCTCGGCCGATCGAGGCGTCCGCAGTTATGGAGCACCCCCCAGCACTCGCTGCCCGGGCTTACTGGCGTGCAACCTCTCCTCCGGCTGGACAGAGACCCACGATGCACCCTAACCGCTCGACGTCTTCGAGACTTACGTGCCGCCTCCAGTCCTGGCGTGAGACTCGGGCCTTGGCCCGTGACCGGCGCCAAGGGGGGTGCGCCCCGAACCGTCTAGTTCAACGGTTGCCCTCGCCTCATGGGGACGCCTGGCTGGTGCTCAAGGGGTGTGGGCTGAACTACCCCTTCTGGAGGTGCGCCTCCAGGAACCAGAGGTCCGTGTCCACCTGACGCGAAACCTCGGTGAACAGATCGCTCGTGTCCGTGTCGCCGAGCTTCTCCGATGCGTCTATCGCGCTCCTCGAGCTCTCCCCGTACGCCGCGAACCGGTCGGCGAGCGCCGTCACGGCGTCCATGCCGTTCAGCGCGCCGGCCGGGTACTCGACCAGCGTGGAGTCGGCGGCCGCCATCCGTGCGGTGCCGAGGGCGGTCCCCCCGAGCGTCGTCGCGCGCTCCGCGATCAGATCGACGAACCCGATCAGGTGCTCCGCGAACTGATCGAAGAGCAGATGCAGCTGGATGAAGTCGCTCCCTTTGACGTTCCAGTGAGCGAACTTCGTCTGCGAGTACAGGTCAAACGTGTCGGCGAGCTGCCCGTTCAGCAGCGCCACCAGCGCCTCCCGCTGTTCGGCGGGGAGGTCGTGGCGTGTCGTGTGCATCGTGCCGGTCATGGATTCCTCCTTCATATCTTCTATCTCCAGCGTACGTCTTGACGCCCGCTCGTCGACGTCCGCACACTCGGGCGCGATGCGTGATCGACCGGGCCTCCGCTCCATCTGTGTGGACTGCGCGCACCCGGCTTCGCTCGCCCGGTTCTGGGCAGCGGCGCTCGGGTGGACCGTTCGCCCCTACGACACCGATGACCTCGAATGGCTGGCCGCGCAAGGGCTCACACCCGAGACCGACATCAGCGTCTGTGTCGATCCGCCGGAACCAGGGTTCCCGACGCTCTGGTTCAACGAGGTCCCCGAGCCCAAGGTGGGCAAGGTCCGGATCCACCTGGATGTGAACGTGGCCGACGCCACGGGCTTCGAGCGCCTCATCGAGCTCGGCGCGACGATCGTCGATCCGCACCCCGGCGGCAACGACTGGACGGTCATGGCCGACCCCGAGGGGAACGAGTTCTGCGCGTTCATCCTGGAGCAGGCGGGCTGAGCGAACCGAGCGGGTGACGGGAATCGAACCCGCATAGCCAGCTTGGAAGGCTGGAACTCTGCCATTGAGCTACACCCGCGGAGCGGTCCCCAGCCTAGCAACTGGGATACTCGCCGCCGTGGAGATCGCGTTCCGCCTGATGGACGTGTTCACCGACGTGCCGTTCGCCGGGAACCAGCTGTGCGTCGTGACGGATGCCCCGCCTGAGCTCGGCGCGGGCATGATGCAGATGCTCGCCCGTGAGATCGGGTTCTCGGAGACGACGTTCGTGACGGCGATCCGACCCGAGGGATACGACGTGCGCATCTTCACCCCGGTGAGCGAGTTGCCGTTCGCGGGCCATCCGACGCTGGGCACCGCGTTCACGCTGGTCGCGGAGGGCCGGGTTGCGCCGGACGTCACGCAGACCTCGGCCGCGGGCGATGTTCAGGTGAAGATCGAGCTCGCCGGCGGGCGCGGCACCATGCTGCAGCTCCCGCCGACGTTCGGGGACGCGTTCGACGGCCGCGATGCGGTCGCCCGGGCGGCCGGACTGTCGGTCGCGGATCTCGTGGAGGATCTGCCGATCGTGCCGGTTTCCACTGGTCTGCCGCACCTCATGGTGCCGGTTCGAGACGAGGCCACCCTTCGCAGCGCGGTTCGTGACGACGCTGGATGCGCGGAGGTGTGCGGGCGGGTCGACACGGAGTCGCTCTATCTCTTCGCAGTACGCGGGCGGGGTGACCTCGTGGCGCGGATGTTCGATCGATCGCTCGAGATCGGTGAGGATCCGGCCACCGGCTCAGCCGCCGGGCCGCTGGGCGCGTACCTCGCGGCGAACCGTTTGGCCGGTGCCCCGGGCCGACTGGTCATCGCGCAGGGCGAGCAGGTCGGCCGTCCGAGCTTCCTTCACGTCGAGGTGGCACTCGAGGGAGATGCGTTCGAGATCCACGTGGGCGGAGGGGTCCGTTTCGTCGGGGAAGGTTCGTTCCGGATCTGAAGAACGCTACGCCGGAGCACACGACACGTTCGGCGCGTACACGGTGTCGCTGCCCTTGGTGACGTCCACCTTCACGAGGAGCGGCAGGGGCACATCGGGCTCGATCGCCGCCGCACTGGTGTAGACGGGGCCGCCGGAGAGGAAGGCCGCCGTCGTTCCCGCGGCGGCCGCCACCTCGCAGCGGACGTTCGCGCGTTCCGTCCCGGTGTTGCGGACCGTCAGTTCGAAGCAGGCGGGGGTGCCCTCGCCGCTCGGACAGGTGGTCCCGCTCACCTCGGACACCGTGAACACGGGTCCGGAGCCGGCGGGGCGCAGCACCAAGAAGAACAGGAGCGCCCCCAGGATGAACGCTACCGCCAGCAGCATCACGGCCACGTTGGTCGCGTTCGGACGCCGAAGGGTAGGGCTGGGTTGCATGGGGTGTGAACGTATCGCCGCCCGCGCCCGTAGCACAACGGCCGAAAGGCCCACCGGCCGAACAGCGCGAGCATCTGTCGTAGCATCGACGTTACGGGGCGTAGCGCAGCCTGGCTAGCGCGCGTGCTTTGGGAGCACGAGGTCGCGGGTTCGAGTCCCGCCGCCCCGACCGTATCCGAGCGAGAGGTAGCGACGACGCGTCGTCACGGCGCGGAGTCTAGAGCAGGGCTCGTGTCACGCCGGTCACCCCCGCGGCGATCACGACGACGAGCAGGACCGGCGCCTTCCGCCAGATCGCGACGCCTGCGGCCGCCACGCCGAGCAGCCGCTCGTCAACGGCGAGCGACTGCCCAGCGCCGAACGTGTTGATCGCCACGAGGGCCGCCAGGAGCGCCGGTGCCAGCAGGCCGATGAGCGACGCGACGCGCGGCGGAAGCTCGCGACCGCCGAGCAGCACCGGTCCGATCGCCTTGATCGCGATCGTCGCCGTGCCCACCGCCACGACGACGAGCCACGCGTCGGTCATCGCTTCCACCCGATCAGACAGGCCGCGCTCGCCGCGATGATGGGAACGCCGGCCGGCGTGAACGGTGTGAGCGCGAGCGCGATGAGCGCACCGAGGGCCGCGGCCTGTCTGGCCCGTGCCGTGGTCAGCTGCGGGACGAGCAACGCCAGGAACAGCGCGGGGAACGCCGCGTCCAATCCGAGCTTCGCGGGATCGCCGATCAGGTTGCCGAAGACCGCGCCGATCGTCGTGCCGGCGATCCAGGCCACGTAGATCGTGAGCCCCGAGCCCACCAGCACGCGCGGGTTGTAGCGACCCTCGCCCTCGGCTGCGATCGCCCACGACTCGTCGACGATGAGCTGGGCGTGCAGGAACCGCGACCACGTCGAGCCGGTGAGAGACGGGGCCACGCTCACGCCGATCGGAGCGTAACGGGCGTTCAGCAGCACCGCTGCGAGGACCGCGGTGGCGACGCTCCCCGCCGCCGACAGGACCGACGCCGCGGCGAACTGGGCCGAGCCGGCGAACGTGGTCGCCGACATCACGATCGGCGCGACGGAGCCCATCCCCGCCGCACGCGCCAGCACGCCGAAGGAGATCCCGAACCCCATCACGGCGACGCCGAGGGGGAGGGTGGCTCGCACGCCGTCGCGATGGTCGCGCTCGCCCCCCGCGTTCGCCATGGCGGGCATGCTACCGAGCGGCGGCTCGTACCCTTGCGTCATCGTGCGCATCACGTCCGAGATGCCTGAACTGCCATCGGCGCGCGTGGGCCGCATCCTGAACGGCCTCCCGGCTGCAACGGCGTACCACGTCCATGTGAAACCGCTCCGCTATCGCACCCGTCCACACCTGTCCGCCTGGACGGAATTCGCGGAGCGAACGATCACGCTGCAGGTGCCCGAGCCGTTCTTCCCGTTCGGCGAAGTGGTCCCGTTCGGCGCTAAGCGAAGGCCCGGGCGCACGCTCCGATTCATCTGGCTGACGGAAGGCGTCACGTTCCGGACACCGCGTGACGTCCTGCGATTCCTCTACTGCCACGAGTGGATGCACTGGTACCTGAGGGAGGAGTTGGGCAAGAAGTCCGCGGCGGAAACCACGTGTGATCGGTTCGCCCTGCGGAACTACCGGCGCCGCGTGGTCACCCTGGAGGATGCGGAGGCGGCGCTCAGGCGGAACCCCTAGTTTGCGACGGACTGACGCCGATCGCGCTTCGCAACACCTCGGCGAACTGGGCGACCCGCGCGCGCTGGCGTTCGGGCTGCTGCTGCCAGCGATGGAACAGGCCGGGGTCGAGCTCCTCGGTGACGAGGGCATCCTGCAACGAACCGGCCAGCCAGTCGAGCATGGAAACGATCATCTCGAGGTCGATGTCGCTGCGGACCTCGCCCCGTTCGATCCCGAACTCCACGAACTCGAGCGTCCCGTACGGATCCTCCGACACGAGGAAGCGGTTGATGTCGCGCTTCAGCGCCAAGTCGGTGCCGTAGTTGCCGATCAGCGATACGCGGTAGGGAACCAGATCCTCGTGTACGAGATGCTCGGTTCGTTCGAGCCAATACATCAACGTCGCGAAGAACCCTTTGACGCGGACGTCCATGGGTGCGTCGAGCCAGGCCGGGAGGGACGTGACGGCCTTCTTGTACGCCTCGAAGAACAGACCCGCTTTGGAGCCGAAGTGCTGGAAGATCGAGCCCTTCGCGATCCCGAGCTCGGCGGCGACGTCCTCGACCTTGGCGCCCTGGTATCCATCGTGCGCGAAGTGCCGCATCGCACACTCCACGATGCGCTCGCGCTTCTCAGCGCTGCGGGGCGTTCGAGGTGACTTCAGGTCAGTCAAGTGTCGCCCTTCCGAGGTCGATGGTGTGGTAGACAGCGTAGATGGGGCTGGTCGGTGTCACTGACCCGCGGTCAGGATAGGGCGCTATGGCGACAGAGGCAACCTCTGAATCCGCGACCGAGCTGATGCGGACCCTTCCCGGATCCGCGTACCTCTCGGGGGAGTGGTTCGAACGCGAGGCGGACGCGATCTTCTGGCGCGAGTGGTTCATGGTCGGACGTGAGGAGGCGATCCCGGCGCCGGGCGACTACTTGCGCGCAGAGATCGCGGGGGAGAGCGTGCTGATCGTGCGAACACGCTCGCGTGAACTGCGAGGCATGTACAACGTGTGCCGGCATCGCGGCTCCCAGTTGGTGATGGACGCCCCCATCGATCCCGGCGCGCGGCCCGAACCATCGGGACGGTTCAAGGGCGCGATCCGCTGCCCGTACCATGCCTGGACCTACGGCCTCGAGGGTGAGCTCCGCAGCGCACCGTTCCTGACCGAGAGCGACGGACTACGGCGCGGGCAGCTCGGCTTGCACCCCGTCGCGATCGACATCTGGGGCGGCTTCATCTTCGCGAACCTGACGCCGTCCGCGCTCACGGCCGATCGCTCACTCACGGCGAGGCTCGGCGGCGCGATCGACCAACTGCGTCGCTACCCGCTCGCCGATCTGCGGACCGCTCGACGCATCTCCTACGAGGTCGCCGCGAACTGGAAGGTGATCGTCGAGAACTACAACGAGTGCTACCACTGCGGTCCGGTCCACCCGGAGCTCTGCGAGGTCGTGCCGGCGTTCAAGGAGGCGGGCGGCCGCGAGCTGGATTGGGACGCGGGGATCCCGCATCGTGATGGGGCGACGACGTTCACCCGAACCGGGACCACCGACCGCGCGCCGTTCCCGGGGCTCACCGAGGATGAGCGGACCCGTCACAAGGGCGAGCTGGTTTACCCGAACCTGATGCTCAGCCTCTCGCCCGATCACGTGGCCGCCTTCACGCTGTGGCCGCTCGACGCCGGACACACCCGGGTTGTCTGCGACTTCCTGTTCCACCCCGACGAGATGGCGAAGCCTGGATTCGACGCATCCGACGCGGTCGAGTTCTGGGACCTCGTGAACAGGCAGGACTGGCGGATCTGTGAGTCCGTCCAGAAAGGGATGTCCTCGCGCGCCTTCTCCACGGGCTACTACGCGCCGATGGAGGACCTCAGCCTCGATATCCGGCGATACCTCGCGGATACGGTCGGCGATGTCGCGACCGCCTAGCGGGGTTCGAGCGGCATCCCCGTAAGCTCGGCGTATCGGTAGCAACCCATCTCGTGGTCGTTCACCATGCCGGTCGCCTGCATGAACGCGTAACACACCGTCGGACCCACGAACCGGAACCCGCGCCGCTTGAGGTCCTTGCTCATGGCGCGGGATTCGAGGGTCTCCGCCGGGATGTCGGTGAGGCTTCGCCACCGATGCACGATCGGAGCACCCCCGACGAAAGACCAGAGGTAGGCGTCGAGCGATCCGAGCTCGCGCTGAACCTCAAGCGTCGCGCGCGCGTTGGAGACCGTCGAGGTCACCTTCAGCCGGTTCCGGACGATGGACGGGTCCGTCAGCAGTGCCTCGACGCGCGGGTCGTCGAAGCGCGCGACCTTCGACGGATCGAACCGTGCGAACGCGCGCCGATACCCCTCGCGCTTGCGCAGGATCGTCGACCACGACAGGCCCGCCTGTGCGCCCTCGAGCGTGAGCATCTCGAAGAGCCGCCGGTCGTCGTGGACCGGCACGCCCCACTCCTCATCGTGATAGGCGACGTAGAGAGAGTCGCCGTCGCGGGCCCAGCCGCAGCGCGTCAGCGTCACGGGGTGGTGCCGGTGAGCAGATCCTCCGCCAGGGCGAGCGCCTTGATCGTTCGCTCGATGTCGTACCCGAAGCCGTACCGGATGCCCTTGCCAACGCCGAACATGTCACCAGGAACGAGCAACACCGACCGCTCGCGGCGGACGCGATCGGCAAGTGCCGTCGACCCGATCGGCAGGTCGTACTTGACGTAGGCGATCGCGCCGGCGACCGGACGCGCGTAGCTGAACACATCGTCGTGCGCCTGGATCCAGGATTCCAGGTGGGGGAGGTTCGCGCGGATGATGGCGCGCGTCCGCGCGAAGATGTTCTCGCGCACCTCGGGCTGCATCGCGAACGCCGTCAGCCGGTCCGAGATCGCGTTCGGCGTGAGCGTCGTGTAGTCGTGCCGGACCCACGTGTCGCGGATCAGCTCCTGAGGTCCGAGCGTCCACCCGACCCGCAATCCCGGCATCGCGAATGCCTTCGAGAGTCCGCTCGTCACCACGACCTTGTCGTAGCGGCCCCAGAACGTGGGGGAGGCGACGTCGGCGTCCACCTCGGCCCCGCGGTAGATCTCATCGGAGACGATCCACGCTCCGACGCGGTCGGCCGCGGCCACGATCGCGTCCATCTCCTCCTCGGTGAGCACGTGTCCCGTGGGGTTGTTCGGGTTGCACACCATCACGACCTTCGTCTTCTTCTTCACGGCGCGATCCAACCCCTCGAGGTCGAGCTGCCACCGGCCGTCTCGGAGCTTCAACCGGAACGTGTCGGTCGTCTTGCCGTAGTGGCGGCCGAGGCCCCAGCCCTGCATGTAGTTCGGGATCATGAACGCGAGCCGGTCTTGGGGCTCCAGCAGCGTCCAGAGCACCAGGTGGTTCGCCTCGGAGCCGCCGTTCGTGAGCGAGACGTTCTCAGGTGTCGCGTCCGCGTACCAGGCCGCCACGCTCGCCCGCGCCTCGTAGGAGCCCTCGGAGAGCGGATAGCCGAGCGCCGTCTGCAGGAACGTGTCGGCATCCGCACCGGGCCCCAGCAGATCGCGGATCGTCATGGGGATCACGCCGGACTCGGACAGGTCGTAGTCGACGAGGTGCCAGTAGAGCGACTGCATCCGTTCCATCTGGAAGAGATCGATGTTCACGAGAGCCTCCTGCTCGGCGGTTGTCCATCGAACGTAGCACTCCCCATCTCGAGCGCGACGCTTCATCGAACCCGGGGTAGGCTCGCCGCCATGCGGTTCGAGCGTACGGTCCGGGTGCTGCGCGAGGAGGACGTGCGGGCCTCGCTCGATATGGCCGCGTGCATCGAGGCCTGCGATAAGGCATTCGCCGCGTACTCGCGCGGGGGCGCGGCGCTGCCCGGTGTGATCCAGCTCAACGTCCCGGAGCGGCAAGGCGAGATCCACGTGAAGGCCGGGCACCTGCACGGCGCCCCGTATTACGCGGTGAAGGTCGCGTCGCTCTTCCCGCAGAACGTCGAGATCGGACTGCCGGCGAGCGATGGGATGGTGGTCGTCTTCGACGCCGAGAACGGCGAGCCCGCGGCGTTCCTGCTCGACGGCGGGTACCTCACGCACATCAGGACCGGGGCAGCGGGCGGGGTCGCGGCGAAGTACCTCGCTCCCGAGCAGGTGTGGAACGTCGCCGTGATCGGGACCGGCGATCAAGCCAGGTATCAGTTGGACGCGTTGGCCATCGTCCGGCCGGGGTTCACGAACGTCCGGGTCTGGGGGCGCCACGCCGATCGAGCCGCCCGCCTCGTGGCCGAGCTGCCGCGGCGCCCGGGTCTCCCCGAGGGGTGCACCTTCGAGGTGTCGCCCTCGGTCGAGGAGGCCGTGCACGACGCGGACGTCGTCATCACGTGCACGGCCAGTCAGACGGCGCTCGTCCGCGGGGAGTGGTTGAAGCTCGGCGCCCACCTGACGGCGGTGGGGTCGGACGCTCCCAACAAGCAGGAGCTGGATCCTTCCTTGCCCGCACGCGCCGATCTGCTCGTGGTCGACAGCCGCACGCAGTGCGCCGCGATCGGCGAGCTCCACCACGCGCTCGCCGCCGGCCTGATCGACGAGCGGAAGGCCGTCGAGCTCGGTGAGATCTGCGCGCTCACCCATCCGGGCAGGACCTCCGCGAGCCAGCTGACCGTGTGCGACCTCACCGGGGTCGGTGTCCAGGACGTGGCCGCCGCCAACGTCGTGATGGAGAACGTCGGCGACCGAGGCCAGGTCATCCGGCTCTGAGGATCTAGCCGGGCGATCCCGCGAGGCCCGCGAGGACCTCGTCGTGAACGAGCGCGTTCGAGGACACCAGGCTGCCGCCGTGCACCGGCGCCGAACCGTCCACCTGCGTCACCCGTCCACCGGCCTCGGTGACGATCACCACGAGCGGTGCGAAGTCCCACTCGGAGAGCTCGGGCTCGATCATCGCCACCGCAGCGCCGCGCGCCACCAGCATGTGTCCCCAGAAGTCGCCGAAGCCCCGGCTCCGTTGCGCCCGTTGGACGAGCGCCAGGAACCGCTCCTGCTGGGCCGTGGCCGCCCAGGCCTCGACGTCGCCGAACACGATCATGCCTCCGGCCGTGCGCTCGACGTCCGAGACGTGCATCGGCTCGCCGTTCCACGTGGCGCCGCCGCCCTTCAGCGCCGCGTATCGCTCGCCGATCCCGGGCGCGTTCGCCAGGCCGAGCACGTAGTCGTCGCCGACCTTCAGCGCCAAGAGGTTCGCCCAGATCTGGATCCCCATCGCGAAGTTCCGGGTGCCGTCGATCGGGTCCACGATCCACATCCGGTCCGACGACCCCTCGACACCGCCTTCTTCGCCTCGGATCGCGTCGTCGGGGAACCGACCGCGGATCTCCTCGCGGATCATGGCTTCGGTCGCGATGTCGGCCTCGGTGACAGGAGTCGAATCCGGCTTCCACGAGACCTTCGGATCGTGTCGGAAGTACGACAGCGCGATCTCACCGGCCTCGTCGGCGACCTGGTGGGCGAATGCGAGCTCCTCCTCGTACATGCGGCGCAACCTTATCGAACGGTCCCGCGCGCAAGGAGCGATGTCGGCTAGTCTGGACCGACATGCAGACCACCGTTCAGAACACCGCGAAGCACACGGTGAAGCTCACGATCGAGGTCCCTGTGGACGAGTTCACGAAGGACCTGGACCGCGCGTACCGTGCGATCTCGAACCAGGTCAAGATCCCCGGCTTCCGCAAGGGGAAGGTGCCTAAGCAGATCATCGATGCCCAGGTCGGGCGCGACGTCGTGCGCGAGGAGTTCCTCTCCAGCTCGGTGCCGTCGTACTTCCGCGATGCCGTGCGCGAGGAGGATCTGGCGCCGATCAGCGATCCCGAGATCGAGCTCGAGCAGGTCGAGGACGACAAGCCGCTCATCTTCACCGCGATCGTTGAGGTGAGGCCCCGTCTGGAGATCACCGAGGATCGCTACAAGGGCCTGAAGGTGGGGCAGCCGTCCACCGAGGTCACCGACGAAGAGGTGGACGAGTGGGTGGAACGGCTGCGGGAGCGATTCGCCGAGCTGGAGCCCGTGGAGCGTCCCACTACGGACGGTGACTTCGTGACGATCGATATCCGCGCGACCATCCACGACGAAGAGATCGCCGAGGCCACGCGCACCGACTACCTGTACCTCGTGGGCTCCGGCGAATTCGGCCCGAAGCTCGACGATGAGCTCGCGGGCAAGCGCGCGGGCGACATCGTGAAGGTCAACGACGCGCTGCCCGAACGGTTCGGCGAGGAGCTCGGCGGCACCGACGTCACGTTCCAGGTCCTGGTGAAAGACGTGAAGGCGCGCAAACTCCCCGACGCCGACGACGACTTCGCCAAGACGGCCTCGGAGTTCGACACGTTGGAGCAGCTCCGTGACGACCTGCGCGAGCGTCTGCGCGAACTGAAGGAGCGTGAGGCGAGAGGCGTCGTCCGGGACCGAGCCCTCCAGGCGCTGATCGACACGGTCGACGTCGAACTGCCCGAGTCGCTCGTCGACGAGGAGACCGAGCACCGGGTGGCGCATGCGCGCGAGCGTGCCGAGCGCGCCGGCCTCACGCTCGATCAGGTGCTCGAAGCCCAGGGCTGGGATGAAGCCCGGCTCCGGGAGGATTCCCGCGATCACGCCGTCCGCGCGATCAAGTCGGACCTGGTGCTGGAGGGCATCGCGCGGGCCGAGAACCTCGAGGTCACGGCCGACGAGATCGGCGCAGAGGTCGCCGTTCTCGCGCAGGCCTACGGCCGGGAGCCGAAGGACGTCGCGAAAGCCCTCGACCGAAGTGGCCAGGTCGTGACGCTCGCCGGGGATATCATCAGGAGTAAGGCCCTCGACCTTCTGGTCGAACATGCCGATATCGGAACGGAGAGCCCGTCCGAGGAACCGGTCGATCAGGCCGGAGATCCGGACCCAGAGACACCGTCGGAGGAGAGCACATGAGCGACATGCAGAACTACCTCGTACCCGTGGTGGTGGAGCAGACCAGCCGCGGCGAGCGTTCGTTCGACATCTACTCGCGCCTGCTGAAGGAGCGGATCGTCTTCCTGGGGACGCCGATCGACGACCAGGTGGGCAACCTGATCATGGCGCAGCTGCTGCACCTGGAGTCCGATGATCCAGATAAGGACATCCACCTGTACATCAACTCGCCGGGCGGGGACATCACGGCATTGTTCGCGATCTACGACACGATGCAGTACATCAAGCCCGATGTGTCGACGATCGTGATGGGACAGGCTGCGTCGGCCGCCGCCGTGCTCCTGTTGGCCGGCGCCCCCGGCAAACGGTTCGCGTTGCCGCACTCGCGCGTGCTGCTCCACCAGCCGCACGGCGGCGCCCAGGGGCAGGCGGTCGACATCGAGATCCAGGCGAAGGAGATCACCCGCTACCGCAGGCTGCTCGAGCAGCTGATCTCCGAGCACACCGGCCAACCGCTCGAGAAGGTCACCAAGGACACGGACCGTGACTACATCCTCACCGCCGACGAGGCGAAGGAGTACGGCGTCATCGACGAGATCATCACGAACCGAGGGATATCGGTGGAGCTTGCGACCGCGGCGGCCGGCGGGGCGTAAGATTCGTCGGTCGACCGGGCTCGGATGAGCTCGGTCGTTCCGATACAGGAGGACGGGGGCTGATGGCGAAGTTCGGGGACTCGGATCTGCTGAAGTGCTCCTTCTGCGGGAAGAGCCAGAAGCAGGTGAAGAAGCTTATCGCCGGCCCCGGCGTGTACATCTGCGACGAGTGCATCGACCTCTGCAACGAGATCATCGAGGAGGAGCTCTCCGAAACCTCCGAGCTCCGCCTGGACGAGCTCCCCAAGCCGCAGGAGATCTACGCGTTCCTGGACGAGTACGTCGTGGGCCAGGACAACGCGAAGAAGGTCCTTTCGGTCGCCGTCTACAACCACTACAAGCGGATCCAGGTCGGCCAGAAGGATTCCGAGGTCGAGCTCCAGAAGTCGAACATCATGATCCTGGGCCCCACCGGTTGCGGGAAGACCTACCTGGCGCAGACGCTCGCCCGGATGCTCAACGTGCCCTTCGCGATCGCCGACGCCACCGCGCTGACCGAGGCCGGCTACGTCGGAGAAGACGTCGAGAACATCCTGCTCAAGCTGATCCAGGCGGCCGACTACGACGTGAAGAAGGCCGAGACGGGGATCATCTACATCGACGAGATCGACAAGATCGCGCGCAAGTCCGAGAACCCGTCGATCACCCGCGACGTCAGCGGCGAGGGCGTCCAGCAGGCGCTGCTGAAGATCCTGGAGGGAACGACCGCGAGCGTGCCGCCCCAGGGCGGTCGCAAGCACCCGCACCAGGAGTTCATCCAGGTCGACACCACGAACATCCTGTTCATCTGTGGCGGGGCGTTCGCCGGTCTCGACAAGATCATCGAGAGCCGGATCGGCAAGAAGGGGGTCGGGTTCGGCGCAGACGTCCGCCGGGCCGCGGAGAAGGACATGGGGGAGATCTTGGGCAAGGTCCTTCCCGAGGATCTGCTGAAGTACGGGCTGATCCCCGAGTTCGTGGGGCGCCTGCCGGTGATCACCAGCGTGAACAACCTGGACGAGAGCGCGCTCGTGGACATCCTCACCAAGCCGAAGAACGCGCTCGTCCGTCAGTACCAGCGGTTCTTCGAGTTCGACGGTGTGGAGCTCGAGTTCACCGGCGAGTCGCTGGAAGCGGTCGCCGACCAGGCGATCCTGCGGGGGACCGGCGCGCGAGGCCTCCGCGCGATCATGGAAGAGGTCCTGCTGAACGTGATGTACGAGCTGCCCTCGCGCGAGGACGTCACGAAATGCCTCGTGGACCGCGACGTCGTGCTGACCGGCGTGAATCCCACCCTCGTTCCGCGCACGGGCTCCAAGAAGCGCGCCCGCGGAGACGAACCGCGCGAACGCACGGCGTGACCCTCCGGCGCTCAGTCGGCCTGCTGACGCTCCTTCCGCTCGTCTTGGTGGCGTGCGCGGACAGCGGCTCGCCAGCCGGGGGAGGGAGCACGGACCCCGCGGATCTCGAGGGTGTCGTCTGGGCTCTCGATCAGGCGTCGATGGCCTCCCTGACGGATGAGGTGCCGCCCGGTGCGAGTGTGACGCTCGAGTTCACCCAAGGTCAGGCTCACGGCACATCAGCGTGCAACAGCTACAGCGGCGGCTATCAGGCGAGCGACGACGGGACGCTATCGTTTGACCAGCTGGCGGGCACCATGATGGCGTGCGACACGGCGCTGATGGCGCTGGAGACCCAGTACCTCCAGGCGCTCGACCGCGTGACGGAGTTCTCGATCGACGGCACTCTGGTCCTCACCGGTGATGATGTCCCGCTCACGTTCGCCGTCCAGCCGGCGCCGGAGCCGCTGCCGCTCACCGGGACGGCATGGGATCTCACCTCGATCGCCGACGGCGATGCCGTGTCGTCCGTGCTGGGCGGCACCGAAGTCACTGCGACGTTCGATACGAGTGGCTCGACCATCGCGGGCTCCGCAGGCTGTAACACCTATAGCGGCACCTATGCGGTAGGCGAGGACGGCGCGATGTCGTTCTCCGCGCTCGCCACCACTCGGATGATGTGTGCCGAGGACGTGATGGCGCAGGAAACGGCGTTCCTGGCCGCGATAGAACAGGTCGCGTCGTACGAGATCGAAGGCACCCAGTTGCGACTGCTCGACGACAGCGGCGCGATGTTGCTGGGGTTCGACGGCGCCTAGCCGCTAGCGGGCGACGGTCACACCGAGTCGTTCGAACTCGCGGTGCGCGGCGGAGGAAGCTATCGCGGCATCCTCGAAGCGATCGAGGGCATGGAGCGCGTCCGCGAGCACGACCTCGGTGCGGGCGCGTTCGTAGGCGGCGTGACGCTCGGCGAAGCCATCCCGGGCGCGGGTGAGGAGATCGAGCGCATGCCCTAGGTCGCCATCGATGAGCGAAGCCTGTCCCTCCAGTCGGTCGGCGAAGAGCCCGAGAACCGGCAACCCTCCCCTCTCAGCGAACGTCCGCGAATCGGTGAGCACTGACGGAGCCGTCTCCCACGCCGCTTCCGCACCAACCAACTCACACCGCGCCTCGAGCACCTCCCCGCCGTGGATGCGCCACCCGGCGGGCAGATCATCGAGCAGTTCGTGTGCGGTTGTGAAGTCCTCCCGGACGACCGAGAGCATCGCGAGCCAGGGCCGGAGCCTCGTGAAACGCCCTTCACTCGACGACTCGAGCGGACTCAACACGTCGGCCAGGCGTTCCATCTCCGGGCTGGCGCCGCGGGCGTGATCGATCAACAACGCCGCGCCGTACGCATGGGAGACGAAGTACTGCGGCTGGTCCCGGCGTTCGTCGAGGAGCTCACGGATCGTACGGAAGTCGTCGATCGCAGCGTCCCATTCACCCAGCCGGAAACGAGCGACGCATCGCCAAGCATGGGAGTGGAGTCGGAACGTCACCGCAGCGTCCGTTCGTAGGGTTCCCTCCGAGGCCCAAGTCTCCGCCACCCGGTACTCACCGATCTCGTAGTTGTCCCACGCGGCGCACGCCGTGACGTCGCCCACCTCGTCCAGGTCGGTCAGGACCGGCAGGAGCTGTTCGCGTAAGTGCGAATACTCAGTTGCGCGCGCCCAATGGCCTTGCGAGCCCGGCACGCTCTGCGTGGCGTCGAGCGCGGCCGAGGCGAGGTTCGGAAGCCCGAGCTGCATCGCCGTCTCGTAGGCATCGAGACCAGCCCGCTCGAGTTCGTCGAACTCCTCGTCGGTGAACGCACGTTCGGGGTACGCGAACGCCCATGTCGCGCGGACCATCAGCAGCTTGATCCGCTCCTGGCTCGGGCCCTCTGGGAGGTAGGCGAGGCCGAGGTCGAGGCAGGTTCGGACCTCGTCTTCCGAGGGAACAACCCGCATCGAACCGGGCCAGCGTGTGGGCATGTCGCATGCCCGGCCGGCGAGATCCGCCACGATCGCGTCGGGTGCCGCGACAGCGCTCGCTCGCAGTTCGGCTGCCTCTCGGAACGCCTGCCATGCCGGATCACCGTCCCCCGCGATGTAGCATGCGTGACCCAACGCAGTCAGTCCGAGCGAGCGGTCGAGCGGGCCTGACGCCAATCCGAGCGCCTCATCGGCGAGACGCCGTGCCTTCTTCAGCACCTGACGTCGCCGAGAATCGCTCGAGGCATCCAGGAGATACGTGAACGCCTTGGTCCGGAGGCGCTCGGCCTCGGCCACGTCGGTGCCCCCCTCCCGGGAGGCGAGCGCGGCGGTGCTGAAGTGGTAGGCGAGCAACTCGTTGAACTCTCCGACCCGGTCACCGGCCGTCGCCTCGATCCACGCCGCCACGCGGGCGTGGGCCGCTGGGCGCTCGCGATGCGGGAGGCTCTCGTAGGCGACATCGCGTGTGAGGATGTGCTTGAAGGTGAACTCGCGCTCTCCCGAGATCCGCGACGAGAGTCGGGAGACGATCAGGTCTCGGTCCTGCAGCACGCGCAGCGAGGTATCGATGTCATTGGGATCGGCGCCTTCGAGGAGTCCGGCGGGGCGGGGCCAGAAGTCGCGGCCGACGACGGCGGCTCCCTGCAGGAGGCGCTTGGCGGCCGGCTCCAGGAGATCGATCCTGGCCGCGAGCACGGCCTGCACGGTGTCCGGGATCGCCACCTCCGCGACCCTGGTCGCGGCGCGCCATCGTCCGGCTTCGAAGAACACGTGCCCGCCGTCGATCAGATGCCGCAGGATCTCCTCCAGGAAGAACGGGTTGCCTTCGCCCCGTTCAAGGATCCGCGACCGAACGCGATCGGGAAGGTCGTCGATCGCGAGCAGGGCATGGATCAGGTGCTCGGCCTCGTCGTGATCCAGCGGATCGAGCGCGAGCGAGGAGAAGTTGCGTCTCCCGCCTCCCCATCCGGGCCTCCGGGCGGTGAGCTCCGGGCGGGCGGGGCACAGGAACACCACGCTCCCGGTCACACCCTCCGCGAGCTCGTCGAGTAGATCGAGCAACGCGGGGTCGGCCCAGTGGATATCTTCCACGATGACGATCGTCGGTCCCGCGGCGCCGAGCGCCGAGAAGAACGAGCGCCACGCCGCGTGGAGCTCGACGCGAACCTCGCGCGGATCCATCTCGCCGAACCCGAACGCGGGGTCCTCGACGCCCACCGTGTAGGCGAGCGCGGCCGTCGTCCTGGCCCGGTCGGTGGTGACGTCGTCGGTGAGGATGTCGTCGCTCGCCTTCTCGATCTTCTCCAAGGCGAGGTCGGGGGGGTCGGTGTCGAGCACCGATGCCGTCGATTTCAGGATCTCCGCGAGGGGCCAATACGTGATGCCGTCGCCGTAGGGCAGGCAGCGACCCTGCACCGTTCGCGGCGCGGGAACCATCCCGCCGAGCCACTCGAGGAACTCTCGCGTCAACCGGCTCTTCCCCACACCTGCGTCGCCGTAGACGGTGATCAGGTTCGGGCGACCCTCGGCGACCGCGCGGCCGTAGATGCTGCGGAGCAACTCGAGCTCGGAGTCGCGGCCGACCAGCGGAGCATGCAGACCGGGCACACCGCGCCCCGACACCTGCTCCAGCTCTTCCGAGACGACGAACGCGTTCACCGGTTGAGCTTTGCCCTTCAGGTCGAGTGCCCCGAGGGGCTCCAGGCGGAACGCTCCCCGGGCGCCTCGGGCCGTGCGCTCGCCGATCACGACCGTCCCGGGGTCGGCCGCGGACTGCAATCGAGCCGCCGCGTTCACGGTGTCGCCTGTGACCATGGCTTGCCCGGGACGAGGATCGGTCGTCGCGAGCACCTCTCCGGTGTTCACCCCGATGCGGATCTGCAACATGACTTGGTGACTCTCCGCGAGCGACGCGTTCACGTCGTCGAGTCGGCGGAGCATCCTGGTCGCGGCGCGGACGGCACGTGTGGGGTCGTCCTCGTGGGCCGTCGGCACGCCGAACGCGGCCATGACTGCGTCCCCGATGAACTTCTCCACGGTCCCTCCTTCGGCCTCGATCTCCTCACGCATCGCGGCGAAGAATCGATCTAGGACCTCGCGCATGCGCTCCGGGTCGAGCTGCTCCCCCAGGGCCGTCGAGCCGGTAACGTCCGCGAACAGGATGGTGACGAGCTTCCGCTCCTCGCCGGCTCCGGGGGATCCGGGGCTGGCGGCCGCACCGCAGGCGGGACAGAAGCGAGCGTCGGCGGGCAGCGGCTCGCCGCATGTCCCGCAGAGCGCCGCGAGCGTGCCACCACACGCGGCGCAGAACCGCGCGCCGTCAGGGTTCTCGACGCCACAGGCCGGGCAGGTTCGCATGCGCCCGAGTGTATGCGGGCCGACCGTCGCGAGGGAGCTTTCGTAGACTCGCCGCGTGCCCGACGCCTCCGAGATGCCCACTCGTTACGACCATGCGGAGGTTGAACCGCGGTGGGCCGAGGCCTGGATCGAGCGCGGCTACGCGGTGGCCGACGCGTCGTCGGCGCGTGAGCCCTACTGCATCGTGCTGCCACCGCCGAACGTCACCGGACGGCTCCACGTCGGCCACGCGCTCGGACACACGATCATGGATGCCCTCACCCGGCGCGCCCGCATGCAGGGCTACGAGGCGCTCTTCCTCCCAGGGATGGACCACGCCGGTATCGCCACGCAGGTCGTCGTGGAACGAGAGCTCCGCAAGCAGGGGATCGATCGCCGGGACATCGGGCGCGATGCGTTCGTCGACCGCGTGTGGACGTGGAAGGAACAATACGGGGGCGAGATCGTCGACCAGATCAAGCGGCTCGGTTCGTCGTGCGATTGGAGCCGCGAGCGCTTCACCATGGACGAAGGGCTCTCGCGGGCCGTGCGCGAGGCGTTCGTGCGCTGGCACGACGAGGGCCTGATCTACCGCGGTGAACGATTGGTCAACTGGTGTCCCACCGACCAGACGGGCCTGTCGGACTCCGAGGTCGAACACGTGGACGTCGAGGGCGAGCTGATCACGTTCCGCTATCCGCTGTCGGACGGGTCCGGTCACATCGAGGTGGCGACGACGCGCGTCGAGACGATGCTCGGCGACACCGGGATCGCGGTGCATCCCGAAGACGAGCGATACCGCGCGCTCGTGGGGGCCACGGTCACGCATCCGTTCGATGGCCGGGAGCTCCCGATCGTGGCCGACGCGGCCGTCGACCCGGCGTTCGGCACCGGCGCGGTCAAGGTGACACCCGCTCACGATCCGAACGACTTCGACATCGCGCAGCGTGCCGGCCTCCCGCTCATCAACATCTTCCGCGCCGACGCCACGATCAACGAGAACGCGGCCGAGGAGTTCTACGGGCTCGGCCGCTACGACGCGCGCATCGCGGTGCGCGAGGCATTGGAGAAGCTCGACCTGTTCGTGAAGGAGGAACGGCCCTACGTTCACGCGGTCGGGCACTGCTACCGATGTCACAGCGAGATCGAACCGTGGATCTCCGGGCTGCAGTGGTTCGTCGCCGTCGAGCGACTGAAGGAACCCGCGAAGCAGGCGGCGATCGACGGTCGGGTGCGGTTCGCGCCCGAGCGCTGGCACAAGGCATACGTGACCTGGCTCGACAACCTGCGCGATTGGAACATCTCGCGCCAGCTCTGGTGGGGTCACCGCATCCCGGCGTGGTACTGCCCGGACGGGCACGTCACCGTCGCGCGCGAGGATCCTTCCGCGTGCGCGACGTGTGGCTCCACGTCGCTGGAACAGGACCCCGACGTCCTGGACACGTGGTTCTCGTCCCAGCTCTGGCCGTTCTCGACGCTGGGCTGGCCGGACGACACCGACGACCTCCGGACCTTCTACCCGAACGCCGTGATGGTGACGGGCTACGAGATCCTCTACCTCTGGGTGGCACGCATGATCATGTCGGGCATGTCGCTCGTGGGCGACGTGCCGTTCCGCGACGTCGTCATCCACGGGCTGGTCCGTGACGGCCACGGCCGCAAGATGTCGAAGTCGCTCGGCAACGTGATCGATCCGATCGAGATGATCGACCTCTACGGCGCCGACGCTCTTCGCTTCTCGCTCGCACGCCTGGCAACGGGCGGCCAGCAGGACATCCCGCTCGCGGTGGATGCGGTCGAGGGAGGCCGCAACTTCGCGAACAAGATCTGGAACGCCGCCCGGCTCGTCCTGCAGGCGCACCCGGGCGGAGAGCCCGCGTTGCCCGAGACCTTCACGGTGGCGGAGCGCTGGCTGCTCTCCCGTCACCAAGCGTGTCTCTCGGAGGTCGACGCGGCGCTCGACGGCTACCTGTTCGCCGACGCGGCGCAGGCGATCTACCGGTTCGTCTGGTCGGAGCTCTGCGACTGGGGGCTCGAGATGGAGAAGGGCCGTCTGGACGCCGGCGGAGCCGAACGCGCCGACGCGACGAGCGTCCTCACCTGGGTGCTCGAGCGCACGCTCCGCCTGCTGCACCCGCTGATGCCGTTCCTCACCGAGGAGATCTACCAACGGATCGGTGTGGGGGAATCGATCGTTCTCGCGTCATGGCCCGAGCCGCACCCCGAGCACCTGGATCTCGGGGCAGAGGCGTCGTTCGCCGTGGTGCAGGAGATCGTGACCGGCGTGCGGCAGTTCCGCTCTCAGCACGGGATCTCGCCGGCACAGACGTTCGCGGCGACGGTGGTGGTTCCGGCCTCGGCACATCCGGTGGTCGAGGCCCTGTCGGAGCGGATCGAGCGACTCGCGGGCGTGTCCCCGTTGGCGATCGGCGAGTCCGGCGCGACGAGGCCGGCAGAAGGCACGTCGCTCACGCTGACCGATGGCTACGTCTCACTTCCGCCCGGCCTGTTCGATGTCGACGCCGAGCGGACCCGCCTGTCCGCGCAGCGCGACGAGGTGAGCGTGCAGCTCGAGCGGACCCTGGCGAAGCTCGCGAACCCGGGGTTCCTCGCCAAAGCCGCCCCAGACATCGTCGAGAAGGAGACGCAGAAGCGCGATCGCCTGCAGAAGCGTTTCTCCGAGATCCACGGTCAGCTCCGCGAACTCGGCGAGCAGGCGTGAACTTCCCCGAGGCGCTCGCCGAGCTGGAGGGGCGCCGGGAGAGCCGCATGGTGCCCGACCTCTCGCGCATCCTTGCGCTCGCGACGTTGCTCTCCGACCCGCAGCTCACGTACCCGACGATCCACGTGACGGGGACGAACGGGAAGGGGACCGCGGCGCGCATCGCGACCGAGCTCGCGTGCGCCCACGGCCTGACCACGGGCCTCTACACCTCCCCCCATCTCCTGTCCGTCACCGAGCGCATCTCCGTGTGTGGGGTCGACATCTCCAAGACGGAGTTCGCCGACGAGTACGGGCACCTCCTGCCGTTCCTCCTGCTGGTCGATGACCAGAGCGAGGACCAGGTGACCTACTTCGAGGCGCTCACGGCGCTCGCCTACCTGTGGTTCGCGGACAAGCCGGTCGCGTTGGGCGTCTTCGAGGTCGGGATGGGCGGCACATGGGACGCCACGAACCTCGTCGCTGGCAACGTCGCGGTGCTCACGCCGATCGCGCTCGATCATCCGGAGCTGGGTTCCACCGTCGCGCAGGTCGCCACCGAGAAGGCAGGGATCATCAAGGCGGGGAGCGTCGCCATCTCGCGCGAACAGGACGACGAGGCGATGCGGGTGATCGACGCGCGATGTGCCGAGGTGGGCGCCGATCTCAAGCTCGAGTTCCGGGACTTCGAGGTGGAGGAGCGGCTCCACGCGCTCGGGGGTCAATCGATCCGCGTGCGCGGGCTGCGCGCTACGTACGACGATCTGTTCCTGCCCATGTTCGGTGAGCACGCGGCGCGCAACGCCGCCACGGCTGTCGCCGCCGTGGAATCGCTGTTGGATCAGCCGCTCGACGAGGCCGCGGCGCGCGAGGCGCTGTCGAACGTGCGGTGGCCCGGCCGGCTCGAGATCTTCGCCCGCCATCCGATGATCGTGCTCGATGGTGCGCACAACCCCGCGGGGGCCGAGGCGCTCGCGACCGCGCTCCGCGAGTTCTTCACGTGGGACCGGCTCCACCTCGTGATCTCGGTCTCTGGCAACAAGGATCTACCTGGGATCGTTCGACCGCTCGCGCCTCTCGCCGACGTCGCCTACGCAGCAAAGAACGCCAGCGAGCGCGGTGGGGATCCGTTCCCGCTCGCGGAGTTGTTCGGCGCGGAGAACAAGCCGGTGGGACTCTTCGACACGGTGGCCGGAGCGTTGGACGCGGCGCGCACCGCCGCTGCAGGAGGCGACCTCATCCTGGTGACGGGCTCTCTCTATACTGTCGCGGACGCGCGCCGGGCGCTCGGGGAGTCACGCTGACATGGCGATCGAATCGACGCTCTTGATCGTGAAACCGGACGGCGTCCGGCGTGGTCTGATCGGTGAGGTCCTGCGCCGTGTGGAGGACAAGGGTCTGTCGATCGAGTCGATGCGCCTGATGACGATCGATCGCGCGACCGCCGAGCACCACTATGGCGAGCATGTCGACAAGCCGTTCTACGGCGAGCTGGTCGACTTCATCACGAGCGGTCCGGTCGTCGTCGCGAAGGTCACGGGAGAGCAGGCCATCACCGCATGGCGGACCCTGATGGGCCCGACGGACCCGATCGATGCCGCACCCGGATCGATCCGAGGGGACTTCGCCACCGCGATCGGCGAGAACATCGCGCACGGCAGTGACTCTCCGGCCTCGGCGGAGCGGGAACTCGGGCTCTTCTTCCCCGAGGGCTGATCGGCCCGATGCCGGGTCTGGCCGACGCCTTCGACCGGATCGGTGCCACCCTCGAACACCACCTCCCCGTCTCGCATGCAGCGGGCGCGGCGATCGCCGTCACCGACTCTGATGCCACCCTGGGCGTCGTCGTACGGGGGTTCGCCGATGTCGCGAGCGGCGCGCCGGTCCGACCAGAGACCCGGTTCATGATCGGCTCGATCTCGAAGGCGTTCACGGTGATGATCGCACTCCAGGAGGTGGAGGCCGGCACCCTGGATCTCCATGTCTCGGTGAACGAGCTCCTCCCGTGGCTCGAGCTCCCCGAGCCGTTCGGGCCTGTCACGCTGCACCACCTCATGAGCCATACGGGCGGCCTCGTCATCGGGACCGAGGACGCGCCGACCGGCCTCGGTGCGGCGGCCCGGCTCCGCCACCTTCCGCCCACGTTCGCTCCGGGGGAGCGCTACTGGTACTCGAACGATGGCTTCAAGCTCGTCGGGATGGCCCTGGAACGCCTCACCCGCCGGCCGATCCACGACCTGATCAGGGAGCGCGTCCTGGGCCCGCTCGGGATGGACGCGTCGGTCGCCGCGATCGACGACTCGATCCGGACCGACCTGGCGACCGGCTACGCGCCGGTCTACTCGGACCGGCCCGCCCAGCTCCGCCACCCGCTCGTCCCGGCGACGTTCACGGTCTCGAATACCGCCGACGGCAGCATCGTCTCGAACGTCGTCGACGTGGCCGCGTATGCACGCCTGCTCTTGAACCGCGGTCGAGGGCCGGACGGCCCGATCCTGTCCGAGGAGATGTTCTCTTTGATGACCACGCCCGTGATCGAGCTACCCGACGATCCGGGCGTTTCCTACTCCTACGGGTTGGACGTCGGCGAGGACCAGCACGGTCCGTGGATCGGCCACTCCGGCGGCATGGTCGGATACACCGCGCTCCTGCGCGTCGAAAGCGAGCTCGGTGCCGTGGTGCTGCAGAACGGGTACGGATCGAAGGCCGGGCTCATGTGTGCGACGCTCGGTGCGGTTCGAGCTGGCGTTCGAGGCCACAGGTTCGCGGATCCGTGGACGCCGCCCACCGCCACGATGATCCCGGATGCCGCCGCGTTCGTGGGGACGTTCGAGGGCGACGATGGCTCGGCGCTTCGCGTCGAGGCGGACGGCGACGGCCTGCTGGTGCACCTGGAGGATCGAAGCGGGCGGCTCGAGCGCGATCCGCTCGGGACCCCCGGCGACCGGTTCGTGATCGTTGAACCGGAGCTCGAGCGGTTCCAGCTGTCGTTCCGTCGCGATGAGGAGGGCCGCGTCGTGGAGGCTGCACACGGGGCAAGATGGTTCCGCGGGGAGCGTTATGCCGAGCCCGATCCCGACCCTGCTCCCGCCGTCTGGCGGGCGTATCCGGGCCTGTACCGCAACGACGACCCCTGGCTTCCGACGCTCAGGGTGGTGTTGCGGCGGGAGGCGCTTTGGCTCTCCTTCCCCGTCGAGGCGAGCGACGAGGAAGGAGAGGGAGAGCTGATCCCGCTCGACGACGGATGGTTCGCGGTGGGGGAGACCTGGACACCCCGGCGGATCCGCTTCGATCGCGTGATCGATGGCTCCGCATCGCTCGCCATCTTCAACGGCGGGCAGTGGTTCCGCTCGTTCGAGGACTAGTCTGAGGCAGACTAGGCGATCTTGCGGAACGCGACACAGGTGTTGTGCCCGCCGAACCCGAACGAGTTCGAGAGGGCGAACGTGACGTCCAACTCGCGGGCCACGTTCGGCGTGACGTCGAGATCGATATCCGGATCGGGCTCCGAGTAGTGGATCGTGGGCGGGATCAGGCCGTTCGCGATCGCCAGGGCGCAGGCCGCCCCTTCGACCGCGCCCGCCGCCCCCATCTGGTGGCCCGTCATCGATTTCGTGGATGACACGGCGACGGTCCGGGCGTGGTCACCCAAGACGGCCGTGATCGCGGCCGCCTCCGATGCATCGTTCAGCGGCGTCGACGTCCCGTGTGCGTTGATGTATGTCACCTGGTCCGGCTCGGCGCCGGCGTCGGCGAGGGCCCACCGCATGGCGAGCGCGGCTCCAGAGCCCTTCGGGTCGGGCGCCGTGATGTGGAACGCGTCATCGCTCGCGCCCGCGCCCGCGACCTCGCAGTAGATCCGCGCGCCGCGCGCGTTGGCATGCTCCTCGGTCTCCATGATCAGCGCACACGCACCTTCCGACAGGACGAAGCCGTCGCGCTTGGCATCGAACGGTCGCGAGGCCGCATCGGGATCCGGGTTCCTGGTGAGCGCGGTCATCTGGGAGAACGCGGCGACCGTGAGCGGCATCGTGGCCGACTCCGTACCGCCCGCGACGCACAGATCCAATGTACCCTCGCGCAACAGCCGCATCGCTTCGAAGATCGCATGGTTGCTCGACGAACATGCCGAGATCGTCGCGAAATTCGCCCCCGTCAGTCCGAACTTCATGGCGATGTGTCCGGCGGGGGCGTTCGCCATGAGCATCGGCACCATGAACGGCGAGACGCGCCCTGGACCCTTCTCGCGCAACACGTCGTACTGCTTGAGCAGCGTTTCGATCCCGCCGATGCCGGTCGCGAAGATCACGCCAGCGCGTTCCGACACCGGGTCGGGCTCGCCCGCGTCTTCCCACGCAAGCCGGGCCGCGGCGACGCCGAACTGCGTGAACCGATCGGTGCGGCGGATCTCCTTCGGGTCGAGGTAGTCCCCAGGCTCGAAGACGTCGACCTCTCCCGCAACCGTGACGTTCAGGTCGTCGATCGGGAAACGGGTGATCGTGCGGACACCATTGCGTCCGCTCGTAAGGCCCGCCCAGAAGTCGGCACGGCCGGTCCCAACCGGCGTGACCGGTCCGATCCCCGTGATGACGACCCTCGGACGAGCGGTCACGGCGCCCCCTCAGGACACGCCGAGCTTGGAGGCGACCATATCCACGGCCTGACCCACCGTCTTCACGCTCTCCATCTCGTCCTCGGGGATCTCGATGCTCCATTCCTCCTCGAGCGCGAGCACCGCTTCCACGAGGTCAAGTGAGTCGGCGTTCAGATCTTCGGCGAAGCGCGCGTCCGGGACCACTTGGGCCTCGTCCACGGCCAGCTGCTCCGCGAGCACCTTCTTGACCCGCACCTCGATCTCCGAACGATCCATCCCGTTCCTCCTTGGTTCCCGTCGTCGTCCGCAGGAGCCTAGTCCCCGGACCCCTGCGTGACTACGCCGTCAACCCGCCGTCGACCGGAACGACCGCGCCGTTCACGTACGACGCCTCGTCCGACATCAGGAACCGAACGACGACGGCGACCTCATCGTGCGTGGCGGTTCGGCCTGCCGGCGTGCGATCCACGTAGTAGGCGACGGCGTCTTCGTCCAGGTGTGACGTCATCTCGGTATCGACCAGACCCGGACAGACGGCGTTCACGGTGATGCCCCGCGCGCCGATCTCTCGCGCGAGCGACTTGGTCATCCCCAGGAGCGCCGCCTTCGAGGCCGCGTAGGCCGTCTGGCCCGCGTTCCCGCGCAGCGCGACCGCCGACGACATGTTCACGATGCGTCCCCATCTCGCCCTGAGCATGCTCCGCAGTGCGGCCTGCGTGCAGAGGAACGAACCCCGGACGTTCGTCTCCATCACGCGGTCGTACGTCTCCATCGAGTACTTGACCAAGAGACCGTCTTGAGAGAACCCCGCGTTGTTGACGAGACCGGTGACGCCGCCGGCTTCTTCGGCAACGCGCCTGAACGCCTCTTGCACGCTCGACTCATCGGTGATGTCCAGGTACACCGCGAGCCCCGGCCTGCCCGCGGCCTCGAGCGCGTCGAGCGTCTCTTTCGCGTTGGCCTCGTTCGAGCGATAGCCCACCGCGACGGTCCACCCGGCGCCGGCGAGCGCGATCGCACAGGCGCGTCCGAGCCCACGCGACGCGCCGGTGACGACCGCGACGTGGCGGCTCACGCGGGCCCCGGCATGGTCCAGCGCATCACCGTGGCGCCCCAGGTGAGGCCGGCACCGAACGACGTGAAGAGCACGAGGTCGCCCTCGTGGATGCGGCCGGCGCGCCACGCGCGATCGAGCGCGATCGGGATCGATGCCGCGCTCGTGTTGCCGACCTGCGCCACGTCGATCACGGCCTTCTCCTCGGGGATGCGCAGCCGCGAGGCCACAGCGGTCATGATGCGTGCGTTCGCCTGGTGGGGGATGAGGACGTCGACGTCCTCGGGACGATGCCCGTTCTTCTGGAGGACCTCGTCGCAGGCGGCGGCCATCTCGGTCACCGCGCGCTTGAACACCTCACGCCCGTTGGGCATGAAGATGCGGTGACGGCTGGTGGCGATCGTCTCCGGTGACGCCGGTTCGCGCGAACCGCCCCCAGGCATGATCAGGATCTCAGCCGCCCGACCGTCCGCTCCGAGGACGGTTCCCTCGATCCCGGGTTGCTCCGACGCACACAGGATGGTCGCCCCGGCGCCGTCACCGAACAGCACGCATGTCGCCCGATCCGTGAAGTCCAAGATCTTGCTGAACGCCTCGGCCCCGATCACGAGGACCGTGTCTGCCATCCCCGCACCGATCATCGCGGTCGCGGTTGCGAGGGCGTAGGAGAACCCTGCGCAGGCGGCGTTCACGTCGAACGCGGGGCACGAGATACCCAGCTTCTGCTGCACCCACACCGCCGTGGCCGGGAAGGGCGTATCGCCGGTCACGCTCGCACAGACGATCAGGTCGATCTGCCCCGGCTCGATCGTCGCGGAGGCCATCGCGGAATGAGCGGCTTCAACCGCGAGGTCGGACGTGAGCACACCGTCGTCCACGAAATGGCGCGCTTCGATCCCGGTCCGGTCACGGATCCACTCGTCGGACGTCTCGATCCGCGACTCGAACCACGTGTTGGGAACCAGTCGTGGCGGAAGGTAGGAACCCACACCGGCGATCGTCGCGTAACGGGTCACGGCCCGAGGATATCGTCCCCGCCCGGTACCGGCGAACCTCCCTCAGAGACCGGCCGCGAACGCGGCCGCCGCGTCGGGTGAGCCGATCGCGAGCGCGTACGCGCCAGGCACCACGCGCTTGGCGAGCTTCGTCAGCACGTCGCCCGGCCCAGCTTCCAGGAACGTGGTCGCGCCGGTCGCGAAGAGCGCGTGCGCGCATCCGACCCACCGCACCGGCGAGACCACCTGCCGCCCGAGGAGAGTGCGGAGCTCCTCGGGATCTTCCACGAGCGTTCCGACGACGTTTTCCGCGATCGGGAACCGCGGCGACGCGAACGCGATCGACGCTAGGCGTTCGACGATGGGTGCGACCGCGGGCTCCATCAACGGCGAGTGGAACGCACCAGCGACGTTGAGCCGGACGGCGCGGACCTGGCGGTCGCGGGCGAGGGCCTGCAGGCGCTCCACGGCCGAGACCGATCCGCTGACCACAACCTGCGCCGGCGAGTTCTCATTCGCGACGACGAGGACGTCGTCACCGCGCGCGTCGTCGCAGAGCACCGCCGCCTGCTCCGCGTCCAGGCCGATCAGCGCCGCCATCGTTCCCGGCCGTTCCTCGCCCGCCAACCGCATCGCCCGGCCACGGATCACGACCACATCGAGCGCGTCGGCGAGCGTCATGGCGCCGGAGGCGACCAACGCCGCGAACTCCCCGAGCGAGTGTCCGGCCGCGCCGGCGACAAGGATATCGTGCGCCTCCATCACCTTGAACGCTGCGATGTCGCAGGCGAGCAAGGCGGGCTGAACGAACTCGGTGCTCGCGAGGCGTTCCTCGTCGTGACAGGCGGCGGCGAGGTCGAGGCCCATGGACTCGGAGGCCTCCGCGAGGACGGCCGCGCTCGCAGGATGCGCGGTCCACGCATCGGCCATCCCCGCGAAATGCGATCCCTGCCCCGGGAAGACGACGGCGTGTGTCGTGTCGATGTCGTTCATGCGCACAGGTTGCCACGATGGAACGGGTCCTGTTGAATGACCGGGAGCCCATGGCCGATGGTCTCCAACGATCCTCTTCTCCCACGTCCCGGCATCAGGGGACGGAGGGAGTGCTCGGGTTCCTTGGTCGAGACATGGCGGTCGACCTCGGAACGGCGAACACGCTCGTGTACGTGCGCGGTCGTGGCGTCGTTCTGAACGAGCCGTCCGTGGTGGCGATCAACACCCTTAGCGGAGCCATACTCGCCGTCGGGGCCGAAGCCAAGCGGATGATCGGCCGCACGCCGAGCCACATCCAGGCCGTGAGGCCACTCAAAGACGGCGTGATCGCCGACTTCGACGTGACGGAGAAGATGCTGCGCTACTTCATCCAGAAGGTGCACAAGCGACGCCTGCTCGCGAAGCCGCGGGTGGTCGTGTGTGTCCCCTCCGGCATCACCGGTGTGGAGCAGCGCGCGGTTGAGGAAGCCACGATCGCAGCGGGGGCACGTCGCGCGTACATCATCGAGGAGCCGATGGCCGCCGCGATCGGCGCCGGGCTTCCGATCCACGAACCGACCGGCAATATGGTCGTTGACATCGGCGGCGGCACGACGGAGGTCGCGGTGATCTCGCTCGGCGGGATCGTCACGTCGACGAGCATCCGCATCGGCGGCGACGAGCTGGACGAGGCGATCATCCAGCACGTGAAGAAGGAATACTCGCTCTTGCTGGGCGAGCGAACGTCGGAAGCGATCAAGCTCGCGATCGCATCGGTGTTCCCGATGCCGGAGGAGCTCGTCGCCGAGATCAAGGGCCGAGACCTCGTAAGTGGTTTGCCGAAGACGATCACGATCAGCGCCGAGGAGATCCGCCGCGCCATCGAGGAACCGGTGAACGCCATCATCGACGCCATCAAGACGACGCTGGATCGCACACCGCCAGAGCTTTCCGCGGACATCATGGACAGCGGCATCATCCTCACCGGCGGCGGAGCGCTCCTGCGCGGTCTCGACAAGCGGCTGCGGCATGAGACGGGGATGCCGGTCCGCATCGCCGACACCCCGCTCCAGGCCGTAGTCCTCGGGTCGGGCAAGTGCCTGGAGGAGTTCGAGGTCCTGCAGCGGGTCCTGGTCAGCCCCTCACGGCGGTAACCGCCGTGGTCACTCGGCAGCGCCCCCGGAGCACGCGGCTCCTCGTCGTCATTCTCGTGTCTATCTCTCTAGCGGTGATCACGCTCGACTATCGTGAAGGGCAGAACGGTCCGTTGGCGGGCCTCGGGCGGATCGCGCTCGCGGCGATGGCGCCGCTGCAGCAGGCCGTCACCACCGTGACGCGCCCCATCGGCGATTTCTTCACCGGCCTCGTGCACCTGCCGTCCCTGGAGCGTGAGAACTTGCAGCTCAGGGACGATAACGCTGCCCTGCGGGCTCAGATGCAGCGTGCGACCTACCTCGAGAGCCAGGTCGCGCAACTCGCGGACCTGCTCGGACTCAAGGAGAGCCTGACCCCGGCGTCGGTCCCTGCGGTGGTGATCGCGAACGGCCTGTCGAACTTCCGCTGGACGATCACGATCAATCGCGGTTCGGATGTAGGTATCCGGGTCGACCAGCCGGTCATCACCGGTTCGACCGAGGGCCCGATGCTCGTGGGGAAGGTGGTCCAGGTGACCGCGCTCTCTGCCGAGGTCGAGCTGATCATCGACCGGGACTCCGCCGTCGCCGGCCGCCTCTCCGTATCGCATGAGACCGGATTGGTCGAGGGCCAAGGCGAAGGCGATCTGCGGATGAGTCTGGTGAACCCGGGCACGGTCGTCCAGGGCAACGAGACCGTGGTCACGCAGGGCTATGAGGTGAACGGCCAGCGTGGCCTCTTCCCTCCGGGGCTCGTGATCGGCCAGGTTTCGCATGTCATCCCGAGTTCGGAGCTGCAGGAGTTCGTCAGCGTGCGGCCGGCCGTCGACTTCTCCGCACTGGAATTCGTGCTCGTGCTCCAGACCTCGCGAAGCCGGAGCTGAAGCGTGCTGCGACGGACCTTGGCGCTTGCCGCCGTGATCGTGACCGCCCTCCTCCTGCAATCCACTGTCTTCACTCAGCTCAAGCTGGTGGGGGTGCGTCCGGAGCTGCTCTACGTCGTCACGATCCTCATGGCGATCCTCGAAGGGCCGAACGAGGGTGCGATCGTCGGGTTCGCAGGGGGCATGGCACAAGACTTCCTGCTCAACCAGCCGAAGGGCATCACCGCTCTCACGCTGACGCTCCTCGGCTACACGGTCGGACTGGCGCGGCAGTACATCGTCTCCCCGTCTCCGCTCCTGCCGACCGTGCTCGTCGCGGTCGGCACGTTCGCCGGGGTGATCTTCTATGAGATCGTGTCGTTCCTGCTCGGGCAGGCCGACGACCCGCTGCTCTTCTCGCTCCGGGTCGCGCTCCTCACGGCCGTCTACAACGCGATCCTCACGCCCCTGGTCTATCCCGTGCTACGGCGTATCTTCGAGGGGTCCAGACCGAAACGTGTGGTGCGCTTCTAGCCATGGAACGATCGACCGCCCGACTCAAGACGCTCGCGATCCTGGTCGCGTTCATGTTCGCCGCGCTCACGACACGCCTGTGGTTCCTGCAGGTGTTGGATTCGGCGTCGGCCACCGCGCAGATCCGCGATCAGTCGGTACGGATCGTCCGCACCGACGCGGCGCGCGGGAGCATCGTCGACGATCGTGGCCGTCCGCTCGTCGGCAATCGGGTGTCGCTCGAGGTTCGGGTCACCAGGGACCAGCTCAGGGCCGACGCGGAGGAGGAGCTGCTCCGCCTGTCCGAGATCCTCGCCATCCCTGTGAAGGACATCCGGGCGAGCCTCGACGACAAGCGGTACTTCGACTACCAGCCGAAGCCGATCGCGTTCGATGTAGACGAGACGGTCGCCGACTACCTGGGCGAGCACAAGCGCCAGTTCCCCGGGGTCGAGGTTGTGCAGGCCTCGGTCCGTGAGTATCCGCAGAACACGATGGCGGCGCACGAGCTGGGCTGGGTCGGGCAGATCGACGCGCAGGAGCTGAAAGATCCCGCGTTCGCGAACTACGGCCCCAATGACCTGGTCGGGAAATCCGGATTGGAGCAGACGTACGAGCACTACCTCCGCGGGAGGAAGGGGCTCGAGAAATACCTGGTGAACTCGTCGAGCCAGGTGATCCGCTCGCTCGGCGCCCAGGACCCCACACCCGGCAACGACCTCGTTCTCTCGCTCGACATCGATGCCCAGCGCATCGCCGAGCGCGCGCTCGTGCAGGGCATCGAGCGCGCCCGGGCGACCTTCGACGCATCGCAGGATCCGCCCGGGTATCTGAAGGGGACCTCGGGCGCGGTGATCGTCATGGATCCGTCGACCGGCGGCGTGAAGGCGCTCGCGTCGTGGCCATCGTTCGACCCGTCGTGGTTCGTCCAGGGCATCAGTTCGAAACAGGCCTCGTATCTGTTCACGAGCGCTTCGTCGCCGACGGTCAACCGGGCCACCCAGCTGACCTATGCCCCCGGCTCGACGTTCAAGCCGTTCATCGCGCTTTCGGCGGTGCAGAACGGCATCGCGAGCCTCGGCAGCTACTATCCGTGTCCGCCTGAGTACGTCTACCCCGGCGACACGACGACCGTGTTCCACAACTGGTCGACGGCCAACCTCGGCTCGATCTCGATCGCGAACGCGCTGAAGATCTCGTGCGACACCGTCTTCTACCAGTTCGGTGCCGACTACTACGATCGCTGGAAGGCCAACCAGTTCGCGGACAACGCGCTCGCCCTGCAGCATGACCTCCGCCAGTTCGGGTTCGGCAAGGCCACGGGCATCGACCTCCCCTCTGAGACCGAGGGCCTGATCCCCGATCCGGCCTGGAAGGCGACGTTCGCGGCGGATAACCCCCGGCTGTTCAATCCGGGTGAGGAGGTCTGGCTCCCCGGCGACTACATCCAGATGGCGATCGGACAGGGCTACGTCACCGTGACCCCGATGCAGCTGGCGACGGCGTACGCCGCCATCGCGAACGGCGGCAAGCTCTGCCGCCCGCATCTCGTCGATCGGATCGAGCGTCCCGACGGCACGATCGCTCGACGAGTGAGCGGCCACTGCGGCCAACACGAGCTTCCATACACGCAGGCCGAGATCGACTACATCAAGACAGCGCTCGCGACCGTCACGCAACCTGGCGGGACCGCGGGACTAGCGTTCTCCGGCTTCCCGCTGTCGACCTATCCGATCGCCGGAAAGACGGGGACCGCCCAGCGGCCGCCGTTCCAGGACACCTCGTGGTTCGCGGCTATCGTGCCGGCGGGCGATCCGAAGTACGTGGTCGTCGCCATGATCGAGCAGGGCGGCCACGGTTCCACGTCGGCGGCTCCGATCGTCCGGCAGGTGATCGAGGGACTGCTCGGGATCCAGGAGACGGGCGCGGTGAACGGCGGGGCGTCCGACTGATGGATCTCGTCGCTGGCCGCACCCTCGCTTCCGAACGCAGGCCGATCCGCCACATCGACCCCGCGCTCCTCCTGGTCACGCTCGTCCTTTCGATCGTCGGGTTGCTCTCGATCTACTCCTCGACGCATGCGTCGCTGGAGGCACTGGACCTGGATCCGATGGTCTACGTCAAGAAGCAGATCGCGGCGCTCGTTCTCGGGTTCGTATTACTGCTGATCATCGCGACGTTCGATTACCGGTTCTTGAAGGTCTATGCGGGGTTCATCTATGCGGGAACGGTGGCAACCCTCGTTCTCGTGCGTCTCCCGGGGATCGGCTCATCGGCGAACGGCGCGCAGCGCTGGTTCCAGTTCGCCGGCTTCCAGCTGACCCCGTCCGAGTTCGCGAAGATCGCCCTCATCCTGATGCTCGCCGCGATGCTTTCCGAACTTCGGACGTCGGAGCCGACCGTGGCCGACGTCCTGCGCGTGTGCATCGTCGCGGCCATCCCGATGATGCTCGTGTTCATCCAGCCCGACATCGGCACGACGATCGTCCTCGTCGCGATCACGGTCGGCGTTCTGGTGGTGGCCGGCACGCGGCCGAAGCACCTGTTGGCGCTCGCGATCACGTCGATCGTTCTCGTCGGGCTGGCGTTCCAGCTGCACGTGATCCGCGACTATCAGATCGCGCGCCTCACCGGGTTCCTCGACCCGCAGAACTCCGCTGATACCACCCGTTACAACCGCGAGCAGGCCGAGATCGCCGTGGGGGCCGGCGGGCTGTTCGGACGGGGGTACCTCTCGGGCACCCAGACGAACCTCGACTTCGTACCCGAGCAGCACACGGACTTCATCTTCACCGTCGTGGGGGAGGAGTTCGGGTTCTTCGGTTCGGCCTTCGTCCTGCTGCTGTTCGCGATCTTGATCTGGAGGGCGATCCGCATCTCCTACCTGTCCAAGGATCCGTTCGGGACGTATGTGGCGGCGGGGGTCGCGTCCATGTTCGCGATCCAGATGTTCGTGAACGTGGGGATGGTCCTCGGGATCATGCCGATCACGGGCATCCCACTGCCGCTCGTGAGTTACGGGGGATCCGCGATGATGGCGAACCTGATCGCGGTGGGGCTGCTGCTGAACGTGCACATGCGCCGCTTCAAGTGAGCGACGGACCGAGCCGTTCGGCGTTCACCGACCACGTGAAGGTCGAGCCCTCAGGGCCGGTCGACTCCAGGACCACCTCGCCGTCCATCGCTCGCGCCGACATGCGCGCGATCGCGAGGCCCAGGCCGATCCCTTGATGTGTCCGCGCGTTGAGCTCCTCACCCTGCTCGAGCGGGGCGAAGATCCGGGGTAGCGAGGCGGCGTCGATGCCCGGCCCTTCGTCGATCACCCGCACGACCGGCGAGCCATCTTCGATCGTGACGCGGATCGTGACCCGTCGTTCGTCGGAGAACGCCAGGGCGTTCTCCACGAGCTCCTCCAAGATCCGGCTTGCGGCCATCCGGTTCAGGCTGGCCATAGCGGGGATGCCGGGAGACTCGACCACGATGCGATCGTCTCGATCGGCGACCTCGTGCGCCACCTGGGTGACGTCGGCCCACTCCGTGAGCCCGGCCTCGACGGCGGCCTCGAACCGCTGCACGAGACGGGCCAGGTCGCCTGCCCTGACGACGAGGCGCTCCAGGAGCTCGGGCCGGTCCTCCTCTCGGGCGGTGCCTTGCGAGAGCGTCTGTGCCATCCCGAGGATCACCGTGACCGGCGTCCGGAGCTCGTGGCCCAGTCGGGAGACGAGTTCGTGGCGCCTCGCGGCCCGCTCCAGGAGCGCCTCTTGAGCGATCTCCAACTGGCGGGTTCGCCGCCGCTCGCGCTCCAGCGCCTCCGTGAGCTGCTCGATCACCGACGGGGTCAGTTGCGGTGAGATCACGCCGTTCCCGGTGGCGGCCTCCCGGACAGCCATGAGGATCTCGTCGCCGTCGGAGTCCTTAAGTACGTAGCCCGATGCGCCTGCCACCAGCATGTCGCGCACGGCCCGCTGGTCCTCTAGGCCCGTGAGGGCGACGATCCCGATGCTGGGGTCGAGCGCCTTCACGCGGCGGGTGGTCTCGATGCCGTCCATGGTGGGCATCCTCACGTCCATCAGGACCACGTCGGGTTCGGTGGACAAGATCAGCTTCAACGCCTGCTCGCCGTTACCGGCCTGGCCGACGACGACCAGCTCGTCCGTATCGAGGAGCGAGACCAGCGAGTCTCGGAACCCGGCGTTGTCGTCGACCACCAGCACGCGCACACGCTGACGCGGGGCCGCGGGTGCCCTCTGTACCAACATATGAGAAGTGTCGGTGTAGTTGCGCACCTATCCCATCCTGCGGAAGCACCGTTTCCCGACCTCCCCGGATGGGGGACACCGCTGGCATCCGGACCCCGCTCGAGGCTCGGCTCCCCGCGATCGCCTCGCCCGCTGTTATGCTCCTCATCAGATCTGCTCGCCGAGCGAGGCCCTACGGGGCCCTCTCCAGCGGGACCAAGAATCGTCGAGGAGGCGCGCGAACCGCCGCCCGCCAGGCCCCGGAACCCCGGAGAGCCGCGAGCGCGGAACGCGAGCGCCGGAGAAGGACGTATCGGGTGCGCGATGACGCGCGCGACCCGGAGCGCGACGGCAAGAGTCGGATGCCCCGGGCTTCGCACAACCTGCGCCATGAGCTCCACACGTCGGAGCCACACCCTGCGTCTTACCCCAGCGGTCGCCGTGCCCCCTCGCGTAGTTGAGCGAAGGGAGCTCACCGTATGAACCAGGATGGACCGGTCGCCGCCGAAGGCGTCGCGACCACACGATCCGGCGGCACCGCCGGATCAGATGCCCCGTCGACTGCATCGGAGCCGGCGTCAGCCTCGACCCCTGGAGCGGGCGCCGGCGCACCGCGGCGTCGCCGACGCGGCGGTCGCGGACGGGGGCGTGGGGGAAGCGCGACCGCGAAGGGGGGCACGGCCACCACGACGGATCGCACCGTCGACGGGGCGGAGGTGACGGAGCACGGACGGGCGCTGACGCCGGAGACGACCGCAGCGAGCCCGGCAAAGGGCGGCACCCCGAGGCCCGCGGCCAAGACCCCGGCCAAGACCCCGGCCAAGACCCCGGCCAAGAGCCCGGCCAAGACCCGGCCAAGACCCCGGCCAAGACCCCGGCCAAGAGCCCCGCGAGAAGCACCCGGACCACCCCGAAGGAACCGGCCTCAGCGGATCCGGCAACCAAACCGAAGTCGTCTGACGACGGCGCGGTTGCCACCGCGGCCGGCGCAGGCGCGGCGACGACGGCCAGCGGCACGAAGCGGCGCCGTAGCCGGGGCGGTCGCGGCCGAGGCGGCGGTGGCGCGGCGAGAGCGACATCGGGGACGTCCGCTTCGGCTACTGCCCAGATCGATGCCGGTGCGGACGACGAAGCGCCGAAGGACTCAACCGCGGAGACCCAGCGGGAGGACTCGCTCCCCGACGCGGGTGACGCCGAGGCGAAGCCCACGGGTACCCGCTCCCGGAGTCGCCGAGGCCGGCGCGGCTCGGGCGCCACCAAGAAGGCCGCTGCCGCTGCCTCCACAGAGCCGGATACGAAGGAGCCAGCCAAGCCCCCCAGGGGGCGTTCGCGATCGATCGAGGAGCAGGTCGCGTCGGGCGGTCCCACCCGAGGCCTCCGCTCGACGCGTTCGCGTACCGGCCGCGTCGGTGGCCGCCGCCGGCGCGAGGACGTGATCGTCCCCCCGCGGATCACCGACAAGGTCATGGTGATCACCGAGCACGGTGACCGAGACCAGATCGCGGTCCTCGAGGAGAACACCCTCGTCCAGCACTACGTGACCCGGACCGGCGCGAGGTCCATGGTCGGCAACGTGTACCTGGCCAGGGTCCAGAACGTCCTCCCCGGCATGGAGGCGGCGTTCCTGGACATCGGCCGAGGCCGCAACGGCGTGCTCTACGCCGGCGAGGTCAACTACTCGCCCGAGGACCTGGAAGGACCGGCCCCCCGGATCGAACAGGTCCTGAAGAACGGGCAATCCGTGATAGTCCAGGTGACCAAGGATCCGATGGGCGGCAAGGGCGCGCGCCTGACGGCGCAGATCTCCATGCCTGGTCGGTATCTGGTCTTCGTTCCGAACGCGAACGTCTCGGGCATCAGCCGGCGACTCCCCGATGAGGAGCGGAAGCGCCTGAAGGCGATCATGAAGAAGGTCCGTCCCGACGGACACGGCGTGATCGTGCGCACCGCGGCCGAGGGAGCGAGCGAGGAGGCCCTGACGGCTGACCTCGAGCGGCTCATCCGCGAATGGGACGATATCCAGAAGCGCTCGAAGAAGGTGAAGGCGCCGGCCGAGCTGTACGAGGAACCGGAGCTCACGGTTCGCGTCGTGCGCGATCTCTTCACGGACGAGGAGTTCAAGGAGCTCGTGACCGACTCACCTCGGGTGCACGAGAAGGTCATGGCCTACGTCCGTGACATCGCGCCTGACCTCGAGCCGAAGGTCCATCTGCACCAAGGCAAGCTGCCGGTATTCGAGGAGTACCGCGTCGTCGAACAGATCCACAAGGCGCTCGACAAGAAGGTCTGGCTGCCCTCCGGGGGCTATCTGTTCATCGAACGGACCGAGGCGATGACGATCGTCGACGTGAACACGGGGAAGAGCGTCGGCAAGACCAACCTCGAAGAGACCGTCGTCAACACGAATCTCGAGGCCGCAACAGAGACCGCGCGCCAGCTGCGGTTGCGCGACATCGGCGGCATCATCGTGATCGACTTCATCGATATGCTCCTGGAGAAGAACAAGAAGCAGGTCGAGGACACGATGAAGGAGGCTCTCGCCGTCGACAAGACCAGATCCCAGGTGTTCGAGATCGGACCGCTCGGACTGATGCAGGTGACCCGCAAGCGGGTCTCAGGGGGTCTGGTCGAGTCCTTCTCCGAGACCTGTCCCACGTGTGAGGGCCGCGGGATCATCATCAACTACGACGCATGAGGCTGGAGGACTGAGCATGTACGCGGTGATCAAGACAGGCGGTAAGCAGCAGAAGGTGAAGGCCGGTGACGTGATCGAGGTCGAGAAGATCGTCCACGATGGGCAGACCGTGACCTTCCATCCGATCCTCGTGGTCGACGACGACGGCAAGACGCATGTGGGCGCCGAGGCCGCCAGAGCCGTCGTGACCGCCAAGCCACTCGGTGAGCATAAGGGCGACAAGGTCAAGATCTTCAAATATCGCCCCAAGAGCGGCTACGCGAAGCGCGGCGGTCATCGTCAGCTCCTCACGATGCTCGAGATCGAGGACGTGAAGCTCGGCGCGACGCCCAAACGGGCGCCCGCCAAGCCGAAGGCCGACGCTGCCGCGGAGCCAGGATCGAAGGCCGACGAGTTCGCCGAGCAGGCCGAGTAGCCGCTTGGTAGCCTGGAAAGCCTATGGCACACAAGAAGGGCGGCGGCTCATCCCGTAACGGGCGCGATTCCAATGCGAAGCGCCTGGGCGTGAAGGTCTTCGGCGGCCAGACCGTGCCCGCCGGCTCGATCATCGTCCGTCAGCGCGGGACCCGGATCCACCCCGGTGAGGGCGTCGGCAAGGGCAGCGACGATACGCTCTTCGCCTTGCGGCCCGGCGTGGTCGAGTTCCACGACTCACGCGGTCGGAAGTTCGCCTCGGTCCAGGTAGCCGAGTAGGCCGGCTCAGCCGGTCAGCCTCGCACCGATCTCCACGACCCACGCCCGGATCGCGTCCTTGTGGCTGGCGTTCATCGTCGTGAGATAGCCCACGTTGCTGCGCAGGTGACGGTGCCTCGACGTGCGCCTAAACGCCCCGAACGGGCTCGTCGCCCGCCGGTCCAGCCCGGTTCCGGGAAGCGAGGTCGTCCCCGGCTCGGGTGGTCGCAGGGGGGGCGGCTGCGAGAAGTAGAAGGCGACACGCCGTGGCTCTCCTTCGGACCTAAGGGCAAGCATCAGGATCGGCGAGCCTCGAACGCGGCTCGGTTTGCGGACCGCCTCGAACGGGAACCGCGTGATCGCTCCCGACCGCGCGTCCGTGAAGACGACAGCTTCATCGTCCAACTCGAGCATCCCGCGCGCGTCTTCGTGCGCGCGCCCGCGATCCAGGCGCACCATCCACACCGTCGCCGCCTCCGGCATGGCCACATCTTGCGCCGCCTCGATCGCGAACGACCACCTAAGCTCTCGCCGTGACGTTCGTCGACGAAGCGATCGTGTACGTCAAGGCGGGCCGTGGAGGCAACGGCTCGGCGTCGCTGCACAGCGAGCCGTATAAACCGCGGGCCGGCGTCGACGGTGGGAACGGGGGTCCTGGCGGCTCGGTGGTCTTCGAGGTCTCCCGCGGGGCTCACGATCTCTCGGCGCTCGCGGATCACCCGCACCAGCGCGCAGCCAGCGGCTCGGCCGGCCGCAGCTCCAACCGCGACGGCGCGACCGGGAAGGACCTGGTGGTCCCGGTACCGGATGGAACGGTCGTCTACGACGAGGACGGCCTGCTCGCAGATCTCGTCGGCGAAGGGGCGCGCGCCATCGTGGCGCAGGGTGGCCGCGGCGGTCGGGGGAACGCCTCGCTCGCGAGCGCTCGTAACCGCGTGCCCCGCATCGCCGAACCCGGTGAGGAGGGCGAGGAGAAGCGGTTGTCGGTCGAGCTCCGAACGGTGGCCGACGTGGGTCTGGTGGGCCTGCCGAACGCCGGCAAGTCCACCCTCCTTTCCCGCCTCTCCGCCGCCAAACCGAAGATCGCGAACTACCCGTTCACCACGCTCACGCCCAATCTGGGCGTCGCCGGCGCCGACGCCGATCGATTCGTGGTGGCAGACATCCCCGGCCTGGTGGAGGGTGCGAGCGAAGGTCGCGGGCTCGGGCATCGGTTCCTGCGACACATCGTCCGATGCCGAGCGCTCGTGCTCGTGGTCGATCTGGCCGCCGAGGACCCGGCCGGTGACCTCGCCACGCTTCGCGACGAACTCGCCGCCTACGATCCGGACCTGGCGGCCCGACCATCGATCGTCGTCTGCACGAAGTCCGACCTTGTGGGCGAACCCACGGCGCTCGAACCGGATGCATTGGTCGTGTCCGGCGAGACCGGCCAGGGCTTGGATGATCTCGTGGGTCGGCTCGAGGCGCTCGCCAAGGAAGCCGTGGGCGCCGAGCCGGAGCGCACGCCGTTCGTCGTCCTTCGGCCCGGACGCCCCCGGTTCACCGTGGAGCGCCAAGGGAGCGGTTGGCGCGTGAAGGGTCAGGCCGTCGAACGGCTGCTCCTGGAGACGGACGTGGATGACGAGCAGCAGCTGGCGAAACTCCAGAGGCGTTTGGTGAAGGAGGGAGTGGAGCGGCGACTGGCTGAGCTCGGCGCTCGCGAGGGCGACGAGGTCGTCATCCGGGACACGGTCTTCGAGTTCCTGCCGACGGGCCCTCTCGAGGAGGGCACCGATGGACGCTGAACGACTCGCGGTGGAAGAAGAGGCGGGATGGCGCGAGTTCGATGATCTGCTCGCATCGTTCGGGCCGGAGCGCCTCGCGGAGCCCGGTGTCACCGACGAAGGCTGGTCCCCGAACGACGTGATGTTCCACGTGAGCGCCTGGCTCACCGAGGCCGGACTACGCCTCGAGCAGATGCGCTCGGGTGCGTTCGATGCCGCTACCGATCCCAGCGGCGAGGAGATCGAGCAGATGAACCGCTCGTGGTTCGAGTCCTCTCGCCGGATGAACGCCGGCGAGGTCCGCACGGCCCTCGAGTCCTCGCGTGCGCGCATGCTGCGCGCCTGGGCCGAACTCGTGGAGAAGACGCCGGACGCGTGGTCGTGGTTCGACGAGTCCGGACCACGGCACTACGCCGAGCACCTGAAGGACCTGCGTGCATGGATCGCGCGGGTTGGGCCGTAGGATGGGCGGCGTGGGAACGCGCCTCGGGGTCATGGGCGGCACGTTCGACCCCATCCACTACGGTCACCTGGTCACCGCCGAGGAGGCGCTCGTCCAGTTCGACCTGGACTCGGTGTTGTTCGTGCCGACCGGCTTGCCCTGGATGAAGGAGCACGAGGTCGTGTCGCCGGCAGAGGATCGCTACCTCATGACCGTGATCGCCACGGCCAGTAACCCTCTGTTCGACGTGTCGCGCATGGAGGTGGACCGCGACGGACCGACCTACACCGTCGACACGCTCCGCGGGCTCAAAGAGGCGTACGGGGCGGAGACGGACCTGTTCTTCATCACCGGAGCGGACGCGATCGTCGAGATCCTCGCGTGGAAGAAGCCCGAGGAGCTGTTCGATCTGGCGCACTTCATCGCGGCCACCAGGCCCGGCTACGACATCGCGGCGTTCGAGGCGCATGCGCCCAGCAGCCGGCCGGAGATAACGGTGATGAACATCCCGGCCCTCGCGATCAGCTCGACCGACATCCGCACGCGCGTGGCGGCGGGGCGGCCGATCCGCTACCTGGTCCCCGAGGGTGTGAAGAGCTACGTGGAGAAGGCGGGGATCTACCGGTGACCTCCGGCCAGCCGGGGCCGCCGCGCACGAGGGGGTCCCGGCTCCGCCGCCGTGAGCACGAGCGGCGACGCCGTGGTTTGGAACTCCTGGTCGCGATCGTGGTGGTTGTCGCGGGCGCGGCGTACGCGACCACGCAGATCGGGGAGCCGTCGGCGGACGGCGGAGGAGCCTCGTCCACCCAGGCCGCTCCAGAGCCCTCGGCGCTACTCGTCCTGTCGTTCACCGGGGCTCCTAAGCCGTTGCTCGCGGTGATCGGGACCGCCGGGGCCCCGCCCGCCTCGATGGGGGTGCCGCAGGGATTGATCCTGGAGGTGCCGGGAGCGGGCGAGCTCACCACGCGGCGCGTCGCGGCACTCCCGGGACCGGGTCTGCAGGTGGCGCTCTCGAACGTCGTCGGCGCGTGGGCAGAGCACTACGGGGTGACCGATCTCGGGCACATGGCGGTGCTGTTCGAGCGCAACGGCGGGCTGAAGGTGAAGCTGCCGGATCCGGTCCCTGTCGGCGACGAGGTGCTCGGGCCCGGCGCGGTGACGATGACCGGCCAGCAGGTTGCGGATTACCTCGGCGCGGAAGGCCAGAACACGTTCACGCGCTGGGAGATCGTGATCGCCGGCATGCTCGCGGCACCTCCGCAGCTTCGGGTCGGCGACCTCACGGACACCGATGACCTGAAGGGGGTGCAGGCGACGCTCGACGGGGCGCAGGGAGGTCAGCTCGAGACGCTCCCCGTGAAGGTGGCCGCCGCGACCATCCGCGTGCCCGACTACGACCGGGTCGATCAGCTGATGGCCGACCGGTTCGGCGTCGAGCGGATCCCGGTGCCGGTCATCGTGCAGAACGCGGCGGGTGCGGCGGGTCTCGGGGAGGAGGTCGGACGCCTGGTCATCCCCAAGGGGTTCCGCGTTACGCTCTCGCAGAACGCGGTGGACTTCGGGCAGAAGATCACCCAGATCGTGGCGCTCGGCGAGGACAACTTGAGCAGTGCGCGCAGGGTTCGAGGGGCGCTCGGCGTGGGCCGGATCGCCGTGTCCCAGGTAGCATCGGGCATCGGAGACGTGCAGATCGTGGTCGGGAAGGACTTCACGGGTTGACGGCAGACGAACGGATGGCGAAGGAGAGCGCGATGCTCGATGCGCCCCCGAGCCGCGAGGTGGCCGTCGCCGCCGCCAGGGCCGCCGCCGACAAGCAGGCCGCCGACATCATCGTCTTGGATGTGCACGAGCTCATCGTGATCACCGACTTCTTCGTGATCTGTTCCGCATCCACCACGCGCCAGGTCAAGACGGTCGTCGAGGAGATCGAGCGAGCCATCCGCCAGCTGGGCGAGAAGCCGATCCGCCGCGAAGGTGAGGATGACGGCGGCTGGTGGCTGCTCGACTACTTCGACGTCGTGGTGCACGTCTTCGGCGACGAGGAACGCGCGTACTATGACCTGGAGCGATTGTGGAAGGACGCGCCGCGCCTCGTGTGGCAGGCATCCGACGAGGCCGCCTCCTCCCGCTAGACTCGAGCGCTCGAGGGCCCATAGCTCAGCTGGTAGAGCGCTTGGCTGGCAGCCAAGAGGTCCGGGGTTCGAGTCCCCGTGGGTCCACGCACGATCCGCGCGAGGGGGCGTCATGACGTCGAGGGATCGCCGTCCGTTCATGCTGCAGGCAGGCCAGGGCGAATCCGTCTGGTCGTTGGGGGGGCGATTCACCGTGAAGGTGTCCGACCGGGACTCGGGGAGCCGCTTCGCGCTCGTCGAAGCGCTCGCCACCCGAAGCACGGAGCCTCCACTCCACATCCACCACAACGAAGACGAAGCGTGGTACGTCCTTGACGGGCAGATGACCTTCTTCGTTGGGGACGACGTACTCGAGGCCGGCGCGGGATCATTCGTGTTCGCTCCGAGCGGGATACCGCACACCTTCACGGTGGACGTGGAGCCGAGCACCGTACTCGTGTTCGCTTCGCCGGCAGGGTTCGAGCGATTCGCGATCGAGCTCGGTGAGCCCGCATCGAGCGACTCGCCACCGGCAGGGCTGACGGTGCCTCCACCGGATGTCCTCGCCCCTGTCGCCGAGCGCTTCGGGATCGAGATCGTCGGTCCCCCGCCTCGTGCGAAGGACTGACCGGGATCGAGGGTTCGAAAGACCGCTGGCCCGCGGCCGAACGCGGCGACTACGTACGCACTGCCATGAGAGCGACATGCGTACGCAGAACTACGGACACGCCTTCAGGGAAACGCGGAATTCCGTCGAAGGTGCCCTCCTCCATATCGTGGCCTCTCCCCCCGGGAGGGTCGATTGGAGAACGGAAAGGCCATCAGACGAGTTGCCACGGTCATCGTTTGTGGTGGTCTCGCGATCGGGAACTTCACCGCCGTCGCGCGAGCTGATTCGACGCTCTCTCGTGCGTTGCACGACCGGAAGGCGTACGTCCACAAGTTGGCGAGGGTCGGCGAGGATCGGCGTAGAGCCAGACAGAACCTCAATCATCAGATCCGAACGCTCGAATGGAGGATCGCCCAGGTTCGGTCCAATGGCCCTTCGATCGCGAACTACCGTCGACGGTGGAGCAACCGCTTGAGGTACCTGATCGAGGCACGCCACAAGCTGCGTGTCCGCGCGAAAGGCCTGCTGCGATACGTCAAGCGTCGTACCGAGACGCTCCGGATGCAGCGGAGCTCGGTTTCCGGGTGGATCCAGACGTTCGGGATCCTGCGGGAATGTCCGGTCCGCGGCGACCACACGGTCGCGAACAACTTCGGGTACATCGTGGAAGAACGTCCCGGCGTGCCGCGCCATATCCACGAGGGGAACGACATCACCGCTGCGTACGGGACACCGGTCGTCGCGCCGTTCGATGGGACCGCGGTGGCCTCATCGAACACGCTCGGAGGCCTGGCGGTGTCCGTCTATGGCGCCGCCGGCCATGTGTACAACGCCCACCTGTCCGCGTACGGGATGCTCGGGCAGGTCAAGACGGGCGACGTCATCGGCTACGTCGGGGCGACCGGCGACGCCGGCGGTCCACACGACCATTTCGAGTGGCATCCCGCAGGCGGTGCCGCGGTCGACCCGTATCCGTACCTGATGGCCGTCTGCTGAACGTCGACCCGCTCTCCTGGCAGTCTCAGGCGGCCGGCTTTCAACCGACCCTGCTCATGTGCACGGGGTTCGGCGTCGATGGGTTGAGTGAGGCCTCACAGGAGAGAGGTGCGCCCAAGCATGTCGTCCGAGATGGAGATGGTCGCGAGCGCCGAAGACGCTGCCATGGCTCGTTTGGCCAAGCTGATCGAACCAGGTTCGCTGCTGGAGGCGACCCCTGAGTGCCTGGTCGTGGCGCATGCGGACGGTCGGATCGTGTTCGCGAACAGCCACGTGGAGACGCTGACCGGCTTCTCTCGGCAAGACCTCGTCGGAACCTCGGTAGAACTGCTGATCGCGAGCGACCTGCGGGACCGCCAGATCGGCACGCGGGCGGAGACGGTCTGCACCGACAGCCGTGGCCGCGAGATCCCCGTCGAGGTGCATGTTGGCTCGATCGAGGGTCCCGAGCGGTTCCTGGTCGTCACGATCCGCGACATGACCGAGCTTCAGGCAGGCCGTGAGGCTCGATTCGAGGCGGAGGCGAAGTACCGCGCGCTGGTCGAGCAGATCCCGGCCGTCGTCTACTTGGACCCCGTCGACCAGGACGGGGACAGCATCTACGTCAGCCCGCAGGTGACCGAACTGCTCGGGATCGATCCGAACGAGTGGCTCGAGGATCCCTACTGCTGGCGTCGCCACGTTCACGCGGAAGATATCGACCGCGTCTGGCAGGAGTACGAGCTCGCCTACAACAACCACATCCCGTTGAATCACGAGTACCGCATGATGCACGAGGATGGGTCGGAGCGGTGGGTGCTGGAGCAGGCGTACCCGATCAGCGACGAGGACGGGAACCCGTGGCTGATCCAGGGCGTGATCTTCGACATCACCGAGCGCAAGCACGCCGAGGAGCAGATCGCGTTCCTCGCGTACCACGACAAGCTGACCGGTCTGCCGAACAGAGCGCTCTTCGAGGAGATGCTCGAGAACGCCCTCGCCCGGGCGCGCCGGCACGATCTCGCCGTCGGCGTCCTCTTCCTGGACCTCGACAACTTCAAGCTGGTGAACGATTCGCTCGGGCACCACGCAGGCGATCAGCTGTTGGTGGCGCTGGCCGAACGCCTCCGCACGTGCACCCGCGAGACGGATCTGGTCGCGCGTCAGGGCGGCGACGAGTTCCTGCTGCTGCTGTCCGATCTCGAGCGCGGGACCGGGTCGATGCCCGGGAGCGATACGGCGTTCCTGGTCGCGGAGGTCGTGGCGAATCGGGTCCGTGACGCGCTCTCGGAGCCGTTCGATCTGAACGGGACGGAGTTCTTCGCGTCGGCATCGATGGGGATCAGCCTCTTCCCGCAGGACGCGCACGACGCGTCCGATCTATTGAAGAACGCCGACGCCGCGATGTACCAGGTGAAGAAGTCCGAACCGGGTGGGTACCGCGTGTTCGCGACGCATGATGAGGATCCGGTCCGGAGGTTGTCGCTCTCCTCTCGACTACGCCAGGCGGTCGCCGACCAGAACTGGGTGTTGCACTACCAGCCGATCGTCGATCTCGGCGACGGGAGCGTCGATTCCGTCGAGGCGCTCGTTCGCTGGCAGCAGCCGAACGGCGGCCTCGTGGCGCCTGGGGAGTTCATCCCACTCGCCGAGGAGATGGGACTGATCGAGGCGATCGGGGACTGGGTGTTCGACGAGCTGGCCCGACAGTACGCTGATTGGCGAGAGCAGGGCGTGACGGTCGGGATCAGCTACAACCTCTCACCGAGGCAGATGTGGACCAAGCACCTGGCCGAGAAGTTGCTCGGCAAGCTCGCGAACTACGACGTGGAGCCGAGCGCCATCACGATCGAGATCACCGAGTCGACGGCGATGGCCGATCCCGACCGAACGCAGAGGCTGCTCACCGAGCTCCACGCGTGGGGGTTCACCCTGGCGATCGACGATTTCGGGACCGGGTACTCATCGCTCGCGCGCCTGAAGCACATGCCCGTCCACGTCCTGAAGATCGATCAGGCGTTCGTCCGGCACGTCGAGTACGACCGCGATCTGGCGGGCATGGTCCGCGCAATGATCCAACTGGCGCAGAGTTTGGGGATGGTCCCGCTGGCCGAAGGCATCGAGACCTACGGGGAGTTCGAGTTCCTCCGCGCGAACGGCTGCCGCCTGGCCCAGGGGTTCCACTTCGCGTACCCGGTTCCGGCCCGAGAGATCCCCGCGCTCATCCGGCGCGAGGGCGGCTTGTTCACCCAACCGCCGTCTAGCGAGTGACCGTCGAGGCGATCGCCGAAGAAGCGTTCGCGGAGGGTGCCGCCGTCGGATGCGTAGCCGGCGTCGAGGACGCCGTCGAGGCTGTCGAGAAAGCCGTCGAAGAGGATGAGGCTGAGGACGAGGCCTGATCGGATCGGACCACCAGCACTATCCGGGGCCCCTCGAAGGCCCCGTTCGCTGCCCGCTCCGGTGGTTCGTTACCATGCTCAGACCATGCGCAGGTACGACGCGTCCGAGATCGAGCCGAAGTGGCAACGGGTCTGGGAAGAGGAGGGCCTCTACCGAGCCTCCGACGACCCCGATGATCCGCGGCCACCCTTCTACGCGCTCGACATGTTCCCGTACCCCTCGGGCGATCTACACATGGGCCACGCGGAGGCGTTCAGCGGCGGCGACGTGGTGGCTCGCTTCAAGTGGATGCAGGGCTATAACGTGCTGCACCCGATCGGCTTCGATGCCTTCGGCCTGAACGCAGAGAACGCCGCGATCAAGCGCGGGATCCATCCCAAGGAGTGGACGTACACGAACATCGAACATTGGGTGCCCTCGTTCAAGCGGATGGGGATGTCGTTCGACTGGTCGCGGCTCGTGCGCACATGCGATCCCGAGTACTACCGCTGGACGCAATGGCTGTTCCTGCGGTTCTTCGAGCGCGGCCTGGCGTACCGCAAGAACGCCCCCGTCAACTGGTGCCCCAAGGACCAGACAGTGCTGGCGAACGAGCAGGTGATCCAAGGTGCGTGTGAGCGCTGCGGCACGATGGTCGAGCGCCGCGACCTAACGCAGTGGTTCTTCAAGATCACCGACTACGCGCAGCGCCTGCTCGACGACATGGACACTCTCGTCGAATGGCCGGAGCGCGTGCTCACGATGCAGCGCAACTGGATCGGGCGCAGCGAGGGCGCGTACGTCACGTTTACGGTCGACGAGACGGGCGACGAGGTCCGGATCTTCACCACGCGCCCGGACACGCTCTGGGGCGTCTCGTTCTTCGTGTTCGCCGTCGAGCACCCGCTCGTCAAGAAGCTGGCCGAACTGGGCGGGACATGGGGCACCGTGCAGCCGCTTATCGAGAAGGTCCGTAACACGCCGCTCAATTACCGTGTGGAAGCCGATGCGCGGGAGGGCCTCTCGCTCGGGGTCCACGCCGTGAATCCGGTGAACGGCGAGAAGGTGCCTTGTTTCGTGGCCCCCTATGTGCTGATGGAGTACGGGACCGGCGCGATCATGGCCGTGCCCGGCCACGATGAGCGCGACTTCGCGTTCGCGCGCGCGCACGACCTTCCCGTCCGCGTAGTGATCCAACCACCCGGCCGGACGTTGGACGGCGACACCATGGCCGAGGCGTACGCGGGCGAAGGCGTCATGGTGCACTCCGGTCCGTTCGACGGCGAGCGCACCCCCGGCTCGATCGGGAAGGTCGCAGGCTGGCTCCGCGACGAAGGTCGCGGCGAGGCGGCCGTCACGTTCCGACTGCGCGATTGGCTGCTGAGCCGTCAGAGGTACTGGGGCGCGCCGATCCCGATCGTGCACTGCGAGCGCTGCGGCGAGGTGCCCGTTCCTGAGGACGAACTGCCCGTCCTGCTGCCGGACGACGTGGACTTCCAGCCAGGCGGAGAGTCGCCGCTCGCGCGGCATCCGTCGTGGTCGAAGGTCGCATGCCCCCAGTGCTCGGGCGACGCGCGTCGCGACACGGACACGATGGACACGTTCGTGGATTCCTCTTGGTATTACTACCGCTATTGCTCGCCGGGTGACGAGGAGATGGCGTTCCAGCCCGACGACGTGGATCGGTGGATGCCGGTGGGTCAGTACACCGGCGGCGTGGAGCACGCGATCCTGCACCTGATGTACTCGCGCTTCTTCACGAAGGTCCTCTACGACATGGGCATGGTCGGGTTCATCGAACCGTTCCCGCGCCTGATGAATCAGGGACAGGTGATCTACGGCGGCGCGTCCATGTCCAAGACGAAGGGCAACATCGTGGAGCCGATGCCGATCGTCGAACGCTGGGGCGCGGATTCGATGCGGCTGATCATGCTGTTCGCCGGGCCGTTCGAGGACGACATCGACTGGAAGCTGATCGGTGGCGAGCTGGACCGCCGGCCTGGCGTGAACTCGTGGCTCGGCCGGGTGTTCGCGGCCATGGACGACGCGGTCGCGCGCGGCGACGTCGAAGAGCCAGAGGCGCTGCGCCGTCTGACGCATCGAACGATCAAGGGCGTGACCGGCGACCTGGAGCGCTTCCGCTTCAACACCGCGATATCCAAGCTTCAGGTCCTAACGAACGAGATGCGGACGGCCCTGGACGCGGGTAGAGGGGCGCTCGGCGCCGCGCGCGTCCTGCCTCAGATGCTGGCGCCGTTCGCGCCGTTCGCTGCCGAGGAGCTCTGGCGCGAGGTCCTGGGCAACGTGTCGTCCGTTCACACGTCGGCGTGGCCGGTTCACGACCCCTCGTTGGCGGCCGACGAGACCGTCACGCTGATCGTGCAGGTCGACGGCAAGGTGCGCGACAAGATCGAGGTCGCGGCGGCATCGTCCGAGGACGAATGTCTTGCGCTGGCGCGCGCATCCGAGGGTGCGAGCCGCGCGATCGGCGACGCCGCGGTGGCGAAGGAGATCGTCCGCGCTCCCAAGCTCGTGAACTTCGTCACGAAGCGCTGAACCTGACCGCAACCGTGACCGTGGTCACGGTCTGACGGCGGCCGTTGGCGTAGCGTCCGCGCATGTCGTTCCGGGAACGCCTGGACGGGCTCTCTCGAGGCGAGCTGGTCGGCCTGATCCTGGTCGTGGTGGCCACACTGGCCGGCGCGGGTCTTTGGTTCACGCGCTCGCTGCCGCGGCCTGTTGACATAGCCGTCCCCTCGAGTGCGGCCTCACCCGACGTGGCGAGCGCGCCGTCTGCCTCTCCGTCCGCGACGGTGGCGATCATCGTTGACGTGGCCGGGTGGGTCCGTCGGCCCGGCGTGTACGAGTTCGCGTCCGGGGATCGGGTGATCGACGCGGTGGATCGGGCAGGCGGGCCGCGCAAGGGCGGCGACCTCACGGCGCTGAACCTCGCCGCGCCGCTGACGGACGGCACGCAGATCATGGTGCCGCGGCCGGGGGTGGGCATACCCGGTGTAACCGGGTCGGCGGGGTCCGGAACGTCGGCGGGCACGGCGTTGATCAACATCAACACGGCGAGTGAGACCGAGCTCGAGACGCTGTCGGGCGTCGGTCCCGTCACGGCCGCCGCCATCATCGACTACCGGACGCAGAACGGGCCGTTCGCGGCGGTCGACGACCTGATCGACGTGAGCGGGATCGGGCCCGCCACGCTCGAGCTGATCCGGCCGTTCGTGACGGTCTGAACGGGTGAACACGTGGGCGCTTCCGGGCGCCGCTGCCGCGTTCTGGACGGGACTGCTGGTCTGGCAGGCGAGGCCCGACTGGGTCCGCCCGTGGATGGCGTTGTCGGTCGGCGCGGCGGCGCTCGCCGGAGCGTGGCTCGCCGCACCTCGTCGAGCTGCCGGGCGCGATCCGTTGGAGAGCTCGGGGCTCGTCGACGCGTCACCCGCCGCCATGGCCGCGGTTGCCGCTCCGCGGATCGACCGCGACGGGTCTCCGGTCGCGGTGCTGTCCCTCGTGCTGGTGGGGGTCGTGGCGCTCGGGGCCGGGTGGGCGGGAGCCCACGCCGCGTGGCTCGACGGGTCGTTGCTCGCGCGCCTGGCCCCTCGCCGGGTCACGGTCGTCGGCGTGCTCCATACCGACCCGGAGCCGGGCGCGTTCGGCTGGCACGCCTCGCTTGATGCGTCGAAGGTGGAGTGGCCGGACGGGGCGGCCGCCCTCCACGCCTCGCTCTGGCTGGGTGCCGACGCCGATCTGCCGGACCTGGTGCGCGGCGACGAGGTGACGGCCGAAGGCGTGATCCGCCGGCCGGACGATCCCGGGTTTACCGCCGCCCTTGCGCACAAGGGCATGGCGGTCGAGATGAACGCCGACCGCGTTGAACGCGTCGGCTCCTCGCCGAACCCGTTCGTGCGAGCGGCCCAGATCTTCCGCGCGTTCGTCGGGCGGTCGATCGACCGGTTGTTCCCGCGCGCGGAGGCGGGGCTGCTGCTCGGTCTCGTGCTCGGCGACGCGTCGCAGCTCGACGCCGGGATGATGCGCGACTTCCAGGCGACCGGTCTCGGACACCTGCTCGTGGTCTCGGGCGAGAACGTCGCGATGGTCCTCGCGCCGGTGCTGGCGCTCGCGTCGCTGCTGCGGCTGACGCGGTGGCCGCGGTTCGCGCTCAGCTTCGGAGCGGTGGTGTTCTTCGTCGTGATGACGGGCGCGGAGCCGTCGGTGATGCGTGCCGGGGTGATGGCGACGCTCGCGCTCGTCGGTGTGCTGATCGGTCGGCCGCGCGCTGCCGGGTCGATCTTGGCCGGCGCGGTGCTGGTGCTTCTGATGTTGGATCCCTGGCTCGTGTGGTCGATCGGGTTCCAGCTCTCGGTCGCGGCCACCGCGGGGATGGTGGCGCTCGCGTCCCCGATCGGAGAACGGCTCCGCCGGTTCCTTCCGGCTCCGGTGGCCCTGGCAGCTGGGACCACGCTCGCCGCGCAGTTGGGCGTGACGCCGATCCTGCTGTTCCATTTCCACGAGGTGCCCGGCGTCACCGTCATCGCGAACCTGGCGGCGTTCCCGGCCATGTCGCCCGCGCTCCTGTTGGGCCTCGCCGCGGCCGCGCTGGGCCTGGTCTCCGTGACGATCGGGCATCTGGTCGCGGCGCTGGCGCTCATCCCGATGCGCTACTTGGAATGGGTCGCGGACCGATTGGCCAAAGCGCCGGTCGGACACGTCACCTCCGGCGGGGGGCCGGCGGTCCTGGTCGTGGGTGGCGCGCTGGTCGTCGCCGTCACCTGGGCGATGCATCAGCGGTGGCGTCCGCCACGAGGAGTCGTGATCGCGGTCGTTGCGGCGTTCCCGCTGCTCGTCTGGTCGACGGCACTCGGCGTGGGACCGCCGTCGGCGATGCAGGTGCGGTTCTTCGATGTGGGTCAGGGCGACGCCGCGTTGGTGAGTACGCCGGCCGGAGTCCACATCCTGGTCGATGGCGGCCCGGATGAAGAGATCGTCGCGACCGACCTGGCCGCGCTCGGCGTAAAGCGGCTCGACGTGCTGGTGGCCACGCATCCGCACGCTGACCACATCATCGGGCTGCCCACCGTGCTCGGCCGAGTGCCCGTCGGATTGGTGCTCGAACCCGGCTGTCCAGACACATCCTCCATCCAAGCCGAGTTGGATCTGGCGATCGCCGACGAGCACGTCACCGTCCGCTACCCGCGGGCCGGAGATTCCATCACGGTCGGCGACGTCCGCCTCGAGATCCTGTCGCCCGACCGGTGCTGGGTCGGGACGAACTCCGACGCGAACAACGACTCGCTCGTGATCCTCCTCCGCCACGGGCCCGACACGGTGCTCCTCGGCGGCGAGCCCGAGGAGCCCGCACAGCAGGTGCTCCTCGATGAGGACGCCCCGCTGCACGCCGAGCTGCTCAAAGTGCCACACCATGGGGCCGCCACATCGCTCCCGGAGTTCTTCTCAGCCGTCGACGCGGAGCTCGCCGTGATCTCTGTCGGCCCCAACGACTACGGCCACCCGGTGCCGTCCATCGTGCGGGCGATCGAGGCGACCGGCGCCGTTGTCTGGCGGACCGACGAGCACGGCGACATCGTCGTGACGTTCAGCGGCCAGGAGATCTCGGTACGATCCGATCGATGACCGCCTCCAAGACGGTGCCGATCCATCTCCTCTGGGGTGAAGACGACTTCCTCCTGCGCGAGCGCGCCTTCGAACTGCTCGGGGATCTTCGGCCCACGGAGGTCGACGCGAACGAATGGCAGGGCGGCGAGCTGCAGGACCTGGCCACGCCCTCCCTGTTCGGCGAGCGGCGAGCCCTCCTGATCACGGACGCGAAAAGCCTGCCGAAGGAGGCGATCGCCGAGCTGGCCGCCTACCTCTTTGCGCCGGACCCGGAGGCCCCCCTCGTGATCTGCGCTCAAGTAGGCGAGCGGGCCAAGGTGCCGGCGGCGCTCGACAGGGTGGTGAAGCCCGTCGGCAAGGTCGTCGAGGTGAAGATCGCTCGCAAGGACCTGGAGCCGTGGCTGGTCCAGCGGGCGAAGCTCGATGGTCTGGATGTGACGCCGCCGGCCGTGCACGCGCTGGTCGAGACGTTGGGTGAGGAGCCCGGTCAGCTCGTTTCCGCGATGCGGCAGCTCGGCGAGGCGTTCGCGGGACAGCAGATCACGCCGCAGACCGTGGCGCGGCAGTTCCGCGGGTTGGGCGAACAGAAGGTGTGGGATCTCTGCGACAAGGCGTTCACGAAGGATCTCCCGGGCGCGATCCGGTCGCTCCGCTCGATCGAGGAAGGGCGCGACGATCCGCTGATGGTGCTCGGAGGCATCGCGAGCCGCCTGCGGGACCTGATCAAGGTCCGGGCGCTGCCCAACCGGATGCCGCCGGCGGAGCTCGCGCGCGTTGCTGGGTTGCGGTTCGATTGGCAGGCGCGCCGGTACCAGCAGCAGGCGCGGAACTACTCGATGATCCAGCTGATCGAGCTGCACGAGCGCTTGGTGGAAGCCGACCGAGCCATGAAGTCGGGCGCGAGCGCCGACGTGGTCATGCCCGTGTTGGTCGCGGCGATCGCTTCGGGCAGGAGCTGAGGCCTCGGGTCTCGGCCTACTCGGCCGAGGCGCCGACCTTGTTCGCGGCCTTCGCCAGGCGCGACTTGCGACGCGCGGCTGTCCGCTTGTGGACGATGCCTCGAGAAGCGGCCTTGTCGAGCGCCCGGGCGGTCTGGCGCTGACGCGCGACCGCGGCCTCAGGGTCGCCTTCCGTGACGGCGATGTGGACCTTCTTGGTCGAGGTCTTCAGGGCGGTGCGCACCGCCTTGTTGCGTTCGGCGCGTTTGGCGTTCGAACGGTTCCGCTTGATCTGAGACTTGATGTTCGCCATAGGAGTCAGCGAGTCTACCAGCGGCGCCCAGGTGACCGGAGCGGCCCGTCACGTCTCGGCGGGGAAGTAGGTGCCGAGCGAGGCGAGCACCGGCATCGGGTGGTTCAGCTCGCGTGCCGTCCGCATCATCGCCTCATAGTTCGCCCGCGCCTCGCGCATCGCTCCGGGAGACGCGGCGTGCGCCGTGTAGCGTTGCATGCTCCGGTTCCGCTTGTACATCTGGCGCATCATCACGCCGAGCATCCCCGACGGCCACCGCAGGTACGAGACGTCCCGATAGTCCTTGAGGTTCACCCCGCGGCGCTCGCAGAGCGCGAGGAGCTCCTTCGTGGCGTCGAAGCACCGCTTGAGCAAGGGCTTGTCGTCGAGCGTCGCCCGGACGTCCATATGCTTCGCGAGCCCCGCCGAGAAGCCGATCGTCGAGGCGTTGTGGACCCAGAGCCAGTGCAGAATGTTGGCCTGGACATCCGGCGTCATGTCGGCTCGCTCGAAGAGCGCGCGGACCCGCTCGAGCTTCTCCGTGCGACCGCCGTCCACCTCACCCAGGTGGATCTCGGCACCCAGGTTGGTCCAGTAGAGCCCGTCGCGGATCGTCCCACCGCCGTCCGGGTACCCCAGCAGGTATCGCTCGCGGGGCAGGATCGCGTCGAATGGTCCGGCTCCCTCCCAGTTCGAGGACAGGATCAGGAACGTCGTGTCGGAGTACCGAGGCGCGAGCGGGCGGATCGCTCCGGCCACGTCCCAGGTGTTCGTCGGCACGATCAGGAGGTCGGGCGCCTGGCCGGGCGGCTCGGTCGCGATCCGAGCGTCGTAGGTCGTGACCGGGTTCTTCGGATGGCTCTTCCGCTCATCCAGAACGTCCATCCGCAAGGTCTCGTTGCCCGTGGTCACCCCGGGGCGCACCAGGTGGGTCACGTCGACCCCGGCCTCGGCCAGCGCCCACCCGTAGATCGTCCCGATGACGCCGGTGCCGACGACGAGGCATCGGTCCATCCGTCTCCCTTCCCCCCGCGCCCTCCTGGCGGCCGAGAGTCTGCCACGCAAGGAGCCGGCGAGCGAACCCCTCCGCCGTACCATGGGTCTCCGTGACGACCGACACCTCGCGTATCCGCAACTTCTGCATCGTGGCGCACATCGACCACGGGAAGTCGACGCTGGCCGACCGGCTGCTCGAGATCACCCACACCGTCGAGGGCCGCGACATGCGGGCGCAGTACCTGGATAAGATGGATCTGGAGCGGGAGCGCGGCATCACGATCAAGGCCCAGTCGGTCCGCCTGCTGCATGACGGCTACGAGCTGAACCTGATCGATACGCCGGGGCATGTGGACTTCACGTACGAGGTGTCCCGCTCGTTGGCGGCCTGCGAGGGCGCGATCCTGCTGGTCGATGCCGCCCAGGGCCTCGAGGCCCAGACGCTCGCGAACTACCACTTGGCCCGCGACGCCGGTCTCGTGATCGTGCCGGCCGTGAACAAGATCGATCTGCCGGCCGCGGAGCCGGAACAGCGCGCGAAGGAGCTGGCCGCGCTCCTGGACCGCGATCCGGACGAGATCCTGCAGATCTCCGCGAAGACCGGCGAGGGCGTCCCGGAGCTGCTCCGCGCGGTGATCGCGCAGGTGCCGCCGCCCGAAGGGGATCCCACGAAGCCGCTGCGCGCGTTGATCTTCGACTCGATGTTCGATGCCTACCGCGGCGTGATCACGTACGTGCGGGTTCAGGAGGGGGTCCTGCCGTCGAACGCGCGGATCAAGATGTTCGCGACGCACGTGGAGTCGGAGGCCGAGGAGGCGGGGGTGAACGCGCCCGAGCCCACCCCGGTCCCGCAGCTCAGCGCCGGGGAGGTCGGGTACCTGGTCACCGGCCTGAAGGACGTCCACCACGCGAAGGTGGGGGACACGATCACGCTCGCCGGCAAGGCCGGGGCGAAGGAGCCGCTCCACGGCTACCGCGAGCCCAAGCCCATGGTGTGGTCCGGGCTGTTCCCGTCGGAGGGTGGCGATTACGCGGAGCTGCGCGAGGCGCTCGACAAGCTGAAGCTCTCGGACTCCGCGCTCGTCTACGAGCCGGAGACGTCGATGGCGCTCGGGTTCGGGTTCCGGGTGGGGTTCCTGGGCCTGCTGCACATGGACATCGTCCGCGAGCGACTAGAGCGCGAGTTCGACCTGGAGCTGATCTCGACCGCGCCGAACGTGGAGTTCCACGTGTTCAAAGGCGACGAGCAGATCGTCGTGCACAACCCGGCCGAGATGCCGCCCGGTGGTGACTACGAGCGGGTCGAGGAGCCCATCGTGTACGGCACGATCATCACGCCGGCCGACTACCTCGGCGCCGCGCTCGACCTGTGCCAATCGCGTCGCGGTGAGCAGGTCGACATGAGCTACATCACGCCCGAGCGAGTCGAGGTGCATTACGTGTTGCCGCTCGCCGAGATCGTGTTCGACTTCTTCGACCAATTGAAGTCGCGCACGCGTGGGTTCGCGTCTCTCGACTACGAGCCATGGGGCTTCCAAGAGGCGAAGCTCGTCCGCGTGGACCTGCTGTTGCACGGCGAGCCGGTCGACGCGTTCAGCTCCGTCGTGCACCGCGACAAGGCATACGCGTACGGCAAGCAGATGACCGAGCGTCTGAAGGAGCTGATCCCGCGACAGTTGTTCGACGTCGCGATCCAGGCGGCGATCGGCTCCAAGATCATCGCACGCGAGACCGTGAAGGCGAAGCGCAAGGACGTGCTGGCCAAGTGCTACGGCGGCGATATCACGCGCAAGCGCAAGCTGCTCGAGGAGCAGAAGCGCGGCAAGGCTCGCATGCGCCGCGTGGGTCGGGTGGACGTACCGCAGGAGGCGTTCATCGCCGCGCTCCGCGTCGACGACGGCGGAGCGAAGGAGAGGAAGAAGTAGTGGACGCGATCGGTGTGTACGTCCACATCCCGTTCTGTCTGACGCGCTGCGGGTACTGCGACTTCAACGCGTACGCGGGCCTGGATGCGCTGCAGCCGCGATACGTGCGAGCGTTGCTCGCCGAGACCGAGCTGGCCGCGTCCGCCTGGGCCGATGACGAGGTCGTGTCGATCTTCCTCGGCGGCGGGACGCCTACCACGCTCGAGGTTGCGGACCTGAAGGGCGTGCTGGCGCATCTGCGCGATCGGTTCAACGTCGCGCCCGATGCCGAGGTGACGATCGAGGCGAATCCCGACACGGTCGACGATGCGAAGCTCTCGGGACTGCTTGTGGCCGGATCCTCGCGGTTGTCGATGGGCGCGCAGTCGTTCGACCGCGGTGTGCTCGCGGCGCTCGAGCGGGTGCACTCTCCTGACAGCGTGAGGACCGCCTTCCGCGCCGCCCGCGCCGCCGGCTACGACAACGTGAACCTCGACCTGATCTTCGGCGCGGACGGCGAGGGGCTCGACTCGTGGGAGCGTACGCTGCGGGAAACGGTCGACCTGGGGCCCGAGCACGTGAGCGCGTACGCGCTGACGATCGAGCCCGCGACGGCGCTCGGGCGCAAGGTGCTGGGCGGCGAGGTGCCTGTGCCCGATCCCGACCTGCAGGCCGACATGTTCTCGGCTGCGTGCGATGTCCTCGGGTCGGCCGGGTACCGCCACTACGAGGTGTCGAACTGGGCGAAGCCGGGGTTCGAGTGCCGGCATAACCTGGGGTACTGGGAGCGACGCGCCTACGTCGGGCTGGGCGCCGGCGCGCACTCGTTCCGCGACGATCGTCGTTGGTGGAACGTCCGCCCGCCGGAGGAGTACATGGAGCGGGTGGAGGCGGGGGCGCTCCCGACCGGTGGCGACGAACGTCTGGAGCCGTCCGACGCCTACCTAGAAGAGGTGTTCCTGCGCCTGCGGATCCTCGAGGGCATCCCGGCATCGTGGGTCGAGCCGGAACGTGCCCTGCCGTTCCTGGAGAGCGGACTCCTCCAGGAAGAAGACGGCTCGCTCGTGCCGACCGAGCGCGGCATGCTGCTCCTCAACGAGCTCGTTCTGGCCCTCGCCGGCAACTGACCCGATCGAGCCCGCGTGTTAGCACTCGCCTCTCGGGAGTGCTACGTATCATGGGTCCATGGTCGAACGCGCAGAGCTGGGTCCGCGCAAGTCCGCCGTGCTGCATGCCGTCGTGGAGGAGTACGTTCGCACGGGTGAGCCCGTCGGTAGCGAGACGATCGCCGAACGGGCTGGCATCGGGGTTTCGAGTGCCACGATCCGCAACGAGATGGCCGCGCTCGAGGAGCTGGGGTACCTCAAGCATCCGCACACGTCCGCCGGTCGGATCCCGACCGACATCGGCTACCGGCACTTCGTGGACTCGCTGCCCGCAGGCGGTCGTCTCCGTGACGCCCAACGTCGTGCCATCGCCGGCTACTTCGCGGAGGCGATCCTCGACCTGGAGGAGGTCCTCAAGGGGAGCGTGCAACTGCTCTCACGCCTGACCCAATACGCGGGGCTCGCCGTTCCGCCGTCGGCGGCTGAGGAGCCGATCGTTCGCCTGGAGATCATCGACATGGGGCCGACGCTCATGGTGCTCGCGGTCGGTCAGCACGGCCGGGTCGACAAGCGCATCCTCGATCGCCCGGAGACGTTCGATCAACATATGCTCGAGGAGACCGAACGACGGCTCGGCGCCCTCAGGGGCCTGACGTATCTGGAGGCGCAGGCCAAGCTGCTCCAGCTCGCTGCCGAGGACGCGCGCGAACAACGCGACCTCCTGCTCAACGTGGCCGAGACGCTTCGTACCGCACAGCAGGAAGAGGGCGGCGCACACGTCGTCGTAGGGGGCGTCTCGAACCTCGCGGACGAGGCGCAGGCCTGGCGTCGCGAGACGCTCCGCCGCCTCTTCGAGACCCTCGAACGCGAGACCGAGATCATGCACGTGCTCCAGGACGTGAGCGCCGGCCCGGGCGAACTCGCCGTCACGATCGGAACCGAGCACCCGAGCACCGGTGAGTGGGACGCCTCGCTCGTCACGGCGCCGTTCAAGGCCGGCGACATGTCCCTCGGTACCATCGGAGTGGTCGGCCCCACGCGGATGGACTACCTCTCGGCGATGGCGTCGGTGCGGGCGGTTGCGCGACGACTGTCGGAGCTCGCGACGGAGCTCGAGCAGTAGACGATGGCTGCCGTGCGGGACCTCTACGACATCTTGGGCGTGTCACGCGACGCCTCCCAGGAAGACATCAGGCGGGCGTACCGCAAGCTCGCTCGCGAGCATCATCCCGACGTGAACGCCGCGCCCGAGGCCGAGGAGCGGTTCAAGGAAGTCGCCGGAGCGTATGAGATCCTCTCCGACCCCGAGAAGCGCCAGCGTTACGATGCGTTCGGCCAGACGGGCGGCGCAGGCGGGCCGCAGTTCACCGATATCCAAGACATCTTCGACATGTTCTTCGGCGGGGGGTTCGGGGGCGTCTCGAGCCGGAGCCGACGCCAGACCCGCACGCGTCGCGGCGAAGATCTCCAGACCGTGATCTCACTCTCCTTCACGGAGGCGGCGTTCGGTGTCCGCAAGGACCTTCAGCGCGAACGTCTCGTCGTGTGCGAGCGTTGCTTGGGGAACGGCGCGGAGCCGGGAACGGCGCCGGTCTCCTGCCGGACATGCGGCGGCACCGGCCAGCTCCAACAGATGCGGCGGAGCATCTTCGGTACGGTCATGACGGCCACGCCGTGCGGGACGTGCGAGGGGTCGGGCCAGGAGATCCCTGACAGATGTGAGGCGTGTTCGGGCGAGGGGCGCCAGCGCGAGTCCGGGACGGTCGTCGTCGACGTTCCGGCCGGCGTGGCAGACGGGATGGAGCTCCGGGTCGGAGGAGCGGGGAACGCGGGACGCGCGAGCGGCCCCGCCGGCGACCTCTTCGTGGGGATCCGCGTGGAGCCGTCGCTCGCGTTCGATCGGCGAGGACAGGATCTGTTCGCGATCCTCGATCTGTCCATGAGCCAGGTGACGCTCGGCGCCGACGTGGAGATCGAGACGCTCGACGGCGGGGAACATCTTCGGATCGAGCCGGGAACCGAGTCGGGACAGGTGATCCGCCTGAAAGGTAAGGGCGTGCCGAACGTGAACCGGCGTGGCCGCGGCGACCTCTACGTCACGGTCCACGTGATCACTCCGACGGGCCTCGACCGCGAACAACGGAGGATCTTCGAGCAACTGGCGCATCTCCGCGGCGAGGTGACCTCCAAGAAGAAGCCAGCGCGGCGAGAGCTCCGGCGGCCCGACGCCTGAGCGCGCTAGTCTTCGCCCATGTCCGATCTGGCGTTCGACAGCAGCTGCGTCTTCTGCAGGATCGCGGTCCGGGAGATTCCCTCCGACATCGTCCACGAGTCCGACACGGTGGTCGTGTTCCGGGACCTGAACCCGCAGGCACCGGTCCATCTGTTGCTGATCCCGAAGGAGCACATCGTGTCAGTCGCTGACGTCGAGCAGCGACACGGCGACGTGCTCGCCGATCTGATGCAGGCGGCCACGCATCTCGCGAAGGCGGAGGGGATAGCCGACGGCGGCTGGCGACTCCTGTCGAACGTGGGAAAGGACGCCGGCCAGACGGTGTTCCACCTCCACTTCCACCTGCTCGGCGGCCGGCCCATGACCTGGCCGCCAGGCTAGGAGCCGTTATGATGACGGAGGCCGTCTGCGGACGGCCGTTACTCACCACAGGAGGGAACGGGGCTCCACCCCGAGAGACGCGCACGTGGCGAACGCCACCACCAACCAAGTGAAGATCCTCGTCCCCGGTCACCAACCGATGGTGGCTCTCCTCGGTCAGCGCGACGCGTTCCTGAAGCTGATCGAGTCTGCGTTCGGTGCCGAGATCCTGGTCCGCGGGAACGAGATCACGATCACCGGCCCGCCCGATGAGTCCGAGCGCGTCAGCCGCATCTTCGAAGAACTGTTAACGCTCTTGGAGCTCGGGAACGAGCTGACCGACGCGTCGGTCGGCGAGGCGATCCAGCTCGTCAAGGGCGCGGGCGACGACGGCGGAGCACCGTTGCGTGCGAGCGAGGTCCTGGGTGACCGCCTGCTCACGGCCCGCGGAAAGGGCATCACGCCGAAGACGATCGGACAGAAGCGCTACGTCGACGCGATCCGTACGTCGACCGTCACGTTCGCCATCGGGCCGGCGGGCACTGGCAAGACCTACCTGGCCGTTGCGACCGCGGTCCGCGCGCTCCAGGAGCATCAGGTCTCGAGGTTGATCCTGACGCGACCCGCGGTCGAGGCCGGCGAGCGGCTCGGCTTCCTCCCCGGCACGCTCTACGAGAAGATCGACCCGTACATGCGTCCGCTCTACGACGCGATGTTCGAGATGACGGGCGCCGACACCCTGAGCCGGCTGATGGAGCGCGGCACCGTCGAGGTCGCGCCGCTCGCGTTCATGCGCGGCCGCTCGCTGAACGACGCGTTCATCATCTTGGACGAAGCGCAGAACACGACGCCGGAGCAGATGAAGATGTTCCTCACCCGGCTCGGGTTCGGATCGAAGGCGGTCGTGAACGGGGATGCCACGCAGACCGACCTGCAGTCCGGCCAGAAGTCCGGTCTCGCGGCGGTGGAGGAGATCCTGAGTGGCATCGAGGGCATTTCGTTCTGCCACCTGAGTGCGCGGGACGTGGTGCGCCACAAGATCGTGCAGGACATCGTGGAGGCATACCGGGTGTTCGGTGAGAACCGCGACGCGGCCTCCGAGCGCCCATGACGGACGCCGACGGTAGCCATCCGGCGGTCCTCATCTCGAACCGCCAGCCGATCCCGGTCGATGAAGCCGGACTCGCGGCGCTCGCCAAACAGACCTTGGTCGCCGAGGGCCATGGCGACGTCGAGCTCTCCGTGTCGTTCGTCGACGCGACCGAGATGGCTGACCTGCACGTCCGCTTCATGGACGAACCCGGTCCGACCGACGTGCTCTCGTTCCCGCTGGATGACGTCGACGAACGCGGCGTGCGGCTGCTCGGCGACGTGGTGATCGCGCCCTCGGTCGCCGCGACGAACAACCCCGGCGATCCGCCGGCGGAGGTGCGGCTGCTCCTCGTCCACGGGATCCTGCATGTCCTGGGCTACGACCATGAGGAGGATGAGGAACGCGCCGAGATGTGGGCCCGCCAGGAGCGCTACAGCGGGGTGAGCGTGCCGTGAACGGTTCTGACTGGCTCGATATCGGGATCATCGTCCTGCTGATCGCGGTGGTCGCGTTCAACGCGGCCACCGAGATCGCGATCACGCGGACGAACAGGGTGCGTGCGATCCGCCTGATGGAGGAGAACCGGCGAGGGGCCGCCGCACTCTCGCGGATCACCGAGGACCCCGCGCCGTACCTGAACGTCGTGCTCCTGCTCACCCTCCTGGCCACGATCGGCGGAACGACGCTCGCGACGACGGTCGCGGTTCGGCACTTCGAGAGCGCGGGCGAGATCATCTCGACGATCGCGATGACGATCGTGCTGTTCGTGTTCGCGGAGGTGACGCCGAAGACGTTCGCGATCCAGCAGACGGATCGGGTCGGGTTATGGACCGCGCCCGTGCTCGTCGTCATCACGCGGCTGGTGGGGCCGATCGCGAAGGGGCTGTTGAAGCTCGCGAACGTCATCATGCCCGGAAAGGGTCTGAAGCAGGGGCCGTACATCACCGAAGGCGAACTCCGTGCCTCCGCCGAGGTCGCGTCCGAGGAGGGCGAGATCGAGGACGAAGAGAAGGAGCTGATCCATTCGATCTTCGAGTTCGGTGACACGATCGTGCGCGAGGTGATGGTGCCGAGGCCCGATGTCATAGCGATCGAGGACGACAAGACGCTCCGTGACGTCCAGGCCGTCGTTGTGGAGCACGGCACGTCGCGGATCCCCGTATACGACGCCGACGGCGACCTGGACGATGTGGTCGGGATCGTGTTCGCCAAGGATGTGTTGAAGGCCCTGCACCAGGGCAAGCAGGACATGGGGCTCGCAGAGATCGTCCGTGAAGCGCGCTACGTCCCCGAATCGAAGAAGGTCGCCGATCTCCTGCGAGAGATGCAGCGCGAGAAGTTCCACCTGGCGCTCGTCACCGACGAGTACGGTTCGGTGTCGGGGCTCGTGTCGCTCGAGGATCTCTTGGAGGAGCTCGTCGGGGAGATCACCGACGAGTACGACCAGGACGAAGAGGAGCCGGAGAAGGTGGGGGAGGGTGTTTACCGCGTGTCGGGCGGTGCTTCCGTGGACGACATCAACGACCTCCTCGACGTGGAGCTACCCGACGAGGAGTGGGACACGATCGCGGGGCTCGTGCTCGACCTGTTCGGCAAGATCCCGCGCCAGGGCGAGGAGGTCACGTTCCAGGGGCTGCGGTTCCGCGCGGAGGAGATTCAAGGCCGGCGCATCTCGAAGGTCCTGATCTCTCCGGCGCCCGAGAGCGGACCCGACCCGGGCACCCGGGACGAGGAGGAGACGGTCGGTGGCTGAGATCCCGGACATGGAGGCGTTGCTCGAGGCCGCGAGACACGTCCGCGAGCACGCCTACGCGCCTTACAGCCGGTTCCTGGTCGGCGCCGCGCTCACGGCCGGAGGTCGCACGTTCATCGGCGCGAACTTCGAGAACGCGTCCTACGGCGTGTCGATCTGCGCCGAACGGAGTGCCGTGGCCGCCATGGTCGCGGCCGGCGAGCGCCGGATCGACGCCGTCGCGGTCGTCGCCGGAGGCGAAGGCCCGCCGGCCTCCCCGTGTGGAGCCTGTCGACAGGTGCTGTCGGAGTTCGCCGGCTCCGACGTCCCGGTGGTCTCGCAGCACGTCGACGGCCGGCGCAGCGAGTGGACGATCGGGGCCCTCCTGCCCGCCGCGTTCTCGCTCGATCCCGATCGATGACCGCCTTCCGCTCGGGGATCGTCGCCGTCGTCGGCCGACCGAACGTCGGCAAGTCAACGCTGGTGAACGCGCTCGTGGGACGCAAGGTCGCGATCGTGTCGGACAAGCCGCAGACCACGCGTCGGCATATCCGCGCCATCCTCACCAGTGAGGAGGCGCAGGTCGTGTTCACCGACACCCCCGGATTCCACAAGCCGAAGACCTTGCTGGGCACGCGCCTCAACAACCTGGTACGGGATGCCGTGGAGGGTGTGGACGCGGTGATCCTGGTCGTCGACGCGGACGCCGGTGTCGGCCGAGGTGATGCCTACGTTTACGAGCGCCAGGTCGCACCGGTCGCCGGCCTCAAGGTCTGTGCGGTCAACAAGGTGGACAGGGTGCGGCATCATGACATGGTGCCTCAGCTCGCGGCGGTCGGCGCGATCGGGCCGTTCGACGAGATCGTGCCGATCTCCGCGCGCGACGGGAAGGGCGTCGGGGTGCTCCGCGACCTGATCCTCGCGCACATCCCGGAGGGTCCAGCGCTCTACCCAGTGGACGAGGACACGGACCAGCCGCTCGAGATCACCCTGGCGGAGCTCGTCCGCGAGCAAGCCCTGCACGTCACGCGCCAGGAGGTGCCCCATTCGATCGCCGTCGTGGTAGAGGAGATCGAGCGCGAAGGGAACCTCACGCACGTGCACGCCACGCTCGTCGTCGAGCGCGACTCCCAGAAGGGGATCGTGATCGGCAAGGGTGGAGAGACCCTGAAGGCGATCGGAACCACCGCACGCAAGGAGATGGAACCGCTGCTCGGGACCCGGGTGTTCCTGGACCTTCGGGTCAAGGTAGTGAAGGAATGGCAGCGGGACGCGAAGGCGATGGACCGTCTGGGCTTGTAGCCGCGACTACTGCGTCACGATGACCGTCCCCGTGATCTGGGGATGGATCGTGCAATGGACCTGATAGGTGGCCGGCGCCATGCTCACGTTGGCTTGCGTCTTGGACTGACCGCCCTCGATCAGCACGTCGACGCCCGTATTGATCACGGTGAACGTGTGGGTCACGCTGTCCTGGTTGTCGAGCGTCATCGTCGAACCATTCTTCATGCTGAAACAGGCGGGGTCGTACTTCATGTCCTTGATCACGATCGTGAACGAACTCTGACCCGTGAAGTCCGTCGCGTTGTCGGCCGTACATCCCGAGCCGGAGCCCGACGATCCCCCGCCCGACGAGTCCCCGCCGCCGCTGCTGCAGGATGCAGCCAGCAGCGCCGTGACGGCGATGAGTGTGAGCACCACCCTGCGCATGAGGCCTCCTGTCCGGGTGCAAGAGCATAGCCCCCGACCGGGCGATGTGGGAACCGCCTGGGCTACGATGCAGGCTATGTCCCAAGCCGCCTCGATCCGGCCGAGCGACCACCGGCCCGTGCTCTCCGGCGGCGCCGAGGCACAACGCCTGATCGCTCGGACCGTCGCCGTCGACGCGGTCGGGCTCGAGGAGCGGGCGGCGTCGCTCGCGAAGCGTTCGATCAAGAAATCCTCGAAGCTCTGGGCGCTCGACCTGACGATCCGTTGCATTGACCTGACCACGCTCGAGGGAACGGACACGGCCGGGAAGATCGTCGCGATGTGCGCGAAGGCGGTCCGTCCGGATCCGCTCGACGCATCGATCCCGTCGGTCGCCGCCGTGTGCCTGTACCCGCAGCTCGTCCCGGTCGCCGCCGAGCAGCTCCGGGGGACCGGCGTCCACGTCGCGAGCGTCGCGGGCGCCTTCCCCGCGGGGCTCGGACCTCTCGACGCACGGCTCCGCGAGATCGCGGAGGTGGTCGAGTTGGGCGCGGATGAGGTGGACATCGTGCTGAACCGTTCCCTGTTCCTGGGCGGCAGGTACGCGCAAGCGTACGAGGAGATCGTCGCCGCCCGTGAGGCGGCCGGCGCTGCGCACCTGAAGGTGATCCTGGAAGCCGGCGAGCTCGGCAGCTACGACCGGATCCGCCAAGGGTCGGTCCTCGCGATGGCGGCCGGCGCCGACTTCATCAAGACCTCGACGGGCAAGATCGGAACCGGCGCGACCTTGCCATCGGCGCTCTGCATGATGGAGGCCGCCCGCGACTTCCACCGGCAGACCGGCGTCGAGGTCGGGATCAAGGTCGCCGGCGGTGTCCGCACGTCGAAGAACGCGATCCAGTACCTAACGCTTCTGCACGAGACGCTGGGCGGGGCGTGGATGAAGCCCGACAGGTTCCGGATCGGCGCGTCGACGCTCCTGAACGACGTGATCATGCAGATCGACAAGGAACGCACAGGCCGCTACCAGGGCCGCGACTACTTCACGATCGACTGACGAGGCGTGCGATGACCGACGCGATCGAGCGCACCACCGACTGGCGGTACGCGCCCGCGCCCGAATCGACCGACATCGTTCGGCTGGAGGACCGGTACGGCCTGTTCGTCAACGGCGAGTTCGTCGAGCCGAAGTCGGGACGCTGGTTCACGACGATCGATCCCGCAACGGAGGAACCGCTCGCCGAGGTGGCGGAGGCCGGGTCGGAGGACGTCGGGCTCGCGGTGGACGCGGCGCGCGACGCGTACGATCAGCGATGGCGATCGCTTCCCGGTTCGGAGCGCGCGAAGTACCTCTACCGGATCGCACGTCAGCTGCAGGAGCGTGCGCGCGAGTTCGCGGTATTGGAAACGATGAACGGCGGCAAGCCGATCAAGGAGTCGCGCGACATCGACCTGCCGCTCGCGGCGGCCCACTTCTTCTACTACGCGGGGTGGGCGGACAAGCTCGAGTACGCGTTCCCTGGGCGGAACCCCTCCTCGATCGGCGTCGCGGGCCAGATCATCCCCTGGAACTTCCCGATGCTCATGGCGGCGTGGAAGCTCGCGCCGGCCCTCGCGACCGGGAACACCGCGGTCCTGAAGCCGGCCGAGACCACGCCGCTCACCGCGATGCTGCTCGCACAGGTGATCCAAGAAGCCGAGCTGCCACCGGGTGTGGTGAACATCGTGACGGGAGCGGGTGAGACCGGCGCCGCTCTCGTCGAGGCGCCGGTGGACAAGGTGGCGTTCACCGGTTCCACCGAGGTCGGGAAGATCATCCGCCGCGCCATCGCGGGCGGCCGCAAGCGCCTGACGCTCGAGCTCGGCGGGAAGGCGGCGAACATCGTATTCGAGGACGCTCCGCTCGATCAGGCGGTAGAGGGTGTGGTGAACGGCATCTTCTTCAACCAGGGTCATGTCTGTTGTGCGGGATCGCGTCTCCTGGTGCAGGAGCCGGTGTTCGACGTGCTGATCGAGAAGCTCAAGGAGCGGTTGCAGACGCTCCGCGTCGGCGATCCGCTCGACAAGAACACGGATGTCGGCGCGATCAACTCGCGGGCGCAGCTTCAGAAGATCGAAGAACTGGTCGCGTCCGGTGTCGAGGAAGGCGCCGAGATGTTCCAGCCCGACTGCGTTCTGCCCGAACGCGGCTTCTGGTTCCGCCCGACGTTGTTCACCGGCGTGTCGCAGTCACACCGCATCGCGCGCGAGGAGATCTTCGGTCCGGTGCTCTCGATCCTGACGTTCCGTACGCCGGAGGAGGCCATCGAGAAGGCGAACAACACCCCGTACGGTCTTTCGGCCGGCGTCTGGACCGAGAAAGGGTCGCGCATCCTGTGGATGGCCGAGCGCCTGCGCGCCGGCGTCGTCTGGGCCAACACGTTCAACAAGTTCGACCCCTCGTCGCCGTTCGGCGGCTACAAGGAGAGCGGGTTCGGGCGCGAGGGTGGGTTGCACGGCCTCGAGCCGTACCTCGACATGAACGGTGATGGCGCGTGACTGAGCGGGTCCCGATCAGGCGCACGGCGAAGCTCTTCATCGGGGGGAAGTTCCCGCGCAGTGAGTCGGGCCGGTCCTACGAGGTGTTCGCTCGGGACGGCCGGCCGCTCGCGTGGGCGGCGCGCGCCTCTCGGAAGGACGTTCGCGACGCCGTGGTCGCGGCGCGCTCGGCGCAGCCGGGGTGGGGGGGACTGACCGCGTACAACCGCGGACAGGTCCTGTACCGCGTCGCGGAACTGATGGAGGGCCGGCGGGCGCAGTTCGTCGATGAACTCGCCGACGGTGGCGCTGCCGATGCGGAGCGCGGTGTCGAGGCCGCGATCGATCGTTGGGTCTGGTACGCGGGATGGTGCGACAAGATCCACCAGGCGCTCGGCGCTACGAACCCGGTCGCGGGGCCGTACTTCAACTTCACGCTCCCGGAGCCGACCGGTGTCGTCGGCCTGGTGGCACCGGAGGATCAGCCGCTCCTTGGCTTAGTGTCGCGGCTGGCGCCCGCGATCGTCTCCGGGAACACTGTCGTCGCGATCGCGTCCGAGCACGCGCCTTTGCCCGCTGTCTCGCTCGCGGAGGTGCTGGCGACCTCGGACGTCCCCGGCGGGGTCGTGAACCTCCTGACAGGCCAGGTCCGCGAGTTGATCCCATGGCTCGCGGGCCATATGGACGTGAACGCGCTCGACGTGACCGGTGTGCCCGACGACCTCGTCAAGGAGGTGGAGACGCTGGCGGCCGAGAACGTGAAGCGGATCCATCGGGCTCCCGCGGGCGACCCGTTCGCCGCGTCGGCCCAGAGCCCGTACGAGATCACCGCGCTGATGGAGTTTAAGACCGTCTGGCACCCGATCGGCGCCTAAGGGGCACGCGAACGTCGAACGCCGCCGGATCGCGAAGCGATCCGGCGGCTCCTCGGGTCTAGCTCTTAGGACGGGCGCTCACCGCTTCGTACCTCGCCGCGCGCGCGGCGGCGTCCGCCGTCTCCCACCCGTTCAGCGAGATCGGGACGCTCGGAGCCGTCACGACTTCGTACCTCGCCGCGCGCGCGGCGGCGTCCGCCGTCTCCCACCCTGATAGTGCGATCGGCGCTGCGGGCCGAACCGTCGTTCCCCCATCCGACGTCGTCGCGGACTCGCGACCGATCACGGCTCCGACCGTCAGCGCCGCGGCGATCGCGAGGATCACGGTGGTCCGTCGCACGACAGGGGAACCGGTCGTGGTCTGGGAGATCTGCATCTCTTGCGTCGCCATCGTCCCCACTCCCTCCTTCGTCCCGAAACCTTGGGGCGACGCTAGCGCCACGTCCCGTCCGAGTCGGTGCCTATCGCCACGGCGTGACCGTGTTTCCCGTCACCGTTCCCAGGGCAAGGAGCCACTGCAACGGAAACGTCACAAGCCGAACCGGGGCTCCGTCATATGGCGGCAAGTACCATTCGCCACATGCCCGCCTACAAGGAACAGGGTGTCGTCTTGCGATCGATGAAGCTCGGCGAGGCCGACAAGATCGTCACCGTGATGACCCAGGGGACGGGCAAGATCCGGGCGGTGGCGAAGGGTATCCGCAAGACCACCAGTCGCTTCGGGGCACGCCTGGAACCCTTCACCCATGTATCGCTGATGCTCTATCACGGCCGTGGTCAGCTGGACACGATCACGCAGGCCGAGATCATCGCCCCCCACATGGCGCTCCGCGAGGACCTCGCCCTGTTCGCCGCCGGCGAAACGATGCTTGAGGCGGTCGACAAAGTGGCCGAGGAACATGAGAGGAACGTTCGGCTGGTGCTGCTCCTGCTCGCCGGGTTGCGAGCGTTGGAGACGGGACCGGCCGATCCCGTCGCCGTCGCGGAGTCGTTCATGTTGAAGCTGATGTCGCTCTCAGGGTTCCATCCCAGCCTCACGGGTTGTGCCGTGTGCGGTGCGGCCGACCCCCAACTGTTCTCGGCGGGGATGGGCGGCGCTATCTGCGCGAACTGCGCCGAGGGCGGTGTGGTGCCGGTATCACGCGACGCGCTCAGCTACCTTCGAGGACTCGCGGTCATCGACTTGGCCGAGGCCGGCGCAACCCCCACGCCCGAGCCTCGCGTCCGCAAGGAATCGCGGGGATTGCTCTACGGGTTCGCCGAATACCATCTGGAGCGCCGGATGAAGTCGCTCCCGATGATGGCGAGGACGGCCACGTGAGCAGCTTCCTTCCCGACATCGATCCGGAGCGCGTGCCCGCCCACGTGGCGATCGTGATGGACGGCAACGGTCGGTGGGCCACGCAGCGTGGGCTGCAGCGCACCGACGGCCACGCGGCGGGGGAGGAGGCGCTCGCCGACACGGTCGAGGGAGGTGTCGAGGTCGGTCTGAAGTGGCTCACGGTTTTCGCGTTCTCTACCGAGAACTGGCGCCGTCCCGCGCCCGAGGTCCTTTACCTGATGAACTTCAACAGGAAGCTTCTGCGCAAGCGGCGCGACCGGTTCCACGAGCTGAACGTGCGGATCCGATTCACCGGCCGGCGCGACTGGCGCGTGCCGCGCTCGGTGATGAAGGAGATCGTCGCCGCCGAGGAGCTGACGCATGACAACACGGGCATGACGCTCACGATCGCGTTCAACTACGGCGGGCGCGCTGAGATCATCGACGCGGTGAAGCAGATCGTGCGCGACCATGACGCCGGGACACTCCGCACCGAGAAGATCTCGCTCGACTCGATCCACGAACGCCTCTACTACCCGGACATGCCCGACCCGGATCTGCTGATCCGCACGAGCGGCGAGCAGCGGATCTCGAACTTCCTGCTGTGGGAGGCGGCCTACGCCGAGCTCTGGTTCACGCCCGTGTTCTGGCCTGACTTCGACCGGGAACACTTGTACGAGGCGATCCGCGACTTCCAGAAGCGATCGCGCCGGTTCGGAAACGTTCCGGGCGAAGAGTGACGGTCACGCGATCCGTTCGCGCTTCCAGACGCGGCTGAGCAGATAGATGCCCGAGGGGATCGCCACGAACGCGTACATGATCATGAATCCAGCTCCGGGAACGTCCATGCCCGCGAGCGAGAAGATCAGACCTCGCAGGAGCGGGTAACCGATCGCGAGCATCAGGAAGACGCCGACCGTCAACAGGATCCGACCGATGGGACCGAAGCTGGTCGCGCCGCCGCGCCACCTTGAGAACTCCGTGTGGGTCTCGAGGCGTGGGGCGGCCGTGCCGGACCGGACCCACAAGGGGCGATCGTCGGCGGGTGGAGGCTCGACTGCCACCGGCTCGGGGACGCGCGTGAGGGCCGCATAGCACTGGTTGCACCACTCCAAGTCGTCGGCCACTCGGGCTCCGCAGTTCGGACACGTGCGCATGCCAAGGCTCCCTTCCATCTCAGATATCGGACCCTGAGGTCGCGCGCTTGACGCTATGGAGGTTGTGTGAAGAGCGGTCCTTCACGACCCCTCGCCGGTACGATGGGCGCCACGCCAGCGGTCGCCGCCAGCGGCCGGGAGAGGAGTCACCGCACATGACCGACCTCATGGAGGCCGTCACCTCCCTCGCGAAGCGCCGGGGGATCGCGTTCCAATCGTCCGAGATCTACGGCGGACTGCGCTCGTCGTGGGACTACGGTCCGCTCGGGGTGGAGCTCCGCCGCAACATCCGCAACGCGTGGTGGCGATCGATGGTGCAGCTGCGCGATGAGATCGTAGGCCTGGAAGCGGCCATCATCATGTCGCCAAAGGTCTGGGAGGCCTCCGGCCACGTCGAGGGGTTCCACGATCCGTTGATCGAATGCGAGACCTGCCATCGGCGGTTCCGCGCCGACCACCTCGGCGATCCGCCGGTCTGCCCGAACTGCGGCGGCTCGGTGTTCACCGAGCCGAAGCAGTTCAACCTGATGTTCGAGACGCACATGGGCCCTGTGGAGGACGACGCCGCGGTCACCTATCTGCGCCCCGAGACCGCGCAGGGGATGTTCGTCGATTTCCCGCAGGTGCAGACGGTGGCGCGCAAGAAACTCCCGTTCGGGATCGCGCAGATCGGCAAGTCGTTCCGCAACGAGATCACGCCGGGGAACTTCATCTTCCGGACGCGCGAGTTCGAACAGATGGAGATGGAGTACTTCGTGGAGCCCGGTACGGACGACGAGTGGTTCACGTACTGGGTCGAGCAGCGGTTCCAGTGGTACCTGGACCTCGGCATGTCGAAGGAGAAGCTCCGCCTGCGGTCGCACGATCCGGACGAGCTGGCACACTATGCCAAGGCCGCGACGGACGTGGAGTACGAGTTCCCGTTCGGCTGGTCGGAGCTCGAGGGCATCGCGAACCGAACCGACTTCGACCTGAAGGCGCATCAGGAGGCGAGCGGTCAGGACCTCACGTACTTCGACCAGGATAAGGAGGAGCGGTACCTGCCCTACGTGGTGGAGCCCGCCGCCGGCGTGGACCGCACGCTGCTCGCATTCCTGGTCGACGCGTACACGGTGGACGAGGCGCCGACGTCGAAGGGCGACACCGAGAAGCGCACGGTGCTGAAGCTGCACCGAGATCTGGCGCCGACGAAGGTGGCGGTGCTGCCGTTGTCTCGCAACGAGAAGCTGGCTCCCGAGGCTCGCGGCGTGTTCGATCTGGTGAAGGCCGAGTGGATGAGTCAGTACGACGACGCCGGCGCGATCGGGCGGCGCTACCGGCGGCAGGACGAGGTCGGGACCCCGTTCTGCGTGACGGTGGACTTCGATTCGCTCGAGGACCGGCAGGTGACGGTGCGCGAACGCGACTCGATGGCGCAGGAGCGGCTCGCGATCGACAACGTGGTGGGGTACCTGCGGGAGCGTCTGTGACGGTCCCAGATCCGCCCCGCGCGCGCGGCTCGCTCGCCTTGTACGTGGTTGCGTTCGTGCTGATGCTCTGCGCGGGCGTGGCGCTCGTCGCCTCGGCGAAGGGGTTGCTCGAGTCGACCCGTTTGCTCTGGGTGTCGTCGGCGCTCTCGGTTGCCGCGATCGTGATGGCCGTGGTGGGGTTGTTGGTCCCGCGGCGCCGATGATGGTCCCGCGCCGGGTCGCCGCCATCGGGCTCGTGCTCGCGCTCGCGATGACCGCGTGCACGATCACGCTCGGCTCGGACAGGGGCGGACCGCGTTCGCCGGATCCATCACCGTCGCCGGTGCCGACGGGGCGTGGCTCGGCGGCCGAAGCGATGCAACGGCTCTGCCAAGGGCCGAAGGGGGGCGGCGACTCAGGCGTGGCGCCCGAGGGGCCGACGCCGCCGGCGATCGCCACGGTCGAGCGACAGGTGGAGTCGGTGCGTGAGCTGAAGTACACGTCGCGCGTCGACGCCCAGCCGATCACGCAGGCACAGATGGACCGCCGGATCACCAAGAGCTTCGACAAGACCGAGCCGCCGGACCAATTGGCGCGTCGCTCGCAGGCCTGGGCCACGATCGGCGTCATCCCGCCGGGGACGAGCATCCGCGACGCGCTGCTGCGGTTCCAGACCGGGCAGATCGTGGGCTTCTACAACCCGGCGAACAAGAAGCTCGTCTACATCGGAGATCAGGAGCTCAGCCTGAACGAGCGGTTCATCCTGGCGCACGAGTTGACGCACGCGATCGACGACCAGCATTTCGGGCTGTCTCGGCTGGACCCGCTCGTCGCGCACTGCCAGGACGAAGCGTTCACGGCGGCACTCGGCGCCGTCGAGGGGAGCGCGCAGTTCTTCGCGACGCAGGTGATCACGAGGTTCCCGCAGAACGTGAGCGGCGGAAGCAGCGGAAGCGGCGGCTCGCTCGACGGGGTACCGCCGTTCATCGTGAACCAGGAGCTCTGGCCGTACACGGCCGGCCTCGCGTTCATCCAGCGCCTCGACGAGCAGGGAGGCACCGCCCGGGTGAACCGCGCACTGACCTCGTTTCCGGTGTCGACCGAGCAGATCATCCACCCGGAGCGATGGCCGAACGACACGCCGCAGCCCCTCGACGTCCCTGACCTCGGACCGGCGCTCGGGGCCGGTTGGCAGGATCTCGACGTGATGGTGGTGGGCGAGCTCTGGCTGCAACAGCTGCTCCAGCTCCGCCTCGGCCAGTCGCAGGCCGACAGCGCCTCGACCGGTTGGGACGGCGGGATCTACCGGGCATGGGCGAACGGCTCGAAGACCGCGATCGTCCTGCGGACCGTGTGGGACACGACCGATGACGCACAGGAGTTCGCGGACGCGATGCGGACATGGGTCGGCGATGGGTCGGCGATCGTTCGTGATCCGGTCGGGACCCAGGTGGACGTGTTGCTCGGGAGCGACGCCGCGACGCTCGAGAGGCTGTCAAGCCAGGTTTGACCTTCGCAGCATCGAGCGACACGTCGTGCGCCGTAGACTGGCGGCTCCGTAGCCGAGTCAGCAGTCCGGAGGCATGGGTGACCAAGTACGTCTACGACTTCTCCGAAGGCAACAAGGACATGAAGGACCTCCTCGGCGGGAAGGGAGCCAACCTCGCCGAGATGACGAACATGGGGCTTCCCGTTCCACCGGGGTTCACGATCACGACCGAGGCCTGCTTGAACTTCCTGGCGAACAACGGAGCCCCGACGGAGATGCTGCAGGAGGCAGGTCGGCATCTCGTCCATCTCCAGGAGGTGATGGGCAAGACCCTGGGCGACCCCGATGACCCACTGCTCGTCTCCGTGCGTTCCGGTGCCAAGTTCTCGATGCCCGGCATGATGGACACCGTTCTCAACCTGGGGCTGAACGACGTCTCCGTGAACGGCCTCGCTGCGCAGACGGGAGGCGACGTCCGGTTCGCGCGCGACGCTTACCGCCGGTTCATCCAGATGTTCGGCAAGATCGTGATGGACGTGCCCGCCGACGCGTTCGAGCACGCGCTCGATGAGGCGAAGGAGCGCAAGGGGTCCGGCACGCAGGACACTGATCTCGATGCCGACGACCTGGCCGCGTTGATCCAACGCTTCCGCGCGATCTACCAGGAGCACACTGGCGAGCCGTTCCCGCAGGACCCCAAGGACCAGCTGCGCCTGTCGATCGACGCCGTGTTCTCGTCGTGGAACGGCAAGCGCGCTATCGACTACCGCCGGCAGAACAAGATCAGCGACGACCTCGGCACCGCTGTGAACATCGTCGCGATGGTGTTCGGTAACCGCGGCGACGACTCAGGCACCGGTGTGGCGTTCACGCGCGACCCGTCCACCGGTGAGAAGGTCCCCTACGGCGACTACCTGCCCAACGCGCAGGGCGAGGACGTGGTGGCGGGCATCCGCAACACGCTGCCGCTCGCCGAGTTGGAGCGTCTGGACCCGGGGTCGTACGCGGCGCTCCGCGAGGCGATGGACACGCTCGAGGGCCACTACCGCGACATGTGCGACATCGAGTTCACGATCGAGCAGGGGAAGTTCTGGCTGCTGCAGACCAGGATCGGCAAGCGCACCGCGTTCGGCGAATGGGCGATGGCCTACGACATGCTGAACGAGGCCCTGATCACGCCCGATGAGGCGCTGCTCCGCGTGGACGCGAACCGGCTGGAGGAACTGTTCAAACGCCGCGTCCGTCCCGATGGGGCGCTGCCGATCGCGAAAGGGCTGAACGCCTCGCCCGGTGCGGCCACAGGCAAGGTCGTCTTCACCGCCGACGAGGCGCAGGAGTGGGGGAGCCGCGGCGAGGCCGTGATCCTCGTGCGGCGCGAGACGACGCCCGACGACTACCACGGGATGATCGCGTCGCGGGGGATCCTGACGTCCGCCGGCGGGACCAACTCGCACGCTGCCGTCGTCGCTCGAGGCGAGGGCATCCCTGCCGTCTGCGGCGCCGACACGATCAAGCTCGACCCGGAGTCCAAGACGTTCTCCGCGAACGGCACGAGGGTCGCCGAGGGCGACGTCATCACGATCGATGGTTTCACCGGCAACGTGTTCGTGGGCGAGCTGCCCATGGAGGAGTCGGTCCTGGAGCTGGCGCGCTCGGGTGACGACACCGCGCGCGAGCAGAAGATCTGGCAGGCGTTCGAGGCGCTGATGGCCCACGCCGACGCGCGCAGGCGCCTCCGGGTGCGCGCGAACGCCGACACGCCGGACCAGTCGACGAACGCGCGCGAGCGCGGCGCGGAGGGCATCGGCTTGTGCCGAACAGAGCACATGTTCCTGGGGGAGGAGCGTGTCGAGGCGGTCCGGCAGATGATCTTCGCAGAGACCGAGGAAGAAGAGCAGGCCGCGTACGACGTGCTGATGCCCTTGCAGCGTGAGGACTTCGTCGGGATCTTCCGCGCGATGAGCGGGCTGCCAGTGACGGTTCGGCTGCTCGACCCGCCGCTGCACGAGTTCCTGCCGAACCAAGTGGATCTCGCCGTCGAGGTCGCGCTGGGCGAGTCGCGGGGCGAGGACGTCGCGGAGCACAAGCGGATCTTGAAGAAGGTGAACGAGCTCCACGAGATGAACCCGATGCTCGGCCTGCGCGGCGTGCGGCTGGGCATCGTGAAGCCCGGCTTGTACGCGATGCAGGTCCGAGCGATATGCGAGGCTGCGGCACGCGTCAAGAAGGAAGGTGGCGATCCCCGGGTCGAGATCATGATCCCGCTGGTCGCCACCGCCCCCGAGCTGCAACAGATGCGGGCCGAGTTGGAGCCCGTCGCCCAGGAGGTTCTCGAGCGCGAGGGCGTGGACCTAGGGCACCTGGAGTTCGGCACGATGATCGAGCTGCCTCGAGCGGCAGTGACCGCCGGCGAGATCGCCGAGAGCGCAGACTTCTTCTCGTTCGGCACGAACGACCTCACGCAGACGGCGTTCGGCTTCAGCCGTGACGACATCGGTAAGTTCGTCGGGATGTATGAGGAGCGCAAGCTGGTGCCCGCGAACCCGTTCGTCACCGTGGACATCCCGGGCGTGGGCCGGCTCATGCAGATCGCGTGCGAGGAGGGCAAGGCGGCCAACCCGTCGTTGCACCTGGGCATCTGCGGCGAGCACGGCGGCGATCCTGCAAGCGTGGTGTTCTGCCATCAGGTCGGGCTGGACTACGTGAGCTGCTCCCCCTTCCGTGTGGAGACGGCTCGGCTTGCTGCGGCGCAGGCCGCGATCGGCGAGGTGGAGTCCGCCTCGAAGTAGCTCGGTTCGGGCGGCCTACGAGGCCCGACGTGACGCCGGTCACTCGGAATCCACCGAGCCGAGCCGATGCCTCCCCTCGACCGGCGATGCGGTCGCCGGGCCCTCCGGCATAGATTCGCCTTTCCTCCCACCTCCCCCGAGGAGTCTGCGGAGGTGGTCATGGGTTCGGGACACGAACCTCGCTCGCGGGTCGATCAGGCCCGACGGATCCTCCTGGTCCTAGCCGTGACGGTTGGGTCGGCATCGGTCACCGCTCCGATCGCGGCGCGATCCGTGCCCCCACCGCCCAGGTGGACGCACGATCATTCTTCGGCCGGGATCCCTCCCCGTCCGAACGGCTACAACGGGCTGGTCGCGAAGTTCGGACAGCCGTGCAACGCGTCGGCGAACGCAGCGCGATCGTCGTGGCCATCGGTATCGACCCCCGGAGTTGTCGGGTACGTCTACTACCACCCGTACATCGACCGCGACGTGAGCTGGAACATCCGCAACCACATCAGCGCCGATGGCAAAGAAGGCGCGTTGTACCCGGGGATCGGCGGATACAACTGCCGGACCATCGAAGGCACGACCAGCTGGTCGGTCCACGCGTTCGGCGCGGCGATCGACATCAACTGGCAACGGAACCCGCGCGGGGCCACGACCTGGAACGGCGTCGGCTCCAACGGCGTGAACTACCGGCGGTACCTCCCCAACCTGTGGAAGGGCGCTTATCCGGGCCACAACTTCTATTGGGGCTTGAACTTCAGCACCATCCCGGACCCCATGCACTTCCAGTACGTCACGGGCTATTGAGGAGGGGATCCATGGGTCATCGAGGATCGCTCGTTTCGCTCGCGCTTGCCGCGAGCGTGATCGGAGCACTATCCGGGGTGGGGCTCGGCCACGCGTCGGGCGTCACGTCGTGCGGCGATACGCGGGGTTCGCTGGGTGCCTCGACCGCGGTGTCCCTAGGCCTGGGGCTTCCCGCCGTGGTCGGGGGAGGGACGCTGGTCGATGTCGCGCCCGATCACCGGCGTCTCGTCGATACGTCGTTCGCGGGATCGGGCGTGATCCGTCATGTCGGCGCGCGTCCGGGGAAGGGGACGGCGTTCGTCCTGGATCGTCGGGGAGCGGACCAGGTGGTCGTCGTGACCCCTGCCCGGACGATCCGGCTCGAGCAGCCAGGCGAGGCTGCTCATCCGTCGTGGTCGGCGGACGGTCGCCTCGTCTGGTCGCTCGGTTCGCGCCTGCGCGTGTGGTCGGCGGGCGCGGCCTCGTACGACATCGCCCCACCCACGGGCGCTCTGGATGTGTTCTCACCGGTATTCGTCGGCACGGACGCGATCGTCGCCGTCGTGGCCGAGCCGGAGGCGGGGGTCACTCGGAGCGAGGACGAAGGGGTCGACAACCTCTGGCGTTACGACATCGCCGCACGTCGTTGGCACCGACTCACATCCTTCCAAGCGCGTGGTGATCGATGGGTCGGGGTCAGAACCCCGATCGCTCGATCCGACGGATCGGTCGAGTTCGTCCGGGTCAGTGGCGTCGGTTCGCGCACCGGGATGCCGTCGTTCTCGCTGTTTCGGCTCACGGCGGACCGCCGGACGATCGAGGTTCGAGACCTGCCACGGGAGATGTACTTGGCCGGCATCCTCGGCGGACGAGCGGGTGTGGAACATCTTCGACCAGTCGAGCGGAGAGTGGAGGCTCTACGAGGAGACGTCGGCCACGTCGCTGGTCGACCTCGGGTGCGGCGCGGTCACGGTGGATCCTCGCTCGGTCGACGATCCTGATCGGACCCCGGCTCGACCGATGTCGACCGCGACTCCGACCGTCACGGCGACGCCCACGTCGTCACCTGTTCCGTCTTCGACATCCACCCCGACGGTGACGTCAAGCCCAACGCCGACCGCGACGGCGAGCCCCGTTCCGTCTGCGACGCCAACCCCAACGGCCTCACCCACCGTGACGCCCTTGCCGACCGACGGGTATCTCGCTGGGATCCTCGTCGGAGACTTCCCGACTTTGGAGGCGGCAACCCAGGCAGCGGCTGGTATCAATGCGGCGTTCGGCGAGGCATCGATCGTCGAGGTTGTCGACAGCGCGGTCGCACCGAACATCGTTCGGCCCGGTGTCTGGGCGGCAGTGATGCTCGTCCCCGAAGGGGACGACCCGTTCGCGGCGCTCACCGATCTCCGTTCGCGTCTGCCCGAATACCAGGGCTGGAGCTGGGTGGTGTCGGTATGAGGAGGGCCGGGGCGACGGCGTTCGCGATCGCAGCGACCGCCGTCGCCCTGGCGGCCTGCTCGCGGAGCGCCGATACGATCGATCTGACGTCGCCCACCGCGACGTCGGGCGATGGTGGCTCGGCCTCGGTGACGGAGTGGCTCGGCGTGTTGAGGACCGAGAAGGTTGTCGCTCGTCTGAACGATGACACCGCAGCGGTGAGGGCCATCGTCGACGGATCGATCGTCGCCTCACCGGCGGCGTGCTTCGATGGGCTGCCCGCCTCGTTCGAGCCCGACAGCTACCTCCTCGGAGTGGTCGCCCCTACGAAGGAGGAGCTCGACCAGCTTGTGGCGAGAACAGGTCTTCCGACGATCTTCGAGGGCCAGGTCCGCACGATGTGCCTGGATTGACTCCCAGTCCTCACGGGGCCATTGCTAGCCTGGAGCGGTGAACCTCTTCCGTCGGCATCCGGTCTTCGGCGTGCTCGCACTCGTGCTCCTCGCCTTCGTGCTCCTGATCGGCGCGAGCGCGATCATCGTCTGGCGCGCCGCGCATGCCGACGACGCCAGCCACGTCACACGGGCGGACGTGATCATCGTGTTGGGCGCGGCACAGTACGGCGGAACGCCATCTCCGGTGTTCCAGGGGCGCCTCGACCATGCGCTGCTGTTGTATCGGCAGGGTCGTGCGGACCGCGTGATGGTCGTCGGCTCCAAGGCGCCCGGTGACATCACGACCGAGGCCCAGGCGGGGAGGGACTACCTGGTATCGAACGGTGTGCCGGCCGACGCCGCCATCGCCGAGCCGGTCGGCCGCACCACGTACGAGAGTTTGGTGGGAGCGACGAGCTACATGCAAGAGCACGACTGGCGGAGCGCGTTCCTGGTCTCGGATCCTTGGCACAATGCCCGGATCAAGCAGATGGCGGCCGATCTGGGCATCGAGGGCTACGCTTCGGCCACCTGGACCTCTGCGGCCAAGAGCGAGGACACCCGCTTCACTGGGTATGCGCGCGAGACGCTTGCGTACTTCTACTACCGCGTGTTCGGGCGTTGACATGCCCGATCACTTGACGACGAGGGTTCCCTGCATCCCCTGCGCTTTGTGGAACCTGCAGTAGAAGGTGTACGTGCCTGGCTTCAGGTCGATCATGACGTCTTGGGACTGCTGCGCGTTGTTCGAGACGTCGATATCTGTGCCGTCGATCGTGAACGTATGCGGCGTGCTGGGGTTCGTGTCGCTCACGGTGATCGTGTCGCCCTGGTTGACGGTGATGTTTGCGGGCGTGAACTGGAAGTTGGCCTGCGCGAGGGTGAGGACGCTCGCTCCGCCGGCCGAGCCGCTCGAGCCCGAAGAGGCGCCTCCTCCACCTCCGTATGCACCACCGCCGGCGCTCCCGCTGCTCCCGCACGCCGCTCCCAGCAGGCCGATCGCCAGCGCCGCCGCCGCCATCCGTGTGCTCATCCGTTCCATCCGAACACCTCCTTGTTCCGACGGGTATACGGCCGAGGGCGCCTCCCGGCCTGTCCTTCCTCGCCGGTAGCATGACTTCGTGACGACTCCCAACCCCCGTGAGCGCACCGAGCAGGTCGAGCGCGACATGCTGTCGCCGCGTGCGACCCTCGCTGCGGAGTCGAAGGGGCGGGAGCGTGAGGAGCCGCAGGATCCGATCCGCACGGTCTTCCAGCGTGACCGCGACCGCATCGTCCACGCGAAGGCGTTCCGGCGACTGAAGCACAAGACCCAGGTGTTCCTCGCGCCCGAGGGCGATCACTACCGGGTGCGCCTGACCCACACGCTCGACGTGAGCCAGATCGCGCGCACCGTCGCCCGAGCGCTCCGTCTGAACGAAGACCTCACCGAGGCGATCGCCCTGGGCCACGACCTCGGTCACACCCCGTTCGGCCATCTAGGCGAGCAAGCGCTGACGCCGTTCCTCGGTCGACCGTTCCGACATAGCGAGCAGAGCTTGCGTGTCGTGGACTTCTTGGAGAACGAGGGCGAGGGCTTGAACCTCTCGTGGGAGGTGCGCGATGGGATCGTGCATCACCCGTGGTCCATGCCGCCGCCTGCGACCTTGGAAGCGCAGATCGTTCGATTCGCCGATCGGGTCGCTTATATCAACCACGATGTGGATGATGCCGTCCGCGCGGGCGTGCTGAGGGAAGAGGAACTTCCGGGCGCGGCGCTCGACGTGCTCGGTCGCTCGCATGGCGAACGCATCAACACGCTCGTCACCGACCTCGTCGTCCAGAGCGAGGATCAGCCCGAGATCCGGCTCTCCGCGCCGGTCTTCACCGCCCTCGACGCCCTGCGCGACTTCATGTTCGACCAGGTCTACCTGCGGGAGGGCGCCCGCGAACAGAACGAGAAGGCCGTGAAGCTCATCCGCGATCTGTTCGCCTACTACCTGGAGCACCCGGAGGAGATGCCGTCCGAGTACCATCGCTCCCCGGGGGACCTCCCGACCCGTGTCGCCGACTTCATCGCCGGCATGACGGACCGGTACGCCCTCCGGACCTACGAGCGGCTCTTCCTTCCCCAGGGGTGGCTCTTCGAGCGATAGGGCGGGCGGAGTGGCCGGCAGGATCAGGCAGGAAGATGTCGAGGCGGTCCGCGAGCGGACCGACCTGGTCAAGCTCGTCGGGCAGTACCTCACGCTCAAGAAGGCCGGTGGGGACAACATGACCGGGCTCTGCCCGTTCCACCAGGAGAAGACCCCGTCGTTCAGCGTCTCGCCCGGGAAGCAGCTGTACTACTGCCACGGGTGCGGCCAAGGCGGCGACGCGATCGGCTTCCTCCGGGAGCTCGAGCACCTGTCATTCACCGAGGCCGTCGAACGCCTCGCCCAGCAATCCGGGATCACCCTGCGCTACGAGGGCGACTCACCAGAGGAGCGTCGCGCGGCCGCCCGTCGCACGTCCCTGATCAAAGCGAACGAGGAGGCCGCGCGTCTGTTCGCGAAGATGCTCGCCGACGGGCACGAGGCCGAGGAGGCACGCGCGTACGTCTCGGGCCGCGGCATCAGTCCGGGATCGGTCGAGCGCTTCGGGATCGGGTACGCGCCCACGCACCCGGACTTCCTCCTCAGGCGCATGAGCAGGGAGTTCTCGCCGGAGATCCTGCTCGAGGCCGGTCTCGCCACGCGCGGTGACGACGGTACTGTCGTCCGCGACCGCTTCCGTGGCAGGATCACCTTCCCGATCCACGATCTGCAGGGCCGGGGCATCGGCTTCGGAGCGCGCATCCTGCCGACCGATCCGCGCGCGTCCGAGCAGGCCAAGTATCTGAACACGGCGGAGACGCCGATCTACAAGAAGAACGAGGTGCTGTTCAACCTTGCCGCAGCTCGCGGGGCGATCTCGCGCACGAGCGAGGTGTTCGTCGTCGAGGGCTATACCGACGTGATCGGTCTGGTACAGGCGGGGATCGAGAACGCGGTCGCGACCTGTGGCACCGCGTTGGGGGAGGGACACTTCCGGTTGCTCAGCCGGTTCGCGCAACGCGCGGTGCTCGCGTTCGACTCAGATGAAGCGGGCGCGCGCGCTGCCGAGCGCGCGTACCAGTTCCAGGAGACGTTCCCCGTGCAGGCGGTCGTGATGATCATGCCTCAAGGCCTGGACCCGGCGGACTTCGTGGCGAAGCACGGTGCCGATGCCGTGCGCGAGGCCGCCAAGCGCGCGCGCCCGCTCGTCGAATACATGGTGCGTCGAACGGTCGCCCGACATGATCTCTCGACGGTCGAGGGCCAATCGGCGGCGGTCGCCGATGCGTTGGCCATCCTGGAGGGACTCACGGATCCGGTGCGCCGCAGCGAATACGGGCACCTGCTCGCCGACCTTGCCGGCGTCTCGGAGTCGAGCGTGATCCAGGCGCTCGAGCGCCGCCTAAGTGGGCATCCGCAAGAGATCGCGAAGACGATGAAGCGCGTCTCGGCACAGGACAAGGTCGAGCGCGAGATGTTGAAGCTCCTGGCACGAGATGACGGGTTCTATCGCGCGTACGTCGGCCAGCTCGAACCCGACCATTTCCGCAACCCATCGCACAAGAGGATGTTCGAGGCGATCGTCGCCGCGAACGGCGATGTCGCTGAGATCGCGGCGGGAGACGATCCGAAGCTGGCCTCCGCGGTCTCCGCGCTCGCTGTCGAAGAGCTCGACGGGGAGCTCGACCCGGAGTACGCGCACAGCGTATGGGCGCGACTGCAGGAGTTCCTGCTGAAGGGGCGGAGCGATGCGATGCGGATGCGTCTGCAGAAGCTGAACCCCACGACGGACCCTGAGTACGACGATCTCTTCCGCGAGCTCGTCTCCGTGGACGGTGCGCTCCGGCGCCTCCGCCATGGCGATCCCGGGGTCGACTGAGGGCGCTACCTGCACAGAGGTCACGGCGCCATCACGTTTCGTACACTCGTGCCACCGATGCATCGTTCGCTGAGGAGACCCATTGGCTGAGGCCGTTCGCGACGAATCGCCGATGAGTCTGGATGAGGTCAAGGAATCCATCACCGCCAAAGGGCGGGAGCGTGGGTTCGTCACGTCGGAGGACCTGCTGGAAGCGGTTCCCGTCGACGACTTCACCCCCGAGCAGGTCGAGGAGTTCCTGACCCAGATCCAGGAGCACCTGTCGGCCGAATCGATCGAGGTCATCGAGGTTCCGGGCGAGGATTCCGATCCGGCGACGAACGTCCGCATCGAGGTCGACCTGTTGAAGGCGCCGACCAACGACCCGGTCCGGATGTACCTGAAGGAGATCGGCAAGGTTCCGCTGCTGAACGCGGCGCAAGAGGTGGACCTGGCTCGCCGGATCGAGGCGGGGGAGTTCTCCACCGCGCTCCAGCAGACGATCGAGGATGAGGAGAAGCCCGACCCTAAGCGTCTGAAGCACGTGGTCGAGAAGGTCTGGGAGATCCGCGACCATCAGCTGACCGCGTTCGGCAAGGTCGAGGGGATCGGCCGCGAGAAGATCGCGAAGTCCTACCGGCCCAAGACCGACGAAGAGATGGCGGCCTGGCTGAAGCGCGTCGAGCGTGACGGTCAGCTCGCGAAGAAGAAGCTCATCGAGGCGAACCTACGGCTCGTGGTCTCGATAGCCAAGCGATACGTGGGTCGCGGCATGTTGTTCCTGGATCTGATCCAGGAGGGCAACCTCGGCCTGATCCGCGCGGTCGAGAAGTTCGACCACTCGAAGGGCTTCAAGTTCTCCACGTACGCAACGTGGTGGATCCGCCAGGCCATCACGCGCGCGATCGCCGACCAGGCGCGTACGATCCGCATCCCCGTGCACATGGTCGAGACGATCAACAAGCTGGTGCGTGTGCAGCGGCAGCTGCTCCAGGACCTCGGACGCGAGCCAACGCCCGACGAGATCGGCAAGGTCATGGGGATCGGCGCCGACAAGGTGCGCGAGATCCAGAAGGTGTCGCAGGAGCCCGTCTCATTGGAGACGCCGATCGGCGAGGAGGAGGACTCACACCTCGGCGACTTCATCGAGGACTCGGACGCCGTCGTGCCGGTCGACGCGGCGTCGTTCATCCTGCTCCAGGAACAACTCGAGTCGGTGCTGCACACACTCAGCGAGCGCGAGAAGAAGGTGATCCAGCTGCGCTTCGGATTGGTCGACGGCCACCCGCGCACGCTGGAGGAGGTGGGCCGCGAGTTCGGCGTCACCCGCGAGCGTATCCGCCAGATCGAATCGAAGACGCTGTCGAAGCTCCGCCACCCGAGCCGGTCGCAGAAGCTCCGCGACTACCTCGAGTAGTCCACTTCAGACCAGTACTAGTTCCAGACGGCGTCGTCGCTCTCGTAGTCGCCCATCCGGTCACGCAGCGAACCTCTGGCGCGCTTGATCATCTCGAGGCTCTTCGTGGTGGCCTGGTCGGCCAAGCGCTGAGCCTGCGCGGACACGGTGCGCGCGGTGCGGCTCGGCTCGCGACGCGGGCCGCTGACGACGTTCGGGTCGTCCTCGCGCATCTTGGTGGCCAGCTTGTAGCCAACGAAGATCCCGATGGCGATCAGGAGCAGGTTGCGGAACTTCATCCGATCTCCTTCCCAGGTGAACGCGGGCCAGCCTACCCTTGTCGGCCTGGTTGCGCCGCCCAGTCATCGATCTGACGGCTGGTAGGCTCCGCCACTCTCGATGGGAACCCGTCGACGTCTCCTCGTTCTGATGGTGGTCGCGCTCATCTTCCTCGCGGCCTGCACGACGACGCCGTCCAACCCCGGTGAGGACGCAAGCGGTAACACCGGCTCGGGTGTCTCTGCGCCTGCGCCGGGCTCGGTGCCGGAGAGCGCGATCAACCGGGCGCTGTGCGCCATCCCGAAGCTGTTCCTCCAGCGGACGTGGCGAGGGGACCGTCGCGATCGCTCCGGCGACATCCAGCTGCTGCCGCAGGAGCCCAACTTCGTGGGGCATGGTGGTCTGCCGCACTCCGGGCCTTGGGACTACATCTCACGCGTGCCGCTGCTGTGGTACGGGCCGGGTCACATCCGTGCGGCGGGCCAGATCGACCGGCGCGTGACGCTTGCCGACATGGCGCCCACGACGGGCGCGCTGATCGGGTTCCCATTCGCCGCGCCCGACGGACACGCGCTGCGCGACGCGCTCGTGCCCGCGGCCGGTCCACCGAAGCTCATCGTGACGGTGGTCTGGGATGGTGCGGGCCGCGACGTCCTGAGCGCCTGGCCCAACGCGTGGCCGTACCTGGGGTCGTTGATCGACCAAGGCGCGTGGTACGAGCACGCGGAGGTGGGCTCGTCGCCGCCGAGCACGGCGCAGATCCACGCGACGATCGGCACGGGCGCCTTCTCCCATAACCACGGAGTGGTGGCCCACCACTTCCGGATCGGCGCCAACCTGACCACACCGTGGTCGAGGGGACCCGGCTCGCTGATCCTGCCCACGATCGGCGACGTGTACGACCAAGCGCGTGGGAACCAGCCCCTCGTCGGCGCGATCGCGACCGTCGCGATCCACCTGGGGATGCTCGGTCACGGGTCGTGGATGACCGGCGGCGATCGGGACCTGGCCGTGACGCGCGAGGTGGAGGGTGCCGCGACCCTGGGCGCGGAGGGCGTCCGGTGGCGCTTGACCGGAAACGTGGCGCCGTACTACGACTTCCCTGCGTACGTGAACCGCCTGCCGCGGATCTCGACCTACTTCCCGCCGGTGGATCGGAGCGACGGCAAGCTGGACGGTGCGTGGCTCGGCCACGACCTCGAAGGGGCCGACACGCTCGGTGGGTTCATGACGCCAGCGCGGATCCCCTACCAGAACGATCTGGTGGAAGCGGTCATCCGGCACGAGGGGTTCGGTGCCGACGGCGTGCCCGACCTGCTGTACGTCAACTACAAGCTGACGGACGAGATCGGTCACCGCGACTCGATGAACAGCCCCGAGATGCGAGACGCGTTGCGCGCTACCGACGAGGGACTACGGGAGCTGGTCGAGATCCTGAACGCCACGCTGGGAGAGGGCGAGTGGGTGATGGCGGTCACCGCCGACCACGGTCATACGCCCGATCCCGAGGTAAGCGGCGCATACGTGATCTCGCCGACCGGGACGGCCGACCTGGTGCAGGCCGCGTTCGACCGAGACGGCGACGACGTGCGTGTGGTGCAGTACACGCAGCCGACCGAGATGTTCATCGATCGCGATGAGCTGGAGGAGCAGGGCTACACCTTGAACGACGTGTCGGCGTTCCTGATGGAGGTCACGTTCCGCGACGTGGGATCGCCCACGTGGCCGGTGCCCGAGGAGGGCCTCGACGACCGCGCGTTCATGGCCGCGTACCCCTCCCGGCTGCTGGACACGCTCAGCTGCGTCCCGCGTGACGCGCCCGCCTGAGCCAGCAGGCGAGGGCCCACTGGTAGACTCGCGAACGCTTCGATCCGGGGTAGCTCAATCGGCAGAGCGGCGGACTGTTAATCCGTAGGTTGAGAGTTCGAGTCTCTCCCCCGGAGCTCCCATCTCCGCAGGTCAGAGGGCTGACGGTGAGTTCCCGCTCTTCGTGGCTCTGAACCTGACAGCCCTTCTGACAGCCATCACCCGTTGAACAGCTCGTCGAGAGCCTCGATCGCGGCCCGACGCGGTTCCGAAGAGGTCTTGGTGTAGTACTCGAGGATCGTGCTGTTTTGACTGTGGCGGGTCACCCGTCTCGCGGTGTCGGGATGGATGTTCAGATCCGCCAACCACGATGCGGCCGTAACCCGCCAGTCTTGGATCCGGCGAGGGCGCACGCCGGACACTTGGTTGCCACCTTCGTGGCCGCATCCCCGCTCAAGAAGGCGGGAGGCACCTTGGGTGTCCACCCAGGTTGCCGGGTCCGACCGTCAGACCGGACCGCTCCAGATGCTTACGAGGTTCAGTCTACGCGTCGCGCGGCTCGACGCCCGACTGACCGCTTGCTGTTCAGGCAAGCAGTCAACGTGTCTGGTCGCTTCGGGCGGCTCTGCTCGTGTTCGTGGAGAAGGTTGCTCCTATTCCTTCGGGACGGCCTGGACCTCGACTTCGAGCTGTACGTGCTTTCCGACGAGGACCCCGCCGGTCTCGAGCGCCATATTCCAGCTGACGTTGTAGTCGTCCCTATCGATCTCGAGCGTGCCAGCGAACGCGACCCGGGTCTTGCCGTCGATGCCGACAGCCACACCGGCGTAGTCGACATCGAGAGACACTTCCTTCGTCACGCCCCGGATGGATAGGTCGCCGGTGAGACGAAACCTGTTCCCCTTGGCCCGTTCGGTCTTTGTCGAGCGGAAGGTGATGTCGGGTTCGTTCTCCAGGTCGAGGAAGTCTCCAGAACGCAGATGCGCGTCCCGCTGCTCGTTGTCCGTCGAGATGCTCGACGCGTCGATCCTGACTTCGACCGAGGAATCCTGGGGCTGCTCGGCCACGTGGATGACCCCGTCGAACGTGTTGAAGCGACCTCGTACCTTCGTCAGCATCGCGTAGCGGGCCACGAACATGAGGTTCGTGTGTGCCGGATCGAAGACCCAGTCGCCCGATGCTGGAGCTTCGATGCCGTCGATGAGCCTGATGTTCGGGTTCGCAGGGTCAGCCATGTCCGTACCTCCTGTCTATCGCGTTCACACGCGTCGATCATTCGGGACATGCATCGAGACCACCATTGACCGGCGGGAGCGGCGGAGACGCGCGCCGCCACCGACCCGGATTCAAACGATGTGCCCCACGAGATCGGCCAATTGCCCGAGGTTCCGGGTTTCGAACACCGCGGCGCATCGATCCTCATACACCTTCATGATGGAATCCGTTGTGTCCCAGTCCTGACGGGGCTCCGGATTCAGCCAGTAGACCTTGCGGACGCGTTCCGTGATCGACCTGAACGCGTCGAGTCCGGGGTCGCGGTAGTTGTTGCGCGCGTCACCCGTGATGATCACCGTGGCACGTGGGTCGAGGTCCGCGTAGCCGTAGACATGCCAGAACCGTTGAAACACGCTGCCGTAGTCGCTGTGCCCGTCGCCGATGATCACTTTCGTTCCGTAGAGGAGGTTCCGCGGCGCCAGCTCGTGACCGCTTCGATCCATGAGCTCCGTCACCTCATCGATGCCGTCGACGAACGCGAAGAGCCGGATCCGCGAGAACTCCGCGCTCATGGCATGCAGGAGCGACATCGTGAATCGAGCGAACTCCGACACTGACCCCGAGATGTCGCAGAGAAGGTAGAGCTCCGGTTTGGACGCACGGGGGTGACGAAAGGCCGGATCGAGTGGCACTCCACCGGCGGAGAGCGAGCGTCTCATCGTTCGTCGAACGTCGAGGCGTCCGCGGCGGCGGTAACGTCGGCGACGCGCTATCCGCGCGGCCAGCTTCTGGGCCAAGGGACGGATGGCCTCTCGCATCCGCCGTAGCTCCGTTGGGGACGCGCCCAAGAAGTCGACGTCCTCGATCGGGAGCTCCCCTAACCCTTGTATCGGGTCTTTCCCTTCTTGGCGCCGCTCGACGAGCTGGCGTCGGATCTCCTGGGCGATCAGTTCGCGGAACGCTTCCATGCGTTGCAGGTGTTCGTCGCGCAACAATCGCTCGTCGAGCCGCGAGAGATCGTCCGTTTCGCTTCGTTCAAGATTCATGACGCGACGCATCAATTCGGCGAGCTCGAGCTGGCGCATCACCCGGTACAGGTAGTAGCGCTCCGACGATGAGACCTCACCCGCCATCCCACCGAACAAACTGACCGCGTTCTTCGCCAGAACGTCGAGCACGCTGTCATCACCCGATCGAAGCGCTTCGAGCAGCACTTCAAGGAACTCGGTTGACGGCCCCGTATCGACGTCGACTTCATCGGCCCCGATATCACCGCCGGCAGGGTCGGTTTGTCGATCCAGGGTGGTTTCGGCACCGACCGCGTCGTGGCGCACCGCGAACCACGCTTCGAAGAGCGCATCGAACGCTGCCCGATGCTCAGCGCGCTTCACCATCGTCGTCGCGAGTGTGGCCTTCATGACTGCCCTGTCGAGGACATCGATGTGCCGCAGCGCGTTCGCGCAGTCGAGCGTTTCCACCATGGAGACCGGGACACCCGCGTCGCGCAGCCGGTGGGCGAACCGGATCAAACCCGTGGCGATCGAGCCTGGGGGCTGCTCCTCGGTGGTCATCTGCATCGTGGTTGCTCCGTCATCCTCGTGCCGATATCCTCCCCGGTCACCGAACAGACGTTTGCGATCCGAACGAGGCTATCGCAGATGGACTTCCGACCGACAGTCCCACCTCCTGGCCGCCTCGTGCGGCTCGGCCTCATCCTGGACACACGTGATGGGTGGGTGCGCCTTTCCGAGACTGCGCGGATGTGTGACGCGTCGGGCATCGACGCTCTCTGGCTTCAGGATCGACTCGCGTCCGAATCCGGAGCCGCCGACGCGTTGCCCAAGGAAGCGTGGACGGTCCTGTCTGTGGTGTCGCGGGACGTGCACCATGCACAGATGGGCGCGATCTTGGACCCGGCGTTCCGACCGCCGGCCGTGCTCGCGGCGATGGCCCGGACGCTCGACGAGGCACTCGGCGGTCGTCTCGAGCTCTCGCTCACGGCCGGCTCTCACGAGGCGGAGCACCTCGGACTCGGTCTGGACTATCCCGATGAGGTCGCCTCCTGGAAACGCGCGGAAGGATATGCCGCGATCGTGCGTGGCTTGGTGAGCGGGCCAAGGGTCGCGATCGCAGGTGACACCCCCGTCGCGTTCGACGTACGGCCCGCGTCGCCGCCTACCTGTGCTTCCGCCATCTGATCCCGGGGCGCGGCCCACCTCGTTGATCAAGTCCATGATGCCTGCGGCCGGAACGGTCGCGATGTCGACTCGATCGGTATCGCTATCGTCGTCCCGGTGTCGATCGGGCGTACTACCGCCGAGGCCAGCGCGCGGGCGGATACGGATGATCGATTGAGGCGCGTCGGCGATCCTCGGCAAGTCGGCGTGTTCGGGACGCTTGAGCAGTGCCAAGAACGCGTGATTGAGCTTGCTCACGTCGGCGTAACGGACCTGCGATGCGTCGTGCCGAACGCACCGGATATGCCGGATGTCTTGGCGCAGCTGACCTCGATTGCCATCGGAACGGTCGACGTCTTGACGCCTGGCTCGCCGCGATCCAAGTCTCCTGATCCACCCGATGGCTGGGGCGGCCGCGCCTAGTTAAGGGCCAGGTCCGTCGTGATCCGCTCAGACGTTTCCCGAACCAACGGCAGGAACTCCTCCATGATGCGCTTGGTGCTCACCCGGAATGCGTGGGAGCAGACGGTGAGCGCCGCCTCGGTGCGTCCGCGCGGGGACCGAATCGGAACGGCGATCGACCGCACGCCCTCTTCGACCTCCTGATCGACCAGCGTCCATCCGTCGGCGCGGGTCTGGGCGATGATCCGGCGCAGTTCGGTTTCGTCCGTCACCGTCCGCTCGCTGAGGGGTTCGAGCCGAGCGATCTTGAAGTAGTCGTCCAGGCGCTCGTCCGGCAGGTTCGCTAGCAGCACGCGACCCATCGCCGTTGCCCAGGCGGGGAGCCGTGACCCGATCCCCAGGTTCATGCTCATGATGCGATCGCTCCCGACGCGGGCCACGAACACGATGTCCGCGCCGTCAAGGACCGAAGCCGAAGTGGTCTCACGAACAGTATCTGCCAACCGCTCCATGTGTGGACGAGCGACCTCCCATACCGGGAGGGACGAGAGGTACGAGTAGCCAAGCTCGAGTACCAGCGGCCCGAGCGAGAACAAGCGGCCGTCGCTTTCCACGTAACCCAGTTCGCGGAGCGTGATCAAGAATCGCCGGGCCGCGGCGCGGGTCAGGCCAGTGAGTTCGGCGACCTCCGAGAGCGTCATCTGCGGCCGCTCCCGTTTGAACGCTCGGATCACGGCGAGCCCACGCTCGAGCGATTGCACGAACTCGCTGTCGCGTTCGCGGACCTCAGTTGACATCGCTATGCCCTCCGGGACAGAATCCGGCACGACCGTACAAGAGTTCGGATGTCGAACGCAAGGGCATCGCGCGACGCGGCGGTCGGGGTTCGGCGGTTGGCGCAGGAGGCGATGGAGTGGCTGAGTACGTCACGAAGTTCGCGGGTTTGGACGACTTCCAGAAAGGGTCTCTCGAGATCATCGATGACGACCCGCCCGAACGAGTCCGCAGAAGGTCCGCGAGAAGGTCCGTCGAGGGCTTCCGCGAGTCCGTCCAGGTCGTCCTCGAACAGGTGGCCGAATGGAATACGGGATCCCGATCACGCGCTGCGACAAGCCATCGAGCTCGTGGGCGAACGCTCGGCTGAGCTCCCTCTCGTCGAACCACATCGGGCGCGGATAAGGATGACGCACTCCGTCTCGGGGAACCCAGATCGGTTCCAGGAAGGCATCGTCGAGCTTCGTTCGGACGACGAGTGGAAGAGGCTGATGCGGGCACGTGACCGTCGCGTGGTCACCACGACGACATGGCCGCTGTTGCTCCGATACGCCTATCCGATCGCGGTCTCAACGACGTAGGTGGGGGATCCGTCGACCGGTGGTCCGCGTGGCTGGCGCGTCTACGAACTCTTCCCGCTTTGACGCGCTCGCGAGCGTCCGCGCGTCCTGTCCGGCGGCGAACAGCAGACGCTCGCGATCGGCAGGGCGCTGATGGCCAACCCGCGCCTGCTCTTGATGGATGAGATCTCACTCGGGCTCGCGCCCATCGTCGTGAAAGGTCTCTACGAGGCCGTGCCGGCGATAGCAGCGGCCGGGACCACGCTCGTGATCGTCGAGCAGGACGTGAGCCAGGCGCTCCGGATCGCCGATCGCGCGTACTGCTTCCTGGAAGGCCGGATCTCGTTACAGGGGAAAGCGACCGAGCTGAGCAGGGACGCGATCCGCGCCGCCTACTTCGGGGTCTAGACGATGGAGTGGGTGAACGCCATCGTCCAAGGGGTCCTGTTGGGAGGGCTCTACGCGTTGTTCGCGACCGGCCTGTCCCTCATCTTCGGCGTAATGCGAGTGGTGAACCTGGCCCACGGCGTCCTGACGTTGCTCGCGGCGTTTGCTGCGCTCGTCGTCACCCAACACACGGACCTCAGCCCGCTCCTCACGCTGCCCGTCGTCATCCCGTTGATGTTCGGGCTCGGATACGTCCTGCAACGATGGCTCATCAACCTGACGTTCAGCGGCGGCGTGCTCGCCCCGCTGCTCGTGTCGTTCGGGATCGCCGTGATCGTGGAGAACACGCTCCTCAAGGTCTTCTCGGCCGATTCGCGAGGGCTCGACGCGGGCAGCGTCGAGAACACGAGCATCCACATCGCGGGAGGGCTTTCGATCGGATGGCTCCCACTCACGATCTTCCTCGTGGCCGTAACGATCCTGGCGGGGCTGCAGCTCTTCTTCGACAGGACGATGTTCGGCCGGGCCATGCGCGCGACCTCAGACGACCACGAAGCGGCGCAACTCATGGCGATCAACGACCGGCACGTCTACGCGATCGCGATGGGCATCGCGCTCGCGATCGCGGGAATCGCCGGCGTCTTCGTCGGCGTCCGCACCACGTTCAGCCCGCTCGACGGGTCCGTGCTCTTGATCTTCGCGTTCGAGGCCGTGATCATCGGCGGTCTCGGCTCGCTCTGGGGCACGTTGGTGGGCGGTGTGATCCTCGGCGTGTCGCAGACGCTCGGGGCACACGTGTCGCCGAGCTGGTTCCAGCTCACCGGGCACCTAGTGTTCCTCGCAGTGCTGGCCGTCCGGCCGACCGGACTGTTCGCGCGGCAAGGGAGCGCGACGTGAGCCGGTCGATCTCGGTTCGCCACAGCACCGCCGCGAGCCGATGGGGATCGGCGGCCGGAGCCGTCGTCGTTTTGGTGCTCGCGCTCGCGCCCGTGTTCTTCGTCGACGGCGCGCTGCGGACGCTCCTGCAGTTCTTCTACCTGCTGGCGTTGGCCGAGATGTGGAACCTGCTCGCCGGGTTCGCCGGGCTCGTCTCGATCGGCCAGCAGGCGTACATCGGTATCGGCGCCTACAGCCTGTTGGTGTTCGCCGATCATCTCGGCGCGAACTTCTTCCTCTCGATCTTCCTGGCCGCGATCGTCGCGGGCGTCCTGGCGATCCCGACGGCCGCGCTCGTGTTCCGGCTGCGCGGCGGCTACTTCTCGATCGGGACGTGGGTGGTCGCCGAGGTGTACCTGCTGCTCATCGCGAACACGCAGTCGCTTGGCGGCGGTTCGGGGGCGACGATCACGTCGGCGATCGGCATCGACCCGACCACGCGTCTGTACGTCACGTACTGGATCGCGTTAGGGGTCGCCGTCGCGTCGGTCCTCGGGGTCTACGCGTTGATCCGCACCCGTCTCGGATTGGCCCTGCGGGCCGTCCGCGACCATGAGGACGCCGCGCCCACGCTCGGCATCAACGTGCAACGGGCCAAGGTGCAGGTCTACGTGTTGGCGTCGGCCGCGTGCGGCCTGATCGGCGCCGTGATCTACGCGAACCTGCTCCGGCTCCAACCCGTCGCGACGTTCAGCGTGAACTGGAGCGCGTTCATGATCTTCGCCGTCGTCATCGGCGGGATCGGCACGATCACGGGTCCGATCGTCGGCACGCTGATCTACTTCTCACTCCAGCAGTACCTCGCCGATCTCGGTCCGACGTACCTCATCATCCTCGGGGCGGTCGCGGTGCTCGTGATGGTGAAGGCGCCGAAAGGCCTGTGGGGCCTCGTCCTGGACCGGTGGGACCTGCGATTCTTCCCGGTGGAGATCCGGGTGCGTACCGTGGACACGGCTCCGACCGCCGGAGAGAGGAGCAGCAGCCCGTGATGCCGTTCGAGAAGCCCGCCGAGGTTGCCGAGGCGCTCGCCGCCGTCGGGTACCTGGCCGACCAGCAAGCGGCCGTCACGGTCTATGTCGCCGACCGTCTCTCCAAGCCCGTCCTCTGCGAGGGCCCGGCCGGGGTCGGCAAGACGGAGCTCGCGAAGGCGCTCGCCGAGGCCACGGGCCGCTCCCTGATCCGGCTGCAGTGCTACGAGGGTCTGGACGAGGCGAAGGCGATCTACGAGTGGAACTACAAGAAGCAGCTCCTGCGGATCCAGACGGACGCGGGCGAACGCGACTGGCACCAGGTGGAGCAGGACATCTTCACCGAAGACTTCCTGCTCCCCCGGCCACTGCTGGCCGCGATCCGCTCCACCGAGGCCGTGGTGCTGCTGATCGACGAGATCGACCGACTCGAGGTCGAAACCGAAGCGCTCTTGCTCGAGGTGCTATCGGACTGGCAGGTGTCGATCCCCGAGCTCGGTACGATCCAGGCGGTCGAGATACCGTTCGTCGTCCTGACGTCGAACAACACCCGCGAACTTTCCGAGGCGTTGAAACGCCGGTGCCTGTTCCTGCCTATGGACTACCCGAGCGTGCAGCGGGAGCGGGACATCATCTTGGCGCGTGTGCCGGGCATCGACGAGGCGTTCGCGGAGCAGATCGCTCGCGTGGTCCGCTCGATACGGACGCTCGACCTGAAGAAGCCGCCGTCGGTGTCGGAGACGCTCGACTGGGCGCGCACACTCGTCCTCCTCGGCGGTGAGCAGATGGACGCGCACCTGACGGAAGAGACCTTGCCAACGCTCCTCAAGTACCAACAGGACATCGAGAAGGTCAGGTCGGAGTCGGTCGTTCGCGACGAGGGGGTGGACGGCGGCTAGTTGAGTGGTCGCAGCTTCACGTCGAACGAGCACAGCGCGTGAGGCCGGTCCCACCGCTCGCTCGCGGGAACCCGCTGCAAGGGGACGACGAGCGATGCCTTGACCGAGCCGATGGTGTCTGAGTCCAGCCAGGGGTCGCCATCGAAGTAGACCATGGTCGTGAGCTGCCGATAGCCGTCGTGCCCCACCTTGAGATGCAGGTGGGCCGGACGCCACGCGTGCCGGCCGATCGCTTCGAGGAGCCGTCCCACCGGACCGTCCTTCGGGATCTCGTACGGAGGCGGCACGATCGTCCGGAGATCGAACAACCCTTCGTCATCGGCGGCAAAACGCCCCCGCAGGTGCGGCCCGGCACCCGGCATCTGGACGTCGTAGAGAGCGGAATCGTCAGCCTGCCACACCTCCAGCAGGGCCCCTCCGATCGCCTCTCCGGTCACCGCATCGGTGACCCGCCCGGCGAAGAGGAGTGGCTCGCCGGGCTCATCGTCTTCAGCCAGGCGATACGGCGGATCGAGGACCGGTGCGTCTGGAAGGTAGAAGGGACCCTGTACGTTGCTGGCTGTCGCCATCTCGTCGTTCGGGTTGGCATGCTCGTCCACGAAGACCGATAGGCCAAGCACATCCGACAGGAGGATGAACTCGTCAGCCTTCCCGACCTCCGTGAGGAACCCGAGGACGTTCATCCACTCATCCTGTGACAGGTCCATCTCCATGATGAGCGCGTGAAGCGCGCTTGTTATCCGACCGATCCCTGCCGCCAAGCGTTCGTCCGACGCCATGACCCACCCCTCGTCATGAGTTGTGTTCGGGATGCGAAGTTCGGTTCGTGAGCCGCACCCTATGAGCCAGGACCGGATCGGAGTCAAACCTCCGATCCGGCGCCGCCCAAGGCCGACTCTACGAGGGATGCCGAGATCCTTCCGCGATGGAGTTGGCGTCGATGGATCGTTGGTCTCGGCCTCTGCCCGGCATCAGCGCGGTACGGCCGCCCGGCCCACTCTTCCCCCTTCGCGTCAAGGCCGACGATGCGAAGGGAGAAGCTGGATGTGACGACGAGACCTCAGCTGCCGCTGCTGGTCATGCGGAGACCGATGTCACCCGTTCCCGCCCGCTGCACCGGGGAACCCGCCGCCCAGGCCGAGCCCGCCCTCGACGACGCTCGTGGCATCGATGGATCCATCGTCCGAAGCATCGCCCTGCACGACCACGGTCTCGCCTTCGGCGAGGTCATCGACCGATCCCTCGGACGTCACCTGTACGTCGGTGTCGGTGTTCGTGCGGACCTCGATCGTCTGGCCATCGGCGGACTCGACGTAGATCGTGTCTCCGTCGATCCGGGTCACCGTCCCGGCCGTGAACCCTCCGTCTCCGAAAGCCGGTGCGTTCCCTGCACCTGGACCCGTGCCACCGCCGGGGAAGGTACCGCCGCCCGGCAAGGTACCGCCCCCGGGGAAGGCTGCCGTCCCGGTGTCGGGTGCCGTCGCCCGACCCAGGAGCAAACCCCCCACGAAGACGGCGGCCGCAAGCACGCCGGCGACGAGGAGCATCGTCGAGCTCAGCCCGCTGCCTCGACGTGCCGGCTTGGACAGCGCCGAGTCCAGATCCGTCGACGAAGATCCGGTGGCGAGGATCTCCTCGGCCGACGGTTCGTTCGTCGTTCGTTCACCTTGGTCCATGTTCCGATCGTTGTCTGATCCCATGGTGTCTCTCCTTCCTGAGAGGTCGTTACTCGTGTCGAAGCGCGTCAACCGGTAGGAGACGCGCCGCTCGGCTCGCCGGGTAGCTGCCGAAGAACAGTCCGATCGCGATCGACACCCCGAACGCGAGAACGATGGATGCGGGTGCGATCACGGGCTGGACACCGACGATCGTGAACCGACTCCCGATGAGCCCGGCCGCCACGCCGAGAAGTCCCCCCACCAGGCTGAGGAGCGTGGCCTCGAGCAGGAACTGCCCGAGGATGGCCCCTCGACCCGCGCCGACGGCCTTGCGTATCCCGATCTCCCGAGTCCGCTCGGTGACCGCGACGAGCATGATGTTCGTGATGCCGATGCCGCCGACGAGCAAGCTCAGGCCCGCGACGACACCGAGCAGCACGGTGAACGTCTGGGTCGTCTCCGTGCTCGTTTCCAGGAGCTGTGACTGGTTGAGGATCTGGTACGGCGAGTTCGTCGGGTTGGTGACGTCGAGCTCGTTGTCGAGGATCGCGGTGATCTCGGCCTCGGCGGCATCGACGTCATCAGCCGATGTCGCCTGGACGAGGATCTGGGAAAGGGCGCCGTAGCCGGTCAGCGTCTGTTGCAGCGTCGAGAGCGGCGCGATCGCCACGTCGTTGGCGTCCTGGAAGCCGGTCGATCCCTTGTTCTCGAGCACGCCGACGACCTGGAACAGGATGCCGTCGATCGATACCTGCTTGCCGATCGGGTCGACGCTGCCGAAGAGGTCATCGACGACGGATCGCCCGAGCACCACGACCTTGCGGGCCTCCAGAACATCGTCGTTCGTGAAGTACGTCCCCTCGTCGATCGGGCTGTTCGACGCCTCGAAATAGCTCGGATAGGTCCCGACCAACTGGCCGAGGTCGTGCGTCGCTCCCTCGTACGTCGCGGTCGCCTGCGTGCTGACCTCGGGGGAGACGCTCTTGACGTGGGGAGCCGTGTCCTGATCGGCCAGCGCCCTCGCCACCTCGACGGTGAGGTCTTGGTTCTGGCTCCGCACCTGACCTCCGGTGGCCGCCCCCTGGCCGAACTGGCCGCTGAACACGGTGAGCGTGTTCGTGCCGAGTGATTCGATGTTCTGCTGGATCTGTTGCGCCGAGCCGTTGCCGACCGCGACGAGCAGGATGACCGCGCCGACGCCGATCAAGATGCCGAGCGTGGTGAGCACCGAGCGCAGGCGGTTCATGGCGATGCCGCCGAGCGCGAACCGGACGACGTCGGCCGCCTTCATCGGTCACCCATCCGCGCCAAGCTGCCGTGTGTGGCGCGATCGTCGATGATGTGACCGTCGCGGACCGTGACGATCCGCTGGGTCCGTTCGGCGACGTCGTGCTCGTGCGTGACGATGACGATCGTGCTTCCGCGCGCATGGAGTCCGTCGATCACGTCGAGGACCTCCTCGGTCGACTCGCTATCCAGGTTGCCGGTGGGCTCGTCGGCGAGGAGCAGCGAAGGGCTCGTCACCAGCGCACGCGCGATCGCGACCCGTTGCTGCTGCCCTCCGGACAGCGTCTGCGGCACGCGATCGATGAGCTCCGCCAGACCCACGATCTCGAGCGCGGCGATCGCGCGCCGCCGCCGTTCCGCTCGGGGCATGCCGGCATACGCGAGCGGGAGCTCGACGTTCTTCAGGGTGCTGATCCGCCGGAGCAGGTTGAACGCTTGGAAGACGAACCCGACCTTGCGGTTACGAACCAGCGCGAGCTGGGTATCGTCGAGGTTGCCGACGTCGATCCCGTCGAGCCGATAGCTCCCCGACGTGGTGACGTCGAGGCACCCGATGATGTGCATCAGCGTCGACTTGCCCGAGCCGGAGGCCCCCATCAGGGCGACGTACTCGCCGGGCTCGACCCGGAGCGTGACCCCACGCACGGCATGTACGGCCGCCTCGCCTTCGCCGTACGTTTTGCGGACATCGACGAGCTCGATGATCGGCGGTCGGGTCGCCGCGACCCGTGGATGCTGGTCGGGGATCATGGGCCCCCTCCGCCGGGTCCGCCGACCAACGCGCCTCCGCCGGGGAACCCGCCGCCGGGGAACCCGCCGATGCCTCCGGTATCGGTGGCCGTGGCGATCACGACCTCGTCGCCCTCGGACAGGCCCGACGTGATCTCGGTGAACTGGTCTCCCTCCAGACCGACCTCGACCGGCGTCGAGACCTGCTGGCCGTTCTGCACCACCGTGACGGTGCTCTGCCCTCCAGCGGTCGTGACAGCCGCGGAGGGGACCAGCAGCACGTCCTGCGCCTGTCCGGTGACGACCTGGGCAACCACCGTCTGTCCTACGCGCACGTTCTTGGGCACATCATGCAGCCGGATCGTCACGCCGTAGTTGACGACCTGGTTCACCGTCGTCGAGGTTTCAGCGATCGCGATCACCTTGCCGTTGATCTCCACATCGGGCTGGGCGTTCAGGGTCACGGTCGCCCGCTGACCCACGCGGAGACTCGTGGTGTCGGTCTCCGAGAAGTTCGCGGATACCTGCAGGTGATCCATGTCGCTGATCACCACGAACCCCGAGGGGTCGGAAGTCGTCGTGTCCGAGCTGGACGTGGCGTTCGAGTCCTGCCCCACGGTCCCGTTCACCTGGACGACCGTCCCGGCGATCGGCGCTCGGAGCACGGTCTGGTTCACGGCATCCCTCGACTGCACGACCTGGGCGTTCGCCGAGGACAACGAAGCCTGCGCCTGGGCGACCTGGGCGTTCGCCGAGGTCACCGAGGCCTGCGCCTGTTCAAGCCCGGAGCGTGTCGAAGCGACCTGCGCCTCGGCGTCGGCGATCTGTGCGTCGGTCGCATCTCCCGACTGCCGGAGCGCCTTCAGGTTCTCCTGAGCGGCCACCAGGTTCGCCTGAGCGGAAGTGACTCCTGATTGCGCTGAGGACACGCCGGCCTGCGCCGACGTGACGCCGGCGGCGGCGGAGGACGCGTTCGCCGAGGCCGACTGGACGTCGGCTTGAGCGCTCGCGTCATCCACGGTGGCGAGGATCGCTCCTTTGCGGACCTGATCCCCGACCTCGACGGGGACCTTGGTGACGGTTCCGCTCGTCGTGAAGCTGGCGCCCGCCGTCTTGGCGCTCTCGATCGTCCCGGACGCCGACACCGTCGCGCTGACCGTGCCGCGCGAGACCGTTGCCGTCGTCGTTTGACCCTGTGCGGTCTCCTCGCCTTCTCCGCGCGTCACGACGTATGCACCGACGCCGATGGCGACGAGGACAGCGACCAGAGCGAGGTTGATGACGACTCTGCTAGATCCGTGTTCGTTCATGCCGCGATGTTGGAAGGCCTGGCTGTGAGCTGCCTGAGAACCAACCTGGGGATTGCCAAGATATTGAACCCTCCATTCAAGCGGTAGGCTCGGTGGTCGAGTTCGACGATCCTCGTCCGTCACCTGAGTCGTCACTACGGAGCAGACCTTCGCGAGGAAGAGGTGCCGATTGTGGCGTGCCCGCCGGAGAAGCCCGAGCCATCGATCCATCGATACGGTGCCTCCCGGATTGTGCGCGGTCGGGCGTTCTCGATGTGTGCGACTGAGATCGAAGCGTGGCCACGACTGCATGTAATGGCTTGGCGGCTGGCCTGTACTGTTCTCAAAGACTGTTGATCCGTTGGTTAGACGTCGGCCCTTGGTCCGAGAGAGCGCCCGATGGGCCCTCCTCAGGTCTCGGATTTGTCAGAGAGTTGCCACGGACTCAGCGGCCCGATACCGGAACAAGCCGGCCTCCGCAGATGAGCGAAAAGCCCCCGATCAGGCACGACGCACGATAGGGCCTGGTTCAATGAACGAGCGATTCTGCCTGGCAGCCAAGAGGTCCGGGGTTCGAATCCACGTGGGTCCACTGTCTACCATGCAGTCAGTACACCGCGAGCTGTTCTCGCGTCAGGGCGGAGAGGCCCATCTTGTCCATCGTGCGGGCGCGCTCGGTGGCGAAGTCTTCGCCCGCGACGATCGAGGCGATGCGGATCACGGCATCCATGGTGGGGGTCGGCACCGACAGGTGACGAGCCAGGTCGGTGAGGAACACCATCGAGTAGCCCACGTCCTCGGTCAGGTAGCGGTGATGAAGCTCGTCCTGCGCCTTGATGCCACGAAAGCCTGGTGCGGTGGAGTAGCCGGTGGAGTAGTTGGACTCGCTCATGTAGCCCTGCCGAACCCCGAGATCCGGCTCGGCGAGGATGTCCACGCCCAAGGCCCTGGCGACGGATAGCCGCTCGCCGTCGACCGCCTTCATGAGGCGACCGACCGCCTCGGTAACCCCTTCCTCATAGAACATGAAGTCACCACCCGTGCGTTCGATGAGGGCGGCGTTGAGCAAGGTGACGGCCGGATGGATGACCGGGTTGCCGTTCTGCAGCGTGGTCTGGAAGATCCCCGCGGCCTCCTCGGTGTTGCGGTACACCTGCCGCAGGACCTCGAGCAGGCGAGGTGTGTTGCTGCGCGGGGCGGCGGCGGCCGAGAAGCCGGTGTCGAACCGGTGGAAGATCCGCACACTGGCGTGCATCGATGCGCGTGCAGCGTACGGCAGCGTGCTGGTCTCGCCCACGACGACGCTCTCGTCATGGAGGTCCAACCCCGCGGCGTGCTTGAAGGCCAGACTGCCGACGCACGAACTGGGGCAGACCACGACGGTCATCCCGGGGCGCAGGTGACCGCGAGTGTCACGGCCGAACGGCTCTGTGGCATAGGCGGGGCCGACGACGAAGACCACGTCCACACCGTCCAGCGCCTCGGCGATGTCGGTGGTGACCGTCGCCATAGACACGAACCCCTCAAGCTTGCCCTCGGCTTGGATCCCGCCGCGCTCGCGAACCGGCGCCAGATGGTGCTCATGGGCATGTTGTGCGTACAGCGCGACCTCATGCCCCTCACTCGCCCACTCGTAGGCGACCGCTAGCCCTCCACCGCCGGCCCCCAGCACCGCCATCCTCATGCGGCTGACTCCCTTCGTGCGCACACCTGCTGCGTCGTCAACCCAACCGTCTCACACAGAGGCTGCGCGACAGTCGAGCGGCATCGTCCGAGGAGGAATGACTGGGCTCCAAACGGAGTAGCGAACGGAGCAATGTGCGCTCAGTGACACGGAGGGACATGCGAGGCATAGAGCAGCACAAGTCGTGTTGGCGTGCCAGTGGCGCGCAGCTTCACACGCAAGAGGTCGCGGTTTCGAACCATTCGCACTCATCAACTGCGACACCTCCTCCGTGGATGTTCGTGGGCAGGCAAGATGGTGTGGGCCGCAGACCCAGGTACCTCCTGCTCCTTGGCTTCGGCCGCGAATGTGCGCCCCGGGTTCGGAATCACGATCGAGATCGCGCTGACAGCCGACCTGACAGCCAAGTGGGTGGACTCTCGTGGACCACTCTGGCCGTCGACGGAAGGCAGCTTCGCTTCGAGTAGCGGAGACGGAGGTCCCTGGACGAGGGTGGACGCCCGCACAAGGACTGTTAATCCGTAGGTTGAGAGTTCGAGTCTCTCCCCCGGAGCAGGGCGAATCCGCAGGTGGATGGCACTCCTCGCGCGATCAGAAGCCGGTACGACGAACCGGCGCGGCTGCACCTGGTTGAGCCGCTGCGCAGTCATGTCTCGTAATCGTCTCGTAGTCGTTTGGCGCCTTGACCTGCGCTGGTCCTCACGGCTTGACTTGTCGGGGCAGTCACGATGAAGCTGAAAGCGACCCTCACGGCAGTCGTCGTAGCGATCGGTCTCGCATCAGTCATGCATGTGGCCGGTGCGACGGCGAGTCGGTCCGTCCACCCGAGCGTGGAAGGTCGCCCCTTTGCTCCTTCGCGGACGCCTCACCCTCGAAGCGTGACCGTGTGGGTGGGTCCGGGGAACTACCCGGCGCGCTCGGCCGTAGGAAGGGTGAGAGCACCCGACGGGTTCAGCGCGTGTGCGCGTCGGGTTCCCGTGTGGGTGCACGACCCTCGCGGCCCGGTCGTGGGAGGCGGTGGAAGGACGGATCTGCAAGGTAGGTACTGGCTGACTTTCAGAGGCCTCCATCGGTTCGGTATCCAAGTCATCGCTAGGTTTGTCCGTCGCGATGGACAGGCTTGCGCGTGGGCAGTCGGGCACAACTGACGCGCCCGAAGCCCACTCTCGATCGCGCAGTCGCGCTCATTCTCGGGGCACTCCTATCACGCTTACCCCGCTCCCTGGGTCGCTCGGTCGGACTTGGACACCTGCATGTCATCATCGAAGGATGCCGCGCCATCGGAAGCCCAAGGTGAACAAGGCGGGTCGCACGAGCGCCGGGATCCTCCTCTGGCGTCGGCGGGAGGGGGGTATCGAAGAGGTACTCTGCACCTCGATGATGCATTGGAAGAAGCCAGGTTGAAGAAGCCCCCCCCCGACGTTCTCTCGGGTTGGCCGTCCTGCTGGCGGTGGGGGCATGCGCGCCGGGTCCGGAGGCGACGGACGCTACGGTCGCTTCTCCGACGGCGTCGGGCGACCCGAGTCCCACGCCGACGGTCCGAGACGTCATGGAGCTCGGGGACTTCGCTCCCCTCAAGCCCGGCACGTACTTCATCGATCCCGACTTCGACACCACGACCCCCCTCCTAGTGCTGTACGAGGTTCCCGTCGAGGGATGGTCGCAGTGGATTGGCGCTGCCAAGTTCGCGGATGATGGGCACGTCGCGGTGAGCATTACCAGCGTGACGAACCTGGTGCGTCATGGGTGCCGCGACCATTCGCCGGCCGATCCACCGGTCGGGCCGAGCGTGGACGACCTCGCCACCGCACTGGCGGACCTGGCTCCGTTCCAGCTGACATCGCCCCCGAAGGACGTGACCCTCTACGGCTACAGCGGGAAGCATCTAGAACTGACGGTGCCCGAGTTGCCGGTGGAGGGGAGCGGGGACCACACCGAATTCACCGGATGCACCGACGGAAATCTCGAGAGCTGGATCGCACCCCCTCCTTTCGGAGCGTTCTACGGGTACAACGCCGAGCCTGGTCGCACCGAGGAGTTCTGGATCTTCGACGTCGACTGCACCCGTCTGGTGATTGAGGCGAACTGGTCGCCTGCCTCCCCCCGGGAGGACGTGGCCGAGATGCGGGGAATCCTGGCGTCCATACGGATCGAGCCATGAGGTTGCCCCAGGAGGATGAGCCGGCGCGGCTACGGCTGGTGGCGGCGTTGCGCGAAGTATGACGGCGCAACATCGGTGACGGTCGTCGTCGGCGTCGTCCTTAGCTCGACCGTGGCGGGTCGGCCGAACTTGCCGGCCAGTGCAGCTTCAGACCGGAAGGGAAGAGGCGTCATGAGCGTGGAGAATGATCGTTCAGTCGAGTGTTGCCGACTTCGACGTAAGGAAAGGTGGTCTTCGACGGGAACCGGGCCCTCCGTGAGAAGCACGGCGCGACCGGGCACCGTGTCTACCACGGCGTCGACGACCCGACCGGGGTGATGGTTGTCACGACGTTCGCGTCGGCTGAGGGTGCCGCCGCGTTCGCGACCGACCCGGTCTTGAAGGAAACGATCGAGCGTGCGGGGCGTCACGTCAGCACCATCGATGGCCAACTACTCGGAGGCCGACGTCACGACGTACTGACCAAGGTCCGCCCCGTGTTCATGGAGCTCGGCTCCGTGAACTGATATCGGGGAGTGCGATAGCTCCACATTCGCGACGGTGAACGTCGTCGTCCTCGCGGGTACCTGAGGGCGGACGCGACTAGGCTGCGAATCTGACTTGCGACGAGATCGTCACTCGTGGCGTCGCGGCGACCTATGGTCCGTCCACATGGACGCTGGGAGGGGATCGAGATGAAGACCGTCACTCTTGCCGTCGTTGTCGCCGCGGCATTCGGGTTCGCGGCTCCTGCAGCCGAAGCCGCAACGTGCCCTCAAGTCGTCGCGCACCCGCCGACCCTGTATGAAGGCGGTCTGGTCACAGCGCATGGCACAGGTTGCACAGGTGCCCATTCAGGCGATGTCCTGTCGGTTCTCTCGCGGGATCGCAGCGGCGATGTGTCGGTTCTGAGGAGCTGCAGCTTCGCAGTAGGTGGGCCGGTCAACACGCACTTCCATTGCAGGTCCAGGGTCGTATGCGTGCATCAACTCCTGTATCGATCCTTCATCGCGTTCGGAGGCCCACTCGGCGAATCGCACGATCGGAGTCCGTGGAAACGGCTCTGCTGACTGAGGCGGGCTTCCAGATCGTCCGTAGGGGCATAGAGGTTACGCCGTAGTCCTCGTGGGAACCAAAGGCGACCGACAGCGGCTATGGATACGGCGACGGCGACGGAGTTGGGGTCGCGGGAATCGTTTGCCAGCTCGGCCACCCATCCGCGCCGGCGTTGTCCGTGAGGTCCCTCTGGTGGGTGCCGTTGGCGTTCATCAGGTAAACCTCGGAGTTGCCGTCGCGATTGGTCTGGAACGCGATCTTCTTCCCGTCGGGTGACCACGAGGGGGAGCCATCGACGTGGGCGTGGTTCGTGAGGTCCGTTTGATGCTTGCCTTTGGCGTTCATCACGTAGACCTCGGAGTTAGGACGGTGGGTATCGAACGCGATCTTCTTCCCGTCGGGTGACCATGAGGGGGAGCCATCGAAGGTCGGATTGTTCGTGAGATCCGTTTGGTGAGTGCCGTCGGCGTTCATCACGTAGATCTCGTAGTTGCCATCGCGAGTGGTCGTGAACGCGATCTTCGTGCCGTCCGGTGACCACGAGGAGTTGTAGTCGGCGCCCGGGTCCTTCGTGAGGTTCACCAGGCCCGAGCCGTCGGCGTTCATCACGTAGATCTCATAGTCGCCGTGGCGGTTGGTCGAGAACGCGATCTTCGTCCCGTCGGGTGACCACGAAGGGAAGACGTCGGTAGCCGCGTTGTTGGTGAGGTTCGTCTGAACCGAGCCGTCGGCGTTCATCACGTAGATCTCAGAGTTGCCGTCTCGACCGGTCATGAACGCGATCTTCGTGCCGTCCGGTGACCACGACGGACCGCCGCCTCCCGCGTTGTTGGTGAGGTTCGTCTGACCCGAGCCGTCGGCGTTCATCACGTAGATCTCGTAGTCGCCGTCACGATTGATCTGGAAGGCGATCTTGCCGTTGGTCCCTGGAACCGTGGCCGAGGCACCGCTCACGATCACACCCGACGCGAGGATGCCGGCGAGGATTGCCAGCAGGCCTACTCGGGTTCGCCCGATGGCTCGCTCAGAATGGTCCGTCATCGATCCCCCCAACGGCTGCACTTCTTCGAGCGGGCGCACGAATCGTAGCCTTTGGACCTTCCGCCGGGCAACTCCCTAACACAAGTAGCGGGCCGCGCCTCGGTCCTACCGAGCGTCATGCCTTCGGTAGCAGGACTGGCTCCTCCCAATCGTAGGGGCGTAAGGGTAACGTGGTCGTCCTCGCTGGCACCGTGGCGGCCGAGCCGGTCGAGCGCCTGATGCCGTCGGGCGATGAGGTCACCGAGCTATCGTCAGGGTCCCCGGCGACGCCGTGAGGAGGAGCGATGAACGCGTGGGTGATGAAGCAGGACGGCCTGCGGCTCGGCCACACGTGGAACGAGGAGGCCGACGACTGGATGGCGTGGGTCGGGATCGGCGGAGACAAGCACTGGCGCGGCCCGTCGAACCCGCCTGGGCGGGACAGAATCCCGGACAGAATCGTCCCCACAGGTCAGGGACTTGCGCCCTCCCGCCGAACGAAACAGCAGGTCACGGCACATCTCGGCACGACACGGAACGGTCGCCCTCCGACTGTAATCGTAGGTTGAGAGTTCGAGTCTCTCCCCCGGAGCTCCGGTTCGCAGGTGAACGGGTGTCTGGCGGGCGTGGCAGCCGATAGAGGTGACTGTGCCGAAGTGGTTCCGACCTGGGGTCTGGTACGCATCCGGCCTCGCCCTCGTCATGTGGGCGGTGGCCTTACCGCGTGACCGGTCCTTCGATCACTTCGGCGGGCTCACCTCGGGAGCCGCGATCCTGCTCACCGTAGGGCTTCTCTTCTTCTTTCTCGGATTCTCCATGGCGAAGCTGGAACGCTCGGTTCACCGCGACTGACTCCGCCCTTCGCGGCTAGACCATGTCCTCCGGGCGAACCGCCGCATCGAACTCCTGCTCGGTGAGGTACCCGAGCGCGAGCGCCGCCTCCTTCAGCGTGGTTCCCTCGTGGTGGGCCTTCTTCGCGATCTCGGCGGCCTTGTCGTAGCCGAGGCTCGGGCTGAGCGCGGTCACGAGCATCAGCGAACGGTTGACGAGCTCGGCGATCCGTTCGCGATCGAGCTGAAGACCGTCGACGCAGAACTCGCGGAACGTCCCGCATGCGTCGGCGAGAAGCTTCGTCGAATGGAGCACGTTGCGGATCATCACCGGTTTGAACACGTTCAGCTCGAAGTTGCCCTGCGATCCGGCGATCTTCACGGCCGTGTCGTTACCGAAGACCTGCACCGCGACCATCGTCATGGCTTCGGACTGGGTCGGGTTCACCTTGCCGGGCATGATCGAGGAGCCGGGCTCGTTCTCCGGCAAGAGCAGCTCGCCGATGCCGCTGCGAGGGCCCGACCCGAGCCAACGGATGTCGTTGGCGATCTTCATGAGCGATGCGGCGAGCGTCGCGAGCGCACCCGAGGTGAAGACGAGTGCATCGTGGGCCGCGAGTGCGGCGAACGTGTTCGGCGCCTGGACGAACGGCAAGCCCGTCAGCTCGGCGATCTTGGACGCACAGGCAGCGCCGAATCCCGGGGGGGCGTTCAGCCCGGTGCCCACAGCCGTGCCGCCGATCGCCAGCTCGTACACACCGGGGAGCGTGACCTCGATCCGTCCGATATCCGCGTCGAGCTGGGCGGCGTATCCGCCGAACTCCTGTCCGAACGTCAACGGAACCGCGTCCTGCAGGTGCGTGCGCCCGATCTTCACCACGCCATGGAACTCCGCCGCGCGAGCGGCGAGCGCGTCGCGGAGCGCGCCGACGTTCGGCAACAGATGCTTGACGATCGTCTGCGCCGCCGCGATGTGCATGGCGGTCGGGAACGTGTCGTTGGACGACTGGGACATGTTCACATGGTCGTTGGGGTGCACCGGCCGCTTGGATCCGAGCTCGCCGCCGGCCATCTCGATCGCGCGGTTCGAGATGACCTCGTTCGCGTTCATGTTGGTCTGGGTGCCGGAGCCCGTCTGCCACACGTACAACGGGAAGTGGTCGTCGAGCGCACCGCCGATCACCTCATCGGCGGCCGCGACGATCAAAGCACCGACCTCGGCATCCAGGTGATCACCCTGCATGTTCGCTTGCGCCGCCGCCTTCTTGAGGATGCCCATCGCGCGGATCACCTCGAGCGGCATCCGCTCAGACGCTGCGTCGCCGATGGCGAAGTGGTGGAGCGAGCGCTCGGTCTGTGCACCCCAGTAGCGAGAGGTGTCGACCTGGATCTCGCCGATGCTGTCGGACTCGGTCCGCGTCCCGCTCACCACGCCATCCTCCCAAATCGTCGGGCCGTCGGCCTGCCGCCTGCTGCTGGCCGAGCGGATAGAGGATGCGGAGATCCGAACCCGAGGGCCCGTCGGTCCGACGATGGGGGGCCGTTCGGACCCGGGTACGGCCGCGCTCCGGGGAGCACCATGGCTTCATGCCACCGAAGCTGCCTCACGGGGTACGGCGCCTCTTGTGGATCCTGTTGGCGGTATTCGCGCTGATCCAGTTCATCCCGTACGGGCGCGATCATTCGAACCCGGCCATCACGGCGGAGCCCGCGTGGGACAGCGCCACGACCCGCGCGCTGACCGCGACCGCGTGCTTCGACTGCCACAGCAACCAGACGCAGTGGTACTGGTACACGAACATCGCGCCCTTCTCCTGGTTGGTCCAGCGCGACGTCCAGGATGGCCGCGCGACCCTCAACTTCAGCGAGTGGGACCGTCCCCAGGATGGCGCTGGCGATGTGGCCGACGTGATCCGCTCTGGTTCGATGCCGCCCTGGTATTACTGGGCCGTTCACTGGGCGGCGAAGCTCTCACCGAACGAGAAGACGCAACTGATCGCCGGATTGCAGAGGACGTTCCAGGCGACGCCGCCGATCGGCGGAGGATGAACTTGCGCGCGGCGGTAGGCTTGCCGGCGTGATGGAGACGTTCGACGTCGGCATCGTCGGAGCTGGTGTGCACGGGGCGTCGGCGGCGTTCCACCTGGCCTCAGGCGGCGTGAAGCCGGTGATCTTCGAACGGTCGGTACCCGCCGGCGGGCCCACGGGAAGGTCGAGCGCGGTCTGTCGCGCGTACTACACCAACCCGTTCCTCGCCCGCGTCGCTCGCGACAGCATCCGCATGATGGAGCGGTTCGCCGAGCTGACCGGAACGAAGTCGGGGTTCCGGCGAACGGGGCTCCTCTACGTGCATCCGCCCGACGACGAGGAGGCGGTCCGTGCGTCGGCGGCGCGCTTGAACGAGCTGGGCATCGTCACGGTGCTCTTCGATCGGGATGCACTGGCCGAGACCTACCCGGACTTCGATCTCGAAGGGGTCGGGCTCGGGGCGCTCGAACGGGATGCCGGCTACTCCGATCCGCACGCGGTCACCGAAGGGCTCTTCCGCCGTGCCGTGGAGCTCGGCGCGACGCCGCGCCTCGCGACCACCGTCGTGGGATTGGCCTCGTCCGAGAGAGGGGTCGTCGTCACGGCCTCCGACAGGCGGGCGGTCTCGTGCGGGCGGGTACTCATCGCGGCTGGTCCGTGGACCGGACCTCTCGCCTCGCTCGTAGGGGCAGATCTTCCTCTCACCGTCGAGCGGCACGTGGTCGCGACGTTCCGGTGGGCCGGCGCGTCGCCGGTTGTCGCACACGGCGATCTGATCGGCGGCTACTACTTCCGCCCTGAGGGTGATGACCTCTACCTGATGGGGCCGCTCCATCCGGCGCCGCAGGCCGACGCGGATGATTTCGATCAGGAGATCCGGGAGGACGAGGTCCGGGGTCTGGCGGAGGCCGTGGTCCGACGTGTGCCGCACCTGGCGGCGTCGGAGTTCCACGGGGGTTGGGCGAGTCTGTACGATGTGAGCCCCGATTGGCAGCCCGTCATCGGTGAGATCGCACCGAACGTGTTCGTGGATGCGGGGACGAGCGGGCACGGATTCAAGCTGGCGCCAGCGCTCGGGAAGCACGTTGCCGATCTGGTGGTCGACGCGCCGGATCGCGATCCGGGCCTGGACGACTTCGGCCCCTCTCGCTTCGAACGGGGGAGCGTGCTCTCGGCCGGCTATCAGGACGCTCGGATCCTGGGATAACGGGGGCTGGACTAGCGGTCGAGCCGATAGAAGCGCAGGAAGTCGTGCTCGATCGGCAGGACCGCGACACCATCGAACCCTGCTTCCTTCGCGTACGTCTCGAAAGTGGAGATCCGCATGACGGTTCCCGTGCCGGCCGACGTGTGATCCTCCATCGCGGACGGAAGGCAGCACAGCACGCTGTACGCGTAGAACATCCGCTCGGTCTCGCTGGCCGGGGCCGTGAACGAGTCCTCGGTCCGCTCGTCGGCGACGATCAGGGTGCCACCGGGTTTGAGCATGCGCCTGATCGCGCTCATCACGGCGACGGGTTGCGACAGATCGTGGATCGCCTCCACCACGATCGCCAGGTCGTACTGCGCCTCCAACGCGGGATCGGCAGCGTCCTTCGCCGCGAACCGTACGCGGTCGGCGACCAAGGCATCCTCCGCGTTGCGTGAGGCGATCGTGATCGACGGCTCGTCGAGGTCGAAGCCGTCGACGGTGATGAGCGGGTAGGCACGTGCGAGGGCGATGGCCGCCCAGCCGACGCCGCACGCGATGTCCGCGACCTTCGCTCCGGGCTCGCGGGACAGTCGATCGTGGATGTCGGGGATCGAGGGGAGATACTCGGTGCCGAGGGAGCCCATGAGCCACGGCCGATTGAAGTCGCCCTGCGCGTCGATCATGTGGCTCCCGTAGGCGCTCCACGGAACCATGGCTCCCGACTGGAACGAGGCGACGAGGTCGGGCATGGCGCTGGAGATCGCCACGAACGACTTGCAGAAGGGGGCGATCGAGTACGGGCTCTCCGGATCGAGCAGCGGCTCGGCGTGTCCTGGCGGCAGGAGATAGCGACGTGCGTCGACCTCCCCCGAGACGTCCTCCACCTCCAGGATCCCGGCGGCCGCCTGCTGTTCCAACCACTCGCGTGCGTAGCGCTCGAAGATCCCCGCTTCGTTCGCGAGCTCCGGCGGTGTCATCGGTCCGCCACGCTCGAGGGTCCGATAGAGCCCGAGGACGTCACCGAGATAGACCGTTAGCACCTCCGCCATGCCGAGGCCCGCGGAGAACAAGCGTCCAACCAGTTCGTCGCGCTGCGTGTCGACATCGACCATGGCGTCTTCCTCCTCGCGCTGGGGTGCGCGGATAGTTGAACGAACCCATGTCTTCCGTCAAGCGTCCCACGTTAGCGCGAGGGAGTGGGCCTCATGCCCGAGCGCATATGCTCTGACCGCGACGCTCAACTTGGGGGCGGTAGCTCAGTCGGTCAGAGCAGCGGACTCATAATCCGTCGGTCGGAGGTTCGAGGCCTCCCCGCCCCACCGACAAGACTGCAGGTCAGAGCCTATCTGCGAGCGCAACCATCTCTCGGGACGCCTTGGGAATCCGCGAGAGTCCGCGAGAGTCCGCGAGAGTCCGCGAGAGTCCGCGATCTGAGTCCATCGAGGGCGTCCGAGAGGGCATCGAGATCGTCGGCGAACAGGTGCGAGTACGTATCCAACGTGAGCGTCGCTGACCGGTGTCCAAGCTGGCGCTGAACGAGCTTCACGGACGCTCCTGACGCGATTGCAAGGCTGGCGGCGGTGTGCCTGAGGTCATGCACGCGAAGCGACGGGGGAGTGAGCCCGGCGGATCGAGCCGCCGGGTCGAACACCCGACGCTTCCATGTTGTTACGCGGATGTACTCGTTGGTCCTGCTTGGGAACAAGGGTACCGATGAGTCGATCGAGGGCAGCCCGCCGATGTAGTGCCCAAGCTCGTTAGCGAGGGATGGGGGAATGGCGACGATCCTCGACCTGGCTTGCACCGGGACCGTATCGTTGTGCGCCGTGCCGTGCGCGACGAACGGATGCCCCCAGCAGGTCCTCAACGGCTCTTCACGGCGAGGTGTCGCCCCACTCGATACTCGCTTGCCCGCGCAGCCGTCCAGCAAGAGCGTGGCTTCCCGACAGTAGCGACCCCAGACCCGGCGTTGATAGCGTGAACGAATGACGGTTCGCCGCGTCGTCGTCGATCACGTGCTCTTCGTCGTGGCAGACCTGGACGCGAGCCGGGGGCTCTATACACCCGCCCTCGCCCCACTCGGCTACGAGGAGCTTTACGTTCAGGACGACTGTGTCTCCTACGGGGCCGAGGACCTGGACGACTTCACGATCTGCCGTGGGGAGCCCGTGACCACAGCGGCGCATGTTGCGTTCTTTGCCGAGGGTCGGGACGCCGTGGATGCATTCTTCGCGGCCGCCGTCGCAAACGGCGCGACCGTCCGCGGCGAGCCCAGGGTCTGGACGCAGTACTCCGAGCGGTATTACGCGGCATTCGTCAACGACTTACATCAGAACAACGTCGAGGCCGTGTGGCATGCGCCCGAGCCGATCGTCGACGCGCCTCGCCGTCCCGGCGTTCCCTGATTCGTACGGTCCAAGGTACATTCGCGAACGCTCGGGCACCCGACTGCTAGGCGCCGTCTTCACGTGATGAGGGGCCCATAGCCGGGAGCGACGCTCTGCCACGGACGTGCCTCCTCCCACGATTCGGCCAGATCGAGGAGCATGCCCTCGTGGTAGGGCGGCGCGACCAGCTGAACGCCCAAGGGCACGCCGTTCGCGCGCAGCCCCGCCGGCAGGGATATCGCCGGGAAACCCGTGAGGTTGGGCGCAAGCACGTTGTCGTACAGGCCGATCTCCGAGCCGGGCTCCGGCGGGCCCTCAGCAGCCACCGCGTCCCCGCACATCGTGGGGCTAACGATGACGCCACCGTGGCCAAGCGTGTCTTCCAACAGGTCCGCAAGTACCATCCGACGTCGACGGGCGCCGAGATAGGCGTCGATCCCGATCTCGGCGCCCCAACCGGCGAACGCAGCGGTCGTGGGGTGCAGGCGATCCCGCACCAACTCCAAGCTGTCCCGCCCGCCGACGATGCTCAAGAGCTCAGGTGCCGCCACGAGCGCCCAGTCGTCACCCACCTCGATGCCCGGGAATAGCTCCGAGGCTGCCATAGGTTCGGGATCCAGCCCGGTGATCGAACAGAGGTGCGTCACCGCTTCGCCGAACAGCGTCGCGTCCTCGTTGGGGAGCGGAACTCGGCTGGTCCACCGTTTGAGCACGAGCAGGCGCGAAGTGCGTCGTGGCTTGAGCGACTGTTGGACGCTGGCACCGACCGACGCCGCATCCGAAAGCGCGCGGAGCTGAAGCCGCACGTCGTCCACGGTCGAACCCATCGGCCCATCGGTCGTGAGGTCGATCCAGTCCATGGCTCGCGCGGCGGGATCTCGAGGGACCAGGCCGTTGGTCGGCTTCAGCCCAACCAACCCGCAGTAACTCGCGGGGATCCCGATGGAGCCGCCCGCGTCGGTCGAGGTGGCGGTGGAGACCATGCCGGATGTGATGGCGCAGCGGATCCGCCGCTCGAGCCACCGGGCGTCCGCTCTGGGTTCCACGGGTTCCGCGTGGGACCGAACACGCGGTTGGCTGTGAATCCTGCGCATGCGAACTCCGGCGTGTTGCTCTTGCCCACGACGATCGCGCCCGCGGCTTGAAGGCGCGCGACCACGAGCGCATCGGCCCGCACGACAGGCGTGTCCACGTGGAGCAGCGATCCGTACGTGGTGCGCATGCCGCCCACGTCGGTGATGTCTTTGACTAGGAGCGGAAGCCCGGCCAGAGGCCCCGCTTCCCCCCCTGCCGCAAGCTCCGCGTCCAGACGCCTCGCCTCATCCAAGGCTTGCTCGGCGCGGAGGGCGACGACTGCGCCCAGATCGGGATCGAGGGCCTCGATTCCGCAAGGACTCGGCCACGAGCTCGGTGGCGCCGACACGCCGCTCACGGACGGCATCGGCCAGCGCCCGAAGCGTCATGTGGGGAATGGACCGTTCATCGGCCGGGCCAAGTCGGGAGACTATCACCGCCTTCAGGCCGCCAAGATTGCGCGTGCCATCGATCCCTGCAGCGGTTCGCCGGTGTGGCAGGAGCTCGCGAGCTACTCGACGCGCTCACGCGACCCGAGGCCGACCGCGCCGCGCTGATTGGGACGACTGCACCAACGTGCCGATGCCGAATGGCCACTGTTAGCGCGAGACCCGGAAACCTTCTTCCCCTTCGGGCGGCTCTTGGAACACGTCGACCGAATCCACGTGAGCGTGCGGCGGCCCCTGGCGGCACCAACGCACCATGGCCTCCACACCGGGCTCCCGACCTTCGAAGACCGCCTCCACCCGCCCGTCGGGTGCGTTGCGGACCCATCCCGCCACGCCGAGGGCGCGAGCCTGCTCTGCGCAACCGGCCCGGAAGAACACCCCCTGGACACGGCCGGCGACGAAGACGTGGACGCGCCGCATGAAGACAGTGTGCCGTAGCCGGACGGTAGTCTGCGCCGCGGTGGTCGCGCAACGGCGACAAAATGGTGCGGACGGCTCATCCCGGCTGCGCCTGCGGTGGGGTTGCACACTTGCATCGGACGGAGGACGCTCCCAGGGCGAGGCAACCTTCGGCTTCAAGGGAAAGGGCGAGGAAGATTCGAAGGGCATTCTTCATGGCCATCGTCGCCTTGGTGACGTCGGCCGGCGTGTTGCCCGCGACCGCCGTGTCGGCACGGGATACGCCCGAGGTTCGCTACTACCAAGGACCGACGTCGGAGGGCGGCCGGTTGCGCATCCGCGTCACCGTCTCGGACGACGGCGTGGCCTGGCTCAGCCTGCTGTCAATCGATGGGCCGTACAGGTGTGAGGACGGGACCGAGGGCGAGATCGAGACGGGCGTCGGGTGGTTCCGGAGCGGTGTGCCCGTGATCGCCGATCAGCATCTGGACCTCTCCGAGAACTGGGGGGTCATCGCGTTCATGGTCTCGGGTCGGATTGGCGCCCACCGTGGGTCCGGCACGTTGACGTTCCTGCTCCCGGCGCTCACCGCCAACGAGCAGGCGCAGGTGTGCACCATGGGAGAGCTCACCTGGACGGTCGAGCGGACCGATGGAGAGGACTTCCCGTTCTTGTCGGCGGTTCTGGTGCAACGCGCGGATGGACGAACGATCACGATGGCCCTTGGGGCGACGCGGTCCGAAGGGACGACCGCGCCAGCCCAGGCGGGACTCCGACCGATCCGCCACTACCACGGCCGCACCTCGCAGGGGCTCCCGATGGTGGCGCGGACTCGCCGGACTGACACGGGCATCGCCCTACACGGTCTCACCTGGGACTACGTGCTTGCGTGTGATGACAGGAGCGAGTTCGTGGGCGGCGACCGCCCCTTGGCCTACTTTGAGGCGACGATGGTGATGCCGCCGGGGCGGCTCGACCTGGACGTGGGGCCGGGGGTGGATCCGGCTGAGGCGTTCCACTTCCACGGCGAGCTCGATGCGCACTCTGGCTCCGGGACGTTGGCGGTAATCTGGCCGGTCATCACCGACGACCTCCAGGCGCAGTTATGCAAGTCCGGCGAGCTGACATGGGAACTTTGGCGCACGGATGCCGGGTACTGATTGGCGCATGAACAAGGACGACTCCCGCCGACCACGAGTCACGCGGCAGGACTCTCGCCAAGAACTAGGAGATCAACCGTCCATCTGAGAGGTGTCCCATACCGGTAGAGGTAACGTGGTGGTCCTCGCGGGGACCGTGGCGGCCGAGCCGGTCGAGCGCCGGATGCCGTCGGGCGATGAGGTCACCACCTCCGGCTCTCCGCGGATGGCTAGAAGCGTCTGCCCAATCTGTCTGACAACCTCCAAGAGCGGCGCGCGGTTTGGGAGGCCATCATGGCGTTGATGGGACCCACTCGATCGCGGCGGGTTCGAGTCCGCGAAGAATCCGCGAGAGGGTGAGAAACGACGGGAATCAACGGGAAGGGTTGAGTAGCCATCTGAGCAGGTCAGAGCCCATGTTGGCGCATCGACGCAGGTCGCGGATCCGGGCCCGCGCGGACTCATGATCCGTCGGTCGGAGGTTCGAGGCCTCCCCGCCCCACCACTTGACCTGTGTAACGCATCAGGCGGAGCCATACCGTCACGTATCAGCCGGACCAGCACAGCCCCACCACTTGACCTCGGCTTCGCATCGGGGAGTCATGGCGACAGCGGGCTTGCTGCCACTCGAGCTATGCGGGGAAACGGTTCAGGAGCACGCCCACGGTCGAGGTGATGTTTGCGGTCATGGCGGCGCTCCCGGCCCGACCGGAGCGACCGACGTCGAGAGTCCGATGATCTTGCGGCGGTGATCAACCCGTCTCGGATCTAAAGGCGGAAGTAGCGAAGATCCGATCCGTCGAGGAGGTTCTGGGGGCATCCTCCACGATGCGCGCGGTCGGCCATGCGGACGCGATTGTCTGCCCGAATGACAACGGTGTGATTCGCTGAAGGGGGCGTATGATTAACGCAACGGCGAGCCTTGCGCTCCTGTGCGGGGTGACGTCGTGAAGATGAGGTCGGCTAGCCCGCCGGCCTCGTCTGGCATCTGGGGTCCTGGTGGGTGCTCGCCTCCTACGCGACGACTTCCACGACCTGACCTTTACCGGGGAAGATCCCGTAGTTGGTTACGAACATCCTGCCTTCATCCGAGATGGCCAGACCCGCCGGGGTGATCAAACCCTCGCTCGCGATCTCGGTGAACGTGTCGGGACCGTCCATCCGAAGCAGCGCGCCGGTCATGTCCTTGGGCGTGGGGTTGCCCCCCTCCAGAGCCCCAACGCCGTTCTTCGCGATCTCCAACACGTAGAGCTTCGCGTCGGGACCGAATGCGATGTCGATGATCGAAGTCAGCCCATCCGCGAACAGCGTGCATGGCCCGGTCGTCGCCTCCGCGTCGCACGCAACCTTCCGCGTATCGGGCTCGATCCGCCACACGCGCGACATCCCTGGCGTGAACGGGTAGCCCGTGAGCTGTCCGACGTAGTAGGCGCCGTCCGGGCCGACGGTCACGGTATTCGGAACGGCTTGAGCGGGGATCACCTTGCCGTCTGGGTCCTTGAGCTTCTGCGTCGGGAACGTGGCAACGAGCTTCGGCTTGTTCGACCCGTCGGCCACGACGAGCAACGAGTTCCCTCCCGCGTCGGCGACGAGTGTCCCGCCATCGATCCGAGTGACGGCGTAGGGGTTCGAGTCGACGCCATCGTCCGCGGGGTCGTTATTGACTTCGTACTTGCCGAGATCGGCGACCGGCACACGCGGATTCGCCGTTAGCAGGTGATTGAACCATCCGGCCTTCGGCCCGAAGACATCCGCTGCGTTAGGCGGTGCGCCGCCCATAGCGATGTAGAAGGTGCCGCCCTCCACAGCGACATCGCTCGCGCCCGTGGCCCCGAAACCGTCCTTCCCAGCCCCTGACGGAAGCTTGACACGCGTCTTCACCGAGCTCCCATCCTGGGCGATCTGCGTGACGCTCGCGGTCATACCGAAACAGGCTTTGCCGAATCCGGGGAGACTCTGACAGTTCAAACCACCGGCGCCAGATTCGGCGACGAAGAGATCCCCGCTCTCACCGATCGTGATCCCTCTCGGGTTGTCTAGCCCGTCCGCAAGCACCTTGAGCGTGGGCGCACCACGTGCCAACGCGCTCGGTAGGAACATCGCGGACAAGGTTGCTGCTGCGACGAGCGCCGTGAGCACTCGTCGAAGGAACGACCGGTGCATGATGGACCCCCCTCCCTCATAAGATCGCGCTTCCGCTGCTTGGCAGCGCGTTCCATCGCGAAGCTTCCCCCATCCACGAACCCAAACGCAAGTCTGTGACCGGGGCGACGATCGTCATGCCAGGGAAGATGGGAGTTGATGCAACCCATGAACCTCGAAGGCGTCGAGCGCCTGCTCGCGATGACCTGAACGCGCTCGGTCCTGCGCCACGTGCCGAACTGCTGCGCGTCGTGATGCTCTCCGACTTCGACCGCGGCCGGCGGATCCAGCTGTTCTACGGCAACCCCAAGACGCGGACCTTCATGGAGCTCCTGATCGAACCTCGAGGAGTCGGCTCACGCTCGGGGTGTCGTGCTGGGCGAGTTGCGGGAGCCGCAGCTGCGAGAAGAGTAGGCCGTCAACGGTTTGCGTTCGCGTGTCGTCTGGCAGTAGCGTCGGGCCCTGCCTGCAGGAGGAAAGGAAGCGGCCATGGGTGATCATCCGAACGCCGAGGCGTTGCGGAAGGGATACGGGGCGTTCGCGACCGGGGACATGGAGACGGTCGCGTCCCTGTTCGCCGACGACATAGCCTGGCACCAGGCGGGCAACAGCTCACTCGCGGGAGACTTCGCGGGTAAGGACGCGGTCTTCGGGACCTTGGCGCAGCTCGCAGAGCTCACCGGCGGGACGTTCGGCCAAGAGATCCACGGCCTGCTCGCCGACGACGAACACGCAGTCGTCATGGTCGAGTCGTGGTGGGATAGGCCGCGTCCGTTCCGGGGCAAGGGCGTCCACGTCTGGCACATGAAGGATGGCATCGCCACCGAGGGGTGGTTCATGGATCAGGACCAAGCGGCCGCGGATGCCGCGTTGAAGCCCTAAAGCGGCACGTTCGTCGGCAACTCCTCCAGCGTCCCGTATCTCGGGGAGTCGCGATACACGGATGCTACCTAGTGGCCGGGTTCGTCGTCGAACGCGCGTCGCTCCTCGATCGCTCCGTTCCGCCCCAGGATCAGGACCTCGCTCGGCTTGTGGTCCTTAGCGAGTTGCATCGCCATCGCCACGGCGTGGCTCTGGCTGGGGGGCAAAGAGAAGCTGATCCGTGTCAGTGGTGGCCGAGCGCCTTGAAGCCCTCGTAGACCATCCAGGCGGGCCAGAAGATGCCCTGGAAGAATGCGAGGATGAACGCCCAGAAGGTGTGGGCGTGCTGGAAGAAGTACACCCACGCACCGAAGATGCCGAGGCCGTAGATGGCGCCGCTTCCTGCGGCCACGCCCGCGCCGTCCCTGCTCATAGTCACCACCTCCGCGTCGATCGCTCACGCCATGATGTCGCCATCGACCCCAGAGCGCTATGGGCATCCGCGCCGCGCTGATCGGTCGGCAGCACCAGCGAGCCGACACCGAATGGCTGGCCGAGGTCCTGATCGAGCAGGAGGAGGACGACCTCGCTCGGCGCGTCGTCCTAGGGCCTGCCGTTTCCCTCGGCCCGAATCGGACGGTGACGAATGGAAGCTAGCCCCGCTGGAAATGGAGGTTACGGCCGATGCGATTCCCGTCATGGTCCATCCAGCGCACTGAGTATCGTCCAGCGCCCTGGTTGGGGTAGTTGCTCTGCCACAGGATGTTCCACTTGTACAGCTGATGGTGACGGTGGGGCGACTGGCTGTGGCACACTCGGGTGTCCTTCGTGACGCATGCCTGTGACCGCCCGAAGTAGTTGGCGAACGCCCTGATCTGGATGAGGATCGCTCCGCTGTCCTTCTTCATCACGTACGTGCAGTAGTCCCCGGACGGGCTGCAGTAGTGATCCAGCACTTCGCTCGCCGCACTCGCCGTCGTGATTGTCGCCGCGGACAGTATCAGGGCAGCCAGAGCCAACACGACGCTCTTTCGGGTTGCCACGTGCCCTCCCTTCGCGAACACAACCCAAGTACAGCATCGCGATTTCAGCAAGTCCACACGTGCGCACGAACCTCGACTGCGATGTCGCGCTCGTTGTCCGGTGGCTCACGACCGCGGCTGCCACTGCGTCAGCGACGGGGCGGACAACACGGGGCCGGCGATCGCCGCACGAACGACGGGCGAGGCCGAATGGCTGGGTCGCCGAGGCCTCCACCTAGGCCGAAGAGGCGATTGCGTCGCTACGTGAGCGCCCGCCACAGTGTCTTCCTGCACGAACGGAAGCTGGGGAGAGGGTGTACGTTAGTGACCAACGGTCATGTTCCATTCCCCGAGAAGGACATGCGATGAATCAGACGCTGCCGATCCCTAGCTCCGTGCAGATCCCTCCTCAGCCCGACCGTGGGCGCGGTTGGATGGGAGGGGCGCACTGCTCAACACCTTCGTGTGGGTGTGTATCGGATGGCTCGTATTGCGGCGAGCACTGCCAAGCATCATTCGCACCTCGAGGCAACTGTCTGTGCGGGCACGATGGATGTCGGGCTTGGGAGGGCCGGATCTGATCGCAGGCGGACGTGGATCCTTTCAGGACTCGCCGCACAGCTCTCGTTCCCCGAAGTTCGCCAGGACAACGGCCCGACCGACGAGGTCTGTCTCGCTCAAGGGATGTTGTGAGCTCGTCTCCCAGCCTCCCGCTGAGCTTCGTCACATACGTTCTTGGCCGCGTGGCTGGAGTCTCGCTTGCCGAGAGGTCGCCGCTTGCGCCCGATCGAAATGGGACGCATCATGGGTCGGACCGAGTTCGTCGGATGTCCGTCAGCGGGAAGAGAGGGTCCGATGCCCCCGGTCGTCGGCTCTCGACCTCCCGGTTGTGGTGGCATAGGTAACGTCGTCGCACCTGCGTGTACCTACCTTGGGCTTGCGACGGAATGTCCCTTGCCTGACGACCTAGCTCAGGCATAGGGTCGAGTTCTTGGTCGAGACAGAAAGGAGGAGTTGGCCATGTACAGGATGAGGCAGTTGTTCACGCTGTCGGATATCGACGCGTGGAACGAGGCTATGACCATCGTCGAAGAGGTCAACAAGCTCTGCGCGTCCAAAGGCTGGGTTCAGGCGACCGTCTACGAGCGGACGGTTGGCCGATTCGGTGAGATGAGCTTGGAGATGGACTATCCAGACCTCGCGACCATGGAGCGCGAGTACAAGGAGTGGATGACGGAACCAGGGATCGGCAAGCTGATGCGTCGCATCGATGCGATCGCGACCGAGGACCCGGGCTATAGCGAGCTATGGCAAGAGGCGACTCCAGTTCCTGACTAGGGCTTGGTGACACACGACTGTCGGCCGGTCAGCCCACAAGAACCTGTAATGACATGGACGGCCATTGTGGTCCTCCCGGGCACCGCGGCGGCCGATCCGTTGCGCCTCTTGCAGGTCACTTAGCGTCTGACACCCTTCCGGATCGGCGCGCGGTAGGGGAGGGCACCAAGACGCTCATGGGGACGACGGAATCGATGGATGCGTCGAGTTCTATCTGGGCCGGTCAGAGCCCGTTCTTAGTGCATCGGCGCAGGTCCGGATTCGGCCTGCGCTGACTCATGATCGTTCTGTTTGAACTTCGAGGCCTCCCCGCCCTATCGACATGTCCGCGAAGGGACGCGGCTCAGGTTCCCGCCAAGCTTAGAGACCGACAGCGAGCCTGCTGCTCGGCTTCGGTCTGTAGCTGATCGTTGGCGAAGCTTCCGAACGCGTTCCTGGCGGGCTCGGTCGCAGTCGCCAGCTCGGCTAGTGCGCGCTTGAGCGCGCGCTTGAACGAGCTCGGGGTGGCCGGGAACGACTGGGCATCGGTGAGTAACGTGCGTTCGCCAGCGAGAGAGGCATCCCAGGGAGAGAGCAACTCGTTCGTCGCCGCCACTCCGTCGCGTATCTTCGGCACGCCGAGTCCTCTCAATTGTGCCTCCAAGCCCTCGGTGGCCGTGGCCACGCTGGTCAAGTAAGCGATGAACGCTCTCTTGTCATCGTCCGGATCCGCGTCGTTCGTGATCGTCGCGGCCCGCTTCATTGCGAGCCGAACCGCTTTCGACCACTCGTGAAGGGTGCCGCAGACGTCCGCAACGTAGTCTCGGGCGCTGATGTTGCCCTGGATGCCCGGGGCCGAACCCGTGCTCCCGCCACATGCACCAAGCAGCATGGAGGCCAGCATCAGGCTGGCAAGGAGCCTCTCGGGTGCATCACCGATCAGCGTCAGACCCCCTGCAACTGTGCACCTCATTCGGCAGCCATGTGGAGTCGGTTCAGCCCGAGGAAGTTCATCCCAACCCCGCGCTCGCGCACCGAACCCAGTAGATGGGTCGGTTCGTCGTCGTCCACCCGCCGGGAGCCTGGCCTTCGCCGAGGCTTGCGCCCGCACCGAACGCCGCTTGTGGACCCGTCGGCGAAGAGCGTGGCTCGGTCGGCGTCGGTCGGTGAGACCGGAGCCCGCGAGCTGCCGGTGAGAAGATGAAGTTTCGCCGATAGGGGAGGGATCTCGTGAGCGTGCAGATGGTATTTCAGTCCAACGTCGCGGACTTCGACGCATGGAAGATGGTCTTCGACGAGAACAGGAGTCTCCGCGTGAGACACGGCGCGACCGGGCACCGTGTCTACCGCGGCGTCGACGACCCGACCGCGGTGATGGTTGTCACGACGTTCGCGTCTGCGGAAGGTGCCGCCGCGTTCGCCACCGACCCGGCCTTGAAGGAAGCGATGGAGCGCGCGGGCGTAACGTCGGCGCCGTCGATGGCCAAGTACGCGGAGGCCGACGTCATCGCCTACTGACCGTCCGGTCGTTCCCGGCGTCAGGAAACCACCCGGCAGAGGCGCCAGACGTCGGGAACGTCGAAGGTGAGGTGACCGGAGACCACGTCTCGTCGGGAGCGATGGATGGGAGAGAAGGATGGAGATCGCATCGGGCGGTAGCGGCACGTTCGAACGGGGCGACGACGGGCGATTCAGCGGCGAGGTCTGGCTGCGGTCGACCCTCGCGTCCGACGACGGCACGAACATCGGCATCGTTCACTTCTCACCGGGCTCACGCACGCATTGGCATCGGCACGGAGGCGGGCAGTTCCTCTTCGGGATCTCGGGCCGCGGCCGCGTGCGATCGCGCGGCGAGGCGGGTCACGTCTTGGAGCCCGGCGACGTGATCCATGTCGGTTCCGACGAGTGGCACTTCCACGGGGCGACGCGTGATGCCCCGCTCGTTCACCTGGCGGTGAACGTCCGCGGTGCGCCGGAATGGGGGGACCCGGTGGATGACCGCGACTACGACGACGGCTTCGCGTGACGGGGCCGTTGAAGATCGTCCTCATCCTGAGCGAGAACTGGACGCTCACTTCACCGCGGGACCTGCGGGCGATCGTCGGGTTCGCGGTCGAAGCTGAGGCTGCCGGCATCGACGCCGTGATGGTGAGCGAGCACATCGTCCTGGGACCGAGCGCGGACGCCGGGGGCACCCCATCGAACCCTCGCGGATATGCATTGCCCGGCAACCAAGATCCGGCAACCCCGTGGCCGGACTCGCTCACGTTGCTCGCGGCGATCGCCGGTGCGACCGCGCGAATCCGGCTCGTCGCCGGCGCCGTGATCCCTCCGCTCCGTCACCCACTGCTCATCGCCAAGCCGTTGGCGACGCTCGACCTGCTCTCGGAAGGGCGGCTGATCGTGCAGCCCACCGTGAGCTGGCATCGCGACGAGTATGAGGCGCTCGGGGTGCCATTCGAGCACCGCGGCGAGTTGCTCGACGAGCACCTCGCGGCATGGGAGATCCTGTGGCGCGACACACCGGCGACGTTCGAGGGCGCGTACTACCGGTTCCACGACGTCTCCTTCGAGCCGAAGCCGTTCCGGCCCTCCGGCCCGACGCTGTGGTTCGGAGGGAGCTCGTTGCATGAGCGGCTCGTGCACCGGATCGTGGCGTACGGCAGCGGCTTCAACCCGCTCGGCCGTCCGGCGCGGGGCGAACTCGAGCGCCTTGCCGCCGCGATGAACGCCGCCGACCGAGACATGGCCGAGTTGGAGATGGTTGGGGGCACGCGGGCGATCTTCCCGAACGACACGAGCGTCGCTGCGTTGGGCCCGGCGCTCGACGCGATCCCGGACCAGATCGCAGCGGGGTTCACCACCTTCTGCATCAAGCCGTCGCAGTTCATCGACGACGCCACTCGGATCGGGCCTTGGTGTCGCGAGGTCGTCGAACGCGTGACCGCGCTCGCGGGCGGCTAGCCGAGCACCTCGACGTCGTCGCCCACGCGGACGCGGCCGGGGTGTTCGACCTCGGCGTACATCCCGAACGGGATCCCACTCCGGTTCGCCATCAACCCCCGGTAGGCGACGATCGTCTTCAGCGTGTCGAAGTCCTTCAATCCCGTCGAAGGGCTCTGTGTCGTGAGCACACAGCGAGGGACTTGACCGTACACGCGGAGCAGCGCCTCGCCTAGCCGCACGCGCCGTGCCGCCCACGTGTCCTCTTCATGGGGATCGCACCCGTCCAGCTCGAACGTCATCCGGAACCGCCGGCCGTCCAGGTCGCCGTCAACACCGCCGTGCGCTGCGAGTTCCGAGACCGACGCCCCAGATATCAACGTCAGGTGGTAGACGTCGCTGCCGTCGCCCGGTTGATCGCAGCGCGCAAGTCGCACCGCGTTCCCGACGAACGCCGACACCGCCGCGGCCCACGGCCCGCGGAGCACGTGGGCGCGCACGGGGCGCCCGTAGAAGTCCGTGACCAGCGGTTCGGCGAGCTCGCCCGCGGTATCAGCGACCACCCTCCCATCGGGGAACGTGAGCGTTAGGGAGTCGGTCGTGGCGTCGAACGAGGGGATGATCGTCTGCATCGGGCCGAACCGCCGCGCCGTGAACAACTGGCCCACGTCATCTACCAGGTAGAAGAGGCGGTTCTCGGGGACGCCGATCGCTTCCACGGAAACCTCGTCGGGGTGGGTGAGGGCCATCGACTTCACAGGAGTTACGCCGATGCGCGCGACGGAAGGCATGGTGGCTAGCCTAGACGAGGGCCGGGCGGACGCCCCCTCGCTGGGGACTTGCCGTACGGCGCCGCCTGCGCATACCATCCGCGCCGGCGGACCGGGGCCGTCTCGAGGAGCATCCGAAGGGGGATGGATGAGCGGAGAGCGAGCCCACGACGAGGTCGTGAACGACCTCGGCGAGCTGCAAGCCCGGCTGCGCGACGAGGAACCGGTCGACGAGACCGAGGCCGCGGACACCCTGACCGTCATCGAAGGCGACGTCCAGGTGCGGGTGGACGGCATCGCGCAGCGGTTGGCGCGTCTGGAGCAGGATGTGGCCCGCGTGAGCGCGCGGATCGACCAGGTGGCGCCCGAGCGCCATCGCGTGATGGAGTGGCGGTATCTCCCCGAGTTCAACCTCTGTCCGCCGACGTTCCAGCTCACGCTGGACGACCAGATCGCCCTCCTGCAGGGCACGATCGCGGAGCGACTGGATCGCGAGAACTAGCCGTTCCGGCGGCCGCCGGGCGCCGCAGAGGCGCGTGGTAGCGTCGCTCCATGGAACCGGTGAGCGACCTCGTTGCGGGTCCGCTGCTGCCGGAGGTCGAGCCGTTGGCGTTCCTCCTCGGCACGTGGCGCGGCGCCGGTACGGGCGGGTATCCCACGATCGACCCGTTCGACTACGAGGAACACCTCACGTTCGAACACGTGGGCGACGCGTTCCTGTTGTACGCGCAGCGCAGCTGGTCGCCCGCGGACGGCGCACCGATCCACTTCGAGCGTGGGTTCCTTCGCCCCGGGGCTGACGATCGGATCGAGTTGACCGTAGCGCATCCGCTCGGACTTACGGAGGTGTCCGAGGGTCGTCTCGAAGGCACGCATCTCGAGCTCATGTCCAGCGCTATCGGCCGTACCGGAACCGGGATGGACGTGGTGGCGGTGGTGCGTCGATATCAGGTCGACGGCGACCGCCTGACGTACACGACCGACATGACGACCGAACGAACGCCGATGACGCTACACCTAGCGGCCGAGCTTCATCGGGCGACGTGATGAGCGACGCGACACGGCCCAGCCGCGACCTGACGTACCTGTGGCTCGCGTTCTCCGTCGCGGGAATCGTGGCCGGAGGTGTCCTGTATTGGTCGGGTGCGCACGAGGCCGCGCGCATCGCATGGGCCGCGACCACGGCGATCGGGCTGCTCCCGCTCACGTGGGAGACCCTCCTCGGGTTGTGGCGACGCCAGGCCGGCGTGGACCTGATCGCGCTGCTCGCGATGGTGGGGGCGCTGGCGCTGGGGGAGTACCTCGCCGGTGCGATCATCGCCCTGATGCTCGCGAGCGGCCAGGCTCTGGAGAGGTACGCGGATCGACGCGCCCACCGGGAGCTCTCTGCCTTGCTCGCGCGCGCGCCCCAGATGGTCACCCGGTACGAAGACGGCGAGCTGATGATCCGCGCGGTCGAAGAGGTGCTCCCCGGTGACAGGCTGCTCGTCAAGGAGGGCGAGGTCGTCCCGGTCGACGGCGTGCTCCTGACCGACGCGTTGTTCGACGAGTCTGCACTCACCGGCGAATCGCGGCCCGTCGAGCGGCTCCAGGGTGACATGGTGCGCTCGGGCGCGGTCAACGCCTCGGCCGCGCTGGATCTCCGCGCGACGGCGACCGCCGAAGAGAGCACGTACGCGGGCATCGTCCGACTGGTGCAAGAGGCCGAGACGCAGAAGGCCCCGTCGGTCCGGCTGGCCGACCGCTACGCGGTCATCTTCATCCCGGTGACGCTCGCGATGGCCGCACTCGCGTGGATCGTGAGCGGCGACCCCGAGCGTGCGCTAGCGGTCTTGGTCGTGGCGACACCGTGCCCCTTGATCTTGGCGGTCCCGATCGCCGTGGTGGCGGGCATATCGCGCGCGGCGCACCGCGGCATCATCGTGAAGGGAGGCGGTGCTCTCGAGACGCTTGCCCGCGGCACGGTCCTGCTCTTCGACAAGACCGGAACCCTCACCTCCGGGATCCCCCGGGTAAGCGACGTTGAGGTCTTCGAGGGCCTGGGCTCCGACGAGGTCCTCCGCCTGGCCGCGTCGCTCGACCAGGTCTCTCCACACGTGTTGGCGGCCTCGATCGTGCGGGCCGCGCGTGAGCGTCGGCTGGAACTCACGTTCCCGGCCGACGTCGTCGAACGCCACGGTTCCGGGATCGAAGGCAAGGTTGATGGGCATCACGTCGCGCTCGGCAAGGCCAGCTACGTTTCGAGCAACGGCGCCGCCCTGCCCCGGCGCGCCCGCGACGTGCGGCGGCGCACGTCGCTGGACGGTTCGTCGTGCGTCTTCGTCTCGATCGACGGCGGGATCGCGGCGGCATTCGTGATCGACGATCCGATCCGGCCGGATTCGCCGCGCGTGATCCGCACCCTCCGGCGTGCAGGCATCAAGCGGGTCGTGATGGTGACGGGGGACCACCCCGACGTCGCTGAGTCGGTGGGCGCTGCGCTCGGTGTCGACCGGGTGCTGTCCGAGCGTGATCCTCGGGAGAAGGTCGCTGCCGTCGAAACCGAGCGCGAGGAGGGGGTGACGATCTTCGTCGGCGACGGGTTGAACGATGCGCCGGCGCTCGCGGTCGCCGACGTGGGTGTCGCGATGGGGGCACGAGGCGCGACCGCCTCGTCCGAGGCCGCCGATATCGTGCTCGTGGTGGATCGGCTCGATCGGATCGCGGACGCCATCGCGATCTCGCGTCGTTCGCGGAAGATCGCGGTGCAGAGCGTGATCATCGGGATGGGTCTCGCGTTCGGAGGCATGGTCCTGGGCGCGATCGGCCTGCTCGTCCCGATCGCGGGGGCGATCCTGCAGGAATGCATCGACGTGTTCGCGATCCTGAACGCACTGCGCGCCCTCAAGGGGGATGGTCAGCAGCGACGTCCGTCACCCGGTACCGATGTCGGTGCACGCTTCCGCGTCGAGCACCAAGAGTTCGTGCCGGAGATGCAGCGGATCCGGACGACCGCCGATCGACTGGGCACGATGACGCCTGCCGAGACCCGAGAGGAGCTCGAGGCCGTCCGGCGGTTCGTCCTGGAGCGGCTCCCCGAGCATGAAGAGGAGGAGGAGTCCGTCGTCTATCCCGTGGTCGCAGAGGCGATGGGCGGTGAGGATCCACTGTCGAGCATGCATCGCGCTCACCTCGAGATCGCGCACCTCGGACGTATCTACCAGCAGCTCATCGACGAGCTGCCGGAAGAGGGCCCGACCTCCGAGGATCTCATGGACCTGCGCCGGGTTCTCTACGGGCTGTACGCGATCCTGCGCCTGCACTTCGCGCAGGAAGAGGAGGCTTACGCCTGGTTGGCCTCCGACGTCGACGTGCCGGTCGGCGCGTCGAGCTGATCGTCCGGCCCTTCGTCGACCCGCTGTTGCTCTGGCTGATATCCGGCAGGGCGCGTCGGGAGGAACACCCGGAACGAGGCGCCGCCCCCTGCCCGCTCCTCGACCCACGCGCTCCCGTCGTGGAGCTCCGCGAATCGCGCGACGAGCGCGAGACCGACGCCCACGCCGGGCACATGCGGCGACGCGGTGGCCCCTTGCAGGAACGGTTCGAAGATCCGTTCGCGCTGATCGGCGGGAACGCCCGGTCCGTCGTCGTCCACCGTGATGAGCGCCCCTCCTTCCCACGGCAGTACGCGCACCCAGATCTTCGCGTCGGGCGGCGTGTGCTTCACGGTATTGCCCACGAGGTTCTCAACGATCCGCTCTACCTTGGCAGCATCGCAGGCGATCACGACCGAATCCGTCTTCAGCTCCACCTCGCGATCCGCGACGAGCTCCGATCCGTCAAGGAGCTGCCAGACGAGCGCACCCACGTCGGTCGGGCGGAACAGGGGTTCCACGATGCCTCGTGTCAGCCGATCCAGATCGAGGAGGTCGGTGACGAGCCGGTCCAGCTTGCGGGCGTTGCGTGCGATCCGCATCGCCATGTCCCGCATCTCGTCCTGGTCGAGCTCGAGGTCCTCCCGCGTCATGGTGATGGCCAACCCGAGGATGCCCGCGAGCGGCGTCCGCAAGTCGTGGGAGACGGCCTGCAGGAACGTGTTCTTCATCTCGTCCAGGACGCGGAGGCGCCGCGCCGTGTCGCGCTCCTGCTCGAGGTCGCGCTCGAGCTCAGTACTCCGATGGTGCTCGGTGGTGTCGACCAGGACGCCCTGCCAGTACTTAGGGCGTCCTTCCTCGTCCACGATGAGGCGTGCTTGGTCGTGGATCCAGACCTCGCGTCCGTCCCTCGCGATCATCCGATAGGTGGCATCGTGCGCTTCCGCGGACTCCGGCGCGTGCGCCGCCCGCTCGAGGTCATCGGGGTGCACGATCTTGTCCAGGAGATCGTCGTCGTCGTACCAATCCTGTGGCGAGTACCCGAGGATCGACGTGGACTGCGGGCTCATGTACAGGGTGAATGGGGGGCCTTCGATCGCATCGATGTAGGTGATCGTGGGCGTCTGTTCGACCAATGCCCGGTAGCGGGCTTCGGCCTCGAACCGCTGTGCCTCGGCCTCCTTGCGTTCAGTCACGTCGCTCATCACACCCTGCCAGTACGCGGGGTTCCCCTGCGCGTCGCGGACGAGCACCGCATCGTCTGCGATCCACACGATCCGTCCATCGCGCGAGTTCATGCGGTACTCGACCGAGAACGGCTCGCCGGTGAGCTCGGCCCGGCGGTTGGCCGACTCGACCTCGAACCTGTCATCGGGGTGGATCCGTTCGAGCCAACTGGCGGCCGGATCTGCCATCCACTCCTCAGGAGTGATCCCCAGGATCTCGGTCGTGCGCGGATTGACGTAGGTGAGCGCAAGCGCATCACCACCGATCGCTTCGGAGTAGACGATCACCGGGAGCTGCTCGACGAGCACCCGGTAACGCGTCTCGCTCTCCCGCGCGCGCGCTTCGCTCTCGCGGTGCTCGGTGATGTCGTACATGATGCCCTGCCAGAACGCGGGCCGGCCGTCTTCGTCTTCGACGAGGACGGCCTCGTCCCGGAACCACACCGTTCGACCGTCGCGGGCCGTCATCTGATACTCCGTGCTGAGCGCCTCGCCCGTCAGTTCGTGGAGACGGTGCTCGGCTCGGATGCGTTCCAGGTCCTCGCGGTGGAAGCGCTGCGTCCGGGCCTTGGGATCGCTCATCCACTCCTCGGGCCGGTAGCCGAGGATCACCTCCAGCTGCGGGCTCACGTAGAGCAGCGGCCGGCTCCCATCCTCCGGATCCTCCACCGCCTCGAGGTAGACGATCGCCGGAAGGCGCTCGACGACCGTTCGGAACCGCTCCTCGGCCACCCGCCGCTCCTCTTCCACGGCGCGTCGCTGCGTCACGTCGACCATCAGGCCGCGCACGAGGGTCGGCCGACCGTCGGCGTCGCGGACGACGTGGCCCCGGTCGCGCAGCCACCGGGTCGACCCATCTCTTGCGATGAAGCGGTACTCGGAATCGAAGGTCCACCCCGCCGTCGCGGAGCGGACGAACTGCGCCGTCATGCGTTCACGGTCTTCGGGATGGATGTGGTCGGCCCAGAACGTCGGCTCCGCGACCCATTCGCTCGGCGAGTACCCGAGGATCGGTGTCGAACCGTCGCTCACGAACGTGAACACCAGGGTCCGGGCGTCGGCCTCCCACACGATGCCGTCGAGGTCGGCGAGCAAGCTCCGCACCCGGCGCAGGTCGCCACCGGGGCTCGACATCGGGGGGTGATAAGCCATCTGTGCCACGAAGTGTGGCGGTTCCGAGGTCAGGACGCCAACGCGCCGCCGTCCGCTCGAGGGTCGGACCCGACGGCGAACGATCCATCCACGGCAGTGACGATCAGGTGCGCGTGGCCGACCGCTTCGTCCACGTCATCCAGCCGCTTCACCCTGAACCCTGCGGCCTCGAGTCGGTCGGTGGTCCCCGCAGGAACGAGTCCCTCCGCCCAAGCCAGCGGTCCCTCGTCCGTGTCCCACACGGTCCACCGTGGAGCGGCGACCGCATCGTGCGGAGCCATCCCCAAGTCGAACGCTCTGATCAGGTTCAACGCGTTGATCTGTGGCTGCTGGGCGCCGCCCATGCTGCCGGCGACCGCGGCCATTCGCGCGTCCTGGTGGACGAGCACCGGCATCAACGTGTGGGCGGGCCGCTTCCGCGCCGCGATCACGTTCGGATGACCGGGGTCTAGCGAGAAGCAGGCGCCGCGGTCCTGCGCCACGATCCCCGTGTCGGGCTCCAGGATCCCCGCCCCGAAGCTGTCGTAGAGGCTCTGGACCAACGACACCGCCCAGCCCTCGGCATCGGCCGTGACGAGGGCGATGGTGTCGCCCGTCCCGTGTCGCCCGGTCGCCGGTGTCGACGGCGTTGCGTCCCGGATCTCGTCCGCCAAGCCCGCCACGTGTCCGTCGTCGAGCAACGTCGGCGGGTGGGTTCGCATCGCGTCCGCATCGGCGAGATGCCGGTCCCGGTCACGGTTCACCGTGGCGAACACCCGCGCCAGCCTGCCGGCGTCGGCACCGAACGGGTCGGGGTCGATCTCCAAGCGTTCGACGAGTGCCAGCATCTGCAGGAGCGCGAAGCCCGGGCTGTTCGGGGGAACGACGCGAACGTGAAGGTCTCGGTATCGGCCGGCGAGCGGCGGGACCAAGTCGGCCGCGTGTCCCGCCAGGTCCTCGGGCGTCATGGGCGAGCCGGTGGCCCGGAGCCCGCGCGCGTATCGTTCTCCGATATCGCCGCCGTAGAGGGCCGACGGTCCCCGAGTGGCGAGTGTCTGCAACGTCGCCCCGAGCGCCGGCTGGCGGAAGAGCGCCCCGCGCTCGAGCGGGCTCCCCCCGGAGAAGAACACGTCCACGAGGCCGGGATCGTCCGAGAACGTGTCGGCGCCGTCCACGAGTGCCGCGCGGAGCGATCTCGAGACCGCCACGCCCCCGAGGGCCAGCGCGATCGCCGCGCCGAAGACCTCGCTCCACGGTAGCCGCGCCCCTTCCGAATGGAGGCTCCACCATCCGCTGGCCGCGCCGGGAACGGTGATCGGCGCCGGGCCGTGCTCGGGTAGGTGAGTTCCGAACGCCGATCGCAGCGCGTCGGGATCGACGCCGGCCGGCGCGCGGCCGCTGGCGTTCAGCGCGATGACCTGTCCGTCGGGTCGCTGGACGAGCGCGAACAGGTCGCCGCCGACGCCGCAATTGTGCGGGTAGCTGACCGCCAACGTCACCGCCGCCGCGAGCGCCGCGTCGAGCGCGTTCCCGCCCCGCTCGAACGCGACCGCGCCTGCCTCGGTCGCGACGGTGTGCGGCGTCGAGATCGCCCACGCAGACCCCTTGGCGTGCGGCTCCATCGAGGTCGAGTCTTGCAGGTCGTGCGATGGACCGCCGACCGTCTTCAGGTCATCTGGGCGCGGAGGTAAGCATCGACCGTGTCCGAGAAGCCGGCCGGGTCCGTCAGCATCCCCAGGTGTTCCTGGCCGGGAAGGTCCCGCGTCGAGCAGTCGGAGATGTTCCCCGCGATCGTCTCAGCTCCTGCCCGCATGCGACGCGGGCTCGCGCCACCGATCACCATCAGCGTGGGCACTCGGACGCGACGGAGCCCGGCCGGATCGTGGTCGAACTCGCCTTGGATCCGCGCGTCACGCACGACCGTGTGCGCCATGTCGAGCAGTGCGGCCCACGCGGGCCCCGCTCGCATCGCGGCGAGTTGCGCCTCGGAGGCTCGCGGTCCCTCCCGAAGGAACATCTCGAGCGCGGCGTCTCGATCGCCGGCGGAGAGCGTGGCCTCGAGCCGGTCGGGGAGTTCGGCCGGGGCACGGTCGACCTCGGCGAAGAACACCGGCGGCTCGTACAGCACGAGCCTCCGGAGCTGTGTCGGCGTCCGCTGGGCCGCCTGGAGCGCGAGGATCGCGCCCGACGAATGGCCGAGGAGGTCGACCGGTTCGCCGAGCCCCTGCAGGAACGCGAGCACGTCCTCGACCTCGCGTTCCGGTGCGTACTCAGGGGCGTCGCCGCTTCTCCCCCGGCCACGCCGGTCGAGGACGAAGACCGTACGCCCGGCCGACAGGAGCCGCGACGCGGTCTTCCAGGTGTGTTGGCTGGTGAGGGCGCCAGGAACCACGATGAGGCCGGGCGTTCCTTCGCCGTACCCCTCCGCGCTGATCGGCGTACCGTCGACGGAGCGGACGATCATGATCAGGCTCGTACGGTGAGGCCTCGGTAGCCGTCGGTGAACCCGGCCGAGCGCAACCGGTCGGCGAGCGATGACTCACCCGCGGGGATGCCATCGATTCGGGTCAGCTCGATCCGGCGCAGCCGGCCGTCCTTAGCGAGCGAGGCCAGTGCGTCCACCCAGCCGTCGGCATCGGCATCGAACGTGAGCAGGCTCCGCGCACCGCGCTCCAGGTACGCGGCGAGCTCACCGCCGACGAGGACCACGAAGGCCCCGGCCTGCCGGGCCGGACGTCCCGGTCCATCCGGCCAGCCGAGGGCTGCTCCGTACGGCTGCGCGGGATCGGTTGCGGCGAGGACGACCGGCGGCGCGCCATGAGCTGTCTCTCGCAGCCCACGGAGGCGGTCGACCGCCCCCGGGAGGGCGAACTGGGCCGCGCCGAGCCCGTCCACGAAGTAGCCTCGACGCACCTTCCCGGATTCCTCGAGCGCCTTCAGCACGGCGTACACGCTCGCGAAGCCGCCAGGCGTGCCCTCGGCCAGGACGGCCTCGCGCGTCACCACGCCGTGCCGGTCGAGCAGCTGCATCGCGCGTGCGTGTGCGATCTCGGTGGGCGTGGCGCTCGGCTCCAGGAGCGGGGCGACCAGCGACCAGCGCCCCGCTCCTGCCGGCGGGCCCACGCGCCGAAGGGCGCCCGGCCGAGGCCGCGCTCCCGTGCGCGGCGATCGGGATCGCCGCGCGCTCAACGCTCGGAGGGGGGCGAGCGTGTCGTTCGTGACCTCGCCGGCCCAGACCAGGTCCCACAGGGCCCCCAGCACGACCCGTTCGTCGGCCGTCCCGGCCGCACGCACGAGGTCGGGCCAGAAGGACGCCCCATCGCGATCCAGGTGTCGACGGATCGCGTCGTGCGTCGGACCATCGGGGGGATCGTCCGTTCGGCTCGGCGCCAGGAGCCGGACGTGATCGCGGAAGTACAGCCCGACTCGTCCGTCGTCTGCGCCGAGCGGGCCGGCGCCGATCCAGACCAGTTCGCCACCTGCGCACAAGGCGTCGATGTCTGCGGGGCGATACCCGAGGAGCCTGGCGGGGAGGACGTCGCGCTCCAGGATCGACGCTGGGATACCGGCGCCCTGGAGTCGACTGATGGCATCGACCAGCGCACTGGCTCCGGCGGTAGGGGTGACGGCGCCTTGCCACTCGGGGAGGAACCGGCCCACGGTGGCCACGTCGACCGGCTCCACTTCCCTGCGGAGCGCCGCGAGCGACCGTCGGCGGATCCGTCGCAGCACGTCGACGTCGCACCACTCGCGTTCGACCCCTCCGGGGCGGAACTCGCCGTGGGTGACACGCCCGGCCGACTCGAGCGTTCCGAGGGCTGACCGCACGCGGTCGATGCCCGCGCCGAGTCGAGCCGCCACCTGGCTCGCGAGGAACGGCGCGTGCGTGCGAGCGTACCGCGCCACCAACCGTTCGAGCGCCCCCTCGGTGGGCTGGGTGAAGACAGCCGGGAGGCCGAGCGGCAGCGAGACCCCGAGCGCGTCCCGCAGGAGCGCCGCATCTTCGACCGCACATACGCGGTCCTCGCCGGCGACGCGCAGCGTGAGCGCACGTCCGTCGGTCAGCAGCTGGTCGGTCCATGCGGACGGGTCCTGGGCGGTCCGCGCCGCGATCTCCGCGAAGATCAGGTCACCGACGCTTCGCAACAGGTCGTGGACGTCGTCGGCGTTGCGCGCGCCGCGACCTTCGGCGAGGCCCTGGAGCTCCAGCTCCACCTGGTCGAGCGCCGCCGGGTCGAGCAGCTCTCGAAGCTCCTCTTCGCCCAACAGCTCGCGGAGCAGATCGCGATCGAGCGCCAGGGCCGCCGCCCGGCGCTCCGCGAGGGGCGCGTCACCCTCGTACATGTAGACCGCGACCCACCGGAACAGCAGCGATTGCGCGAACGGCGACGCCCGCTCCGTGTCGACCGCGACGAGCTTCGTCTTCCGCGACCGAAGGTCGCCCAACACCTCGCGCAGCGCCGGCACGTCGAACACGTCCCGCAGGCATTCGCGTGTGGTCTCGAGCAGCATCGGGAACGTCGGGTGCTTCGCCGCGGCGGTCAGCAGATCGGCGGAGCGCTGGCGCTGCTGCCAGAGCGCCGTGCGCTGCCCGGGACGCCGGCGGGGGAGGAGCAGCGCGCGCGCCGAGGCCTCGCGGAAGGCGCTCGCGAACAGCGCGGTCCCCGGGAGGAGGCGGAGGACCTCCTCTTCGATCTCCTCGGGCTCGAACAGGAGGTCCTCGAGCGGGAGGCGATCCTCGGCCTCCGGCAACCGGATCACGATACCGTCGTCGCTCCAGAGCACCTGGGCGCCGGGCCCGACGCGCTCGGCGAGCCGCGCCTCGATCGCCAGGCCCCACGGCGCGTGCACCCGCCGTCCGAACGGCGAGAGGATGCAGATCCGCCAGTCGCCGAGTTCGTCTCGGAAGCGTTCGACGACCACGGTCCGGTCGTCGGGGATGGCGCCCGTCGCCTCTCGTTGATCCTCGAGGTACTTCACGAGGTTCTCGGCCGCGAGCTCGTCGAGCCCGACGTCTCGGCGCAGGCGCCTCAGCGCGTCGTGCCGCCGCGTGGACGCGATCTCGCGCGTGAACGCGCCCAACGCCCGACCCAGTTCGAGTGGGCGGCCCGGCTTGTCGCCCTTCCAGAAGGGGGTCTTCCCGGGCTCGCCCGGAGCCGGCGAGACCACGACGCGATCGCGGGTGATGTCCTCGATCCGCCAGGAGCTCGCACCAAGGACGAACACCTCGCCGCGCCGGCTCTCGTACACCATCTCCTCGTCGAGCTCCCCGACGCGCGTCCCGTCGGCGAGGAACACGCCGAAGAGCCCTCGATCGGGGATCGTGCCCCCGTTCGTGATCGCGATCCTCCCCGCGCCGTCGCGCGCGCGGACGGTGTCCGTCGTCCGATCCCACACGAGGCGAGGCCGCAGCTCGGCGAAGTCGTCGCTCGGGTATCTGCCGGAGAGGAGATCGAGCACGGCGGTGAACACGTCGTCCGAGAGATCGGCGAAGTTCGCCGCCTGGCGGACGACCGTTGCGAGCTCGCCGACGGGCCACTCGTCCACCGCGCACATCGCGACCAGCTGCTGGGCGAGCACGTCGAGCGGGTTGCGCGGGTAGTGAGTTTCCTCGATCAGGCCCAGCCCCATCCGATGGGTGACGACCGCCGCCTCGAGCAGGTCGCCCCGGAACTTCGGGAAGATCTTGCCCCGGCTGGGCTCGCCCACCTGGTGGCCGGCACGTCCGATCCGCTGCAGGCCGCTCGCGACGGACCCAGGGGACTCCACCTGGATCACCAGGTCGACAGCACCCATGTCGATCCCGAGCTCGAGCGACGACGTGGCGACGATCGCGCGCAGCCGTCCCTCCTTGAGCGCATCCTCTACCTCGGTCCGCTGCTCGCGGGCGAGCGAGCCGTGATGCGCGCGCACGAGGTCCTCGCCCGCGAGCTCGTTCAGACGCGCAGCCAAGCGCTCGGCCAGGCGTCGGGCGTTCACGAAGACGATCGTCGATCGGTGCGAACGGATCAGCTCGACCAGCTGCGGATGGATCGCCGGCCAGATGGAGGCGGCGGCGGGTGAGCGCGCATCCGTCGAAGGGCCGAGCACCATAGGCGCCGGGCCGGCCGGCTCGGCGACTCCACGCAGCTCCGCCATGTCCTCGACCGGCACGATGACCTCGATCTCCATGGGCTTGATGAGACCTGCGTCGACGATCGTCACGGGCCGTGGACCCTCGGCGGTCAGTCCGCCCAAGAATCGAGCGATCTCTTCGAGCGGACGCTGGGTGGCCGACAGTCCGATCCGCTGCGGCGGTGTCTCGGTGAGGCGGTCGAGCCGTTCCAGGGAGAGGGCGAGGTGCGCGCCTCGCTTCGACGCCGCCATCGCGTGGATCTCATCGACGATCACCCACCGAACGCCGCGCAGGGTCTCGCGAGCCGACGAGGTGAGCATCAAATAGAGCGACTCGGGCGTCGTGATCAGCACGTCGGGCGGGCGCTTCAGCATCCGGCGGCGTTCGTTCGCGGGGGTATCGCCGGTGCGGATCCCCACCTGTGGTCGATGGGCGAGCGATCCGCCGACGCGCGCTGCCGCGTGCTCGATGCCGGCGAGTGGCGCACGCAGGTTCTTCTCGACGTCGACGGCGAGCGCCCGCAGCGGGGAGATGTAGAGGACGCGCGTCCGATCCGCGACCCCGGGTGGAGCCTCCGTCGTCAGCCGGTCGATCGCCCACAAGAACGCCGCGAGGGTCTTCCCCGATCCCGTCGGCGCCAGGACCAGCGTGTGATCGCCCCGAGCGATGGCCGACCAGCCATCGCGCTGGGCCGGGGTCGGTTCGTCGAACGTGGCCTCGAACCACGCCCTGACCGCGGGGGAGAAGACCTCGAGCGTCACGCGGACACCGTACCCGCAGATGCCGACGAGCGGAGGGTCGCCGCTAGGATGCGGCGGTGGTCGGTGAGAGGGCGGGTCGACGTTCGAAGCAAAGAGCCATCGTTGTTGCGTCCGCCGTCGTGCTGGGCGCCCTCCTGGGTCCGGCCGTCGCGCTCGCGACGTCCCCGTCGCCGTCCGCAGGTGCGTCCCCGGTGAGCGCGGGCAACCAGGTCGTCCTGCTCGGTCGCGTCATCGTGCCGCGGGGTCAGTCGGTCGGCGAGGTCGTCGTCTTCTCGGGCCGCGTGTCGGTGGCCGGCGTCGTCCGCGGAGACGTCGTCGTCGTGGACGGGCCGATCGTCATCTCGGGTCAGGTGAGCGGTAGCGTGATCGCGCTCGCCGGATCCGTGCGGCTGTCTGCCGGGGCCCAGGTGGCTGGAGATGTTCTCGCGCACGACCACGTGATCGTCGCGGAAGGGGCGCAGGTGGGCGGCCGCGTCCGCGAAGAGGTGTCGTTCACGGTCCGCGGCCCCCTCCGCGTACTGGGTGTGTTCCTGTCGTGGCTCGCGGTGGCCATCTCGACGTTGGTGCTCGGCCTGGGGTTCGCGGCGACCGCACCCCGCGCGATGGATCGGGTCGCCTCCGCCGGTCGCACCGCACCGTTCGCCTCGGCCGGGTGGGGGCTGGCGATCGCCGTCGGTCTCCCGATCGTCGCCGTCGCCGCGGTGGCCCTCGTCGTGGGCATGCCCCTCGGACTCGCCGTTCTTCTGGCGTCGCTGATGCTGGCACTCCTCGGCGCTGTTTCGGCGGCGCACACGGTCGGTCGGTTGCTGGTGCGCGACGATCGCGGAACCGCGACGGCGTTCCTGGCCGGATGGGGGATCGCGGCGGTGGTGGGGGTAGTGCCGTTCGTAAGCGGGATCGTCTTCGCCCTGTCGTCAGGGTTCGGGGTGGGCGAGATGGCGGTTGCCGTGTGGCGGGCTCGTAGGGCGGCACGTCCCGGACGGCATCGACGCGGCGCGATCTTGCCGCCCTCCGCGTTCGGGGATCAGGCGGCGCCCGGCGTCTCTCCGCTCCCCCCTGACTAACGGCCGCGGCCGATCGTGGCGTCGCCCGTGAACCGCACGACGCTCAGCAGGTCTCCGTTCATGTACGGGTTCCACCACGAGAAGACGCGATGCAACTCGGCCACGCAGGGCGGTCCTCCCGAGTGAGACCAGCCACCACACCAGGGCAGCTGGCTCGAGAACGAGCCCATCACTCTGTCTTGGTATGAGACCCGGAAGGGCTCCCATCCCGGCGGGATCAAGGACCAGTTGTCCAGGACCACGCCGGCAACCGGGTTCGATGCGCCGTATCCGCGCGGAACCGTGATCGTCACCAGGCTGCCCAAGACACCCTTCGGCGCCGGGTAGTTGGTGCCGGTCGCGGGCCGCCGCGTCAGGCAGGCGAACGGCACGGCACATGGAGCCTCGGTGATCGTCACCGGGCCGCCCGGGCCGCCGCCCGGGATGCCCACCAACGCCATGGTCGGGTCCGCGACCGTGGCGACCGGATCGCCGTACCACCATTGGGTAGCGTCGGTGATCCACGTAGTCCGGGACGAGACAGGCACGTAGCCTGCAGCCCAGTCGGTCTGGCGCGGTCGGACGGTGGTCGCCACGTCGAGCGCGTCGTTGCCGTGGGTGCCGTCCTCGGGAGCCGAGGCAGTGAACCGGTCGTGGATCACGGTCTCGCTCGAGACGACCGGGGTCTTGGTCACGATCAACAGGGTCGAGTCGGCGCCGTTGGGGATCGCGCCTAGCGAGCACGTCACCAGCGCGGCCATCGCCGTGCATCGTGGGTCGGAACCCGCGGCGACGAACGATTCGCCGGCGGCGAGCACATCGGTAAGGACCACCTTCGTCGCGCCCCCCGGGCCGAGGTTCTTCACGGTGGCGGAGTAGCCGACGTCGTACCCGCCGGTGACCGGGTTCGGGGTGTTCGACACCGATGTCACGGTGAGATCCGCTCCACCGACGGGCGTGATCGTCGTCTTCACCGCGGCCGACTCGTTGTCGTCGGGAACGAGGTCGGTCCTGTCCGACGTCACGGAGGCTGTGTTGCTGACCTCGAGTGGGTCGCTGCCCGTCAGTGACGATGCTTTCACCTGGAGGTCGATCGAGGCGGGCGCGTTCGTTTCGAGAACCCCGAGCGAACACGTCACCTCACCCGCGCTCTCGCCGCACGTCCATCCGCTCGGGGGCGTCACATCGACGAATGCCACGCCTTTCGGGAGCGCGTCGGTAACGACGACCGCGTGCGCCGGGTCGGGGCCGGCGTTCGCGACGCCGATCGCGTACGAGAACGACTGACCGGCCTTGACGGTCGCGGGGCCGTCCTTCGTGACGGAGAGATCCACCTGCCGCGCGCTGAGCATGGTCTTGATCGTCGTCGCGTTGTCGAGCGGATCGGGATCGGCGACCGAGCCACTCACGGTGGCCGTGTCGTCCAGAGGGATCTGGCCGCCGATGTCCTGCGCCGTGCCGCCGATCGAGACCGTGACGTCGTTCGGGTCACCGGGGTCGATCGTTCCCAGGTTGCAGGTGACCGTCAGAACGTTGGCGCTGCATGAGCTCGTGCTCGCGGCCGAGTCGAAGTCGATCCCCACGGGCAGCTCATTCTCGATGACCACGCCGGTCGCCTGACCCGGACCGTCGTTGTGAACGACGAGGCTGTACGTGACGGGGTCACCGCCGGCGATCGGGTCCGGTGTCACCGATCCCGTGACCGACAGGTCCGCGGAGGTGGTCGTCGAACCCTGGACGACCGGCATGCACGCCGAGAACTCCGAGGTGTTGCCCGCGCCGAAGTCGTCCGTGGCGGTGGCAGTGATGACGTCACCGACGTCCGCCGAGGAGAGTCCGTTCGCGGTGAACGAGAATGTCCCAGGTCCGGTTGCGCTCCCGGCCTGGATCGCGACGGAGCCGATCGGCGTCGCGCCCTCGCCGAACCCGCCCGGCGCGGGCGTGTCGTCGCACGACGGGCTATCGAAGAACTCGATCACGAACCGTCCGTCGACGACAGGCGTCGCGGAGGTGGTGAGGAACCCGGTCACGCTGGTTCCGCTCGACGTTGCGAACGCGTCTGTCAGAGTGGGCGAGGGCTGGAGGTCGTTGCCTCCTTGCGTCGGACCCCCGTTCCCGGCGTCGATCAGGTCGATCCCAAGTCCTCCGTTGTTCATGATGCGATTCCCGCGGAGCGACACGAGTCGCGCCGCCGTGTCGACCAAGATCCCGGCGCCGCCGTTGTACATGATGATGTTCGAATCGATCGTCGAGGGCAGCGCGCCTGTGCCACGCACCGCGATGCCCGCGCCGTCGTTGCCCTGTACCACGGTGCTGTCGATGGCGGTCGTGCCGATCGCGTTGCAGGTGATGCGCGTCCCCGATGCCGGCGCGTCGACGGAGATCCCGTCGCCGGCGAAGTTCCGGATCACGAAACCTTCGATCACCGTCCCGATGCCGTCGGCCACGGTGAACGCCGAGGTACCGGCGCCAGCGGAGGAGCCTCTTAGTCGGACCGTGAGCGTCGGGGGCCAGGTTGCGCACGAACTCTGCCCCGATCTGGACAGGCCGTCGATCGTGACCCCTTCGGTGATCGGCGGGAGCGACGAGGAGGGCGAGATATTCAACGGGGTCCCGACCTCGAACGTGATGGTGTCGTACCCAGGGTTGGCGTTGGCATCAAGGATGGCCTGGCGGAGCGTGCCGAGACCGCTATCGAGATCACTCGTCACGACGAATCCAGCTGCGTTCGCCGTCGTCGCCGGCAGGAGCAGGAGCCCTGCGACGAGGGAAAGACAGAGAACGGCGCTCCACACGCGCGCGCGTAGGAGCGTGCGTCCGACGATGGGACGGTCGGCAGCGGATGACAAGTCCTTCAACTCCCTCCGTTCCCCCTCGGAAGGAGGTATCGGCGCCGGAGGGTTCGTTTCTGGAGGGCCGCGGGGCAACGTTCGAGAAGACCGTCGTCGGTCCTAGGCTCCCTCGCGCCGCGCGCGCCCCCAGGAAGGCGACGTCAGCGGCGACGTCCCTGCGTCACCCACGAGCGGAGGTTCTCCACGTGCGAGCGCGGCTCGACCCCGTGGGCGCAGGTGAGTGGATCCTCGCAGGGCGGGTTCCCCTCCATCGTGAAGAAGTTGAACCGGCAGTCCGGGCAGTACACGTCGAGCTCCTCGGGGAGGTACGGACAGTCGCCCCACGCGCACCCTCGCTGCCCTTCGCCCGTTGCGATGTCCAGCCCGCAGCCGGGGCACTGCTGGAATCCTTCCCATCGCGCCATGATTCACTCCTTCTGAGGCATCGATAGCCCACGGGACGATCGCTCGCGAGGGCCGTTCGGCCCCCCGCGAGCGGGCCATGGGCGGTGTGTTCCCCGAGCCGCCCAGGCGCGTATCCTTGCTGTCCGTGAGGCCGACGAACGGGCCACTCGGGCCGGAGGGCCGGCCGGGTTGCTCCCTCTGCGGTCGCCCGACGTTCGACCCCGATAAGCGAGGAACGCCGTGGGTGCGAGCGGTGGCGAGCGGGCGACAGGTGTTGATCTGCCCCGTGTGCCAGGCCGAACGACCGGACTGGACGGACGGGTTGGATCGGTGCGTGTCGTGTGGAGGGACGCGCCTGTCGGCGATGCTCGGTGAGGTGGTGTGCCGGGCATGCGGCCACACGCAACCCGCTCACGCGGGCGCTTAGCTCAGCTGGAAGAGCGTCGCCCTTACAAGGCGAAGGTCGGGGGTTCGAGCCCCTCAGCGCCCACCGAGACCGCCACTACCGTGGCATTGGATCTGGAAGGAGTTCTCTTCGCGCTGGGAGAGGGCCAACGATTCCGGACGATGGTTGCGGGGCTGAAAGAAGAGCTGGGCAGTGACCCGAGTATGTCGCTTGCGAAGATCCTGGCCTCAGAGGCGAATTGGATGGCTGGGAACGGAGACTTCGAGGGAGCGGCGCGTCGCGCCGGAGACTCGATTCGGATGGCGGAGACCCTGCAGGGCGACCCCCCACCCCGGGCGCTCGCGATCCGCGGCGAGAGCCGAGTCTCACTCGGTGACCTCCAGGGAGTAGCTGACGTGCGCCTCGCCGTCGACGGGTACCTTCGGACGGGAGAGGCCCATCATGCGAGCATGCCTCTACACAACCTTGGTTCGGCAATGAGCAAACGCGGTCCAGCCGTTGGGCTTCCGTACATCGAGGAGGCGATAGTGCTCGCTGAGCGCTTCGGCGTGGACACTACGGCCTGGGCTCATCGAGCCGCGCGACTGGAGGGTCTTGCGGAGCTAGGACGCTTCGATGAGATCGTCGAAAGCGTCGCATCAATTCTCGAATGGGCGGCCGAACATCAAGACGCCTACTCCCGTTTCGCGGCGCTGGCGAGTCTGGCTTTCGTGGAGATTGATCGCGGGGAACCGGACATTGACCCCCAGCAACTTGCCGAGCTCTCAAGGCGGCTGGACTTTGAAGCTGCGTTGGTTCTCGCGGCTCAGTTGGTGCTCGACCAAGGCGATGCTGAGCTCGCCCGCTCGTTGCTTCTTGAGGGGATCGCCCATGTGGACCCGGAGTACGCGTTCACGGCTGCACGAACTTGCATTGAAGCGGGACTTCCCGAGCTGGTCGAAGCGCTCCTCTCCAAACGCGTCGTTAAGGGTCCAGCAGATGAGGCGGCGAGGCTAGCGACACAGGCGGTCCTGGCAGAGTCGGGGGGCCATCCACAAGCCGCCCGCGACGATTACACGATGGCGGCCGGGATGTTCGAGGCGCTCGAGATGACTCCGGCTCAGGCGCACGCATCGCAGGGACTCGGTCGTTGCCTTCTGGCGCTCGGCGAGAACGACTACGGGGAAGCGAAGTTGAAAGAGACGCGAGCCCTCTGGGAACAGATGAAGGCGACGCGTCGCATCGCAGAGATCGACAGACTGCTCGCCGGGGCCTCGACCTCGGAGGGTGGTTCTGCGTAACGCTTTGCGTAACAACTCCGCGTCACGCCAAGGCAGAGGAACGCACACCAGTGACACGCGAAATGCCTGTTCAACGCCCTGACCTGCGCGTCCCGGTCGCCCTTACAAAGCGAAGGTCGGGGGTTCGAGCCCCTCAGCGCCCACCGAGAAACGCGCAGGTCAGAAGGCATATGGTTGCCAGGGAGGCCTCCACTATCCTCGAATCGGTCTTGCATAACACTTCATAACACCAGAGGACTCAGGGTGTCGTTTGAGGTCCGTGTGTTGGCCGGGCGTGCCTGGCACCTTGCCGGGTTCGACGATGTGCGGCTTCGATGCCCGAACAGCAACAGCAGGATTGAGAAGGTGATGCCGATGAACAGGCCCGGGAGCGTGTCGAAGATAGTATGCCGAGCAGTGCGGCGACAGCTGCGATGAGATCCGGTCGCGCCGCTCCGCCGTAGATCCTTCCGAGCCGGCTGGTGTACAGACTGCGGAAGTTGATCAGTGCTCCGATGTCGACCAGCTCGATGCCTGCCGCGATTACGATGACGTTGCGATGCGGTGCACCCCGCCTGCGAGACGAGCGTCCACCTAGCGCAACCCCCGATCGAGAGCCCGACCGCGATGACCCGTTTCGTGTCGCCCGGGGATTTGTGGCGGAGTGGATTCTTCGCTGCTCGGTCTTGCGGCGTCGCGCAATGGGTGCGACGCCGAGTCAGCGGAATGGGAGCAACCGCAGTGCGCCATCATGTCTTGCGCAGGCGGCACATTGTGAGTCACGCTGCCGGTTAGTAGCCAGGCAAGGAGCGGGCGCGTGGGCGGGAACTGGTCAAGACCTTGGATGGTCATCGTGCTCGTCGTGGCGTTGCTCGGTGGTTGGGATTAGCACAGCACCCGATTGGACAACGCAGAGCGAGAACTCGACGGCATGCGGAGAGTGGTCGAAGCATCACTGGAGCAGCAGATCGTCGACGAATATCAACTATCCCTCGACGACGAGCGGCAGGTATTCGAGGCGTGCATCGCATCCGCAGATGTGACTCATTACTCGCCGGCCAACTGGTTCCGCGATATGTCGAAGAAGCTTGTCGACGTTAAGCGGCCTTCCATTCCACAAGAAACGTTGGACAAGGTGCTCCCCGCCTGCCAGGAGTACGAGCGCCGAAGCGGCAACTGATGTCCATGCCTGAGCGGATCTTCGTCGCGGATGCGCTTGGGCAAGCTGTAGTCCTGGAGCAGGCGGGTCTTCATCGTTAGTCGCAGTTCTTGCGCCAGGTTTCGAGATCACGAATCGGATCGAGGCGAGGGCGTGTGCCGCTCCCAGGCAGTGACCCCTGAGCTGGGTCGGGTTCGAAGGGCGGAGGTCAGGCGATCCCGGTGAAGTGGCGTATCACCGACATCAACGGCGTCGGGATCAGCAGCCCGACGAGCTTCACGAGCCTCACGTCGGGAAGCACCAGTGTTCGCCGAGTGACACCCTCGATGCGATCGAAACGTACTCGGGCAACTCGGGTCTGCAGTATCTGGGCAACGGCAACCTGGCAGTTCAACTGGAAGACTCCGAAGACCTATCGTGGGCAGTGCCACGTGATGAGCTTGAACCTTGCGGACGGCAACACGAGCAGGATCGCGGAGTTCCAGTTCAAGTAGGAGTGTTCAGTCGAGAGAGATGCACGAGGGGGTCGGAAACGGCCCCTTGGGTTCCTATGGCCGAGCGGTTCGCTGCGTTACACCTGCGTAACGGCTCCGAAGTACTCCGACAAGGTCGACCTAACGAGGCTCCGGCTTCTCTTCATCCTCTTCCGACGCCTCTACAACCTTCTCAGCCGCTGCCGCAGCCTTGAGCGCCGCAACGGCCAACAACCTCCGGAGCCCGTGAACGCAAGCACGATCGGGATGTGAGAGGTCAGGATGACAGTAGCCTCGCCCCCTCCGGCACCAGGCCGAGTGGCCATCGGTTTCTCGATGACGTTAGGCTGGGGGGGCCACGGGCAGGAGGTGACGATGAGGAAACTCCTGATTGGGCTGCTGATCCTGGGTGGCGTGATCGCCGCCATCGCCTTCATCAAGAGACGTTCGGGCTCGGGCGTCGCCGAATGGGACTCGTTCGCCGCCGGTGACTCGTACGCGCAGACGTCGAAGGATGCGGCCGCGAAGGCCACCGACGCTGCGAAGGATGCGGCCGCGAAGGCCACCGACGCTGCGAAGGATGCGGCCGCGAAGGCCACCGACGCTGCGAAGGGCGCCCCCACAACAGCCACGAAGGCTGCGAAGGATGCGGCCACGAAGGCCACCGACGCTGCGAAGGACGCCCCCACAACAGCCACGAAGGCTGCGAAGGATGCGGCCGCGAAGGCCACCGACGCTGCGAAGGACGCCTGAGCACGTCGACCCGAAGGAGGCCCGCATATCCCATCAAACGGCCCGCCAGGTCCGGCCTACAGGCGGTCACGCGCTCATCTTGTTCGTCTCCAGGTTCGCGATCGTGAGCATCGTCATCCTCGCGACCGCCTTCTTCCAGATCGTTCGTGCTTCCCAGCAGGCTCGAAACTGAGGCCCGCCCTACCCTTGCTGGGGTGAAGCCTTCTCAGCGCTGTAGCGGGCGGCGTCGGCCTGGCGCCGAGCGAGCGCGGCAGCGAGTCGTGCGTCGGTTGCCTTGGCGTCAGCCGCTTCGGCGACTCGCTCTAACCGCACGGCATCCCGTTCGAGCTTGGCGGCTTCCGCGGCCAGGCGGTCGGCCCGGCGTCTCGCCTCACGTTCCTTGCGCTGCTGCGCTGGGGTGACGGCCTCATCACCAGGGCCGTCGGTACCCGCCCGCCTTGGCAGCTCGCTCACAGATGCGAGGAGCGCCGCATCGAGTTGCTCGTCACCGAATCCAGCAGGTGCGGGCAGCTCCTTGTCGAGGACACCTCTGCGGACCCGTTCAGCCGCCTCCTGGTTGGTGGCGATCGCCATGAGCGTAGAAGAGACCTCGTCGAGGGTGGCTCTGGCCGCAGCCATCCCCGCGTCTTTCAGGGTCTGGGAAGCGGCTCGGACGAGCAGGTCGACGAGACGACGGCGTTCGGAAGCCGCTTCCCGCAGGCGATCGACGCTCCCGCCTGACGCCACTTCCCGCTGCGCGGACGCGAGATCCTTGCCAGCTGCGATCAAAGCTTCCATCTCGCGGGGGTGCTCGCGGGCGATGCGGTTCACGGCCCACGCTGCCGTAGTCGGCTTCCGCAGTGCCCTCGCCTCCCTTGCGGTATCCAGGGCGCCCGCCTCCTTGAGACGTTCGACGAGGTCGTGTCTGGCTTCGATGAACCGACCGGGACTCTCGGCGTAGAGCGCCTCGACCGCTGCGGGATCCAATGCCTCGGTCATGCCGAGAGGGGCGCCGGATGTTCAACGACCGCAACGACCCGGGAGGCCATGAATCGCGCGGATCTGATCGGCGTGCCGCTCCGCGTCACCTCGGTCACCTCCACGGTGCCTCTGGAGGTGGACACCTCGACCCGGCGCCCGGCCTTCGTCGCCTCGATCTCGTACTTCAGGACGGCGTTCCCGGAGTCCACGACGATCTCAACCCGATCACCCCGCATGGAAAGGAAGATTACTCGTCGGGGGATACCCCTTGACCTTCTGTGCCGATAGCAGAGAGACCGATCCGAAGACGGGACCCCTCTACCATCGGGTCTGCGGCTACGCCTTCCCGAGCGTCGACCGCCGCAGGCGGAGCAGCGGGCGCAGGAACGAAGGCCGGGGTAGCATCGCGCTATGGGGTTCCCCGGCCTCGGGAGCTGGATCGAACGGCGCGCGGCGCGCTCCCCCGGGATCGTTGCGCTCGTCGCGGAGCACGGCACCTCCACATACTCTGACCTCGCGCAGGAGATCCGGGCGTTTGCATCGCTCCTGCAGCGCAACGGGATCGGTATCGGCGATCGGGTCGCGTTCCACGGCCAGAACCATCCGTCCGCGCTCGTCTCGCTCTTTGCGACGACAGCGATCGGAGGCGTGTGGGTCCCGATCCATCCGGCGCGCCCGGAGGACGAGGTTCGGGCCGTGCTCGAGGATTCCGAAGCCCGGCTCGTGATCCGCGCGTCCCCGGCGACTCATCCCGACGTAGGGGTTCCCGAGTTCGAGGCCGCCGGGATCGACGGACACGCCGCGAGGGGAAGGGCTGAGGCGCTTCCGAGCTGGGAGCCGACGCCCGGCGACCTGGCCATCCTGGCGTACACATCAGGTACGACCGGTCCCCCGAAGGGCGTGATGCTGTCTCACGCGAACCTGCTGTGGAACGTGATCCAGATGGTGGCGGAGTGCGCCATCGCTCCGACGGACGTCACCCTCGCGGCCGCACCGTTTACCCGCATAGGCGGCCTCGGCGTGACCGTCCTCCCGACCTTGTTCGCCGGTGGGGCGGTCGTCGTGCCGCCGACCGCCGACGGGGTGGCGGTCCTGTCCACGATCGAGCGAGCCCGCGTGACGGTGCTCTTCGCCAACCCCGATCTGCTCGAAGATATGGTCCGCGCTCCCCGTTGGGGGGAAGCGGATCTGTCGAGCGTTCGGATCGGCGTGGTGGGCGGTGGCCTGGTGCCCGAGCCGCTGCTCCGCGTCTACTTGGAGAGGGGCGTGATGCTGCTGCACGGCTACGGTCTCACCGAGGCTGGCCCTGTCGTCTCGCTTCTCGACGAGCGGGAAGCGACGACTCGCACGTGGTCGGTGGGTCGTCCGCTTCCATTCGTCGAGGTCCGCGCGCGGCGCCCGGATGGATCGACGTGCGACCCCGGTGAGGTGGGGGAATGGTGGATCCGCGGGCCCAACGTGGCGGCCGGCTACTGGCGCCGTGATCCCGTTCGTGATGCGGACGGGTGGTTCCCGACCGGTGATATGGGGGTGATCGACGGCGACGGGTACCTCACATTCATCGACCGAGCGTCATCCGTGATGCGCATCGGTGAGTTCGCTGCATACCCGGAAACGATCGAGCGAGCGCTCTACGGGACGCCGGGGATATCCGACGCGGGGGCCGTCGATGTGGACGGACGCATCGTCTTGGGGATCGTCGCGGAGGCCGAGATCGATGCGGACGATCTGCTCCTCGACCTCCGCTCGGCCCTAGCGCCGCATGAGGTCCCGCACGAGGTCCACCGGGTGGACGAGATCCCGCGGAACGCCGCGGGGAAGGTGCGCCGTGAGGCGCTCCGGATGCTTCTTCGCGATCGTAGGGACGTCGTCGGGCTCAGTAACGAGATAGTCACCGACGATGTGGTCACGAGCCCGTAGCTTGATTCGGGAAAGCGATCGGCTCCGCCGCGACGACGCGGGCGCCGATGTGGACCGCGATGCCCTGGACGTCATCGCGAGCGACGTCGATCTCTCCCGTGTGCAAACCCGCACGGATCTAGAGACCCAACGGTTGCATCGCTTCGGCGATCGCCTGCGCGCATCGAACGCCTCGCGCGGGTCCGTCGAAGGTGGCTGGCGATACTTCGGTCTCGGCTCGGGCGCGGCGGCGAGATCGCCGTCGCCCTTGATGAGACAGGTTCTGATCGCAACCTCATCTTGTGATGTGGCCGCCGATTGAACGAGTGATTCCGCTGCTGCTCGTAGTGCCAACATCCCCGGCACGCTTGTGTTTGGCGTTAGGCGTTCAATCACATCGTCATGATCTCGGGAACTTGTTCACGATCGAGCCGTTCTGGTGACAGGATGCGATCCGTGACCCGACGTGGGGCGACCGCGATGGTCTCGTTCCTCATGCTCGCGGCGTGCGCTGGCCCCATCCACGCGGCGGCCCCCGTCGGGGCCGATCGCACACCCACCCCCAGCCCGCCTCCCCCGTTCGACGGCTCGGTCAGGTGGATCGATCCTGCGTTGCGAGAGGAGCTGATCGGGCGGAACTGGCAGCCGGGGTGCCCGGTGCCGATCCGCGACCTTCGACTCGTGACCGTGAGCTATTGGACGTTCGGTGACCGCGTGAAGCAGGGGCCCTTGATCACCAACGAGACAGTCGCGGACGACGTGCTCTCGGTGTTCCACCAGCTGTTCGACGCGCGGTTCCCGATCCAGAAGATCGCGCTGGCAGCCCGCTGGCGACCGCCGCAGCCATCGGACTGGTTCAGCACTGCCAACGTCACCGCGTCGTTCAGTTGCCGACCAGTGACCGGGCAGACCACCGGGTTCTCCCAGCACAGCTACGGTTGGGCTATCGACATCAACCCGACGCAGAACCCCTACGTCACGGGCGATGGCCATGTGCTCCGTGCCGCGTGCCTCCCGTACCTGGATCGCACGCAGCATCTTCCTGGGATGATCCATAGCCACGACGTCGTCGCGCGAGCCTTCGCGGCGATCGGCTGGGGGTGGGGCGGGAACTGGCTCTCGCTCAAGGACTACATGCACTTCTCGTTGACGGGAAGGTAGCTTGCCCAGCAACGTGTCCCGACCGTCCGACACCTCAGTTCTGGTAGAAGACGTTGCCAGCCCTCGTTCGCGGTCCGTCCCCGGTCACCGACTTCATAGGTCGGAAGGCCGGTCTTGGAGATGGCACGCAGCAGGCAGCAGCTACTCGACACAACCTGTCGTTCCCTGCGCGGACCCAGGATCCGTCGGCGGACGCCCAAGCTCGCCTTTCAGCTCACTCGCTCTGGTACTTGAACGAGATGCTCACGCGCGCGCGGTAGTTCGTGACGTGCCCGTCGTCGATCGTCATGTCGAGTTTCGAGACCTCCCCGATCCGCAAGTCGCGGAGCGTCCTGGACGCGGTCTCCACCGCATGCCTGGCCGCGTCCTCCCAGGACTCCGTGCTGGTCCCGATCACCTCGGTGACCCGATACACGCTGTCACTCACCGCGGTCTCCTTCCACGCCAGGTTCATGTCCCTGTCTGGCTAGAGCCCAACGTACTCCACTCGCGCACGACGTGGGGTCCGCGATGACGGTGGCGGAGCAGGTTGTCACGTCCGGGGACAGCTCCGAACCCGAAGTGTCTGACAACGTCCAGAATCGGCGCGCGGTAGAGGAGGCCAGCATGACGTTGATGGGACCCACTCGATCTGCGGGTTCGCCCATGCTGCGTAACACTGTGCGTAACTAGGCCATGTCGCGCCAAGGTAGAGGCATGCACTCCTATGACAGGCGAGACCGCAGCTCAGGCGCTGACCAGCGCTTCCTCGTCGCCCTCACAAGGCGAAGGTCGGGGGTTCGAGACCCTCAGCGCCCACCCAGAAACTGCAGGTCAGACGTTATCTTGAGCCCTCGCTCGAACTCCTGCCTACATCGACGGTGGGGGTGTCTCGTAGGTGCCGCCCATCGACGCCTCCCAGCGGTTGTACCGCTCGATCTCATAGTTGCGGTTGATCTGGAACTGGAAGATCATCCCCACCGCCGCCACGACGGCGAAGATCAGGAACCAGAGCGGGTGGTCTTCTAGCACCATCTTCGCGCCGCCCTCCGCGATGCTCTGCGGTGTGGCGGAAGTGAATAGGAATAGGAAGGTCCCCACGACCGTCCAGGCGCCCAGGAGGGCTGTGGCGATGATCACGATGGCCTTCTGGAGGTTCATCACCAACGCGGCGATCCCGAAGACGATGCCCACCACGACCCCGACGATCCAGACCAGCACATCGAGGTCGGCGCCGAACAGGGAGAAGAAGCCCGCTACCAGCGCGTACCCGAGCGAGCCGGCCACCAGGGCGACCGCGAAGACCCAGAACAGGTACGAGAGGAGCGCGAACAACAGTCCCGCGAAGAAGCCGACCACCCAGCTCGTGGTGGTGGACAGGAAGCCGTCGCCGAATAGCGCCTGCACCGAGTGCGCGCCGAAAGCCAGCCCGAAGAAGAACCCATAGATCGGCAGCAGTATCAGGAACAGCCGATAGCCCGCGAATGCGATGAGGCTACCCAGGAACAGCAAGATCCCTCCGGCGAGGAGGGTTCCGAGGACCGATCCACCTTCCATGAATCACTCCTTCGTCGAGCGACCGAAGCCGCGCTTCAACGGAATCGTTGCACCGAAAGAGGCCCTGAGCCAGCACCTTCGCCGACGCTGCCGACACGGGGGCCCGCTTCCTGGCCAGCACGTGCGGGATCTCGATGGAGAGCTCGATGTGGGTCGTGGGGATTCGTTTCGCCCTTACAAGGCGAAGGTCGGGGGTTCGAGCCGCTCAGCGCCCACCGAGAAACTCCAGGTCGGAGATGTTGGCGATGGAGATCAGCCAAGCCACCGCCGAGCGGCCGGAACGCGCGACCAAGCTATCGCCAGCGCGGTTGACGCCGCGTACGTGAGGATGATCAGAAGCGGAATCATCGAGGGCGCCATGCGGCCCGCCACCGTAAGCCCTGCGTGCTCGAACGCCTTCGTCAAGGTGAAGAGCACAAACGCATGCACGAGGTATACGCCGAACGAAGCGCGTCCCAACGTTCGGATCACGCGTTCCGACGCTCCGTGAAGGTTCAAGCCCCGGACGAGCAGGAGCACACCTATCGCTGACGCGATAACCGTCACGCTCCCGTACGTCGGGACGTCGGGCCACGATCCGTATCGGTTGGCGAGGATGATGGTTCCCGCCACCCCCGCGAAGAACAGCGTCGCTCCAGATACGCGGAACCTCGCATCGTCATGTCGCTCGATCAGGAGTGCTGCCCCGAGGAAGGCGCAGGTGAAGACCCAGATCGGAGACCGGAAGGAGGTCGGATAGCCCTTCAGGTAGAGGAGCGAAGGTATGGCACCGACTAGCCCGAGCGGCAGGAGGAGCCTCCACCCGTTGTCCGCGAACCGCTCCCGCCGGAGCAACGTTGTCGCCCCTACCACCAGAAGTAGCGCGACGTACGCGTACATGAACCAGAGGTGGTAGTAGGCCGGGCGCCCCAACAGAGCCCCTTCCCAGATATGTATTGGATCTCCAGCACCTTGAAGCCAGTCAAGCAGCCCATAGACAACGGTCCACACCATCAGCGGGATGCCGACGCGGAGGAGGCGAGCCCGGAGGTCAGAGGATGAGCGGACAGGACTCCTGGCCGTGTAGACCCATCCCGAGATCGCGAAGAAGACAGGTACTGCGAACATCCCGGCCGACGCGACGATGAGGCCCGTCCAGTAGGTCGGTGTGTTCACATCGGATGTGATCGCAAGACCGCCAACGTGAACCGCGATCACGGCCAAGACTGACAAGGCTCGAAGCAGTTCGACATCGACTCGTCGCGGTGCGGGACCGTCCGCGATCGTCTTAGATTGCGGCGTGGTGAGCAGCTCCATCATCGGAACGCAGGCCTGCGATGAGGTAGGGGCGTGCTGAGAGCCCGCGAGCGTCACGCCTCTGGAGTTCACCCCAGGCGAAGGCAGCTCCTTTCACTGGTCCAGCACGACTCACCCGACGCGCGCTCTGGGCATCCTCCGTTCAGGTCGACCGTAGTCCCACCCGGGTGATGCCCGCATCGTCTGTTCGGTCGTGTGCCAGGTCCGTTCGAACGTCGTCCAAAGTCGTATCTCGATCGGCAGCCAGTGGGAGGAGGCCGACCGGCAGGCAAGTACATGAGTTGGGCGACAACATCGAGTCCAGAGCCTGTTCCTGACGGGCACCATGGCGACGAGGAACGCGTGAACGGAGGGTTCGAGCCCTCAACCCGAACGGGCCTGGTGACCCGGGAGGGGGAAGATGGTTCCCAGGTGACCAGGCCCGAGGGCTTGTGTCGGGGGCTTGGGATCCGAGGAGAGAGTCCCAGATAAGTATCGATGCCCGGCCCCGCTGGGACATCTTCGTCGGTCGATGAGGGCTCGTCATCCGCTCGAAGACCTAGGACCTGAGGGTATTTCCCGGACCGTCATTCAGGAGCACGCAGCCCTGAACGGCTTCAGCCAACCCTCGCGACCTTCGGCCTAGATGGTTGAGACGTTCGCAGCCCCGAAATGGCCTACAGGCCGTTCAGCTTCGGCATGCCTCTCGGCTACCGTCGAGCCGAGGGATCCCAGGCACCCGAGACGAGACACGAGATACAAGATCCGAGGAGATCATCCGTGGAACCCAAGACCGGCGAAAAGCCCGACGATCTGGCTGCAGGCCTGCGCGGGCGGCTCTCCGGGAATCAGCGCCCCGATGCCGTCGATGTCGGTTCGCAGCTCAGGCAACTCAGGCAACTGATGAAGCCGAGGCTCGGCGACGTATCGGCCTCGTCCGAGACGCCGCGCAAGTCGCGGCGGCGTTCGCGTTCCCTGCAGGACACGACCCCGTTCCGCGCACCGAGCTCGAAGACCGAAGCCGTCCCTGCGCCGCGCCACAGGCCTCGAGGTCCGCGAAGGATCAAGCCGCGATCCCCCTGGCGCCGAAGGCTCCCGATCGTGTTCATCGCTGGTGCCATCCTCTGCCTAGTGGTGGCGTTCGCTCAAGTGCGCTTGCACCGCCAGGTGACGACGGGGACCGTCGTGCTCGCGGTCGACGTCTCCCGTTCGATGAAGGCGGCCGACGTCGAACCGAACCGTCTGTCCGCCGCGCTCGACGCCGCACGGGCGTTCCTTCAAAGCGTTCCTCCCGGCTTCCGCGTCGGACTCGTGACGTTCGCCACGCAGTCGACGGTGGTCGTCCCTCCGACCGCGGACCACTCGCGGCTCCTGGGTGCGCTGACGGCGCTTTCGACTCCTTCTGAGGTCGGGACCGTGATCGGCGACGGGCTCTCCACCGCGATCCAAGCGATCCAGAGCGATAGAGGCGAGCACGGCGATCGGCCCTCGGCCGTCGTGCTGCTCACCGATGGTCGGGACAGCGGCAGCGTGGTCGCTCCCGACCAAGCGGCCGACCGAGCGCGGCAGCTCGGGATCCCGATCTTCACCGTGGGGATCGCCCAGCCTTCGGCACCTGGAGCGATCTCGGCGAGCGGCGCCTCGAGCCCCGACCTCCTCCGCCAGATCGCCTCGACGACTGGGGCGAAGAGCTTCACCACCAGCTCAGCAGATCAACTCACGCAGGTGTACGCCTCGCTCGGTTCGCGTCTGTCCTATGAGCTCGCCGTTGGGGACAACGCCGGGCCGTTCGTGATCGCTGCCGTGCTGCTGACCCTCTTCGCGGTGGTCATGGTGCTGCACGATCTGCGCGACCCATACGCGCAGCCCTCCCCATCGAAGCGTCCGCGCCATCGCTGAGCCTATGGACGTCACGGGGATGGGCGTATGAGGGCGGCAGACAGCCACCTCTTGAGGGATCCGCGAGCGCTCGAACAAGCGGGGCGGGCTTGTAGCATGCCTCCCGGCCGAGTTGGAGGAGTGGAACGCATGCGTTGGGGTGGTCGAGTATCGTTGCTCGTGACGGCCGCTATCATGCTGCAGGCGGCACCCGGATCGCTAGCCCCGGCCGTCGCCGGGGTACCTCATGTCACGCTGAGTCGCATCCGCTTCGACCCGCCCGGTCCAGACACCGGCTCGAACGGCAGCCTCAATGCCGAATACGTCGTCATCACTAACAGCGGGACATCCCCCGTCTCGATCACCGGCTGGGCCCTGAGGGACGCAGAGGGGCACGTGTATCGGTTCCGGGGGTTCACCCTTCAGGGCCATGGTCGTGTGAGGGTTCACAGCGGCAGCGGGACGAACGATGCGGACGACCTCTTCTGGGGCTCCCACGATCACCTGTGGAACAACGCGGGCGACACCGCGATCCTTCGAAGTTCGTTCGGGGGGATCGCGGACAGGTGCACGTACCGTGGTCCCGGCAGCGGCACGGCTGTCTGCTGACGGGGCGGCGGTGCACGCATGCTTCCGCGTCAAGCGGACCAGTGCCTGATGTGTCCGCGGGCGATGGCCCGCTCGTGGAAGGGTCCGTCCTCGCGCAATGCAGCGCCGCCTCCCCGCTCGACGAGCGTTTCGAGGAGCGGCGCCAACTGCGTGCCATAGAGGTGCATGCACGGTTCCGGATGCACACCGGGCCACGAGTAACACGACACGACGGTGCGGCGGTGGTCGTGCGGGACGCCGTCGGGAACCGTTCTCTCCCACGCAGGGTCATCAGGCGCGAAGACGTATCGGTCGAGGTCCCCCTGAGGGATGCCCTCGATCCCGCGGACCGTGGGTGGGTCGGTGTGCAGTTGGTACGGGTCGACGACGCAATCGCAGATGACGGCGTGCGTGGGGAGCAGTTCTATCCACGGATTCGGGATCAGCGCGACGCTCGGGTCCGATCGCCGCGTCGTGTCCACCAGCACGTCCGTGAGGCGGAGGCGTTGCTCCATGTACCGAACGTCGGCGGTCAGGTTGCGGCCGATCGTGACCACCTCCACCCCGGGAACACCGTTCGCCAGGAGATCGGCCGCCCGCTCACCGCTTCCGTACTTGGTGGCGGCCTCCACCGCATGCCGTCCGATCGCTCCGGCACCCAAGATCGTCACGTGGATCGGTGGCCGATCACGGTCGAGGAACCCCGGATATGCTTGCTCGAGCACGTCGAACGCTGCCTCGAGCCCGTTCCACGCCACCGAACGGCTGTCTTCGACCAGTCGAGTGCCGCCGTCGTCGACGATGCAGTCCATCGCGATAGCGTCGACGCCCTGGCGATGGAGCCGAGCGACGCGCGCGGGTCGGGTGGGGAAGTGGAGCATCGATACGAGTGTTGCCCCGGGACGGACGAGCGCCGATTCCTCGTCGTTCGGACAGCGAAGCACAACGATCATGTCTTGCTCGTACGCCTCATCGTGCGAGCCACGGTGAACGTGCGGGTCTAACGATGTGTAGTCGGAGTCTCTGAAGTTCATCCCGGAACCGATCCCGTGCTCGACCACGATATCTGCGCCTTGGCGGGCGAGCCCGTCCACGAGTTGCGGGAGGAAGTCCCTGCGCTCGCCGGATTCCTTGCGCATCCTGGGGAACCCGACCGTCAGTCCGCCATGGCCGTTCTCCACGTCGACAGCTCCCCTCTCACGGCGGCCCGCTCCTCGTACGGGCCGTCCACGCCGTCCCATCCCTCGATCGGCGTGTTCAAGATCAGCGACATCAGCGGTTCGATCTGGCTCCCGTACACCTCCATGCATTCGCGTGGGTGGATCCCGGGCCAGGCGTAGCACGACAGCGCGGTCCGGCGTTCCTTCGTGTCGACGGTGGGAACCTGTCGATCCCAAGCAGGATCCTCGACGGGGAACACCCACTGGTCGAGGTCCCCCTGAGGGATCCCTTCGATGCCCTTCACCATCGGCGGGTCGGCATCAGGGATGTACGGGTCGCTGGCAAGGTCGAGCACAACGGCGTCGGGAGGCATCATCGCGAGCCAGGCGTTGCGGATGACGGGTGCGGACGGATCGATCCGGTGCGTGGCGTCGATCAGGAGGTCGGTTCGGGCCAGCCTGTCGAGCATGTAGTCCTCGTGCCACGTGAGGTCGAAGTCCACCACGGTCACCTCGACCCCCGGGACGTCGTTCGCGACCAGCTCCTCCCGGATGTTGGGGTTGCCGTAGCGGGTCGCGGCGTGTGTCGCGTACCCTCCGACCGCACCTGATCCGAGGCAGGTCACGCGCAGCGGTCTACGTCCTGGGTGCGAGAAGTCGTCGTGGGTCGCGGCCAGCTCCTTGAAGGCTGCCTCGACGCCGTTCCATCCCACCGCCCGGAGGTTCTCGACGAGTCGACGACCGGCGTCGTCCGTCACGGAGTCGAGACTGAGCCCACCGACCCCGAGCTCGTCGAGCAGCCGAACTCGCCAGGGCCGTGTGGCGAAGTGCAACATCGAAACGAGCATCGACCCCGGTCGCATCCAGCGGATCGCTGCTTCGTCGGGGCACCGGATCACGACGACGACATCTTGTTCGAAGATCTTGCGATAGGGCGCGAACCGAACGCGCCGATCGATCGATCCGTAGTCCGTCGGCTCCATGCCGATCGCAGAGCCGTACCCGTCCTCCAGCACGACTTCGACGGCGCCGTCGCGGCAGAGGGCTGCGACGAAGGGGGGGAGCAGATCCCTCCGTTCTCCCGCCTCCTTGTGCATGCGCGGCAGTCCGACCCTCATGCACCCATGCTCTCGGGAGAGACCTGCAACCCGAAGGGTCGTTCGGTCCGTCTGCTGAGGGTCGAGTTCGCGTGATCTGGCCTAGTGCTGTTCGGGCCGGCTCATCGGCGTCAGTTCCTGGCACGTTGCCAGCTGCGTAACGACGATGCCCTTCATCAACGGCTCCCTCGCACGCGTGTTTCGCCCTGTTCGACCCGTTCGCGCATCGCTACTGCGGCAGCGACTGGACCTGACGGTCGGTGAGGCGCTTCGTGGTTGGGGAAAGACGCAAGCCGGCCATCCCGATCGGTCCCGAAACCCACTCGGGCTCATCGAACAATTCGACCGAGAGGCGACCCTCGTCGTCTTCCGTGATGCGGAGGATGGTTCCTCGCTCGGTGCGGTAGACGCTTCGATCGCTCACCTGGAGAGACTACGCCTTTTCGCCCTCGGGCGTCTCCGGCCCTCTACGAAGCCATCCAGGCGTCGATCCGCTGCTCGACCTCACGGAGCCGCTCAACGACGGCCTTGAGCATCAACAACGCCACCGCCGGGTGGGCCTGAAGGAACGCTTGGAACCCGTCGGCGGGGATCTTCAGCGCCTCGACGGGTTCTACGGCCTTCACCGTGGCCATCCGCTTGCCGGCCGAGATGAGCGCCATCTCCCCGAAGAAGTCACCCGGCTTCAGTCGGTGGAACCGGCCGCCCACGTCCACCTCGGCCGCTCCTGCCGTGATGATGTACATCGCATCGCCGACATCACCCTGCTCGACGATCGCATGTCCGGTGTCGAACGACTCGGACCGGCCGACCCGTACGATGCCCTCGAGATCCGCGTCGGAGAGGCCCGCGAAGAACGGTGCCCCCTGGAGCAGCTTCGCATCGACCGTCGACTCGCTCATCGGTTCCTTCCCTTCGATGGGACATGCCGGATCGCCGCTATCGTAGCGACCTCGGAGGGAGGCGATCATGGCGACGGAAAGCGACGGCTGGACCCCGGTCATCGATCTGGCGGAGCTGTCGGATGGTACGGCGAAACGCGTCCAGGCGTTCGAGATGAACGTGCTGATCCTGAAGAACGGCGACGCCGTGTTCGCCGTCGCGAACCGCTGCACCCATCAGGGGGCTCCGCTCGATCGTGGTCCGGTCAAGCTCGGTGATGCGACCGTCACGTGTCCCGCGCATGGCAGCGTGTTCTCCCTCGAGGACGGCCGCGTTCGCCGTGGACCTGCGACGCTGCCCCTCCAGGCGTTCGAGGCGCGGCTGAACGACGGGAGGATCGAGATCCGGCCGCGGAGCTACGACTAGGCGAGGTCGCGGGGAACCGTGACGCGGAGAAGCGTACCGGTCGCGGGCGCGACGTCTCGCCAAGAGCCGAGATGCAGCTCGATCTCCGCGAGCCCGCAGGTCGGGAACTTCGTCGCTACCTGCTCGATCGCGTCTCCGTCCTCGGCGAGCGTCAGCGCGAGCTCCTGGAGTGCCGGGTTGTGGCCCACCAGCATCACGGAGGAGACATCGTCGAGAACCGTTCGCAACCGTGAGAGGAGGGGGGAGGGATCGAACGAGTAGAGCGCGGGCTCTACTCGGATCTCGAGCGCTTCACCGAGCGATGGAAGCACACGTCCGAGCGTCTGCCGCGCGCGCAACCCGGACGAACACAGCACGAGTGCCGGCCGGATGTATGTCCCTTCGATGAAGTTGGCCATGAGATCGGCGTCGCGTTCGCCTCGCGGCGCCAGCGGACGCTCGTGGTCGGCCAGGTCGGGCGCGTCCCAGCTGGACTTCGCGTGACGGAGCAACCACAGGCGCATCGCGAGGATTCAACCACGAACGGCGAGGAGCCCGGCGCGAAGCGCCGGGCTCCTCTTCCGTTCTGCGTCGGGCCGATCAGACGGCCTTGACGTTCGCTGCCTGCGGGCCCTTCTGGCCCTGCGTCACGTCGTACTCGACGCGCTGCCCCTCATCGAGATTGCGGTAACCCTCGCCGGCGATCGCGCTGAAGTGTACGAACACATCTGCGCTGCCATCCTCGGGTGTGATGAAGCCGAACCCCTTCTCGGAGCTGAACCACTTCACGGTTCCGGTTGCCACTGGCGATCCCTCCTTCCTTCGCCGTTCGGGCCTTGGTGAAGCTGCCCGTCAGGCGCCGGCGTGACATCCGCCGGAGTGAGGGAACTGCTCGTAGCGAACCGCGAAACCGTTACCCTCGCCTCACACGCTAGCAGAACCTGCCATGTCAAGGCGTGAGGTCGGGCTCTCGTCGAAGGAAGACGCCCGATCTGCCTCATCGAACGGGATAGATCGACCAGGTAGGCTGATGAGGTGGACGCGATGGGGACGAAGCCGCGGATGCGCGGCCGTTTGCATCAGATCGCCTTCTTCGTCTCGCTCCCGGCAGGCGTGGCGCTGATCGCCGTCGCGGGGACCGGCCAGGCTCGGGCTGGTGCCGCGGTGTTCGCCGCGAGCCTCGCGGGGGTGTTCGGTTCGAGCGCGGCGTATCACAGACTGCCCTGGGGCGACGACGCCCGTCGGCGCATGAAGCGCCTCGATCACTCGATGATCTTCATCCTGATCGCCGGGACGTATACGCCGGTGTGCCTGCTCGGCCTCGGTGGTGGTTGGGGAGTGGCCCTCCTCGCGACCGTCTGGGCGGGCGCGATCGCAGGCATCGTTCTGAAACAGGTCGACATCGACGGACTCCATAGACTCTCCGGGTTCCTCTACATCGCCCTCGGATGGGCCGCGGTGATCATGCTTCCAACGCTGTTCCACTCGGTGAGCCCTGCGACGTTCGCGCTCGTGATCGCCGGTGGACTCCTTTATACGCTGGGTGCGATCGTCTTCGCGACGAAGCGTCCCGATCCGAACCCTGCGATCTTCGGCTACCACGAGATCTGGCACGCCTTCACAGCGGGGGCCGGGCTCTGTCACTACGTCGCGATCCTGCTCCTGGTACTCGCTGTCCGCTAGCGCGCAGGTCGAAGATGGCCTCCGTACACTCGAACGGATGGAAGAGGGGACGACGCTCTACGACGCCGTAGGGGGGATGACGTTCTTCGAGGCATTGGTGGATCGCTTCTACGAGGGAGTCAAGGGGGATCCTGCGCTGCTCGCGTTGTATCCCGAACCAGACGATCTCACGGATGCTCGCCACAAGTTGACGCTGTTCTTGGCGCAGTACTGGGGCGGGCCACCCACCTACTCACAAGAGCGAGGGCATCCGGCCTTGCGCATGCGGCACGCCTCGTTCGGCATCGGAACGGATGAACGCGATCGCTGGCTGACGCACATGCGGTCCGCCGTCGACGCGCTTGAACCTCCGTCGGAGGTGGCAGCCGCGCTCGATGAGTACTTCGAGATGGCTGCTGAGGCACTGAGGAATCGCGAGATCTGAAGTTCCGCTTGCGGGATCGATCGATCAGCCGGTCGATCGACGGCCCAGCGCGCGGCCGCTGCCTCCCGACAGGCCGAAGTCGACCGGCCCCCCCAGGATCAGCGACGGCCAGGCCAACCGAGCACGCCGTGGTACCGGTTCTCCGCGACAGCGTAGGCCATGGTGGTCGTCGGCAGGAACAGGAACCCCAGGCATGGCACGAAGGACGAATCGAAGGCTCGGCTCAGATGATCGGTGAACAGCAAGAGCACCACCATGATGAAACCGTGGTGTGATGAGCGCGAGCACCATCAACAGGCAACCCAATGGCTCCCCCTGGCGCAGGCTATCCCGGTCGGTCGCCCGCCGCTGACGTCGGTTCCGCACCTTCTCGAACGGCAAGGATCACGAACCCGATCATCGCCATCGCGGCGAACGTGAACCACTGGATCGCGTAGCCCAGGTGCGGGCCCTCGGAGAGCGGCGGGAGGGCGGCGGGTATCGGGAGGGTGCCCTGCGAGGGAGACTGCGTCTGCAGCAGCAGGTACACGGGAGCGATCTCGTAGGGGAGCTGCGCCTGGATGCGCTCGAGGTCTACCTTCGCGAGGGTCGTCACCGCGGGCGACCCGGTGTCCACCGCGCCGGTGGGAACCGTCTCGGACGAGAACAGGACGCCGTCGACCTGTACTGATCCGGTGGGGGGAGCCGCCCGAGCATCCCCCGGTTCGCTCACGTCAACAGGCACCCAGCCACGGTCGACGACGATCGCGGTCCCGTCATCCAGCAAGAGCGGCGTGAGGACGTGGTTGCCCGCCCGCCCCTCCTGCGAGCGGCCGTACAGCACGATCTCCCGATCCACGTCGTACCTGCCGGTGGCGTCGGCCCGCCGGTACCGAAGGGCATCCAGATCTCCACCGCCGGCGATGAGCGCGCCGAACGGTTCGGGGGCAGCCGAGAGACCGGCTCGAACCGCGACGTTGAACTGCTGCTTCTGATGGAGCCTGGCGATCTGCCAGATCCCGAGGGCGATGCACGTTGCGGCTATCAGGAACGCGAACGCGAGCAGCTTGAATAGCCGGCGTGTCCACACGATGGGGGCCATCGAATCTAGACGCCTTCGGAGATGGGTCCGCTCACGGGGCTATCACTACCAGGAAGGGCAACCGAGTCAGCCCGTGTCGGCTCCAGTTCTGGGCGTCATCTGCCGATGATTCCGCTAAGACGGCGCACTGGACCGCCCAACCCCCGGGCGGTCCGACGTGCCGGATCCCTTACCTATCGGAGGGGGTGGTGTGATGGTCCTGCGTCTCCTCGCGAGTGCGCAGACACGCTGGGACCTGCTCTGTCATCGGGCAGAGGAAGACCGTGGTGCGACGGCCGTCGAATACGCGCTGATGCTCACATTCATCGCGGCGGTCATCGTCGTCGGGGTCACGTTGCTCGGGCAGGGCACGAACAGCGGGTTGCAGAAGGTCACGTTCCCCCCGTGAGCCGCTGAGCTCACGGTCGTTGACCGGCGGCGACCGGGGTGCGTCGGACCCCGGTCGTTTCCTTGTGTTCAAGTTCCGGATGAGCTTGAGGCGATCTCCACCCGATGCCAGCATGAGTTGGCAACCGGACCGAGGGGGCATCGGGATGGAGCTGGCGCAGGTAACGTGGCAGACGTCGGATATGTCGGGCGGGACCATCTTCCTATGGCTTATCGTCTTCTACGCGGTCGCCGTGATCCCCTTCTGGGTCATCTTCACCAAGGCAGGACAGCAAGGCTGGCAGGCGCTGATCCCGATATACAGCACGTACATCTTGCTCAAGATCGTCGGGCGGCCCGGCTGGTGGTTGCTGCTGTTCCTGATCCCCCTCGTTGGCTTCGTGATCCTGGTCATCATCTATAACGACCTCTCGAAGAGCTTCGGCCACGGGGTGGGATTCACGCTCGGCTTGATCTTCCTCAACCTGATCTTCTTCTACATCCTGGCGTTCGGGAGTTCGACGTACCGAGGGCCTGCGTCATCCGGTAGCGGAGGCTCGGCGTCGCCACCGCCTCTGCCCCCGATGCCGACGGCGTAGTACCCGCGCGTCCCTCGGCTGCGTGCCGGCTGGCATCGACTAGGCTCGGCACCGATGGACATGGCCATGTTGCTGGCGCTCCAGGAGACCGACACGACGATCGACCGGCTGATGGCGCGGAAGCACGCCCTGGAGACGGGGAGCGAGCTCGCTGCCGCTCGCGCCGAGGCCGATGCGGCGGAACGCGAGTTGGGCGAGATCGGGCTGGAGCTCGACGTCGTCGCGCGGGACCAGACCAAGTTGGAGCATGAGATCGATTCGCTCACGCAGAAGGCGGCTGCAGAGAACACCCGACTCTACGACGGCAGCATCGCGAATGCGAAGGAGCTGGAGTCGCTGCAGCACGAAGTCGAGAACCTCGCCCGACGCCGTAGCGATCGGGAAGACGAGATGCTCGTCGCGATGGAGGTGCGCGAGGTCCTCGAGTCGCGCGCGGCCGAAGCGAAGACGCGGGTCGAAGAGCTGCGAGCACGGGCCGCTGAGGTCGGTGGAGCGGCGTTGCAGGAGCTGGAACGGATCGACGTCGAGCTCGCGGAACGACGTGACGCGCGTGATGAGCTCGTGCCTTCGATCGACCAGGAAGTCGTCGACCTGTACGAGGACCTTCGCAGCCAGAAGAAGGGAATCGGTGCGGCTGCGCTGATCGACGGTGTATGTCAAGGGTGTCATGAGCAACTCTCGGCCATGGAGCTGGACAAGCTCAAACGGAGCGAGGGCGTGAGGAGATGCGAATACTGCCGGCGGATCTTGATCTTCTGATCGTGAGTTGCGACGGAGCCGCGCGCGGCAATCCCGGCCCGGCGGGGATCGGGGTCGTGGTGACGAACCAGGATGGCGACGTCCTCGCCACGATCGCCGAAGGACTCGGCGAGACGACGAACAACGTCGCGGAGTACACGGCCGCGCGCGAAGGACTCCGGAAGGCCGGCGACCTCGGTGCGCGACGGGTACACCTGCGTTCCGATAGCCAGCTCCTGATCGAACAGCTCTCCGGCCGGTACAAGGTCAAAGCTGCACACCTCCGACCGCTGTTCGCCGCGGTGAGAGCCGAGCTGGCGCGGTTCGACGAGGTCCGGTTGGAGCACGTTCCGCGGGAGGAGAACCGAGCGGCCGACCGCCTCGCGAACGAAGGGGTCGATGATTGGCTCGCCGGGCGCGACGCCGAGTGAGCGCCGCTCAGGCGCTCCCGGATGGGGAAGGAGAGGTCGTCGCGAGTGGGATCGGATGGATCAGGCCTGCGAGCGGGAAGCTGATCGTGGCGGATCCGCGTGTGGTCGCGAGCGTGATCTTCAACGTGAGCCCGTCGGTGCCCGGCTGCGGTGGGAACGTCGCGATCCCCTCAGCCGCGGTGTTCGCAGTCACCCGCAGCAGCGATGGGGTGACGGCCCTCGCGTCGACGTGACTCCCGTCGGAGGCGACCAACCGGGTCGCGGTCGCGGTGAACCCGAACGCAGGACCACCGGAGACCACGAGGAAGAACTCCCAGTACGGCGCCGACAGGAACGCGTCGATCGCGACCTCTACGCCGCCGGCCGTTCGTCTTCCACCTTGAACGACCTCGAACTCGGAGCTTAGGGGGATGCCATCGCGAGTGAAGTCCAAGACCTTCCACCCTCGATCGCCCGGATCGAGCATCAGTCGCATCGGTCCGTCGAGGGATCGTTCGACCGACAAAGGGCCGCCCGTCGTCGGGTCGAACCGGAACGTCACGGTCGCCAGGAGATCGACCTGTCGAAGGATGGCCTCCGAGCCGGGCACGCTCGATACGGAGAACGGGGTTGCAGCGCCGACTTCACTGCGGCCGACCGACCCGACGATCGAACCGGGGAACTCGCGGTTCTGCACGCCGAGCCAGTGCGCCCATCGGTGCATCCGGCTCGTGCCGACCATGTCGTCCAGGGCCGCCACGTCCGGCCCGGTCTCGGTCGCATATGCCCGGATGAAGGCCAGCGCGGCGGTACGCGCCCCCGTCGACTTGATCGCGTCGTCGGGCGTGACCTGATCCAGCGTGGCAGGGTTCGTCGGACCGGCGGGAGCGGCGCTGCAGGCACCGGCGACGAACGTGCAGACGAGAACGCTTACCACGACGCGACGCATGGGGTGACTCGAGTCTACGGGGGTATGCTCGACCGTGGAGGAGCCGGCCGGGCGGCCGCGGTCGATCTTCTGATCGGTCGAGGAAAGTCCGGACTCCACAGGGCAGGGTGCTGGGGAGACCCAGGCGGGGGCGACCTCGCGAAGGCGCAACAGAAAGCAGACCGCCGCAGCGCGCTCGTCGCGCGCGGTAAGGGTGAAACGGTGAGGTAAGAGCTCACCAGCGGTGCGGGCGACCGCGCCGGCTCGGCAAGCCCCACCCGGAGCAAGGCCAAGCAGGGAGCGTTCGAGGGCGGCCCGTCCGAGCTCCCGGGTAGGCCGCACGGCGCTGGCGGACAGCGACGCGGCGCTTCGGCGCCGAGAGAGATGGTCGCCGGCCCGCCGTCAAGCGGGCCACAGGATCCGGCTTACAGGCCGACTCCTCCCCTTCCGTGGCGCCAGGATGCCTCGGCAGGGTGCCTTCGTTCTAGTGAGCGGATGCCATCGCGGCCGCGGCGCGCTGGAGCTGGGCTCCGGCGTGGTAGCTGGAGCGCACGAGGGGCCCCGCTTCGATGTGGGGGATCCCGATCGCTTCCCCTTCGTGCTTGTGCGCCTCGAATTCCTCGGGACTCACCCACCGGTCCACCGGGAGATGAAGATCGCTGGGCCGCAGGTACTGTCCGATCGTGACGAGGTCGCAGTCCACGGCGTGCAGGTCCGCCAACGCCTCCGTGACCTCGCCGCTCGTCTCGCCCATCCCGAGGATCAGGTTCGACTTGGTGACCTGTCCACCACGCAGGCGCTTCGCGATCCGGAGGACGTCGAGCGAACGATCGTAGCCGAACGCCGGGCGGATCCGACCGTGCAGCCGCCGCACGGTCTCGAGGTTGTGCGCGAACACGTCCGGCTCCGCCTCGATCACGGTCGCGATGTCACGCTCCCCGCCTTTGAAATCGGTGGGGAGTACCTCGATCGCGCACCCGGGGACCGCCGCGCGGATCGCTCGGATCGTGGCAGCCCAGATCGAGGCTCCGCCATCTGGGAGGTCGTCACGGGCGACACCCGTGACGACGACGTGCCGAAGCCTCATCGCTCGAACCGCCTCGGCGATCCGCGCCGGTTCCTCGTGATCAACCGGTTCGGGTCGCGCCGTCATCACATCGCAGAATCCACACCGGCGGGTGCAGTGGTCGCCGAGGATCAGGAACGTCGCCTCGCGCGCTTCCCAGCACTCGCCGAGGTTGGGGCACATCGCCTCCTCGCACACCGTGTGCAGGTCGAGGCTTCGCATGATCGACCTGAGCTCGGCGTGGTTCGATCCAGATGGCAAGCGCACCTTCAGCCAGGGTGGTTTACGGCCTTCATCAGCGGCGGAGGATCCAGGCCCGAGGGGGATGATCGGGAGATAGAGGCGCCGCTTGCGCGGATTGTGATCCTGGCCGAGCATCGCTGGCGAGTTTATCCCGCCTCCGCGTGTTCGATGGTTCGGTTCGCCCCACCGGCCGAGGTCTCGTGGCCGTTGCCATCGGTCGCGGTGAGGTCGTGGGCGGGGCCTCCCGGAAGGAACACCCTGAAGGAGGCACCGCCACCCTCGCGATCCTCGACCCACGCGCGGCCGCCGTGAAGCTCGGCGAACCGGCCGACGAGCGAGAGGCCGATCCCCGTGCCGGGCGCATGCGGCGACGCCGTCGGCCCTTGACGGAACGGCTCGAAGATGACCTCGCGGAGCTCGCTCGGAACCCCCGGTCCGTCGTCCTCGACGGCGATCAGGACGCCGTCGTCGAACTCGTGCACCTGGAGCCAGATCCGACGATCTGGGGAGGTGTGGCGGGAGGCGTTCGTCAGGAGGTTCTCGACGATGCGCTCCACCTTCGCCGGGTCCACAGAGATGACCACGGGGTCCGCCTCCACGAGGATGGAACGGTCCATGAGCGCGTCGAGGCTCTCGATCGTGCGCCGCGCCAGCGCCCCAACGTCGGTGACACGGTACTGCGGCTCCACGATGCCTCGATTGAGTCGGTCGATATCCAGCAGGTCCTTCAGCAGTCGGTCAAGCTTGCGGGCGTTCGCGGCCAGACGCTCCAACAGGTCGTTCCGATCGTCCTCGTTCATCTCCGATCGCTCGAGCGTGAGGGAGAGGCCCAGGATCGACGTCAGGGGGCTCCGGAGCTCGTGCGACACGGCCGCGAGGAACGTGTTCTTCATATCGTCGAGCGCCCGCAGGCGTTCGGCAGCCTCGCGTTCCCGTTGCTCCGATTCTCGGAGCGCCTGCTCCGCGAGCTTCCGCTCCGTGATGTCGGTTATCACGCCGAGCAGCATGGCGTGCTGTCCCTCCTCATCGTGGATCACCGTCGTCTCATCGTGTACCCAGATCGTCCGGCCGTCGCGCGTGACGAAGCGGTACTCCTCGCTGGAGGGCTCTAGTGCGCCGATCGCAGCGAGATACCGACCGAGCACCTCGTCGTGATCGTCGGGATGGAGCGCGTCGACCCAGGCATTCGGGTCAGCGATCCACTCCGCGGGGGTGATGCCCGTGATCGCCTCGATCTGCGGGCTCACGTACATCGTCTGCATGCTGACATCGGGAGCGTCCAAGTAGACGGCGGCCGGCACGTGTTCGACGATCGCCCGGAACCGTTCCTCGGTGCCGCGGAGCTGTTCCTCGGCCTCGCGCCGCTCGGTGATGTCGAACATCACGCCCTGTGAGAACCGCGGCGCACCGCTCTCGTCACGGATGAGGACCGCCTGATCGTGGACCCATACGATCCGCCCGTCTGGGCGACGGAACCGGTACTCCGCCTCGTATGGAACACCCTCGTCATTCAACCTTCGGATCTGCGCGGTCAGTTCGGGGAGATCCTGGGGATCCACCCCGCGCTCCCACAGCTCCGGATCCGAGAGCCACTCTTCCGGCGAGTAGCCGAAGATCTGCTCGACCTGCGGGCTCATGTACACGGCCTTCGAGACAGCATCGACGGTGTCGATGTAGGTGGCTGCAGGGATCGTCTCGATCAGGCTGCGGTAGCGTTCCTCCGCCTCGTGTAGCTGTTGTTCGGAGAGCTTGCGCTCGGTGATATCCAGCAGGATGCCCTGGCTCCAAAGTGGCTGCCCCGCTTCGTCGTACACGATGATCGCTTCGTCCCGCAGCCAGCGGATCGATCCGTCCTTCGCCCGCAGCCGGATCTCGATCGCGAGCGGTTCGCCGGAGTCGTAATGCCGCCGATCGGCCTCGAGCGCCCGCTCGAGATCGGCTGGGTGGATCAACGACGTCCAAAGGTCCGGCTGCGCCCGCCACTCGTCAGGCGAGTAGCCGAGGATCGTCTCGACCTGTGGGCTGATGTAGACCGTCGGCCAGGTGCGCAGGTCGCCGATGTCGCGACATTCATCCACGTAGGTGATCGCCGGGAGCTGCTCGACGAGCGTCCGGTAGCGGCGCTCCGCCGCGCGCAGCTGCTCCTCGGCCTGCATCCGGGCCGTGATATCGAATCGGACGCCTTGCCAGTACAGCGGCGTGCCGGACTCATCTCGAAGGAGCACGGCGCTGTCCTGCACCCAGACCGTCCGGCCATCAGGACGGATCAATCGGTACTCGCAGGTGAATGGTTCGCCGGTTCGCTCCGTCCGACGATCCTCCGCCAGCACGCGCTCGCGGTCGTCAGGGTGCACGACCTCCAACCATCCCTGGTGTGTCCACTCCGTCTTGTTGAACCCCAGCATGGTCTCGACTTGGGGGCTGATGTACAGCTTGCGGCCGGGATCGTCGGCCGATTCCATGTAGGTGATCGCCGGGATCTGTTCGATCAGCGATTGATATCTGGCCTCGGTCTGGCTCAGGCGCCGTGCGGCTTGTTCCCGCCCGATCGCGGCCCCCAACGTGTCGGCGACCACCCGTAGGGCGTCGAGCTCGGCCTGCTGCCAGACGCGGTCTTCGTCCGCCTGGTCGTAGACCAAGTGACCCCACCAGCTCCCATCGGCGAAGATCGGGACGGCCACGAGGGCGCGGACCCCGCCCTGCTGCAACGTCGCCCGTTCGGCCTCAGGGAGGTCCCGTGTGAGGGCATGGATCGTTTCGCCGGCGGTGAACGCGTCGACCCAGCGAGACAGACCGAGATCGGCGAACGCTATCCGGCGATCCCCGATGACATCGGCGAGCGGCGCGATCCCCGGCGCGGCCCATTCGCCTACGAACGCGACGCAGGGCCTTCCGCCGGCATCGGGTTCCTGCCGGTAGATCGCCGCGCGGCTGGCGCCGCCGGCACGACCGAGCTGTTCCAGGATCTCGTCGATCGCGTCGGTCCACGACGTGGCTCGGAGGAACCGTTCCGCTGCGTGGCCGACCGCCTCGAGGATCAGATCTCGGCGCGTGAGGGTGTCCTGCGCGCGCTTGCGTTCTGTGATGTCGGTGAGGACGCCCTGCCAGCAGGGACGAGCGTCGAGCCCTTCGACCAGGTACGCGAGGTCGTGGACCCAGATGACGTGCCCGTCCTTCGCGATCAGTCGGTATTCCATGTCGAACGGCTCGCCATTCGCGTTCGTGCGATCGGACTCAGCGAGCACGCGGTCGCGGTCGTCGGGGTGGAGGATGCGCGACCATAGCTCCGGGTCTGCCAGGCGCTCTTCCGAGGTGTAGCCGGTGAGCTGTTCGTACTGCGGACTGATGTACACGGCGGTGACCACGTCGTCGGCCGCGTCGAGGTAGACGGTCGAGGGCAGCCTCTCGACGAGGTGACGATAGCGTCCTTCCGCCGCGCGGAGGCGCTCCTCGGCCTCCATGCGCTCCGTCATGTCGACGACGACGCCCAGCCAGAACCGGCCTCGCCCGTCCTCGTCTCGGATGCGCACCGCGTCGTTGTGGATCCACACCGTCCGTCCGTCCTTGGCGGTTGTCCGGTAGTCCTCAACCCATTGATCGCTCTCGACGGAGCGGTTCGATCGCTCGACGCGCTCGCGATCGTCGGGGTGGATCCGCTCGAGCCAGAGATCGGACGACGCCATCCACTCCACGGGCGCATACCCAAGCAGGGTCTCTACCTGCGGGCTCATGTAGACGAGTTCGCCCGTGGCATCGTCTTCGATATAGGTGAGCGCCGGGATCTTCTCCACCAACGCCCGGAACCGCTCCTCCGCCTCCCGCAATCGGGCCTCGGCCGTGCGCCGAGCGGTGATGTCTTCCAGGACCCCTTGCCACGCCGGACCAGCGTCATCGCTCTCGACGAGGACAGCAGAGTCACGTACCCACACGACCTCTCCGTCGTCTCGGAGGAACCGGTACTCGATATCGAAGCGCTCACCGTACGCCTCGGTATCGAGATCCAGCCTATGGACGCGCTCGCGATCGTCCGGGTGGATCAGCTCGACCCACGTTTCCGGGTCATCGAGCCACCGATCGGCGGATCGACCGGTCAGCTGTTCGATCCCGGGCGAAACGTAGGCGAGCCGATGGTTCCCTCGATCGTCGGCGATGTCCGACAGGTACGGCACCACCGGGAGCTCATCGACGAGTCGGCGGAAGCGTTGCTCCGCGTGCTTCTGTTCCGTGACGTCGAGCATCACGCCCTGGTAGCTCGCCCGTCCGCGCCGACCGATCGAGATCGGGACGGCCTCGTCGCGGATCCACACCCAATGATCGTCCATGGCACGCAGTCGATACTCAGCCCGGAACGGCGCTCCCCGAGCCGATCGCTCGGCCCACTGGGCCAAGGTGGCGTCCCGATCGTCGGGGTGCACGCGTTGTTCCCACAGCGCTGGGTCTGCCATCCACTCCGCATCCGTGAAGCCCAGGAGCCGTTCGATCTGGGGACTCACGAAGGAGACCGCCGTGGACCCCGGCGTGTCCGCCGGGTCCCAGGTATAGGTCACCGCGGGTACGTGCTCGACGAGCGCTCGGTAGCGTCGTTCGGTCTCAGCACGCAGGGTGGTCTCGCGCTCTGCTCGTTTCAGGCGTCGCGCTGCGAGGACGGCCAGGACAGCGGAAAGGATGAGCAGGCAAGCGAGCAGTCCGTCGGTCGTGACGAACGGGTTACCGTCGACCCATCCGCGGATCCTGTGGAAGTCGACGAACGTCACGCCGATGAAGAAAGCGACGAGGGCGATCCCTGAGATCACGATCAGATCTCCTGGCGCGCTCGAGCGCTTCCCGGGTCGATCCGGTTCGTTCGTAGGTTCGTCCACGGCCGCTCTCGGGGGTTATCGACGCGGCAAGGTAGACCCTGAACCGGAGCGGACGGGTCCTGATGCTGGGAGAACGGGTGGACACGGGTAGTTCCATCGGGCTAGCTCCCATCGGACCGACCTACGAGTGGGCGAGCTGGAGCATCCGCCGGTACAGCTGGTCGGGTTCCGGCTCGATGTAGAAGTGCTCGAGCGGCGTCGCGAACGGCATGGCCGGGATGTCGGGACCGCCGACCCGCACGATCGGTGCGTCGAGGTCGAACATCGCTTCCTCCGCGATCGTTGCCGCGATCTCAGCTCCCGCGCCGAAGGAGCGGTTGTCTTCGTAGACGACCATCGCTTTAGACGTCTTGCGGACGGAGGCCAGGATCGTGTCGACGTCGAGCGGCGAGATCGTGCGGACATCGACCACCTCGATGGAGATGCCTTCGTCCTCTTGGAGTCGCTGGGCGGCTTCCAGGCATCGATGGAGCTCGTACCCGTACGTCACGACCGACAGGTCAGTTCCTTCGCGCTTCACGTCGGCGACGCCGATCGGCACGTCGAACCGATCGTCGGGCACGTCGCCCTTCACCGCGCGATACGTCTTCTTGTGCTCGAGGTAGAGCACCGGATCAGGATCTCGGATCGCGGACCGCAGTAGCCCGGCAGCGTCTGCCGGCGTCGCTGGCATCACGACCTTGATACCCGGGACGTGAGCGTAATACGCCTCGATCGATTGCGAGTGGTACAGGGCACCGTGGATCCCGCCTCCGCATGGCGTACGGACGACCAACGGGACGCCGAAGTCGCCGTTCGACCGGTAGCGGATCCGCGCGGCCTCCGACACCAGCTGATCGAACGCAGGATGGATGAAGTCGGCGAACTGGATCTCCGCGATCGGGAGCAGCCCGTGGAGCGCCATGCCGATCGCGATCCCGACGATGCCGGACTCTGCGAGCGGGGTGTCGATGATCCGTTCCTCGCCGAACTCGGCCATCCACCCCTCGGAGATCCGGAACACGCCACCCCGCGCGCCGACGTCTTCGCCGAGGAGCACCGTGCGGTCGTCGGCCTCCAGCTCGTCGTGCAAGGCGTCACGGATCGCGGTGACGACGTTCTTCTCCGTCATACGTCCTCGGCGAACACGTGCTTGAGCGAGTCGGACGGATCGGGGTCCGCGGCCTCCCATGCCGCCGCGATGTCCCCATCGAGCTCGTGCTTCACCTCCGCCCGCAGCGCCTCCTGTCCTGGCTCGTCCAGGATGTCGTGTGCGGCGAGGTACCGGCCGAACTCGACGATCGGGTCGTGATGCCGGGCCTCCTCGACCTCCTCGCGACTCCGGTAGTTCCGATCGTCGTCGTCGGACGTGTGGGGCTGGAAGCGGTAGGTCTTGCACTCGATGAGCGTCGGGCCTCCGCCCGCTCGGGCGCGATCGTGCGCGGTCCTCATCGCGGCATAGCACGCGAGCACGTCGTTGCCATCCACGACGACGCCGGGGAAACCGTATCCGCCCGCCCGCTCGGCCACGTCCTGCACGGCCATCTGCTTGGATTGGGGGACGCTGATCGCATAGTGGTTGTTCTCGCAGACGAAGATCACCGGCAACCGGTGGATCCCCGCGAAGTTCAGACCCTCGTGCCAGTCGCCTTCGCTCGTGGCGCCGTCCCCGAACCAGCACGCGACCACGGTGTCCTCGCCTCGATACTTCGAGGCGTACGCGATACCTGCGGCGTGGGGGACCTGCGTGGCGATGGGCGATGAGCCCGTGATGATGCCGAGCCGCCGCGAACCCCAATGGGCGGGCATCTGCCGCCCGCCCGACGATGGATCGTCGGCCTTGGCGAAGATCCCGAGGAAGACTTCGAAGGGGGTCATGCCCGCGACGAGCACGACACCGAGGTCGCGGTAGTAGGGAAGCCAGATGTCGGTACCGCGTCGCATCGCCCACGCGGTGCCGATCTGGCAGCCTTCGTGCCCCGATACGGGAACGACGAACGGCGCTCGTCCCATGCGATTCTGGCGGAAGGCGGCCTCGTCGAGAAGGCGGGCGGTCACAGCCGTCCGGTACATGCGCAGGACGTCGTCACCCGAGAGTCCGAGGGAGTCGTGTGGGCTCTGCGTCACCCGCGTCGACACGTCGCGCCTCCTCGCACCGTGGGCCGAGTCTAGCATCGGCCTCTGGAGCGTCCGGGTGAAGGGAGCGGCGACTTGTGGGCAGGTACCCCTGGGGGGTATGCTGCCATTCATGAGGATCGACAAGAAGGACGTCGCACGATGATCGATCCCGTCTGCGGGATGAGGGTTGACCCGGAATCGGCGGCGGCGGCCTGGGATCACGAGGGAACGACGTTCTATTTCTGTTCGGTGGGGTGCTTCGAACGCTTCAGGGAAGACCCCGAGCGGTTCCTGGATACGGCGCGCGAGGATCGGCGGATGTGAGGTACCCGGGGTGGGTACTGGAACGGAGGGGGCATCGGTGTACGGCTATGAGATGAACAAGAAGGATCTGCAAGACCGGCTCCGTCGGATCGAGGGGCAGGTCCGTGGTCTGCAGCGCATGGTCGACGAGGACACGTACTGCATCGACATCCTCACGCAGCTGAACTCGGCAACGGCGGCGCTGAAGGCGGTGGGGATCGGTCTGCTCGACGGGCACGTGCGTCACTGCGTGCGCGAGAGCATCGAGCGGGGCGAAGGGGACGAGAAGGTGGAAGAGCTGATGGCGGCCGTCGTGCGGTTGGCCGGAAGGTAGACCGGCATGCCAACCACCAAGGATCGTGAGGTCGTCCTGGACATCGAGGGGATGACCTGCGCCTCTTGCGTCCAAAAGGTAGAGAAAGCGCTCGTCGGCGTCGACGACGTCGAGGCGGCGGTCGTGAATCTGGCGAACCGGACCGCGATCGTGAAGACGACGGCGCCGGATGACGTCGGACGCCTGATCGGTGCGGTTGGCCGCGTGGGGTACGGGGCCCGTCCGCACTCGGGGACCCGATCTGCCGACGACGAGCGACGGAGCCTTGAGAGGCGGCTGATCCTGGCGATCGCCTTCACAGTGCCGGTGCTCGTGTTGAGCTTCGCGTTCCCAGACGACGACTGGAGCGCGCGGCTCGCGTGGGTCCTGACGACTCCGGTCGTGTTCGTCGCCGGATGGCCCTTCTTCCGTTCGGCGATCCGTGCAGGTCGGCACGGCACGACGACGATGGACACGCTGGTGGCTCTGGGTGCGACCGCAGCCTACCTCTACAGCGCCTTTACAACGGTGATAGGCGGGATGGGTCACTACTTCGACACCGCCGCCGTGATCGTCACGCTGATCCTCGTAGGGAAGACCCTAGAAGCTCGCGCGCGGGAGAGCGCGGGCGACGCATCGCGAGTGCTGCTCGAGCGATCGGCGAAGGATGCCACGCTGCTCGTCGATGGGGACGAGCGACGCGTGCCGATCGAGGATGTTCGACCCGGGAACCTGGTTCTCGTCCTACCCGGGGAGAAGATCCCTGCCGACGGGGTGGTCAAAGAAGGGGATTCCTGGGTCGACCTCTCGATGCTGACCGGAGAGTCCGTCCCGATCGACGTAGGCCCGGGGAGCGAAGTCGTCGGTGCTTCGATGAACGGACAGGGACGGCTCGTCGTGTTCGTCACGAAGGTCGGCGCCAACACGAAGCTCGCCGAGATCGTCCGCATGCTCCAAGCCGCACAAGGGTCCAAGGCGCCGGTGCAGCGTCTGGCCGACCGGGTATCGGCCGTGTTCGTCCCCGTCGTGATCCTGATCGCCGCAGCAACCTTCGTTGGGTGGTACCTGGCGAACCCAGCCGAGCCAGGACAAGCACTGTTGCACGCCGTCGCGGTCCTGTTGATCGCCTGTCCCTGCGCACTCGGTCTGGCCACACCGGCGGCCATCATGGCCGGGACCGGCCGCGCGGCGGAGCTCGGCATCCTGTTCAAGGGCGGGGAGGTCTTCGAGTCCTCGAGAGGTGCGGACGTGGTCCTGCTCGACAAGACAGGGACGGTCACCGAGGGGACCATGCGCCTGGGTGAGATCGTGCCGGTCTCCGGCGTCACCGCCGACCGAGTGCTTCAACTCGCAGCCGCCGCGGAATCGGGTTCGGAACATCCGATCGCGCAAGCGGTGGTGGACGGCGCTCGCGAGCGTGGCCTCGCGATCCTTCCGGCGACCGATCACCGGGTCGATCCCGGCGCAGGAGCCTCGGCGACCGTGGAGGGCACGATGGTGCTCGTCACCCGCCCGGACGGGCTCGATCCCAAGCTAGACGAGCAGGCGGAACGCCTTGCCCGGGAAGGGCTCACTCCGTTCGTGGTACGTGAGGGCGAAGGGCTGATCGGTCTGGTCAGCGTCTCAGATCGGGTGAAACCTGAGGCCCGTCCCGCCGTCCGTAGGTTGCAGGAGATGGGGCTTGAGGTTGCGATGGTGACCGGCGACCGTCGCGCCACCGCCGAGGCCGTGGCCGCCTCGGTGGACTTCGACCGGGTGGTGGCGGAGGTCTTCCCGGCCGGGAAGGTCGACGAGGTGGAGCGGTTGCAGCGCGCTGGTCGCCGGGTCGTGTTCGTGGGAGACGGCATCAACGATGCGCCGGCTCTCGCCCGGGCTGACGTCGGGATCGCGATGGGGACGGGCACCGACGTCGCCCTGGAGGCCGCCGACATCTCGCTGCTCGGCGGCAGCCTCGAGGGTGTGCCGGATGCGCTCGAGTTGGCGCGCCGAACCTACAGGGTGATCGCGGAGAACCTCTTCTGGGCGTTCGCGTACAACGTCGTCATGATCCCGCTCGCCGTGATGGGCGTGTTGACGCCCGCGTTGGCGGCTGCCGCGATGGCGGCCTCGAGCGTGAGCGTCGTCCTGAACGCCCTTCGGCTCCGGCGGTTCCGCCGGTCGTCTCGTACCCTGGACCGATGAATGTCGCGGCACCCAACGTCGTCGAGGTCACCGACGAGACGTTCGAGCAGGTCGTGATCGACGGCTCGAAGGAGCGTCCCGTGGTCGTCGACCTCTGGGCGGCATGGTGTGGGCCCTGCCGGACGCTCGGGCCGATCCTCGAGAAGGTCGCCCAGGAGCGCGAGGGTGCGTTCCTGTTGGCGAAGCTCGACGTCGACGCGAATCAGGTGGGGAACGCACTGCTGCAAGCGGTTCGCAGCCAAGGGATCCCGACCGTCGTCGCGTTCAGCGCGGGCGAGCCAGTGAGCATGTTCATCGGCGCCTATCCCGAACAGGAGGTCAACACGTTCATCGACCAGCTGCTCCCGACGGATTCAGAGCTCGCCGCAGAGGAGGCTCAGGTCGAGGAGGCCTCGGGCGACCTCGAAGGCGCCGAGCAGGGATATCGAGACGCGCTCGAGAAGGACCGCGAGAACAAGGATGCTGCGATCGGGCTCGCGCGTATCCTTCTTGAACGCGACGAACTCGAGCCGGCTCGCGAGCTCGTTGCCCGCTTCGCTCCCGACGCCGACGCGGAACGCGTGCTGTCGATGGTGCGGGTTCGCGGGTGGGGTTCCCTCGACGAGGACGGAACGCTGGCGTCGGCGAAGCGCCTCGCGGCGAACGGTCGATGGCGCGAAGCTCTTGACGCCATGTTGGGCGCGCTCGCTGACGATCGTGACGAGGGCGCGGCTGCGATGCGCGATTCGTTCGCAGTGTTGGGGGAGGATGACCCGCTCGTGCCGGAGTACCGGCGCAAGCTGTCGAGCTCGCTCTTCTAGACCGGACCGCGACGGGGACGTCCTTTGATGGACGTTGGAACCCGTACGCTGCTCCGACTACGCGCTCGTCGCAGATGCCCGAAGGGACGCCGAGAAGGCGGCGACGGCGACGGCAGGTGCCGGCTCAAGCTCGAGATCGAACGTCTCGGCGACGTGCTGTTCTACGAGCGGTCGCAGCTCGTCGAGCGTCACTGGGCGCCCGGCCTGTGAGGTGAGGGAACCGACGCCGTGATCCGGCAACCCACAGGCGACGATCCCATCGAACCAGGTCAGGTCGGTTTCACAGTTGATGGCGAACCCGTGGAGCGTCACACGCGCTCTCAACAACCGCACCCCGATCGCGCAGACCTTCCGATCGCCAGACCACACGCCCGTCTGCACGTCCTCGCGACGGTGGAGCGGCACGCCGAGGTCCGCCGCGGCACGGATGACCGCCTCCTCAATGCGCCGGAGGTGCGTCGCCACGTCGGGTGTGGGGCCAAGATCGAGGATCGGATAGCAGACCAGCTGTCCCGGCCCGTGGAACGTGAAGGAGCCACCCCGGTCCACGCGATGAACCTGGGCGCCCCTCGAAGCCACTTCGTCAGCCGACCACAGCAGCTCGTCGGGCTTGGCTCGGCGACCTGCGGTGAAGACCGGAGCGTGTTCGAGCAGGATGATCGTATCCGGCACCTCTCCGGCGAGCCGCCGCGCTGCGAGCGCGTGCATCTCGTCGCTCGCGACGCCGTATCCGACGAGCCCTTCCGGCTCGATCAACCAGGCGGGTCGAGGCACTAGGGGCCCAGATCCTCGACCCAGTCCCAGGTCTCGAGGTTCTCCTTCACCCGAGCGAGGAACTGCGAGGCGAGCGCTCCGTCGATCACGCGGTGGTCCCACGACATCGAGATGTAGACCATGTGACGGATCGCGATAGCGTCGTCGATCACGACGGGGCGTTTCTCGATCGCGTCGAACGCGAGGATCGCGGTGTTCGGAGTGTTGATGATCGGTACCGACATGATCGAGCCGAACGGTCCCGGGTTCGTGATCGAGAACGTGGCGCCTTGAACCTCGTCCGGTTGGAGCTTCTTCGCACGCGCGCGGGTCGCGAGGTCGTTGACGGCTCTCGCGATCCCCACCAGGTTCATCGTGTCGGCGCCTTTCACGACCGGCACGATCAAGCCCTCGTCGTACGAGACCGCGATCCCAACGTTCACGAAGTGGCGGACCACGATCTCCTCTCCACGCAGCTCGGAATTCACCATCGGGTAGGTGAGCAGTGCATCCGTCACCGCCCGCGCCACGAACGGCGTATACGTCAGACTGAACCCCTCGCTCGCGGCGAACGTCTCCTTCGATCGCTCCCGCATCCGGAAGATGTTCTCCATGTTGACCTCGACCATGTTCCAGGCGCGCGCTGTCGTCTGCAGCGACCCCAGCATGTGGGACGCGATCGCCTTACGGATATGTGACATCGGCACGACCTCTTCGCCGGCCCCCGCAACCGCAGGAGCCGGGACGGCCTGAAGCGCAGGCGTGGCAGTTGCCGGAGCGATAGGCGGAAGGGCGCTCGCGCCCCCCCGCGCCACGGCAGCCATCACGTCGTTCTTCGTGATCCGCCCCCCGGTGCCGGTGCCCTCGATCGCCGTCAGATCCAGTTGGTGCTCCTCGGCCAACCTCCTTACCAACGGAGAAAGGATCTGCGACCGAGGTCCGCGATCCCGCAACGAAGCGGCGATGGGGGTAACAGGAGCCGTTGGGGTGGGGGCAGAGGTAGACCCCGGAGGCGCGGCGCCGACCACGTCGGGTGCGGCGGAGGCTGCCGCCGCGGCGGGATGGTCAGCCGGCGCCGTCGCCCCAACGGCTTCTGCAGCACCAGCGCCCTCCCCCGAGTCCACCTCCGCGAGCACGGTCCCTACCGCCACCGTTTCACCCTCGGCCACCAGGATCTTCGTCACCACCCCCGTAACCGGTGACGGTACCTCCGTATCGACCTTGTCCGTCGAGATCTCGAAGAGCGGCTCGTCAGCCTCGATCGGATCTCCCTCCCGCTTGAGCCACTTGAGGATCGTGCCTTCGATGATCGTCTCGCCGAGCTGCGGCATCCGGATCGATGTCACCTCATCGCCTCCCGTTCGTTCACCAGGTGGACAGCCGGTCGACGGCCGCCTCGATATCGGACACCTGGGGAAGGAACGCATCCTCGAGCGGCGGAGAGAAGGGCACCGGAACGTTCGGCGGCGCGAGACGCAGCACCGGTGCATCCAGGTGTTCGAAGGCACGTTCGGCGATCATCGCCGCGACCTCCGCGCCGACTCCCAGGAATCGGTACGACTCGTAGAGAACCAATGCCCGGGATGTCTTCTCGATGGAGCGCAGGATCGTCTCCTCGTCGAGCGGAACGATCGAACGGAGGTCCACGACCTCGGCCTCCACGCCACGGACGGCAAGGTTGTCGGCAGCCTCGAGCGCGCGGTGGACCATCGCTCCGTACGACACGATCGTCACATCGGATCCTTCCCGCTTCACGACGGCGACGCCGAGCGGGATCGTGAAGTCCGGGTCCTCGGTCACGTGCTCCTTGATCCGTCGGTAGATCCACTTGTGTTCGAGGTAGACGACCGGGTTGTCATCGCGGATCGCCGACTTCAGCAGTCCTTTCGCGTCGGCCGGGAACGCAGGGCACACGACCTTCAGGCCGGGCTCGTGCGCGAACCACGGTTCGGGATTGGTCGAGTGGAAGTTCGACGCACGGACCCCGCCTCCCGACGGCGCCCGCAGGACGACCGGGAGCGGCACGCCGCTCCGGTAGTGATAGCGGGCGAGCGTCGTCGTGATCTCGTCGAACCCCGACGTCATGAAGTCCGCGTACTGGAACTCCGCCACCGGCCGGAGCCCCTCCATCGCAGAACCGATCGCGGTGCCGACGATCGTCTCCTCGGCGATCGGCGTGTCCATCACGCGATCGGCGCCGAAGTGCTCGATGAAGCCTTCGGTGACCTTGAAGGCGCCGCCGTACACACCGATGTCCTCGCCCAGGAGGTAGACGCGATCGTCGCGCTCCATCTCTTCCCAGAGGGCCTCCGCGATGGCCACGAGGTACGTCGCCTGGCCGTCCGCACTCCGCTTCCCGCGCGGTTCGGCACCGTGGCCTGCCGCCCCCGCCTCGACCTGCGCGGTCGCCATCACCCGGCCCCCGTCCCGCCCCCGCGGCCGGGCTCTGATGTCCAATAGCCGTCTTCGACCCAAAGACCTTTCTTCACGTCGCCGGGCTCGGGGAGCGGGGAGACCTGTGCGTACTCGTACCCCTCGTCGAACGCACGTTGCACCTGCTCCTGGATCTCGGCGATGTCTTCCTTGGTGAGCACTCCTTCGGCGAGGAGGTATTCCTCGAAGTTCTTCACGGGATCCTTCTCGGCCATGTAGCGCTCGAGCAACTCGTTCGGCATGTACTTGGCGGGGTCGTGGCCGGCGTGCCCACGCCAGCGGAGTGACACCGATTCGATCAACGACGGGCCACCACCGTCCCGTGCTCGCTCGACCGCATCCGATGCTGCCTCGTACACCTCCAGCACGTTGCCGCCGTCCACCCGGACGCCGGGGATGCCGTACGCGGACCCTCGTTCGGCGATCGTCGGCACGTGGAACTCGAGCGTGTTCGGGGTGGAGTACGCGAACTGGTTGTTGTTGACGATCCAAACCACCGGGAGTTGATGGATCGCCGACCAGTTGAGCGCCTCGTGCCATCGTCCGTTCGAAGTGGCGCCGTCGCCGCAGATCGCCATGGCCACCCGCCGGTCACCAGAACGCTTGTACGCGAGTGCCGCGCCGCACGCAACGGGGTACGCGATCGGCAGGTGCGAGATCGCGGTGAACGTTCTGTTCCCCGCCCAGTCGCCGATGTGGCTGTTCCCGTCGCGCCCGCGCGTGTAGCCATCGATACGTCCCCAGAACTGCGCCATCACCCGCTTGAGGTCGAGACCCTTCGTGAGCTGGGCAGAGAGATCACGGTGTGTCGGGAACAGCGAGTCGCGCTCATCGAGTGCGAACGCGACACCGACGTGCGTGCCCTCCTGGCCCCTGCCCGAATAGATCGCCCCGGGGAGCCGCCCCTGCCGGTAGAGCGCCTCCATCCGTTCGTCGAAATAGCGGCAGAGTTTGAGGAGACGGAGCATCTCCCGCAGCCGATCGTCGGGCAGCCGATGACCCTTCTGATCGGGTCGTGTCTGGGTCTCCTGGGTCACGACGCTACCCCTAGGCGGTGTGGAGCGGCTTCCCGGCGAGCGCCAGGTGCGCCTCGCCGATAGCTTCGGACAGGGTCGGATGGGGGTGGATCAGCGCAGCCACCTCGTCGGGGATCGCCTCCCAGTTGGTGATCAACATGGCCTCGGCGACGAGATCCGTCACGTGCGGTCCGATCATGTGGATCCCGAGGACCGGTCCACCCTCGGCGGTCGACACGAGCTTGACGAACCCGTTCCCGCCCACGATATTCGCCTTCCCGATCGCCCGGAAGTCGAGCTTCTCCGTGACGATCGGGATCCCATGCTCTACCGCCTGGGCCTCCGTCTGGCCGACGCTCGCGATCTCCGGCGTGCAGTACGTGACCCGCGGGATGTTGACGTAGTCGATGTCCGGGACGGCGATCCCGGCGATCCGCTCGGCAACGGCGTACGCCTCGGTGAACGCCACGTGCGCGAGCTGGAGGGGAGTCGCGGCAACGTCCCCGACCGCCCAGACATGGGGGGCGGTCGTTCGCAGCTGACCGTCCACTTCCACGAACCCCTTCTCGTCCAGGGCCACGCCGGCGCTCTTCGCGTCGAGCCCGTCTGTCACGGGCCCGCGACCGACCGCGATCAGGCACACTTCGGCCTGTGCCGTCTCCTGCCCCTTCACCTCGTACGTCACAGCGACATGGTCGCCCCGGTCGGCGACCGTCTGAACGACCGCTCCGGCCGCGCTCACGATGCCCCGTTTGCGGAAAGCGCGTGCGATCTCCTTCGAGACCTCTTCGTCCTCCAGTGGCCCGAGACGAGGGAGCGCCTCGATCAGCGTGACTTCTGCCCCGAACGACCGGTAGACCGACGCGAACTCGAGCCCGACGGCGCCCGCGCCGATCACGATCGCCGACGACGGGATCGTGTCGTACCAGAGCGCCTGGTCGCTCGTGATGATGCGGTCGGTCAGGTCGATACCGGGAAGCAGCTTGGGGCGTGAGCCGGTCGCGAGGATGACATCGGTCGCTGCGATCGTGCGTCCCTCCACCTGGATGGCGGGCCCGGGGAGCAGGCGCGCGGCGCCGGTGATGACGTCGATCCCACGAGCCTTGATCAGCCCCGTGACGCCCTTCACGAGTTTGTCCACGATGGCGTCCTCGAACGCCTTCACCGCCGACCAGTCGGGTTCGCCCGACGCCTTGATGCCCCAATCGGCTGCACGATTCACCGTGTCCATCACCGCCGCCGACTGCAGGAGTGCCTTGGTGGGGATGCACCCCCGGAGGAGGCAGGTGCCGCCGATCCGGTCGTGGCGCTCGACGATCGCGACGCTCATGCCGAGTTGTGCGGCGCGCAAGGCGGCGGAGTATCCGCCGGTCCCGGCACCGATCACGACTACGTCGTACGCATCCGCCATCCGAGCAGGAAGTCTACCGTCCATCTCCCGGGTGACCGCCGACGTTGCCGAGCGAGCACGCCGCATCTCGCCGTACCATCCCCGGCATGGGCGACGCGGACGCCGATACCGAGCTCAGGCGCACGCCGCTCGAGGACGAGCATCGTCGACTGGGAGCCAAGCTGGGCCCGTTCGCGGGCTGGCTGATGCCGATCGAGTACGAGGGAGCGCTCGCCGAGCACCGTGCGGTCCGCGAGCGTGTGGGCCTGTTCGATCTCACGCACCTCGGCAAGGTAGACGTCACCGGGCCAGGGGCGCTAGGCATGCTCCAGCACGTGGTGACGAACGACCTCACGAAGGCTGCGGTGGGGGAGGCCCTCTACAGCCTTGTCCTTAACGAAGGTGGGGGGGTGATCGAGGATCTGATCGTCTACCGGCTCGACGAAGAGCGCTTCTTCGTCGTGCCGAACGCCGCGAACGCGCCGCGCGTCCTGCGCATGCTCGAGGAGGAGCAGGCAGACGGGCCGCTCCATCTGATGTACCACCAAGATTGGTGCTTCCTTGCGCTGCAAGGTCCGGACTCTGTCCACGTGATGACGGAGTTGTTCCCCGATGCCGGCGATCTCGCGTTCATGCAGTGTGTCGAGTCCGAGTACCGCCGGCGTCCGGTGATCGTTACCAGGTCGGGGTACACCGGTGAGGTCGGATTCGAGCTGTTCACCTACCAGGACATCGCCCGGGAGCTGTGGCGGGAACTCATGCGGTTCATGGCGCCGTTCGGCGGCGCTCCGTGCGGTCTGTCCGCCCGGGACGTCCTTCGGCTCGAGATGGGGTACCCGCTCTACGCCCAGGATCTCTTCGAGACGTCGACCGCGCTGGAGGCCGGGCTCGGATGGGCCGTGTCGTTCGACAAGGGCGCGTTTCGGGGACGCGAGGCTCTGCTCCGTCAGCGGGAGGAAGGGCTCCCGAGCCGGCTCCGAGGGTTGCTCATGGAGGGGCGCCGTCACATCCCCCGGGCTCACTACCCGGTCTTCGTCGGCGATCAACTCGTGGGAGAGGTCACCAGCGGCACCTTCTCTCCGCTCCTTCAGAGGGGGATCGCGCTCGCCTACGTCTGGCCGGGAGACGTCGTCGAACTCGGCGCAGAAGTGGAGGTCGATGTGCGCGGTCGCAGGGGGGTCGCGACGGTGATGCGACCGCCGTTCGTGGATCGGAGTCCGCGTTAGCGATCACCCGGTATTCACGTTCGCGTTCTGGCGGCCCGAACGAAATCCCTGATCCCGTCGTCTCCGAAGTGGGTCTGATCGATCATGCGCTGCAACACGTGCTCAGCTGCGTGGCCGTCATGCAGGACCGCGACCACCGTGTAGAGCCCCGATCGCGGTATGCCGACCCGGCGAACCGGGCCGAACCCGGGCGCCGCAACGAAGTACGCCCAGCGGGTGGCCCGGCCGCGTTCGTGGCAGGTGCCCTCGCCTCGCGCCATGTAGTCGCCGGGGGAACCCGCGGTACCGGATGCGAAGCTCGGCAGGTTGTCGACGAATATCTGCTGGGACTCGGCCCGACAGTCCGGTGAATGGAGCAACCGTGAGAAGAGCGGGCCCGTTGCTGCCAGGTAGTAGAAGTCCGAGGGCACGCCCACCTCGGTCGCGTCGACCCATGTGGCGGTGATCCCTTCTGTGGAGCCGTCCATCCGACCCCAGGCGCGCGGTCGCGGCGACGCGAAGAACCCCTGACGGCCGTCGCTCGAGGCGGCTACCGCGTCCCAACCGTCGGGAACGAGCGCGCGCACATCCCCGGCGGTGACCTGGGAGAACGGCGATGGCGATCCTACGACGTGGATCACGCTCGGGTCGAGCGAGGCAACGGGGTCGGTGACGGAAACGGTGCAGCCCGCACCAGCCAGCACAACCACGATCCCCAGGATGGCTCTTCGCAACGGCCGTTCCCCGGATGGGAGGATAGCGGGGCTGGTCCGCGATTGGAAGTCGGCGCGGGACGCTCAGGCGGCGCCCGGAGGGGCGGCGAAGGTGGCGCCCACCTTGGACGGGAGGCAGAACGAGACCCTCGTGCCCCCCGCAGGGACGGGGTCCGTCCACAGGATGCCGCCATGGCGGACGACGAGTTGGCGCGAGAGGTGCAGCCCGACCCCGGCGCCGGCCTTCTCCTTGCGGAGGGTGGCCTCGCCGGTCGAGAAGGGCTGTTCGAACGATCTCCAGGCGACGTCTCGATCCATGCCGATGCCTTGGTCCGTGACGGAGATCACGATGCCTTCATCCATGACCCTCGCGCGGATCTCTACCGCGATGTCCTCGGGCGAATAGCGGCAGGCGTTGTCGAGCAACTCGTGGATCACCCCGTACATGCGGCTCGCATCGGCGAGGGCGAAGAGGGCACCCGGGATCCTGGTGAGGACGGGCACGGTCGGGTACCTCGTCCCCACCTCGGTGACCGCTTGATCGATCAAGGGCGCAAGGTTCGTGTACTCGATGTTCAGCTGGAACGTGCCTCGTTCGAGCTCGGTGATCTCGATGATCTCGTCCACCAAGCCGGCGAGCTTGTCGAGCGATGTCTGGAGCTGCTCGATGAACTCATCGCGCTCCTCGTCTCCCACGCTCGGGTTCCGGAGAACGTAGGCGATACCTTTCGCGACGGTGACCGGCGTTCGGAGCTCGTGGGAGACGTTGGCGAGGAACTCGGCCTTCGCGTTCGTGCCCTCTTCCATCTGAGCGCGGATCTCGGCGATCTCGGCCTCGAGCTCCTGCACGCGCGTGAGGGCATCGGCGAGATCCCCGCCGAGAAGCGTCGCGGCGCTCCGAGACAGAACGACCCGTCCACCCCCAGCCGCCTCGACCGCGAGGGCCGCCTCCTCGACGCCGTCCTCTTTGAGGAGGTATCCGGATGCGCCCCCGGCCAGGACCCGCGCGATCCGGCCCGGATCGCGCAGCCGGGTCCAACCGACGATGGAAGCGAGCGGAGCCGCGTCCCGAACCCGACGGATCAACTCGACGTCCTTCGGGCCCTCGAGCCCAAGTTCCGTGACGACGACGTCCGGCTGCAGGCCGGCGGCCATCTCGATCACTCGCTCGGCATCCGTGGTCACGTCGATCTCCATGGTGGGATCCACGGCGAGCAACGCGAACTGCAGACGGGTCACTTCGTCGGCGGAGTCACAAAGCAAGACCTTCATCCGTGTCTGTATCGGTACCCTAGAGGACGGGTTGAGGATGGGCCGTTCGTGGGAAACGGCGTCAATGGACGATGCCGGTGCGGATCGCGATCGCCACGGCCTGGGCGCGATCGTTCGCGCTCAGCTTCTCGAAGATCCGCTCGAGATGGGTCTTGACGGTATGTGGCGAGATCCCGAGGTCGGCCGCCACTTGTTTCGTGGTCGCGCCGTCCGCCACGCGTTGCAGGATCTCGCGCTCCCGTTTGGAGAGCGGGGTGGTCTCAGAGGCGGCTTCGCCCATGTGGGCTTCCTCGATGAAGGTCTTCGTCAGTTGCGGGTGGATGACCGCGTTGCCTTCGACGGCGTTGCGCGCGGCGTCCGCCAAAGCGTCGGCCGAGGCGTCTTTCAGCAGGTACCCCGAGACACCCGCTTGGATCGCTTGCGAGATGGCGCCACGGGATTCGTCGATCGTGATCAGGATGACCTTGGTGGTCGGCGCGGCCTTCAAGATCTGACGGGTCGCCTCGATCCCGTCGATCCCCGGCATGCGGACATCCATGAACACCACATCGGGCGAGAGCTCCCGAGCGCGTTCGACCGCCTCTTCGCCGCTCGATGCTTCTCCCACGACCTCGATGTCGTCGGCGAGACCGAGTGCCGTGCGCAGACCCTCACGCGTGACCGGGTGGTCATCGACGATCATGGCATGGATCGTGAGCATCGGAACCATGGACCCCTTCCGTGTCCCCGCGGGTACGCTACGTACAGGATAGAGGCATCCAGGCCGCCGACCCGGGAAGGTATCCGATGAACGACCAAGAGAGCTCAACGGTTCCGGAAGCACGGATGACGATCGAAGGGGGTCGTCCGAGCGAAGAGCAGGTGCTGGACGCCCTGCGCAACGTGTACGACCCGGAGCTCGGCATCAATATCGTCGATCTCGGGCTCGTGTACGAGGTGCGCGTGGATCCTGACGGTAGCGTCGACATCGAGTACACGCTCACGACCATGGGGTGCCCGATCGGGCCGCTCATCGAGGATCAGATGCGCGCATTGCTCGCCAATGTCGAAGGTGCCGGCGAGGTCCGGCCTGAGATGGTGCTTCGCCCCGCATGGAGCCCGGAGATGATGTCGGACGAGGCCAAGGCCGCGCTCGGCATCTTCTGAACCGCCTTCTGGTCCCCTCGGCATCGCCTTGACAGATCGGGTGCCGCGGAGGTACTTATTGCACCTGCGATTCCCGACCCTGGAGATAGGAATCTGATCCGCACCCGCTGCCGTGGGCTCGTCGGAGCCATGATCCCGTCCCGCCTGTGCTGTATCGCGCTGGGCGCCACCCGGGAGGCGTCGACGCGCACGCGGCCCTGACATCTCGATCCCGGGCACCGAACCGAACGAGGCCGCTTCCGGCCTCGTTCTCGTTTCTCCGGGACCATCCCAGGGAGGAAGGAGCTCAGCAGATGACCGACTACGCGAACCCCGAGGTGTTGGTATCGACCGATTGGGTGGACGAGCACGCCACCGACCCATCGATCCGCCTGATCGAGGTCGACGAGGACACGTCGGCCTACGACAAGGGTCATATCGAGGGCGCGGTCGGGTGGAACTGGTCGACCGATCTCCATACGAAGGTCGGCCGTGACTATGTCTCGAAGGCCGAGCTCGGCGCGCTGCTCTCAACCGCCGGGGTCTCTGCAGGGACGACCGTCGTGCTCTACGGCGGGAACAACAACTGGTTCGCGGCCTACGCGTACTGGATCTTGAAGCTCCGTGGCTTCGACAGCGCGAAACTGCTGGACGGAGGCCGCAAGAAGTGGGAGCTTGAGTCCCGTCCGCTCACCCAGGATGTGCCGACCTATCCGGCAACGGAGCTCGTGCTCTCGGGTGCGGAGCGGCCGGAGATCCGGGCATATCGCGACGAGGTGATCGCGAAGATCGGCGACGTGGCCATGATCGACGTGAGGTCGCCTGAGGAGTTTCGGGGGGAGAAGCTCGCCCCTGACCATCTGCCGCAGGAGCAGTCGCAAGTCCCCGGCCACGTCCCCGGTGCGGCCAACATCCCTTGGGCGAAGGCGGCCAACGACGACGGGACGTTCAAATCCGCCGGCGAGCTGCGAGAGCTCTACGCCTCAGAAGGGGTCACCACGGATCGCGAGGTGATCGCCTACTGCCGCATCGGCGAACGCTCCTCACACACGTGGTTCGCCCTGCAGGAGCTCCTAGGCTACCCGAACGTCAAGAACTACGACGGCTCCTGGACCGAGTACGGCTCGCTCGTAGGCGCGCCGGTCGAGGTGGGCTGAGATGAGCGAGGTCGAGAGGATGCTCCAGGCCAACGAGGGGTTCGCGGTCGGATTCGATCGCGGCGACCTCGAGATCCCGCCAACACGTGGGGTTATCGTCCTCACGTGCATCGACGCACGGGTCGACCCGGCACGGATGTTCGGCCTCGACCTCGGCGAGGCCCACGTCGTGCGCAACGCCGGTGGCCGAGCATCCGACGACGCGATCAGATCCATCACGGTCTCCAGCTGGTTGCTGGGACCGCGTGAGGTCGCGGTCGTCCACCACACCGAGTGCGGGATGACGATGTTCACCGACGACATGCTCCGCGACAAGATCCGGGAACAGAATGGCGTGGACGTCGGCGCGACCGACTACCTCACGTTCACGGATGTCGATCAGAGCGTTCGCGACGACGTCGGGCGGCTCCGGGGGCTCGCGTCGCTCCCGGAGGGCCTTGTCGTGTCGGGATACGTATACGACGTCCGGACCGGACGGGTCCGGGAGGTCGTTCCGGCGAACTGAGCCGCTCCCCAAGATGCTCGCGGCGCGCCGGGACGGTATGACCGGTCCTAGCGTCATCGTCCGGTCCCCGCGGGAACGCCCACGATCAGGTTGGCGGCGGCGCCGACCGCGAGGCCGAGCCCGACTCCCTCAATACCTCCAAGGGTTGGGGGCACCAAGGTAGATCCGTCCGAACCCACCGTGGCGACCGCCGCCCACGGAACGATCCGCCAACGCCCGCGGAGGTAGGGGGTCGCGATCCACGCCATCGCCCGGACGATATCCAGCTGACGGACCGACCTTTCCCAGGGCCTCCTGGGTCGAGTGTAGGCCTGAATCCGACCCAGCCGGTGGACTTTACGTTCGGCGCACGGGTAGGCTGTACGCGTCGGTAATGGGCCCGCCCGTGAGGAGCACGTGATGGCCGTCAGCCAGGAAGAACACCTCGAAGAACTCAGCAAAGGCTATCGGTTCGACTGGAAAGACGCGGATCATTCCGTCTTCGAGCCCAAGCGTGGGCTGTCTCCCGCGGTCGTCGAGGAGATCAGCTCGCTCAAGAGCGAGCCCGACTGGATGCGGAAGACCAGGCTGAAGGCGCTGAAGTACTTCGAGGCTCGCCCGATGCCGTGGTGGGGTGCGGATCTCTCCGATATCGATTTCGCCAACATCTTCTACTTCATCCGCTCGACGGAGAAGCAGGCCAGCAACTGGGAGGATCTGCCGGAGGACATCCGCGGGACCTGGGACAAGCTGGGCATCCCCGAGGCCGAGAAGAAGTACCTCGGCGGCGTGAGCGCTCAGTACGAGAGCGAGGTCGTGTATCACAAGATCAAGAAGGAGCTCGACGACATCGGTGTGCTGTTCACCGACATGGACTCGGCGCTCCGCGACTACCCCGACCTGGTGAAGGAGTACTTCGGGACCCTGATCCCGTCGAACGACAACAAGTTCGCGGCGTTGAACACCGCCGTGTGGTCGGGAGGGTCGTTCATCTACGTGCCGCCGGGGGTCCAGGTCGACATCCCACTGCAGGCGTACTTCCGCATCAACGCGGAGAACATGGGGCAATTCGAGCGGACCCTGATCATCGCGGACGAGGGAAGCTACGTGCACTACGTCGAAGGGTGCTCTGCGCCGATCTATTCGAGCGACTCGCTGCACTCTGCGGTTGTCGAGATCGTCGCTAAGAAGGGCGCCCGAGTCCGGTACACGACGATCCAGAATTGGTCGACGAACGTCTACAACCTGGTCACGAAGCGCGCCGCCGCCTACGAGGACGCGGTGATGGAGTGGGTCGACGGCAACATCGGCTCGAAGGTCACCATGAAGTACCCCTCGATCTACCTGCTGGGCAAAGGCGCACGCGGCGAGGTCCTCTCCGTAGCGTTCGCGGGCAAGGGGATGCACACCGACGCCGGTGGCAAGGCGATCCACGCGGCGCCATACACGACGAGCGTGATCACGTCGAAGTCTGTATCGAAAGACGGCGGCCGGACCGGCTACCGTGGCTTGGTCCGCGTCGAGCCCGAGGCGCACCATGCCAAGTCGAACGTTCGGTGCGACGCCTTGATCCTGGATGAGGCGAGCCGGTCCGACACGTACCCGTACATCGAGGTGGAGGACGAGACCGCGTCGCTCGGGCACGAGGCGACGGTCTCGAAGGTTGGCGAAGACCAGCTCTTCTACCTGATGAGCCGCGGTCTGTCCGAGGTGGAGGCCACGGCGATGATCGTGAACGGCTTCATCGAGCCGATCACCCGCGAGCTGCCGATGGAGTACGCGGTGGAGCTGAACCGCCTCATCGAGCTGCAGATGGAGGGCTCGGTCGGCTGACGAGCCGATTTGACGGCTGGGCCTCCGCCCGGCAAGGTTCGGCTATCCGTGACCGGTCAGGTCCGCGCCGTCTGAAGTGGGGGGTCCATGCGACACAGTGTCTTTCGGAAGCTTGCGCTCGTTGGGTTCGTGGTTCTGATCTCGGAGATGCTTGTGCCCGTCGTCGCCTCGGCGGCCAGCACGAAGTACCACGTCGTCGTCGGTCAGTTCCTCAAGACGAGCCCGGCGGAATCGATGCGGTTCTTCCCGCAATCGATCGTGGTGCACCAGGGTGACACCTTGCGGTTCACCTCCAAGAGTTTCCACACCGCTACGCTGCTACCGCTGGGTCAATCGCCAGATGCTTGGACGAGCACGTACGCGAACTGGCTCACGGACGACCCCTGGGCGCTGCTCCAGTCGGATGCGGATGACGCACCTGGGACCTATGTGATCCCCGGTCGGGTGGCCCTCCCGACGGATCCGACGTGTGGGCAGAAGGGTCAGCCGGTCTGCGCGTTCGACGGATCCGGCGGTCCCTCGGACGGGGTCTTGAACTCCGGCCTTCCCTTCGGGGGGCCCATCGACTTCAGTGTGGCGATCACCGCTCCGGTCGGCTCGACCATCTGGGCCGTCTGCCTGGTCCACCCTGCGATGCGGATGATGATCCAGGTCGTCGCGGACGGGGAGGCGACCCCCTCCCAGGATCAACTCGACGCCTCGAAAGCGCTCCAGCTCCACACGGATGGCAACAGCGCCGCCGCGCTCGACGGACGGTTCCGGGCGAAGGCAGCCACGCACGTGGCGTCCGACGGGACGACGGTCTGGGACGCCTGGGCCGGGGTCGACAACCGGCATGTCGCCCTTTACGGGATCTACCCGGCGACGCTCCACATCAAGAAGGGGCAACGCGTCCAATGGCACTTCGACTCGTTGTCTTTCGAGTTCCACACCGTGACCATGCCAAAGACCCGCGCGAAGGAGATCTCGAACGTCTTCACACCCATGTGTGAAAGCGCCTCGGGCGAGGACTCTCCGCCGGATTCCCAACGACCGCCGTTCTGTGCGGATCCCGCCGAGCTCGAGATCGAACTCTCCGACCAGCTGATCCCGCGGTCGGGCGACGGCGTCGTGAGAGGGCCGAAGGACTTCGAGACCTCCGGGGTCCGGGGCAGTGCGGCGCCCGCCGACTTCGCCTATCAGTTGCGGTTCGCGGAGCGGTCGCCCTCGACGGGATTCGTGTTCCTGTGTGCGATCCACACGTTCATGCGTCAGACGGTGGTCGTTCGGTAGGCGGGTCCGACTCCGACGGTCGAATCCTATCGAGTTGGTAGGATTCGACCGTGAAGACCGCTTCGCCGTCTACGACGTTCTCGCTCGAGGCCCTCGCGGGTCTGCCCGAGGCTGCCGGGTTCACCGGAGCGCTCCGCCGGCAGGCGTTCGAGGACTACCAGGCGCTCCCGGTTCCGTCGCAAGCGACCGAGGAGTGGCGATATACCGACCTTTCCGGGTTCAACCTCGACTTCACCCCGTTCTCACCGGGCGGCGGCCCCGAGGCGGTGAATCGGCACGGCGTGCTGACGGCGCTCGGGGCGGTCGGCGAGCACGCGGGACTGCAGATCCAGCGCAACTCGGAGGTGATCTCCACCCAGCTGATGGACAGCCTCATCGGATCCGGCGTGGTCTTCGCCGACCTCGACGTGGCGGCGGCCACGCATCCCGATCTCGTCGAGCGATCCCTCCACTCGCTGGTTCCGACGTCGCGGACGAAGTTCCTCGCGATGCACGGCGCGTTCCGCACCGGAGGGACGTTCGTCTACGTACCCGATGGCCTCGACCTCCAGCTCCCATTACAGACGTTGACCTATCTCGATGCCGACGGTGCCGCCATCTTCCCCCACACGTTGATCGTGGTGGGCGCGAACGCCGCCTGCACGTTCATCGACCGGTACGTGTCGCCCGATCTGGAGCGTGCATTCTCCAACGCGGTGACCGAGATCGTCGTCGGAGACGGCGCTCGCGTCCGCTATGCCTCGATCCAGGATTGGGGCGCTGGCGTGACGCACCTCGCGGTCCAGCGAGCGCTCGTCGGACGCGATGCCGACATCCGGACGCTTGCCATCGGGTTCGGGGCAGACCTTGCGCGCGCGGAGACCGAGACGATCCTGGCGTCACCAGGTGGGTTCAGCGAGATGCTGGGCGTGTTCTTCGCCGACGGGGATCAACACTTCGACCATCGGACGCTTCAGGACCACGTGGCGCCGAACTGTAAGAGCGACCTGTTGTACAAGGGTGCGCTCCGCGACCACAGCCGAGCCGTGTACAGCGGATGGGTCCACGTGCGGCCTGACGCGCAGAAGACGAACGCGATGCAAACGAGCCGGAACATCGTGCTTTCCGAGCACGCGAAGGCCGACGCCATCCCCAACCTCGAGATCGAAGCGAACGACGTTCGCTGCGGTCACGCGGCGAGCGTGGGGCCGGTCGACGACGAAGCGATCTTCTACCTGGAGAGCCGCGGGATCCCACGGGACGACGCGGAGCGGTTGATCGTGACCGGCTTCTTCCAGGAGGTCTTGGACCGCGTCACCATCGAGGAGGTGCGCGAGGGCGCCGAGTCGGCCATCGCGGCGGAGCTCGCGGGCGGTGCCCGCTGATGGTTCTCGTGAAGGTGTGTGCCGCAAGCGATGTGCCGGTAGGCGAGGCCCGGCGGTTCCAGGTGGGAGGCCGGATCGTCGCAGTCGCCAACCTCGGTGGAGAAGGGTTCCGTGCGGTGAACGCGATCTGCTCGCACGAGCACTACTTCTTGGACGAGGGCGAGGTCGACGTCGATGAGCAGTCGATCGAGTGCCCGAAACACGGTTCAACGTTCGATCTGAACACGGGGGCGCCTCGCACCCTTCCGGCCACGTCGCCGGTGGGGGCGTACCCGACCGAAACCAACGGCGACGACATCCTGATCGAGGTGGCAGATGAGTGAGGCGAACGGCGCTGCGAGGCTGGAGATCATCGATCTCCATGCGGAGGTAGAGAGCAAGGAGATCCTGAAAGGTATCGACCTCGTCGTGAAGCAGGGCGAGACCCATGCGCTCATGGGACCGAACGGGTCGGGCAAGTCGACCCTGTCGAACGTGATCATGGGGCGGCCCGGTTACACGGTCACCCGGGGCAAGGTGGTCTTCAAGGGCGAGGACATCACACATCTCACGCCGGACGAGCGAGCGAAGCGCGGCCTGTTCCTGGCGATGCAGTATCCGACCGAGGTTCCCGGGGTATCGGTGGTGAACTTCCTGCGGACCGCTTATCAGTCGGTGAAGGGCGAGCAGATCAACGCGCTCGCATTCCGCAAGCATATGAAGGCGAAGATGGAGATGCTGGGCGTCGAGGATTCGATGGTGCAGCGCTACGTGAACCAGGGATTCTCGGGCGGCGAGAAGAAGAAGAACGAGGTGCTTCAACTCGCCGTGCTTGAACCGCAGATCGCGATCCTGGATGAAACCGATTCCGGGCTTGACATCGATTCGCTGAAGTCGGTGGCAACCGGCGTGAGCGAACTCGTCGGGCCGGAGCTCGGCGTGCTCCTCATCACCCACTACCAGCGCATGCTCGACTACATCACGCCCGACAGGGTCCACGTGATGATGAAGGGTCGTATCGTGAAGACCGGCGGTGCCGAGCTCGCGCACGAGCTTGAAGCCAAAGGATACGAGGGTGTGCGCGAAGAGCTGGGCTTGGAAGCGGACGCGACCGTTGAGAGCTGAGCCGGAGGCGAAGATGAGCGGACACATCGGCGGACTCGACGTCGGGGAGATCCGGAGAGACTTCCCGATCCTCACCCGCACGGTCGGGGACAGGCCCCTCGTGTACCTGGACAGCGCCGCAACGTCGCAGAAACCTCAGCAGGTCATCGACGCGGAGTCTGACTTCTACGCACGCCACAACGCGAACGCGCACCGCGGCCTGTACATGCTTGGGGAGGAGGCCACCGAGCTCTTCGAGGGGGCCCGGGGGAAGCTCGCGGCCTTCTTCGGCGCCCCATCGCCGGAGACGATCGTGTTCACGCGGGGCGTGACGGAGTCGCTGAACCTCGTCGCGCAGGGTTGGGGACGGAAGTTCCTGCGTGAGAGCGACGAGATCCTCATCAGCGAGATGGAGCACCACTCGAACATCGTGCCGTGGCAGATGGCCGCGGCAGTAACCGGCGCCACCTTGCGCTACATCCCGCTTACGGATGACGGGCAGCTGGACCTCTCGGACCTCGGATCACTCCTCACCGAACGGACGAAGATCCTGTCGGTAACCGGCATGTCGAACGCCCTGGGCACGATCACTCCCCTCAAGCAGCTGGTCGAGTCCGCGCACGCGGTCGGCGCCGTCGTATGCGTCGACGCCGCGCAGCTCGCTCCGCACCACCGGATCGACGTGCAGGAGTTGGATGTCGAGCTCCTGGGATTCAGCGGGCACAAGATGCTCGGCCCGACCGCGTCCGGTGGGCTCTATGGGAAAGCCGAGATCCTCGACGCCATGGATCCGATGTTTGGCGGCGGGGAGATGATCCATGAGGTCTTCCACGATCGCGCGACGTTCAAGCCTATCCCCTACAAGTTCGAGGGCGGCACCATGCCCATCGCGCAGGAGATCGGACTCGGCGCGGCCGTCGATTACCTGGAGGCGCTCGGCATGGACGCCGTTCGTGCACACGAGGAGGAGATCACGCGCTACGCCCTCGACCGGTTGATCGACGCGGGCGCGACCGTATACGGGCCGAAGGACGCCAGTGGGCGCGGGGGAGCGGTGAGCTTCTGGTACAAGGACGTTCATCCTCATGATCTGGCAACGATCCTGAACGAGGACGGTGTCGCTATCCGGGCGGGGCACCATTGCGCGCAGCTCGTGATGCGCCGCTTCGACACGCCGGCTACAGCTCGGGCGTCGTTCTACATCTACAACACGAAGGAAGAGGTAGACGTCCTGATCGAAAGTCTGGCCAAGGCCGAAGCGATCTTCATCTAGGACCGGCGGAGGGAACGTGGCGCTCGACGAGATCTACAAAGAAGTCATCCTCGACCACTACAAGAACCCGCGGAACAAGCGGGAGCTGCCGGGGGCCGAGCTCAGCTGCACGCGCAACAATCCGCTGTGCGGTGATGAGATCACGGTTCTCGTGCACGAGGAGGGTGACACGCTCGCGGAAGTCACGTTCCAGGGGGCAGGTTGTTCGATCTCACAATCGAGCGCGTCGATGATGACGGAGGCCGTCACCGGGAAGAAGGTCGACGATGCCCTGGCACTCGCCGCCGAGTTCCGCGGGATGATGGCGGGTGAGGTCGAACCGGTCGAGGATGGGTTCGGAGACCTGGTCGCGTTGAAAGGCGTCGTGAAATACCCGATCCGCATCAAATGCGCGGTGCTCGCTTGGGACGTGCTCCAGGAGGCGCTCGCCGGCGCCGGCGCCGCGACCGGCACCGCACCGCACGCGATCTAGCCTCCACGGAACCACCCGCACCACGCTCTACGCTGCAGCTGTGCGACGTTCGGTTCGAGCCTCATGCGCGCTGCTTCTCGCGATCGTGCCCGTCATCCTTGCCTGCCGGGACGTCGCGGCGCAGGGCTTCGAGGCCGTCCGCTCCTACGACGTGCGGATCGAGATCCGGACGGACGACACCCTCCTGATCACCGAGACGATCGTCTACGACTTCGGCTCGTCACCCCATCATGGGATCTTCCGGGATCTGCCGACGACCTTGCGGTACGACGATCGGTACGACCGCGTATACCCGCTGCAGGTGGAGTCGGTGCGCGCGTCGACGGGCACCCCCGCGCCGTACGAGGTGTCGAACGAGGCCGGCGGGATCACGCGGATCCAGATCGGCGATCCCGATCGCTCGATCACCGGCGTGCACACCTATCGGATCGTCTACACGGTGGACGCGGCGCTGAACGGGTTCCGCGATCACGACGAGCTCTATTGGAACGCGATCGGCGATGAGTGGGACGTGCCCGTGTCGGATGCTCACGTTATCGTGACGGCCCCGGCCCCGATCCTGCAGATCGGCTGCCTGGCCGGGCCGACCGGCTCCTACCTGACTTGCGACCACGCGGATATGAAGAACGACGTCGCGCGATTCTCGCAGTCATCGCTCGACCCGTACGAGGCATTGACGGTCGTGGTCTCGATCCCCAAGGGCGCCGTGGCAGCGCCCCGTCCGCGGCTCGAGGAGCGCTGGAGCCTCGGGCGAGCGTTCTCCCGCACACCGGCGACCCTCGGTATGTCCGGGGGGCTGTTGCTGGTGATCGTGGCGGCGTTGGTGTGGGTGCTCTGGTCACGGGGCCGTGACCGCCGATACGTCGGTTCGCCGGTCGACCAGGTGATGGGCAACCCCGGAGGCGACGTCCAGGCCGTCCCGCTCTTCGAGGACGGAGGCGCGCCGGTCGAATTCGCACCGCCGGAGGATCTGCATCCAGGGCAGGTTGGGACGATCGTCGACGAGCGAGCGAACACGCTGGACGTGACGGCGACGATCATCGACCTCGCCGTCCGAGGTTTCCTCACGATCGAGGAGATCCCCAAGGAGGGGTGGTTCGGCAAGCCCGATTGGACGCTTCACCGGACCGATCGAGCCGATGAGGAACTCCTGCCGTACGAGCGAACGCTCCTGGAGAGCTTGTTCGAAGCCGGCAGCGATGTATCACTCTCGAGCCTGAAGCGAACCTTCTCGACACACCTCGAGAAGGTGGAACAGCAGCTCTACACCGACGCCGTCGAACGGGGCTGGTTCCTCAAGCGGCCCGACAAGGTCCGCGCGGCATGGTCCGCCGTGGGGGTCCTCGTGCTCATCATCGGCCTGGGGCTCACGTTCGCGCTGGCTCGCTGGACGCACGCGGGACTGGTGGGGGTCCCGGTCGCGATCGGCGGCCTGCTGCTCACGGTGGGGGGCCGCTGGATGCCCGGCAAGACCGCGAAGGGCACCGCGATCGCTCGGCGGGTCGGCGGATTCCGGACGGTGATCGAGACGGCAGAGTCGCACATGTCGCAGTGGGCGGAGCAGGAGAACGTGTTCACCCGGTTCCTGCCGTACGCCATCGTGTTCGGCTGCACGGACAAGTGGGCGAAGGCGTTCGAAGGGCTCGCGCGGATGCCACCCGACACCTCGTGGTACCGGTCGAGCCGGCCGTTCATCTACGCGGACTTCGGTCGAACGATGGACGACTTCTCCCTGACCACCGCTGGCACGATCGCCGCGACGCCGAGCGGCTCGGGTTCGAGCGGGTTCGGCGGCGGCGGCTTCTCGGGCGGTGGCGGCGGTGGTGGCGGCGGGGGGTCGTGGTGACACGGTCCGCCCCGTAGCATGGGGCGCCGTGCGCATCGTCTTCTCTGAAGACCCTCGTGAGTTTCAACGCCGTGATTGGTCGGCGCTCGTCGATGCGGATCCTGCGGGGACGTTCTTCCAGACACCGGGGTATCTGAAGCTCTACTGGGAGGAGTTCGGCGAGCGACCCGAGCACCTCTTGCTGGCCTTCGCCGATGCCGACGGGGGGGAAGAAGTGGCGGCTGTGGCGTTCGAGCGGATCGAGGGAACGCTCCGGTTCCTCGGGGGCACGGAGGTCACCGACTACATGGGGCCGGTCGGCCTCCCGGACGCACAGGCTCAGGCGGCGCGCGAGCTGTGGGGCGCGCTCGACGCGCGTGACGACTGGCACACGGCCGATCTCCGTGGCCTGGCTGAAGATCGGTCGTGGCTCGGCTTCCTGCGTGAAACGGCCGTGGCGCAGGGGCTCTCGGTCGAAGAGACCGACGATCAGAACGGCGTCGCGCCGTTCCTCCCCTTGCCGTCTACGTGGGACGGGTACTTGGATGGCCTGCCCGCGAAGCTTCGCCACGAGATCAAGCGGAAAGCCCGGAAGCTCGAGGTCGAGACCGGTCCCTTCCGGATCGTGACCGCCACAGAAGAGACGCTGATCCCGTTCCTCGACCGGTTCGTCGAGCTCCATCGGATGAGCGAAGGCCCGAAGGGCGTCTTCATGCAGCCGGGGATGGAGATCTTCTTCCGACGGCTGGGCGAGGCGTTCGGACCGCCCGGCATCTTCCGGCTCACGTTCATCGAAGTGGGCGGCGTCAAGGCGGCGGGCACGATCGGGTTCAGCTACGGCGGAACGTTCTTCCTCTACAACTCCGCGTTCGACAGGGAGCTGCAGCAACTGGGTCCGGGGATGGTGCTCGTCGGGGAAGACATCCGGCTCGCGATCGAGGACGGATGCAGGGCGTTCGATCTGCTGAAGGGCGACTACGCCTACAAGTACCGGTTCGGCGCCCACCCACGGACGGTCAAGCGGTTGGTCGTGACGCGGCGCTAGGCGACGTGGATCATCGCGGACGCGAGCGTTGTGCCGTCCTCGGCCAGGATCGTCACCCGGTTGAAATCCGTGAGATCGCTCGACGTCACGATCCACGTGGCCGCGTCGCCGTCCGGCCCGAACTCGAGCGGATGAACGTCGACGGTGCGTCCGTCGGGGGCTTGGAGCGTCACGGTGGCGCTGCCGGTTACACCGGGTGCTCGCACGAGCACGACGCCCCAGGACTGGTCGACGTGTGAGTCGTAGAGGACGACGCTGCCGTCCACCGGCTGTGCGGTCGCTGGCCGTAGCGTCCCTATCCGGAACTCCTTCCCGCCGAGCGTTGCGAGCAGCGTGTGGTAACTGTCCGCCCCCGCCGACGCCACGTTCGCGCGATGGGTCTGCACCGCCCCCCAACCGAGGGAGACGACGATCGCGAGGATCGCAGCGGCGGCTGCGAACGATCGGCGACCCCACGTCGATGCCTGGGCGGTGTCGACGTGTGCGTCGCGCCACTCCTGCTCCAGGACGATCATGACACGATCATGGAGCTCGTTCGGCGGGGTCCGGTCGTGCGCCGCGCGCGCGAACGAGGCCACCCCATCGGCGAGAGCGGTCATGTCGGCGCGGCAACCTGAACAGGCGCGGAGATGCCTGCGGACCTCGAGGTCTTCGGGGCCCTCGAGCGTGCCGAGCAGATGCTCCGGCAGGAGCTCGCGCACCTCGTCACAGGTCATGTTGCTCCTCCGCCATCGTCTCGCGGAGCCGCAGCAGCGCCGAGCGGATCCGGGTCTTGGCGGTCCCGATCGGGATGCCCTCGAGCTCCGCTACCTCGGCGCTGGTCTTCCCGCCGAAATAGGCGAGCTCCAGAGCCGCCCGCTGCTCACCCGACAGACGCTCCATGGCCCGGCGGGCGCGCTCGACGAGGTCGGCCGTCGCGACCACATCGTCCGGCTGGGGTCGGGGATCGGCTTCCGCCGGCGGACCGAGCGCCTCAAGCGAACGAGCCTCGAGGACCCGGCGCCTGAGTGAGTCGATCGCGAGTGAGCGAGCGACGAGCAGGACCCACGTCTCAAGCTTCCCGCGTGAGGCGTCGTATCGATCCGCGCTGCGCCAAAGTTTCACGAACGTGTCCTGCACGAGGTCCTGCGCCGCCGCGTCGCTCCCGAGCATCACGATCCCCAATCCGTAGATCCTGGACGAGAACCGTGCGTACAGCGCGTCCGCCGCCGACACGTCGCGCTGAGCGAAACGCCGCATCAGGGCGCTATCGGGCTCAGGCTCTCGGGTGCGCATGCGCAGCACGGTACTCGCAAAGGATACGAACGGGAGCCCGTGTCGGCTTGCATGTGAGCGGGGGACCGAAGCGAGATCAGACGAAGGCGCGGATGTGACGCAGGACGAGCTCGGCGAGGTCGGCATCGCCGCCCAGGACGAGGATCCCGCCGTCAAGCACGTCGTCGGCCGAGAGCCGACGCGAGGCGACGAGCGCGAACTGCGGCGCGCGGCCCTGGAGCATCGCATCCGCCTTCTTGTCGGGAGGCGGGGTCTCGCCCGCGCCCAAGCCCCAGTGCCACGAGCCTTGGCCCGCCCCTTCGAGGTCGACCTGCACGCTCCGTCCCTGCAGGTCGATGCCCGCCTGTTCGAGCACCCACGGGAGCATGCGGATCCCCAGATCGACGGTGAGATGGACCGGCCAGTGCTCGAAGCCGGGGCCGAGCTCTGCCGCCGCCCGGATGTCCTCACCGTGGGCCCACCATTCGGCGATCCTCGACTGGATCAGGTAACGAGGAGCGATGGACCCGGAGAGCCACGGTGAGCGTCGATCCTGCCATTCGTCGTCCGTCAGGAGCGCCGCGTACGCCAGGAACGACTCGGCGGCCAGCCCCCACATCGTGAGAACCTCCCGGAAGGGCACACCGCTGCGGCGGTTGACGAGGTGCGCGTTCAGCCCGTCGACGGTGAACGGCTCGTCAGCCGGGAGCGACGCGCGGTACTCGTCGAGCTCAACCGGAGGATCGCCCTTCATCAGCTGCGCGGCGGCCGTGTCCTGACCGGCGAGGTGGGCCATGATGTCCCGGTTCCACCACCCGGCGCAGACGCTCGCCTCCTCCCAGATGCTCGGAGGGCTGAACTGGATCGTACGACCGAGCCGCTGCCGTTCGGCGTGGGCGATCCCGATCAGCTGTTCCCTGGAAACGCTCACGCGGTTGCGGTCCTTCCCTCCGGCCGGTCATCGGCGTCACGTCCGGCGCGGAATCGTAGCATCGGCCGCATGCGCGTCTTGGTGGCTCCCGACAAGTTCCGTGGAACGCTTACCGCGCGGCAGGCGGCCGACGCGATCGCGAACGGCTGGAAGCGGGCGCGCCCGCGCGACCACCTGGACCTCGCGCCTATGGCGGATGGTGGAGAGGGCACGATGGATGCCCTCGTCGAAGCTTTGGGCGGTGAGGTCTTCCGACCAACCGTGACCGGGCCGCTCGGGGACGAGGTGGCGGCAGCGTACGGGATCGCCGACCCTCCAGCTGGCCGGGTCGCGATCGTCGAGATGGCGACCGCATCGGGGCTCCACCTGCTGGGCTCGACGCGTCGCGATCCGCGTCGGACGACGACACGTGGGACGGGCGAGCTGATCGGGGCAGCGCTCGGTCATGCGCCCAAGCGGCTGATCGTCGGGCTCGGCGGAAGCGCCACGAACGACGGGGGTGCGGGGATGGCCCAGGCGCTCGGCGTTCGGCTGTTGGACGAGCGCGGTGTCGAGGTCCGGCCCGGCGGAGCGGCGCTCACATCGCTCACCAGGATCGACGCCACGGCGATCGACCCCCGTCTCCGCGACGTAACGTGCGTCGCGGCCACCGACGTGGACAACCCGCTGACCGGTTGGAACGGCGCGAGTGCTGTCTACGGTGCGCAGAAGGGCGCGACGGCCGCCGATGTGGCGCTCCTCGACCACGCCCTGGGTCACCTCGCTGCCATCGTGCACCGGGATCTCGGCGTCGACCTGCGCGACGAGCCGGGCGCGGGCGCGGCGGGCGGTCTGGGGTTCGGGTTGATGGCGTTCCTCGGCGCGCACGTTCGACCCGGGGTGGACGTGGTCGCCGATGCGCTCGATCTCTCCTCGCTCCTCGCCAAGGCAGATCTCGCGATCACCGGAGAGGGCCGGCTGGACGAGCAGTCGATGCGTGGGAAGGTCCCCGCGGGCGTGATCCGGCTCGCACTCGAACGTTCGGTTCCGGCGGTCATCCTGTGTGGGGACGTGGGCGGCGGCCTCGTGCCCGACGTTCAGGTGCGGTCGCTCGTGGAACGCTTCGGGCGCGACGAAGCCGTGCGTGATGCCCGGGGCTGCCTGGAACGGCTCGCGGAGGAGACGGCCCGGCAAGCCGACGAGCTGATCGGAGGGATCAGGTGAGCGGCGCGATCGAGCGGTTCAAGGACGCAGCGCGCGCCGAGGGGCTGGGCGCCGACGTCCGAAGGTTCCCGGAAGGCACCAAGACGGCGGCGGATGCCGCGCGGGCGATCGGCTGTGACGTGGGTCAGATCGTGAAATCGCTCGTCTTCATGGCGGACGGCCGGCCGGTGATGGCGTTCACCAGCGGCGCGAACCGCGTCGACGAGCGGAAGCTGGGATCGATCCTGGGTGCGGAGGAGGTGTGGCGTGCATCGCCCGAACAGGCGCGGGCCGCGACGGGGTTCGCGGTCGGAGGTACGCCCCCCTTCGGCCATCCCGAGCGCCTGACGTGCCTCGTGGATCCCGCCCTCCTCGGCTGGGCAGAGATCTGGGCCGCCGCCGGGACCCCCGACTCGGTGTTCCCGCTGTCCCCCTCGGATCTGCGCCGCGTGACCGGGGCGACCCCGGCGGACTTCGTCGTGGTGCGACCGAAGGGCTCGGACGAAGGGCCTTCGGCGGTTACACTTCAAGGGACCGAGTCCCTATCGCCCGAACCGGAGGATCGATGATCAGCCTCACCGAGAACGCCGCAGGGAAGGTGAAGGAGCTCCTCGTCGAGGAGGGGCGCGACGATATCGCGCTGCGGATCGCCGTGCAGCCGGGAGGGTGCTCCGGGCTCAGGTACGCGATGTACCTCGATGACCAGATCACCGAGAAGGACCAGACCGAGGAGCAGTTCGGCGTCCGCATGGTGATCGACAAGATGAGCGTGCCCTACCTGAGCCAGGCGACCGTCGATTTCGTCGACTCCCTCGAACAGTCGGGGTTCACGATCGACAACCCGGCCGCGCAGAGCTCTTGCGCCTGCGGCAGCTCGTTCCACTGAACCGCTCACCTAGCCGATCGCATCGAGCGCCGTCCGCAGCCCGTCGACGAGCTCTGCGAGATCCTCGGCGTCGACCACGAGGGCGGGTGAGATCTGCAAGGCGCCGGGAACCAGCGCCCTGGTGAGGATCCCCGCATCTCTGCAGGCGGAGACCGCCCGGGCGGGTACCGCGGGATCTTGCCCTATCGCTTCGTGGGAGAGCTGAACGGCGGCGAGCACGCCCGTGCCCGCCCGGACCTCTTCGACGACCGGATGTGCGCCGAGTGGGGCCAGCGCCTCAGGGAGCGACGACTCGAGCTCCCGCGCACGTTCGAAAAGACCCTCCCGTTCCAGGATGTCCATGTTGACGAGGGCGGCCGCGGCCGCGGCCGCGTGGCCCGAATACGTGTAGCCGTGCCGCCACATCCCCGCGCCCTCGGCCCAGAACGGCTCCGCGATCCACGGAGCCGCGATCGTGGCCCCCATCGGCAGGTAGCCGCTCGTGATCCCCTTCGCGCACGTGACGATGTCGGGTTCCAGCTCCCAGCGACCGCTGGCGAACCACGCACCGCAGCGCCCGAACCCGGTGATGACCTCGTCGGCCACGAACAGCACACCGGTTTCGCGACAGATCTCCCTGGCTGCGGCGAGGTAACCTGCCGGCGCCGCGAGCACGCCGCCCGCGCCGATCACCGGCTCGCAGAAGAACGCCGCCACGCGCCCCTCCCCGATCCGGTCGATCGTCGCCCGGAGTTCCTCGGCATCGTCCCACCGGACCTGTGCCACATCCTCGATCAGCTCGCCGTGCCCTGCAGCGTTGGCGGGGATGCCGGCCAGACTGGTTCCTGCGGTGTGCATCCCGTGGTAGGCGTGTTCCCTTCGGATCAGCACGGTGCGCTCCGGCTGCCCGACGAGCTGCCAGAACCGCCGGGACATCTTCGTCGCCGTATCGATCGAGTCGGAACCGCCGCTCGTCAGGAACACCCGGCTGTCGGTGACAGGCGCGATCGCGCTGACGCGCTCGGCCAACTGAGACGCCGGACGGTTCGAGAGGTCGCCGAACGTGGAGAACGCGGGGAGTGCGGCCATCTGCGCCGCGGCCGCCTCGGCGATCTCATGCCGTCCCCAGCCGACGTTCGCGAACCACAGGCCCGCGGTGGCATCGAGGTAGCGGCGACCCGACTCGTCCCAGACATGGGTCCCCTCGCCGCGGGTGAGGACGAGCTCGCCGTTCGTCGAGACCGATGCCATATCCGCGAACGGATGCCAGAAGTGCGTGCCCATGCTTGGGCCCGAGGCTACCAGCGGCGCCGCGCGTGACCGCGCGACCGAAAGGGCCATGGCGCGAGCGTGCGTTCAGTCCGTGTCGTACGCGAGGTTGGGGCGGAGCCAGCGCTCGGCCTCAGCGATGCTCTCACCCTGCCGGCGCGCGTAGTCCTCGAGCTGGTCCTTGGCGATCCGTCCCACGTTGAAGTAGCGGGCCTGCGGGTGAGCGAAGTACAGGCCGGAGACCGATGCGGCCGGGGTCATGGCGCAGGACTCGGTGAGGTCGATCCCGAGCTCGCGGGCACCCAGCAGGTCGAACAGCCGGCGCTTCTGGCTGTGATCTGGGCAGGCGGGGTAGCCGAGGGCCGGACGGATCCCCCGGTACCGCTCGGCGATCAGCTCGTCGTTCGGCAGCCGCTCGGTCTGGTAGCCCCACGCGAGGCGGGCCTCCTGGTGGAGGTGCTCGGCGAACGCCTCGGCCAGCCGATCTGCCAGCGCCTTCGCGATGATCGCCTGGTAGTCGTCGTGCTCCGCCTCGAACCGCTTCACCAGTTCGTCCACGCCGAGCCCGGCGGTCACGGCGAACGCCCCGATGTGGTCCCGCAATCCGGACTCGGCGGGGGCGATGAAATCGGCGAGGGAGCGGTTCGGCTGATCGTCGCCCTTCACGCCTTGCTGGCGGAGCATCGGGAACACGACGCCGTTCTCCAAGACGATGTCGTCACCCTCGGCGTTCGCCGACCAGAAGCCGAACACGCCGCGGGTCTTGAGGAGCTCCTGAGACTCGATACGGTCGAGCAGCTCGAGCGCATGGCCGTAGAGCTCCCGAGCGGCTGCGCCGTGCTCGGGATGGTCGAGGATCGCCGGGAAGCGCCCTTTCAACTCCCAGGCCGTGAAGAAGAACGTCCAGTCGATCGTGTCGCGGATATCGGCGATCCTTGGCTCGACCGTCCGTGTCCCGGTGAACGCAGGGACAGGGAGGTCTTCCTGACGCCAGTCGATCCTGCAGCGGCGCTCGAGCGCCTGGCGATAAGGGAGCAGCGGGGTCTTCTCGCGTTCTGCGTGCTGCCGGCGAAGCGTCTCCTGGAGCGCACGGTTGTCGCGATCGAGATCGGCTTTGCGGCCCGGGTCGAGCAGCGACGACACCACACCGACCACCCGCGACGCGTCGATCACATGCACGGTTGGGTGGGTGTACTTCGGCGCGATACGTACGGCCGTGTGCTGCCGCGACGTGGTTGCGCCGCCGATCAGCAACGGGAGGGCGATCCCGCGTCGTTCCATCTCGGCAGCAACGTGCACCATCTCGTCGAGCGACGGCGTGATGAGACCCGACAGGCCGACGATGTCGCACCCCTGCTCGAGCGCGGTGTCGAGGATGAGATCCGCCGGCGCCATCACACCCAGGTCGATCACCGCGTAGTTGTTGCAGCCCAGCACGACCCCCACGATGCTCTTGCCGATGTCGTGCACGTCGCCTTTCACCGTGGCGAGCACGATCTTCCCCTGGGCGCGCGCATCCGCGCCGAGCGCCTCCTTCTCGGCCTCCATGAACGGCTCGAGGTAGGCGACGGCGCGCTTCATCGCGCGCGCGCTCTTCACCACCTGCGGGAGGAACATCTTCCCGGCCCCGAACAGGTCGCCGACGATCTTCATCCCATCCATCAGCGGCCCTTCGATCACCTCGAGGGGGCGTGCGTAGCCCTGGCGTGCTTCCTCCGTGTCGACCTCGATGAAGTCGACGATCCCGTGGACGAGCGCATGCGAGAGACGTTCCTCGACCGGCCCCTCGCGCCACGTCAGGTCCTGCTCTCGGACGACCCCGCCTCCCTTGACCGTCTCGGCGAACGCCACCATGCGCTCGGTCGCGTCGGGTCGCCGGTTGAAGATGATGTCCTCGACGTGTTCGAGCAGGTCCTTCGGGATGTCGTCGTAAACGGGGAGTTGCCCAGCGTTCACGATGGCCATGTCCAGGCCTGCGGCGCGTGCGTGGTACAGGAACGCCGAGTGGATCGCCTGGCGGACCGGCTCGTTCCCCCGGAACGAGAACGAGAGGTTGGACACGCCGCCGGACACCTTCGCCCCGGGGCACCGCAGCTTGATCTCGCGCGTCGCCTCGATGAACGCCTTTGCGAAGTCGCTGTGCTCCTCCATCCCCGTCGCGATCGCCAGGATGTTCGGATCGAAGATGATGTCAGAGGGGTCGTAGCCCGCCTCCCGCGTGAGCAGCCCGTAGGCGCGCTCGCTGATCGCGATCTTGCGGTCGACCGTTCCCGCCTGCCCGGTCTCGTCGAACGCCATCACGACGACGGCCGCGCCGTAGCGGCGCACCCGACGCGCCTTCTCTAGGAACTCCTCCTCGCCCTCCTTCAAGCTGATCGAGTTCACGATGCCGCGACCCTGCACGCACTTGAGGCCAGCTTCGATGACCGACCATTTCGAGCTGTCGATCATGATGGGCACGCGCGCGATCTCCGGTTCCGTGGCGATGAGGTTCAGGAACGTCGTCATGGCCTTCTCGGAGTCGAGCAGATCGGCGTCCATGTTCACGTCGATCACGTTCGCTCCGCTCCGCACCTGCTCCAGCGCGATGTCGACGCCACTCTGGAAATCGCCGGACTCGATCAGGCGCCGGAACCGGGCCGAGCCGGTGATGTTCGTGCGCTCGCCGATCATCACGAACCCCGTCTCCGGTGTGATGCGGAACGGCTCGAGGCCGCTGAACGTCGTGAAGCGCTCACCGACGACGGGGACCTCGCGCGGACCGATATCGCGCACGACATCGGCGATCATCCGGATGTGGGCGGGCGTCGTCCCGCAGCAGCCGCCGACGATGTTGACCAGCCCCGCCCGTGCGAACTCACCGAGTAGGCCGCTCGTGGTCTCGGGCGCCTCGTCGTAGCCTCCGAACGCGTTCGGCAGACCCGCGTTCGGGTAACAGCTGGTCGGGACGGCGGCCATCCTCGCGAGCCCTTCGATGTACGGGCGCATCTCGGTCGCGCCGAGCGAGCAGTTGACCCCGACCACGAGCGGCTCGGCGTGTTCGATCGAGGTCCAGAACGCCTCGATCGTCTGTCCGGAAAGGGTGCGTCCGCTCCGGTCGACGATCGTCACGGAGATCCACCGCGGGAGTTCGGGAGCGACGTCCATCGCTGCCGCGATGGCCGCCTTCGCGTTCAGCGTGTCGAATATCGTCTCGATCAGCAGGAGGTCGACACCGCCGTCGCGTAGCCCGCGGACCTGCTCGGCATAGGCTTCGTACACGGCGTCGAATGAGATCGTGCGGAACGAGGCTTCGTCCACCTTGGGCGACATCGAGAGCGTGACGTTCAACGGTCCGACGGAGCCCGCGACGAATCGGCGACCGTGGCGGGCCGCGGACGCGCCCGCGAGCTGCGCCCCCGCCAGGTTCATCTCGTAGACCACGTCCTGGAGGCCGTAGTCCGCTTGGCCGACCGAAGTCGCCGTGAACGTGTTGGTCGTCCCGATGTCCGCACCCGCCTCGAAGTAGGCGTCGTGCAGCGACGTCACGACCTGGGGCTGCGTGAGGTTCAACACGTCGGGATCCCCCTTGATGTCGCGTGGGTGATCAGGGAACCGCTCGCCGCGGAACTCCTCCTCGGACAGGCCGCGCCCTTGCAGCAACACCCCCCACGCACCGTCCAAGATCACGATGCGCTCGGCCAGGAGCGAACGGAGGTCGTCGGCGCGACTCATCCGGTCACCCTAGCCGTCGCGCGAACGACCTGACCAACGGTCACCGAGGGCTCGCGTTGGTCCGCAACCGACCCTCCGGGGTAGGCTTCGCGCCATGAGCCAAAGCGTCCCCGACATGATCCTCCGTGGCGCCGGGCCCTCGTCTCCGGGGCGCCGGCCCGAACAGTCGATCCGCCGCACCCAACGTCAGACGGCTCTCGCCCTGTCCAACGTGCCGTTCTTCTCCACGCTCTCCAAGAGGGAGCTCCGGCGTCTCGCCGACGATACGGACGTCGTCTCCTTCGCGGCGGGCCAGAGTATCGTCGAGGAAGGCATGCTCGGCGAGACGATGTACGTCGTGCTGGCCGGGGAGGCGAAGGTCACGCAGGGGGGGCGGCGGCTGGGGACGATGAGGCCGGGAGACTTCTTCGGCGAGGTGGCGGTGCTCGACGGTGCTCCCCGGAGCGCTACGGTGACGGCTCAGACCCCCCTCACCGCCATCCGCCTCTTCCGCCGTACGCTGCTGCGCCTGTTCAAGTCAGAGCCGACGATCGCGCTGAAGGTCCTCGACGGCGTCGTCCGCCGGATCCGGGAGCTGACGAGGGCGCTCGATGCTTAGGCGGTCAGCAGAGATTCGATCGATGCCAGCGTGACGTCGTCCAGCTGCAGATCGGCGGCCGCCGAGTTATCCCGCGTATGCGCCGCGTTGCGGCTCCCCGCGATCGCGGAGGTCACCCCGGGCTGGGCGACGTTCCAGGCCAGCGACAGCTGGCCCATCGTCACGCCGAGCACATCGGCGATGGGGCGCAGTCCGTCGACGATCGCGAAGTCGTGATCGAGCCGCTCGTCCGTGAACGGCCCCTCCTCCGAGCGGCGCCAGTCGGAGGTGGAGAGGTAGCGCTCACGAGAGATCGTCCCCGTCAGGAGCCCGAACCCCAGCGGTCCGTAGGTAACGACGCCGGTTCCCTGCTCGCCGCACCACTTGATCAACGCGCGATCCTGTAGCGAGAGCATCGAGAACTCCTGCTGGAGAGAGTCGACGTGACGGATCGACTCGCAACGACGGATCGTCACCTCGTCGAAGTTCGAAACCCCGATCCAGCGGACGAGGCCCGCATCCCGCAGGTCCGACATGGCCCCCCAGGTCTCTTCGACGGGGATCCCGTCGTCCGTCCAGTGCAGCTGGTAGAGGTCGATCACGTCCAGACCCAACCTTCCGAGTGAGGCCTCGCACGCTGGGCGGACCTGCTCGGGGCGGAACCCCGAGCCCTCCGGGGCGGGCGCGACCTTCGACGCCACGAGGACTGGTGCCTGGCGGTCGGCGACCGCTTTGCCGACGAGCCGCTCCGAGACGCCATTCCCGTAGACCTCGGCCGTGTCGATCCAGTTCATCCCCGCGTCGAGTCCGGCGTGCATCGCCGCGATGACGGCTGTTTCGGACTCGTTGCCTCCCCAGGCGTCGCCGCCGGCCTCCCAGGCGCCGAACCCGACCAGGCTCAGCTCCGGGCCGCCCGCTCCCAGCCGCCGGGTCCTCATGGCGCCACACGATAGCGGAGAAGTTGTAGCGGACGCCGTCCGGAGCGCTCGCGCGCGCTAGGCTAGGTGGTGCACCCACCCCGGACGCGCGAGGAGCGCCGCAAGGCCGACACATGCCCAAGGTCGTCGAGGAGAAGGAACGCGTCGTCATCCGGTTCGCCGGGGATTCTGGCGACGGGATGCAACTCACCGGGGACCGCTTCACGAGCGCCACCGCGGTCCTGGGCAACGACCTCGCCACGCTTCCAGACTTCCCGGCCGAGATCCGCGCGCCGGCCGGCACGGTCCACGGGGTCTCCGCGTTCCAGATCCAGTTCGCGTCGATGGACATCACGACGCCGGGCGACCACGCCGACGTCTTGATCGCCATGAACCCGGCGGCACTGAGGGCCGACCTCGACAAGGTCGTTCTCGGCGGGACGGTGATCGTGAACGAAGACGCGTTCACGTCGCGCAACGTGGAGAAGGCGGGATTCACGAGCGACCCGACGGCCGACGGCACGCTCGACGGGTACCAGCTGTTCAAGGTGCCCATGACCTCGATCACGGTACGCGCCACCGAGGACCTCGGGATCGGGAAGAAGGAGGCCGAACGCGCCAAGAACATGTTCGCGCTGGGCCTCCTCTCCTGGATGTACGGACGGCCGGTCGAGACCACGATCGACTGGCTCGAGCGCAAGTTCGGCGGGAAGCAGGAGATCTTCGATGCGAACGTCGCCGCATTCAAGGCGGGATACAACTTCGGCGAGACCACCGAGCTGTTCGCGCAGTCCTACTCGGTGAAGGCGGCGCCGGCGGAGCCCGGCACGTACCGCAACATCACTGGGGCCACCGCGCTCGCCTGGGGACTGATCGCGGCCGCCGACCGCAGCGGGCTCCCGCTGTTCTACGCGAGCTACCCGATCACCCCCGCTTCCGAGCTTCTGCACGAGCTCTCGAGGCACAAGAACTTCGGCGTGATCACGCTGCAGGCCGAAGACGAGATCGCGGCCGCGAACGTCGCGCTCGGCGCAGCGTTCGCCGGACATCTGGCCGTCACGGGAACGAGCGGGCCCGGCATGGACCTGAAGGCCGAGACGCTCGGGCTCGCCGTGATCATGGAGCTTCCGATGGTGATCGTGGATGTCCAGCGCGGCGGCCCCTCGACCGGGCTGCCGACCAAAACGGAGCAGAGCGACCTGCTGCTCGCGATGTTCGGGCGTCACGGTGAATCGCCGATGCCGATCGTGGCCCCGTCGTCGCCGGCGGATTGCTTCGACACGGCGATAGAGGCGGCACGGATCGCCGTCACCTATCGGACACCCGTGATCGTGCTCTCGGACACGTTCCTGTCGAACTCCTCGGAACCCTGGCGTATCCCCGACGCGGATTCCCTTCCAACGATCGATCCGCGATTCGCGACCCCACCGTCGAACGGCGGCGGGTTCATGCCGTACACCCGGGACGAGCGGCTCGCGCGTCCCTGGGCTGTTCCCGGCACAGCAGGACTCGTCCACCGGATCGGGGGCCTGGAAAGAGAGGACGGGACGGGCAACATCAGCTACGACCCGTTGAACCACGAGCGCATGACCATGCTCCGCGCCGCCAAGGTGGCGAAGGTTGCCGACGATATCCCGCCGCTCGCCGTGGACGACCCCGACGGCGACGCGCGGTTGCTCGTGCTCGGATGGGGCTCGTCGCTCGGAACGATCCGCGCTGCAGCCCGCCGCGCGCGCGAGGAAGGGCGGAAGGTCGCGACCGCCCACCTCCGATACTTGAATCCGTTCCCCGCCAACACGAGCGACGTGATGCACGCCTACCCGAAGGTCTTGATCCCGGAGATGAACGCCGGTCAGTTGTCGCTGCTCCTGCGCGCCCGGTTCCTGGTCGATGCCCTCAGCTTCACCAAGATCCAGGGCGTCCCGATCTTCGCGGAGGACCTCGAGCAGGAGATCGCGCGGGTGCTCGATGAGTGACATCGACGACGTCGCGGCGGTCGGCACGCTCAACAAGAAGGACTTCACCTCCGATCAGGAGGTGCGCTGGTGCCCAGGCTGCGGTGATTATGCGATCCTCTCGGCCGTCCAGGGGTTCATGCCAGAGCTCGGGATCGAGCCGCATAAGACCGTGTTCGTATCGGGGATCGGCTGCAGCGGCCGGTTCACGTACTACATGGACACGTATGGCATGCACGGGATCCACGGGCGGGCGCCCGCGCTCGCGACCGGCATCGCCACCGCGAACCCGGAGCTCTCCGTCTGGGTGGTGACCGGTGACGGCGACGGGCTGTCGATCGGGGGCAACCACTTGATCCACGCGTTGCGTCGCAACGTGAACATCAAGATCCTGTTGTTCAATAACCAGATCTACGGACTCACGAAGGGGCAGTACTCGCCGACCAGCGAAGAGGGCAAGGTGACGAAGTCGACCCCCTTCGGCTCGATCGATCACCCCTTCAACCCCATCGCGGTCGCGCTCGGCGCGGAGGCGACGTTCGTCGCGCGGACCGTCGACAACGACCGTCAGCACCTCACCGGCGTGCTGCGGCAGGCGGCGGCCCACCAAGGGACGGCGTTCGTCGAGATCTATCAGAACTGCAACGTCTTCAACGACGGAGCGTTCGACGTGCTGCGCGAGAAGCCGCAGGGCGTGCACAACCAGATCCGACTCGTGCACGGCGAGCCGATCGTGTTCGACGAGGGCACCCGATGCGTGGCGGTCGGGGAGAACGGCAGACTCGTGATCGCCGCGGTCGCCGACACGCCGGCGGATCGGATCGTCGTGCACGACATGCACGGCCGTCCCTCGCTCGCCTTCGCGCTCGCGCACCTCTCGCACGGTCCGACGGAGCCGACGTGCATCGGCGTCTTCCGCGAGTTCGAGCGTCCCGTCTACGGACAGGCGATGCACGAGCAAATGGCGCACGCCGTCGAGCGCCTGGGGACGGGTGAGCTCGGGAAGCTCCTGTACTCCGGAGACACCTGGACGGTCGGCTGATCGAGCGTCGGTTGCGGCCCCCGCGACCGGCTACCCGCGGGGCCCTCGGAACCTGGCCAGTGCCTCGGTGGACATCGTGTCGATCTCGCGGAGCTCACCGACGATCTCCGGGAGGACCGCAAGTAGCCGGTCGACGTCTCCGGCGGTCGTCGTAGGGCCAAGGCTCACGCGGAACCCCGACCGGTTCGGGAACCCGATCTGCTCGAGCACGGGGGATGGATCACCCGGTTGCCCGGAACAAAGGGAGCCCGCGGCGAGACGTATGCCGCGGTCGTCGAGCGCCATCGCGAGCGCCGCGGGATCGAGTCCGTCGACGCTGAAGCAGACGAGATGCGGCGCGCGATGCGTCGGATGTCCGTGGACGATCCCACCGGGGACGGTCGCGGCGAGCTCTTCGCGGAGGTGCCCGGTCAACGCCCAGTCACGCGCGGCCCGGTCCGCCATGTCGGCGAGCGACGCCGTGAGCGCGGCGGCCATCCCGGCGATCCCCGGCGTGTTCTCCATCCCGGAGCGCCGCTTGCGTTCGCGATCGTCACCGCACGGGTAGGCGGTCACGCCCACGCCGCGGCGGACGTACAGCGCGCCCACCCCCGGCGGTCCGCCGAACTTGTGGGCGCTCAGCGACAGGAAGTCGACCTCGAGCCCCTCGACGTCGACCGGCAGACGGCCGATGCTTTGACAGGCGTCCGTGTGGAAGCGGACGTGAGCCTCACGCGCGAGCCGCGCCGCCTCGCCGACCTGTTGGAGCGTGCCCAGCTCGTGGTTCGCGTGCTGGACGCTCGCGAGCAGTGTTCCGGGGATGCGGATCTCCGCCGCGTACCGGTCCATGTCCAGTCGACCGTCGCCGTCGACCGGCACCAGGATCACCTCGAACCCGTCGCTCTCGAGGACGTGGCACACTCCGCCCACGGCGGGGTGCTCGGCCGCTCCCACCACGATGCGGGTGCCCAATTCGCGCACCGCTCGCACGCCACCCCAGATCGCGAGCGCCACCGACTCGGTTCCCCCGGAGGTGAACACGATCTCGTCGGGCTGCGCGCCGATCGCCTCCGCCACCTCACCTCGTGAATCCTCGATCAGACGCCTGGCGCTGCGGCCGGGTCCGTGGATGTTCAGGGGATCGCCGAACGTGTCGAGCGCGGCGACGATCGCGTCGCGCGCCGGCGCGAGGAGGGGGGTGGCCGACGCTGCGTCGAGGTAGAGGTCCGTCGTCATGGCGCGGCGACCATCGGCTCACGGTCGCGCAGGAACAGCGTCCAGTAGGTGACCGCGGCGAGGACCCCGCCGGCTACGGGTCCGACGATCCAGACGTACCAATCCGCCCACTGGTCAGCCGCGAGCGCCGGGCCGAACCAGCGGGCGACGTTGAAGGCGGCGCCTGTGTAGGGACCAAGCGCCAAGATGCCGAACGTGATCGTCAGCCCGATGGTGAAACCCGCGGTCTTGGGGAACGGTCCACGGTCGTCGACCATGGTGGCGAATACGGCCCATACCAGGAAGAACGTGCCGACGGCCTCCATGAGGATGGCTCTCCCGGGGCTGATGCCGATCCCGAGCGAAGGTGTACCTCCGGATGCCGCATCGAACAGGGATCTCGGGACGAGGAACCGAAGCATGAACGCGGCCGCGATCGCACCGGCGAACTGCGCGACGACGTAGACGGCCGTCCGCGAGCCGGAGACCCTGCCCGTCACCCACAGGGCCACCTGGATCGCCGGGTTGAAGACACCCCCCGACAGGTGCGCCATCTGCGAGACCATGACGGCGATCACCAACCCGTGCGCGAGCGCGACACCAACCAGGTCGAGCTGACCGTTGAGCGCCAGGATCACCGACCCCGCCCCGAAGAAGACCAGCGCGAACGTTCCTACGAACTCGGCTGCGGCCGCCTTGCCGTACCTCTTCACGGGCCATCCCTTCCGATCGAGCCGTACGGGTCGTGAGGGATAGTACGATGCCCGCCGTGGACGTCCTCCTCGTGTCGCCGGACCCCGCGTCGCGCGAGCTGATGGCGCTCGCCATACGCAGCATCGAACGTCGGACCGGTTCGCCGTTGCGTTTCCGCGCTGCGAAGAACGGCGAGCTCGGCATCCGTGCGGCCCTGCGCGACCGGCCGCAGATCGTGGTCGCGGACGAGATCGCGAGCACGGCGGGCGCCTTCGCGTTGGCCAAGGCGTTGCGCGACGACAACGACCCGTACGACGGGCGTCATCGTGATCCTTCTCGAGCGCAAGCACGATGCGTGGCTCGCGCGGTGGTCAGGCGCCGATGCATGGTTCGTTCGACCCGTCGATCCCTTCGAGCTAGCGGACCGTGTCCTCGAGCTCGTGACCGAGAAGGAGAGCGCGTGAAGATCAGAGGGACGTGCAAGCGAGACAGCCGTGACTTCATGGTCGAGCAGGTGGTGGAGGCAGGAGGTGAGTGCCCGTGGGATGGCGAGCCGTTCAACGCCGACTACGCGGCGACGCTCGTGGACGCGCTGGAGCGAGCGGAACTCGCAGGCACCGCGTTCCAGGAAGCGCTCCGGACGATCGCCGATCTTCACCCGGAGTTCACGTTGCATGAGGGGTCGGCGCTCGACCCGATCCGCGAGCAGCTCGCTCGGCTCGATCAGCGATTGGTGCGACGAGGGTGAGCGCGGCCTCATGACGGTCCGCACCGTGAACGGCTACCGCGTCGAGGTGCTCGATTCGAGCGATGGATGGCGCGTGACCATCGCGGATCCCGAAGGGTCGATCGTGCTCGAGCGTGCATGTCGGGACGCGTCCGAAGCGCGAACGTTCGCATCGACCGTACGGCAACACATCTACTGGCTCTCGCCCGAGAAGTTCCGCGAGTACTACCGGGTGTAGGCGAGGGCCCGTGGGGTTCAACGCGATGCAACCGGGCAAGATCAAGAAGGCCGACATCGTGATGCTCGTGGCCGCGGTGGTCATCGTCGTGGCGTTGATCGCCTGGGCGGTCCATTGAGCTCGTGGATATCGATCCGGCCGATCTCGACTTCTGTTACCTGACCACGACCGGCCATCGCAGCGGCGTCCCACATCGGATCGAGATCTGGTTCGCGCTGCACGACGGCGTCGTCTACCTGCTCTCCGGGGGAGGCGAGGGTAGCGATTGGGTGCAGAACCTCCTGCACGACCCGCAAGTGACGCTAGAGCTGGGTGACGAGACCCGCGCGACCGTAGCCCGGCCGGTCGTCGATCATGACGAGGACGCCTTGGCCCGCCGGCTGCTCGTCGAGAAGTACCGGTCCCGTGACCCTGACGATCTGCGAGAGTGGGGACGCACAGCGATGCCGATCGCGGTGGCGTGGCGGCAGCCGACACCCATCTAGTCTGAGCCAGACTAGCCTTCCTCGAATCCGATCGAGAACAACCGCTCGAGATCGTGCTTCGAATGAACCTGGAAGGCGATCAACGTCTCGGTCCTCGCGACCCCCTCCACCTTGGCGATGCCGCCGGGGATGACGGACGCCAGCTCGTCGTGGGCGGCGACCCGCACGATCGCGACCAGGTCGAACTCGCCGGCGACGGAGTAGACCTCCGATACGCCATCGATGTCGGCGATCGCCTGCGCCGCCTCAGAGATCTCGTCGATCGCGCACTGGATCAGGACGACCGCGTGTACGCTCATCCGTTCGCCACCCCCTTCAGCCCCGTTCCAGGACGACGGCCAGACCCTGGCCGCCTGAGATACAGAGCGTGGCCAGGCCGAGCGCCACGCCGCGCGCCCGCATCTCGTAGGCCAGGCTCAGGATGATCCGCGCGCCGCTCATCCCGATCGGATGCCCGATCGAGATCCCCCCGCCCCGCACATTCAGTCGATCGCGGTCGAACTTCAGCTCGCGTTCACAGGCGATCACCTGTGCGGCGAACGCTTCGTTCACCTCGATCAGGTCGATGTCGGCCAGGGAGAGCCCGGTCGCCTCGAGCACCTTCCTCGTGGCTGGCACCGGGCCGATCCCCATGATCTCGGGGGGCACGCCCGCCCACGACATGCCGATCACCCGCGCGAGCCACTCGCGACCTTCGGCCTTCGCGCGCGACTCCGCCATGAGTACAACGGCGGCCGCGCCGTCGGTGATCCCGCTCGAGTTCCCCGCGGTCACGCTCCCGCCGTCGCGGAACACGGGCTGGAGCTTCGCGAGCGTATCCACGGTGGTTCCGGGGCGGGGGTGCTCGTCCTTGGTCACGGTGACGATCGACGCCCTCGGTCCCGGGATGTCGACCGGGAACATCTCGGCGGCTCGAGCCTCCGTGGCGGCCTCGGCCTTCTGCTGAGACTCCAGCGCGAACGCATCCTGCTCCGCACGTGAGATGTCGTACCTGTCGACGAGGTTCTCGGCCGTCTCGCCCATGATCAGCCCGCACAGGGGGTCGAGCAGGCCGTCGCGGTACATCCCGTCGACGACCTCGCTGTTCCCTAGGCGGTAGCCCAGCCGCATCTGCGGAAGCAGGAACGGTACCCGGGTCATGTTCTCCATGCCACCGGCGAGCACCACATCGCTGTCGCCGAGCATGATCTGCTGCGCGGCGAGCTGAACGGCCTTCATCCCGGATCCGCAGGCGATGTTGACGTTGTAGGCGCTCACCTCGACCGGAACCCCGGCCCTGACGCTCACCTGGCGACCGGTGTTCGGCCCGTTCCCCGCCTGCCGCGCATGACCGAAGATCGTCTGGTGGATCTGATCGGGGTCGACGTTCGAGCGGCGCATCGCCTCTATCGCGGCCAGGGTTCCGAGCTCGACGGCCGGGACCTCGGCGAACGACCCCAGGAACTTCCCGACCGGGGTCCGGGCGCCCTCGAGGATCACCGCGCGCTCCATGGCAGGCAGTCTATCCGGGCCTCGATCAACCCTTCCCCGGGCCACGGCGTTGCCCGCCGCCCGCCGCAGGCCTTGGCGTCGCCCTGACAGCGTGCAGGAGCCATTCTCGCGTGCCCTTCGACCCCATCACGGGTGAGGGCATCGTTGACACCACGCGCCACGGCGACGACGCGACCGCGGCGACCGCGGCGTCCCGCGCCCGAACGAGCGACGGCTCGTCGTCCGGTGGTGCGTCCAGGCCGAGTTCGAACATCGGCTTGACCAACGCGACAAGGTCCGCGTCGGTCGCGAACGTCATCCCTTCGATCTGTGGGACGGCCGCCGCGATCGACAGGTACGACAGATCCAAGGTGACTACCCCGATCCGACTCCGACCCCGCCGGGATATGGTCGGCGGCGTCCGCGAGGTTCGTGCGCTCAAGGTTGACCACCCGAGCGTCGTTGCGGAGCTCCCCTCGCAACTGTCCGTGACCCGCGTCGACCGCGTACACGAGGCGGGCGCCGCGGGCGAGTAGCACACGGGTGAATCCGCCCGCCGATGCGCCGAGGTCGACGCAGGTGCGGTCGGTCACGTCGATCGCGAAGCCGTCGAGCGCTGCGCGCAGCTTGTATTCGCCTCGGAGCCCTCGTTCAGGCCGTACCAAGACCGAGGAGTCGCTGCGCACCAGCGACCTCGGGTTCGTCACCACCCGTCCGTCCACGAGCACATGCCCGGCGACGACCTCGGCCTCGGGATCGGCGATGTCGGGGCGGGAGCTCGCGAGGTGCTCCACCAGGTTGCGGAACCTCCCTCGTGGGGTCGCGCCCATGGCGCGAGTCTAGGGCCGGCCTTCGCCGGCCGCCCGCGTGCGCGTCAGCACGCGGGCGATCGCGGCTCCGCCGTCGACGGGCTCAGCCGGAGCCCGATCGCATCGGACGACTCGGGGACGATCGGCCCGGAACCAGGAGCGCACGGCAGAGAGCTCGTCGCTCCGCTCCCGAGGGCACGGCGAGGGGAACGGCTCGGCGCCGTCTCCCCGCAGCAGGGCCGCGCTCGAGAAGCGGATCTCGTCGCCGCCGCGGCTCGTCGTCACCGTGAGCGCCCCGGCGCCCACGAGCCACGCGTCGGTCCGCGCTCGTCCGAGCGCGTCGGCGAGCGAACGGAGACGGTCGCGCGCCAAGCCCGCCTCCTCGTACCGCTCCTGTTCCGCGAGGTGGACCATGCGTCGATCGAGCGCTCCGAGGAGCCCGTCCGGGGAGGTCAGGGAGGAGACGAGCCTCCGGACGAGCTCTCCGTAGCGCTCGGGATCGACGCGGCCGTCGCACGGCGCGACGCACCTGCCCATATCGGCGAGGGCGCAGGGAGCGAAACGGGTCCGCGCGGTCATCGCAGTCGTGCATCGGCGGATCGGCAAGACCTCTTCGATCGCCTCCTTCGCAAGGCGCGCGCGTGATGCGTTCCCGAACGGTCCGAGGTACACGCACCCGTCGCCCATCCGGCTCGCGTGGACGACCTTGATGCGCGGGAAGGCCTCGGCCGGATCGACCTTGAGGTATGCGTATCGGCGCCAAGTCTTGCCGCGCCGGTTGTACTTCGGCTCGTGTTCGCGGATCAGACGCGCCTCGGCGACCAGCGCCTCGAGCTCGGAGTCACACCTGATCCCATCCACCGAGGCCGTCTCCGATAGCAGGTCGTCGATCTTCTTGCGTTCGTCCCCGTAGAAGTAGGACTTCACGCGAGCGCGGAGATCCTTCGACTTGCCCACGTAGAGCACGCGGCCGTCCTTGCCGCGGAACAGGTAGACGCCCGGGGCGTTGGGCAGGTGATCGGCGAGCCGGATCTTCCCGTAGTTCGGTCGCCCGCGTGCGCGGACGGCCTCGTGAAGGTCGCCGAGGGTCGAGATGCCGAGCCGGCCGCCGAGGTCGAGCAAGCCGTGGAGCACCTCAGCACACGCCTCCGCGTCTGCGAGCGCGCGGTGGTTCGGTTCGGAGCGGGTACGGAAGTAGCGAGCGAGCGTCTGCAGCTTGACGTTCGGCACGTCGGGCCAGACGACCCTGCGAGCGAGCCTCGCCGTGCAAACCGGTGGGGGAGGGAGCGGATCATAGTCCAGTCGCGCGAGGTTCGCGTTCAGGAACGAGAAGTCGAATCGAGCGTTGTGGGCGACGAACACCGATCCGCGGAAGAACTCGATGAACGCCGGCAGGATCTCCTCGATCGGCGGTTGGTCGGCGACCCCGCGGGCGTCGAGACCGGTCAGGTGGGTGATGAACGGCGGGATCGGCACCTGTGGGTCGACGAGCGCCTGGAAGACCCCGATGCGTTCCCCGCCCACGTACTTGACCGCGCCGACCTCCGTGATCCGGCAGTCGGTGGGCGAACCACCCGTGGTCTCCAGATCCACGACACAGAACGTGACCTGATCGAGCGGGATGCCCGCATCGAGCGTTGTCTGGATCGGTGCCGCGAGCACGATCGCCTCCGACGGATGGGGCCGAGCGGGGTCCGCACCATATCGAACAGGTGTTCGAGCGTCAAGCATGGTGCCGCCATGCTGACGACGGGCACCGACACGGTGGAGCCGGTCAGATCCGGAACCGCACGTGGGCTCGGGTCGGCGCGCGCAAGGCGTCCCCGCGGAACGACACGCGGATCCGGTAGCGGCCGCCGTGTGTGACGCGGAACTTGGAGCGATAGCCGAACGCGGTTTTGCCGCTTGGCGTCAGATGCGAGTGGCTCCGGGTCCGAGCCGTACTCCGGTCGATGATGACCCAGCGGTCGCCCCGCTCGCACAGCAGCGCGACGCGGACGGGGAGACGTGGCGCGCCGTGGATCAGACTGCCGCGCGCCGCGATCCGGTGGTTCGGACCGCGACTCCGTCGGTCGTCCACGTGCACGTGGAGGGTGAGCCGGGTCGCCCTCCGATCGTCGTTCAGGATGGTGCCCGTTCCGTCGGAGCCCGACTGGGCGCCGACGACGTCGGTGATCTCGAGGGTGAACGTCTCGTCCGGCTCGACGCGGCGGTCTCCGAACACGGTGACATCGATGTTGCCCGTGAGCTGTCCGACCGGGATGAGAAGGCTTCCGACGATCCCGTGGTAGTCGCTGCCGTGCGTCGCGGACCCGTCGGTTGTCCGGTAGTCGATCGTCACCGTGCCGGCAGCTGCCCTCGTGAGGATCACGGGGAGCGTCAGGGTCGTCTTCGTCCCTGCCGCGCCTTCCTTCGTGGAGGCATCACCGATCGAGGCGATAGGGTCGACTGGTGAGGGTGGCGGCTCGGGCCTACCAGGGTCGTCGTTCACGATCGTCCCGGTGCCGGTCCCGTCCGCGATGTTCGCTCCGGCGGCGTTCGAGAGCTGCAGGGTGAACGTCTCGTCCAACTCGGGGTGGATGTCGCCATGGATCGTCACATCCACCGTCTTGGTCGTCTCTCCGGGCGCGAAGGAGAGCGAGGACGCGACCAGGTCGTAGTCGGACGGCTGCGCCGCCGTGCCGTCTTGGGTCGCCACGTCCACGGTGACCGGGAGCCCGCTCGGAGCGCCAAGCGCGACGGTGAACGAAGCGAGTGTGTCGCCCGCGTTCCCTTCAGGTAGAGAGATATCGCTGACGACCAGGCCCGGGGTGGTGTCGTCGTTCAGGATCGTGCCGAGCGCCATCCCGGTACCGATCGTCGCGCTGGTGGCGTTGGACAGCTGGACCTTGAACGTCTCGTCCAACTCGAAGGTGGCATCGCCGTGGACGGTGACGTCCACCATCTTCCCGGTTTCGCCGGGCGCGAACGTGAGTGTCCTCGTCACGGCGGCGTAGTCGCTCCCGGCCATGGCGGTTGCATCGGCGGTCGCCACGTCCACCGTCACGGGGAGCTGCGTCGCCCCGGTGAGGGTCACCGGGAACGAGGCCGTCACGTCGCCCACGTCGCCCTCCGTGACCGTGACATCCCCGATGTCGATCGTGGGCGGGGCATCGTCGTCGCGGATGGTCCCGACGCCCTGCCCGTCCCCGACGGCGGCGCCGGAGAGGTTGGACAGATCGACCGTGAACGTCTCGTCGGACTCGTCGATGGTGTCGCCGTTCACGTCGACCGCGACCGTCTTCGCCGTCTCCCCGGGAACGAAAGTCAGGGAACCCGAGACCCCCACGTAGTCGGAGGGTGCGGTCGCCGTGCCGTCGTTCGTCGCGTAGTCGATCGAGACCCCGAACGCCGAGGGGTTGTTGAGCGAGACGGTGAAGCTGGCCGTTGCGGTTCCGCTGTCACCCTCGATGACGCTCTGGTCGTCGACCGAGATCTTCGGCACGCCATCGTCGTTGCGGATGGTGCCGGTTGCCGTGAGGGTGCCGGGCGCTACGTTCACGAGATTCGACAGATCGAATCCGAACGTCTCGTCGTTCTCGTAAGTCATATCTCCGGAGATGTCTACGTCGACGGTGTTGGTCGTCTCGCCCGGTGCGAAGGACAGGGTCCCCGAGACGCCGGTGTAATCGCCGGAGTCGGCCGTCTGATCGGTGCTCGCGTAATCGACCGAGATCGGCTTGCCGGACGCAGCTGAGAGCGAGATGGTGAACGTCGCGGTCGTCGTCCCCACGTCGCCCTCGTCGAGGGAGACGTCGCCGATGGAAACGGTGGGCGGTGGGTCGTCGTCGGTGATCGTGCCCGTACCGTTCGGAGTGCCGGCGGTCACGTTCACGAGGTTCGACAGATCGAGGGTGAAGGTCTCATCGGACTCGTTCGTGATGTCGCCCTTCACCGTCACGTCCACGGTCTTCACGATCTCGCCGGGCGCGAACGCGAGAGGCCCAGATGCCACGATGTAGTCACTCCCGGCCGTCGCCGTGACGTCGGCGGTCGCGTAATCGACCGAGATCGGCTTACTCGAGGCGGCCGAGAGCGATACCGTGAAGGTCGCCGTCGTCATCCCCAGGTCGCCCTCCGCCACCGTGACGTTGTCGACGGAGACCAATGGAGCTGGATCGTTGTCCGTGATCGTCCCGACGCCTTGGTTGTCCGTGATCGTGGCGTTCACCGGGTTCGAGAGGTTCACGACGAACGTCTCGTCGAACTCGTCGATGCTATCGCCGACGATCGGCACGCTCACGGTGCGCGTGATCGTACCGGCGTTGAAGGTCAGGGTTCCCGACGCTGCCGTGTAGTCGCCGGGCGCCGCGGCCGTCAGGTTCGCCGTCGCGTAGTCCACCGTGACCGTGCGCCCGCTCACTGGAGACAGGGTGACCGTGAAGTTCAGGTTCGCAGTGCCCGCGTTGCCTTCGACGCGCGACACATCATTGATGGTGATCGTCGGGAACGCGTCGTCGTCGAGGATCGTCCCGATCCCCTGGGCATCGGCGACGGTCGAGTTGGTCGGCGTAGTGAGGTTCACGAAGAACGTGTCATCGGCCTCGTCGAGCACGTCGCCGGTGACCGGCACCGAGTAGCTCTGCGTGGTGGTGCCGGCCGGGAACGTGACGATCAGGTTCGTCGAGGTGTAATCGGCGGGTTGAGTGGCCGTTCCGTTCGCCGTGGTGGCTCGGACGGTGACCACCCGCCCGCTCGGGGCCGACAGCGTGACGGTGAAGTCGGCGTTCGTCGTCCCCGAGTTGCCTTCGGCCACCGACACGTCGTTGATCACGATCGACGGCAGCGGGTCGTTGTCGGTGATCGTCCCGGTGCCGACGGCCGTGGTGATCGAGGCGTTCACCGCGTTCGAGAGGGTCACCCGGTAGGTCTCGAGGGCCTCGTTCAACAGATCGCCCTGCACGGCGATGGGGATCGTCTGGGTGGTGGTCCCGGGGTTGAACGTGAGGGTCCCGGTCGTGGCGGTGTAGTCGGCCGGCGCCGTCGCGGTGACGTCGGCGGTCGCGTAGTCCACGGTGACCGTCTTTCCGCTCGCCGCCGACTGGGTCACGGTGAACGTGGCGGTCACGGTGCCCGCGTCGCCCTCGGTGACCGTCACGTTGTTGATCACGAGCCCTGGGGGGTTGTCGTTGTCGGTGATCGTCCCGACGCCCTGGTTGTCCGCGATCGTCGCGTTGGTCGCGTTCGTGAGGTTCGCGACGAACGTCTCATCGAACTCGTCCAGCGTGTCGCCCACGATCGGAACCGTGAACGTCCGGGTGAGCACCAACGGGGCAAACGAGAGGGTTCCGGACGCCGCGGTGTAGTCGGCCGGCGCGATCGCGGTGAAGTCGGCGGTCGCGTAGTCCACCGTGACCGTCTTGCCGCTCGCCGCCGACAACGTGGCGGTGAAGGTCATGTTCGCGGAGGCCTCGACGATAGAGACGTCGTTGATCACGATCGACGGCGCCGCGTCGTCGTCGGTGATCGTCCCGACCCCCTGCGCGTCGGCGATCGTGGACAAGGTCGGCAACGTCAGGTTCACGAAGAACGTCTCGTCGATCTCGTCGAGCACGTCACCGACGACCGGCACCGAGACCGTCTTGGTCACCTGCCCGGGGAGGAACGTGAGCGTGCCGGAGGTCGTGGTGTAGTCACCGGGCTGGATGGCGCTGGAGTTGGCCGTCGCGTAGTTCACCGTGACGTTGCGCCCGCTCGGGGCCGACAGCGTGACGGTGAAGTCGGCGTTCGTCGTCCCCGAGTTGCCTTCGGCCACCGACACGTCGTTGATCACGATCGACGGCAGCGGGTCGTTGTCGGTGATCGTCCCGGTGCCGACGGCCGTGGTGATCGAGGCGTTCACCGCGTTCGAGAGGGTCACCCGGTAGGTCTCGAGGGCCTCGTTCAACAGATCGCCCTGCACGGCGATGGGGATCGTCTGGGTGGTGGTCCCGGGGTTGAACGTGAGGGTCCCGGTCGTGGCGGTGTAGTCGGCCGGCGCCGTCGCGGTGACGTCGGCGGTCGCGTAGTCCACGGTGACCGTCTTTCCGCTCGCCGCCGACTGGGTCACGGTGAACGTGGCGGTCACGGTGCCCGCGTCGCCCTCGGTGACCGTCACGTTGTTGATCACGAGCCCTGGGGGGTTGTCGTTGTCGGTGATCGTCCCGACGCCCTGGTTGTCCGCGATCGTCGCGTTGGTCGCGTTCGTGAGGTTCGCGACGAACGTCTCATCGAACTCGTCCAGCGTGTCGCCCACGATCGGAACCGTGAACGTCCGGGTGAGCACCAACGGGGCAAACGAGAGGGTTCCGGACGCCGCGGTGTAGTCGGCCGGCGCGATCGCGGTGAAGTCGGCGGTCGCGTAGTCCACCGTGACCGTCTTGCCGCTCGCCGCCGACAACGTGGCGGTGAAGGTCATGTTCGCGGAGGCCTCGACGATAGAGACGTCGTTGATCACGATCGACGGCGCCGCGTCGTCGTCGGTGATCGTCCCGACCCCCTGCGCGTCGGCGATCGTGGACAAGGTCGGCAACGTCAGGTTCACGAAGAACGTCTCGTCGATCTCGTCGAGCACGTCACCGACGACCGGCACCGAGACCGTCTTGGTCACCTGCCCGGGGAGGAACGTGAGCGTGCCGGAGGTCGTGGTGTAGTCACCGGGCTGGATGGCGCTGGAGTTGGCCGTCGCGTAGTTCACCGTGACGTTGCGCCCGCTCGGGGCCGACAGCGTGACGGTGAAGTCGGCGTTCGTCGTCCCCGAGTTGCCTTCGGCCACCGACACGTCGTTGATCACGATCGACGGCAGCGGGTCGTTGTCGGTGATCGTCCCGGTGCCGACGGCCGTGGTGATCGAGGCGTTCACCGCGTTCGAGAGGGTCACCCGGTAGGTCTCGAGGGCCTCGTTCAACAGATCGCCCTGCACGGCGATGGGGATCGTCTGGGTGGTGGTCCCGGGGTTGAACGTGAGGGTCCCGGTCGTGGCGGTGTAGTCGGCCGGCGCCGTCGCGGTGACGTCGGCGGTCGCGTAGTCCACGGTGACCGTCTTTCCGCTCGCCGCCGACTGGGTCACGGTGAACGTGGCGGTCACGGTGCCCGCGTCGCCCTCGGTGACCGTCACGTTGTTGATCACGAGCCCTGGGGGGTTGTCGTTGTCGGTGATCGTCCCGACGCCCTGGTTGTCCGCGATCGTCGCGTTGGTCGCGTTCGTGAGGTTCGCGACGAACGTCTCATCGAACTCGTCCAGCGTGTCGCCCACGATCGGAACCGTGAACGTCCGGGTGAGCACCAACGGGGCAAACGAGAGGGTTCCGGACGCCGCGGTGTAGTCGGCCGGCGCGATCGCGGTGAAGTCGGCGGTCGCGTAGTCCACCGTGACCGTCTTGCCGCTCGCCGCCGACAACGTGGCGGTGAAGGTCATGTTCGCGGAGGCCTCGACGATAGAGACGTCGTTGATCACGATCGACGGCGCCGCGTCGTCGTCGGTGATCGTCCCGACGCCGACGGCGGTGGTGATATCGGCCGTTGCGGCGGGCAGCGGGTTCGACAGGTTCACGGTGAACGTTTCGTTCGTCTCGTTGAGGAGGTCACCGTTCACCTGCACCGTGATCGTCTGTGAGTTAGGGCCCGCGGCTAGGAACGTCGCGGTCCCCGACGCGGCGACGTAGTCGGCGCCCGCGACGGCGGTTCCGTTCGCGGTTGCCCAGTTGACGGAGATGTTGTTCGGCGCCCCGATGTAGCTGATGGTGAACATCATGTTCACGGTGCCGACGTCACCCTCGGTGACCGAGGCGGGCCCGATCGAGAAGTGGTCGACGGTGGCGGCGCGCGCGCCCGAGGCTGATGCCAATACGAGCAATGCCGCGCCCACGGCGGCGGTAACGAACGCCTTCAGTCTGTTGCCCCTAGGCACAACGACCCACTTTCACCCTCACTCCGAGTGATATCGGCAGGGGTTGAAAGGGGGACAAGGGCAGCCGATCGGTATCTGTGACTACCCGATCCGCGGTAGCCCGTCCGCTCGAGGACGTGACGGGGTCGGTGAGGCTTAGCGCTCCGGCTGGGTGCCCCGAGCCTTCTTCGCCGCGCGCTTCTCCTTGATGGACTTCTGCGGCTTCTTCTTCTGATCGCGACTCGTGCTCGCGCCGCCGCGGTCCTTGGACTTCGCCATGGGTCAGTCCTCCTCTCGAACGCTTCGAGGGTACAGCGCATCTTCCACGAGCGAGGCAAGCAACTGCTCGATCGCCAGATGGCATTCCTGGATGTGCGCGGTGACCGTGCTCGGAACCCTGACGGCGACATCGGCAAGGGGCGCGAGCGATCCACCCGAGGCTCCGGTGAGCGCGAGGACGCGCAGCCCTTGGCTCCTCGCCCGCTCCGCCGCCCGGAGGACGTTCGCCGAATTGCCGCTCGTGGAGATCGCGATCAGGACGTCGCCGCCCTCCCCGAGCGCCTCGACCTGCCGTTCGAACACCCCCTCAGGTCCGAAGTCGTTCACGATGGCGGTCAGCAAGGAGGTGTCGGTGGTCAGGGCGATCGCCGGGATCGACGGCCGTGGATTGTCGACTGTAAGGGTGCTGACGAACTCGGTCGCCAGGTGTTGCGCGTCCGCGGCGCTGCCGCCGTTGCCGCAGATCAGGAGCTTGCCGCCCCCGGAGATCGATCCCGTCAGGATCTCCGCGGCCGCGACGATCTCGCCGAGGCACTCGGCCGCGACGCGCCCGACGGTCTCCGCGGTCTCCCGAAGGTATCGCTCCGCCGCGCCCCTGATGCGATGCTCGTCCATCGTCAGCTCCCGTCGCGAACAGGGGCCCAGGTCTTCTCTCCGCGTGTCGCATGGACGCCGAGCGGCGAGAGCGTGAACGGCGCGAACTGCGCCCCGAGCCGCTCGAGCTCGCGTATCACCAGGGGTTGCGCGGATGGACGGCAGTACAGCAGGAGGTACCCGCCTCCGCCCGCCCCGCAGATCTTGCCGCCGGTGGCGCCGGCCGCGTGCGCGAGCGCGAGCATCGCCTCGATCGGCGTGTGCTCCGCGATGTGGGGATTCATCCGCCTCTTCGCCCGGAAGGCGTCGCGGAGCGATGCGCCGAGTTCGTCCACGTCGCCCGACTCGACCGCGTCGCGCATCGCGTAGGCGAGCTCCTGGAGCTGCTTCATACCGAGGATCGTGTCCTCGCGCCCCTCGCGGTACAGCTCGATCTGCGTGTCGATCAGCCCGACGTTCCGCCGGACGAACCCCGTGTAGCACAAGAGGAGATTCTGCTCGAGCCGCTCGAGGACATCGCGTGACGCGCGGACGGGCGAGACGAGCACGCCGCGGCGCGAGAACTCGAACAGGTTGAACCCGCCGAACGCCGCCGCGTACTGATCCTGCCAGCCGCCGCTGATCCCCAGGTCGTCGCGTTCGATCGAGTACGCGAGGCCTGCGAGTTCGGTCGCGAACATCGACCGGTCTTCGAGCATCGCGAGGCCGCCGATGACGGCGCATACCAACGCGGATGAGCCTCCGAGGCCGCTGCCCGCCGGCGCATCCGAGCGGATCTCCATCTCGATCCCCGCGTTCACCCCCATGCGGTCGATCGCCGCCTTGGCCAGGTCCATGACCCCGTCGTACACGGGACCCTCGTCCAGGTGGTATTCGACCAGACGTCCGAGGTCGAGCGAGCGAACGATCACCTGCCGGTCGGTGCGGGGGACGATCGTGACACGGACCGAGTGGTCGATCGTGGTCGAGAGCACCGCGCCGCCATGCTCCTCGAAGTAGTGGGGGAAGTCCGTTCCGCCGCCCACGAAGCTGATCCGGAGCGGCGCGACGGCGTGGATCACGGCTTCGTCTGGCATCGAGCGACCAGTCTAGGCGGTGCGGTCGCGGCGCCGTTGACTGATCAGGCCACCTGGCGCTGAACGCGCCGGCGCTGCTGCTCCGTGAGGCCGCCCCACACGCCGTACCGCTCGCCGTTCTTGAGCGCCCACGCGAGGCATTCCTCGCGGATCCGGCAACCGCCGCAGAAGGCGAGCGCCGGTCCGGCCTCGTCCTCGGAGACCGGGAAGAACAGGTCGGGGTCGATGCCGAAGCACGCCGCTCGATCTTGCCAATGGTCCGGTGGGGAAGGGTTCGCCGGTAGCGTGTTCAGGTCGATGTCCGCGAACCGATCGATCCTCAACAGACCTCCCCCCTCACCGCCCGGATGGCTCGTCCCGAGCGGGACCCGATTCATACCAGGCCGACCCCTCCCGACGGAAGGGGTCGAAGGCAGGCAATCTGCGAACCCCCGCCCGCCGGACACGAAATGACTCGAACGGGCTAGTCAGGCACGGGTAGAAGCGGGATCCCGTCGGCCGAGACGAGGTCGGTTTCGGCTGCCGCCCAGTCCACCCGGGCGAGGAGGACCGAGCCTCCTCCGCGGTCCGGAGCGACGCTGGTCACGACCCCGACGGGATGGTCATGGGTGTGGACGGAACCCCCCGGCGCGGCCTCGGCGGCGCTCCGCAGGTGGCGGAGCACTGTCGGTGGATGACCCATGTTCCTGACCTTCGCCACGGACTCCTGGCCGAGGAAACACCCTTTGGTGAGATCGAGCGCATCGTCCAGACCGGACTCGGCGGGGAGGGAGCCCGCCTGGAAGTCGACGCCCATCCGGGCGTGGCCGCGTCGGATCGACCAGCGCTCCAACGCCTCGGGGGAGATCCGGAGCGCCCCCGGGTCGACCGGCGCCGACGAGACCACCTCGAGGCGCCCGGTGCCCGGGAACCATCGCGCGACCGTTCCGGCGGCGTCGCTCAGGACGACGGCGGACGACAACACGTACGGCGCCAAGATGTCGCCGACCGCAGCCTCCTGATCGCGGGCCTGCACCATCAGGAACCGCCCATCGTCTGTTAGCGATAGCAGGAAGTCGGCTCGGATGCGTCCCGTGGGCGTCAGCAGCAACGATCTGATCGCTCGTCCGACGGCGAGTCCGGCGACGCTTCCCGTCACGAGGTCGTTCAGCCAGCGTCGAGCGTCCGCGCCCGACACGAACAACAGACGGTCGGCCGAGCGGTCGACGAACCCGCGTCCCTCGTCCAGGGCGCGGACCTGCTCCTCCAGCCCCATCGCTGTCGCCATCGTTCCTGGGAGCATCTTCTCAAGCCATGAACGTTCCGAGGACGTTGCTCGTGACGAACGACTACCCCCCGCGGGTCGGGGGGATCCAGCGAACGCTCGAGGCGCTCTGGAAAGAGCTTCCGCCGGACCGTGTTTCGGTGCTCGCGCCCGCGTGGGACGAAGCCGAGGCGTTCGACGCGGCCGCTCCCTACACCATCCTGCGAGAGCCCGTCGAGTTCATGTGGCCCACGCCGGCGCTGTCGCGACGGGTGGCGGACGCGGTCGCGGAGCTGGACGTCGAGGTCGTGCTGTTCGGCGACGCTTTCCCGCTCGCGACGCTCGGTCCCGATCTCGCGCGCCGCGGCGTGCCCTACCTGGTGGCCGCACACGGATTCGACTACTGGATGTCGGTCGTCCCGGGCGCGCACACGCTCATGCGTTACATGACCTCGCGGGCTTCACGGGTGCCGGTGTTGTGCAGCCGTTTCATCGCACGGACCGTGCGAACCGCCGTGCCGAGAGACGTGCCAGTATCGGTGCTCTACCCCGGAGCCGATCTCACCGCGTTCAGACCCGATCTTCCGACGGACGACATCCGGGTGCGTCTCGGGATCGGCGAGCGTCCGCTCGTCGTCTGCGTGAGCCGGCTGGTGGCACGCAAGGGTCAGGACGTCCTGATCCGGGGGATGTCGATCGTCAGGGACCGGGTGCCCGAAGCCGCGCTCCTGATCGTCGGGGCCGGGCCCGATGAGGGGCGGCTGCGTTCGATGGCCGCGATGGTGCCGGCGGAGACGGTCTACTTCGCCGGCCAGGTCTCCGAAGAAGACCTTCCGCGGCATTATGCCGTCGGGGACGTGTTCGCGATGCCGTGCCGTACTCGACTCGGAGGGCTCGAGGTCGAGGGCTGGGGGAACGTCTTCGTGGAGGCATCCGCGTGCGGCAAACCGATCGTCGTGGGCGATTCCGGCGGCGCTCGCGAGACGGTCCGAGACGGCGAGACGGGGCTCTTGGTCGACGGCGCCGACATGTCACAGGTGGCGTCCGCGGTCGCCGGGCTCCTGGCCGATCCCGAGCGAGCGCGTGAGATGGGCGCCGCCGGGCGGGTGCAGGTCGAGCGACATCATGCGTGGCCGGCCATCGCGGCGCGCCTGGCCGGCTGGTTGGACGAAGCCGCACGCTGAAGGTTGTTCAACCTGCACGGGACGGGCGGTACGCTGCTCGGAATGGCCGATATGCCCTCGAAGGGACCGGATCGGCGTTGCGCTTCATGCGGCGCCGCCCTCTATGAAGGCGCGGAGTGGTGCGGGATGTGCTTCGCTCCCGTCCGAGCGGTCCCCGAGACCGTCCCCGAGGTGGCGTCCGCGCCTGCGTCGGAACAGAAGACCGACGCGGCGGGGTCGGTCGCGACCGACACGCCGGCGAAGGAACCGATGTGGCCCTGTCCCGTCTGCGAGGGCCGGAACCCGATCGAGCTCGACGTCTGCACCACCTGCGGCACGCCGTTCGCGGCGTTGATGCGCCAGGAGCGGGTGCGGCCCCAGGTCGATCGCCGCGACGCGTTCCGCAAGTCCCTGATCTACCCCGGCCTCGGCCACCGCTTGGTCGGCCGAGAACTGGACGGGTTCGCTCGCGGCGTGCTCTTCACGATGCTCCTGATCGCGACGCTCATGCTGGCGTTCTCGGGCGTGTCGTCGGGAGCGGTCAAGTTCCTCTTCCTCCTCTACGCGTCGGCGACGGTCGGCGTCTACCTCCTGACGGCTTTCGAGGCGGCCCGCCTCGCCGACGGGGGCGACCTGCTCGTGTCGTCGCGCATCCTGCTGTGGGTGACCGTCGCGATCCTGCTCGTCTCCGTAGTGATGGTGTCGCTCGTCATCGGGACCGCGACCAGACGCTAGGATTCCGGCGGCATGGAGCAGGCGGAGGGTTCGATCCTGATCGAGGCGCCGCTCGAGGACGTGATGGAGGTCCTCGAGGATTACGAGGCGTACCCGGAATGGTCCGACGTGCAGACGGTCTCGGTGCGGCAGCGCGGCGAGGGCGGGCGGGCGACCGAGGTGGCGTTCGAGGTGGACGTCCCGGTTCTCGGGAAGGCGGCCTACACCCTCGCCTACGTCTACGCTCCGGGCGACACGGGACTCTCCTGGACGACGAAGGAGGCCCGAGGTGCGATCCGCGACATCCGGGGCGAGTACCTCCTCAACGATCTTTCCGAGAGTGAGACCAAAGTCACGTACCGGCTGGCCGTCGAGCTCGGCGTCCTCGTGCCCGGGTTCCTGCGCACCGAAGGCGCGAAGCGCGTGATCGAGAACGCCCTTGAACGCCTTAAACGCCGCGTCGAGATGGGGTAGCGGGGCCGCGGGTTCCCCGGCTCCGGCGATCCCCCGTAAGCTGCACCCGTGCGGGTCATCCTGTTCACCGGGAAGGGCGGCGTCGGAAAGACGACCGTGGCGGCAGCGACCGCCGTCCGGGCGGCACGCAGCGGCCTGCGAACGCTCGTGATGAGCACGGATCCGGCGCATTCCCTCGGCGATTCGTTCGAGGTGGAGATCGGATCAGGGCCGACAGAGATCGCCGACAACCTCTGGGCCCAACAGATCGACGCCCAGGAACGGCTCGAGGGCAACTGGAGGGAGATCCAGGAGTATTTCGTCCAGCTGATGAACTGGGCGGGTACCGAGACGATCCAGGCCGAGGAGCTGACGGTGATCCCGGGACTCGATGAGATCTTCAGCCTGATCGATGTCCGAACATACGTGGAGAGCGGCGACTACGACATGCTGGTCGTGGATTGCGCGCCGACGGCCGAGACGCTCCGGTTGCTCTCGCTCCCCGAGGTCATGAACTGGTATATCGAGCGGATCTTCCCCGTTGAACGGCGGGTCGTGAAGACGCTTCGTCCGCTCGTTTCGCGCATGACGACGCTTCCGATCGCCGGCGACCAGGTGTTCGCGGCCGTCGAGCGACTCCACCGCAACCTGGAGGCCGTCAAGCAGATCCTGATCGACGAGCACGTCTCGAGCGTTCGGCTGGTGGTCAACCCCGAGAAGATGGTGATCGCGGAAGCACGGCGCACGTACACCTACCTCGGGCTCTTCGGCTACCGCGTCGACGCCGTCGTCGTCAATCGCATCATCCCCGAAGAGGTCGTCGATCCGTACTTCGGGAAGTGGAAGGACGTGCAGGCCGAACACCTGCAAACGGTCCACGAATCGTTCGAACCCGTGCCGATCCTCACGGCGCGCCTCTTCGACCGGGAGATGGTGGGGCTCCCGCTCCTGGTCGAGATGGGCGACGAGGTCTACGGGGAGCTCGATGCGACCGACATCTTGTACCGGGACGACCCGATCCAGGTGCGCAAGCGCGGAACCGGCTACATCTTGTCGATGCGCCTGCCGTTCGTGTCGCGAGACGAGATGGACATCCATCGGCGCGGCGAGGAGTTGTTCGTGCGCGTCGGCTCGTACAAGCGCAACCTGATCCTGCCCCAGACGCTCAAGCGGATGGTGGTGCGCGAGGCGAACTTCGCGGGCGATCACCTCGAGATCCTGTTCGGCCGGTCCCCTCATGCGCCGGACGACGATGCCTCCGGAAGGAGTTGACGACGATGGCGGATGCGAACGGACACCAGACGGTCGGCGAGGGCGTGGATGCAGAGGGCGGAGGTCCCGCAGGCACGGCCGGGGACGGGGGGCACGTCTGCAACGTCGCGTTCTGCCCGATCGGCCTCGCACTCTCCGCCGTTCAGCCGATGAGGCCCGATGTGATCGAGCACCTCCTGCTGGCCGGGCGCGAGTTCTTCCTGGCCGCCAAGGCCGTGTTCGACGCCCGCGCGGACGAGTTGCGAACGGACGGAGGCTCGACGACGTTCGAGAAGATCGACATCGGGTGACCGACGCCCAGGCGATCGGGATCGACGTCGGCGGAACGAAGACCGCGGCAGCGCGCATCCGTTCCGATGGAACGGTCCTTGCCTACGATGCGCGGCCCACGCCCGCAGACGACATGGCGGCGACGCTCGCCACGATGGTGGCCAGCGCACGCGCGGTCCTGAGCGCTGAGGTTCAGGGCATCGGCGTGGCGGCGGCTGGGCTGGTGGAGCGCACGACGGGGGTGCTGCGGTTCGCGCCGAACCTCGCCTGGCGCGATGCCCCGCTCGTCTCGCATCTCCAAGAGGCGCTCCACCTGCCGGTCGTCGCCGACAACGACAACACCGCCGCCGCCTGGGGGGAGTTCCGGTTCGGCGCAGGTCAGGGGTACCGCGACCTGCTCCTCGTCGGGGTCGGCACGGGGATCGGAGGCGGCATCGTCGCGGACGGACGGCTCTTCCGCGGCGCCCATGGGTTCGCGGCAGAGATCGGCCATGTCTTGATGGATCCCGCAGGCCCGACGTGCGGTTGTGGCAACCGCGGATGCTGGGAGCAACTAGCGTCCGGCCAGGCCGTCACCCGAGCAGGTCGGCAGGCGGTCGAAGAGCGTGTCCGGAGCCTGATCACGGAGCGAGCAGATGGCGATCCGAGCGTGGTGGATGGCCCCATGGTCACGGCCGCGGCGAACGACGGGGATCCCGTCGCAGTGGCCATCCTGGCCGAGGTGGGACGCTGGCTGGGCGTGGGGATCGGCGGTCTGGTGAACGTGCTCGACCCGGAGGTCGTCGTCGTCGCGGGCGGCGTGGCGGCGGCGGGCGACCTGTTGCTCGAGCCGGCCCGCGCAGCCTTCCGAAACGCCGTCGAAGCGGCCGACCATCGCCCAGCGGTCCCGATCGTCCCGGCGATGCTCGGCGATCACACCGGTGTGGTTGGCGCCGCGGCGCTCGTCTTGGAGACACCAGGTTGAAGCTGGGAGTGTCGCTGCCCGTCTTCACCGCTGACCCCGATCGACCGCTCGAGGTGGCCCGACGCGCCGCGGCGCTCGGGTTCGACGGGGTCTTCTCGCCGGATCACTTCTTCCCGCCTCAGTTCTACCCGCCGTCAGGCCCTGATCGTCCGGCGCTCGAAGCGTTCACGGTCCTGGCCGCGGCGGCGGCCCGAGAGCCGCGGTTGCACGTCGGCACCCTCGTGGCACGCGTGACGCTGCGCCCCCCGGGGCTTTTGGCCAAGCAGGCGGCGGCGCTCGACGAGATGACGGGCGGCAGGGCGATCCTCGCGCTCGGGACCGGCGACGATGCCTCTCGGTCGGAGCACGACATGTACGGGTTCCCGTACCCGCCTGCGAGTGAACGGATCGCCCAGCTCGGCGAGACGGTCGATGCGCTCCGGACGCTCTTCGAAGGGGGATCATGGCCAGGAAGCGATCACGTTCCCGCACTGCGCGGCCCCCTGCTTCCCCCCGGTGCGCCGGAGCTGTGGGTCGGTGGGAAGTCAGACGCCGTTCTCGAGGTGGCCGCCAGGAGCGCCGACGCGTGGAACGGCTGGGGGGCCAACGTCGCGGGATTCGTGGCGAGAGTCTCTCGGCTTCGCGTGCTCGCCCGCGGTCGTGAGGTCGCGCCAACATGGGCTGGCATCGCGTTGGTCGGCGAGGACGCATCAGACCTCGAACGACTCGTAGCCGAGCGCGAAGCACGAGGTCTCTCGCCCAGCGGGGTCTGGGCGGGGACGGCCGAGGCGCTCCGCGGCTTCGCGGACGAGCTAGAAAGCGCGGGCGCGACCTGGTTCATCGTGCTGCCGGTGGGACCCGCCGATCGACTCGACGTGATCGCCTCAGCGCTCGTGGGTCGATGAATAGCGCCGAGCTGAAGCGCGCCAAGCGGACGGTCCGGCTCGAGACCCTGGCCGCCCGCGACGCGCTGCCCTCCGACCTGCGAGGCGAACGATCCCTCACCATCGCGACCTCCGCCCTGGCGATCCCCGAGATCGACAGCGCGACCGCGGTGATGGCGTTCTGGTCGTTCGGGTCAGAGGTGGACACGGGGCCCCTGATCGAGGGGATGAACGCCCGTGGGGTGCGTGTCGCGCTCCCGCGGATCGTTGGCGCCGATCTCGAGGCGAGAACGTTCGCACCCGGCGACCCTGTCACGCCGACCGCGTTCGGGGCGTTCGAGCCCGCTGATGGGGAGTTCCTAGATCCTGCCGGGCTCGACGTCGTCCTCACCCCCGGCGTGGCGTTCGATCGATCCGGCTGCCGGATCGGCTACGGAGGCGGGTTCTACGACCGGCTCTTCCGGCGAACACGTCCCGACGTGATCCGCGTCGGGATCGCCTTCGACCTGCAACTCCGCGACGACGAACTGCCCGCCGGTCACTTCGATCTCCATGTGGATCTGATCGTCACCGAGTCGGAGACGGTGCGATGCGCGCGGACCGACTGAAGGTCGCACGGCCGCCTCGGCGCGCGCTCCGACGACCGTGGCGTGACGCGGAGTTCGTGGCGCTCGATTTCGAGGCCACCGGGCTGGACTTCGCACGGGACACGATCGTGTCGTTCGGCATCGTACCGATCCGAGCGGGGAGGATCGTGCTCGGCGAAGGCGTGCACCAGTTGATCGATCCCCACGTTCCGCCTTCGCCCCGGTCGCAGACGATCCACCAGCTTCGGCCGATGGACCTGGCAGGGTCTCCACGTCTGTCTGAGGCACGAAAGTTACTGCGGGACAGCTTGCAGCATCGATTCCTGCTCGTGTGGTTCGCGTCGGTCGAGGTCAACTTCCTAGCGGCGATCTTCGGTGACACTTCGAGGTCGTGGAGCCGCCGGACCATCGATGTGCGGAACCTGGCGATCGCAGCCGACGGTGTTTCCGTGAAGGCTCGGACGCAACCGGGGTACTCACTCTCGTGGTCGGCCGAACGGCTGCACGTTCCGATCGCCGACCCGCATAGCGCGTTCGACGACGCGCTCGTGACCGCTCAGGTGTTCCTGGCGCTCGCCGGCCGCCTCCCGGCGGGGCCGGAACCCACGGTGGCCGAGTTGTTCTACCTGGCCGGGCACGGGACTCTGCCGTACTCGTAGCGTTCGATCGAGGGTTGAACAACCGTTCAAACTCGGGGTATAACGCGCCCGTGGGTCAGGTGATCGAGACGGCGTTCCATGCTGTCCAACAGGCGCGTGGCGCCACGTTCGTCGAGGATGGCGGCTGGTACTGGAGCGTCTCCTTCGGCGATCCCGACGCCGAGTATCGGGCGGTTCGGGAGGGGGTGGGGATGTGGGACGTATCCCCGCTCAACAAGTGGGAGATCCGCGGCCCCGACGCGGTCGAAGCCGCCCAGCGGGTCCATTCCAACGACATCCTCGGCCTCGACGTCGGGCAGGTCCGGTACGGGGCGTTCCTGGATGAAGACGGGCTGCTGGTCGACGACGGCACGGTCTTCAAGTTTGCAGACGACCTCATCTGGGCCATGACCAACGGGATGGACAGGGAGGCCTACTTCGCCGAGGCGACCAAGGGGCTTGATGTCTCCGTCGAGTACATCGCCCCATCCCTGCCGAACCTGCAGATCCAGGGGCCCCGCTCGAGGGAGCTGCTCCGGACGCTCACGGACGCTGACCTCGAGGGGCTGCGCTACTTCCGGTTCATCCCCGAGCCGGTGGAGGTTGGCGGCGTGCCAGTGTGGCTTGCACGGACGGGGTTCAGCGGGGAGCTCGGGTTCGAGCTATTCCTGCGTCCCGAGCACGCCGCCGACCTGTGGGAGTCCGTCGAGTCGGCGGGCGCGACGCCGTACGGCATCGAGGTCGTCGAGCCGCTCCGGATCGAGTCCGGGATGATCGTGACCGACTACGACTACGCGCCCCACGAACGCTCGCCGTACGACCTGGGGCTCGAGCGAGTGGTGACGCTCGACGCACCCGGCGAGTTCATGGGGAAGGACAAGCTCCGTGAGATCGCGGCCGATCCGCCGAACCGGTTCAAGACGCTCCGGGTGGAGGGCGACACGGTTCCCGCCTACGGAGCGCGGGTCACACGCGACGGGATGGATGTCGGCCTGCTCACGAGTCCCGCGGTCAGTCCGCGGTTCGGCACGATCGGCCTCGCGATCCTGCGGTCGGATGCGGCGGCGGAAGGGACGAGCGTCGAGGTGGAGCTCGACGAAGGCGCGGTCGGGGCGACCGTGGACGTGTTGGCGATCTATGACCCTGAGAAGCGACGACCGCGCGGCTGAGCGCCGGCCGATCCGAGGACGAGGAGGACGAGATGACTGAGGAGAACCGTTCGCCGCTCCACGAGTGGCACGTCGCGCATGGCGGCGAGTTCCTTTGGGAAGAGGGCTACCCGTGGATGATGGATGAAGGTCGCGATCCACTCGAGGAGTACGAGGCGGTCCGCACGGCGACCGGCCTGTGGGACCTGTTCTCGACGTGCAAGTACGAGGTGACGGGTCCCGACGCCGGCCGCCTGATCCAGCGCCGGTTCACGAACACAGTCGACGGCATGGGCGAGGGCTCCGTCCGGTACGGGGCGTTCGTGAATGCCGATGGGCTGATGATCGACGACGGCAACGTCTATAAGCACGCTGACGACCGCTACTGGGTGCTGATCAACTCCGCGGGCATCGACGACTGGTTCCGCGAGACGGCGGACGGCCTGGACGCCTCCATCGCACACCGCACGACCGAACTCTCGATGATCGCGGTGCAGGGCCCGACGTCGCAGGCCACGTTGCAGGGCCTCACCGCCCGCGACCTTGGCGGCCTGAAGTACTTCCGGTTCTGGCCCGACCAGACGACGGTGGCCGGGCGGGACGCCTGGTTGCTCAGGACCGGGTTCTCCGGTGAGAAGGGGTACGAGGTGGTCGTCGCCCCCGAGGATGCGAACGTCGTCTGGGAGGCGTTGATCGAGGCCGGGGGGACGCCGTTCGGTCTCACGGCGATCGACCTCGCGCGCACGGAAGTCGGGCTGATCATCATCGCCGTCGACTACAACCCCGGTGAGACATCACCATGGGACCTCTCGATGGATCGGTTCATCAAGGCCGACACGGAGTGCGTCGGCGCTGATGCACTTGCCGCCTACGGTGCGAACCCGCCGAAGCGCTTCAAGACCTTGAAGATCGAGAGCGACGTCGCGCCTGAGCACGGGGCGACCGTGACCAAGGATGGGAACGAGGTCGGCGTCGTGACGTCGCCGGCGGTCAGCCCGCGCCTCGGCACGATCGGCCTCGCGATCTTGAACACGGAGGTCGCGGTCGAGGGCGAGAAGGTCGAGGTGGGCGACGCCGTCGCGACGGTGGCGACCCTCAGCCTGTATGACCCCGAGAAGAAGAGGCCGCGCGTCTAACCCTGGGCCGTATGCTCGCGCCCGTGGGAGAGCCACTCGTGGGCGTCGTGCCCAACTTCAGCGAGGGCCGACGTGCCGCGGTCATCGGCGACATCGTCGACGCCCTGCACGTGCCCGGAGCCCGCGTCGTGTACGCCGAGGCAGACCCGGACCACAACCGGCTGGACACGACGGTGCTCGGCTCGGCGGCCACCGTGGCCGCGAGCGCGATGGCCGGGGCCGAGAAGGCCGTGGAGCTGATCGATATGTTCGCCCACTCCGGGGGGCACCCGAGGATGGGTGCCGCCGACGTGATCCCCTTCATGCCGGTGCGTGACGTCACGATGGACGGATGCGTCGATCTCGCCCGCAGGTTCGGGAGGGAGCTGGCCGAGCGGCTCGATATTCCGGTCTATCTCTACGACCGCGCCGCCCTGTCGCCGGATCGCTCGTCGCTGGCTGAGGTCCGGAAGGGTGAGTTCGAGGGGATTCGGGCCGCGGTCGCACGGGGCGAACGGCTGCCGGACTTCGGGCCACACGAGATCGGGCGCGCCGGCGCCACGGCGGTCGGGGCTCGTAAGCCGCTGGTCGCGTTCAACCTCTACCTGGACGGGACGGACGAGGACGCGGCGAAGCAGATCGCGCGCTCGGTGCGCGAGTCGAGCGGCGGCCTGCCGGCGGTGCGGGCGATCGGCTTCGCCGTCCCGGAACGCGGAGGGGTCGTGACCGTGTCGATGAACTTGGTGGATCACGATGTCACGGGATTGCGCAAGGCATTCGACGCGGTCGCATCGGAGGCGTCCGCGCTCGGGATGCGCGTGACGGACGGAGAGATCGTTGGACTGGTGCCAGCGTCCGCGCTCGGTCCGGGCGACGAGGAGTACCTGCGACTCTCGGGGTTCGATCCGGACGCGCAGATCTTGGAGCGGCTGATCCGGCCGGCGGAGGAGGAGCGAGCGACGTGACGGACGAACGATTGGGTGCGATGACCGTTGATGGCTTCTTGGACGTGCTCGGCTCGCATGCTCCGACCCCGGGTGGGGGAGCGGCGGGCGCGATCGCGGCCGCGACCGGTGCCGCGCTGATCGCGATGGTGGGACGCCTGACCGTCGGGAAGCCCTCCTTCGAGGACGTCGACGAGCGGATGCGCGCTCTCGTCGAACGCGCAGACGCCGCGCGGGCGGAGTTCCTCGACCTGGCCGACCGGGACGCCCACGCGTTCGACGGGGTGATGGACGCGTTCAAGATGCCGAAGGAGACCGACACCGACAAGGCCGCCCGGTCGGCCGCGATCCAGGCGGGATACGAGCAAGCTGCGTCCGTTCCGCTCGAGATCGCGCGCGCGGCGGTCGACCTGATGACCCTCGCGGAAGACGCCACGGCGATGGGCAACCCCCAAGCCGCTTCGGACGGGCTCTCTGGCGCCGCCGAGCTCTACTGCGCAACGCTGTGCGCGATCGCGAACGTGGAGATCAACGCCGCGTCGCTGAAGGACGAGGTCCGACGTGGCGCCTTGCTGGACGAGGTGGCAACCCTCCGCGGTCGTGCCGATCAGTCGATCCGGGAGAGCCAGACCGCCTTCCAGCTCCGCCTGGCGTCGTAGGCAGCCTCAGAACAGCCCGACGGTCCGGCCCTCGTCGTCGATGTCGACGTTCATGAACGCCGGGGTCTTCCCGAGCCCGGGCATCCGTTGCATGTCGCCGCAGAGCGCGACCACGAACCCCGCGCCCGCGCTGGGCACGAGGCCGCGGACCGGGAGCCGGAACCCGATCGGGCGGTTGAGGAGGGCGGGGTCGTGCGACAGGGAGAGGTGGGTCTTCGCCATGCACACCGGCAGCGTCCCGAACCCGAGCGCGTCCATCCGCGCAAGGTCATTCTCGGCCTGTGGCAGGAAGTCGACGCCGTCCGCACCGTAGAGGCGCGTCGCGATCGCCTCGATCTGCTCTTTCAACGACGCGCCGTCGGGCGTGAGGACGTTGAAGTCGTTCGGCTTCTCGCACGCATCAACGACCGCGTTGGCAAGATCGACGGCACCCGAACCGCCCTGTGCGAACGCGCGGTTGACGACGACGGTCTCCGCGCCCGCGCCGACCGCCAGCTCCTCGATCAACGCCACTTCGGCGGCGGTGTCCGACGGGAAGTTGTTGATCGACACGACGCAGGGCAGTCCGTACTGCTTCACGATATTGACGTGCGCCGCCAGGTTGTCGGCGCCGCGCCGTAGCGCGTCGAGGTCTTCGTGCGCCAGGTCGGCGAACGCCATGCCGCCGTGTGACTTCGTTGCCCGGACCGTCGTCACGAGCACGGCCGCGCTCGGAGCGAACCCACCGACCCGGCACACGATGTCGCAGAACTTCTGGAGGCCCAGGTCGCTCCCGAACCCTGCCTCGGTCACCACGTAATCGGCGAGCTTCAACGCCACCCGGTCCTCGATGATCGAGTTGTTCGCGTGGGCGATATTGCCGAACGGGCCGGCGTGGATCAGGACGGGCTGCCCTTCGAGCGTCTGCACGAGGTTCGGGTGGAGGGCGTCCTTCATGATCACGGTCATGGCGCCCGCCACACGCAGGTCCTCGGCGGTGATCGGGTTGCCGCTCCGGTCGTCGGCGACGACGATCCTGCCGAGGCGCGCACGTAGGTCATGCAGGTCGCTCGCCAACGCGAACACCGCCATGATCTCCGAAGCCGCGGTGATCACGAACTGGTTCTCGCGCGGCACGCCGTGCGCCTTCCCGCCCAGGCCGACGACGCAGTAGCGGAGCTCGCGATCGTTCACGTCGAGCGTTCGCGGCCAGGTGATCGTCTGTGGATCGATGCCGAGGGAGTTCCCGTTGAAGATCGACGCGTCGAGCGCAGCGGCCAACAGGTTATGCGCGGCGGTCACCGCGTGGAAGTCCCCATTGAAGTGGAGGTTGATCTCTTCCATCGGGACGACCTGGGCATAGCCGCCGCCGTTCCCTCCGCCCTTGATCCCGAACACCGGGCCCATCGACGGCTCGCGCAGGCAGAGCATCACGTTCTTCCCGATCTGTCCGAGTCCCTGGGTGAGCGACACCGAGGTCGTCGTCTTGCCCTCGCCCGCCTTCGTGGGTGTGATGGCCGTGGTGATGATCAGCTTGCCGTCCGGTCGTTCCGCGAGCCGGTCGAGCACCGAAGGATCGACCTTGCCTCGATACCGCCCGAACGCCTCGAGCTCGTCCGGCGTCAAGCCGGACGCCGCCGCGATGTCGGTGATGGGCCGCAGGAGCGCTTCCTGGGCGATCTCGAGTCCGCTCTTCACGTGATGGCTCCTCGATGGGCGACCGTCGGGTGAACGGTCAGTGGGCGAGGATACCGCCAATCCCCCTGCGACCAGGACGGGAGCGGCCCCTGCCGGAAGGTGCTCCGACCTTCCTTATGACGTCGGTAGACGAACGCCAGATGCCCACCCGACGCGTGGACCTCGAGAGCGCGCACTCTCTGAGGATCCGGATGGATCACGCGCGCACGGCTCGGCGCCGGAGACTCGGCGATCTAGGAGAGCGAATATGTCGGTGGGATCGTCGTCGGCTGGCGGGTAACCGGAGCTTCGGGCTATATTCGGCCCGATCCTGCGCAGGGTGCGTCCCATCCACTTGGCTCCGCCTCTCTTGAGGCGGGAAGATCGGAGGCAGGCGTGGCGACGGATATCGAGCGTTTCGTTGAGCAGGATGGTCGCGAGCAGGCCATCGCCGAAGTGAAGAAGCAGATCGATGCCGAGGGCGTCACGTACATGTACTACCAATTCGTGTCGGTCACCGGCCGGATCATGGGCAAAGGGATCCCGGCGAAACATTGGGAGACGATCGCCCGGCGGGGATTCCAGCTCGTCTACGGCTCCACGGCCAACCTATTCGTCGACCGAGACGGGAACTACATCGGTTACGGCCCGGAAGCGCGTGAGCTGGTGGGGATCCCGGACGTGGAAACGTTCTGCGTGTTGCCCTGGGATCGGAAGACGGCGCGCGTCTTCTGCACCTTGTTCCGAGGGCGCGAGGAAGAGGTCGACGGCGGGGTGTTCTTGACCTCGGATTGCCGCGGCAACCTGAAGCGCATCCATGACGACTTCACCGCCGAAACGGGGCTCCACCTGCGCGCCGGTACCGAGCCCGAGATGATGTGGCTGAAGACCAACCCCGATGGGACGCCGACGGTCGAGGGGAAGACGAAGCCGTACTGCTATCACATCGATCAGTTCTCGGAGCTGCAGCCGATCATCCACAAGGTGATGGAGTACGGCGAGGCGATGGGCCTCGACATGATCCAGGGCGACCATGAAGACGCGCCCGGACAGCTGGAGCTGAACTTCAACTTCGATAGGGCCGAGCTCACCGCAGACCGGCTGACCACGTACCGGCAGATCTGCCGCCAGGTCGGCCGCGAGATGGACGCGTTCGCGTGCTTCATGCCCAAGCCGTTCATGGGCGTGTCCGCCAACGGGTGTCACCACAACATCTCGCTGTGGCAGGGGGAGGAGAACATGTTCATGCCCGACGGGGATGACCCTCGGGTTCCGGGAAAGATCGGGTTGCACGCGATCGGGGGCGTCCTGGAGCACCTGCGCGCACTCACCTGCATCACGTCACCGACCGTGAACTCGTACCGGCGCTTCTGGGATGCGGGGTTCTGGGCCCCGATCTTCGCCGACTGGGGGTTCCAGAACCGAACCACGGCGCTCCGCATCTCGGCTCCCGGTCGCTACGAATATCGCTCGGTGGACTCATCCGTGAACCCGTACCTCTCGTTCGCCGCCCTGCTGATGGCGATGAAGGATGGCCTGACACGGAACCTCGACCCGGGTCCGCCCGAAGAGCGGAACATCTACGAGGCGATCTCCGAGGGGAAAGAGGTCGCCCGCGTACCGGAGACCCTGGGTGAGGCGCTCCAAGCGCTCGAGCAGGACGAGGTGGTCAAGTCGGCGCTCCCGGGTGACATGTATCGCGTCTTCATGCACTACAAGAAGGATGAGTGGACCCGGTTCATCGCCACCGTCAGCGATTGGGACATCGGCGAGTACCTGGACATCCTTCCGTAGTCCCCGAGACACCACGACGAGAGGAGCACGCGGGCACCATGTGCGGGATCGCAGGGATCATCCACCGGGACGGCAACTCGGATGTGGGCACCGAGATGACGCGGATGCTGCAGTCGATGAAGCATCGAGGACCGGACTCGACCGGCTATGCCCTCTTCGGACCGGAGAGTGACCTCGTGGTGATCCGGTTCAAGCTCGCGGACGCGAACGACCCGAGGGGCTTCGACTTCAAGGAGCGGCTGGACCGGCACCGCCAGGAGGTCGAGTCGAGGTTGAACAAGATCGGCGCGACCATCGATAGGGTCGAGCGCGAGACGGAGTATGCCTACCGGGCCAAGGTCCGATACGAGGGCGACTTGAAGGCCTTGGCCGATTACCTGGAGGACGTCCCTGGATGCGAGATCCTTTCGCTCGGTCATTCGCTCGAGATCGTGAAGGACCTCGGCGATGCCGAGGAGGTATCGGATCTCTACAAGCTCGGCGGATTCGAAGGAACACACGCGATCGGGCACGTGCGAATGGCGACCGAGTCCGACGTCGACATCTCCGGCGCCCACCCCTACTGGGCTTACCCGTTCTCCGACGTCGCGGTGGTACACAACGGGCAGCTGACCAACTACTTCCATTGGAAGCGGCGTCTCGAGCGGTCGGGGCACCGGTTCCAGTCCGAATGTGATTCCGAGATCATCGCCGTCTACCTGGCCGAAAAGATGGCCGAGGGCGCCGATCTGAAGGACGCCATGGACCAGAGCCTTGAAGAGCTCGACGGGGTGTTCACCTACATGGCGGTCACGAAGGATGCGCTGGGCGTCGCGAAGGACGAGATGGCAGCCAAGCCGCTGGTGCTCTACGAGTCCGACGAGCTGGTCGCCATGGCCTCGGAGGAGATCGCGATCCGGGCCCTGATCGACCACGAGATCGATACGTACGACCCGTACGAGGGACAGGTGCTGGTATGGACACGGTAGGCGAACGCCGCATCACGTATGACGCCAGGGGCCTGGCCGAGCCTCACGCGGAGGTCCCGAAGATCTCACAGATCGACGGTGGTAAGGCCGTGTTCGACGCCGGCCCCCTCACGACGCGACAGATCAACCTGGAGCTCCGCTGGCTGATCTACGAGGAGGGGATCCGCGACGTCACGGTGCTGAACCCGGGCGCGAAGCACTCGCTTGGGGTCGGGATCCTCCAGCGGTGCAAGATCCGATTCGCCGGCAGCCTCGGCTACTTCGGGTTGGGCGTGATCGACGGTCCGGAGGTCGTGGTGGAGGGCCGGGTCGGCTGGTCGGTGTGCGAGAACATGATGTCGGGCGTCGTGATCATCGAGAAGAACGCGGGCTCGCTCACCGGCGCAGCGATCCGCGGAGGCGATCTGGTGATCAGGCGCAGCGTCGGGGCTCGTACCGGGATCGACCAGAAGGGCGGCACGATCATCGTCGGAGGTGATGCTGGTTCGATGACCGGTTTCATGTTGCAGCGAGGCCGCCAGATCATCTGCGGCGACGTCGGTCCGGGGCTCGGTGACTCCATGTACGACGGGACGATCTACGTGGGAGGGAAGGTGAAGTCTCTCGGGATCGATTGCGTGGAGGGCGAGTGGACCGACAAGGACACCGAGCTGATCGACCGCAAGTTCGCGATGTACGGCCTGGACAAGCCGTCGTCGTTCCAGAAGTTCGTCTGTGGCAAGCAGCTCTACAACTACGACAACCTCGAGCCGAGCGAGAAGAAGCTCGTCATCTAGGGGAGGGAGAAAGCTGACCATGGAAGACGTCGGCTCCCAGACGAACGTCCTGGGGCACTCGCGCATCTTCACGCCCGAGGTCATCAACGACATCCACGTGAAGGCCGAGCTCGGCCGGTATCGGATGCGCGGGTTCTCGATGTTCAAGCCGATCCCGCACTGGGATCAACTGATGTTCCTGCCCGGCACGCTCACTCGGTTCGTGATCGAGGGGTACCGCGAGAAGTGCGACACGAAGACCGTCCTGGGCGCGCGGTTCGCGAAGAACCCGATCGAGCTCGACATCCCGATCTACATCACGGGGATGAGCTTCGGCGCGCTCTCGCTCGAGGCGAAGATGGCGCTCGCGAAGGGTGCCTCCATGGCCGGCACGGCGACGTGCTCGGGCGAGGGCGGGATGATCCCCCCGGAGCGCGACCTGTCGACCAAGTGGTACTACCAGAACATCCAGAGCCGTTATGGGTTCAACCCGCATCACCTGATGCTCGCCGACGCGTGCGAGTTCTTCATCGGCCAGGGGTGCAAGGTGGGGCTCGGCGGGCATCTGATGGGGCAGAAGGTTACCGAGCAGGTGGCCGAGATGCGTTCGCTCCCACCGGGTATCGACCAGCGCTCCCCGGCCCGCCACCCCGACTGGCTGGGGCCGGACGATCTCTCGCTCAAGGTGCAGGAGATCCGCGAGGCGACCGACTACCGGATCCCGATCCAGCTCAAACTGGGCGCTGCACGCGTGTACGACGACGTCCGGATGGCCGCCAAGTGCGGTCCGGACATCATCTACCTGGACGGGGCCGAGGGATCCACCGGGGCGGGCCCGCATATCGCCGCCGAGGAGACAGGCATCCCGCTCATGGCGGCGATCCCCGAGGCGCGGCGAGCGCTCGAGGACGTCGGCCTGGCCGACGAGATCGACCTGGTTGTGGCCGGTGGGATCCGCAACGGTGCCGACGTCGCGAAGTGCCTGGCGCTCGGCGCAACGGCCGTCGCCATCGGCACCGTCGCGTTGATGGCGCTCAACTGCAACAAGGAGATCCCCGGGGTCACGGATTACGAGGGAACCGTCGGCGTGCCGGCGGGTCAGTGCTACCACTGCCACACGGGCAGGTGCCCCGTGGGGATCACGACGCAGGACCCCGATCTCCGCAAGCGTTTGCACGTCGACGATGCGGCGCTCCGCGTCTACAACATCCTGACCGCTATGACGATGGAGTTGCAGATGCTCGCGCGCGCCTGCGGCAAGACGGACGTACATTCGCTCGAGCCCGAGGACCTCTGCGCGCTCACGGTCGAGGCGGCCGCGATGGCCAAGGTGCCGCTGGCGGGAACGAACTACGTGCCCGGTGTCACGGAGGAGAGCACGCTGAACGAGATCAAGACCATGATGGAGAAGTACCTGGCCGACAGCGGTCAGATGCCCGGCGTCTAGGAGATCGAGATGCACGAACCCCATCTGTCCACGAAAGGCAAGCTCGACGCGGAGGAGCTCGCGGGTCATCGGTTCCCCTACCAGGAGGACATCTCGCTCCTGGATGACATCGACCTCCTGTCGCTCACCCCTGGTGAGGACATCAACTGGCTCGAGGACATCGAGCTGCTGGAGGAGGACGGCATGCCGGCGGTGTTCGACCGGTACTCGAACTCGTTCCTCAAGATCTACTTCCCGATACCAGAGGGTCACGGCGACGAGATCGCTCGGAAGGTGTTGATGAAGCATCTGATCAGCGGGAACTCCTACGGGATCGAGCTGAAACGGCAGCATGCGAAATTCCCGCAACCCATGCTGGGGTCGTGGGTGGAGGGGTCGGAGACCGTGGGGGCCGACTACCATGCGCCGACGCTCGAGGGCTGGGAACGGCCGGCCGGACACTGAGGTCTCGGCCCGTGCGGATACTCGTTCTCCAGCACATCGCCTGCGAACCCCCCGGCGCGTACGAGGACGTCATGCGCGAGCGAGGTGCGACGATCCACCGCGTCGAGCTCGATGAGGGCGAGCCCCTCCCCGACCACACGGGCTTCGACGCGATCGTCGCGATGGGCGGTCCGATGAGCGTGAACGACGAGGATCAGTATCCCTGGCTGCGCGATGAGAAGCGGTTGATAGGCGACGCGGTCCGTAAGGGTGTGCCGTACTGGGGGGCATGTCTGGGGGTGCAGCTGCTGGCCGCGAGCCTGGGTGCGCGTGTCTACCGCGGGCACGAGCCCGAGGTCGGACTCCTTCCGGTGAGCCTCACCGACGCCGGTCGTTCCGACCCGGTGCTCGAAGGTCTACCAGAGACGTTCACGACGCTGCAGTGGCATGGCGACACGTTCGATCTGCCGGAAGGGGCGGTCCTGCTGGCGCGTTCGACGGCGTATCCGAATCAAGCGTTCCGATCCGAGCGGGCCTACGGGGTGCAGTTCCACCTGGAGGTTTCGCTCGAGATGGCGCGCCCGTGGGCCGAGGTGCCGGCGTACGCGGAATCGCTCGATCGTGTCCTGGGCCCCGGGTCGCTGCCGGCGCTGATCGGTGAGCTCGAGCACAGCGGGCCGAGGATGCTCGTTCACGCTCGCACGATGTTCGCCCGTTGGTTGGACGCCACCGTGGGCGCGCACACGTGACGACCGAACGCCCCATCATCGCCATCTCCGAGGGTTTCGCCGACTACGGCGACTACTACGGCTTCGGGTACGGGCGACCCCTGCTCGCCGCGGGAGGGCTGCCGGTGCTCCTTCCGTACTACGAGAACGAGGCCGACCGGGTCGCGCTGCTGCAGAGCGTGGACGGCCTGGTGCTCGCCGGCGGGAGGGACATCGAGTCGCACCGATACGGCCGAGAGGTCCCTCATCGCCTCCAAGGTGAGAGCTCGCCGTTCCTGGACGAGATCGAGCTCTCCTACGCCCGTCTCGCGGTCCACGGGGGTGTTCCCCTGCTCGGTGTCTGCCGAGGGTGTCAGGTGCTCAACGTCGCGTTCGGAGGGACGTTGTACGGGGATCTCGACGAGTTCCCTGAAGGCGGCGCCGATCATCCAGGAGCGAAGTGGGAAGAATGGCGCGAGCTCGTCGCGGCGACCCTGGCGGGACGCGAACCCCCCGCCCACCCGACGCACCCGGTCGAGATCGAGCCGGGCTCGTTCCTGGCAGGGCACCTGGGGGAGCGCGCCGAGGTCGACAGCTATCACCACCAGGCGGTGCTGGCTCTCGGAAGAGGGATCCGAGCGGTTGCGTGGGCCCCGCACGGCGTGGTCGAGGCGATCGAGATGCGATCGGCGAGCGCGTTCGTCCTCGGCGTGCAATGGGAGTTGCACGAAGAGTGGCGGTCCGATGAGGCGATGTTCGGCATCTGGCGTGCGTTCGTCGAAGCGGCGGCGCGACGATCCGAGCGCGATCCGGTCGAGGCCTCCCGATGACTGCGTCGATCGAGGTCACGATGGACGCCGTCGATGTGGACCCCGTCGCGTCGTTCTGGGAGGCTGCGCTCGGATATCACCGCTTGTACGAGCGTGGGCCGTACATCGTCTTGGGTCCGGGACGAGGCGATACCAGGCCCCGCCTGGTGATCCAACGGGTGCAGAACGTCACGCCGAACAAGACGCCCGTGCATATCGATCTCCGAGTTGACGATCCGGATGCCGAGGTCGCGCGCCTCCAAGCGCTCGGAGCATCCGTAGAGTGGGTCATCGACGAAACGTCCTCTGGGTTCATCCGCTGGACCACCATGGCCGACCCGCAGGGCACGTTGTTCTGCGTTTGCCCCGCGAGGAAGGAGCGATCCGCCGATGACCTCGGTCCCTGAGAGCAAGAGGTTCGTGGTGATCGGTGCGGGGGTGCACGGACTGTCCACGGCGTGGCACCTGGCGAAGGAGCTCCAGGGCCGCGGTCAAGGCTCCGGTGCCGATATCGTCGTGCTCGACAAGACCGGCATCGGAGCCGGTCCGTCGGGTATCGCCTGTGGCGTCATCCGCAACAACTACTACCAACCCGCGATGCGTGAGCTGATGGCGCACTCGGTGGGCGTGTGGGAGTCCGACCCGGAGGCGTTCCACTACAACCCGGTCGGCTACATGCAGGTCGCTCCTGAAGTGATGCACGCTGACGTCGCGCAGATCCATCAGGAGCAGGGCGCGATCGGGTACCCCTCCGAGCTGATCGAAGGCGAGGAGGCGTGTCGTCTCTACATGCAGGGTCTGTTCCACGATTGGCAGGCGAAGGGCATCACCGCGGTGCTCCATGAGAAGAAGGGTGGATACGCGCACAACCTGCCCTCGATGATGGGGCTGGCCGGCAAGGCCGAGGCCCTGGACGTACAGATCGTCTCGCCTGTCCGGGTCGCAGGATTCCGTCTGGACGGCGGCGCGGTGACCGGTGTGGCGACCGATGTGGGCGACATCGCATGCGAACAGGTGGTGGTGGCCGCCGGTCCGTGGGTCAGGGACTTCTGGCACCTGCTGGATCTGCCGGCCGTCGTCCCCGTGAAGGGCCGAGACGGGAACGTCTACGAGCGCCCGATGTGGACCTACTGGTGCCTGGTGGAGGGAACGCTCGGCGTCGATCCCACCTATCTCACGATGAACGACGGTCAGATGCCCCCGGTGATCCATGTCGACACGGATGCTCCGCTGATCGACGACACGGACGGTTCGCTCGTGACGGATGAGCTGTGGGGCATCTACTACAAGCCCGACTTCAACTTCGGAGGGGTCCAGGGCGGCGCGATGCCCTGGGTCGTCGAGCAGCCCGCCGATGAGGTGGCCGTTGATCCGTACGGTCCTAAGTCGACCGAATACGTCGTCGGTCCTGATTTCGAACGGATGTGGACCTCGGCCCTGGCGCATTGCCACAAACGGTTCGAGGGCACGAGAGGGTTGTTCCACAAGACGCCGTCTGGGGGGATCGGCGCGTTCACGCCCGACAGCTTCCCCGTGTTCGATGTCTTCCACCAGAACGCCTACGTGGTCGCGGACTCGAACCACGGCTACAAGATGATCGGCGTCGGGGCGCTCGTGGCGAAGGAGCTGATGGGCGAGCCGCAGTCGTTGCTGGAGCCCTTCCGGTTCTCGCGGTACGCGGAGGGGAGACTCCACCCGGTCAGCCATTCGCCGTTCCCCTGGAGCTGATCCTCATGGCTCCGCAGGACGCTCTCCCCGGCGAGTTCGAGGTCCCTGCGACGGGGGGCGTGGTCGTGGGAGCGCCCGAGATCGCGGAGTCGCCCTTCGACGATGTCCCCGACGAGGAACTGCTCGAGATCGCCGGCGAGGAGGGCGACGACCCGGCCGTCGCGTTCCGCCGCACGCTCGGCATGTTCGCGACCGGCGTCACGATCATCACGACTCGGGCCGGAGACCAGGTGCACGGCATGACCGCGAACGCGTTCATGTCGGTGTCCCTCCGGCCGCCATTGATCCTCATCTCGGTGGACAAGCGAGCGAAGATGAACACCCTGTTGCGGGAGGGAGTCCGGTTCGGGGTCAACGTGCTTGCCGACGATCAGCGTGAGCTCTCGGATCACTTCGCGGGAAGAGCGGGGGACAGCGCGCCCCGGGCCCGCTTCACGGTCACGCACGACACGCCCCTCATCGAGGGGGCGCTTGCCCATCTCGTAGCTCGAGCGGAGCGCTCGTATTGGGGAGGCGACCATTCGTTGTTCCTCGGGCGGGTCGAGTATGCACGGTACGGCTCGGGGACACCTCTCCTGTTCCACGGAGGTCAGTACGAGCAGCTGCTCGCCACGGCGCCGGTCTTCTCCGCGCTCTCGCCCGACCTCCTTGAACCGCTGCTCGCGTCGGGGGAGGAGCGCTCGTTCGAGGCCGGAGCGACGATCGTCCGCCGCGGCGATCCCGGCGAAGATCTCTACCTGATCCTGGAGGGACGCGTGCGCGTCGAACGAGACGGCCGCGCTGTGGAGTCGCTCGGCGAGGGCGAGTTCTTCGGTGAGGTCGCGGTGCTGGACGGCCGACCACGCAGCGCCGACGTCGTCGCAGAGACCGCGGTCCGGACGATCGGGCTTTCGCGAACGGTCGTCCGAGACGCTCTGGAGCGCGAGCCCCGTGCCGCGTGGGCGATGCTGCAGGTCCTGGCCGCGCGTTTGCGAGGCGACTGAGTCAGGCGTCCAGGTCGGGCAGCTCCGCGAGCCAAGGGGTCCGCCCGCCCGTTCCGTCCCACATCACCGGGAAGAACGACTCGTCCATCGACAGATCACCGCGACGTCGATAGCGCGAGTAGATCAGGTCGACGTTCGTCGGGTGGAAGCGGGCCTCGACCGGCAGCATGTGGGACACGAGTGCCATCCGTGCCACGGTGCCGCTCGTGTTCGGTGACGATCCGTGCCACGTGAGGTTGTGATGGAACGAGCCACCGCCCGCCTTCACGACGACCGGCACGATGTCCAGCTCGGTTCCGCCGGGCGCCGCCGCTCGTGCACCGGCGAGCCAGTCATCCGGGGCGTGGAACTGCGAACGGAAAGGTTCTGACCGGGGCCAGTGGTTCGAACCTCGGACGTATTCGATCGGCCCGGCCCCGGCCTGCGTCTCGTGAAGCGCGATCCAACACGTGACCATCTCAGGTGGGACCAGGTAGTCGGCGTAGGACCCGTCCTGGTGGAAGCCGATCGCCTTGGTTCCGGGAGGCTTCCACAGGCAGTTATCCTGAAGCAATCGTACGCCGCGGTATCCCATCAGTTGCGCCGCGAGCCTTCCGGTGCGCGCCGACAACACCTGCGCTGCGATGATGTCGTCGGCCCGCCACCCGTTGCAGATCTGCCGGGTCCTGTCTTCGGGGTCGCGGCCCTTCACCCAATTGACCTCGTCGGGCTTCACGCCCGTCGCGTACTCGCCGTCGAAGAGGCGTTCGTAGCGTTGGCGCAACAGGTCGAGCGCCTTGGGAGACACGAGGCCTTCTTCCACGACGCTGAACCCGTCGCGATGGAAGGCATCGACCTGCTCTGGGGTGAAGGCGTCGATCACGGCCGGTCTACGATCGGGGTCGGGTCTTCTCGGGGTCGTAGAACGGGACCTTCACGACCTCGGCCGGGATCCGCTTCTGCAAACCGTCGAGCTTGCCGACCTCGACCTCGGTTCCCCGCTCTCGGTAACGCGTCGTGACGCGAGCGAGCGCGATGTTCGTCTTGAGGATGGGAGAACGTGTCGCGCTGGTGATCACGCCGACCTGCTGGCGCCCGACATTGACGGGGTCGCCGTGCCCCGCAACCTCGTTGCCCTGGAGGTGGAGTCCGACGAGACCCCGCTGTGGATGCGCGGATCGGTCTTGCAGCGCCGCCCGTCCCACGAAGTCCTCCGTGTTCCGGAGATCGACCGTGAAGCCGATCCCGGCCTCGAAGGGGTCGATCTGATCGTCGTACTCGTTCCCGGCGGCGACGAGGCCGGCCTCGATCCGGAGGATGTCGAGCGCCTCGAGGCCCAGAGGCGAGAGCCCTTGATCCTCGCCCGCCCTCTCGACGGCATCCCACACGTCCGGTGCGTCGCTAGGGTGGCAGAAGATCTCGTAGCCGAGCTCGCCCGTGTAGCCGGTGCGCGACACGACGATGGGGATGCCCTGCGGACCGTCGAGGCGCCCGATCAGGAAGCGGAACCAGCCGAGCTCCTCGAGCGTGGGCTGTGTGGCCGGCGTCCACACGAACCGGCGGAGGATGTCCCGGCTGTTCGGGCCCTGGATCGCCACGTTGTGGAGTTGGTCGGTGGACGACTTGATCCGGACCTTCCCCAGCCCGAGCCGCTTCGCCTGCTCGTTCAGCCATATCCCCACGTAGTCGTGCCCCGCCACGTAGCGGAAGTTGTCCTGACCCAGACGGAACACGGTGGATTCGTCGATCAAGCCGCCATCGTCGTTGCAGAGTGCCGTGTAGACGACCTGCCCCACCGACAGCTTCCGTGCGTCGCGGGTGATGGTTGCCTGCATCAGCGATTCAGCGTCGGGACCGAGGATCTCGAACTTGCGGAGCGGCGACAGGTCCACGACCGCCGCGCGCTCGCGGCACGCCCAGTACTCGGCGATCGCACCTTCGCTGTTGAAATGCGTGGGCAGCCAATAGCCGGAATACTCGGTGACGTTGCGCGTGAGCTCTCCCCACCTGGGCCGGAACCCCGTGTCCTCGGTGAGCTTGGGCGTCGCCGTCGGGGTGATGCGATGGGCGATCGCCGTGCTGAACCGATGTTCGGGTGAGTAGACGCGCACGTGGACGTCCGTCGGGTCCCAGGCGTTCGCGGGATCGATATCGTCCGGGCAGGCGGAGGAGGCGCAGACCAGATCGGTCATCGCGCGGAGCAACACATAGTCGCCGGGACGCGACCATGGCTCGTCGGACACCAAGATGTTGTCGGCGGTGAACGCCGTGTTGAAGAACAGGTTCAGCGCGGGCCAGCCGGCGCGTCTGCGGATCTCGAACGGGACGAGCGACCCGTTGAAGTTGTCGGTGCAGTTCACGTGCCCCGGGTAGCCCATATCCTCGTAGTACTTGCGGGTGCACGCCAGGGCGAACGTGTCGTGGCGTCCGACGGTGTCGCGAACGACTTCGACCAGCGCGTCCATGTCTGCGTCGTAGAACTTGCCCGACAGGCCGGGGGTCGGGAAGGCGTTGCCCATGAGCGTGCGCGTCACCGTGGCATCCAGTCCCCGCTCCAGATCGTGGTCCTCGAGCTTGCGGCGATGGAACGCGAGGAAGTCCGAGCACTGACGACCTTCCACGTCGATGATCTGGATGTACTCGCCCTCACGGACCTCGTAGGACAGGGCCGTGGACTTGTCGATCCTGAAGTCGAGTCGAGGATCGCCGAGCGGCGGAGGGAGCTCCATCTCCTCGTGGCTCCGAGGGACCGTGCGGCGGACCTCGACCATCAGATCGGAGGGTGGCGGGGCTCCGTCGATCACCCGGCCGGCCGGTGCCGCGACGACCACGACGACGGGCCTGTCGGCCACGAAGGCTGTGGTGGCGCGCGCGGGCCCGAAGGGGTCGAACAGGCGGAGCGCCATCGCGCCCGTCGGATCCAGGCCGCGCCCGGCGAGCGCCCCGATCACCTCCGCGGCGCCGGCGTTCGACGACGTGACCAGCGACCGCAGCAAGGTCGCGGGCGCGTCGGCGACGGCGCCGATCGCCTCGGCCGCATCGCCTCCGTCCGGCCCCAAGACCGACACCTCGGCGACCTGTCCTCCGTCGACGTCGGTCACCGCGATACGATCATCAGCGTCCACACGCACCACCGTGGCGCCTCCGGGGCGCACGAGATACGTCTCCAGGAACGGATCGACCGGCCGCATCCCGCCGATCAGGAGCCCAGAGGAGCCGGTCTCGATCGCCATCGCTCCGCCTCTTCCTTGCTACGTCTTCGCCGACCCGATGGTCGTTGAGCCCTCCGCCTGCGCGAGAAGCTCATCGGCGAGCTGCCGTTTGCCGTCGGCGTCGAGCTTCTTCACCTCGTTCTCGACGGCGCGACGGTTGTAGGCCTGGTTCCAATAGTCGAGCGACTCGAAACCGAGCAGGACGGCTTTGCCGACGAACTGGCGGAGCACTTCGTTCGTCGGCCCCATCACCCATCCGGCCTTCGCATCCCGCAGGTATCGCTCGAGCTCCATGTCCCGCTTGTAGCCCGAACCGCCGCAGGCGTGGAGCATCTTGTCCACGACGTGGGTCACGTTCTTGGCGGCCTCGAACTTGATCTGCCAGGCCCAATGCAAGAAGTTGCCGCGTGCGAGCTCACCCGGCCCGGGGTTCCTCGTGTTCCGCTCCGTGGCGCCGTCCATCGCCTGGGCCACGGATAAGACGAACAAGCGGCAGGCGTTCGTGTCCATCACGGCCTCGCCGACGTAGTCCTGGATCGTGGGATAGTCGGCCACCCGAAGTCCGACGTCGACGTGCTTCTTGCGTGTTGTGTGACGTTTGGCGATGTCGATCGCGCCCAGCGCGAGGCCGTTCCACACCGAGGCCGATCCGATCAGGAACCAAGGGTCGACCGACTCGTCGTTCGAGGTCGCACCGTCGCCGGTCGGTCCCACGAGCTGCTCGACGGGGATCTCCACGTCGTCGATCTCGATCGGCCCGGATTGGTTGCCCCGCAGCCCGAGAGCGTCCCACAGGGACGGCTGGGACTTCACATGTTCGCCGTCGACGACGAAGACCGAAAGGTCGTCGTAGCCGGTGAAATCAGGGCTGGTGGTCTGCACGACGTAGAAGTCGGCGAACCCGCCGGACGTCGTCCATGAAGCCTTCTTGCGAACCTTGTAGCCACCGTTGGATCGGGTCGCGCCCGACGAGATGGGGTACCAGAAGTGCGAGCCGGTCTCGGGGTCGGAGTAGGAGAGCGTTCCCAGTTTGCCGCTGTTCAACGGACGGATGTACTTGTCTATCAGCTCGGGTGTCGCCCGGAGCATGATCGCGTTCACCGCGCCCATGTGCATCACGTAGCACATGGCGGTCGACGCGCAGCCATAGCGCGCGATCGTCTCGCATACCATCGAGTAGGCGACGTGATCCTCGCCGAGGCCGCCGTATTCCTCGGGGACCGTGAGGGCGAGGAAGCCGTGCTCTCCCAGGAGCTCCAAGTTCCGTCGCGGGAACATCAGCTCGTCGTCGAAGCGCTTCGCGTTGGCCCGGAGCTCCTTCTCGCATAGCTCGATCAGGGTGGTCCGGAGCTCCTTCTGCCGCTCGGTGTACACCCAGTCCGGGTCCCATTCGTATCCGAGACCCCAGAACGGCTCGGCTCCCCACTGTTTGTCAGCCATATGACCTCCCGAAGGGTGCGACCCGACGCATGGTAGTGCGCGCTCCCCGAAGCTGCACGATCAAGAAGCTGCCCAACGACGGAGGCCGGCACGCGGCCGGCCTCCGAGGTGGATCCGCCTCTGGGTCGTTAGCCCGGAACCTCCTCCTCGTGCAGGAGGGCCATCTGCTTCGGGGTCGGCATCGTGGGCACGTCCCGGTCGCGGAACGTGATCTTCGCCTTGTCCTGAACGACCCGCCGGTAGAAGTAGAGGAGCACCGCGGCGACTAGCACACCGACGCCGAGCAAGAGCGGGAGGCCCTTGAACTCGTAGTAGCCGATGTACGACGCGACCTTCTGGTCCAAGACGCCGTCGATCACGAGGATCAGGTTGAACACCGCGAGGACGCCGGCGATGGGAACCCAGATGCCGCTCTTCTTGATCGGGCGGGGCCAGTCCGGTCGATCCCTGCGTAAGAGGATGAAACCCGAGAGCGCGAGCACGTGGCAGAACACGTACCCGATGTTCGAGATGTAGAGGATCACGAAGTTGTTCGCGCCCAGCAGCAGGAGCAGGCCGATGTTCACGACCATGTCGACGCTCATCCCACGGGCGGGCACATGGAACCGGTTGAGGTGGTACAGCCATTTGATCGTCATGTCGTCGCGCGCGATCCCGTACAGCGCACGGCCGCCGTCGGCCGTCGACGTGTTCATCGCGAGGATCAAGCTCGCGATCAGACAGACCACGGCGATCCCTCCGAGCACGGGTCCCGCGATCTCCTTGAGGGCCGACACGTAGAAGCCGCCGTAATCTCCCGTGGAACCAACGACCCCGCCCAGACCGAGGGGTAGGAAGATGTACACGAACAGCGAGAACGCGGCGACGCTCTTGAGCGCCTTCTCCGTGTCTCGCCTCGTGTCGTGGTATTCGGGAGCGAAGCTCGCCGCCACTTCGATCCCGTAGGCCGACCAGCACATGATGAACAACCACATCAGCGCGATCGAGAGGTCGCTGAAGCCACCGGAGCGGTGGACGTACTCGAGGTTCGACGAATGCCAGTCGCCGGTGAAGTAGGGCATCACGATGAAGATGAAGAGCGGGACCATTAGCAACGCACCGGTCACGTAACCAACCGCGAGCGACGGTTTCACCCCGAGGATGTTGAACAGCCAGACGAAAAGGATCACGACCACGGCGATCAACTGGGCGAGGCCGAAGTCGGCGAATCCGAGGTTGAAGTACACCTTCGTCGTCTGGCTCGGGAACCACTCCGCGACGATCAGCGCGCCGACGATGTTGCCGACGAACGACAGCACCACGGACCAGCCGATCCAGTAGCCGAACGCTCCGATCGGACCGAAGAGGTTGAACCGGCTCCGCCAGCCCTCGTGAGCGTAGAGCGAGATCCCACCCGGCTTGTCGGGGAACATCGCCGCCGTTTCCGAGTAGATCCAGTTCTGCAAGAGCCCAACGGTTGCCGAGATCCCCCAGAGGAGGATCGAGCCCCACACGCCGATCGTTGCCAGCGTGAAGCCGAGCGAGCCTAGAAGGAACGCCGGCTGACACAGACCGATGACGAAACCGTCGTACCAGTTGAGCGTCTTGAGGAGTTGTCGCTCCTCGATGACTGCTTCAGCCACGCAGCACCCCCTCCGTGCGCGCCCACCTCGGGCGCGTGCGGTATAGCACGGGGCAGCGAGCCGGCGCAACGCGTCCGATGCCGGTCGGAGGCGGAAAGGTGGCTGCGTAGAATGGGCGCTCCATGCGAGGCGCTCCGATCACCGTTCGCTGCGATTGCGGCGAGGTCGCATACGTGCCGTACGGCGAGGCGTGGACCTGCCCGAAGTGCGCGAGGCGGTGGAACACCTCGCAGATCCCCGAGGATGAGTACTGGGGGATCATGCACGAGATGCGGCGCTACCGGGTCGAGGTGATCATCGCGGCACTCGTGATCGGGATCGGCACGGCGATATCCATCGTGTACTTCGAGCGACGCTTCTTCCCGATGTCGCTCATGGTGATGACCTTCTGGTTCGTGTTCTACATGCCGCGATGGCGGAAGAAGGTCCGCCTTCGCGCCAGGAACCTGCCCCACTGGCAGCTTCGCCCCGACTAGATGCTTCGAACCCGGGCTAAGTCGTCGAACCCGGGGAGCGGTGCGGGAGCGGGGGGTCGTCCGGTGATGCTCGCGACGCTGGGGGTTCCCTTCGATCCGGACGCGGCGGCCTACGCCGTGGACACAGCGGTGGAGTCGGGGGAGCTGCTGATCGTGGTCAACGCGACGCAGCTGGAGCCGCTCCCGATGTCGCTGCGACTGGGCTACGACGCCTTGGAGGAACTCACGCCCGAGGTGACCGCCTCGCTGAAGCGCCCGGTCGAGCTGGCCGCGTCGCTCGGTATCAGGGTGGAGCGGATCCGAGTGCGAAGTCCGCGGCCGATCCAAGCGCTCCTCCAACTCATCGCGGAGCGAGGGGTGGGCCTCTTGGTCTTCGGCCCGGATCGCACCCGGATGTCGCCGAGGTCCTACCGCCGGGCGACGCGAGTGATCATCGAGGGTGCTCAGTGTCTCGTTTGGGCTGCGTCGGTCGGAAGCAAGTGACCGTTCGTGTCGATTTCCCACTCGCTCACGACGCCGCTGTGAGCATCTGAGGTGAGCCCTTGTGCATGGATAGGCCATATGCTGCTCTGCGATGGGTATCCACCGACCGGCGTCGTCACCGTCCTGCGGGCGGTCTCGCTGGAGTCGTCGCTGGAATCACGCGGATCCCGCTCGCCGGGACCGACTTCGTGCTCACACCAGACGCGATGGCGGAGCAGGTTGCTGTCCGCTTGTCCGGGGAGGCGCCCTCCCACTGACATGACGTTCCTCATCACGTGTCCCAACTGTGGTCCGCGGGAGGCGCTCGAGTTCGGCTACGGCGGCGAGACGACGCGCCGAGTCGGTCCTGATGCCGACGATCGCGAACTGACCGGCTACCTCTACTTCCGGCGGAACGTGAACGGCTGGCAGACCGAGTGGTGGTTGCATCGGGACGGCTGTCGCAAGTGGTTCCTCGCGGAGCGGCACACCGCGACGAACGAGATCCGACGTACGTACTGGCCCACCGAGCGCGAGGAGGCACCCGTTTGACCTCCCGTCTGCCTGCGCGCTCCGGCGAGCGCATCGTTCGCGACCGGCCGGTGTCGATCCTGTTCGAAAGCAAGAAGCTGCCGGCGTTCCACGGCGACACCGTCGGTTCGGCGCTGGCCGCCTCCGGTGTCGCGATCACCGCACGATCGTTCAAGTACCACCGGCCACGCGGCCTTCTCTGCATGGACGGCGCCTGCGCGAACTGCCTCATGCAGATCGACGGCATCCCGAACGTCCGTGCGTGCATCGAGCCGGTGCGCGACGGCATGACGGTCCATCGTCAGAACGCCTGGCCGTCGGCGGGCCACGACATCCACGGATGGCTCAACACGTTCTCGTTCATGATGCCGCCCGGCTTCTACTACAAGGTCTTCCACCGTCCGAGATGGGCCTGGGAGATGGTCGAGCCGTTCATCCGATCGAAGGCCGGCCTCGGGACCGTCCCCTCCGACGAGGACCATGGCCACCGCGAGGTCGTCAACCTGCACCCAGAGGTCTTGGTGATCGGCGGCGGCTCCGCCGGACTCGCGGCCGCCACGGAGGCTTCGGCGGCCGGAGCATCCACGGTCGTGCTGGAGCAGCGGAACGAGACCGGTGGCGATCCCGGAGCGCTGGCCAACGCGCTCGACGCGGGAGCCCAGATCCTCACTGGCACGGCTGCGTTCGGCGTCTTCGATGGACCGTTGATCGCCGCGTCCAGCGCAGCGACCCTGTATCGGATCCGCGCCCGGCACCTGATCTTCGCGACCGGCGCCATCGAGCAGTCAGCGGTGTTCGTGAACAACGACCTCCCTGGCGTGATGCTCTCGTCCGCGGTAGAACGACTGATCGATGCGTACAGGGTCGTGCCGGGTCACCGCGCGGTCGTGCTCACATCGAGCGACGCCGGATATCAGACCGCGCGCTCGCTCCGCGACACCGGCGCACGGGTGACCCTGGTTGATCTTCGCCCCGACGGAAGCGGGCCCGCGCTCGACGGCGTGGAGCGCATCACCGGGAAGACCGTGCTCGCCGCGCACGGCCGCAGGCACGTGAGGGCGGTGACGGTTGGCACTCCCGGCGCATCGGGTGGACGGAAGATCGCCTGCGATCTGATCGTCACGTCCGGGTTCGCGATGCCGTCGACGAACCTGCTCGTGCAAACGGGCGTGGTGGTCGGGTTCGACGAACAGGCGCAGGCGTACTTGCCGGTCGAGCTGCCGCCGAGCGTGCACGCGGCCGGCGCGGTGGCCGGCGCGCGGACCTCGGATGATGCGGTCGTCCAAGGACGGCTGGCCGGCCTTGAGGGGGCGGCGGCAGTGGGCCGTGACGTGGATGCATCGCGGATCGGCGAGCTCGTGCTGTCCGCGAGCGCCGCAGGCGACGCGGTCGTGCTCCCGCCCGAGTTGGCCGACGGCCCGGGGAAGCAGTTCGCGTGCTTGTGCATGGACGTCACCACGAAGGAGTTGAAGACCGCTGTCACCGAGGGGTTCGATTCCTTGGAGCTCCTCAAGCGCTACACGACGGTCACGATGGGGCCATGCCAGGGGAAGGCGTGCATGCTCTCATCACAGCGATTGTGCGCGCGGGCGACGGGGTCGTCGTTCGAAGAGACAGGCCCGACGACCGCGCGCCCTCCATGGACCCCTGTCGAGCTCGGGACGCTCGCCGGCGCCCGACGAACGCCGCGGAAGGAGACGACGATCCATCAGCTCCACCGCGAAGCCGGGGCGACGTTCATGTGGGCGGGAGACTGGCGACGGCCGCACCACTACACGACGCCCGAAGACGAGGTCGACGCGGTGCGCCATCGGGTAGGCGTGATCGACGTGAGCACGCTGGGCAAGTTCCGGGTCAAGGGTCCCGATGCCGTGGAACTGTTGGAGCGGCTGTATCCGAACCGGTTCGCGGATCTTGCCGTCGGGAAGGTCCGGTACGGCGTCATGCTGAACGACGAGGGCGTGATCCTGGACGACGGAGCCGTCGTGCGCGTGGACGACGACGAGTTCTTCGTCACGGTGACGACGGGAAATACCGCGGCGCTCGAGCGGTGGATCACGTGGTGGCAGGCCGACTGGCGCTTGCACGTCCGTCTGCTCAACGTCACGGGGGCGTTCGCGGCGCTGAACCTCGCAGGTGAGAGGGCCCGCTCCGTCATGGAACGGCTCACGGCCGCCGATGTCTCCGCCGAGGGGTTCCCGTACATGTCCGGTCGGACGATCGAGGTCGCAGGCGTGCCGGCACTCGTGCTCCGGATCGGCTTCGTCGGCGAGATGGGATACGAGATCCACGTGCCGAGCATGTACGGCGAGCACGTGTGGGGCCGGGTGATGGAGGCGGGAGCGGACCACGGCATCTCGCCGTTCGGCTTGGAGGCGCAGCGCATCCTCCGCCTCGAGAAGCAGCACATCCTGGTCGGGCAGGACACCGATGCCGAATCGGATCCGTACGAGGCAGGGTTGGGCTGGATGGTGAAGGCCGAGAAGCCCGACTTCATGGGGAAGCGCGCATTGCAGGATCTCGAGCGCGAAGGGCCGGGGGAGCGGCTGGTCGGTTTCACGACCGACCCAGCCTGGCTGCCACCGGAGGGAGCCTCCGTCGTGCACGAAGGGGTATGGGTAGGACGGGTCACCTCGGCCCGGCGGAGCGCAGTGGCGAACGCCACCGTCGGTTTGGCATGGGTGCCCGCGGGCTGGGCCAAGGACGGGACGATGTTCGAGATCCAGTTCGGCGCCAGCCGTGCCGAGGCGCGTGTCGCGCTTCGGCCTTTCTACGACCCCGACGGCGTGAGGTTGCGGACGTGACGGGCACCTCGACGGATGGCGCCACCCTTCGAGTGCCGATGGCGTCACTCAGGTCACCGTTGTCCTCGACGCATGCGGCGCTGGGCGCCGTCCTTGGGATAGAGGACGGCGCGGAGTTCGTCCGGGCCTACGCAGACGCCGCGAGTGAGCTCGCAGCGGTGAGCGACCACGTTGGAGTCGCGGACATCACCGTTCGAGGGAAGATCGACCTCCGGGGTTCGATCGCCCTCGCCTTCCGTGACGCGGGAGATGCCGTCGCCTCGATCGCGGATGACTGGGCGATGGTGCTCCTCCCGCCGGGACCCGTTGTCGACCGCGTAGCAGCCATGCAGGCCGCGATCGGGGACGAGGGCATGGTCACCGACGCCACCCACCTGTTCGCCGCGTTCGCGCTCGCGGGGCCGGCGTTGCCCGGCCTCCTCTCCCGGCTCACGAGCTGGGACTCGTCGTCGCTCGAGACGGGAGAGGCGACGGGCGCACCGATCGCCGACGTCCGAGCGATCGTCGTCCGCCGTGCCGCCGACGTGCCGATGATCGAGATCTACGTCGCGATGGAGTTCGCCCGGTACGTGTGGCGGTCCGTGGTGGAGGTCGCCGAGCGTCTCGGGGGCGGGCCTGTCGGCTGGGATGCCCTGCGCGGCAAGGGCTGGCGATAGATGCACCCGATCCGCTACTTCGAGCCATGGGATATGTGGAGCAGGCGCGAGCTGAAGTCGACGTACGACGTGGTGGTCATCGGGGGAGGTGCTCACGGGCTCGCGATCGCGTACGAGCTCGCGAAGCGCGGCATCACCGACGTCGCCGTGCTCGAGCGCAACTACATCGGCGCCGGTGGGAGCGGCCGGAACACGACGATCGTCCGAGCCAACTACCGGACGCCGGAGGGGGTGGCGTTCTACAAGGAAGCGCTGCGTCTCTACGAACAGCTCGCCCAAGAGCTCGACTACAACCTGCTCTTCTCCCAACAGGGCCACCTGACGCTCGCGCATGCCGAGCGTGCGGTGAACGTCGCGCACGAGCGCGCGGAGGTCAATCGGCTCCTCGGCGTGGACAGCCGCGTGATCTACCCGGATGAGATCGCGAAGCTCTGTCCGGTCCTGGATCTCTCCGACGAACCGGAGTTCCCGATCATGGCGGCGCTGTATCACCCGCCGGGTGGCGTGATCCGTCACGACGCGGTCGTGTGGGCCTACGCTCGCCAGGCCAACCGACGCGGGGTGCACATCCACCAGGACACGGCCGTGACGGGGATCGACGTCGACGGTGGCCACGTCACACGGGTTCGCACGACGAGAGGTGAAATCTCGACGCGGCTCGTCATCTCGGCGACCGCAGGATGGACGTCAGAGATCGCCGACATGGCGGGCGTGCGGGTGCCGATCGTGACCCATCCGCTGCAGGCGTTCGTCACCGAGCCGCTGAAGCCGTTCCTCAACGTGATCCTCGTTTCGGCGACCTTGCACGTGTACGTGTCCCAGACCGACCGCGGCGAGGTGTTGATCGGCTCGGAGATCGAGCCCTACTCGTCGTACAGCCAGGCGTCAACGCTCGATTTCCTGGAGGTGACCGCGCATCACGCCCTCGAACTGCTGCCGATGCTGGGTCGCGTCCGATTGATGCGGGCCTGGGGCGGCCTCTGCGATGTGACGCCCGACTACAGCCCGATCATGGGAGAGACCGACGTCGGCGGCTTCCTGATCGACGGCGGGTGGGGGACCTACGGCTTCAAGGCCACGCCGATCTGCGGGGTGACGATGGCGGAGTTGGCGGAGACGGGCCGCGTCCCGGACCTGATCAAGCCGTTCGCCGTGTCACGGTTCTGGGATCGCAAGCTGGTCTCAGAGATCGCCGCCGCGGCCGTGTCGCACTGATCAGGTCATCACGAGGGCGGCGATCCAGACGCCGATCATCGCGGCCCCGGCCGCGAGCTGGATCCCTATCCCGAGGCCCATCCCTTTCAGGGAGGAAACCGTCGTTGCCCACGCCGCCCCCACGTCGCGCAACCGTACGGCCTCAGCGAGGAACACCCCCACCGGCCATCCGATGAGGGCGCCCACCACCGGGATCAGGAAGAACCCGACGATCATGCCTCCCACGCCGGCGGCGAGCACCCATCCGGGCGCGCCAACCTGGTTCGCGCGCCGCGCGGGGAGCGTCGTCGCAGCCACCAGCCCGGCGACGGCGAAGACGGTCATGAGCGCGAGGGCCACCCAAGCCCAAGGGCCATCGTTGGGAACGGTGATCGCCCACACGAGGCCAGCTCCCCAGATGAGCGGGATCCCCGGCAGGAATGGGACGACGATCCCGACGAGGCCTGCGAGCATCACCAAACCGAGCAGGACTTCGAGGGCCGACATCGGGACCATCTTGACCGCCCGAGGTGCGGCGGTGTTCGGCTATCCTCCTCATTCCGGCTGAGGTAGGAGGAACCATGGATACCGAGATCGGTCCCGTCGAGTTCATCGTGCTGGGGTTCCCGGGCAACCGGTTCAAGGGAGAGATCGTCCCGGCACTGGCCGACCTCGTCGAGAGCGAGACGATCAGGATCATCGACCTCGCGTTCGTGAAGAAGGACGCCGACGGCTCGATCACGACCATCGAGCTCGAAGACATGGACGAGGATGAGGCAGGTGGCATCGGCGCGCACGGGGACGTCGGTGACCTATTGAGCGCCGAAGATCTCGAGCGTGCCGCGGAGGCGCTCGAGCCGAACAACGCAGCCGCCGTGCTCGTCTGGGAGAACACGTGGGCGGCGCGGTTCGCCCAGGCGGTCCGCAGCGCCGACGGGATCGTGCTCGAGAACATGCGGATCCCGCACGATGTCGTCCAGGCCGCCATCGCGGCCGCGAACAGCGAGGAGTGAACGATGCGAAGGAGACGAGGACCCGGATTGATCGGAACGGCGGTCGTGGTGGGCGGGGCGGCTCACATGGGTGCGAAGAGCGCCCAGAAGGGTCAGGCTGCTTCAGCTCAGCAATCCGCTGAGCAGCAGGAGATGGCCCAGAAGGCAGCAGCGTACGACGCGCAGCAGCAGCAGGCGCAGATCGATGCAGCTGCAGCGGCCGCCGTTGCGGCGCAATCTGCGCCGGCGCCGCCTCCTCCTGCGCCCGCGCCGACGGGAGGCGCGGACCCGGTCGCGGAGCTACAGAAGCTCGCCGACATGAAGGCCCAGGGTCTCCTTACCGATGAGGAGTTCGCCGCGATGAAAGCGAAGATCGTCGCCGGCTGAGGCGAAGACCGATGCTCGGGGCGCTGATCCTGGGGTTGGTGGCGGGCGCAGTCGCACGGCTGCTGATGCCTGGCGACGTGTTTCGCCACATGAGTGGGCCGAGGTCCTGGCTCATCTCGATCGTCATCGGCTTGATCGGCGCCGTCGTCGGATGGCTGATCTTCGCCAAGTGGCTCGGTATCGGTGACGACGAGATCTTCGACCTGACCGGGATCGTGGGCGCCATCATCGGCACACTGGTCGTGCTGCCCATCGCGGGGTTCATCTTGCGGCGGTCCGCGGCGAAGAAGGTGGCCTGAGGCCCCCGATTCGTCGACGACCCGGTTCGATTCACGCCTCGGGACGCGGTTCCTGGGACGGCCCAGTCGGGACCGAATCGCGTGATGGCTGTTGGCCTGCCGCGAGCGTCAGCCCGAGACGGTCGATCTCGACCCGCGCCAGCGCCTCGTAGCGGGCCTGTCTGATGTCTTCCCACGGGTCCGCGCTGATCTTGCGCAGTTCCTTGAAAGACATGTCGTCGACCGCTTGAAGCGCGAGGTATTCCCATACGCCCGGCTCGCTCGCCTTCAACGAGGCGCGCAGGCTCGCTCGCTCGCGTTCGATACCGACGCGGACCGGGATCCATACGGCGAGGATCGGCAGGGTGGGGAGCAACGTCAGAAGGATGCCGATGCCCAAGGCGGCCTTCCACACAGCCTCCTTGCCGTTGCGCCCCTGTTGAGCCGTCGAGGCGCCGAGCGCGTCGACCCTGTCGGCGACCGCGCCGATGCCTCCGCCGATCAAAGGGATGTCCTGGAGGCCGGAGATCCAGTCGCCGACGCCCGAGACGCTGTCGCCCGCGCTCACGAGTCCATCACCGAGCGCTCCCAGATGGTTGATCCGCTTCGTCACAGCCATGCCGAGCATCAGGCAGAACAGCACCCATGCGATCACCAAGAAGTCGAGCGCGACGATCCGTTGGTGCGTCATCCTCGATAGCACGATCCTCGCCTCCTGCGCGTTCTAGCCGGTCGGCCTCGGAGTCCCGAGTCGACGAAGATACCCGCATCTGCGGTCCCGGCGTCCGTGACGGAGCGGCTCAGCGCTCGATCGAGATGAGGACGATCGTCGCGGTGACGAGGATCACCATGAGCGCCGTGAGGGCCAGCACGAACCATCCGTCGAGCGGGTGGAAGCTTCCTTCGGCGATCGCGCTGTCGACCTGCCGCTGTCGGCGCGTCCCGTAGACGATGAAGGACAGCGCTAGCACGGCGAAGCCGATGCCGAGCGCGACGAATGGCGCCGGGGGCGAATCGAGCAAGGCGGGCAAGAGTCGGCCCACCGCTAGCGCCACCGCTGTAGCGGCGAGGCCGGAACGCCACCAGGCGAGGAGGGTTCGCTCGGCCGCGAGGTGCGTCCGCCTCGAGGCGTCGACGGTTGCGCGATCTGCGGACGGCGTGAGGTCCCGTGTTGTCGTCATCGGGTGAATCTTCCCGCATGGCTCGCCTCATGTCCGGTTGGATGAACCCCGACCAACGACGTGATGGATGCTCAGGTGGGCGAGAGGTCATCGGACCAGAACGAGCAGGACTGCGAAGCCTTGGCTGAGGGCGACAGGTCCGGACGGTCGGATGCGATCGAAGGTGTGTGTGATCAGAGATAAGGTTGCGGGCACTCAGGGGCGAGGAGGTGGCGATCGGGCGTGACATACAGGAGTTCCGTGAGCTGGACTTAGGGCGTCAAGGCAGCGGCGAGGATGACGTTCTCAGCCGCTGGGATTCAGCGTCGGGCGCGGCGGCGGCGCCTTCGATTGGGACGGAGCCGTGGACGCGACGATAGGCGTCATCACGAAGCGGAGAGAAGAGGGGTTCAGATGTCTGAAAACAGGAGCGGATGGGCGGTCGGGTTCACGTTCTTCGCGGGCTTCATGATGATCCTGGTCGGGATCTTCGACATGATCCAAGGGCTCGCCGCGGTCTTCAAGAAGGACTTCTACGCGGTGACCCCGAACTACGTGTTCCATTTCAACGTCTCGACGTGGGGCTGGATCCACATGCTGCTCGGGTTGATCATCCTGCTCGCCGGGCTCGGGGTCTTCACCGGCGCTGTATGGGCCCGGACGGTTGGCGTGATCATGGCCGTGATCGTCGCGATCGCGAACTTCGCGTTCATCCCGATCTACCCCGTGTTCTCGATCGTGATCATCGCCGTCTGCATCTTCGTGATCTGGGCGCTCACGGCGCACGGGCGCGACGTTGTCGAGTAGCTCGAGAACAAGCGCGACGGGATGGCGTCTAGGGATCCCGTGGACAGCTACTCGGAGCCGGAGTTGCCTCCGGTCGATGGGTTGCGCCTGGCTACGACCGGTCGCGCGCTGGGCGCGGCGGCGTCCTCAGGTGGGCTCAGGCGCTTGCTGTACCAGCGGACATCCGTGCCCGATGGGAAGTCCTCGACCCGCCCTATCAGTTCGTATCCGGCCCACTCATACAGGCGCCGGGCTTGGAAGCCATAGGTGAAGTGGACGGTCTGCCTGCACCCGCGCGCCGCCGCCTCGGCTTCAGCTGCGGCGAGGAGCCGAGGCCCGAGCCAACGACCTCGTAGGCTCGGCTCCACCCAGAGGCTCTGCAGCTCGCAGCAATCGCCCCAGGTCCATCCGCTGATCCCGGCGACGATCTTGCCGGCGTCCCGCACGAAGATCGCCAGCTCGACTTCGTCGCCGAGTCCCATGGTGGCGGACGCTTCACGGCGGATCTGCGTTTCGAGGAATCCGATGTCGAGGGGATCGGGTTCGTCCTCGACCTGGAACTCCACGGCGCCAGCTTCGTTAAGCGTCGACGATCTGCTCGATCAGTGAGATGTCGTCGAAGTATGTCCGGTACGAGCGGATCTTGTTGTCGCGGAAGTCGGCGATGGTGGCGCCGGCCAGCTGGACGTGCCGCCCAGTCGGTTCCAGCACCGCATCCTCACCGAGGACGAGCGGTCCCGTGTGGTCGGCTTCGATGAGCCACTCCGCGAACGCCTTGTTGCCCACTTCGTCGAGTCCGCGGAACATGATGACGACGTTGGAGAACGCCACCTCGCGGAGGGCGGCGAGCTCGGCGAGTGCCGTCAGCCCCGACACGCTCGCGTACGGCGACCAGCCGACGACATCGTCGGTGAACAACGTGCTCAGATCGACCGACTCCCCACCGACCTCGGCCTCGAGCGCCTTCAGCAACACATCCTTACGTGAATCACTCATCGCAGCCACCTGTCTCCCGCATGTGTCGAGCGGACGAACGTCATCCGACGATCGATCCGTGTCCGTTCAGGTCCCCAGAGCCTTCGCCTTGGCCGCCGCGAACTCTTCGTCTGTCAGCGCACCCGAGGTGTGCAACTGTGCGAGATGTTCGATCTGGTCAGCTGGGTCCGCAGGAGGCGGCGCGTACTGCGCCGGCTCTGCCGGGGGCGGCGCGTACTGCCCCTGATCCTGGTAATCCGCGGGGGCCTGCTGCGCCTCCGCGCTCTTCTTGGCCATGTGGTGGCCGATCGCCGCCCCTGCGACGAGCCCTCGGCGCCTCGACCGTCGTCTCATCCCCATAGGTACCCCTCCCGTTCACTCGGCCGGAGCGGTCAAGACGCCGTCCGGCCTGACCGGCAACCATACAATACGCGCGTGCGCACCCCGATTGGATGCTGGGTTCCGGTGATCGCCGCCCCCGACCGCTGGCTCAGGCCGGGCGGCGTCGACGCCCAGGAACCCTGCTCTAGCCATGACCTCGCGCCAGGTACCTCGCTCTCAGTGGGGCCCGGCTATCAGCCGACGCATGGGGGGGTGATGACGGCACCGCTACGCTCTCCCATGGAGCTCACACCCGGCATGGCGTGCGCGCCAGAGTCAGGACCGCCCCGGCCCTGACGATGCGCGTGTGGTCGCTTCCCTGACACTGCCCAGACCACGACCATCCCGCGGATCACAGGGTTGTCCTAGGTACCATCACAGCGGACCTGGCTGACAGGGTGTCTGCTTCGCAGGCCTTCGGGGGAGGGAAGCGCATGACCGCGGGTGTGGATCCGGGTGTCGACGGCCGCGGAGAGGGGCATCAGGCCGAATCGACCTTGGACCCCCTTGCGATCCTCAAGAGCCGGGGTTACGTCGCGCTGTTGGTGTTCGGGGCCATCATCGGGATCCCTGTGGCGACGGTCGCCTACTTCTTCCTCAAGTGGGTCGCCGAGGCGCAGCAGTACTTCTTCACGACCCTGCCGAAGGACCTGGGGTTCGCTACGGAGCCAACCTGGTGGCCGCTCCCGTTGCTCGCGGTGAGCGGACTCCTGGTTGCTCTCACCATCCGTCACCTGCCCGGGACCGCAGGACATGAGCCTGCCGAAGGGTTCAAGCCGTCCGGGGCAGTGCGTCCGGTCGATCTCCCCGGCATCATCTTCGCGGCTTTCGCCACGCTCAGTCTCGGGGTGGTGTTGGGCCCTGAAGCCCCGCTGATCGCCATAGGCAGCGGGCTCGGCGTCTTCGCGTTCCACTTCCTGAAGAAGGACGCGGCGCCTCAGGCCGTGATGTTGATCGGCGCAGCCGGTAGCTTCGCTGCCATCAGCACACTGCTCGGGTCGCCACTCGTGGCAGCGTTCCTGCTGATGGAGGTGGCCGGGCTCAGTGGCACCATGATGAGTGTCGTGCTGGTGCCGGGGCTGCTCGCTGCCGGCATCGGAGCGCTCATCTTCGTTGGCCTGGACAACCTGACCGGTTTCGGCACCTTCTCCCTGGCGGTCCCCGATATCCCGAGCTTCACGAGCCCGACCCTCGCCGAGCTCCTGTGGGCAGTCGGGATCGGTCTGGCCGCGACGGTACTCGGCACTGCGATCCGCCGGCTCGCCCTGTTCCTGCAGCCCATCGTCGCCCGTCGAAGGCTCCTGTTGACGCCCATCGCCGGCCTGGCGATCGGCGGCCTGGCGATCGTGTTCGCCGAAGGAAGCGGTAGGAGCTCAAGCGAGGTGCTCTTCTCCGGACAATCCGCGCTCCCGACCCTTATCCAGGACGCCGCTGGTTGGACGGTAGGCGCTCTGGTGCTGCTCATCCTCTGCAAGGGTCTGGCATACGGTGTGGCATTGAGCGCCTTCCGTGGTGGTCCGACGTTCCCGGGCATGTTCCTCGGTGCGGTCGGAGGGATGGCCTTGTCCCACCTTCCCGGCCTACCGATGATCGCCGGGGTCGCGATGGGCATCGGGGCGATGACCGTTGTGATGCTGGGATTGCCGTTGACGTCGGTCCTGCTCACCATGGTGTTCCTCCAATCGGACGGTCTCGCGTTAACGCCATTGGTGATCGTCGCCGTCGTGGTGGCCTACGTCGCGTCGAAGCGGCTCGAACCGGATCAGGTAGCAGTGACGGCGCCTGCTCGGTCGCCTGTTTCGGCTAGCGCGGAAGCTGGATCGAAGTGAGCGGCGCTCGCTGAATCAGGGCCGTCTCTTCGCGGGATAGTTCCCTTACGATGAACGGTCGAAGGTCCGAACCCGCGGAGGTGTTCTGGCGACATGGTTGAAGGGGCTGAGCTTGGGAGCCCTCCGGGCATCGAACCCGAAGCCGTTGGTGCCGTGCTCACGATGCCCGGCGTTCCGCTCGCCTTCCATCTGATGGCGAAACCGACTGGTGCGGTGTGCAACCTGGATTGCGAGTACTGCTTCTTCTTATCCAAGGAGATGCTCTACCCCGGCAGTCGCTTCCGCATGGCGGAGGAGATCCACGAGACCTACATCCGGCAGCTGCTGGAGGCCCACGCCTGGGCCCCAGAGGTCGTCGTCGCGTGGCAGGGTGGCGAGCCGACCATGATGGGGCTCGACTTCTTCCGCCGCTCGATCGAGCTGGAACGCAAGTACGCGACACCCGGTCAGCACATCCTCAACACGATGCAGACGAACGGCACGCTCCTCGACGACGAGTGGGGCGGGTTCCTCAAGGAGAACGACTTCCTGGTAGGCATCTCGATCGACGGACCGCGCGAGATGCACGATACCTACCGCGTCGACAAAGGTGGCAAGCCCACGTTCGACCGCGTCATGACCGGGCTCGAGGTGCTCAAGCGTCACGAGGTTGACTGGAACGTGTTGACGACGATCCACGCTGTGAACGGCGATCACGGCCGTGAGGTCTACACGTTCTTCCGCGACGAGCTTGGCGCCACGTTCATCCAGTTCATCCCCATCATCGAGCGAGCTACCGAGGAGAACTTCGCCGTCACCGACTCGGGGTGGGGCGACGGCGTGAAGGGCCGACCGCTCTACAAGCAGGAGGGGTCGCTCGTCACGCACCGCTCCGTCGGGCCGGAGCAGTACGGACGATTCATGATCGACGTCTTCGAGGAGTGGGTCCGGTGTGACATCGGCACCGTCTACGTCCAGATGTTCGACACGGCCCTGGCCAATTGGTACGGAGAGCCGGGCGGGATGTGCGTGCATGCAGAGACGTGCGGGTTGCAGTTGGCGATCGAGCACACCGGCGACCTGTACTCGTGCGACCACTTCGTGGAGCCTGACTACCTGCTCGGGAACATCGGTGACAAGCATATGCTGGAGCTGATCGTCTCGCCCCAGCAGCAGAAGTTCGGGCAGGACAAGTTCGACACGCTCACACGGTTCTGCCTGGACTGCGACGTGCGGTTCGCCTGCAACGGAGGATGCCCGAAGGATCGGTTCGCCACGTCGCCCTACGGAGAGCCGGGACAGCACTACCTCTGCCCGAGCTACAAGGAGTTCTTCGATCACATCGAGCCGGCGATGCTGGTCATGTGCGACCTGCTCCGCCAGAGCCGCGCGCCTTCCGAGTTGATGACGAGTTACGCCGCAGAGGATGCGCGACGGGGGCGGAACGATCCGTGCCCTTGCGGTAGCGGGGACAAATGGAAACGGTGCCACGGCGCACCTCTGCCAAGTCGAGCCGTCGGTGAGGGTGCATGAGATGAAGGGCATCCCTTGGCCGGTTCGGAGCGTCATAGCGGGTGTCGCTGGGACGGCTGCGATGACCCTCGCCTATTCGACCGAGCATCGGCTGCGGTCGCAGGTCCGAGGCTCACTCGACTACGACGACAGCCTAGTTCCCGGCAAGATCGTTGCGAGCGTCCTCAGACTGGGAGACGTCAGTGATCGGGGCGATGCAGAACTGGGTGCGGCGCTGAAGTGGGGGTACGGCTCCGCGTTCGGGCTGTGGCATGGAACGCTGCGGCGATTCCTCCCGGAACCCTGGGCCAGTGTCGTCTTCGGTGCGACGCTGATGAGCGCGACCTTCACCCTGTTCCCTGTACTCGGGAAGACGCCTCCGCCGTGGCGATGGCAGCCGGATGTCTTGGCGACCAGCGTGGGGACCCACGTCGCCTACGTTGTCACCGTAGCGCTCGTGGATGATCGGTTCCGTCCCGACGGCGGTCGCTGAGACCCCGAAGGCTCGTTGCGGCCGCCGCTATTCGGGTGGTGCGACCTCGGTCGCCTTCGACGGATCCACGACGTCCAGCTCGACCTCGCCCTGGGCCGCCATCTTCCCTCTGATGCCGCCTCCCTTGCCGCGGAGGATCCACGCGACCCCGACCGCGATGAGGCCGCCGATGAACGGGCCGACGATGTAGACCCACCAGTGATCCCAGTTCCCGCTCACGATCATCGGTCCGAGCGACCGGGTGGGGTTCATCGACGTGCCACTGATGGGCGCGGACCACAGCCCCGCCAGCGCGATGTAGAAGCCGACCCCGATCGCCCCGAAGACGCCGACGTTCTGGGCGCCGGAGGCGGTCCCCAAGATCGTGCTCAATAGGCCGAGCGTGAGGACGGCCTCGAACGTCAACGCGATGCCGTCGCTGATACCTGGCCCCGGCTCGGTCGTCCCCAGGCCGCCGACGTTGCCGAGCGTCGCCCGAAGGAACAGTACGGCGAGGATCGACCCGAGCAGCTGTGCGATGACGTAACCGGGGATACGTCTGCCAGGGAAGTCGCCCCGCAGCCAGAACGCGATCGTGACGACCGGATTGAAATGCGCGCCGGACACCGCGCCCATGAAGAGGATCATGGCCAAGACCATCAGCCCGGGCGCCGTGACCCTCACCGCGAGCGGGATCTGACCACCGCTCGTCGCGTTGACCATGCCTCCTCCCGCAGCCACGAGCACCAGGAAGAACGTCCCGAACACCTCGGAGAACAGGCGACGACCCTCGAATCGCGGGTCGTAGAAGTCGTGGACTACATTCTCGACGCGCGTGTCGAGCGATCGGAGGAGTCCGGTAGGGGTCGACTGGGATGATTCGGTCTTCGACATAGGATGCCCCTTCTTCAGCCGCATCGGCGAGCCCGTGCGGGACGGCCTGCAGAGTTCTACCTCATGACCGCAGAGCGGTCGAGTCTTGTCACCTTGTCGAACGGATCACAGGTATTGGTGCTGCTTGAGCCAGCGCGTGGCGAGTGACCCCCAGATCGGTGGCAGGTAGAACGTCACCAGGCGGTATGCGATCGCCGTCGACATGGCCGCCGTGTTGGGGACCCCGAGCGCGACGAGTCCGGCCGTGAGCGCGGCCTCGGACACGCCCATCCCACCCGGCACGGGCATGAAGCCCGCGAACAGGGCCACCATCGTGTTCACGAGGACCAACCCCGCGAACGAGGCGCTATCCCCGAACGCTCGCAGGCAGATCCCGAGGATCATCGCCAGCATGAGCTGCGCGACCAGGTTCCCCAGGAACAGCATGGTGACCTTCGATGGGGAACGCAGCACGCGGAGCGCCTTCGCGCCCGCTGCCATCTGCACGCGGAGGTTCTCGCGGTACCGGGGGAAGGCCTCCTTGATCGCCTTCCGATACCGCGGGATCGTGAGCGCGATGATCGCCCCAAGAAGGAGCAGCACGCCCGCAAGGATCAACAGGTTCGGGCCCGATGACGAGGACGAGCTGCTCGACGAGCTGGAACTCGAGCTGCTCGAGGAGAGATCGAGGCTCGCGAGCCCGGACAGCGTGATGATCAGGATCAGCATGATCTGGATCACGAAGCCGCTCAGGCTGTCGATCAGGCCGATCGAGAGCGCGCCACCCGTGTCAACCCCGTTGCGCTGGAAGAACCGGACCTCCAGAGCCACCCGGGCGGCCGAGCTCGGCACGGCGAGCTGGATGAACTGGACCGCGTACTGCAGCATCAGCACCGGGACGAAGAGCATGTCTCGGAGCGACGCCCCCAGCGTCGAGAACGCCTGCGGGATCTGGGAGATCGGAGCGAGGATCAGCGCGGTGAGCAGCCACGCCATGTTCGCGGACTTCAGTTCGTTCCAAAGGCTCTGGATGCCGACGTTCGCGAGAGCCGAGATGAGCCCGTAGGCGAGGAACGCGATCAGCGCGACGATCGCGATCGATTTCCCCGTGACCCGCCGGATCTGCTCGAGCTGCGGAGCCTCGGTGCCGGTGACCTCGGTCGAGCGCTTCATGAGGTCGTCGAGGTCCCAGTCTCGTTCCCGGATCGATCGCCGCGTATCCCGGTCAAGGACGGCCGGTTGCAGGAACGGGAGCACCTTCGCGAAGGCGTCGTTCCCGAGCACCCCGGTCGCGGCGGCGATCGCCCGGTCGGGGCCGACGACGAGCGCCGTCGTGACCAGGATCTGTGCGAGGTCGGACATCATCATCCCGTCGGATGCCGCCACGTGTGCGCCGCCGAAGTCTCCGATGGCCGGTGTCCCGTCCGACCTGACGACGATCCGTTCGCCGTCGAGCTGGCCATGCGCGATGCCGAGGTCGTGGAGCGGCCCTATCGACCGCCAGACGTTCCTGACGAGCTCGTCGTCGACGTCGGCTGGATCGACGGAGCTTAGAGAGCGCCCGGTGACCTCGCTCACGAGGAGCGCGTCCCGCTGGGTGGCCATCCCTGCGGCCACGATCGGCAGAACGGGCACTCCCGCTCGCTCGGCCATCAGCGTCACGAACGCCTCGTGCTCCACCTGCTGCAACCGGCCGAACCCGAGGGTCGGGCGCTCGCCTCGGTGCCAAAGTGATGACCAGAGTGAGGCGAGGAACTGGCCGTCCCACGCGTCCCGCCCGTACACCTTGGCGAGCAGCGTATTGCCCTCCGGGGACGTGGCCACGACGAGCGCGACGCCGCCCGGTTCGAGCGGCGCATGCCGTGGATCGGTCGCCTCGACGCCCAGGTCACCTAGGGCGGTGGCGATCTGCTCGAGCGTGAGTCGACCCGCGGGCGAACCAAGGATCAGGTGCATGATCGCGGCCGAACCGAGCCCGATCAGGAGGCCCGCGACCATCCCGATCGGGAGCGTCACGCCGAGCGCGATGCCGGCGACCGCACCGAACGTCACCACCCAGCGTCCGATGAACCGGAGCGGGCGGCTCATGTGCGGCGACGCCATGACGACGATGGCGGTCGCGACGGCGAGCCTGATGGCGAGGTACACGGGCGGCTTCCCTGATGCTCCCAGCGCACCCAGGCTCGCCGACCACTCGGTTCCCGAGACACGCCCGGCCAGCAAGGCGAGTCCGAGCGACAGCCCGCCCGTGAGCAGTTCCGTGAAGAACAGTCGTTTCCGCCCGCGGGCGACGAGGGCGAGGACGAGGAGGATCACCGCCCAGGTGACCATCACGTCGTAACAGATGTTCCAGAACCACCCGAGTAGCCCGGGCAGCTCCTTCACCAGATCGCTCAAGGTCCCATCGACCACGGTGGGTCCGGGCGCGAAGAACGAGAGCGTGACGACGCCGATCACAGCAACGATCAGCAAGATCACGTCGGTAGGCCGCCGGGCGAGGGGAGCGTCGCTCGCGGAAGAGAAGATCCGGATATCGGCGTGCCTGAGCGCCCGAGGATCCAGCTTGGTCAGGCGACCGCCGCGCCCACCGTCTGGGGCTCGATCGCCACGTGCTGCCGTCTGCGAAACCCCCACGCGCCCAACCCCCGCTCGCGGAGGCTAGTCGCTGCTTCCTGGCACGTCCATCTCATCGCGGTGGCGCCTGCTCGTTGCGCTGCAACGAGAAGACGGAGAAGTCCGGGTCGATCGTGGCACAGACCGGCCTGTAGCCGGCCGCGGTGGACCGATGCGGATGCCGGCCCTACGCTGGTGGCCATGTCCGTCTCGGAACCGATCCGCCGGAGCTCGACCCAGGTGCGCATCGTCGCCGTCGCCGACGGCGTGCACGGCGAGCGCCCGGACACCCTCGCGACCGAGGAGCCGATGGAGATCCGCGTGGAGGGGCCCGGCCAGAAGTTGCAGCCGGTCGCCGTCACGATGCGCACTCCCGGGGGCGATTTCGAACTGGCGGTCGGGTTCCTGTTCACGGAAGGGTTGATCGGATCGGGCGATGTCCGCCGGGTCGCGTACTGCGACAACCTTCCCGGGGAGGATCAGCGCTACAACGTGGTGTCGGTCTCGCTCACGCGGCCCTTCGACGCAGCGCTCGTGCATCGCAACTTCGCGGCGACGTCATCATGCGGCATCTGTGGCAAGGCGGCGCTCGACGACGTCGAGGTCCGATGCGGACCCGTGGCTCCCGGACCGAACGTCACGGCGGAGCTCCTCGCGTCCTTGCCGGAGCGGCTCCGCTCGCAACAGCGGGTGTTCGATCGGACGGGTGGGCTGCACGCGGCGGGCCTGTTCACCCCCGACGGTGACCCCGTGTCCATCCGCGAGGACGTGGGACGTCACAACGCGGTGGACAAGGTGATCGGCGAACAGGTCTTGGCCGGGCACGTCCCGTTGTCCGACCACGTCCTGCAGGTCAGCGGCCGGCTCTCGTTCGAGATCGTCCAGAAGGCGGCGGTCGCCGGCATCCCCATCGTGAGCGCCGTGAGCGCTCCGACCTCACTGGCCGTCGAGGCGGGAGAGCGGTTCGGGATGACGATCGTCGGCTTCGTGCGCGACGGTCGTCTGAACATCTACGCGGGATCCGAGCGCGTCGTCTGAGCGGTCGACGCGCGACGGTTGCTCGTCGCGTCCGGTGCGCCCCAACCAGTCGTGGATCACCGTCGTGCGAAGCACGAGATCCTGCACAGAGCGATGCTCGCGGCTGACGCCGGCCCAGAGCAGACCGAACGGGAAGAAGACGCAGAGCGCCGCGCGGACGAACGCCATCCCGACGTGCAGGGTGTGTCCGTTCCGACCGATGACCAACAGGCCCATCAGCTGATCACCGATCGTGCGACCGGACGTACTCCACGTGACCGTGAAGTAGACGATGTGCACCGCGGTCGCGAAGAAGAACGCCGGGCCGAACCCCGGCGTCGGTCGGGTGAACGCCGCCCCCTGCCAAAGGAGCTTGACGCCGGCCCAGATGATGTAGGTGCCGAAGACGAAGGCGATGACCAGACCCAGGTCGACCACGTTCGCGATCGTTCGGCTGATCAGCCCGGCGTGGCGGCCCTGAAGGCTCCTCGCCTCGAGCGGCACGACCTCGACGTGGATCCCCTGTTCGACACGCTCGCGGGGAACGCTCACGACCCCTGCTCCTCGGTATCGGGTTCGTGCTCGCTCCGCCGACCGAGCACGCGGTCGACCACGCGCGCCAACAGTTGGTCGGCCTGCGCGCTCTGCATCCGAACGATCCGCACCGTCTCCGAGGTGACCGCGCCGGTCGACTCGCGGATCAGTTCGGGCAGGTCGATCTCGTCGATGAGCTGGTACGTGATCGCCACCAGGTCCACCCGGTCGATCACGGCGTCGATGTCGACGCGCGCCACGATCGCGTCGAGGTCGATCGCGTCGACGATCCGATCGATGTCGATCCGGTCGATCGCGAGCTGGGTCAGATCGATCCGGTCCAGGATCGCGTTGGTCAGCTCTGGGATCACCTTGGTCGCGAACGCCGTGGCCGACTCCTCGGAGATCGGTCGTTCACGAGTCCAGCGGTCGTTCAACTCGCGCGCGGTCTCTTCCATATCCGTCAACGCTCGGCGGACGACAGGTGCGTTCGCGAACCACGACAACATGGGGCCCGCCGTCTCCGCGAATGCCGTCGCTGCGTGGGCGGCGGCCTGCGATACCTCCACCGCTAACCCGGCTGCGGCTCCCGCCGTCAGCGCGAACGCCGCCGGCGGTGCAGGAGGCGGCTCGTCGTCCACGAGTTCGTCGTCTTCGGTCGCATCCGGCTGGGGCGTGACCTCGCGCAGGGCATCGGACAGGGCGGCCGCTGCGGCGGAGACGAAGCCCGCCAGGATCCGAGCGCTCTGCTCCAACAGTGGGCCGAACGCAGGTTGGGTGGGGGGCTCGGCTTGGGGCGCGGTCGGTTCGACGGCCGGCTCCGTCAGGCTTCCGGGCAGCGGGACCACGTTGTCGGGGCGCTCGCCGTCGCCGATCGGGATCTGTTCCATCCGCACATGATGGACCTCAGCCGAAGCCCTTGACCAGCCCCGATGCGCCGGTCGCGGCCGGACACCCGCTCCAGCACAACCACGTGCGTAGAATCGCGTCTGGATCGACGTTCGGTCGAAAGGAGAGCCGATGACGAACGGGCTCACGCGACTCACCGAGCCGATGGTCCGCGACGACGGCGTGTTGCGCGTCGCCACCTGGGACGAGGCCCTCGACAGGGCCGCGGTCGGGTTGCGCGCCGCCACGGAGCGGAACGGCGGCAACGGGGTCGGCCTGTTCAGTTGCTCGAAGGCCACGAACGAGATGAACTTCGTCGCTCAGAAGTTCGCGCGTCAGGTCTTGCGCAGCAACAACATCGATAGCTGCAACCGCACCTGACACGCTCCTTCGGTGGTCGGTCTGGCCACGGTGTTCGGAGCAGGCGGCGGGACAAGCTCATACGAGGAGGTCGAGCACACCGATCTCATCCTGTTGTGGGGGTCGAACGCGCGCGCGGCGCATCCGATCTTCTTCCACCACGTCCTGAAGGGGATCCACAACGGCGCGAAGATGGTCGTCGTCGATCCGCGCCGTACGGAGTCCGCCGAATGGGGCGACCTGTGGCTGGGGATCGACGTCGGCACCGACATCGCGCTCTCGAACACGATGGCCCGCGAGATCATCGTGAACGACCTCCATCACGGTGCCTTCGTGGAGCACGCGACCACCGGGTTCGATGCGTATCGGGACTCGGTGATGGAGTGGACGCTCGAGCGCGGCGAGGCGGTGACGGGAGTGCCGGCCGAGATCATCCAGGAGGTCGCACACGCCTACGCGAAGGCCGACCGCGCCATGATCTGCTGGACGCTCGGCATCACCGAGCACCACAACGCCGTCGATAACGTGCTCTCGTTGATCAACCTGAGCCTGCTGACCGGTCACGTCGGCGTGTACGGATCGGGCGTGAACCCGCTCCGCGGTCAGAACAACGTCCAGGGTGGTGGGGACATGGGCGCGATCCCGAACAAGCTCCCGGGGTTCCAGGACATCGAGACGGACGCGGGCGCGCGCGAGAGGTTCGAGCGCGCGTGGGGGGTGCCGATCACGCCCAAGTACGGCTGGCACCTCACCCAGATGTTCCACGCGATGGAGCGCGGCGAGATGCGTGCGGTGTATGTGATCGGCGAGAATCCCGCGAACTCAGAGGCCGATGCGACGCACGCCACGCCGCTGCTCGAGAACCTCGACTGCCTGATCGTGCAGGACATCTTCATGACGAAGACGGCGGAGCTCGCGGACGTGGTGCTGCCGGCGTCCGCCGCGTGGGCCGAGGCTGAGGGCACGGTGACCAACAGCGAGCGACGCGTGCAACGGGTGCGGAAGGCGCTCGACCCCCCCGGGAACGCGAAGGACGACATCTGGATCATCACCCAGCTCGCGAAGCGGCTCGGCGTCGACTGGGGGGACGTCTCCGCGCACAGCGCGTGGGAGGAGCTCCGCACGCTGTCGCCGATGCACGCGGGGATGTCGTACGAGCGCCTGGATGCACTCGGCGGGATCCAGTGGCCGTGCCCCGATGAGTCGCATCCCGGGACGCTCTTCCTTCACGCGCGACTGTGGGATTTCGACGATCCGCAAGCGCAGGGGAAGAAGGCACCCTTGAGCGTCGTCATCGACGATCCGCCGGTCGATGCGCTGGACGCCGAGTTCCCACTCCGGATGACGACCGGGCGGCGGCTCGATTCGTACAACACGGGGGTGCAGACCGGCGGCTACACCTCGCCGCTGCGCCGGCCCGAGTCGATCGAGATCTCGCCGGAGGACGCCGGGTCGTTGGGCGTCGAAGAGGGGGAGCGCGTGCGCGTGAGTTCGCGGCGTGGCTCGGTAGAGGCCCCCGTCCACATCGACCACGGGCTGCGGCCGGGGCTCACGTTCATGACGCTCCACTTCCCCGAGCAGGTCGAAACGAACAAGCTGACGATCGAGGCGAACGACCCGAAGTCCGGGACCGCCGAGTTCAAGGCCACGGCCGTGAGGATCGAGAAGCTGCCACGGGTGTTCGTGACGACGAGCGAACGAGACGCTGAGTGAGGGGCTCGTCGTGGATCTGCACCTGAGCGCGTCCACCCCTTCCTTCGAAGAGCGGGACGCCGTGGATGAGCTGCTCGGCCCGGCGGACACGGGGTGGGTCGGCGGAGCTCGCGACGGGGGCATGGAGACGCGGTTCGCTCGCGGGGGGCGCGCCGCCAGGGAACAGCGGGACCTCCTGCTCCCGGCGTTGCATGCGCTGCAGTCGCGTGTCGGGTGGATCAGCGAGGGCGGGCTGAACTACGTCTGTCAGCGACTGACGGTTCCGCCGGCCGAGGCCTACGGGGTCGCGACCTTCTACGCGATGTTCAGCGTGGAGCCGCGGCCGAAGACCGTCGTCCACGTGTGTGACGACCTGGCGTGTCGGATCGGCGGCGATGCCTTGTGCGCCGAGCTGGAGCGGTCGTCGGGCACCCCCGGGTCGGTCGGCTCCGACGGGTCCGCGACCTGGGTGCGCAGCCCGTGCCTCGGGATGTGCGAGCGGGCCCCGGCCGTGCTGGTTCAGCGAGCCGGCCACGATGCGGCGGATGAGTCGTTCGGACACGCGTCGGCCGCTCAGGTGCATGCCCTGCTGGCGGAAGAGCTGCTCGAGCCGGAGTTCGCGCGGCCGACCGATCCGGTCGTCGCATCGGCCCCGCAGACGTGGGACGAGCGCCGCAGCACGCTCCGGTTGCTCCGTCGTATCGGCGTTGTCGATCCGTCGTCGATCGACGACTACCGAGCGCACGGCGGCTACGAGGCGCTTCGGCGCGCGCACGAGCTTGGCGCCGAGGGCGTGATCCGCGAGGTCGCCGACGCGAACCTGCTCGGCCGCGGCGGCGCGGCGTTCCCCACGGGCGTCAAGTGGAAGGCCGTCGCCGAGCAGTCCGCCCGCCCGCACTACTTCGTCTGCAACGCGGACGAATCCGAACCCGGGACGTTCAAGGATCGGGTCGTGATGGAGCAGGATCCGTTCGCGGTGATCGAGGCGCTCACGATCGCCGGCTTCGCCACCGGGTGCGAGAAGGGCTACATCTACATCCGCGGGGAGTACCCACTCGCGACGGAGCGTCTCGAGCATGCGGTCGCCGAGGCGCGCCGCCACGGCTACCTAGGCGAGGACGTGATGGGGGCAGGGTTCGCGTTCGACATCGAGCTGCGGCGTGGCGCCGGTGCCTACATCTGCGGCGAGGAGACGGCCCTTTTCAACTCGATCGAAGGCAAACGCGGCGAGCCGAGGAACAAGCCTCCGTTCCCCGTGCAGCGCGGAGTCTTCGGGAAGCCGACCGGTATCAACAACGTCGAGACCCTGGTCAACGTGTTGGAGATCCTGCGGATCGGCGGCCGGGCGTACGCAGGGATCGGCACTGAGGGCTCGACCGGCCCTCGGCTGTTCTGCGTGAGTGGCACGGTGGCGCGGCCGGGCCTGTACGAGGTGGAGTCCGGAGCCACGCTTCGCGAGGTGCTCGACCTGGCGGGTGGGATCCAGGGCACGCCCAAGGCCATCCTCCTCGGCGGTGCGGCCGGAGGGTTCGTCGCCCCCGACGATCTGGACATCAAGCTGACGTTCGAGGATGCGCGTGCAGGCGGATACACGCTCGGGTCCGGCGTGATCATGGCCTTCAACGGATCCGTTGACCTGGTCGACATCGTGTTGCGCATCGCTCGCTTCTTCCGCGACGAGTCGTGCGGCCAATGCGTCCCGTGCCGGGTCGGCACCGTGAGGCAGGAGGAGGCGCTGCACCGGCTGGTCCATGGCCGCGAGCTCGGGACGCGGGCCCAGGAGCTCGCCCTCATCGATGAGATCGCACAGGTGATGCGCGACGCGTCGATCTGCGGTCTGGGTCAGACGGCCGCGTCGGCCGTACAGTCTGCCGTGCAACGCCTCCATCTGTTCGACGGTGAAGGAGCGAACGCGTGAGCCAGGCCGTCCCACTGGATCTACCCCGTCGCCTGCTCGACGTCGAGATCGACGGACGGCCGATGCGAGTGGCGGAGGGCTCGACGATCCTAGATGCCTGCCGGGCGCGAGGCCTCGACACGCCCACGCTCTGCTATGCCGAGAACCTCACGCCGGTGAACGCGTGCCGCGTGTGCGTGGTCGAGGTCGAGGGTGCGCGCACGTTGGTTCCCGCCTGCAGCCGCCCGGTCGAGGACGGGATGAAGGTCAAGACGAACACGGAGCGCGTCACGCATTCGCGCAAGCTCGTGATGGAGTTCTTAGCGTCGAGCGTCGAGACCGAGCTCACGGGCCCCGACGTGCATCGGTGGATGGGGGAGTACGAGGCCGACCCCGACCGATTCGGTGCGCGGATGGCGCCGCTCCCGGCGGGGGATCGCGACGAACGCCGGGCCGGCCACCATCATGAGCCGGTGGATCCCGCGATCGCGGAGTCCGTCGCCCAGCCCGTCAAGATCGACAACGAGCTCTACGTCCGCGACTACTCAAGGTGCATCCTCTGCTACAAGTGCGTCGAAGCCTGCGGCGTGGACGCGCAGAACACGTTCGCGATCGCGGTGGCCGGGCGCGGGTTCGACGCCCGGATCTCGACCGAGTTCGCCGTCCCGCTGAACGAGTCGGCCTGCGTCTACTGCGGCAACTGCATCGGTGTGTGCCCGACAGGCGCGCTGATGTTCACGAGCGAGCACGACAAGCGCGAGGACGGCACATGGGACGAGTCCGCGCAGTCCGTCGTCGACACGATCTGCCCGTACTGCGGCGTCGGATGCGAGCTGGAGCTGCACGTCCAGGACAACGAGATCGTGAAGGTCACATCACCCTGGGACAACGACGTGACGAACGGCCACCTGTGCATCAAGGGCCGATTCGGGTTCGCGTTCGTACAGGCGCGCAAGGGTGAGGATCCAGCCGCTCAGAAGCGGAAGCGAGACTAGTCTGTCACAGACTACCGGGAGTCCGACCGGGATCGTGCTCGCGGGAGGACGCTCGACCCGTTTCGGAAGCGACAAGCTCAGCGCGGAGTTCCGGGGCATGCCCCTCCTCCATCATGCGGTCGGACGGATCGCTCAGGTGTCCGGGGATGTCGTCGTTGTGCTCTCACCCGGTGGACCGGAGCCGAGGATGCCCGCTGGGGTCGACGTCCGGTTCGCGCGCGACACGACGGAAGGGGAGGGGCCGCTCGCAGGGCTGTACGCCGGCTTGATGGCGAGTCGTAGCGACTTGGTGCTCGTCGCGGGCGGCGATATGCCGGATCTCCAACCGCTGGTCCTGCGGGAGATGCTCCGTGTGGCCCGGGAGGGACCGGCGGATGCGGTCGCGCTTGCCGATGGTGACCGCGTGCGTCCGCTGCCCTGCGTCCTTCGGATGCTCGAAGCGTTGGACGCGACCCACACGCTCCTGCATATGGGTGGTCGGCGGCTTCGGTCGTTGGTCGAGGCGATCCATCCCACCGTCATCGACGAGGCGACCTGGACGGCGCTTGATCCGGAACGGCGGACCTTGTTCGACGTCGACGAGCCGGACGATCTCGTTCGGCCTTGACCTTGGCCGCGCCCTTTGGTGCCGATAGGGTCGGATGATGCCGCATGACCCGTTGGAACTCGGCGACATCGAGATCGTGCCGCTCTGCGACGCGCGGGTCCCATTCTCGGTCGACGAAGAGTTCCCGGTAGAGCTCGCCGAAGGATGGGGGCCTTATCGCGCGGCGTTCCCCTGGGCGTTCCTCGGCGACGCGACGTGGGACTATCACGTGCACGCGTTCGTCGTTCGAACGTCCGACGCGCTCGTGCTGATCGACACGGGCATCGGGATCGGCGCCCCCGCGGACTGGGGCGGTGTCACCGGGTCGCTCGCGGTGGAGCTCGCCATCGCACAGGTCGAACCGCACGAGGTGGAACACGTGATCCACACGCACCTGCACCTCGACCACATCGGTGGCGCGACGACCGGCGACGGCGAGCCGCGGTTCCCATTCGCGACCCATCACGTCCATCCGGCCGACTGGGACGACTTCCGACAAGCTGAGGATCCCGACGACCATGCCGCGTTCGAACGGTCGATCCGGCCGCTCGCCGACCACGACATGCTGCAGGTGATCGACGAGGACTACGACGTCGTCCCGGGCGTCCATCTCGTTCACGCCCCAGGGCATACGCGCGGTCACCGAGCGGTCCTGCTAGGCACCGGCGACGACCGGCTGCTGATCACCGGGGACGCCCTCCACCACCCGTTCCAGGTGGCGCGCCCGGATTGGCCGTCGACCCACGACGCGGACCCCGCGCTCGGCGTGGTCACGAGGACGACGCTGCTCGATCGCGCTCGCGACGACGGCCTCCGAACGTGCGTGCCGCATTTCGCCCGCCCCTTCGGCCGTATCGGAGCGGCGGGGTGGGTGGCAGGGTGAACCTCGGCCGGTCGGCCGATGCCGGCGTACACGCTTCGGGGTAGGCTTCGGCGCGAAGAGCGGGGAGGCGTTGCCACCCGCGCATCACATCCCGAAAGGACGGTGCCATGACGCGTCGCGTCCTGATCATGGGAGCCGCTGGCCGCGACTTCCACAACTTCAACACCGTCTATCGCGACGATCCCGACACCGAGGTCATGGCGTTCACGGCGACCCAGATCCCCTTCATCAACGACCGGATGTATCCGGCGGAGCTGGCCGGTCCGAACTACCCGAACGGCATCCAGATCCATGACGAGTCGGAGCTGACGCAGCTGATCGGGGAGCTGCACGTGGACGACGTCGTGTTCGCCTACTCCGACGTGTCGCACGTGTACGTGATGCACAAGGCGAGTGAGGCGATGGCCGCAGGCGCGAACTTCCTGCTCCTTGGCGCCGACGCGACCATGCTCGAGGCGACGGTCCCGGTTGTCTCGGTCTGCGCCGTGCGCACCGGCTCCGGCAAGAGCCAGACGACCCGGGCGATCGCCGGCGTGCTGAAGGACGCGAGGAAACGCGTCGTCGCGGTCCGTCATCCGATGCCCTACGGCGACCTCAACGCGCAGCGCGTGCAGCGCTACGCGACCATCGAGGACCTCGACCGCTACGACACCACGATCGAAGAACGTGAGGAGTACGAGCCGCACATCACGTCCGGCACGATCATCTACGCCGGTGTGGACTACGCGGACATCCTCGCCCAGGCGCAGGAGGAGTGCGATGTACTGCTCTGGGACGGCGGCAACAACGACCTGCCGTTCTACCGGCCGACCGTCAGCGTCGTCGTCGCCGACCCCCTGCGGGCCGGGCACGAGATGACCTACTTCCCGGGCGAGACGAACATCCGCATGGCCGACGTGATCGTGATCAACAAGGTCGATTCAGCGTCCACCGAGCAGATCGGCGAGCTCGAGGACACGATCCGCACCGTGAACCCTCGTGCCACGGTCGTGAAGGCGAACAGTCGGGTCACGGTTGACGACGCGGGCGCGATCGCCGGCAAGCGGGTGCTCGTGATCGAGGATGGTCCAACCCTCACTCACGGCGAGATGAAGTTCGGCGCTGGCGTCGTCGCCGCCCGCGTGAACGGCGCCTCCGAGATCGTCGATCCTCGTCCCTGGGCGATCGGCACGATCGACGAAACGTTCCGCAAGTATGACGTGGGGCCGGTGCTCCCGGCGATGGGCTACTCCGACGGCCAGCTGGCGGAGATGGAGAAGATCATCGACGCGGCCGACGTCGACCTGGTCGTGATCGGCACGCCGATCGACCTACGCCGGGTGATCACGATCTCGAAGCCGGCGGTCCGTGTCCGGTACGACCTCGAGGTCCTTACCGACTCGCCGCAGCTCACGGACGTGCTGGCGCCGGTCCTGAAGGGCTGATCGGCGGCCGGGCCGCCGGAGACGCCATGGAGCGGGTGGTCATCGCCCTGGGCGGCAACGCCTTGTTGCGGCGCGGGGCAGAGGACACGTTCGACGAGATGTATCGGGCTTCCCGTCTCGCCGCGGAGGCGATCGTCGACATCGCGGCCGCCGGGTGGGAGGTCGTCGTCACCCACGGGAACGGTCCGCAGGTTGGCCGGATCTTGCTGCAGCAGGAGGCCGCGAAGGACGTCGTCAACCCCATGCCGCTCGACGTCTGCGGCGCCGAGAGCCAGGGACAGATCGGCTACCTGCTCCAGGTGACGATCGGCGATGTGTTCTTCGAAAGAGGGATGGAGCGCCCCGTGGTCACGATCCTCACGCTCACCCGCGTCCGACCGAAGGATCCAGCTTTCCGCAACCCGACGAAGTTCGTGGGTCCGTTCTACGAGGAGGCAGAAGCTCGCCTTCTGGAAGATGAGCGCGGGTACGTGATGAAGGCCGATCCGCACGGTGGATGGCGGCGCGTCGTCCCGTCGCCCACCCCGTATTCGGTCGTCGAGACCCCCGTCATCGAGAAGCTTGTTGCCGACGGTGCCGTCGTGATCGCGAGCGGTGGAGGCGGCGTTCCCGTGATCGAGAAGGGCCCGCGCCTGATCGGCAAGGAGGGCGTGGTGGACAAGGATCTCGCCGCGGCGATCCTCGCGCACGAGGTGGGGGCGCGCGTCCTGTTGATCCTCACGGACGTCGCGAAGGTCCAGCGTGGATACGGCTCCCTCTACCCGGAAGATATCGACCGCATGACCGTCGCGGAGGCGAAGGCGCTGTTGAAGAAGGGAGAGTTCGGCGCGGGCTCGATGGGTCCGAAGGTGAAGGCGGCGATCAACTTCGTCGAGGCCGGCGGCGAACGAGCGGTGATCGCCGATCTGGACCAGGCATCTGAGGCGCTGGAGGGCACCGCGGGCACCGAGCTCCTCCCGGACTGACCGTGCGCATCGTCACCTACAACGTGCGCGGGTTCCGCGACGGACGGGAGCGTGTCATCGGCGTGATCCGCGAACTCGCGCCTGACGTGCTCCTGTTGCAGGAGACGGGCCCTCGCCGGGCGCTCCGCCGATTCGCTGCGAGTCTCGGGATGCGCACGGCGCACGATCCATGGTCGCCGTTCCGGCGACGGGTGAAGAACGCGGTGCTCGCCGCCGAGCCATGGCACCTCGACGGCGTCCGACTCGTCCGATTCGAGCGCGCGACCCGTTGGTACCCGCGCGGCGTGCTCATGGCGCGGATCCACACCGACACGCGACCGCTCTGGGCGATCTCGGTGCATCTCGGTCTGGACGGCGACGAACGAGGGCGCCAAGCCGAGGAGCTCTGCCGGCTGGTGGTAGCGCTCGGTGACGAGCCGGTCGTCGCCGGCGGAGACCTGAACGCGACGCCCGACAGGCGATCGCCCGCCCGCGTCGCCGCCAGCTTGCGTGACGTGTGGCACGAGGTCGGCGAGGGTGAGGGCGGGACGTTCCCGGCCGGAGCGCCCACCGACCGGATCGATTACGTGTTCGTGCGGGGGCCGGTCCAGATCGAAGGGACGACGGTGGGTGGTCCGGGTGCCGAGGAGGCCTCGGATCACCTGCCGGTTTCGGCGGATATCGCCGTCGGCCGATCCTAAGGTCGCGTGCGAGGAGACCGCGCGGGGTTACGGAACAGCTGGACGGCGACGAAGAGTGCGAACAGGCCGACCGTCGCCACGAGGCCCGAGAGCATCGCGGCGAAGAACCACTCCAGGAACCCCCAGGAAGCCAGCATGATCTCATCCTACCGGAGGCGAGCAGGTGTCCTCGATGCGCAGCGCTGCTGCCCGCGGGCGTGATGCGGAGCTATGCTGTCCGCCGATGGAGACACCCACGGAAGACACGGAGGATACGCAGGACGCCGAACAGGGGCAGAAGGACGACGCCCCACCGAAGCCGGTCGGCGACGTCGATGCCTACGAATCCGAGTGGTACGAGGTGCTGAAGCGCCGTGCCGAGGAGCTCGAGGCCGAGGGAGACGCGGCCGAGGACGGCGACGAGGACGAGGGCTGAGCCGATCGCCCGCGCGAATCTGCCCGTATGCGCCTCGGCATCCTGACCGGCGGCGGTGACTGTCCCGGACTGAACGCCGCGATCCGCGCGATCGTCCGCTACGGAGACGACCGCGGTGCGACCGTGATGGGGTTCCGCGACGGATGGCGAGGCGTGCTCGAAGGGCATGCCCAGGAGCTCACGCAGCAAGATGTGCGCGGGATCCTGTCGCGTGGTGGCACGATCCTCGGGACGTCCGGTACGCAGCCGCACCTGATCGACGGTGGCCCGGCACGCGTTCGCGATGCCCTCGAGGTGCACGGCTTGGACGGGTTCATCGTGATCGGCGGCGAAGGGACGATGGGGACCACGGCCGCTATGCCCGATGTTCCCGCGATCGGCGTGCCGAAGACGATCGACAACGACATCTCCGGGACGGACGCGAGCATCGGGTTCTGGACGGCGGCGCAGATCGCGACCGAGCTGATCGACCGCCTCTACAGCACGGCCGAGAGCCACAACCGCGTGATGGTGTGTGAGGTCATGGGTCGCAGCGCGGGGTGGATCGGCCTCACGGCCGGGATCGCCGCCGGCGCCGACGTGATCCTCATCCCGGAGCAGCCATTCGATATCGAACGGGTCTGCACCCGGATCCGCAGGGTGCACTCCGAGCGTCGGCCGTTCTCGATCGTGGTGGTGTCGGAGGGCGCCGTGCCGCTGCCGGGGACGATGCAGCCGCCGGTGTACGCGCTCGACGAGAACGGCTGGCCGCGGCTCGGTGGGATCGGGCAGGCGGTGGCCGGAGAGATCCAGGCCAGGACCCGGTCGGAGACACGGGTCACGACGCTCGGGCACGTGCAACGTGGAGGGTCCCCCGTGGCGTTCGACCGGGTGCTCGCCACGCGACTAGGGGTCACGGCCGTCGACGAGGCACTCGCCGGTCGATGGGGGAGCGTCGTGGGTCTCCGCGGCCGGGCGATCGAGACGTCACCGCTCGCGGTCGGGGGCGCGAGCAACCTCGTCCCCGCCGAGCGTGCCGCCATCCCAGAGGTCCTCTGCACGTGAACCCTCGGGGTCGCCGGACGACCGTAGTAGGTTGGCGCCCGTGAAGGTCGGCATCCTCACCGGTGGGGGCGACGTCCCGGGACTGAACGCCAGCATCAAGGCGGCCACCATGCGGCTAGCCTCGGAGGGGCACGCGGTGCTCGGGATCCGGCGAGGATGGGCGGGCCTGCTCGAAACCGATCCCGACGACCCGTCGACCGCGGCCGCCAACACGATCGTCCTGGATCCGGGGCATGTGCGAACGATCGATCGCACGGGCGGCACGTTCCTCCACACGTCGAGGACGAACCCCGCGAAGGTGAGGCCCGGCGACGAACCCGCGTTCCTGGCGGCAGGTCGGCAGGACGACGGGGCCCGCGATCACACGGGACATGTGCTCCGGGTCCTCGACCATCTCGGCCTGGATGCGCTGATCCCGATCGGCGGCGACGACACGCTGTCGTTCGCGGTTCGCTTGTCGGACGAAGGGGTGCCGGTCGTGGCGATCCCCAAGACCATGGACAACGACGTCCACGGCACCGACTACTGCATCGGGTTCTCTACGGCGATCACGCGCACCGTGATCTTCATCCATCAGCTCCGGACGAGCGCCGGCTCGCACGAACGGCTCGCGGTGGTGGAGGTGTTCGGCCGGTACAGCGGCGAGACGTCGCTCGTGTCCGCCTACCTGTCGGGGGTCGACCGGGCGATCATCTCCGAAGTGCCGTTCGACATCGAGAAGCTGGCCGGGTTCCTGATGGCCGACAAGGCCGCGAACCCGAGCCGCTACGCGATGATGACGATCTCCGAGGGCGCCACCCTGATCGGGGGCGAGATGGTGCAGGGCGGTCCCGAGGATGCCTACGGCCACAAGAAGCTCGGAGGGGTCGGCCAGCAGACGAGCGAACTGCTGAAAGAGATCACGGGCGACGGCATCATCTATCAACAGATCGGTTACCTGATGCGGTCGGGGAGCCCCGATTCGCTCGATCTGATGGTGGCGATCAACTACGCGGTGATGGCCGCCGACCTGGTCATCGAGGGAACGACGGGCAGGCTGGTGGCGCTCCGCAACGGCAACTACACCAACGTCCCGCTGAGCGTGACGCGTCAGGGGGTAAAGCGCGTGGACGTGACCTCGTTGTACGACACGGAGCACTACCTGCCGAAGATCCGACACGTCGACGGCAAGCCGATGTTCCTCTACTAAGCTGACGCGGCCGTGGCTTCTTACCGCGTCGACCTCCGTTCGGACACCGTCACCACGCCTTCGGCCGCGATGCGCAAAGCGATGGCGGAGGCGGACGTCGGCGACGACTGGTACGGGGACGATCCGACGGTCAACCAGCTCCAGGAGCTCGCAGCCGAGCTCACCGAGAAGGAGGCAGCCTTGTACGTGCCCACGGGCACCATGGGGAACCAGATCGGGTTGCGCCTGCACGTGACCGGTGCCGGTCATCTGGTCGCCGCCACCCCGGGCGCGCACGTGGCGAGCACCGAGATGATGACGTCCGCGGTCCTGTCGGGCATCGCGTGCCGAGTGGGCGATGCGGGGCCCAAAGGGTGGATGACCGCCGACCTCGCGCGATCGCTCATCGAGACGCCCGACCCGTACGACGTCGAGATCGTCGACCTGCTGGCGGTCGAGAACACCATGGGGCACGCGGGCGGCACCGTGATGCCGGCCGAGGAGCTGCGGGCGATCCGGAAGGTCGCCGACGACAACGGGCTGCCCATCCACCTGGACGGCGCGCGGATCTTCAACGCGGCGGTCGTCGCCGGTGTCGACGTGAGCGCGTTCACCCGGGAGGCCGACACCTTGATGTTCTGCGTCTCGAAGGGCCTGGGCGCCCCGATCGGCTCGCTCGTCTGTGGCACGAGCGACCACATCCGTGAGGCGCGGCGGCTCAAGATCCTGTTCGGCGGCGCGTGGCGACAGGCAGGGATCATGGCCGCGGCTGGTCTGGTCGCCTTGGAGGAGGGCCGCGAGCGCTTGCATGAGGACCACGAACGGGCACGCCGATTGGCCGAATGGTTGGCCGACGTGCTGCCCGGCTCGATCGATCCCGCGACGGTCGAGACGAACATGGTGTTCGTCGACACGGAGGCCGTGGGGATGAGCCCGCTCGCTGTCATCCAAGGGCTGGCGGACCTCGGTGTGGGAGCGACGCCCGTGTCGGGGAAGGTTCGGATGGTCACTCACGTTGACATCGACGACGAGGGGATCGCGTTCGCGCTGGGCGCGTGGCGAGCCGTCGTCTCCGAGCGACCGAAGGAGACCTGATGGGCATGTTCACGAAGAGCTACCCCGAGGAGATCGCGACCCGGATCCCGCCGGGTCAGCGGCTGGTGAAGACGTGGCCGGTCCTGCACTATGGGCCGATCCCGAGGTTCGACGGGACCGATTGGGACCTGGAGGTAACCGGACTCGTCGAGCATCCCTTCACGCTTTCGTACGAGGAGTTGCGGGCGTTGCCGAACGTGGTCGTGGGAGCCGACATGCACTGCGTCACCGGGTGGACCACCCTGGACAACACCTGGGAAGGCGTCGCCTTCAGGACATTGCTCGAGATGGCCAAGCCCACTGCCGAGGCGAAGTGGGTGATCGCCCACTGCGCGCACGGCTACACCTCGAACCTTTCGCTGCAGGCGATGGATGACGGCGACGTGCTCGTCGCGTGGCGCAACAACGGCGAGGACTTGAGTGCCGAGCATGGCTGGCCGCTGCGCCTGGTCGTCCCCAAGCGGTACGCGTGGAAGAGCGCCAAGTGGCTCACCGGCTTGGAGTTCAGCGCGAAGAACAGGCGTGGCTTCTGGGAGGTTCGTGGCTACCACATCCACGCCGAGCCGTTCGGCGAGGAGCGCTACAGCTACCAGGAGGGTCCGCGCGCCGAGCTCGAGCCGTGAACGAAGGCCTGGACGTTGACGCGTACCTCGACAGGATCGGCTATGCGGGTGATCTCGATCCGACGATCGAGACGTTGACCGGGCTTCATCGTGCCCATGTGTTGGCGATCCCGTTCGAGAACCTCGACATCATCCTGGGCAAGCCGATCCTGCTGGATGTCGGAAGCCTGCAGACCAAGCTCGTCGACGACCTTCGAGGAGGCTATTGCTTCGAACAGAACTCGCTCTTCGCGGCCGCCCTCGAGCGGCTCGGATTCGAGATCACGCCGCTGGCCGCGCGGGTTCGGATGGGGGTCCAGGAGCCGACGTCGCGGACCCATATGATCCTGGCTGCCGACATCGACGGGACGCGGTGGCTCGCCGATGTCGGATTCGGCGGTGACACCCTGCTGGAACCCATCTCGTTCGACGGCGACGAGCAGGTGCAACAGGGAGCGTGGACGTTCCGGCTCATCAGGGAAGCCCACTCCCGGGTTCTGCAAGGGCTCCGACCCGACGGATGGATGGCCCTCTACGCGTTCACGGAGGAGCCGCAGCTCCCCGTTGATTACGAGGTCGCCAATCACTTCACGTCGACGTGGCCACGTTCGCCCTTCGTGACGAAGGTCGTCGTTCAGCGCTCCGGTCTCGACGAGCGATGGATGTTGATCGACGACGAGCTCAGGGTGGAGCGACCCTCCGGCACCGAACGGTGGACGGTCATCTCGCCGGAGGAGCGGCTCTTTATCCTCGCCGATCGGTTCGGGCTGGCATTCCCGGAAGGGACGCGCTTCGAGCCGCGCTGAGCGTCTCCTTCAAGGGGCGAAGGATCGCAGCAGTTCGATGTCCGCCGCGTGGCGCAACGCATCGCCCGGTGTCTCGAGGATCAGCGTGAGGCCATCGACCTCGGGCCTCGCGACGATCGCGCGCCAACCGTCGCGTCCGATGAACCCGTCGCCGATGTTCTCGTGCCGGTCGCGGCGCTCGCCACGCGGGAACTGCGAATCGTTCGCGTGGATCAGGCCGACGCGCTCGGTGAGGCCGATGGTTCGCAGCTCGTCGAAGAGTGCGGCGACGCCGTCCGGCGCGTCGAGGGCGTAGCCGGCGGCGAAGAGATGACAGGTGTCCAGGCACAGGCCGAGCGCGTCGACGTCGGCCGTCTCCAGGAGCCGTGCGGCCTCCGGGATCGTGGACGCCACGGCCCCGGACGTGCCGGCCATCAGCTCGACCAGCACGCGAACGGTCTCCGCCTCGGCCGCGGCGATCCGCAGGGTCGTGACCGCCCGGTCGATCGCCGCACCGGGCTCGGTCGGTCCACCGGCGCCGGCATGCAGCACGAGGATGTCGACACCGAGCGTGTCGCAGGCCCGCACCGTGGAGGCGGCGAGCGCGCGCGACTTCGCAAGGAAGTCGGTCTGTGGAGACGCGATGTTCACCAGGTACGGCGCATGCGCCACGAGGGGAGCGAGGCCCGACGCCGACCAATCGGCACGGAACGTGGCCGCCTCGTTGTCGGAGACCCGCGGTCCGGTCCACCCACGCGGATTCGAGATGAAGATCTGGGCGGCGTCTGCCCCACGGAGTCTGCACTCCTCGACCGCGCCGGCGATGCCACCGGAACGCCGGCGGACGTGGGCTCCGATCCTCACACGAGGTACAACGTGATCGGGTCGCCGTAGGTAAGGGTGGCGCCGACCGCGACGCTTTGGTTCGTGACGACCGTGCCCGGATACGCCGCAGCATCGACGAACGTGACGTGCAACCCGTACTGGGCGGCCAACGCCTCGGCGCTCCCGCGCGACAAGCCGCGGAAATCGGGGGCCGGGAAGCGCTTGGGCCCCAAGGACGCCGTGATCGTCACCTTCGAGCCGTAGTCAGCCTTCACGCCGTCGGCAGGTGATTGCCTGATCACGGTTCCGCGCTCGACATCAGCCGAGAACTTGGTCTTGACCGCGACCTCGAAGCCCGCGGTCCGCAGCGTGTCGGTCGCGTCCGCCTGTGTCCGTCCCACGACGTCGGGGATCGGGCGTGGCGGCGGTCCCTTGCTGAGGACCACGCGGACCGCGTCGCCGCGTGGGAGCTGTCCGCCGCGTGGAGCTTGATCGAAGATCTGGCCGGCCGGCGCCGAGTCGCTGAATCGCACGGTCTGCGTCAGCGTCAGATGTGCCTTCGCGAGGATCGTCGTGGCCTCCTCGACCGTCTTACCGATCACGCTCGGCACGTCGACGGGCGGGGGCCCGAGCGACGGAACGAGCGTGACGGTCGCGCCTCGCTCGAGGGTGGTGCCGGGCTCAGGCCGCATCTCGGCCACGTGCCCCGCCGGGATCTTCAACCGATCGACGCCGGCCACGAGTTTGATCGTGAATCCGGCGTCGTCCAGCTGCGCCCGTGCCTGATCTACCGACAACCCGACGACGGCGGGCACGTCCGCGTGATGGGGCATGACGTAGGTCCAGACGCCCCATGCCGTCACGGCGAGCGCGAGCAGCAGCAGGCCGATCCCGACGAACCGCTTCCCACGTCTGCGGCGGACGCGATCCACACGCGGGATCGTCTGGGTGGTGGCGGCCACGATCGGGACTCCCTCGGTCGGGTCTCGGTCGGCGCTCACTTCGGGAAGGTCGCCGACCACCGACCGCAACGACCGAGCGGGTTCCAAGCCGGGAACGATCGACTCGAGATCGCGGCGCATCTCGAGGGCGCTCTCGGGACGCAGCTCACGGTCGCGATCGGTCGCGGACAGGACGAAGCCGTCGAGCTCCGCGGACACGCTTGGGACGACGGCCGACGGGCGCGGCACGCGACCCGACAGATGCTTGTAGGCGATGCTCATCGCGGTCTCGCCGGTGAACGGCAGCTTCCCCGTGAGCAGCTCGTAGGTCACGATGCCGAGCGAGTACAGGTCCGACCGCGGGTCCGACGGCTCGCCGCGGATCTGTTCGGGGGAGAGGTACTGGACGGTCCCCTGTACGGTGCCCGCCTGTGTCGCGTGTCCGTCCGCGAACGCGCGCGCGAGCCCGAAGTCCGCGACCTTCACGGTTCCTCCGGTCGTGACCAGGATGTTCTCCGGCTTGATGTCCCGGTGGACGATGCCCTCAGCATGCGCGGCCTCGAGCGCCAGGAGCGTCTGGCGCACGATCTCGGCCGCCTGAGCGGGCTCCATCCGTCCGTTCGCGTTCAGCAGGTCGCGGACACCGCGACCCCGCACGTACTCCATGACCATGTAGTAGATGCCGTCGACCGAGCCCCAGTCGTAGACGGCCACGATGTTCGGATGGGAGAGCACGGCCGCGGCCCGCGCCTCTCGCCGGAACCGATCGACGAACTGCTGGTCCCCGGCGAGCGAGCGGTGGAGGACCTTGATCGCCACCTCACGCGCGAGCACGGCGTCCTGCGCGCGGAAGACCTCACCCATCCCGCCGGCGGCGATCCGCTCCAACACGTGGTAGCGGCCGTCGAGCGTGACGAGAGCAGGGTCTCCGGCGGCGCCGGGAGCCGCGGGCTGTGCGATGCTCTTGGACGTAGTGAACCTCCCTCGGGGGAAGCGCTCGAGAGCCGGGGAGCGCGTCCGGGGGCGATTCTACGGTGGGGAGCAGGCGGAATGGCTGAAGGTGGCGTAAGTGTGGCGGCCGATCTGGGACCCGATCTGGACCGTATCGACTCAGCGGTCGAAGAGGGAAACACCGATCTCACGGCGCTCGGGTTCTGGCGGATCGTCGCTGAGGTCAAGCCAGATCGCGTGCTCGTGGGCCGCTACGCGGACCAGATCGGCCGGATCGACACCGCCGCGTTCCGAGCCGCCGTCCGCCGTCGGGTGCCGGTCTGGGTAGGCAACGGGCTCCTTTTCGTGGCGACCGCGGTCGGGCTGGCGGCCGCGATCGCGGCTCACTTCGTCACCTCGGCGACCCTCGCCGGGTTGTTCGTGCTCGGGGCGGGGCTCGTGTGGTCCGTTTCGCTCCATTCGCCGACCCACTGGGCCGTGGGGTGGATGGTCGGCATCGCGTTCACCGACTACTTCCTCGGGGGGCCGACTCCGCCCCGACCTGGCTTGAAGAGCGACTACGCCACGTACCTGCGTGCCGACCCGGGCAGCCGGGCGTGGATGCACGCGTCCGGCGCGATCATGTCGAAGCTCGCGCCGCTCCTCGCGCTCGCGTTCTGGCCGAGATCCGGCGCGCCTTGGTGGAGCGCGGTCGCGCTGCTCGCATACTGCCTGGTGACGATCGCGACAGACGTGGCATTGTCCGTCAAGGTGAGCGACTGGAAGAAGTACCGGCGCGAGCGCGCGGTCGCCACGGCGCGCGCGGCCATCTGAGTCGCGAGACCTATACTGCCCTCGGACCACCGGGGAGCTCGGGACGACCGGGCTGAGAGGCCGGCTAGACGACCGTCGGCGACCCGCACACCTGATCCGGGTAATACCGGCGGAGGAAGGTCGATGCTGGAAGACAGGCGAGCCCTCGGCGTGTGCGTGCTCTCGTCGCGCACGTCCATCCCGGGACGGGACCACCGTGCGGTGCTCCACGCGGCGATCGAAGGCGGCGCCCCGATCGTGCAGCTGCGCGCTCCGGAGCTGCCCGACGGCGAGCTCCTACCGCTGGCGGCCGAGCTCGCGACGAGATGTCGGGCGGCGGGTGTGCTGCTCGTGGTGAACGACCGACTCGACGTCGCGATCGAGAGCGGCGCGGACGGTGTGCATCTCGGCCAGACGGATGATCCGACCGGCGCGCGCCGCCGCCTCGGCGCGGATCGGGTGTTGGGCGTGAGTGTCGGCGACACCGCCGAGATCCGCGCCGCCGAGGCGGCCGGCGCCGATTACCTAGGCGTCACCGTGTGGCCGACCGCCACCAAGCCCAACGCCGTCCCTCATGGCCTGGAAGGTCTGCGGCTCCTCGTGGGGATCACACCGCTGCCGATGGTCGGGATCGGAGGTATCTTCGCGTCGAACGCCGAGTCCGTCCTCGAGGCCGGCGCGGCGGGGATCGCTGTGATCTCCGCCGTGGCATCGGCGCCGGATCCCGTGGAGGCGACCCGGAGCCTGGTCGATCTCGTGCAACGGTTCCGCGCCCGTGAAGGCGTCGCCCCATGACCGAGCAACGCACGGGGAAAGCCACCGCCGAGTTGTTCGAACGGGTGATCCTGCGGCGGCTCGGAGCGAGCGACGGCGACGTGCTCGTCGGGCCGCGACATGGCGTCGACGTCGGTGTCGTGCGCGTGGCGGACGGCGTGGCGATGGCGCTCACAGCGGACCCGATCTTCATCGTGCCGGCGTATGGGTGGGAGCGCGCGGCCTGGTTCGCGGTGCACATCCTGGCTTCGGATGCAGCGACGAGTGGACTGCCATTGCGGTGGATGACGGTCGACCTGAACCTTCCGCCCGAGGTCACCGACGTAGAGCTAACGGCGCTGTGGGATGCCTTCTCCCGTGCCTGCGACGATCTCGGGATCGCGATCGTCACCGGACACACCGCCCGCTACGACGGATGCGCGTGGCCGATGGTGGGCGGGGCGACCTGCATCGCGATGGGCGATGCGGACGACTACGTGACGCCGACGATGGCGCGGCCCGGCGACATGATCGTGGTGACGAAGGGTGCGGCGATCGAGGCGACTGCGCTGTTCGCTGCGACGTTCCCCGATCGGCTGGCCGCCGGTGTGGGGGCGGACGTCGTGCGGGCGGCGGACGCCCTGTTCGAGCAGATGACGGTGGTGCCCGAGGCGCGGATCTCGGCCGCGTTCGGGGTCCGCGACCGCGGTGTCACGTCGATGCACGATGCGACGGAGGGCGGCGTGCTGGGTGGGCTGCTGGAGGTGGCGGTGGCGTCGGGCGCCGGGATGCGGGTCGACCTCGACGCGATCCCGGTGCGGCCGGAGGTCCGCGCGGTCTGCGACCACGTGGGGATCGATCCCTACACGTCGATCTCTGAGGGAACATTGATCGCGACCGTCGTCGCGCACCGCGCGCGCGCGTACGTCGAAGCGCTTGCGGGGGATGGGATCGACGCGGCGATCGTGGGGGAGGTCACGGACCCAGCCGCCGGCCGTCTGCTCGTGGACGGCGGTGGCGAACGGGCGCTCGAACATCCGGGGCTCGACCCGTTCTGGGGGGCGTTCGGCTCGTGGTCCGCTGAGGCCGCCGCCGGCTCGTCGATCGAGCCCCGGTAGGCTCTGCCTCCGTGGACCTGATCACCGTGGGCGACGTGATGGTCGACGTGCATGTCGAAGCGCCCGCCATCAAGCGGGGAGGCGACGTCCACGGCCGGGTCCGGCTGCAGCCCGCGGGGACCTCGGCGAACGCCGCCGTGTGGGCCACCTGGGACGGCGCGAGCGCCAGGGTGCTCGGACGCGTCGGCGGCGATCTCGCGGGACGACTGTTGGAGGGGGCGCTCGCCGAGCGAGGGGTTGAGCCGGCCCTGACCTTCGATGGGGAGGCGCCGACGGGGACCATGCTCGTCGTCGTCGAGGCCGGCGAGCGGTCGATGGTCGCGGATCGAGGCGCCAACGCGCGACTGGAGCCGGCGGACCTGCCTTTGGTGCTCGAGGCGGAGGCTGTCCTCGTCTCCGGGTATCTCGTGCTTCAGGAGCCGACCACGGACGTCGCGCTCGAGGGGCTCCGTCGTTCTCGGGCTCCGTTCACGGGGGTCGACGCGGCCTCGTGGCCGCTGGTCGAGTCGTTCGGGGCCGCAGCGTTCATCGATCGAACCGTCGACGCGGGCGCCGACGCCATCTTCGCGAACGACCGGGAGGCCGAGGTGTTGACCGGAGCGAACGGAACCGAAGCAGCGCGGCGGCTCGGGCAACGCTTCCGACTGGCGTGCGTCAAGCTCGGTGCCGAGGGAGCGGTGATGTCGCTGGAGGGGTCGCTCGTTGAGATGAGAACGGAACCGATCGAAGAGGTTGATCCGACGGGGGCCGGCGACGCGTTCGACGGCGTACTCCTTGGAGCCCTGGGCCGCGGCGCGGAGCCGGCTGATGCGCTCAGGCGGGCGTGCGGCGCCGGCGCGCGGGTCGCCGCGAGCTCGAGCACGTGGCCGGAGGTGGGCCCGTCTTGACGGACGTCTTCGCCGTGGCGCCGGAGGTACGGGCCGCGCTCCGCGACGGCATCGGCGTCGTCGCGCTCGAGACGAGCGTGATCGGTCAGGGGCTCCCCCCACCGCAGAATGCGGAGTGCGCGGAGCGGATGAGCGGCGCGATCCGGGGCGCGGGCGCGGTCCCTGCGTGGGTCGGTGTCGTTGATGGGATGCTCGTGGTCGGGCTCTCCGAACACGAACTCCGGCGCTTCGCCGAGCCGGGCGTGGCCGTCAAGGTCGCCCGTCGCGACTATCCGGCCTCGGTCGCCAACCGCGGTCTCGGCGCGACCACGGTGAGCGCGACCGTCTGGGCCGCGGCGAAGGCCGGGATCGCGGTCGCGGCGACGGGCGGCATCGGTGGCGTCCACCCGGGCGACGACGCGGACGTGAGCGCCGACCTGCTCGAGCTCGCCCGGACGCCGGGGCTGCTCGTGTGCTCGGGTCCGAAGTCGATCATCGATCCGGCCGCCACCGCGGAGAAGCTTGAGGAGCTCGGTGTGGCGCTCGTCGGCTACGGCGTGGATCGTCTGCCGTTCTTCCTGGCGCGCGAGGCGCCGGTGGAGCTGGAGCACCGTGTGAACACCCCGGCCGAGGCCGCGGAGATCGCGCGCGCACGGGAGGAGCTCGACATCGCATCGACCGTGCTCCTGTGCAACCCGGTCCCCGGCGAGTACGCCATGGATACCGAAGAGATCGCGGGAGCCGTGCGTGAGGCGGAGAGGAGGGCCGAGCGAGAGGGTGTGCATGGCAAGGCTCGCACGCCGTTCCTGCTCGCCGCGGTCGCCGAGCTGACCGGCGGCCGGAGCCTCCAGGCGAACCTCGCGCTCCTCGAGGACAACGCCCGGGTCGCAGGCCTGGTGGCGGCCTCGCTCAGCGAAGCCAGGTCTGGATGATGACCTTAGAGAAGTTCCAGCCGTACTTCAGGGACTTCGGCTTCTTGGACTTGCCGCCCTTGCGGGCGAGGATCGTGACCGGAACCTCAGCGATCTTGGCGCGGTGACGGAGCGCTTCGATCAGGATCTCGCTCGTCCAGAACTGATCCTGCTCGAGCACCAGGTCGCGGAGCAGGTCGGCACGCGCGGCGCGGTAGCCGCTCGAGATGTCCGTGACGCGGGTACCGGTGAGGATCGTCACGACGCGTGAGAAGAAGTGCACGCCCAGATGGCGGATCGTGCTCTCCTTCTCGAACTCGCCCAGCAGTCGTGAGCCGTTCACGTAGTCCGCCTCGCCACGGACGATTGGGCCGATCATCACGTCGAGTTCCTCCGGCAGATGCTGGCCGTCCGCGTCGAGCGTCACGACGATGTCGGCGCCCATCCGTAGGGCCACGTCGTAGCCGACCCGCAGCGCGAGGCCGCCGCCGCGGCGGATAGGGAGTTCGGCCACGAAGGCGCCGGCCTCCCGCGCGACCGCCGCCGTCCCGTCTTCTGAGCCGTCGCTCACCACGACGGGCACGACCCGGTAGCCCTCGACGTCGTGCGGCATCGCCCGGATCACGGCAGCCACGTTCTCCGCTTCGTTGAACGCGGGCGAGACCGTCACGAGCCTTGGCCCTTCGGGGAGCGCGGCGACGCGTTCCCAGTCGAACCGCTCCTGCCCCAACGCCTCGACGAGCAGCCGGATGGATCGCTCGTTGACGTCGGAGATGGACTGTACACGGAGCACGAGGCCGAACAGGACCAGGACCGCCACCATCAGGACGAAGATCAGCCGGCGATCGTTGCCGGGCCCGAAGTTGAACCGCGTGAAGATCGGGTTGAAGAGCGAAGGCGCGAGCGCCAGGAGCACGACGACGATCGCGAGCACGCACGAGATGATCAGGTTCAGGCGGCTGATCTGTCGGCGACGGTACCGGCGGACCGCCAAGATGAGATACGCGAGCGCCAGGATGCCACCGAGGATCCGGAGCGCCGGCATGGGCGGTTACGCGCTGGGTGCGCCCACGCCCGGGCGCCACCGATCCCGCGGCAGGATGTGCTCCAGGCTCACGCGACCCCGGTGACGTTCGATCGCCGCGAACATCGACTCGACCAATGCGTCCGAGAGCAGGTGCGGCTCGAGCCCGAGGTCGAGGAGCTTCGTGTGCACCGCCCGGTAATAGTGCTCCTCGAGCTCGACGCGAGGATTGTCGATCGACTGCACGATGACATCCAGTCCCACATCCGCGCCGGCCTTCTGCACGTGCTCGGCGAGCTGGAGCACGGAGAACTGCTCGGTGAACTGATTGAAGACACGGAACTCACCCGGTTCCGCGGGATGGAGCACGGCGAGCTCGACGCAGCGCAGCGTGTCGACGATGTTCAGGTACCCGCGGGTTTGCCCGCCCTTCCCGTAGACGGTGAGGGGGTGGCCGATCACCGCCTGCACGCAGAAGCGGTTCAGCGCGGTCCCGAAGACGTCGTCGTAGTCGAACCGCGTGAGGAGCCGGTCGTCGAGCGCCGTCTCCTCGGTCTCGATGCCGTAGACGACGCCCTGGTTGAGGTCCGTCGCCCGCAACCCGCGCACGCGACATGCGAAGTGGATGTTGTGCGAGTCATGCACCTTCGACAGGTGGTAGTAGCTGCCCGGGAGCTTCGGGAAGGGGAGATAGTCCGACCGCCCGTTGTGGTTGATCTCCAGGTAGCCCTCTTCGATGTCGATGTTCGGCGTCCCGTACTCGCCCATCGTGCCGAGTTTCACCAGGTGACAATCGGGGGCGAACGCCTCGATCGCGAAGAGCACGTTCAGCGTGTTCACCACGTTGTTCGTCTGGGTGAAGACCGCGTGCTCGCGGTCCTTCATGGAGTACGGCGCCGACGGCATCTCGCCGTAGTGCACGACCGCGTCCGGGCGGAACTCCTTGAACACGGCCTCGGTCACCACCCAGTCACACAGGTCGCCCTCGGTGATACCGATCTCCTTGCCGGTCACGTCCTTCCAAGCGGCGACGCGTTCAGGAAGGCTCGCGAGGATCGGGGTGAGCGAGTCGGTGCCTGCCTCGGTATGGGCGCGGCGGCGGAGGTAGTCGTCGACGACGTGGACCTCGTGGCCACGGTTGGAGAACCGCATCGCGGTTGGCCACCCGAGGTAGCCGTCACCGCCGAGGATCAGGATGCGCATGGTCGTGCTCCGTTCGAAGATGGGGAATCCGCCGGGATTGTACCGGTGGCCGCCTGGGCGAGCTTCGGCCCTACGACACGTCGTCGAGAGCTTGTAGCACCCTGTCGACGTCTCCGGCCGAGTGGTAGTGGCAGAACCCGACCCGCACCGCACCTCCCGTGTCGAGCAGCCCGAGCCGCTCCATCACGGTGATCGCGTAGTAGTGGCCGTCCCATACGTAGATCCCGCGCCTCCCGAGCTCGCTCGCCGTCTTCAGCGGGTCCTGGTCTCCCACGCGGATCGCGAACGTCGGCGTGCGCTCATCGAGGCGCGCCGGGTCGCCCACGCCCCACAGCCTGATCTGGGGTAAACGCGCGATGCCCTCGAGGAACCGCAGGGCGAGCGCTCGTTCGTGACGTCCGATCGCGTCGAATGCGGCTGCAAGCGCGGCGCGCCGCCCATCGCTCTGAGGGTCGCCGAACGTGCGTCCGACGTCGGCCAAGTAGTCGATGGCGGCCGTCATCCCGGCGAGACCTTCATGGTTCTGCGTGCCGGTTTCCCAGCGCTCGGGCGCGGAGTCCGGCGCGGGGCGGAGCTTGTAGGGCGGCCACTCCTCGAGCAGCTCGCGGCGAACCGCGAGCACGCCGAGGTGGGGCCCGAAGAACTTGTACGGCGAGCACGCGAGGACGTCGGCGTCGAGCCGATGGAGATCGAGCGACCGGTGCTGAGCCATGTGGACGCCGTCGACGGCGGCGAGCGCGCCGACCTCGTGCACGCGCCGGATCAGCTCGACAGCCGGCGGGATCGTCCCGACCGCGTTCGAGGCAAGCGTGAACGCGACCAGCCGCGTTCGATCGGAGAGTGCCGCATCGAACGAGTCCAGGTCGAGCGTGACGTCGTCGTCGCGGATGTCGACCCAACGCACCGTGGCGCCGGCATCGCCGGCGGCGAGCACCCACGGCCGCACGTTCGCGTCGTGGTCGAGCCGCGTGACGACGACCTCGTCACCGGGACCGATGGTTCGCCCGAACGATCGGGACAGGTGCAGCAGCAACGTGGTGGCGTTCGGGCCGAACACGATCTCACCAGGATCGGCGCCGGTCATGTCGGCGGCGGCGTCGCGAGCGGAGGTGATGAGCGCGTCCGTCTCCTCGCTCGCGGCGAACGCCCCGTGCGTGTTCGAGATGCCGCTACGCAGGTGATCCGCGATCGCGTCGATCACCGTCTGCGGAACCTGCGAGCCACCGGGCGCGTCGGCGTAGACGACGGGCAGGCCGTCCACGTCGGTGCGTGAGAGCGCCGGGAAGCGCGTCCGAACGACGCTGAGATCCGCGATCTCTGTGGGTTGCGCACTCACGCGCTCGAGGCCAGTTCGGAGCGCAGGGTGCCTGCCGACAGCGCCTCGCTCCGCGCCCGCAGATCGAGGTACAGGAGCACCAGAACGAGGGACGAGTAGGGCGCCGTGATGACGGTGGCGATCGCGGTGAAGATCCAGCGCGTGAACCAGGCGGTCCCACCGATGGCTCCGATGATGCCGCCGATCACCCCCGTGATGATCCCGGCGACGAGGATCACGCCGACCGCGTGCCAGAAGTGTCCCTTCACGAGGTTCCACGAGCGGCCCATCGCCTCGGTGCCGCGACGGTTCTCGACCACGAGCGCAGGAACCGCGACGCTCAACATCACGGCGAAGATGAGGCCGGGGATGATGAGCAAGATGAGCCCACCCAAGACGGCCAGACCCACGAGCAACGAAACGAGGATCACGCTCCCGAGTCGCTTGAACCCGTACCGGTAGCTCGCTTCCGTGTCGACGGGGTCGCCGATCGTCGCCTGCGCCGCCGCGCGAAGGATGGCGGCCTGGAGGAGGGCCCAGATGATGACCGAGATCGCGGCGCCGATCGAGCCGACGAACACGGCCATGACGATGTCTCGCGAGTCAACGACACCCCGTGTCGTTCCCGGAGCGAGCGCGACATCTGTCAGGAGAGAGCTGATGAACGTGAGCGGCACTACGACGATCGCCACGATCACCAGGAGCTTCGAAGCGTTCGCCTTGTAGATGTTGAAGGCCGCCGTGAGGATATCGCCGAGCGTCTTCGGAGGGATGCCTCCCTGCGGCCCCCCCATCATCGGCGGTGGTGGCGGCGGGGGTGGCGGCGTGGGACCGCCGGGTACGTCGCTCATACTCGACTCCTTCGAGATCGGGTGAAGTTCGCAGCCTAGTCGCTCAGACGACGTCCCACCCGGGCGGGAGCTCGGGAGCCCACGAGGGATCGGGGCGCCAGTCCTCCCAGGGTTCGTCGAACGGCGGCAGCCGCAGCAGGACGTGTTCGACCGCGCGCTCGCCCCAGTAGCGGAGCGCCACGGTGTCGTCCTCGGTGAACAGGCCGAGCGCGATCGCCTCGGCGAGCTCGTCCTCGTCCTTCCACGTCCAGGACGACCGGTCCATCGGGATCAGGACATCGAGCAGGTGATCGACCGTGTCGAACCCGATCGACGTTCGAGCGAGCGGCGTCTGGAGGTTCACGTACCAGCCGCGCGGCGATCCGTCGGGCTCGTAGAGCAGCAACACCGAGTACGGCGTATCAGGCCACGCGAACGACAGCACCCCGAAGTCGCCTCGCTCGCGGACGTGCAGGTGCCAGGGCCGGTCGGGGAAGCGCAGCTCCACGTTCGCTTCGTCTATCGCCACACCGCAGCGGACGAGCGGCGCCACGTACAGCGTCGTCTGGCGGGGCAGATCCCAGACGACGGACGCCGGTCGGGCCTCGAAGACCTGACCGCCCCAGGTCTCCCGGATCACGATCGGCTCGCCCGGCTCCCACACGGCGCGACCGTACCCCGAGCGTCCGAACCTCGTCTTGACGGCTGTCGGAGCTCGGGAGTAGATTCATCCCCCCCTCGAACATACGTTCGATTCCCTGGGGAGGGCTGAGGAGTCAGGCGGAGCGGGTGTCGAAGCGTTACGACGAGGACGTCCAGGTGGAACGGGATGCGGGGATGCCTGCGGTCTTCGTCTGGCGCGGCCGGCGCTACCAGGTGGTCGACGTGATCGGCCGGTGGCGGATCGAAGGTCGCTGGTGGGCCGACGGCCGGGACCGCGAGTACTGGCGCGTCGAGGCCAGGGGCGGCGCGGTCTGGGACCTCTACCACGACCTCAAGCGCAACGCCTGGCACATGGAACGCCTCTGGGACTGAGATGTAGACAGTGGTCACAACCTCCTCCTTCGCGCACCTGGACGTCCGGTCATGCTTCTCCCTGAAGGAGGGCGCCTTCACCCCCGAGCAGCTCGTGAGCCGCGCCGCGGAGCTCCACATGCCCGCCGTCGTGATCACCGACCGCGACGGCCTCTACGGCGCCGCGCGCTTCGTGAAGGCCTGCGAGCACGAGGGTGTGCAGCCGCTCCTCGGCGCCTCGCTAACCATCAGAGGTCCGGGAGCAACGCCTGAGGACGGTACGGCGGAGGGCCCGCCGCGACGGTCGGGCTTGGCTTCGGGAAGGCGACCGGCGCGGCGAGCCCCGGAGCCACCCGGTCACGTGGTGCTCCTCGCCCAGAACGACACCGGCTATGCGAACCTCTGCCGCCTGATCACCGACGCCCACATGCTCGGCGAGCGCAGCAGCCCGTCGCTCACTGCGACCCAGATCTGCGCGCACGCCGCCGGGCTGATCGCGCTCCTAGGTCCGCGCTCGGCGCCCGGTCGCCTGGCCGTCGCCGGCGCAACGGACGCCGCCCGTCAGGCAGGTGGCCCGTTCCGCGAGGCGTTCGGCGCCGCTCGCTGCTTCGCCGCCGTCGAGCACCGCATGGAGCCCGGCTCCCACGACGAGATCCGCGCGATGCTTCGGTTCTCGCAGGCGCTCGACGTGCGCGCCGTCGCGACGAATCCCGTCCGCTACCTGGTGTCCGAGGACGCGTTCCTGGCCGACGCGCTCGAGTGCATGCGGGCGATCGTCCCGATCGCGTCGAACCACGTCAGCCGCCAGAACGCCGAGGGGTGGCTGAAGCCGGCGCCCGAGATGCGCGCACTGTTCGCCGAGCGGCCGGACCTCTGCGACGCGACGCTTGAGATCGCCGACCGCTGCACGTTCGACCTCGGGTTGAAGCGCGTGCACTTCCCGGACTTCCCGGTGCCGACGAGCCGCTCCGCCACGTCGGTCCTCGCCGAGCGCTGCTGGCGCGGGATCGAGGACCGCGGGATGGAGGCCACCACCGAGGTCACGGACCGGCTGGACCACGAGCTCGCGATGATCCACCGGCAGGGGTTCGCCGCGTACTTCCTGACCGTCGCCGACATCGTCGCGGACATCAAGGCGATGGGGATCCGCTGCGCGTGCCGCGGCTCGGCGGCGGGCTCGCTCGTCTGCTACCTGACCGGCATCTCCGACGTCGACGCGGTCCGACACGACCTGGCGTTCGAGCGGTTCATGAACCCGATGCGCGACGAGCCGCCCGACATCGACATCGATGTGGAGTCGGCGCGGCGTGAGGACGTCTACGACATGGTGTTGTCGCGTCACGGCGACGACCGCGCGGCCTGCGTCGCCATGATCGACACGTACCGGGCGCGCTCGGCCGTCCGCGAGGTGGGCAAGGCGCTCGGCCTGCCCGACGCCGAGCTGGGGGTCGTGGCGAAAGCGTTCCCGCATATCTCGGCGCGTCACCTGCGCGAGGCGGTCGAGCGCCTGCCGGAGCTCTACGGTATCAACCTGCCGATGCCGCAGCTCGAGCTGCTGTTCCGCGTGGCCGAACGGCTGGACGGCTTCCCGCGCCACATCGCGCTGCATCCGTGCGGGATCGTGTTATCGAACCACGAGCTAGTGGAACGCGTTCCGCTCGAGCGGAGCGCGAACGGCCATCGGATGATCCAGGCCGACAAGGACGACGTCGAGCTGCTCGGCTATCTGAAGCTCGACGTGCTGGGCATCCGCATGCTTTCGTCGATGCGTCATGCACTGGACGAGATCGCGCGCACGACGGGGGAGAAGGTCGACCTGGACCGGATCCCGCTCGACGACGAGCCCACGTTCGAGCGGATCCGCGCCTCCGACACGCTCGGCTGTTTCCAGATCGAATCGCCCGGCCAGCGCGAGCTGCTGCAGAAGCTCCAGCCCACCCGGTGGGCGGATCTGATCGTCGACATCTCGCTCTTCCGTCCCGGTCCGGTGAAGTCCGACATGATCCAGCCCTACCTACGACGTCGGATGGGGATGGAGAGGCCGGTCTACATCCATCCGGATCTGCGGCCGGCGCTCAAGGAGACGTTCGGCGTGATCGTCTACCACGAACAGGTGATCCGGACGCTCGCGGCGCTCGCCGGCTACGACCTGACCTACGCCGACCACATCCGCCGGAACCTCGACCGCGAGGACCTGCTGCCCGGGTTCCGCGCCGGATTCCTCCGGCGAGCGATCGCTCGCGGCGTGGACCGGACCGCCGCGGAGAAGACGTGGAGCGCCGTGGCGGAGTTCGCGAGCTTCGGGTTCTGCAAGGCGCACGCGGCGGCGTTCGCGGTCCCGACGTACCAGTCGGCATGGCTGAAGACGCATTACCCCGCGCAGTTCCTGGCCGGGATCCTCACGCACGACCCGGGGATGTACCCGCGCCGGCTGCTCCTGGAGGACGCCCGCCAGCACGGTATCCCCATCCTCCCCTTGGACGTGAACCGAAGCGAACCCGAGTACGTGGCCGAGGAGACCGACGACGGCACGTTCGGCATCCGGCTCGCGCTGCAAGACGTCCACGGCATCAACGACGCCGAGATCCGGTCGATCCTGCAGGCCCGGGCCGATCGTCCGTTCCGTGACGTGGGAGATTTCCTCCGGCGAACACAGGTCTCGCGGCCGGTGACGGAGGCGCTGGCGCACGCCGGGGCGTTCGACCGGCTGGGTGCCGGTCAGCCGGATGCGAACCGCCGGACCCACCTGTTCACGGCGATGACCGCTGCGCCGGAACGCGAGGGCGACCAGCTCACGCTCGCCGACGCCGCCGTCCCGTCGCACCGGTTCGCCGACTACTCCGACGCTGAGGTCGTGCGCGCCGAGCTGGAGGTGCTCGGCCTGGACGCCTCCCGGCACATCGTGAGCTTCTTCGAGCCACTCCTGGCCGACCTGGGAGTGACCCGGACGAAGGACCTGCACCATCACCGCGGCGGCGAGCGCCTGATGGTCGCCGGCGTGAAGGTCGCCTCGCAGACGCCCGCGATCCGCAGCGGCCAGCGCATCATCTTCCTGACGCTCGACGACGCGACCGGCCCGATCGAGGTCACGGTGTTCGAGTCGGTCCAGCCGAAGGTCGCGAAGACCGTCTTCCATGCCTACGCGATGGCGGTGTGGGGCGAGCTCCGGCGAACCGGCGTGAATGGCGTGAGTATCATCGCCGAGGAGGTCTGGGACCTCACCGCGCTGCATCGCGCGCGAGGAGAGGGACGCTTGCAGGAGGCGATGGGGACGGAACGCACCGAGCCCGCGCTCCCGTCTCGTCGCCTCTGGCATGCGAGCCCCGGCTCGGCGGGATGAGCGACCGCGTCGTGAGACCACCCGAGCCGATCCTTCATGCGGACCTGGATGCGTTCTACGCGTCCGTCGAGGTGCTGAAGGATCCGTCGCTCGCCGGCAAGCCGGTCGTCGTCGGGGGACCCGGGGCGCGCGGCGTGGTCGCCTCGGCGTCCTACGAGGCCCGGAAGTTCGGCGTCCGCTCCGCGATGCCGGCCGTCCGCGCGCGGCGCCTCTGTCCCGACATCGTCTTCGTGAAGGCGGACTTCGAAGCGTACCGCGCCCACTCGAACCGCTTCCGCGAGGTGCTTCTGGCTCATACGCCGCTCGTCGAGCCGATCTCGCTCGATGAGGCGTTCCTCGACGTCGTGGGCGCGACGATGTTGTTCGGCTCGCCGGTCGAGATCGCGGCGAAGATCCGCGCGGACGTCGCGCGCGAGGTCGGGGTGACGTGCTCGATCGGCGTCGCGCCCTCGAAGTTCATCGCGAAGCTCGCGTCGGACGGATGCAAGCCCGACGGGCTGCTGCACGTCAAGGTCGACGATGTGGTGTCGTTCCTGGAGCCGCTGCCGGTCGGTCGGCTCTGGGGGGTGGGGGAGAAGACCGGCGAGACGCTCGGGCGGCTGGGCATCCGCACGATCGGGGATCTGGGCCGGACGCCGGAGTCGATCCTGAAGCGTGTGCTCGGAGATGCGTCGGCGCGTCACCTCTGGGAGCTCGCGAACGGGATCGACCCGCGAGACGTGATCCCCTATGAGCCACCCAAGTCCGTCAGCCACGAGGAGACGTTCGAGCGTGATCTGGACGACGACGTCGAGATCCTCCGCGAGCTGCTTGACCTGTCGGGGCGGGTGGCCGCCCGACTCCGCGAGGACGGCTACCGAGCTCGAACGGTGGTCCTCAAGGCCCGCCTGGCGAATTTCCAGACGCTCACCCGGTCGCGGACGCTCCCCGACGCCACGGAGATCGGCGCGGATCTCTACCGGGTCGTTGCCGGGCTCTACCGGGCGCTCCCGGGGGAGCGCCGACGGATCCGCCTGTTGGGCGTCCAGGCCACCGGACTGGTGCCGGCCGGCGCCGAGCAACTCGCCCTGCTGCACGGTGAGCGCTGGGGGGACGTCGAGCGGACCCTCGACCGGATCGAGCGGCGGTTCGGCCGCGGCGCCGCCCGTCCGGCCTCTCTCATCGAGCGGGACCGAGACCGGTGACGGGGCCCTTTAGATCGAGAGCATCGGCTCACGGGCCTTCCCGCTGTCGTAAGCCTCCCTATAATCGAACCATGGTCGATCCCCGCGGCCCCAGGTAGGGAAACCCGATGCCACTGAGCGAGCACGAACAACGGATCCTCGAAGAGATCGAGAAACGCCTCGCTGAGGAGGATCCACGCTTGGTCGAACAGGTCGGGAGCACCGACCTCTACACGCATCTGGCGAGGCGTATCCGCTTCGCCGCTCTCGCGTTCGTCGTCGGCGTGCTGCTGCTGCTGCTATTCGTCGTCAATCCATTGGCCGCCGCCGCGGGGTTCGTGATCATGGTCTTGTCGGCTCTGTTGATCTACCGGTACCTCGGGCAGCTCGGCCGGGATCAGATCAGGGAGATGCAGGCATCAGGTCGACTGACGCTCACGGGATTGCTCGGCCGCGTCGCCGCTCGATTCGCTCGGCGACAGGTCCCCCCGAGCGAACCCCCGCAGACCTGATCCATCCGGCACCGATCGCGACTAGCCCGTCCGGATGATTCGTCGTGGTCTTTGACCTCAGCGCTTGCCACCGCTCCGCGCGCTGCTGTACAAAGGGGCCCCTTCCCCCGGGCGCGTGAGCGTGCACTCGAGGTTGATGTCTCGAGGTGACGGATCGCGCGGATGCGGCTGATGGTGTGGCAGGCGAGGTTGTCGAAAGGGCGCGCGTCCATGGAGGGGTTCACGGCTCACCAGGCAAGCAAATTCACGAGTTGCACGCCGAGGCAGCTTCGTTACTGGGATCAGATCGGACTGGTGCAACCGACCGTTCAGGGAACGGGGGGTCGTCCCGGTGTCCCGCGTCTCTATTCGTTCCGGGACCTGGTCGCGCTCCGCGTCGTGAAGTCGCTACTCGACGGCGGCATGTCGCTGCAGCGCGTGCGCCGTGCATGGGCGTTCCTCAACACGAAGGCCGGCCTCGATCGGCACCTCTCCGAGGTGAAGCTCGTGACCGATGGTCAGAGCATCTTCAAGATCTGTCGTCGTGACGGCGAGGTGATCGATGCGCTCCGGGAGGGGCAGATGGCCTTCTTCATCGCGATCGACGACATCGCCTCCAGCGTAAGGACGAACGTCTCGCAGTTCAGCGAGGATCGCGAGAAGTTCGTGCGGGCGCTGCGTGAGGCCGCGGCCCACACGGCCACAGGAACCTGAGCGTCACCTACCGTCTGATCCGGTACTGCCCAGTGATCCGACGCCCCATGCCGGCCTTCCGACGCAGGTCGCGGATCGCCGCCTGGGCCGCGTCGGATGCCTCGTCGACCTCGTCGGGTATCGGATCGTCTGCGCCGTAGGCCGCGTGGACGGCGATCGAGGTCAGACGGTCGAGGCGACCCTCCGGGAGGGCCCCGACCGCCGCGAGTCGGCGCTGATACTCGTCCAAGGTCTCCCCCGCAAACCGCGCGTACCCAAGATCGGCGGCACGCTCGGTGAACAGGTCGTAGGTCGCGAGGATGAGCCCGCGCGGCCGCCCGGCCTGCTTCCGGATGCGCACCCTTCTGCGCAGCGCCCTAGCCGGTGGGATCACCAGTGCCGCGATGACCGAGAAGGCCGCGAGGAGCACGAGCACGGTGCGGGTGAGCGACCTCGAGGGGGGCGGGTCGCCAGCAACGTCGCGGCCCGGGAGAGGGCCGAACCGGCTTCCGATCTGGATCCTCTCCCGCCCGATCGCATCGAGCAACGCGTGCGGCAGGCTGCTCAGGTCTCCCGTCTTCCCGCCCACCGCCGCCGTTCCGCCTTCAGGGGCCGAGGGAAGGCAACCGGTTGTCCCTGGTGGACACACGACGCTCGGGTTCGAGTACGTCGCCGCGGTTGGGCTCGTCCTGCCCGGCGTGGGGTCGAACGTCAACCACCCGTAGGTCGGAGACAGTACTTCGACCCAACTGTGCTCCTCCGCCGTCGTCACCGTGCGGGTGCCGGTGTCTGGGTCGTATCGCCCCGCGGTGAACCCCACCGCTACGCGGGAGGGGATGCCGAGGCTGCGGAGCATCACGGCCATGGCGCTCGAGAACTGTTGACAGAATCCAGCCTTCGTCACGGTCAGGAATTGCAGGAGCGTGAACGTGTCGTCGCGTGCCGGGACCGTCTTGTCGTACGTGAACTCGGACGTATCGCGTAGGTGGTCCTGGATCATCAACACCCGTTCGTAGTCGTTGGTCGCTCCCTCGGTCCACCGCTCGGCGAGGGGACGGATCTCGGCGAGCGTGTCGGATGGGAGGGACGTGTAGCGGGTCACCGCGCCGGTGGCGATCGTCTCGACAGCCAGTTGCTCGGGCGTGGGTTGAGGGACGACGGACGTGACGTGGTAGACGGTCCCGCCAGGCAATCCCGCGTCAAGGGTCGCCGCCCCGTCCGCCGGGTCGAAGTGGATCCGCAGGGTGGGTGCGTCGATGCGTCGGGGGAGATAGGCCGCGGGAAGCCAAGGGAGATCCAGGTCGATCCCTCTCGATACCTGGAAAACCTGTTCGATCGTCAGAGCAGCCACCGCATCCGAGGGCCCGGCGGGCAGGTTCGTTTCCGACGTGATGGGCTCCCCCTCGATCCGGATATCGGGCTTCCAGCCCGCGCCGTCGAACGTGGGGAGTGACACCATCCGCCAATAGGAGGGCGCGTTGGATGACACTTGGAACACCTCAACGGGGTCGTCCTTCGCGAGCGCTGCCCGGATCGAGACCAACGGATCGATCCGGATGTGGCTCCCCGACGAGTTGGCGTTGATGTCGAGGATGGCTTTCGAGCCGAAGCCGGGCACGAAGATAGGCGCGAGGGCCGCTGCCGCGACCGCGGCCACGGCGACTCGCCTGGCTCCCCTGCCGGCGGTGGACTCGAGCCTCGCTCGCGAGCCCACCCCGACCCACACCGGCCCCCAGCCCTGCACCCGTCGCAGCGCGTCGGCGAACACCACGGCCAGCGCCCCCAGCAGGAATACCACCCCGTACTGCGGCTTGATCAGCTCCTCCAGCACGGTGTCGGCGAACGTGAGGAGGGCGAGTGGAGGCAGGAGGGCCAGGAGTGGGCTGCCCGCGCGGAACGCGAGCGCGTGGCACGAGAACATCGCGGCCCAAACGGCGACGACGCCCGCGAGGAGCAGCGGCTTCAGCGGAACCGTCGGGGCGATCTGCACACGGGCCTGTTCGCCGATCGATCGCGAGGCATCGATCGTGTGACGCAGCGTTTCGAGCGTCGGAAGACCGTGCCAGGTCGTCGTGGGGAACACGATCAGGCCAACGGCCACAAACAAGAGCGCGGCCGACATCAGGGTCGCCGCCAGGAGGTTGCGTCGCTCGAGGGCACTCGCCACGGCCGCTGATGCGAGCGCGACGCCCATGAACTCCCACGTGCTCGCGTGACCAGCGAACACCCGGCCGAAGGCGAGCGCGGTTGCCACAGCCACGATCGCCGTGGCCGTGAGCGCTGTCAGCCGCTGTGTACGCGGAGGCGTTCTCTGGGGGTGTGCCATCGGTCCTTCAGGTGCTGGGACGGGGCAAGCACGATGCAGTCCCACCCGGCGCGGGTCAGGGCAAGGCGCGCCTGCGTGGCTCGCCCCTCCAGTTGAGCTTGCCGCTCTGGTGGCAAGGCGTTCGGGTCGACGGGAAAGACGAAGACGGCGAGTTTGGGCCCGAACGCACCCCCGCTCCGGATCACGCTGTTGGTCTCGCCGGGCAGTGGCGGGGCGCCTACGAAGATGAACGTGGCATCTCCGGAGGCGTGCGCACGCAGGTTCGCGAGCGAGGAACCAAGGGATCGGGCGTGGGAGTGCGTGATACCCGCCAGAACGTCCAGGAACCGATCTTCTGAGAGCGCCGCGAGCTGGGTATCCGCCGTCGCGAGCCACAAGGAGAAGCCACCACGAGCAAGCATCGATCCGAGCGTCGCCGCCACGGAAACCGCTCGCTCGAACGCGGGACCGTGGGACTTCCCGAGACTGCCTTCCCGAGTGTCCAAGAACAGGAAGCCGCTCGCTCGGCGCGATGACTCGTCCTGACGGATCATCAAGGATCCTGTCCGGGCCACGCTCGGCCAGTGGATGCGGCGGAGATCGTCTCCCTCCTGATACTGGCGCATCGTGTAGTAGTCCTCCCCGGAGCGGAACAGGTTGCGTGTGCGCGAGGCCCCGATGTTTGGACCGAGCGCGGCATCAGGAGCGGTCGACAGATCCTCGATCTCAGGGGTGACCAGCAGCTCCTCCCGTTCGTCGAATTCCAGATGTTGGCGGATCAGCGCGAACGGATCCGAGACGTCCACGACGAGCGGCCCGAGCCGGTAGCGCCCTCGGACCTGAGGGAGGATCGTGTACGAGACCCGCTGGGTGCCCCGTCCGTGGATACCCGAAACGACAAGACGGGCGGGGCGGCCGAGCGTCGAGGGCAAACGATCCTCCAGCATGAGGAACGATGTCGGCGTCGGAGCCCGGTTCTCAACGTCGATCTGAACGTCCACGCGCGTCCCCGGGGTCACGCGGACGTCGGAGAGACTGCGCCGGATGCCGATCCGCTGCTGGCTTCGTCGAACGAAGAGCGCGGCGATGATCGGGAGCGACACGAGGCCGATAGCGATGACCTCCAGGCCCGGAGAACCGATGACCCGGGCGGCGAGCCACATGGCGAGACCGGCGAAGAGGACCGCGGCCCCCCGGCCGGACGGGGTCACTGGTCCTCCGACACCGGGACCGGTACGTCGGCGAGGATCTCCTGCAGGACCACTTCGGGCGAACGGCCGCTCATGACCGCGTCCGCCGTGACGATCACACGGTGCGCGAGCGCCGGGACGGCCAGAGCTTTGACGTCGTCGGGGATCACGTAGTCGCGCTCCTCCGCCGCAGCCATGGCGCGGGACGCACGCAGGACCATGATCGACGCCCGCGGGCTCGCTCCGAGGTACATGTCGGAGTGATGGCGCGTCGCCTCCACGAGGTCCACGATGTAGCGCCTGATCGCGGGGGCGACGTGCACCTGCTGGGCTTGCTCGATCATCTCGGCCACGCCGGGGGCGTCCGTGACCGGGCCGATATCGGTGAGCGGGGTGCCGGCGCTGTGGCTCGCGAGGATCTCGGCCTCGACGTCGCTCGTGGGATAGCCGATCGACAGGCGGAGCATGAACCGATCGAGTTGCGCCTCCGGCAGCGGGTACGTGCCCTCGTGTTCGATCGGGTTCTGCGTGGCGATCACCATGAAGGGCGTTCCCAGCGGATGCGTCTGCGTGTCGACGGTGACCTGCCGCTCCTCCATGCACTCGAGGAGCGCGGACTGCGTCTTCGGGCTCGCCCGGTTGATCTCGTCGCCCAGCACGATGTTCGCGAAGATAGCTCCGGGTCTGAACTCGAAGTCTCCGTGTTCCTGGTTGAACACGTTCACACCGGTCACGTCCGTCGGCAGCATGTCGGGGGTGAACTGGAGCCGGCGGAACGAGCAGTCGATCGAACGGGCGACGGCCTTGGCGAGCATCGTCTTACCCACACCGGGGACGTCCTCGATCAGCAGGTGTCCCTCTGCGACGAGCGCGATGATGGCGAGGCGGATCTCTCGATGTTTGCCGCGCACGACCCGTTCGACGTTCGCTTCGATCTCGTGGAAGCGCGCGGCGAACCGGTGCCATTCCTGAGGGCGCTGCCGTACCTCCAACCGCTCCACCTCCCGGCCAGGACGTGCATCATCTTACGGCCAGCACCCCTTCACGGTTCCCGTCGAGCGGCTTTCACGGGTCATCCCGTGGGGGACGACCGCGCATTCCCCGAACGTCGCAGTCTCCGAGAGGGATCCCATCCCCGGGGGAGGAGGGAACGGGATCCGGAAGGACGACGGACCGGCTCGGGCGGCGGACGCCCCGCGCGGCCCCTGTTCGCAACTCCCGGGCATCTCGCCCGAGCCGACCCGTCGTGTCCTGCGCAAGATTACATGCTTGTGATTCACGTGATGCAAGCACCGCTCCGTTCGAACGCGATGCAAGCACCGCTCCGTTCGAACGGGGTGGGCCGCTACACTGCTCTGATGGGTCGTGCGTTGGTCCTGAATGCCTCGGACGCACCGCTCGCGGTCGTGCCGGCGAGACGGGCGGTCGTCCTCGTGCTGAAGGACAAGGCGGAGGTGGTGGCCACGAACGGCATGGTGTTCCGCTCCGCGACGATCTCGATGGAGGCACCGTCGGTCGTACGCCTCCGTCGGTACGTTCGGGTGCCGTACCGGCCGCACGCACCGCTCACGCGTCGCGCCGTCTTCGCCCGTGATGACTGGGCGTGTCAGTACTGCACCGCCCCGGCGGAGAACCTCGATCACGTGGTTCCGCGCTCGCGAGGTGGAACCCACAGCTGGGAGAACGTGGTGGCGTCGTGCCGGCGCTGCAACGCCAAGAAGGAGAACCGTACGCCGCAAGAGGCTGGGTTCCATCTCGCGCGCCGTCCGTTCGCCCCGACCGATGGGTTCCGGCTGACCCTCGGCCGCCTCGAGCCGGGGTGGGATACCTACCTGACCTGAACCGCTCCGCGGACCTATCCTCCGCGTCGGCCGATACCTGATCAACCGAATCCCCCTCCGCTCCGCCATTTTCCCCGTCCGCTGTTGACGTGGTGGAGTGATAGTGGCATAACAGTGGACCAAAGTGGAGGAAAGGGGAGGGGGCGTGGCCGAACTTCTCGGCACGCATAGCTATCAGCTCGACCCCAAGGGCAGGGTCTCGTTGCCGGCACGGTTCCGCGAGGCGTTCGCGGAGGGGTTCTGGTTGACGATCGGCCAGGACGGCTGCCTGTTCTGCTTCCCCAGGGCCGAATGGGAGCGGCGGTCCGACGAGGTCGCCTCCTCACCCCTTTCCGACGCGGACGGACGCGCGTACGCACGATTGTTCTTCGGCTCCTCGGATGAGGCGAAGGTCGATGGGCAGGGCCGTGTGACGATCCCGCAACGGCTGCGTGAGCTCGTCGGCATCGACAAAGACGTGGTGGTGCTAGGCGTCCGGGACCGGATGGAGATCTGGGACCGCGACGCCTACGACCGCTACACGGATCGGTACGCCTCCGCCTATCAGGCCGGCGACCTCGACCCAAGGAGGAACGCATGAATCCCAACAAGCTCGGGACCGAGGTCCGACAGAGCCTGTCCTTGATCGCCATGGCGGCGCTCACCGTGCTCGCCTCGATAGGACTCGGACTCCTCGCAGGTCACATCGGTTGACGTGGCCGACGCGTCACACCATCCGGTCATGGTGCACGAGGTCGTCGGGTTCCTGGAAGGAAGGAAGACGGTCGTCGACATGACCCTCGGCGCCGGTGGACATGCCGCCGCGTTACTCACCGCCGGAGTCGAGCGGGTGATCGGCGTCGACCGTGACCCCTCCGCGCTCGCGTCGGCGACGGAGCGGCTCTCGTCCTTCGGTGATCGCTTCCATACCGTGCGCGCGCGGTTCTCCGAGATCGAGGAAGTCGACGTCGACGGTGCTGTCGACGGCGTGCTCTTCGACCTCGGGGTCTCCTCGATGCAGCTCGATCGGCCGGAACGGGGATTCAGCTACCGGGACGACGGGCCGCTCGACATGCGGATGGGCGATGAGGGGCCCACCGCCGCCGATCTCGTGAACGGACTCCCCGAGAAGGAACTCGCCGACCTGATCTTCCGGTTCGGCGAGGAACCACGATCCAGGCGCATCGCTGGCGCCATCGTTCGGGCCCGGTCGCGGGATCGGATCGAGACGACGGATCAACTCGCCGGCGTGGTCGTGAGCGCCGTGGGACGACGGCCTGGGGGCCCCCACCCTGCGCGTCGGACGTTCCAGGCGCTCCGCATCGCGGTCAACCGGGAGCTCGAGGAGCTCGCCGCCTCCCTGCCTCAGGCGGTCGAGCTCCTCGCTCCCGGAGGCCGCGTGGTCGTCATCGCCTACCACTCCCTAGAGGACCGGGTCGTGAAGCGAGCGTTCCGCGAGGACGATCGACTCGCGATCCTCACGAAGAAGCCCATGCAACCGACCCTAGAGGAGATCCGCGCGAACCCGCGCGCTCGGAGCGCCAAACTCCGAGCGGCCGAGCGGATCGGGGAGGCCGCATGAGCCTCCCGGCTCGAGAGATCGAGCGCCGCCTCGGATCCATATCGACTCCGAACCGTCCCGCGTCTCCCGCGCGGACGACCGCGGCGCGCCCGTGGACCGCAACCCCTCCCCAGGGATATCGGCGGGCGCGCCGCGGGCTCCACCCGACGTTCCTGATCTTCGCGACGGGGATCGTCGTCCTGCTCGTGATCGGGGTCGTGGCGCTGAACGCGATGTTCGCGCAGACGGCGTTCGCCGTTCACGAGACCCAGGCACGCGTCGCCGACCTGCGAGAACAGCGGGCGGTGTTGGCGACGGAGGCGGCGCGGTTGTCCTCGCCCGGCCGGATCGGCGATTGGGCCGCGGCCTCTCAGATGGTTCCGGCGCGCGACGTCGTGATCCTGCACGTGTCCGGCCGTCGGCCTACGGGCGTTCCGTGAGGCAACGAACGGCGCGCCGGTTGGTCGTCCTGCTTGCGGTCATGATCGTCGCGTTCGGTGGGATCGCCGTGCGCCTTGCCTCTCTCCAGGTGGGGGACCGTGGGAGCCTCTCGGCCATCGGTCTGGATCAACGCGTGCGGACGACAGAGCTCCCCGCGTCGCGCGGAGAGATCCTCGACCGTCACGGAGTACCGCTCGCGATCACGCTCGACGCGCGTGACATCTACGCGGATCCAACGCAGGTGACCGACCCGGAGGGCGAGGCGTCACTGATCGCGGCCGCGCTCCGCGAGAAGCCGAAGCTCGTGCGTCCCGCGCTCGAGGCCGAAGGAACGTTCGCGTATGTGGCGCGGCAAGTCGACCTTGACGTGGCTCAGCGCATCGACGACCTCCACCTCGCCGGGATCGGGTTCCTGCCCGTGGCCAAGCGCTACTACCCGGCGGGCTCGCTCGCGCCTCAGGTGCTGGGATTCGTCGGGATCGACGGATCGGGGCTCGCGGGCCTGGAGGAGCAGTACGATCCGGAGCTCGCGGGGACGCCGGGCGAGCGGACGATCGAGGTGGCTCCCGACGGCCAGCCGATCGCCCAGGGGATCAACGCGACCCGTGATCCGGTCGACGGCGTGAACCTTCGCTCGACGATCGATCGCGAGATCCAGTACCAGGCACAGCAGGCGCTCGCGAGTGCGGTGGCGGCCAACGGCGCCAAGGCCGGCACGGTGATCGTCATGGATCCGACGACCGGCGACATCTATGCCATGGCGAGCTTCCCGTACTTCGATCCCAACCACTTCGCGGATACGAACCCTGACCGCTGGCGCAACCGAGCCGTGACCGACGCGTTCGAGCCCGGATCGGTGAACAAGATCATCACCGCCGCCGCAGCGATCGGATCGGGTGATGTCTCGACGACACAGCGGTTCCACGTTCCCGCGTCGATGAAGGTCGACGAGTACACGATCCACGATTCGCACTCGCATCCGGTGGAGACGATGACGCTCGGAGACATCATCGCGGAGTCGAGCAACATCGGGATCGCGAAGGTTGCCGGCGTGATCGGGAAGACGACGCTCGCCTCCTACGTCAACCGATTCGGGTTCGGCCGGCCGAGCGGCCTCGACTTCCCCGGCGAGTCCAACGGCATCGTCCCCGCGCTTTCGAACTGGAGTGACGCGAGTCTCGCGACGATCGCCTACGGCCAAGGGGTGAGCGTCACGCCGATGCAGATGGCGTCGGTCTACGCCACCATCGCGAACGGCGGCGTGTGGATCCAACCGCGCCTGGTGAGCGGCACGGTGGATGACGCCGGCGTGTTCACGGCCGGTCCGCCTTCGCCGGAGAACCGAGTGCTCGAGCCGCAGACCGCGTCGATCCTCACGCAGATGCTGGCGTTCGTGGTCGAGGACGGCACAGGGACGAGTGCCCAGATCTCCGGATACCAGGTGGCGGGGAAGACCGGCACGGCGTTGAAGCCGGACCCCTCTGGCGGCTACTACCCGGACCGATACGTCGCCTCGTTCATCGGGTTCCTGCCCGCGGGTCGGCCGCGCGTGGTCATCGCGGCCATCTTGGACGAGCCCGCCACGGTGTACGGGGGGATCGCGGCGGCGCCCCTCTTCCAGCAGGTCGCCCGCTACGCGATCCAACGGCTGGGGATCCCAACCGCCCCGTTGGTCCCGGTGCCACCCCACGCGCTCGGTCTGCCATGACCGGAACGCACCCGCGATCGGGGGCGCGGGTAAGCTCGGGGGCGGTGACACCCGCCTTCCCCCCGGTTCCCCTCGAACGGCTGGCGTCGGTCGTCTCGGGCGCGTCGATGCGTCCGGGTCGCGGTGACGCGCTCGTCACCGACGTCGCGTTCGATCATCGTGCGGTGACCCCCGGCGCCCTGTTCTTCGCGGTACCGGGCGAGCGTGCGGACGGGCACGCGTTCGCCGAGGAGGCTGTGGCCGCCGGCGCCGCAGCGGTTGTCGTCGAGCGCTGGCTCGATGTCGACGTGCCGCAGGTCCGGGTCGCGTCCGTGCGCGAGGCCATGGGGCCGATGTCGGCGCGCGCGTTCGGTGAGCCATCCTCGTCGATGGCCACCGTCGGCATCACCGGAACGAACGGGAAGACCACGGTGACCTACGTACTCGAGTCGATCTTCCGGGCGGCGGGGTGGAAGGCGGGCGTGATCGGGACCACGGGCGCGCGTCTGGCTGGTGAACCGTTGCCGCTCGCGCGCACGACGCCGGAAGCCCCCGATCTGCAACGCGTGCTCGCGCTGATGCGAGACCGAGACGTCCGTGCCGTGGCGATGGAGGCGTCGTCACACGCGCTCGCGCAGCATCGGACCGACGGGGTGGTCTTCGACGTCGCCGTCTTCACGAACCTGTCGCAGGATCACCTCGACTACCACGAGAGCATGGAGGCGTACTTCGAGGCGAAGGCACGGCTCTTCACGCCGGCCCACGCGCGACACGGCGCGATCAATGTGGACGACCCGGCGGGCCGCCGGCTTCGACACGCCGAGATCCCCCTCACGACGTTCGCGGTGGACCACGATGCTGATGCGCGCGCCACGAGGGTCCTCGCTACGGCCGACGGGCTGTCGTTCGCGCTCGATGGCCTCGCGGTCGGGTCGGTCCTCCTGGGGGCGTTCAACGTAACGAATATCACCGCCGCCATGGTTGCCGCTCGCCGGCTCGGCGTGCTCGACGACGCGATCATCGACGGCGTGGCGGCGCTTCGGGCGGTTCCCGGCCGGATGGAGCCCGTCGACGGCGGTCAGGACTTCCTGGTGGTAGTGGACTACGCTCACACGCCGGATAGCATCCGGAGCGTGCTGCGCGCAGCGCGCCCGCTGACGCCCGGTCGCCTCATCCTCGTGTTCGGCTGCGGTGGGGATCGCGACCGTCTCAAGCGTCCCGCGATGGGAGCGGCGGCGACCCGGGACGCCGATCTGACGATCCTCACGACGGACAACCCCCGATCGGAGGATCCACTCGCGATCATCGAGGAGATCGAACGCGGAGCGGCGAAGGTCGATGGCGAGCGTGTCGTCGAACCGGATCGGCGGTCGGCGATCCGGGCTGCGCTCCACGAGGCACGCGCGGGGGATGTCGTGGTGATCGCCGGGAAGGGTCATGAGGTCGTGCAGGAGTTCCGGGATCGGACGATCCCGTTCGACGATCGAACGGTGGCGCGCGAGGAGCTCGAGATGTTGGGGAAACGCGCGTGAGGCCGCGCCGGATGTCGGACGTCGCGAGCGCTGTAGGCGGCCTGTTCCTCGGTGAGGATGTTGAGGTAACCGCGCTGGCGACGGACTCGCGTGATGTGACCCCCGGCTGCCTGTTCGTGGCGCTTCCGGGGGAACGGACCGACGGCGGTCGTTTCGTCCCGGAGGCCTTCGAGCACGGTGCAGCGGGCGTCCTCGTTCGCGACGGGCTGGACGTTGACGGCCCGGCCGTCTTCGTCCGGTCGACGGGGGAGGCGCTGATGATGCTCGCGCGTAACGAGCGCGCGCGCATGCCCGCTCACGTCGTGGCCGTCACCGGCGCGAACGGCAAGACATCGACGAAGGACATGGTTGCCGCCGTCCTCGGGACGACCTACCGCACCCATGCGAGTCGCGAGTCGTTCAACAACGAGGTCGGGCTCCCGACGACGATCTTGACGGCACCGCCGGATACCGAATCCGTGGTCGCCGAGATGGGCGCCCGACACGTTGGTGACGTCGCGATCCTGTGCGCTATCGCGCGACCCGACATCGCGATCGTCACGAACGTCGGCGTGGCGCACCTCGAGATCTTCGGTTCGTGGGAGCGGATCGTCGAGGCCTCCGCCGAGCCTGTCGAGGCTCTCGGTCCCGACGGTGTCGCCATCCTGAACATCGATGATCCGGTCGTCGCCGACTATGCCGGGCGGTGTCGCGGTCGCGTCGTCACGTTCGGTCGCTCGCCGAGCGCCGACGTCCGCGCCGAGAACGTGACGCTGGGTGCCGACGGGTGCGCGAGCTTCTCGCTCGTGCGCGCGTCCGAGCGCGCGCTGGTGGTCCTTCCTGTCCCGGGCGAGCACATGGTGTCGAACGCGCTCGCCGCAGCGGCGACCGGGGTGACGCTCGGTGTGCCGCTGGCATCGTGTGCGGACGCCCTCACTCAGGCGTTCGTTTCTCGCTGGCGGATGGAGACCTTCACGACAACCGATGGCGTACGGGTCGTGAACGACGCGTACAACGCGAACCCGGAGTCGACGGCCGCTGCTCTGCGGACGGCGCGGTGGATGGCGGGCGACGGGCAGCTGATCGCGGTGCTCGGCACCATGGCCGAGCTCGGACCGATCGCGTTGCGCGAGCACGAACGGATCGGTGAACTCGCCGCGCGGATCCACGTCGATCGGCTGATCGCCGTCGGGGAGACGGCGCGGTCGATCGCGGAGGCCGGTGTTCGGGAAGGGGTGGAGCCGGAGAACGTGGCCTGCTACGACGAACCGGACGACGTCCTTGCCGACGTTCGCCGGAACGCGCGTCCGGGCGACCTGGTGCTCTTCAAAGGTTCCCGGATAGCCGGCCTGGAGCGTCTCGCGGAGGCCTTGCGGTGAAGTCGATCCTGGTCGCTGCGGCGTTCGGGCTAGGCTTCACGCTCCTCGGCACGCCCGTGGCGATCCGGGCGTTCCGCGTATGGGGCTGGGGTCAACGGATCCGCGAGGACGGTCCGCACACCCACCTCGAGAAGATGGGGACGCCGACCATGGGTGGGATCGTGATCCTGCTCGGCCTGGCGGCGGGCTACCTCGCGTCGCGTGTGACGTTCCAGCGGGTAACGCCGGCCGGGCTGGCCCTCCTGTTCGCGGCCGCGGGGTTCGGGGTTGTTGGATTCTTCGACGACTTCTTGAAGGTGCGCCGTCGCCGTTCGCTGGGGCTATCGAAGTCCCAGAAGTTCCTCGGCACCGCGATCGTATCGATGGTGTTCGCACTCATCGTGATGCACTACTCGGCCGATACTGGAACGTCGACCAACCTGTCGTTCATCAGGCCGACAGGGCTGCAGCTCGGGGCGTTCTTCGTCGTCTGGGCCTTCGTGATCCTCACATCGGCGTCGCACTCCATGAATCTGACCGACGGTCTCGATGGGCTCGCCTCCGGGTCTTCCACGCTCGCGTTGTCGGCGTACATCTTCATCGCGTTCTGGCAGTACCGCCACACGTGCGTCGGCGGTCCGCCGGCCGCCTGTTACCCGGTCGATATCGACGCGATGCTGGATACGGCCATCATCGCGGCGGCCATGATGGGTGCGGCGACCGGCTTCCTCTGGTGGAACGCAGCACCCGCGCGCATCTTCATGGGGGATACCGGCTCGCTCGCGCTCGGAGGACTGCTCGGCGCGCTCGCGATCACGACCAACACGCAGCTGCTGCTCATCATCCTGGGCGGCCTCTTCGTGATCGAGACGATGTCGGTGATCCTGCAGGTCATCTCGTTCCGCGGGTTCGGCAGACGGATCTTCCGCATGTCGCCGATCCATCACCATTTCGAGCTGGCCGGGTGGCCCGAGTTCACCGTGATCGTGCGCTTCTGGATCATCGCCGGCCTGTTCGTCGCGATGGGGCTCGGCCTGTTCTACGTGGATTTCATCGGCCGTGGAGGGCTCGGATGAGCGGCTCGTTCGCCCGCCGGAAGGTGCTCGTGGTGGGGGCCGGCGTCGCCGGTGCCGCGGCAGCTCGTGTCCTGGTGGGGGAGGGCGCCCACGTCTCGATCACCGAGGCGCGTCCCCCCGATCGTGTCGAGGGTCTCGCCGAGCTCCGGGCACTTGGCGTGGATGTGGCGGCCGGCGGACACGAGGCGAGCCATCTGGAAGGGGTCACGCTCGTCGTGACGAGCCCGGGTGTGCCGCCCAACGCGCCGATCATCGTGCGCGCGCAAGAACTCGCGATCCCGGTCTGGGGCGAGCTGGAGCTGGGCGCCCGTTTGTGTGACGCCCCGTTCCTCGCCGTCACCGGGACCAACGGGAAGACCACCACCACAGGCATGATCGCGTCCTGCCTTCGGGCGGCGGGGACCGACGCCATCGCATGCGGCAACATCGGGCATCCGTTCACCGTCGCCGCGCTCGAGGGGCACGATGCGTTGGTGGTCGAGGCGTCGTCGTTCCAGCTCCGGTTCGTGGAGACGTTCCATCCGCGCGTGTCTGTGCTCCTGAACCTCTCGCCGGATCATCTGGATTGGCACGGATCCGACGATGCCTATGTGGAGGCGAAGTCGGCCATCTTCCGTGCGCAGACGCCCGATGACGCCCACGTGGGCAACCGAGACGACGCGCGAGCCGCGGCGATGTCGGCCGGCGCTCCGACGAAGCTAGTCTGGTTCAGACTAGGGGAGCCGGACGAAGGCGAGGTGGGCTTCCGCGACGGCGACCTCGTGGCTCGCTTCGACGGAGACTCCTCGATGGGGCCCGTCGACGATGAACTGGCGGGCTACCGGGCCGACGCTGCCGCCGCGGCTGCGGCGTCGCTCGCGTTCGGTATCGATGCCGAGGCCGTGCGGCGAGGGCTCGCCGGCTACACGCCGGAGCACCATCGAGGAGAAGTCGTCGCCCTCGTGGACGGCGTGCGGTTCATCGACAACTCGAAGGCCACGAACGTCCATGCCGCGCTTGCGGCGATCGACGGCGTTGCGGACGCGGTCCTGATCGCCGGCGGGCGCTCGAAAGGCGTCGACCTGTCTCCGCTGGCCACGCGCGCCGACCGGCTCCGGGCGGTCGTTGCGATCGGCGAATCCGCCGGCGCCCTGATGAAGATCTTCGAGGGCTCGATCCCGGTGCGTCGGGCCGGTTCGATCGAGGCAGCCGCCCGTGTGGCCCTCGACCTAGCTCCGCGTCCTGGTTCCGTGCTGCTCGCACCGGCATGTGCGAGCTGGGACATGTTCGTGGATTACGAAGAGCGGGGAGACCGGTTCGCCGCCGCGGCCCAGGCGCTGAAGGAGGAGGTGGGGGCCCGTGGCTGATCTCACTGCTGCGCGGAGACGCCCGCCGACGCCTGATGATGACGCGCTTCGGTCCCGGAAGCTCCAGGTGGTTGGCCCGCCGGCGCGTCGCTCTCGCAAGACTCCGGCGTCGGTCGCGCGGACGAACGTCGTTCTCCTGCTCGTTCCTGCGGCGGTGCTCACGCTCGTCGGCGTGATCGAGGTCTTCTCCGCGAGCTCCGTCTACGCGTTCACGACCTACGACAACAGTTTCTGGTTCTTCGAACGTCAGGCGCTCTATGCGGTCGTCGGGGTGGCGACGTTGTTCCTCACGGCGCGTATGCGGTACTCGGCCTGGCGGCGACTGTCGGTTCCGTTCCTCGCGATATCCGTCGCGCTGCTCTTCGTGGCGCTCCACCCTGCATCCGGGACATCGGCATACGGCGCGTCGCGATGGATCGCCCTCGGCCCGTTCACGCTGCAGCCGTCGGAATTCGCGAAGCTCGCCGTGATCGCGTTCGCAGCGTCGGTGCTGTCGCGCAAAGGCACACGACTCGATGACTGGCTGCACGTCGCCCTCCCGCTCGGGCCGGTCGTCCTGCTCGTCGCCGGGATCGTCTTGCTGCAGCGCGACCTGGGGACGACGGTTGTCTTGGTAGGAACGGTGCTGCTCATGCTGTTCGTCGCCGGGGTACGGATGAAGTACCTGGCGGTGACCGGATTGGCGGCCGTCGCGGGAACCGCGTACCTGATCGCCGGTACGGCGTACCGCCGCGCCCGCCTCCTGGCGTTCGTCAACCCGTGGAAGGATCCCCGCTTCACCGGGTATCAGCTGATCCAGGGTCTGATCGCGCTCGGCTCAGGGGGATGGTTCGGGGTCGGCCTCGGCGCCAGCCGGCAGAAGTGGCAGTACCTGCCGAACGCCCACACGGACTTCATCTTCGCCGTGCTCGGCGAGGAGCTCGGATTGCTGGGCGAATTGGCCGTGCTGGTTCTGTTCGGGGTCATGATCTACGCGGGCATCCGGATCGCCATGCGAGCGCCCGACCCCTTCGGCAGGCTCCTCGCCGCGGGGATCACGTCGTGGATCGGGCTGCAGGCGGTCGTCAACCTCGGCGCCGTGACGGGTCTGCTTCCCATCACCGGCGTCCCGCTCCCGTTCGTCTCGTTCGGCGGTTCGGCGCTGATCATCACGCTCGCCGCCGTCGGGGTCCTGACCTCGATCGCTCGCGCCAGCTTGAACGGGACGGGCGGTGCGCCGCGTCAGCGCCGGAACGGGGCCACGTGAGGGTGGTGATCGCCGCGGGTGGAACGGGCGGTCACGTGTTCCCGGCGCTCGCGCTCGCCGAACGTCTCACCGGCGAGCACGGAGCGGACGTTCGGTTCGTGGGGTCGCCGAACGGACAGGAGGCGACCCGGATCCCGGCGGCCGGCTACACGTTCCACGCCGTCGAGGCGCTCCCGTTCTACCGCGAAATCTCGTGGCGCGCGGCCAAGGCACCCTGGGTGGCCCTGCGGTCGATGGCCCGCTGCCGGCCCTGGGTGGAGGGGGCGGACGTGGCGGTCGGATTGGGGGGGTATGTGAGCGTGCCGCCGATGTTGGCAGCCCGCCGGGCGCGTGTGCGCTCCGTCCTGCATGAACCGAACGCCGTCCCCGGGTTGGCGACACGGCTGCTCGCCCGGTCCGCCGCGGCCGTCGCCATCGCCTTCGAGGACGCGCGTACCCGTCTCCCGAGGCACGCCAGGGTCGAGTTGACCGGGTACCCGATCCGCGAGGACGTGGTCCGGGAGCCGGCGCATCGTGCGGCGTTGGCGGAAGAAGCGAGAGTCGTTCTCGATCTCGACGCCGCCAGGCGCACCGTGCTGGTGATCGGCGGGAGCCAGGGAGCCGAGCACCTGAACGAGGTCGTCACGGGCGCGGTCGCCCTGCTGGAAGACCGGACGGACGTCCAGCTGGTGGTCCTCACAGGGCCGGAACGGGCGACGCAGTCGCTGCCGAGCCTCGCGGGCGACGGTGGCGTGCTGGTGCGGGCGATCCCGTTCCTCGATCGGATGGAGCTCGTGTACGCAGCCGCCGACCTGGTTGTCGCGCGCGCCGGCGCAACGACGCTCGCCGAGCTGGCCGTTTGCGGGATCCCGTCGATCTTGGTGCCGTACCCGTATGCGACGGAGAACCATCAGGAGGCGAACGCGCGCGAGTTCGAACGCGCGGGGGCCGCGGAGGTCGTGCTCGACGGCGCGCTCACGCCGCGCGTATTCGCCGACAGGGTGAGCGCGCTGTTGGGCGACCAGGATCGGCTCGATCGGATGGGTGGATGCGCCCGCGCGCGAGCGAAGCCTGATGCCGCGGAGCGGTTCGCGCGGCTGATCGTCGAGGTAGGCGGGCGTTGATCGAGCGCGAGCGCTCCTACACACCTCCGCCGGGAAGCATCCCGACGCTCGACGTGCCGACGCTCGACGGCGTGGCACATGTCCACCTGATCGGCATCGGCGGGGCGGGCATGCGCAACCTCGCCAAGCTGCTCCTCGCGCGCGGCGTTTCCGTGACTGGGTCGGACCTCAAGGACTCGAAGGGACTGGATGAGCTGCGGCACCTCGGCGCCGACGTTGCCGTCGGCCACGATCCCGTCCGGCTCGGCGAGCTTGACGCCGTGATCGTCTCGAGCGCCATCGGGCCTCGCAACGTCGAGCTCGTCGAGGCGCACCGCCGTGGGATACCGGTGTGGGCGCGCGCCCAAGCCCTCGCGTCGCTCGCGTCGGGGAGACGGTCGATAGCGGTGGCCGGCACCCACGGGAAGACGACGACGACATCGATGGTGGCGGTCGTGCTCGAGGAGGCGGGTCTCGAACCCACCTTCCTGATAGGTGGCGACCTGAATGAGAGTGGCAGCGGGGCCCGGTCTGGCGACGGGGACGTATTCCTCTTCGAGGCCGATGAGAGCGACGGCTCGTTCTTGCTGGTGGGTCCGGCGATCGGTGTGATCACGAACGTCGAGGTCGACCACGTGGACTTCTACCCGGGTGGGCGCGACGAGATCGAGCACGCGTTCGCGGAGTTCGCAGCGCGGTGCGCGCGGGTCGTCGCGTGCGGGGACGATGAAGGGACGAGAGCCGCCCTCGCCATCGGCGGCGTTCCCGCCATCCGGTACGGCGTCGGCGACGGGAACGATTGGCGGCTGTCGGTCGTGAGGGAAGGCCCCGGAGGCGCCTCGGGCGTCATCGTCGGTCCCGATGGGGAGCGTGTCGAGCTCTCGCTGCGGGTGGACGGTGCACACAACCTGCTCGACGCGACGGCGGCGATCGTCGTCGCCTCGCTCCTGGGCGTCCCGGTCGACGACGCAGCGGGAACGCTGACCGCGTTCAGCGGGGTCCATCGACGCTTCGAGCTGCGGGGGAGCGCCCGTGGCGCGGTGTTCTACGATGACTATGGCCACGTCCCGACGGAGCTCGCGGTCACACTGGCTGTCGCCCGACGCTCAGAGCCGCGCCGCCTGGTGGCCGTGTTCCAGCCCCACCGCTTCTCGCGGACGCAGGCGCTCTGGCGCGAGTTGGGAGAGAGTCTCCGCGAGGCCGACCTGCTGGTGGTGACGGATGTCTACGGCGCGGATCAGGATCCGATCCCCGGAGTGACGGGCAAGCTGGTGGTGGATGGAGCCGCAGAGTCCGCCACCGACACGCGCATCGTGTACCTCCCACACCGCCGGGACGTCGTGACGTTCCTGGCGGACGAGGTTCGAGACGGCGACTTCGTCATCACGATGGGGTGCGGCGACGTCTGGATGCTCGGCGATGCCGCTCTTGATCGCATCCGCGAGGAGGAGGCGTCTTGAGCGCCGCGATCGAGCGGGCCGAGCGCATCCTCCGTGCGGCGTGTGGCGACCGCGTGCGAACGGACTTCCCGCTCGCGCCCCTCACGTCCTTCCGGCTCGGCGGTCCGGCCGCCCTGTTCCTGGAGCCGGAGACCGAATCGGACCTCGCCGCCGTGGCCGAGGCCGTCCGCGAGAGCAGCGTTCCATTCGTGGTGTTGGGCAAAGGCTCGAACGTCCTCGTGTCCGACGCCGGGTTCGCGGGGCTCGTCCTGCGGCTCGGTCGCGGCTACCGGTGGGTCGCTCGCGACGGGGAGCGCCTGACCGTCGGGGCATCCATGCCCCTCCCCGCCCTCGCGAACGTGGCCCTCCGCCACGGATTGACGGGCCTCGAGTTCGGGGTCGCGATCCCTGCGAGCGTGGGCGGCGCGATCCGGATGAACGCGGGCGCCCACGGGCGCTCGATGGCTGAAGTCCTCGAGCATGTGCATGTCTTCGATCTCGGCTCCGGCGACGCTGCGGCTATCCCCGCAGTGCAGGCGGGGTTCGTCTACCGGGGATCGGCGCTCGACGATGACGCCGTCGTCACCGGGGGATCCATGAGGCTGTCCCCAAGCGATCCGGACCGGATCCGGGGTCGGATGGAGGACGCGAGGGAGTGGCGTCGGCGCAGTCAGCCGATCGCCGAACCCAACTGCGGGAGCGTCTTCACGAACCCGCCTGACGACCACGCCGCCCGTCTGATCGAGGCTGCCGGCGGCAAAGGGGCCTCCGCCGGAGGTGCCGTCGTCTCCACCAAGCACGCGAACTTCATCCTGGCCGGTCCGGGTGCGACGTCGGCTGACGTCCTCGAGCTGATCCACCGGATGGAGGCGATCGTGATGGATGCGTTCGGGGTCGAGCTGATCCCCGAGGTCCGCCTGATAGGAGCGTTCGATGATGCCAGGCGGTGAGCTGCATGTCGCGACGCCGGCCGAACTGAGGCGGTTGCGTATCCCGGCGATCGTGTTCTTGGTCGTGGTGGTGGTGGGCTCCATCGGGCTCGCGGCGACCCGTGGGCCCCTGTTCCATGCGGAGACGATCCGGGTCCGAGGTCTCGAGCACGAGGCCCGGGCCGATGTCCTGCGTATCGCCGGTGTCGACGCGAACACCAACGTATTCACATTGAACGCGGCGGCGGCCGAACGGCGCTTGCAGGCCCAGCCCTGGATCGCCGAAGCGACCGTCACCAAAGAGCTCCCCACGACGGTCGTTATCGACATCCGGGAGCACGTAGCGGTCGCGGTGACCGAGTCTGCGGGCGTGCCGAGGCTCGTCGCTGAAGATGGGTCGCTGCTCGAGGTTGCGGGGGGCCTAACCATCCTCCCGCAGATCGTCGCGGCGGATGAGACGACCATGGGGCTGCCGATCGAATCGGAGGCAGGAGCAGCGAGTGCCATCGCGGCCATGGAGCCGACCCTCAGGAGCCAGGTCGAACGAATCACGATCATGCCTAACGGCGAGCTCCAGATGGATCTGCGATCGGGGGCCGCGATCGCCTATGGCTCTCCAGAGGAACCCGCGGCGAAGGCCGACGCATTGGGAGCGTTGCTCCGTTGGGCGGCGGGGCAGGGGAGGCGGCTGCTCTCCGCGGATGTCCGTGTTCCGGCGGCGCCGACGGCCCGATTCGGCTGAGGGCGACGCGCTCCGGCTGTCATCGAGGAGTGCAACGAAGCGCCGGAGGAAGCTTGACGGACCTGCGCTTTCTTAGTAGGTTTTCCCTCTCTAGCTGAGGTAGATATAACAATCAAGCTCAAGGTCACGGTTAAGGTTACGGGTCGATGAAGAGCGTTTCCGCAGGCAGCGAACGAGCGAACGGCTCGGCGTTCGGAGGACAGCGATGATGGAGGCTCCCCAGAACTACCTCGCCGTGATCAAGGTGATCGGGATCGGCGGGGGCGGAGTGAACGCGGTGAACCGGATGATCGAGGCAGGCCTCCGGGGCGTCGAGTTCATCGCCGTCAACACCGACGCCCAGACCCTGCTGATGTCCGATGCCGAGGTGAAGCTCGACATCGGGCGAGAGACGACGCGTGGCCTCGGCGCAGGGTCCGATCCGGAGGTCGGCCGTTCCGCTGCCCACGAACATGGGGACGAGATCGAAGAGATCCTGAAGGGCGCCGACATGGTGTTCATCACCGCCGGAGAGGGAGGTGGCACCGGAACGGGTGGCGCGCCGGTCATCGCCGAGGTGGCGCGCGCACTCGGGGCGCTGACGATCGGTGTCGTGACCCGTCCTTTCGGGTTCGAGGGCCGCAAGCGGGCGACGCAGGCCGACCTCGGTATCACGGAACTCAAGAAGGCTGTCGACACCCTCATCGTCGTGCCGAACGATCGGCTGCTCCAGGTGTCGGATCCGACGACGCCGATGGTCGAAGCGTTCCGCATGGCCGACCAGGTCCTCTACCAAGGGGTGGACGGCATCACGTCGCTCATCACCACGCCGGGGCTCATCAACCTCGACTTCGCCGACGTGAAGTCCGTCATGACGGGAGCGGGTTCGGCACTGATGGGGATCGGGCACGGCACCGGTGAGTCGCGTGCGGTTGACGCCGCGAAGGCCGCGATCTCGTCGCCGCTCCTCGAGTCCTCGATCGACGGGGCGAAAGGCGTGCTGCTGTCGATCGCCGGCCCGACTGACCTGACGCTTCATGAAGTGAACGCCGCCGCCGACCACATCACGCGCGTGGCGCATCCGGACGCGAACATCATCTTCGGCGCGGTCGTGGACGATGCGCTCGGGGAAGAGGTGCGCGTCACGGTCGTCGCCGCCGGTTTCGACAAGCTCTCGGTTTCATCGGACGCCAGTCGCTTCGAGAGTCGGCTGTCGCGGCTGCTGGAAGAGCCGACGGGCGCCGGCGAGCACGAGGAGTCCCTTCCGTCGATCCTGTCGGAGGACGATGAGGACGTGGATATCTTCACGTCCTCCAACGATGCCGAGAGGAGCTCCGTCTCCTTCGACGCCGAGGAGGATCTGGACATCCCGGACTTCCTGAAGAGCTGACCCGGACGACCCGTCCGACCGCGCGGCCTCGCGCAGCGGGGGACGGGGAGGTTCCGAGCGAAGAGGCGCCCTTCCCCCGCCTCTTGGCCGAGAGACCTCCCCGCCCCCCGTTCGTCGTTTCTGGCACGCTGGGTCCGATGGGGCTGAGCCAGGAAGCTCTCCGTTCGAACCTGGACGCGGTGCGGTCGGGCATCGAGCGAGCATGTGCCCGGGCGGGCAGCGATCCCGAGGGCGTACTCCTCGTGGCGGCGAGCAAGTCGGTCCCGGCCGACGTCATCGCGTCGGCCGTCGGGGCGGGCGTCACCGACGTCGGAGAGAACTACGTCAACGAGCTTCGAGCGAAGCGTGCGGCGACGCCGCCGGTGCGGTGGCACTTCATCGGGACGCTCCAGGCGAGCAGCGCGCATCACGTGGCGGCGCTCGCCGACGTCGTGCAGACGATCGCCGGAGGGCATGCGACCGAACGGCTTGCGCGGCGGGCCGCCGAAGGCGGACGCAGCCTCGACGCGCTGATCGAGGTCGATTTCACCGGGGAACGGTCGGGCGTGGCGCCCGCCGATGCCTCGGCGCTTGCCGATCGGATCTCAGGCTCCGCCGGGCTCCACCTCGTCGGCTTGATGACGGTTCCCGCGTTCACGACCGACCCGGAAGACGCCCGGGCGACGTTCGTGAAGCTCCGCGACCTGCGGGACCGGATCGCCCGCGACCACCCCGAGGTGCTGGAATTGTCCATGGGGATGTCGTTGGATTACGAGGTCGCAGTGGAGGAAGGCGCTACCATGGTGCGCATCGGGACGGCGCTGTTCGGTCCCCGAGTGCCGTCGACGTAGCTCAGGGAGGAAGTGATGGCCGGCGTGTGGAAGAAGACGCTTAACTACCTCGGTTTGGTGGAGGACGACGAGGACTTCGTCGACGACATGCCGGAGGCGGAGCCGTCACCAGTGCGGCGTATGAAGCCGCAGGCGGTTCGCGAAGTCTCGTCGGAGACCGAAGGGGTGGTTCGCACCATCGCCCCGCCCCGGATGAGCGCCGCATCGTCGGCGATCTACAAGTCGGAGCCGAAACGGTTCAACGAAGCGCGCGAGGTGGCCGACCGCTTCAAGGAGGGCACCGCCGTCATCATGAACCTGCAGAGCACCGACGACACGATCGCCCGTCGACTCGTGGATTTCGCGTCGGGGCTCGTCTATGGGCTCGACGGCAAGATCGAGCTGGTCGCCAACCGCGTGTACCTCCTTACCCCTGCGAACGTCGAGGTCTCCGCCGAGGAGCGCGAGCGCATCGCGGGCGGCGCCTTCTACAACCAGTTCTGAGGCACGGTTGGTCGAGCGGTCACCCGGTGACCCGATGGCGGCACACGCACTGCTAGCCTTGCCGCCTGATGATCTGCACGGCGAACCCCTTCCTTCGTCTCGTATGTCTCGCGCTCACGATCTATTGGATCATCTTGTTGGCCCGCGTGATCGTGAGCTGGATCGAGCTGGCGGGGGCGCGGACGCCCGTGACGGGCCCGCTGCGCACCGTGTTCGAGCTGCTCTTCGACGTTACGGAGCCGGTCCTCGCGCCGATCCGCCGGATCGTGCCTCCCGCGGGACCGCTGGATCTGTCGGTGATCGTCGCGTTCGTGATCATCTTCGTGTTGCAGAACGTGCTCTGCTGAGTATGGGATCAAGGGAGGTCCGATGAAGAAGAAGGACACGGGCGCCGACGGTGCCCAGGATTTCAGCGGGATGCCGGCTCCCGTGTCGGTCGGTCCGGCCGACATCCAACAGAAGGAGTTCCGCGTCTCTCGGTTCGGTGGGTACCGCATGCGCGACGTGGACGAGTTCCTGGATCAGGTCACCGAGGCCATGACGAAGCTCTCGGAGGAGAACCAGCGGCTCCGGTCCGCGACCGGGCTGCCCGTCGCACCGGTGCCATTGCCCATGGGCGCCCCGGACCTCGAGGACACGACCCGCCAGGCTGAGGAGATCATCCAGCGCGCCCGCGCCGAAGCCGCCATCATCCTCAAGGACGCCCGTGAGCAGGCGGCCGGGTCCACCGCCAGCCTCTCGACGGATGAAGGCCGGGCTGCGGTCGCGGCGTTCCTCTCCCAGGAGAAGGACTTCCTGCAGCAGCTGGCAACGCTCGTCCAGGGTCATGCGGAGTCCGTGAAGGGTATGGCCAGGGCGAGCAGGACCCCCGCGAAACCGGGCGTCTCGGCGCCGGAGCTCGCCCCCTCGTCTCCACCGGCCGTGGCCCTTGAGGCGGCCGACGCCCCCCAGACCCAGAAGTCACCGCAGGGCAACGAGGCTACGAAGCCTATCCAGGTGCGCGAGCCGGTGGCAGACCCGCGTCCGACCGAGCCGATCCGTGTCCAGGAGCCGGCCACGGCTTCGGTGGCGGCGGGCGAGGGAGATGACGAGGGCTCGCCTGGCGAGGGTGATCGGACGCTGCGCGAGCTGTTCTGGGGCGAGGAGTGAGGGCGGGCGATCGCCGCACGGCGGTCGCTCTCCTCTACGCCGCAGCGTTCTCGCTCATCCTGGTTGCCGCGCTGGCCCTCGGGGTCGGCCTCTTCTCCACGGACGATCACGCCCGGTCCGCGCTCGTCGCGCTCGTCGTGAGCTGCGGGGGACTGTTCCTCCTCGTGATCGGGGTGGTCAGGAGCTCGCGGGGAGCGCGATCCGGAGGGTGACGGTGACGGGCTCTCCGTCGACGTCGATCTCTTGGCGGAAGGACGGGTCCGTCAGCTCCCCGTCGGTGAGCTCGACGGCGAGCGTCTCCCCGGCGATCTGCCTGCGGTGGGCGGCGACCGCGCTCGCCAGCCTTGGGGCCGCCGAGATACCAAGAGCGATTCGATCGCTCACGTGCAGCCCCGCGGCCTTCCGGGCGTCCTGCGCGACCCGTACGAGCTCGCGGGCCAGCCCCTCGGTCCGCAGGTCGTCGGTGAGTTCGAGGTCGAGCGCCACGGTGAACCCTCCGTCGGAGGCCGCCCCCCACCCTTCCGGTACCTCCTGGGCGAGGTCGACGTCATCGGGCGTGAGCGAGAGGGACGAACCGTCGGCCAGCGAGATCGTCGCGACGTCACCGGCCGCGAGCGCAGCCGCGAGCGTTCCCTGGTCGTGCGCCAGATGCTCGGCGACCTCCTTCACCCGTGGGCCGAGCCTCGGCCCGAGCGCCTTGTAGTTGGGCTTGGCCCGCCAGCGACCGAACGACTCCTCGGACTCGGCGAACACGACCTCCTTCACGTTGAGCTCCTCCGCCACGAGCGGGAGCACCTGCGAAAGCCCCGCGTGGCCGCCCGACAGGTGGACGACGGCCTCGGAGAGCGGCTGGCGCGTACGGGTCTTCGTCTCGACGCGGACCCGCCGGCCGAGCTCGACGATCGAGCGCGCCGCGGACATCGCGTCGTCGAGGCCGTCGTCGACCGTGCCGTCATCGGGGATCGGGTAGTCAGAGAGGTGCACGGAGGGAGGAACGCTCTGGTCGCCGACCGCGAGATTCCTCCACAGTTCCTCCGCGACGAAGGGCGTGAATGGCGCCAGGAGCTGGGCGAGGGTCACGAGCGCCGTGTGGAGCGTGTGGAACGCGGCACGGGCGTCGTCGCCTCCCGCGCCGGCGGGGCTCCAGAAGCGCCGGCGGGCCCGGCGCACGTACCAGTTGGACAGGTCGTCGACGAACGCGGCGATCCGTCGCGCGCCGGCCGTCGCGTCGTAGGCCTCGAGTCCTTCGCGCGCCTCCCGGACCGTGCGCGCGAGCTGGGAGAGCGCCCACCGATCGAGCGCCGGCCTGGCCTGCGCCGGCGGCCCCGGAACGGCGGGATCGAAGCCCTCGGCGTTCGCGTACGTGACGAAGAACGCGTAGACGTTCCAGAGCGTCAGCAAGAAACTACGAACGATCTCGTCGAGCACGTCGTGGCTGATCCGCCTGGAAGCCCAAGGGGAACCGCTCGAGATCATGAACCAGCGGAGCGCGTCCGCGCCTTGTCGGTCGAGGACCTCCCAAGGGTCGAGGGCGTTCCCCAAGGACTTGGACATCTTCTTCCCGTCCGCCGCCACGAGATGCCCGAGGCACACCACGTTGCGATACGCGATCTCGTCGAAATGCAGCACGCCCTCGGCCATGAGCGTGTAGAACCAGCCTCTCGTCTGGTCGATCGCTTCGGAGATGAAGTCGGCGGGGAACCGCTCACGGAACATCTCCTCGCCGCGGCCGAGATCCGGGTGGTAGCCCCACTGCGCGAAGGGCATCGCACCAGAGTCGTACCAGGTGTCGATCACCTCCGGGACCCGCGTGGCGATGTGATCGCAGCCGTCCTCCGGACAGGTGAACGTCACCTCATCGATGAACGGCCGGTGCGGATCGATGTCCGACACGTCTCGTCCGGCCCGCTCGCCCAGCTCCGCGAGGGAGCCCATCGGCGTGACGTGCCCGGCGCCGCATCGCCAGAGCGGGAGCGGCGTTCCCCAGTAGCGCTCGCGACCGACCGCCCAGTCCACGTTGTTCTCGAGCCAGTCGCCGTAGCGCCCGTGCTTGATGTGGTCGGGGAACCAGTTGACCGCATCGTTCACGCCGAGGAGGCGCTCCTTGACCGCGGTCGTGCGCGCGTACCATGTCGAACGCGCGAAGTAGAGGAGCGGCGTACCGCACCGCCAGCAGAACGGGTACGAGTGCTCGATCGTCGTCTCCCGCAATAGCAGGCCGCGCTCGCGAAGGTCCTCGACGATCGCGGGGTCGGCATCCTTCACGAAGAGCCCACGGACGAAGGGAGGTGCCGATTCGTTGAACCGGCCGGCGTCGTCGACGGGCTTGAAGACCGGCCACCCCTGTTCCCGGCCGACCGCCAGGTCCTCGGCCCCGAACGCCGGCGCGATGTGCACGATCCCCGTGCCGTCCTCAGTCGAGACGAAGTCCCCGGCGACGACCGCGTGGGCGCCCTCGACGTTCGCATAGAGGGGTCGGTAGGTGGCGCCGACGAGATCGGAGCCGTCGATCCCTCTAGGCGTCTGATCGATACCGAGGACGGGTTCGACCAACGCCTGATGCAGGATCAGTCGGTCGCCATCGTGCTCGACCTCGGCGTAGGTCCCGGAGGCGAGCACCGCGGCGCCGGTGTTGGATGGGAGCGTCCACGGCGTGGTCGTCCACACGAGGAGCGACGCTCCGACCAACTCGGGCCGTGCGGGAACGTCGAGCAGCTCGAACCTCACGAAGATGCTCGGATCCTCGACGGTGCGGTAGCCCATCGCGACCTCCGCGTCGGAGAGTGCCGTTCCGCACCGCGGGCAGTACGCGGTGACCTTGTCCGATTCCACCAGGAGGCCACGCCGGTGCAGCTGCTTGAGCGACCACCAGACGCTCTCGATGTACTCGGTGTTCATCGTCCAGTACGCGTCCGACATGTCGATCCAGAAACCGATCCGCTCCGTGAGCCGTTCGAACTCGTCGACGTATCGTCCGACCGACTCGCGACACAGGCGGTTGAACTCGGCGATCCCGAACGCCTCGATGTCGCGCTTTCCGGTGGTGCCGATCTCCCTCTCGACCTCCAGCTCGACCGGGAGTCCGTGGCAATCCCATCCGCCCTTGCGGGGGACGTAGTGCCCGGTCATCGTCTTGAACCGCGGATAGACGTCCTTGAACGTCCGCGGCTCGACGTGATGGATCCCGGGCTTGCCGTTAGCGGTCGGCGGACCCTCGTAGAAGATCCAGAGCGGCCCGTCCTTCCGAAGCTCGATGCTCGCGCGGAACACGTCGGCCTCGCGCCAGAACTCGAGGATGCGTCGCTCGAGCTCCGGGAAGCTCACCTTGGGGTCGACCGGCTGGAACCGCGGCACCTCATCGCCTCCTTCGCCGTGCCTCCGACATGCGAAACGCCTCGTCCCTTGCAGGGACGAGGCGTAGGCCCCGCGGTACCACCCCGCTTGCCGGCGCCTCACAGCGCCGGCCGCTCACGGCCGCTCACGGCCTCCCGCGGTCACGGGCGGGGCCCGGCTGCATCTACTGCGGGTGCGGGAACCTCCCGCCCCGGTTCGGGCAGCGGCTCGGGGATGATGTCCGCGAGGGGCTCGGCGCCGGCTCCCACCATCCCCGGCTCGCTCTGGCTCGGCGGTCCTCGCGACCGTGTTCCCGTCGTCGCCTGTGACCGGTCATGCTACACCCGCCATGGCGAGCATCGGCGTGCGGGTCGTTCCCCGATCCCAGCGGGAAGGCGTGGAGGTCGGCTCCCAGGGGCCCATCGTCCGCGTGCGATCGGTGCCCGAGAACGGGAAGGCGAACGAGGAGGCGGCCCGCGTCCTGGCGGCCGCGCTGGGCGTGTCCCGAACGGACGTTCGCCTGCGTTCGGGGGCACGCTCCCGTTCCAAGATCTTCGACGTGGAGGGGCTCTCCGAACGGGAGCTCGAACGGCGGCTACAGGGCCGCTGAGCTGCGCTTCCGGGTTCCGGCAGGACCCCTGTGCTACCCTCCCTCGACCATGGCCGGGACCACGAAACTCACCAAGATCGAGCTGCGTGACCTGCGGGTCCGGCTCGAAGATGAGCGACTCGAACTCGATACCCAGCTAGCCACGATCGTCGAAGATTCCTTCGCCGTGAGCCAGTCGGACCTATCGGGCGATGTCGGTCTCGACGACGAGTCAGCCGACGCGGGGACGGCCACGTTCGAACGTGAGAAGGACCTCTCTATCGAGAACAACGTGCGCGACCTCCTCCACAAGATCGATCGGGCGCTCAAGCGGATGGACGACGGCACGTACGGGATCTGCGACATCTGCGGGAAGCCCATCGAGAAGGCCCGCGTGAAAGCGCTGCCGTACGTGGATCTCTGCATCAAGGACGCCCAGGCCCAGTCGCGGCGGTAGCCGCGATGTCGATCCGCTCGCGATCCGCCGCGATCCTCTACGGCACGGCCGGCGCCGTGTGGCTCCTGGACCGGTCGAGCAAGGTGTGGGCGGAGCGGTCGCTGGCGGGCCGGCCTCCGGTTACCGTGATCCCGGGCGTGCTCGACCTCCGATTCACCACGAACTCCGGAGGGGCGTTCAGCCTCGGCCAGAGCGCGCCTTGGCTCTTCGTGGGAGCCTCCCTGCTGGTGGCGGGGGCGATCGTGGTCACGGCCTTCCATCACGAGCGCGTGCTCACGTCCGTGGCCCTCGGATTGATCCTCGGAGGCGCCCTCGGCAACCTGACGGACCGGGCCCTCAGGGGCCCCCGGATGACGGGCCACGTGGTGGACTTCGTCGACGTCCACATCTGGCCGGTGTTCAACGTGGCCGACAGCGCCGTCGTGGTTGGCGCGATCCTGCTCGCGATCTCGTCGGTCGCCGCCGACCGCCGCGACGCAGCGACCACCCATGCCGATTGAGCGGCTCTCGGCTGAACCGGGCCGACTCGACGCCATCCTCGCCCGGCTGAGCGGCGCAACTCGGGCAGACATCCAACGAGCGATCGCCGCGGGTCGCGTCACGGTCGACGGGGAGCGGCGACCCAAGTCATTCTCGCTCCTAGGCGGCGAACGGCTCGAGCTGGACCGGGTGCCGGAGCTCCCACTGACACCCGAAGGTCCGGCCGTGCCGATCCGGTTCGAGGACGCGTCCCTCGCGGTCGTCGCGAAGCCGGCCGGCGTGGTCACACATCCCACCGAGCGGCGCCGGACGGGCACGCTCGTCAACCGGTTGCTGTTCATGGGGCTGCCGCTCGCCCCGGCTGGCGGACCACTGCGGCCGGGGATCGTGCACCGGCTGGACGCCGGGACATCGGGCCTGATGATCGTCGCGAAGACGGACGAGGCGTACTTGGCGCTCGCGGCGATGTTCCGCAGGCACGACGTAGAACGGCGCTACCTGGCGCTCGTCCGTGGGCGGCTGGCGCACGATGCGTTCGCTGTGGAAGCCGCCCTCGGACGCAGGTCCGCCCGGATCGTCGTCGACGCGCAGGGCGGCCGGAGCGCGGAGACGCGGTTCGATGTCCGTGAGCGTTTCGGCGGAGCGACGCTGGTGGAGGCCACCCCCCGGACCGGCCGGACGCACCAGATCCGCGTGCATCTCGCCGCGATCGGGCATCCGATCCTGGGCGACCGAACGTACGGCGGCTCGGGTGAGGACGCTCGCCGGCTCGGCCTGCACCGGCCGTTCCTCCATGCCTGGCGGATCGCGTTCCTGCATCCGATCACCGGACGGCCCATCGAACTCGAGGAGCCGTTGCCACCGGAGCTCGACGGGGTCGTGGCGGCGATCGGGGAGCGTGAGAAGGGCGCGGACCTGCGACCTTGACGCCTCTTCGGACCGGGCGTACGGTGAGGCTCCGCCGGAATCACATGGGTGTAGTTATCCCCAGGTGTGGATAAGGGAGATCTCGGGGGCTGATGACGGAGACGGGGTTCGTTCACCTCCACGTCCACTCCGAGTACTCCCTGCTCGACGGGGCCGCACGCATCGAGGCACCGAAATTCCATCCGGACGCTCCGACGATCTTCACCGAGGCCGACCGGCACGAGATGCCGGCGGTTGCGGTCACCGACCATGGCGCGATGTACGGGGCGCTCCGCTTCTTCGAGGAAGGCCGAGCCGCGGGGATCAAGCCGATCATCGGCGTCGAGGCCTACGTCGCTCCCGGCTCCCGGTTCGAACGCGATCCGGGAGAGAACGAGGAGAAGTACCACCACTTGACGCTTCTAGCCGAGAACGAGACGGGCTACCGCAACCTGCTGAAGCTGGTGTCCGCCGCATACCTCGAGGGCTTCTACCACCGACCGCGGATGGACAAGGAGTTGCTGGCGGAGCACGCGGAGGGCGTGATCTGCCTCTCGGGATGCCTGTCGAGCGAGCTCTCCACCCTGTTGCTCGCCGGCCAGGACCGGCGCGCGGAGGAGGCTGCAGGCCGCTACCGAGAGATCTTCGGCGCAGACCGCTTCTACATGGAGCTGCAGGATCACGGCCTCCCGGAGCAGCGCCGGCTGATGCCGAAGCAGCTCGCTCTGGCACGAGCGCTCGACATCCCGCTCGTCGCGACGAACGACCTCCACTACACGGTCCGGTCCGACGCGAAACCGCACGACGTCCTGCTCTGCATCCAGCAGCAGAAGCTCCAGAGTGACCCGAAGCGCCTGAAGTTCGACTCCGACCAGTTCTACCTGAAGAGCCCGCAGGAGATGCGGCGCGTGTTCCAGGAGCTGCCCGAGGCGTGCGACAACACGCTGCGGATCGCGGAGCGTGTCGAGCTCGACCTGGTGTTCGGGGACCGCGCGCCGGCCGAGCAGCGGTTCCACCTGCCTCGGTTCGAGGTTCCGCAGGGGAAGGAGCTCGACGACTACCTCCGCGAGCTCACGTACACGGGCGCGGGTGAGCGATACGTCGACGTAACCGATGTCATCCGTTCGCGGATCGACGACGAGCTCGCCGTGATCACCCAGATGGGGTTCGCCGGGTATTTCCTGATCGTCTGGGACCTGATCCGGTTCGCACGGGAAAGCGGGATCCGGGTCGGACCGGGGCGTGGATCGGCGGCCGGCTCCGTGGTGTCGTTCTGCCTGCGGATCACCGACCTGGATCCGCTGCGCTACGGGTTGATCTTCGAGCGCTTCTTGAACCCGGAACGCCGGCAGATGCCCGACATCGACATGGACTTCGACGAGCGAAGGCGAGACGAGGTGATCCGCTACGCGACCGAGCGCTACGGCTCCGATCACGTCGCCCAGATCATCACGTTCCAGACGATCAAAGGGAAGCAGGGGATCCGCGACGCGGCGCGGGTTCTGGGATTCCCGCCGATCGTCGGAGACCGGCTCTGCAAGATGTACCCGCCCGCGATCATGGGCCGAGACGAACCCATCGAACGAGCTCTCGAGATCTCTCCCGAGCTCCGCGAGGCCTACGAGAAGGAGCCGGAAGCGAAAGAGATCGTCGATACCGCGCGGGCGCTCGAAGGCCTGCGCCGCGAGGACTCGGTCCACGCCGCCGGCGTCGTGATCGGGGACGCCCCCCTCGTGAACTACCTGCCGCTCAAGCTCTCCAAAGACTCCCGCGACGACTCGAAGCGCGTGGTGACGCAGTTCGACATGCACGGCGTCGAGCAGCTCGGCCTGCTGAAGATGGACTTCTTGGGCCTGCGGAACCTGTCGGTGATCGACGACACCGTGAGGCACCTGCGGTCGCGGAAGGTAGAGCTCGACATCGACCACGTCCCGCTCGACGATGCGCCGACCTATGACATGCTTCGCCGGGCCGACACGACCGGCGTCTTCCAGATGGAGTCGCCGGGGGTGCGGAGCCTGATCAAGCTGCTGGAGCCTGACCGCTTCGAGGACCTGATGGCGCTCGTCGCCCTGTACCGCCCGGGGCTGCTGTCGATGGGGCAGCACACCGAGTACGCGGAGCGCAAGCACGGCCGCAAGCCCGTGACGTATCCACACCCGGACCTCGAGCCGGTGCTGAAGGACACGTACGGGATCATCGTGTACCAGGAGCAGGTGATGCAGGTCGCGGTCACGATGGCCGGCTACTCGCTGGGCGAAGCCGACACCCTCCGCAAGGTCATGGGCAAGAAGATCCGCGAGTTGCTGCCCCCGCACCGCGACGCGTTCGTGCGGGGATGCGTGGAGCGTGGGCATCCCGCCCGGATGGCGGAGGATCTCTTCGAGCTCATCGTGCCGTTCGCCGACTACGGGTTCAACGCGTCTCACGCCTGCGCGTACGGCTACGTCGCCTACCAGACGGCATACCTGAAGGCGAACCACCCGGTCGAGTACATGTCCGCGATCCTCACGAGCGTGAAGGACGACAAGGACAAGAAGCCCTACTACCTGTATGCGTGCCGGGGGATGGGCATCGAGGTGCTACCTCCGGATGTGAACGAGTCCGAGCAGGATTTCGCGCCGGCGCGCAGCGGCGATCGAGCGATCCGGTACGGCCTGTCCGCCGTGCGGAACGTCGGTGGGGGTGCCGTGGCGCAGATCATCGACGCTCGCCGTGCGAAGGGTGCGTTCACGTCGTTCGCGGACTTCTGTCGGAAGGTCGAGCCATCCGTGCTCACCAAGCGGGTCCTGGAGAGCCTGATCTTCGCAGGCGCGTTCGACTCGCTCGGGTACACGCGGCGGGGATTGATCGAGAACCAGGACAAGGTGTCGGGACCGATCCTCGCAGAACGGAAGGCGGAGGCCGCGGGACAGTTCTCACTCTTCGGGGGCGATTCCGGGGTGAGCGAGGTCGACGAAGAGGTCCTGGAGGGGGCGGAGTTCGATCGCCGGACGCTCCTGCGTGAGGAGAAGGAGATGCTCGGGCAGTTCGTGACCGATCACCCGCTCCTCGGGGTTCAGGGCGCGCTCTCCGCCCAAACGTCGAACGAGATCGCCGACCTTTCGTCGCTCGGCGACGGCGACCTCGTGACGATCGGCGGGATCATCGGCGCGGTACAGCGGCGGTTCACCAAGCGCGGCGAGCCGTACGCGCAGTTCCGGCTGGAGGGCCTGGCCGGCGGAACCGAGGTGATCGCGTTCCCGTCCGTCTACGAGTCCGTGCCCGGCCTCATCGAGGTCGACCGGATCGTGCTGGTCACCGGCCGGATCGATCTCCGCGGCCGCGAGCTGCAGATCCGAGCGTCCGAGGTGCGGGAGCCCGATCTCCCCGGCGCCGAGGACGCAGACATCGCTTCGACGCAGCTCGAGGTCGACCTCCCCGCCGCGGCCTGCACGCCGGCGGTCCTCACGCGGGTGAAGGAACTGCTCGAGTCGCATCCGGGCAGCGCGCCCGTGCAGGTACGGTTCCGTTCCTCGAGCGGCGTCACGCCGGTCGAAGTGGGAAGCGTCCGGGTCGACGCCTCGGGGTCCCTCTTAGCCGAGCTCCGGAACCTGCTCGGGGCCGGGGCCGCACGAGTCGGTCCGCACGACACCGGCTAGCCGACGACTGCGCTCCGGCCGCCGGTAATGTGCCTGCGTGGCCTTCCAGGTGATCCCCGCGATCGACGTGTTGGGCGGTCGTCTGGCGCGGTTCACTCGGGCGGGGCCCGAGCCCCTGTCGGCCTACGACGGCGACCCGCTTCATGCGGCCAGAGCGCTGGTGGCGGCCGGCGCCACCAGGTTGCACGTCGTCGACATGGACCTGGCGTTCCGCGGTGAGCAATCCGGTCTCGGGGTGCTGCGGTCGATCGCCCGACTCGGAGTGCCCGTGCAGGCCGCCGGCGCGATCGTGGATCCGGCGCACGTGAGAGCTGCCCTCGAGGCCGGCGCCGAGCGGGTCGTGATGGGGTCGGCGGCGCTCGCCGACGTGAACGGCGCGACCGAGGTCATAGCGCACTTCGGCCCGCAACTCGTGGTCGCCCTCGAGGTCGACGGCGATCGGGTCCGCGCTCGCGGCCGAACGCCGACCGACCTGGCGCTCGCCGAAGCACTCGACGCGGTCGTGGCTGCGGGCGCGATCCGCCTCTTCGTGACGGCCGTCGGTCGGGTGAGCACGCTCGCGGGGCCAGACCTCGGTGCGCTCACCCTCGCGATCGGATCGGGTCTGCCCGTGATCGCTGCGGGAGGGATCGCATCGGTCGCCGAGCTGTCGGCCGTCAGGCACGTCGGCGCGGAGGGGGCCGTCATCGGGCGGGCGTTCCTCGATGGCGAACTGGACCTCGTCGACGCGATCGCGGCGCTCGCAGACCGCTGAACGCGGCGGATCGCGACCGATAGACTCGGCTGCCCTATGGGCTTCCTCTCCGAACTCGTCGCCGAGCGGCGTCGGGACCTGGAACGACACCCGATAGACGACGGGACGCTCCTGGCCCGGGCGATGGCGCTGCCCCCGACCCGAGGGTTCGAGGACGCGCTCCGTGGTCGGACGCCCGCCGTGATCGCCGAGGTCAAACGGGCCTCGCCATCGGCGGGGGCGATCGCCGATCACGACGCGGGCGAACAAGCCCGCGCCTATGCGGACGCAGGTGCGGCGGCGATCTCTGTGCTCACGGAGCCGGTGCACTTCCAAGGATCGCTCGCAGACCTCCGCTCCGCGCGGATGGCCTGCGCCCTCCCGATCCTTCGCAAGGATTTCTTGCTGACGCCGTCCGAGCTGATCGAGTCGCGCACATCTGGCGCCGATGCCGTGCTGCTGATCGCGGCATGCCTGTCCGCGAACGAGCTCGCGGCGATGCTCGCGACGGCCGCAGACCTCGGCATGGGTACCCTCGTCGAGACGCACGCCGATGCCGATCTCGAGAAGGCGCTGGCGACCGAGGCCACGGTGATCGGGGTGAACGCCCGAGATCTGGAGACGCTCGAGGTCGACGTCGAACGCGCGCTCGTCCATATCCGGCGGATCCCCGACGACCGGGTCGCCGTGTTGGAGAGCGGTATCGCCGGCCGCGAAGACGTGAGGGCGGCGCTCGAGGCCGGAGCGTCTGCCATCCTTGTGGGAGAGACGTTGATGCGTGCCGACGACCCCGGGGCGAAGCTCCGGGAGCTGCTGGGGGAGGGGTCGAACCGATGAGCACCGCGGTCGCTCGGCCGCCGCTCGTTCCCGACGAGCGCGGGCGATTCGGGACCTACGGAGGCCGCTACGTCCCCGAGGTGCTGATCCCCGCGCTGGACGAGCTCGCTTCCGCCTGGGGTGAGCTCCGGGACGATCCGGGGTTCCGCGGAGAGCTCGGCGCGCTGCTGCGTGACTTCGTGGGCCGGCCGACCCCGATCACGCACGCGCGACGGCTTTCGGATGAGCTCGGGTACGACATCTGGTTGAAGCGCGAGGATCTGGCGCACACGGGCGCTCACAAGATAAACAACGCGCTCGGCCAGGCGCTGCTCGCGAAGCGCCTTGGCAAGGAGCGGATCATCGCCGAGACCGGGGCGGGACAGCACGGGGTGGCCGCCGCGACCGCGTGCGCGCTCCTCGGACTTCCCTGCGTCGTCTACATGGGCGAGGAGGACACGCACCGTCAGGCGCCCAACGTCGCGCGGATGAAGCTGCTCGGCGCCGAGGTCGTACCCGTCATGGCGGGGACGCGCACCCTCAAGGAGGCCGTCAACGAGGCGCTCCGGGACTGGGCCGCCTCGGTTCGCACGACGCACTACATCATCGGATCGGTCGTCGGGCCGCATCCCTTCCCGCTGCTCGTGCGGGACCTCCAGCGCGTGATCGGTGACGAGGCCCGCGCTCAGTTCGCGGACGTGCACGGGGTCGATCCGCAGGTCGTCGTCGCGTGCGTAGGAGGCGGGAGCAACGCCATCGGGATGTTCACGGCCTTCGTCGGGATGCCCGGCGTCGAGTTGATCGGCGTCGAGGCGGGGGGGACGGGGTCGCAGCTGGGTGAACACTGCTCCTCGATCACGCAGGGTCAGCCCGGCATCTTGCACGGGGCGCTCTCCTACCTGCTCCAGGACGCGGACGGTCAGGTCGCCGAAACGCACTCGATCTCGGCGGGGCTCGACTACCCGGGGGTGGGTCCCGAGCACGCGTTCCTCCACGACAGCGGTCTCGCTCGTTACGTCTCGGCCACCGACCGGGAGGCGCTCGCAGGATTCCAGGCGCTGGCGCGGAGCGAGGGGATCCTCCCGGCACTCGAGCCGTCGCACGTGATCGGCTGGCTGCTCGGCCGGCCCCTGCCGGAGGGCTCCGTCGTGCTCGTCTGTCTGTCTGGCCGCGGTGACAAGGACCTCGACACGATCCGGGCGGCGTTGGACGCGACGGTTGCCTGACCTCGAGGCGGCCCTCCGTGCGCGCCGAGACGCCGGCGGACGCTCCTTCGTTCCGTACGTCACCGGAGGGTTCCCGGGGGTGGACGCAGGACTTCTGCGGTCGTTGCAGGACGCGGGAGCCGACGCCGTCGAGGTCGGGATCCCGTTCTCGGACCCGGTGATGGACGGCGGGGTCATCCAGGAGGCGTCGCGGCTCGCCCTGGCCGCCGGTGCGCGACCCTCGGCGATCCTTGCCACGATCGCCGAGGCGGGGCTGGACGTGCCCGTCGCCGTCATGACGTACGTGAACCCCATCTACCGCCACGGGTTCTCCGCGTTCCTGGATGAGGCGGCGCGTGCGGGTGTGGTCGGCGCGATCGTCCCGGACCTCCCGGTGGACGAGGGCGAGGAGTGGTCGCGGGCCTGCGGCGAGCACGGCGTCGCCTCCGTGCAGCTCGCGGCGCCGGGAAACTCCGACGAGCGGCTCGCGCGGATCGCGTCGGCGGCGGGCGGGTTCGTCTACTGCGTGGCCACGTACGGCGTCACCGGGGCGCGCGACGAGCTCGCCTCGACGGGCAAGGAGCTCGTGAGACGTCTGCGACCCTTGACCGACCTCCCGCTCTTGCTCGGAGTAGGGGTGGGGACGCCGGAGCAGGCCACGGAGGCCGGTTCGTTCGCGGACGGTGCCATCGTGGGGAGCGCGCTGATGGTCAGGCTCTTGGACGGCGACCGAGCGGGCTTCTCCAAGGCCCTGGAGGGGTTCCGTCGAGCGTTGGCGACCGGATAGCACATCCACAACGGGGTCGGCGCGCGTATCCAGTGATGGCGAGCCCGGCCCCGGGTTGGCTTCGAGAGGCGGATGTGGTACCAACCACCCCACATCTGCGAGATGGAAGAGGGAGAGGGGGGGTCCATGAAGCGTCGGAACCTGTTCACGACGCTCGCCGTCGTCAGCGTGTTCGCCGTCGTGGCTAGCGCCTGTTCCAACAGCAACGACACGGGCGGCGGCGGCGGTTCTGCGTCTGGCGGAGCCACCGTGGATTGCTCGGCAGACCCGTTCGGGTGCGTCCAGGTGGCCGCCGGTGATCCGATCCAGCTCGCGTCGCTGCTGTCGATCTCCGGGGATACAGCGTTCCTGGGCACCGACAGTGTCCACGGCATCCAGCTGGCGATCGACAACCTCGACGGGACGATGGACGGGACGGACGGGCAGCTGCTCGGCCACGACGTCACGTTGCAGCAAGAGGACGACCTCTGCTCGGCCGAGGGTGGACAGGCGGGCGCAACCGCGCTGGCCGCCAACCCCGACATCGTCGCCGTGATCGGGACCTCGTGCTCGAGCGCTGCGCTCGGCGTCGCCGACACCATCCTCAGCGACAAGGGCATGCTGCTGTTCTCGCCGTCGAACACGAACCCCGCGCTGACGGCGGACGGGTCGCACCAGCCCTTCTACGCACGCACGGCGCACAACGACAAGGTCCAGGGCGCGATCGTCGCAGACTTCGTCTACACCAAGCTCGGTCTCAAGACGGCGGCGACGATCAACGACGAGAGCCCGTACGCCGACGGCCTGGCCGCCGCGTTCCGCGACAACTTCGAGGCGCTCGGTGGGAAGATCACCGACATCGAACAGGTGAACAGCGGCGACACCGATCTGGGCCCGGTCTTCACCAGCATCGCCGCCGGGAAGCCCGACGCGGTGTACGGCCCGAACTTCAACCCCGTGTGCTCCCTGAGCTACACGCAGGGGTCGGACATCCTGGCCAAGGGCACGGTCCAGGTCGGTTCGGACGGGTGCCTGGAGAGCTCGTTCATCGACACGGTGGGCAAGCCGATCGCCGGGATGGACTACTACGCGTCGTCGCCTGACGTCACCGCGTTCGCGAACGGCGACTTCTACAAGAACACGTACCTCCCCGCGTACAAGGAGCAGTTCGGGGACCCGACGTCGGTCTTCAACGCCCACGCGTTCGATGCGACCAACGTCCTGTTCGACGCGATCAAGGCCGTCGCGGTGGACGACGGGAGCGGGAACCTCACGATCCCGCGCACCGCGCTGAAGGATGCGGTCTTCGCGACGAGCGGCTACCAGGGCCTCACGGGCACGATCACGTGCACCCCGTTGGGTGACTGCGCAACCGACGTCACGATCGGTGTCTTCCAGTACGACCACTGGCCGGTCGACGGAGGCGCCAAGCCCGACGACCCAGTCTTCTCGGAGACGAAGTCGCTGGCTGACGTCATCTAGCAAAGGCGGCTCGGATAGCTGCGGGTGGGCCGAAGGTCCACCCGCAGCGCCGTGTCTGAGGAAAGATGAGGCTCCCGCCGATGGCTACCGGGACCCAGGAGCGGCCTCAGCCGCAACCCCAACAGCTCGGGCGCTTGGAGCGCCTCCCGCTGCGCAGGATCGTCCTCATCGTCCTGTCCGTGCTGATCCTCTCGGTCGTGGTGATCGGCGCGTACAAGACGCTCTCGCTGCCCGCTGACACGCGCTACTCCTTCGATTCGTGGAGAAGCTTCATCATCTTGGGGATCGCCCAGGGCGCGATCATCGCTCTGATCGCGCTCGGGTACACGCTCGTGTACGGGATCCTGCGGATGATCAACTTCGCTCATGGCGAGGTCTTCATGTTCGGAGCGTTCGCCGGGTATTTCGTCTCGTCCGCCTACGAGCGCAGCGGCTTCCTCAATTCGAACCCGGTGGCGTCGATCGCGATCGTCTTGACCGTGGCGATGCTGACGTCGATGGGCGTCGCCGTCCTGCTCGAACGGGTCGCCTATCGGCCCCTCCGTAACGCCCCGCGGCTGGTCCCGCTCATCACGGCGATCGGCGCCTCGCTGTTCCTCCAGAACACCGCCCGCGGGTTCTTCGGAGCGCAGAACCGGGGGTTCGGGGTGCCGGACGTCCTGAACGGGACCTGGACGATCCTCGGCCTGGAGGTCGACCGGGTCCAGGTCGTGGTCATCGTGACCGTGATCGTGGCGGTCGCGATCCTCTCGTGGTTCATCGCCCGCACGCGAACGGGGAAGTCGATGCGCGCCGTCGCTGCGGACAGTGAGATCGCCAGCCTCATGGGTATCAAGGTGGACCGAGTGGTCACGATCACGTTCGCCATCGGTGGTCTGCTCGCCGGCGTCGCGGCCGTGCTCTTCTCGATCACGTTCGAATCGGTGAACTTCTCCATGGGCTTCCGGCTCGGGATCGCGGCATTCACGGCGGCCGTCCTCGGCGGGATCGGCAGCATCGCCGGGGCCGCACTCGGGGGCCTCATCTTGGGGCTGATGCAATCGCTCGGCCCCGCGCTCATCTTGACCGGGTACGGGATCCCCTCGCCGTTCCAGCTGAAGGACGCGTTCACGTTCCTCGTGCTGGTCCTGGTCCTCGTCTTCCGACCCGGCGGCATCCTCGGGACCGGGGAAGCGGAGAAGGTCTGAATGGGAGGCGTCACCCGGCGCTGGATCGTGCGCGGAGGTCTCATCGGCGGCGTGGGCGCGATCTACCTGTGCCTCGTCGGGATCTACACGAAGTTCGCGGACCTGCAGCTCGTCGGCGAGCATGTCACGCTCGGGCGCGTCCTCATCGTGGCGCCCTCGCTCGTCGCCGCGTACGCGGTGACGCGCCCTCGCATCATCTCAGGGGAAAAGCACGAGGTGCCGTTCGCGGGAGGGGTCGGCGCGGGGGCCTGGACGGGGATCGTGACCGGCGTCGTCTTCGCGGGTGCGGTGTGGTTCGCGGACTGGTTCGGTGTCGATCGCATCCGCGAGGTCTTCATCTCGGTCACCCAGGAGCTGATCGACTTCCTGACGTTCGGGAGGGGCGTCCCCGCCGGCCTCGTCGTCCTCCTCGGGCTGTCCGTCGTCGGAGGCGCGATCGGTGGCTTCGCTCGAACCGCTCCCGCGAACGTGCGCCGGCCGGCAACGACCGGGCTGCTGGCGGTCCTGCTGCTCGGGATGCTCCAGCGGATCGTGCCGATCGTGTTCGTGGAACTCGGATTCCGAGCGGACTGGCTGTACCGCCCCGGGCGAGGATTGACCGTGTTCGGGGGGGTCATCGTCTTCGTCGTCGCTGCCGGGGCGAGCGTCTACTGGAATCGACGCGGGGAGGCCGCAAGCGGTCGATTCCGCAAGACCGTGCAGACCGAGCCATCCGCTCGGCTCGGCCTGCTGGTCGGGATCTTCGCGGTGCTGTTCGCCGTGCCCCTGCTTCTGGGATCTGTGATCTCGGAGGTCTTGTCACAGGTCATGGTCTACGTGTTGCTGGGGATCGGGCTCAACATCGTGGTCGGGTACGCGGGGCTGCTCGATCTCGGCTACGTCGCGTTCTTCGCGTTCGGGGCATACAGCACCGCGGTGCTTACCGGTGCGTTCCTCAACACGACCACCGGGGCGGCCGAACCGGCCCTCTCCGCACATCTCAACTTCTACGTGGCCGTCTGGATCGTCGCGGCACTGGCCGCCTGCCTCGGTCTGCTCATCGGCGCGCCCGTGCTCCGTCTCCGAGGCGACTATCTGGCGATCGTCACGCTCGGTCTCGGCGAGATCGTCAGCGTCATCACGGCGTCGAAATGGGCGCAGCCGTTGATCGGCGGACCGCAGGGGATGCGAGGGGTCACGAAGGCTCAGATCTTCGGGTTCAACCCCCAGGACAACCCCCAGCAGTTCTACTACCTCGCGCTCGCCTTCGTCCTGCTCGCGCTCTTCGTGTCCTGGCGACTCGCTTCGTCGCGCGTCGGCCGAGCGTGGAACGCGATGCGCGAGGACGAGCAGGTCGCCGACGCGATGGGGATCAGCACGATCAGGTTCAAGCTCCTGGCGTTCGCGATGGGTGGCGCGATCGGTTCGCTCGGCGGCGCGCTTTTCGCGGTCAACCTGGGGTCGCTGACGCCTGCGAGTTTCGAGATCCTCGTGTCGATCACGGCGCTGGCCGTCGTGATCCTGGGCGGACTGGGCAGCCTGCCCGGCGTCGTGGTCGGTGCCTTGGTGCTGATCGGGCTTCCCGGCCTGCTCCGTGAGTTCGAGGAGTACCGCCTGCTGATCTACGGCGGTGCGCTCGTGGCGATTATGATCCTGCGTCCACAGGGCCTGATCCCGAACGTCCGTCGCAGCCGCGAGTTGGAGGAGTCCGAGACCTTGCAGGATGCATGGGCGAAGGGGGTCTCCGGTGAGGCCGAGGCCGTCGCCGCGGTGCTCCCCGGGGGGGCCCTTGGCGGCGAAGTGGAGGAGCTGGAGTGAGCGAAGCGGCGCACCTGCTCGAGCTCATCGCCGTGCAGAAGCAGTTCGGCGGACTGAACGCGCTGTCCGGGTTGGACATGCACGTCGACACCGGCGAGATCGTCTCGGTGATCGGGCCGAACGGCGCGGGCAAGAGCACGATGTTCAACGTGATCACCGGGCTGTACGGGCCGAGCGACGGGGACGTCCGGTTCCGAGGCGACAGCATCGTCGGTCTCGCTCCCAATCGGATCACGCGCCTCGGGATCTCGCGCACGTTCCAGACCGTGCACCTGTTCCCTAACATGACGGTGCTCGAGAACGCGATGGTCGGCCAGCACTGCCGGTCCAAGGCTGGTGTCTTCGGCTCGATCGTGCGGCTCCCCCGAACGCATCGCGAGGAGGAGCGGATCCGTGAGCGAGCGAGGGAGAGCCTCGATTTCTTCGGCACGCGCCTCGCGGGATACCGACAGGAGCAACCGGCGTTCGCGTTGTCCTACGCCAACCGACGTCGATTGGAGATGGCGCGAGCTCTCGCGACCGACCCGGTGTTGGTCCTGCTCGACGAGCCGACGGCCGGGATGAATCCACGTGAGACCCTCGAGCTGAAGGACCACATCGTCCGGATGCGCGACGAGCTCGGTCTTACCGTCTTACTGATCGAACACGACATGCGGGTGGTGAAGGGCGTGTCCGATCGCGTGATCGCGCTCGACTACGGACGCAAGATCGCCGAGGGGACGTATGAAGAGGTCGCTCACGACCCACAGGTGATCGAGGCGTATCTCGGTACCAAGGCGGTCGGGTGACCGACGACCGCCAGCCGATCCTCGAGCTGCGGGACGTGTCGACCCACTACGGACTCGTCGCGGTGCTCCGCCACGTGAACGTGCAGATCTATGCCGGCGAGATGGTGTGCCTGCTCGGCGGCAACGCGAGCGGCAAGACCACGACGCTGAAGACGATCCTCGGCTACGTGAAGCCGAGCGAAGGAGAGATCCTCCTCGAGGGCGAGGTCGTGAGCGGGATGCCCATCACCGAGGTCGTGCGCCGTGGCGTCTCGATGGTCCCGGAGAACCGGCGACTGTTCGCCAATATGACCGTGTCCGAGAACCTCGACCTGGGCGCGTATCAGCGGACCGATCGTGAAGGGATCGCGCGCGACCGTGAGCGGCTCTTCGATGTCTTCCCGCGGGTGCGAGAGCGTCTCAAGCAGAAGGCGGGGACGCTCTCGGGCGGAGAACAGCAGATGGTCGCGATGTGCCGCGCCCTGATGGCCCAGCCCAGGGTGCTCCTGATGGACGAACCCTCGATGGGTCTCGCCCCCGTCCTCGTCGACCAGGTCTTCGAGATCATCAAGCAGATCCGATCGCTGGGAACCACGATCTTCGTCGTCGAGCAGAACGCGAACATGGCGCTGTCGATCGCCGACCGCGGGTACGTGATCCAGACCGGTGAGGTCGTCCTGGCCGACACCGCGCAGAACCTGCTGACCAACCCGCTCATGCGAGAGGCGTATCTGGGGGAGCTCTGATGGAGGTCATCGGGGCCGCCGAACTCGGTCGCCGGCTCTCGATGCCGGCCGCGATCGACGCGCTCCAGGAGGCGTTCCGGACCCTGGATCCTGAAGCCAGCCCGTTGCGCTCGAACATGGAGACGCCGGCGGGTTCTCTCTTGCTGATGCCGGCGAGCGGCAGCGCCGGCGTGGGTGTGAAGCTCGTGACGCTCACGCCCGGGAACCCGGACGTGGGCCTGCCGTTCATCAACGCCGTTTACGTGCTGTTCGACGCGTCGACCCAGGTCCCCGAGGCGGTCATCGACGGCGCGGCCCTCACCGCGCTCCGCACCGCCGCGGTGTCCGGGTTCGCCACCCGTGCCCTCGCGAACGACGACGCGCAGAGATTGGTGGTCTTCGGCACGGGCGTCCAAGCGACGTCACACCTCGAGGCCATGTGCACGGTACGCCCGATCGTGCATGTGACCGTCGTCTCGCGCGACCCCGCACGAGCTGCAGCATTCGCGGGCATGGCGAGAAGACGAGGTGTGAAGGCCTCGGCGGGCGTGCCGAACTCGGTGGCGGATGCCGACCTGGTGTGCACGTGCACGACCTCCGACTCCCCGCTCTTCGACGGCAAGCTGCTGCCTCCCGGAGCCCATGTGAACGCCGTGGGCACGCACCTCGCAACGGCACGCGAGCTCGATTCCGCCACGATCCGCCGAGCCAAGGTCGTGGTGGAAACGCGCGCGACCGCGCTGGTGGAAGCGGGCGAGCTGGTGATCGCCATCGAAGAAGGCGCGATCGAGCCGACCCATGTGTGCGCGGATCTCCGGGAGCTGGCTTCCGGGGCGATGGTTCGCACCTCTCACGACGATGTGACCGTGTTCAAGTCCGTCGGCCTGGCGTTCGAGGACCTCGTGGTGGCTCGCGCGGCGATGGCGGCGGCTCCGTGACGTCGGCCGACGTTGTCATCGTGGGCGGCGGCGCGGTGGGGGTGAGCGCGGCCTATCACCTCTCGAGCGCCGGCGCGGGTCGGGTGCTTCTCCTCGAACGGGCGGATGCCCTGGGAACGGGTTCCACGGGTGCGTGCGCCGGCGGCTTCCGTCACCAGTTCTCAAGCCGGATCAACGTCGAGCTCTCGCTCGCGAGCGTACCGATGATCGTCGGTTTCAGCGAGGAGCATGGGCTCCCGCTCGATGTGGCGCGGGACGGTTACCTCTTCCTCGTCAGGACCGAGGGCGGATGGGCGGCGTTCCGGGAGGCCGCCGCGCTGCAGTGTTCACTAGGGGTCGATGCCCAGCTGCTGACGCCGCAGGAAGCAGCCGAGATCGCGCCGGGCATCGCGGTCGAGGGCCTCGTCGGGGCGACGTTCTGTCGGGACGACGGGATCGCCGACCCAGGGGGACTAACACAGGGGTACGCGACCGCGGCGCGCCGGGCCGGCGCGGAGATCGTGCTGGGCACCGACGTCACGGCGATCGAGGTTCGAGGTGGACGGGCCGTCGGCGTGCGCACGAAAGGAGGTGTGGTCGAGGCCGGCGTGATCGTGAACGCTGCGGGTCCCTGGGCCGGCGCGCTCGCGGCATCGGCCGGCGTGGAACTTCCGCTCGAGCCGATTCCGCGGATGGTCGTGACGACGGGGCCGTTCGACGGGATGCCGTCGCGCCGGACGCTCGTGATCGATGCGGCGACGTCGTACTACTTCCACAAGGAGGGCGACGGCGTGCTCACGGGGATGGGAGGAACCGATGAGGTGCCGTCGTTCGACCTCGCGGTCGACCATCGATTCGTCGAAGACGAGCTGTTACCGACGGCGGTCCGCGTGTTCCCGCCGATCGAACACGCGGGGATCGCGAACATGTGGGCGGGGCTCTACGAGATGACTCCGGACCGGCATCCGATCATCGGCGAGTCACCCGTCCCAGGACTGTTGTTGGCCAACGGGTTCAGCGGGCACGGTTTCCAGCATGCGCCGATCGTGGGGAAGCTCCTGGCGGAACTCGTCCTCGACGGCCGGGCGCACACCGTCGACATCGCCTCACTGGCGTTCGACCGATTCGCGCGCGGGGATCTCGTCGTAGAGGGACACGTCGTGTGAGTGCCGGGAGAGGGGGTCGAACCCTCACGGGCCGAAGCCCACGGGATTTTGAGTCCCGCGCGTCTGCCAGTTCCGCCATCCCGGCGCGGCCCTAGACTACCCACCCGCTAACGCGCATTCGCGCGCCAAGCGACCCGACCGAGATGACCCGACGAACGATAACCGCCATGGCCCTGCTCGCCCTCGTGGCAACCCTAGGCTCGGCATGCACCGGTGGGAGCGACCCCCCACCGACGGCCCAACCCACACGCTCACCCGATCCCGTGAAGGTCGCGTTCTTCCAGGATGCGACGCTCCCGGGAGCCTCACAGGTGGTCACGCCTTCGTACCTCGCCCTTCGATTGGCGCTCTCCGACGCGCTCGACCGCGGGTCGATCCCGGTCGTCCCCGAGGTCGTCGACCTCGACACGGAGGGCGATCCCTCGAAGGCGGCCGAGCTCGCGAGGACGGTCGCCGAAGATCCCTCGTACGTGGCGGCGGTGGTGGCGCCGTTCTGGTCAGAGCCTGGGACGGTGGCCGAGATCCTGGACGCCGCTGGTATCGCGACGCTCAGCCTGTCCGGTCTCGACCGGTCGTTCGCCCACCAAAGGTCGAGCCCGTGGCGCCGACTGGTCGCGGGAACGGGTCGCCAAGTGAGCTCGCTCGCGTCGGTGTTGCGCGCGTCATCGAGAGCGGCGCGAGGCATCTGCATCATCGCGGACGACTCGGTGTACGGGCGGACGGTTTCGGAGCTCCTGTCACGCGAGCTCGGATCGGGTCGGGTGACCCTCTCGGCCACGATGGCGACCGATCAGACAGCACCCGAGCTGATCAAGCGCATCCGCGAGGCCGCGTGCGGCATCGTCGCGTGGTCGGGATTCGCCCCGGGTGCGGCGTCGCTGCGGACCGACATGACCGAGGCCGGGCTGAGGAACGTCGGCTTCGCGGGGATGGATGCGATGAAGGCGGACGGGTACCTGGCGACGGCCGACGGGGCGGAGGGGACGACCGTCGTGTGTGCCTGTGTGGATCTGGCCACATCGACTAGATCGGAGGATGGTCGGTTCGTCCACGACTTCCAGTCGGAGTACGGATCGCCGCCGGGCGTCTACGCGGCCGAGGGATGGGACGCGGGCGAGATGCTCGTGCAGGCATTCAGCGCCGGAGCCGACGATCGCGTGGGGGCCGCCCGGTCGATCTCGTCGATGGTCTCCTTCAGAGGTTTGGCGAATACGTACCGGTTCGAGCCCGGCGGCGCGTTAGAACAGGGGTCCACGTCGATCCACGTCTTCACGGGCCTGGGCGTCAGGTGGGTGCCGGAGGGCGCAGAGACAACAGAGAGAGTGTTGCCGGTGGCGACCCCGGGCTACCTCTCGATGGGGGCGTGTCGCACCGGACGACCGTTCGTGTATGCCACCGATGGAGTGCTGCACGGGTTCAACGTAGAGCTGGCTGCGACGATCGCGCGGCGGCTCGGGCTCACGCTCTCGTGGAGCGAACGATCCTGCGGGGCGGCGCTGCGTGCGGTCGCTGCCGGCACCCTGGACGCCGTGATCGCCCCCGTCGAGCGCATCGCCCAGGGCACCCCTTCATCACGGGTCGCACTCAGTCTCCACGCTGCGCTCATCACGACCCGGCGGGACGCGAACGCACCCCGCCCGCCCCTCGAGCGGCTTCAGACGAGCGACGTGGTCGCCGTCGTCGGGGACAGAGCGCTCAGGGCATGGGCCCTCGCGACGATCCCACCCACCGGGGCGACGCTGCGCATGCTGAGCGATCCCGATGTGGCACTCGATGGAGTCGTCTCGGGCAGGTTCGCGGCGGTCGTGGAGCCGGAGCCGGACGCCTGGGCGGCGGTGGAGCGCCGGCCGCACCTCGCCGTCGCTCAGAGCGTCGATATCGGCGCCTACGACGTGATCGTGGCGAAAGGGCCCGATGCGATCGTCGTCGCCGCGATCGACCAGGTCCTCGGCCGGCTCATCCACGATGGGCGCTACACGCTGCTATTCGCGAAGAACTTCCCGGGCACACCCGTGCCCTCGGAGACCGGAACCTAGCGACCGCCGAGCACCAGAGAGACTGCATTGCCCCGATGTGGCCGCCCTCCTATAGTTGCCCCGTAATGGAGGGGCGCCGCGTGCGCTCCCCGGGAGGAGGAGAGATGCGCACACCGCGTTCGCGGTCGATCATGCCTATGCTGGCGGTGTTGGCCCTGGTGGCGGCCGCTTGCTCCAATAGCAACGACAACGCGTCCAGCGGCGCGAGCAGCGCTGCGACTAGCTCCTCCGGTGGGGCCGGCGTTTGTGCCTCCGTCGACGCGACCGGTAGCGACGCCCTCGCGCACGTATGCGCGAACGGGGAGCTGCGGATCGCCACCGACCAGAAGTACAAGCCCCAATCGTGGTTCGACGTGAAGACCAGCACGTGGAAGGGGTTCGACGTCGAGGTGGCGACCGAGATCGCCAAGCGACTGGGCGTCGCGCCGGCGATCCAGCATCAGGACTGGGACATCGTCACCGCAGGGTCCTGGAACGATCGGTGGGATATCAGCGTCGGATCGATGACCGATACCAAGCCACGTGAGCAGCTCTTCTTCTTCACACCCCCCTATTACTACACGCCCGCCGGGGTTGCAGTGTTCGGTACCAACTCGTCGTATACGCAGCCTTCGGACCTCTCCGGCAAGAAAGTGTGCGTGGGAGAGAGCACGACGTATCAGTCGTACCTCCAGGGCAACCTGGTGCTCGGCGGCACCGCGCCGGAGTTCACGCAGCAGGTCCAGAACGCGCAGATCTTCACGTCGAAGACCGACACCGACGCGCTCGACCAGTTGAACCTCGGTGACGGCGTTCGTTGTGACGGGGCCTCGTCGGCCGTGCCGACGATCCAGCAGTACATCAACGACGGCGGGAACATCAAGCTCATCGGCGACCCGATCTTCTACGAGCCGCTCTGCGCCGCCTTCGACAAGAATGATCCGGTCGACAACCAGGCGCTCGTGGGCGCCGTCGACAAGATCATCCAAGACATGCATTCCGACGGAACGCTCACCGCGCTCTCCATGAAGTGGTACGGCATCGACCTGACATCGACGGTCTCGCCTTCCGGCTAGGGAGACCGTCGTGAACGCGACCACGACGCAGGGGGCCGGGACCGTCCGGCCCCCTGCGTATTCGGCCGAGATCCCGCGGGGATCGCTGTTCCTCCTGCTGGCGGCCTGGATCGTCCTCGCGGAGGGAGCCCTCGCGCTGCTCTTCCTCCCGGTCCTGGTCTTCGCCTCCGATCAGAACATCGCTCCCTCGAAGATCGTCACGTTCAGCGTGCTGGGGATCGCGTGCCTGGTCGCCGGCGGGCTCCTCTACACCCGGTGGCGACCTGCAGGGTGGCTCGCGGCGGCCGCGCCGGCGGCTTCGGCCGCCTGGCTCGTCTCGACCGGAGGGCTCAGCTCTTCACGCGAGGGAGACATCGCGAGCGTCTTCGCGGCCGTCGTGCTGTTGTTCCTGGTGCTCGGGCGTCGCGCCGTCGGCAAGCCCGAAGCGATGGCCCTCGCGAGCGCCCGGATCTCCTTCCGCCTCAAGGTCACGGTGGTCTGGCTGTCGATCTTCTTCGTGCTCGGCCTGGTGTTCGCTCTGGCGCAGTTCGACGTGGACTGGATGAAGGTCAACTTCTCCTTCATCGCGGGCGGCCTGAAGTACACGATCCTGCTGGCGTTGTTCGCGATCGTGCTCGCCGTCACCCTGGCGCTGCTCGGCGCGTTGGGGCGGCTCTCAAGGAACCCGGTGGCGTACGGCGTCTCCGGGTTCTACACGTCGTTCTTCCGTGGGACGCCGCTCATCGTGCAGCTGTTCCTGCTCTATCTGGCCCTGCCCCAGATCGCTCGCAACTTCGGCAGCCTGTCGCTACTGAACATCATGGCGCTCACCACGTTCCAGGTCGGTGTGATCGGTCTTGGCCTGAACTACGGGGCGTATATGACCGAGATCTTCCGCGCGGGGATCCAATCCGTCGGCCACGGCCAAGCCGAGGCGGCGGAGGCGCTCGGCATGACGTACCCGCAGCGCATGCGGCGGGTCGTGCTTCCACAAGCAACACGGGTGATCATCCCGCCGACGGGCAACGAGTTCATCGCGATGATGAAGGACACGGCCCTGGTCTCGTTCCTGGGGATCGAGATCACGAGGGCCGAACTCTTCCGGCGGTCCACGCTCGTGGGCCAGCAGGACCTCCGCAACATGGAGGCGCTCGTCGTGGCCGCCGGGCTCTACTGGCTCCTGACGGCCATCTTCACGGTCTTCCAGGCGCGCCTGGAGCGCAGGATGTCCAAGGGGTACGTGCGGACGGAGGTCCGGCAGGGAACGGGGGCCAAGCGCCACCAGTTCATCCCGGGTGGCAGCGACGGTGGCGGGGGAGGCATCGTCATCAAGGGGGAGGGCACCGAGACTGGGACGGAAGGGATGCCGTGACATCCCCTGATGGTGAGGCCGTCGTCAGGGTCGAGGGCCTCCACAAGCGTTTCGGCGACCTCGAGGTGCTGCGGGGCATCGACATGGAGGTCGATCGCGGCGAGGTGGTCGTGATCTTCGGCCGTTCGGGTTCCGGCAAGTCCACCCTCCTGCGGTGCGTGAACTTCCTGGAGGACCCCACCGCCGGTGCGATCGAGGTCGCCGGGATCCGGCTGGAAGGGGGTCATCGCACACGTCGGAAGCGCGAGCAGATCCGCCGGCTCCGTCTCCACGCCGGCATGGTCTTCCAGTCCTTCAACCTGTTCCCGCACATGACGGCGCTGCAGAACGTGATGGAGGGGCCGGTCACCGCCAAGGGCCTGAAGCCCGACGACGTGCGCCCGATAGCGGTCGACCTCCTGAAGAAGGTCGGGCTCGCCGACAAGGCCGACCAGCACCCGATCCGGCTCTCGGGAGGACAGCAACAGCGGGTGGCCATCGCACGGGCGCTCGCGATGGAGCCCGACGTGATGCTCTTCGACGAGCCGACGTCAGCGCTCGACCCGGAGTTGATCGGAGAGGTGCTGGCGGTCATGAAGTCTCTCGCCACCGACCTCCATATGACGATGATCGTCGTCACCCACGAGATGGGGTTCGCACGTGAGGTGGCCAACCGCATGATGTTCTTCCACGACGGTGTGATCCTCGAGCAGGGGACCCCCGACGAACTCTTCGACCACACGCAGAATCCCGAGACGCGGACGTTCCTCGACGCGGTGCTGTAGCCGACAACTCCTGGCTCAGGCGACGCGCAACGTCACCCTGAAACGAAGAGAGACGGGCCGCGTCTCCTTAGCGAACCACTCGCGCCTTCCCCATACGCGAGTGCCTCACCACGAGCGACGCGGCCCGTCACGCTTCGGTCCCGAGTGACCGCGCTCGTCCCGTTCCCGGTCCGAGCCCGCGCCTCCGCGGGACCGGAGCGAAAGATAGACTGGAGGTTGAGGGCTGTCAACTCGTGGAACCGTTTTGCGCCGCAGCCTATCTCGCCTGTCCTTGCTGGTGAAGCCCGCGCGCTGCGATCGAGAGAAAGAGTGACAACGTTGGACGCTCAGCTGACGGTGAAGCCCGCGTACATCCCCGCGGCGTAGTGCGAAGGTAGGTTGCACACCAACACGTACGAGCCGGCGGTGAGGTTCGCGGTGAGCGTCGTGTTCGTGCCAGGTGCTATGTCCTCCACCTCGTCAACGAGATCGACCTGATCCTCGGGGATCAACCCGTTCTCGACCGGGAGCGCGTCCGGTTCGTCGTCGGAGCGGAGGATCACGAACTCGTGCGCGCTGGGTCCCTCGTTCGTGATGCCGAACGTGATATCGCCTGCGGCGAATGCCTGAGGGTCGACGACCAGGGAGAAGTCCTTGAGCGTGACCGAGACGTCGCCCGCAGTGGCGGTTGAACCGGACCCGCCGCACGCCCCCGCCGTGATCGCGAGCAGGACGACGAACGAAGCGTGGCGCAGACGGTGCGTCGTGTTCCCTCCTCGGCGGATCAGGTGGCGGTAACGGTGACGGCGATCGGTTCGGTCCGCATCGGCTGCCGCTGCGGCCACAGGACGTACAACCCCATGGGGATCGCGTAGAGCAACCAAGCGGCCACCTCCCCGACGGTCGGCACCGGCTGGAGGCCCAGCATCCCCGTAAGGAGCGCGGCGCGGATCGAGCTGGGCGCGACTAGCCACTGCAGGTCGAATGCCTGTGCCTGCAGCGAGCCGAGCCATCCGGCTTCGTGCGCGGTGTGGACCGCGCTCGCGAGCAGGCCGGCCGCCACCAGCACCAGGACGAAGCCGGTCATCCGGAAGAACCGGCCGAGGTTGACTCTCACCCCGCCTCGGTAGATCGCGTAGCCGAGCCCAACGGCCACCAGGATCCCGAGCAGGGCCCCCGTGCCGGTCGCGGCGGGGTTGCTGGAACTCCCGAACACCGCCATCAAGAAGACGGCGGTCTCGAGACCTTCGCGCAGGACCGCGAAGAACGCCATACCCACGAGGGCGAGGGCCGAACCGGTCAGCAGGGCGGCCTCGGCGCTGTGCTCGAGCGATCCCTTGAGCTCGCGAGCGTGCCGCCTCATCCAGACGATCATGTAGGTCACGCCCGCCACGGCGAGCAGGGCGAGGATCGTGGCCAGCCCTTCCTGCTGCTTGTGAGGGAGTTCTCGGTTCACCACCTGCAGGATGAGAGCAACCCCTACGCAGACAGAGACGGCGAGGCCGACTCCCAGCCACATCGGGCGGACGGCGCGACGCTCTCCTCGCTGGATGAGGAAGGCCGCGATGATCCCGACGATGAGCGAGGCCTCCAGGCCCTCGCGCAGGCCAATAATGAACGTGGGCAGCACGGCGGATTCCTTTCGCTCCCGACGTACGCAGTTGAATCCTATCCGGCAAGTCGGATTCAGGACAACCTCATTCGGTACCGAACTATCGCGCCGGCAAGACCGAGGGTCAACCCTCGAGGCGCCGGCGGGTCGGTCTAGAATCCGCCGCGTGACCCCCTCCGACGGGCCCGCCCGCCCGAAGCGCATCTTCTTGTTGGACGGACACTCGCTCGCGTATCGAGCGTTCTTCGCGCTCCCGGCCACGCTCGCGACGAGCACGGGCCAGATCACCAACGCCGTGTACGGGTTCACGTCGATGCTCATCAAGCTGCTCGGTGATGAGCATCCGGACTACCTCGCCGTGGCGTTCGACGTGGGGGCTCCCACGGTGCGGCTGGAGAAGTATCCCGAGTACAAGGCGGGGCGAGCGGAGACTCCGAGCGACTTCCGTCCGCAGCTCGGGCTGATCGAGGAGGTGCTCGACACGCTGCACGTCCCGATGATCCGCGTCGAAGACCATGAGGCCGATGATGCGATCGGCACGCTCGCCGTACGCGCGGCGGCACGAGGGATCGAGGCCGTGATCGTCACGGCCGACCGGGATTTCTTCCAGCTCGTCGGTCCCGGGATCCGCGTGATGTTCAACCGGCGCGGGATCTCCGACATCGTCTTGTTCGACGAGGCGGCCGTCGAGGAGCGGTTCGGCGTCCCCCCCTCGAAATATCTGGAATACGTGGCGCTCAAAGGGGATCCGTCCGACAACATCCCCGGCGTGCCAGGCGTGGGGGAGAAGACCGCGGCGAAGCTCGTCCAGGAGTACGGCTCGGTGGAAGAGCTGGTGGCCCACGCGGAGGAGCTGCGGGGCAAGCTGAAGGAGAACGTGATCGCCTCGGCGGATCAGCTGACCCTCAACAAGGAGCTGTCGCGGATCGTCACCGATCTGCCGCTCGACATCGAGCCCGAGGGATGCGTGCTGGGGGAGTGGGACCCCGACGAGGTGCGCCGCCTGTTCACGTCGCTCGAGTTCCGTTCGCTCCTGGATCGTCTCCAGGAGGTTGGCATCACGAAGCCGAAGGTCGAGGTGACCGAGCTCGATCTGCGGGAGGTGGACATCGATGAGTTGGACGCGCTGCTCCGAACGGAGACGGCGAAAGGCGTGCAGCTCGACGCCGGTCCCGAGGGCGCCCGCGGCGCGGGCGTCTCGGCCGGGGGAGCGCAAGCGGCCTACGCGGCCTTCACGTCGCTCGGGCCGCTCGCGGAGGCGCTGGGGTCGGAGATCGCGACCAAATGGACGCACGACGCCAAGGCGCTCGAGCGCGGAGCGATCGTGGGAGGCGTCGACGTGAGAGGGATCGTGTTCGACACGCAGCTCGCCGGGTACCTGCTGGACGCGGCCGCCGGCGACTACCCGCTCCGCGCGCTCTGCGAGAAGTACCTCGGGGCGGACGTGCTGGGTGAGATCGAGGACGCAGCAGAGGGTCAGCTGTTCGGCGACGCAGGATGGCGTCGGGTCGCGGCCGAGGCCGCCGCGGTGGCGCTCCTCGCGCCGGTGATGGAGGAGCAGATCGACCGGCAGGGCCTCCGCGAGCTCCTCGAGACGGTTGAGCTGCCGCTCGCGTCGGTGCTCGCCCGGATGGAGGCGCGGGGCGTCGCCCTCGACGTGCCCTACCTCGACGAGATGGGCGCCTCCGTGCGCGAGCGGATGGCGGAGCTGCAGGCGGACGTGTACCGGGGCGCCGGCGAGGAGTTCAACCTGAACTCGCCGCCGCAGCTGCGCGTGATCCTGTACGAGAAGCTCGGCCTCTCACCTGGCAAGCGCACGCCGAAGGGCAAGCTGTCGACGGACGCGAGCGTGTTGGAAAAGCTCCGGGACCATCCAGTGGTCGACGCGCTGCTGTCCTGGCGCGAGCTGGACAAGCTCAACTCGACATACCTCGAGGCGTTGCCGCGGTTGGTCGACGCGCGCGATGGGCGGATCCACACGTCGTTCAACCAGGCGGTTGCCGCGACGGGCCGTCTGTCATCGTCGAACCCGAACCTGCAGAACATCCCGGTTCGCACCGAGCTCGGACGGCAGATCCGTCGGGCGTTCGTCCCCGGCGGCGAGGAGCAGGTGCTGCTCGCCGCGGACTACTCGCAGATCGAGCTGCGCATCCTGGCGCATCTCTCCGGCGACGAAGGCCTGCGCGAGGCGTTCGAGACAGGGCACGACATCCACACCGCAACGGCTGCCCGGGTGTTCGCGTTGCCGGAGGAGAAGGTGGATCCGAGCCTGCGATCGCGCGCCAAGATGGTGAACTACGGCCTCGCGTACGGCATGAACGCGTGGGGGCTCGCGACCCGGCTGGACATCGCGCCCGACGAGGCGCAGGAAATCATGGACGCGTACTTCGTGAGCTTCCCGAAGATCCGCGAGTACCTGGATCGTCAGGTGGACCATGCGACGGTCGACGGGTTCACGGAGACGCTGCTCGGCCGTCGCCGGTACATCCCCGAGCTGCAGGCGTCGAACCCGCGCGTGCGCGACCTGGGACGGCGGCAGGCGTTGAACGCGCCGATCCAGGGGAGCGCGAGCGACGTCTTCAAGGTCGCGATGATCGACGTGGACCGCGCCCTGCGGGAACGCCCCGAGCTCGACTGCCACATGCTGCTCACGGTCCATGACGAGCTGGTCTTCGAGGTGGCTGCGACCAACGTCGACGCTGCCGCGACGCTCGTGAAGGAGCGGATGGAAAGCGCCGTCGAGCTGGAGGTCGCGTTGCGCGCCGACATCGGCTGGGGGAACAACTGGGCTGAGGCGGCTCCGGAGGGCCACTGAGGGCAGCCGCTCGTTGACGTCGTTTGGCCTGGTCACCTACCATCCCTGGGCCGAGACGCATCAGCACCACGGCAAATCCAAACCCGCCGGTTCGGTGCGCGCCTCGTGCGGAAGGGGTTGGTTCAGATAGACACCACCGAGACCACTGGCGCGCCCGAGCGCGACCTGACGCCTGAGGAGCTCATCCAGGCGATGGAGGACTCCCTGCGGGATTTCAACGACGGCGACATCGTCGAGGGAGAGGTCGTGAAGATCGACCGCGACGAGGTCCTCCTGGACATCGGCTATAAGTCGGAAGGCGTGATCCCGAGCAAGGAGCTCTCGATCCGGCACGACGTCGACCCGAACGAGGTCGTGAAGGTCGGCGACAAGATCGAAGCGCTGGTCCTCCAGAAGGAAGACAAGGAAGGTCGGCTGATCCTGTCCAAGAAGCGCGCGCAGTACGAGCGGGCATGGGGCAAGATCGAGGAGGTCATGAAGTCGGGCGAGACGATCACCGGGCCGGTGATCGAGGTCGTGAAGGGCGGGCTGATCCTGGACATCGGCCTGCGCGGGTTCCTCCCCGCATCGCTCGTCGACCTTCGCCGCGTTCGTGACCTCCATCCGTTCGTCGGCACCGAGCTCGAGTGCAAGATCATCGAACTCGACCGGAACCGCAACAACGTCGTGCTGTCCCGCCGGGCGTTCCTGGAGGAGTCGCAGTCCGAGGGCCGCAAGTCGTTCCTCCAGGGACTGCAGAAGGGTGAGCGCCGCAAGGGCACGGTCAGCTCGATCGTGAACTTCGGAGCGTTCGTGGACCTCGGAGGCGTGGACGGGCTCGTGCACGTATCCGAGCTTTCCTGGAAGCACGTGGATCACCCGAGCGAGGTCGTGACGGTCGGCCAGGAGGTCGACGTCGAAGTGCTCGACGTCGACCTGGAGCGGGAGCGCGTCTCGCTGTCGCTCAAGGCCACGCAAGAAGATCCCTGGAAGGAATTCGAGCGGCAGTACAAGGCCGGCGAGGTCATCGACGGCGAGGTCACCAAGCTCGTCCCCTTCGGTGCGTTCGTTCGCGTGGCGCCGGGGATCGAAGGACTGGTCCACATCAGCGAGCTGTCGCACGAGCACGTCGACACGCCGGAGTCGGTGCTGTCGGTGGGCGACCATGTGCGCGCGAAGGTGATCGACGTCGAGGTGACGCGCAGGCGCGTGAGCCTGTCGATGCGCCAGGTGACGGACAAGCCCCGTCCCGCGGAGGTGGAAGTCGAGGCCGAGCCGGAGGCCGCCGCCGAGTTGGAGATGGCCCCGGCGGCCATCGAGGTCCCGCAGGCGATCCTGGATGCTGTCGCTGAGGCTGAGGCCTCCGCACCGGAGGCGGCCGGACAGGAGCCGGTCGCGGATGAGCCCGCGACTACCGAGGCCGTGGAAGCTCCCGCCGACGTCCTGGAAGCTCCCGCCGAGGCCGAGCCGGAACCGGCGGAGACGCCCGAGCCCCAAGCGGTAGAGCAACCCGAGCCCGAAGGTGTCACGGAGCCGGCGGCCGAAGAGGCTGCGCCCCAGGGAGATGTATCTCTGGAGGCGATCCTCGAGGACCTGAAGCGGCGAGAGGGCCGCTCCGACTAGCGAGGCGGGGCCGAGAGGCCCGTCGACGATCATGCTGCTCGTCGGACTCACCGGCGGGATCGGCGCGGGGAAGTCCACCGTCGCGCGGCTGCTCGCCGAGCGCGGGGCGGTGGTGATCGACGCCGACGACCTGGCGCGGCAGGCTGTCGCCCGGGGGACGGCGGCGTTCGATCAGGTCGTGGCGACGTTCGGCCCCGCCATGCTCGCCGCCGATGGTGACATCGACCGGGGTCGGCTGGGCACGCTCGTATTCGCGGAGCCGGAGCGCCGCCGTGCGCTCGAGGCGATCATCCATCCAGAGGTCGCGCGCCGCTTCGTTGAGGCGGTCGAGCCACACCGCGAGACCGACCACGTCGTGGTGTACTCGGTGCCGCTCCTGGTGGAGCGCGGACTGGCCGATACCTTCGACGTCGTCGTCGTCGTCGTGGCCGACGCGGAGACGCGCGTCGAGCGTGTCGTCCGTGATCGCACGCTCGAGCCCGAGGAGGTCCGGCGGCGGATCGCCGCGCAGGCGAGCGACGCGGACCGCGCCGTCGTCGCCGACGTGCTCCTCGACAACGGCGGCGACCTCGAGCACTTGGAGCCCCAGGTGGATCAACTCTGGGCAGACCTCGGGTCGCGCGCATCCGGCGGCCCCTAGCCCGCCGGTATCATCGGCTCGTGACCTACCGCGCCGTCTTCTTCGATGCCGGCGAGACGCTCGTCCACCCCGCGCCGTCGTTCCCGGAGCTGTTCTCGACCATCGTGACCCGCGAGGGGCATCCTCGGGACGCGAGTCAGATCGTGGAGGGTCTCTCGATGGTCTCCGATGAGTTCGCGCGCGCGGCCGTCGAGGAGGAGCTCTGGACGACGCATCCCGATCGGTCTCGTCGCTTCTGGCTCGGCGTGTACGAGCGGTTCTTGGAGGCCCTCGACATCACATCGTCGAACGGTCTGACCGAGACGCTGTACCACGAGTTCACGCGGATCGAGAACTACGAGGCCTTCGACGACGTTCGCCCCACCCTGGAGCGACTCCGTGAGGAGGGCTACGCGCTCGGCGTGATCTCCAACTTCGAGCCGTGGCTGGAGGATCTGCTCGTACGCCTTGAACTGGCGCCGCTGTTACCGACCCGCGTGATCTCGGGCGTCGAGGGCGTCGAGAAGCCCGACCCGATCATCTTCCGCTTGGCGCTCGAACGGAGCGCTCTACGGCCGGAAGAGGTGGTCTACGTGGGCGACATCCCAGACTTCGACATCGCGCCGACGGCGGCGCTCGGGATGTTCCCCGTCCTGATCGACCGCCGAGGGCGGCACCCGGAACACGTCGGCGTCCGCGTGACCGATCTCCGCGACCTTCCGGAGGCGATCGGTGCCTGAGGCCGACCGACGGTTCACCATCGAGGAAGCCAACGCCGAGCTGGACGAGCTCCGCGACCGGCTGCCCCGGCTTCGCGACGCGCGGCACGCACTGATCGGCGCGAGCGAGCGCATCACCGACGCCGTGGCCGCGGACGGCGGAGGCGTGGCGGGGAGCGACTGGTTCCACGCGCAGGAGTTGCTGAAGGCCGAGATCGTCTTCCTGGCCGAGCGCGGCATCCTGCTGCGAGACCCAGAGACCGGGCTCGTGGACTTCCCCGGCGAGGTCGACGGACGTCCGGTGTTCCTGTGCTGGCGCCTCGGCGAGGACGTCGTTCGCTGGTACCACGAGACCCAGTCCGGGTACTCGGCCCGGAAGCCCCTGTGAGCCAGGAACGGCCCGTCGTCCTGGTGATGGGGACGACGTTGGATGAGCCGCCGCCGGGGATCGACGCGATCGCCGGCCTGGTGGATCTGCGCTTCGCGCCCGACCGTGCGTCGCTCGAAGCGCAGATCGGGGAGGCGGAGATCGTCTACACGTGGTGGGGCGAGCCCGCCGACCTTGAGGCGGCATGGCCGCTGGCGCGCGAGCTCCGGTGGGTGCAAGCGGTGAACGTTGGGATCAACAGGATGCTCTTCCCGGCGCTGGTGGAGAGCGATGTCCCGCTCACGAACGCCCGCGGCGCCGCGGAGGTGCCGATCGCCGAGTCGGTGATCGGGTTCATCGTGGCCATGGCGAAGGACTTCCGACGGATGTTCGACGGTCAGCGAAAACATCGGTGGGAACCTCGAGACACCGAGCGCATCGCCGGCACGCGCCTGTTGGTCGTCGGTCCGGGGCCGATCGGTCGCGCGGTCGGCCGGGCGGCGCGAGACGGTCTGGGCATGCGCGTGGAGGCGGTCGGCCGCAGTGAGCGGCAGGCCGACGACGACTTCGAACGGATCCGCGGTGGAGAAGATCTTCATGCCGCGTTGGGCGAGGCGGACGTCGTCGTGAACGCGATGCCGCTGACCCCGGAGACCCGTCACCTCTTCGACGGTGAGGCGTTCGCAGCGATGAAGGACACCGGGCGGTTCGTGAACGTGGGACGCGGGGCGACGGTGGACGAGCCGGCGCTCGTCGCGGCGCTGGCGGAAGGGCGGATCGCCGGGGCGGCACTCGACGTGTTCGAGGAGGAGCCGCTGCCAGTCGACAGTCCGTTCTGGGACATGGCGAACGTGATCGTCTGCCCTCACATGTCCGGCGACGTCGCCGGGTGGGAGGCGGACTTCGCCCAGGTGTTCTACGACAACGTCCGGCGATGGGTGCGCGATGACCCGTTGCGCAACGTGGTCGACAAGCGGCTGGGGTTCCCGGCGGGCTAGGCTTCTCACGATGGCCGAGCGCGTGATCGAGATCCGCGGGCTCCGGAAGACCTACGGAGACGTCGAGGCGGTGAAGGGGATCGACCTCCACGTCGATCGCGGAGAGGTCTTCGCCCTCCTCGGCCCGAACGGCGCGGGCAAGACCACGACCGCAGAGATCCTCGAGGGGTTCCGGCCGAAGACGGCCGGGGAGGTGGGCGTCCTCGGGCATGATCCGGCGAAACGAGAGGTGGCGCTCAAGCAACGGATCGGCATCGTGTTGCAGTCGACCGGCATCGACCCCTTCCTCACGGTGCGTGAGACGGTCGAGCTCTATAGCGGGTACTTCCCGCATCCGCGGAGCGTCGACGAGGTGATCGACCTGGTCGGCCTCGCCGAGAAGCGCACGACTCGGGTGAACAAGCTCTCCGGGGGGCAGCAACGGCGCCTGGACGTCGCGATCGCGCTCGCGGGAGACCCGGAGCTGCTCTTCCTGGACGAGCCGACCACCGGGTTCGACCCGAACGCCCGGCGGAACGCGTGGGAGATCGTGAAGAACCTCGTCGGGCTCGGGAAGACGGTGTTCCTCACGACGCACTTCATGGACGAGGCCCAGTACCTCGCGAACCGCGTCGCGGTGATCTCGCATGGCGAGATCGTTGCCGAGGGGCCGCCGGACACCCTGGCGGGCCGGGACACGATGCGCGCGCGCATCCGGTTCCGCGTGGCGAGTGACGGCGCAACCCCACCCGATCTTGGCCAAGCCCGGCTCGACGACGGTTCGTTCGAGATCCGGGCTGAGGACCCCACGGCACCGGTGCACGAGCTGACCGGGTGGGCGCTCGCCGAGGGGATCCAGCTCGAGGTGCTCGAGGTGAGCAGGCCGAGCCTCGAGGACGTGTATCTGGACATCACCGGGGGAGAGGAGGGCTCGGAATGAGCACCGCCGGGCTCACGCTTCGGCAGGTTCGCTTCACGAACAAGGCGTTCTGGCGTAACCCGGCCTCGGCGTTCTTCACGTTCGCGTTCCCGCTGATGTTCCTGGTGATCTTCACGGCCTTGCTGGGGGGAGGGGATCTGCCGATCCAAGGCGTGCAGCTCGCGCAGTCCACCTATTACGTCGGAGCAATGGCAACCTTCGGCGTCATCTCGGCGTGCTTCACGAACATCGCCATGAGCGTCTGCTTCAATCGGGACGGCGGGATCTTGAAGCGTACCCGCGGCACGCCGCTGCCGGGCTGGTCGTACCTCACCGGTCGTGTGATCCATGCCATGTTCGTCGGGGCGATCCTGGTGGTGATCACGCTCGCGTTCGGGAGGCTCTTCTACAAAGGAACGTTCCCGACGGGGCTCCCGCTGTTCGAGCTCATCGTGACGTTCCTCGTGGGATCGCTCTCGTTCGCCGCGCTCGCGCTCGCGGTGACGGCCGCCGTGCCCAACGCCGATGCGGCGCCGCCCATCGTGAACGCGATCATCCTGCCGTTGCTGTTCGTCTCGGGGATCTTCATCCCGATCGGCGACAATGCGCCTCAGTGGATCAAGACCCTCGGCGCGGTCTTCCCCGTGAAGCATTTCGCCGACGCGATGCGCGCGGGCTACCTGGGGAACGTCGTCGCGCACAGCCCGCTCGGAGACATCCACCCGTTCGCGTTCGACTGGAGCGACATCCTGATCATCGCCGCGTGGGGAGTGGTGGGCCTGATCCTGGCGGCCCGCTACTTCAGCTGGGAGCCGCGGAAGTAGAGGCCTGTGCTAGGCTCCGGCTTCGGGCTGGGGTGTCTCGGGTCCGCCATCTCTGCAGGTGAACGAGGGGGTTTCGTGATGCGGAAGGTCTTCGTCGGGCTCGTTGCGCTCGCCGTCGTCGGGGTCGCGTGCGCGAACGACAACACCGCGGCGTCTTCGTCTTCGGGATCGGGATCGGCGTCCACGTCGGCGTCGGCGTCGACCGCGATGACCGCCGCTGAGTGCGCTCAGAACGCGACGCTCGTCACGGACGGAACCCTCACCGTCGGTACGGACAACCCCGCCTACCCCCCGTACTTCCAAGGCGGCTCGCCCAAGGGCTCCGATTGGAAGTTCAACGATCCGACGAACGGCAAGGGGTTCGAGAGTGCGGTTGCGTACGCGGTCGCCGGCAACCTCGGGTTCAGCCCCGAGCAGGTGACGTGGACCGTCGTGCCGTTCACGCAGTCCTACGCGCCAGGTCCGAAGGCCTTCGATGTCGACATCAACCAGATCTCGTACAAGCCGGCGCGAGCGCAGGCCGTGGATTTCTCCGAGAGCTACTACGACGTGAATCAGGCGCTCGTGGCGGTGAAAGACACACCGATCACGAAGGCCACGTCGGTCGCCGAGCTCAAGGACTACGTCCTCGCGACGCAGCTCGGGACGACGAGCTATGACTACATCCAGAACGTGATCCAGCCCACCACGCAGGCCGCCGTCTATCAGAAGCTCTCCGACGCGGTGGCGGCGATCAACGCAGGTCAGGTCGACGGGTTGGTGGTGGACTACCCGACCGCCGTGTATATGGCGGACCCGTACGTCCAGCAGGTGAAGGACTCGGTCGTCGTCGGGCAGTTCCCGATCCCCGAAGGCTCCACCCCCGAGTACTTCGGCATGGTCCTGCCTAAGGGCAGCTCGCTCACCGACTGCGTGAACATGGCGCTGGAGGAGCTCAAGGCTGACGGGACGCTGGCCGCGATCCAGAAGGATTGGCTGTCCGACAAGACGAACGTCGGCACGGTTCCTGAGTTCACGACCTAGCTGGACGGAGCATGTCGACCGGCGGGCCGGGCGTCGCCGACTATGGGCCGGGCGACCCCCGGCTCGATGACGGAGATCGTTCGTCGAAGATCCTGGGACCGCTACGGGCAGAAGGCGCCCGCGGGGTCCTGATCGCGACGGTCAGCACGATCGTCGTCATCGGGATCGTCGTATACGTCGCGCTGCACTCCGCGCATTGGCTCGAGTTCAAGCAGGCGTTTTTCAACCCGGAGATCCTCGGGGATTCGTTCCCGGGGATCCTCCGGGCGTTCCTTCGAAACATCAAATACTTCTTGATATGTGAGCCGCTGATCCTGGCGCTCGCTCTCCTGCTCGCCGTCATGCGGTCGCTCCCGGGACCCGTGTTCTTCCCCCTGCGGGCGCTCGCGACCGTCTACGTGGACGTGTTCCGCGGGATCCCCACGATCCTCGTCATCTACTTGCTCGGCTTCGGCGTGCCGGCGCTGCAGATCCCCGGACTTCCCACGTCGGCGATCCCCTGGGCGCTGGTCGGGCTCGTCCTCAGCTACTCGGCGTACGTGGCGGAGGTGTACAGAGCAGGGATCGAGTCCGTGCACGCGAGCCAGACGGCCGCCGCCCGATCGCTCGGGCTCAGCCGCTGGCAGACCCTTCGGTTCGTGATCGTGCCCCAGGCGGTCCGGCGGGTGATCCCGCCGCTCTTGAACGACTTCATCGCCTTGCAGAAGGACACGGCGCTCGTAGCGGTCGTCGCCGGCACACCGCCTGAGGCGTTCCTCCAATCGCAGATCGACCAGGCGGCCACGTTCAACTTCACCCCGGTCGTAGGGGCGGCTATCTGCTTCCTCGCGATCACGTTGCCGCTCACGCGCTTCACCGATTGGCTCGTCGCACGGCAGCGGAAGCGGCGTCAGGCGGGGGCGGCGGTGTGAGCGAGGCCATCCGTGTCTCTGGGCTCCGGAAGTCCTTCGACGCCCTGGAGGTGCTTCGCGGGCTGGACCTGACGGTCGAGGACCACGAGGTGATCTGCCTGATCGGCGCCTCGGGATCGGGGAAGTCCACGCTGCTCCGCTGCATCAACCTCCTTGAGCCGATCGACGCGGGCTCCATCACCGTTCACGGGAACGAGATCACGGCGAACGATGTCGACGCGAACGCCATCCGCCGGCAGATCGGGATCGTCTTCCAGTCGTTCAACCTCTTCCCTCATATGACCGTGCTCCGCAACATCACGATCGCGCCGATGAAGGTGCTGGGCCTCTCCGCGACGGAGGCATCGGAACGGGCCGAGCGCCTGCTCGAACGGTTCGGCCTCGAGGAAAAGGCAGGCGAGTATCCGGAGCGTCTGTCGGGTGGCCAGCAGCAGCGGGTCGCGATCACGCGCGCCCTAGCGATGCAACCGGACATCATGCTGCTCGACGAGGTCACGAGCGCGCTCGACCCGGAGCTCGTCGCGGAGGTGCTGGACGTGATCCGCGAGCTCGCCGCCGGGGGGATGACCATGCTGATCGCCACCCACGAGATGGGGTTCGCGAAGGACATCGCGAGCCGCGTGTGCTTCCTGGACGAGGGCGTGATCCTGGAACAGGGTCCGCCCGCGCGGATCTTCTCCGACCCTCAGGAAGAACGGACGAAGCAGTTCCTGCAGCGCATCATCGCGGCCGGCCGGATGTGACGGGCTCCTTCGAGTCGGCGGAGGGTCCTACAATCGGTCCGTGCCCCCGTTCCGCATCGCGGCCGACTTCAAGCCCTCCGGCGACCAGCCGGAGGCGATCGCGCAGCTCACGGAGGGCGTGAACGCGGGGGAGCGTTACGTGACCCTGCTCGGCGCCACGGGGACCGGCAAGACGTTCACGATCGCGCACGTGGTCGAGGCGGTCCAGCGCCCGACGCTCGTGATCGCGCCCAACAAGTCGCTCGGCGCGCAACTCGCGAACGAGTTCCGCGAGGTCTTCCCCGACAACGCGGTCGAGTACTTCGTGAGCTACTACGACTACTACCAACCCGAGGCGTATATCCCGACCACCGACACGTACATCGAGAAGGACTCGTCGATCAACGACGAGATCGAGCGGCTCAGGCACGCTGCAACGGCGGCGCTCCTCAGCCGGCGCGACGTCCTCATCGTGGCGAGCGTCTCGTGCATCTATGGCCTGGGCTCCCCCGAGGAGTACGAAGGCCAGATCCTCCGCCCCTACAAGGGCACCGAGATCCCGCTCGAGTTCGCGATGCAGCGGCTGGTGGACATCCAATATCAGCGGAACCAGGTAAGCCGGGCGCGGGGCACGTTCCGCGTCACCGGCGACACGCTGGAAGTGTTCCCGCCCTACGAGCAGATCGGCACGCGGATCGAGTGGTGGGGCGACACGGTCGAACGCGTGAGCCAGTTCGACCCGCTGACCGGTGAGATCGTCGGCGACCTGACAGAGATCACGATCTACCCAGCTTCGCACTACGTGGCGAGCGACGATCGCATGAAGCGAGCGCTCGTCACGATCGAGGAAGAGCTGCACGAGCGCCTGGCCGAGCTGAACGATCAGGGCAAGCTGCTCGAGGCCGAGCGCCTGCGGATGCGGACGTCCTACGACCTGGAGATGATGCGCGAGGTCGGCTTCTGCAGCGGCATCGAGAACTACTCGCGCCACATCGACGGGCGCGGCCCGGGCACCGCCCCTTACACCCTGCTCGATTACTTCCCCGACGACTACCTAGTGGTGATCGACGAGTCGCACGTCACGGTGCCGCAGTTGCACGGCATGTACGAGGGAGACCTCTCACGCAAGTCCACGCTGGTGGAACACGGGTTCCGGCTGCCGAGCGCGATCGACAATCGTCCGCTCCGCTTCGACGAGTTCATCCAACGTGTCAAGCAGGTCGTGTTCATGTCGGCGACGCCCGGCCCGTACGAGCTCCGGGTGACGGATCGGATCGTGGAGCAGATCGTCCGGCCCACCGGACTCGTCGATCCCGAGGTCCAGATCCGGCCGACCAAGGGACAGGTCGACGACCTGATCAACGAGATTCGCGTGCGCGCGGAGCGGGACCAGCGGGTCTTGGTCACCACACTCACGAAGAAGATGGCCGAGGACCTCACCGACTATCTGGTCGAGATGGGGATCCGCGTCCGATACCTGCACTCGGAGGTCGACACGCTCCAGCGCATCGAGATCCTGCGCGATCTGCGGCTGGGCGAGTTCGACGTCCTCGTCGGGATCAACCTGCTTCGCGAAGGGCTCGACCTTCCCGAGGTGTCCCTCGTCGCGATCCTCGATGCCGACAAGGAGGGGTTCCTCCGATCCCAGACGTCGTTGATCCAGACGATCGGCCGCGCGGCGCGAAACGTCGACGGCACGGTCCTGATGTACGCGGACCACATCACGGATTCGATGAAGTCCGCGATCAGCGAGACGCAGCGCAGGCGCAAGCTCCAGATGGAGTACAACACCGAGCACGGGATCGACCCGCAGACGATCCGCCGGCGTGTCTCGGACATCCTCCTGTCCCTCGGCGGCGAGACCACGACCACCACTCCGAAGAAGGACCGGCGGAAGCGCCCCGCGCATCCGGAGATGCCGACCGAGGAGCTCGAACGCCTGATCCGGACGCTGGAGGACGAGATGCACGAGGCGGCCAAGGACCTGCGGTTCGAGTACGCGGCGCGCCTGCGGGACGAGGTCGTCGACCTGCGCAAGGAGCTCAAGCAGCTCCGCGCCGCCGGGGTCGGGGTGTGACGCTTTCGATCCGTGCCACGTCCGCGTGGCTCGGGCCCGGCCGGCTGGTCGACAACGCCCAGGTGGTCTGCGACGGGGGCGTCATCACGTACGCCGGCCCGGCGACGCCGATCGGCGACGCCGAGGAGGAGATCCAGGTCGACGGGTTCCTGATGCCGGCGGTGGCCGACCGGCATGTCCATATCGAGCTGTCCGATCCCGCCGCCGTTCTGCGGGGGGGCGTGACCGCTGTCCGCGACCTTGCCTGGCCCGCCGACCGGATCTTCCCGCTGGCCGATGCGTCGGAACTCCCGTCGTACCGCGGCCCGCTGATCCGGGCGGCGGGGCCCATGCTGACCGGGCACGGCGGCTATCCCACGCGAGCGCCGTGGGCGCCGGCCGGGACCGGACGGGAGCTAGAGGGACCCGACGACGCGACGGCCGTCGTGCGCGAGCTGGCCGCCCTCGGCGCCACCGCCATCAAGGTCTCACTGAACGCGGAGGCGGGTCCGACACCGACCGACGCAGAGCTTGCGGCGATCTGCGACGAGGCGCATCGAAGGGACCTGCCGGTGACCACGCACGCACAGGGCGCCGGCCAGGTCGAGCGGGCGCTCGGCGCCGGGATCGACGAATTGGCCCACACGCCCTGGATGCGGCTGCCCGACGCCGTGATCGCCGCCGCCGCCGCGCGTCTGCGGATCGTGTCGACGCTCGACATCTCGTCGTTCGGACGGGACACCCTCGAGGTCCGTACGGCGCTCGACAACCTCCGCCGTTTCCACACGGCCGGCGGACAGGTGATCTACGGCACCGATCTCGGCAACGGCGCGATCCCTCCCGGCATCCACACTCGGGAGACGCTCCTGATGCGCGAGGCCGGCCTCGAACCTGAAGAGATCGTGCAGGCGATGGTGCGGGCGCCGCTCGACGTCGACGCGCCCGCCGACCTCATCGCGCTCCAGCAGGACCCGCTCGAAGATCTCGAGGCGTTCGACGAACTCCGGTTGGTGATCCGCGCGGGGAGCGTCGTCTTCGCGAGCTGAGCTAGTTGCCCCTGCCGTCGGGGAAGGGTAGACACACCTCATGACACAGACCGAACGACCCCCGGGTATCGCACCAACCGACGACATCACCCTCGAAGAACTCCAGCTCGCCGCCCGGAACCACGGCATGCCGCTCGAGGCGCTCCGTTACGACATCACGCCGGTCGGCATGCACTATCTCCTGATCCACTTCGATATCCCGGCGACGGACGGGCCCTCGTGGATCGTGTCCATCAGCGGCCGAGTGCGCCGGCCGATCATGCTCTCGATGGACGACGTGCGCGCGCGGCCGGCGGTCACGATGCCGGTGACGATGGAATGTGCCGGCAACGGGCGTGCGCGTCTGCGTCCCCGTCCGATCAGTCAGCCGTGGCTCGCCGAGGCGATCGGCACCGCCGAATGGACCGGCACGCCGCTCAGGGCGCTGATCGAAGATGCGGGCCTCGAGGACGACGCGATCGAACTCGTCTTCACCGGCGCCGACCACGGCACGCAGGGAGGGATCGAGCAGGACTACGAACGGAGCTTGTCGATCCGCGACGCGATGCGCGACGAAGTCCTGCTCGCGTACGCGATCAACGGGCAGCCGCTCCCGCCGCAGCATGGGTTCCCCCTCCGGCTGATCGTGCCTGGGTGGTACGGGATGACGAGCGTGAAATGGTTGCGGCGGATCGCGGCGGTGGCCGAACCGTTCGACGGATTTCAGATGGACGCGTACCGGGTGCGTCAGGAAGCGGAGGACGAAGGGGTTCCCGTCACCCGTATGCGGCCTCGCGCTCTGATGATCCCGCCGGGGTTCCCTGACTTCTTCGAACGCACGCGAACGGTGGAGGCTGGCGACGTCCTCCTCGAAGGCCGGGCCTGGTCCGGGTGGGCCCCGGTAGCCCGGGTCGAGGTGAGCCTCGACGCGGGCCGAACCTGGAGCGACGCGGACCTCATGGATCCGGTGGGCGAGTTCGCGTGGCGTTCGTGGACGTTCGGCTGGTCGGCGTCCCCCGGCGAGCATGAGCTGGTCGTTCGGGCAGCCGACGACCGCGGCAACGTCCAGCCGGTCGAACAGCCCTGGAACCACCACGGTGTCGAGAACAACATGGCCCAGCGCGTGGCGGTCTCGGTCCGCTAGTCTGGTGCGGACTAGTCCCGATCGAGCAGGGACCCGTCTCGCCGAAGATCAGCTGGCGAACGCCATCAGATCCGAGGAAGGAACGGGGGAACCCGAGATCGATCGGTGATGCTTCCGTCAGTCGAGCCGTGGCCTCATCGGGAAGCCGCACTCCGTCTCGGACGCCACGGCGACAACCTCCCGAGAGATCTTCAGTTCTTGCTCGCTCGACCCAGGCAATCGGTATCTCACGGTGGCCCCCCCATCACCTGCCGCAGGTCGTCGAAGCAGCGGTCCACGTCTTCTTCCGTGTTGAAGAAGTGCGGACTGATCCGTAGGCCGTCACCTCGGAAGTCGGTGCAGACGTCGCGCTCCAGCAGGGCGTGACAGATCTTCTCCGCCTCCGGACCCACCCCGACGTTGACGACGCCGCCGCGCGCCAGGCGGGATCGCGGCGTTCGCACAGCCAGCCCCGCCTCGTCCGCTCGCGCGATCACGAGATCGGTCAGCTCACCCTGTCGCGCCCGGATCCTCTCGGGGGTCACCTCACTGATGATGTCGAGCCCGCCTTGCGCGATGAAGAACACGGGCGCCGGCGGCGTCCCGTGCTCCAACCGTCGCGCGCTCGGGTGGTACTCGAGATGCTGGTTGTCGAACGAGAAGGGCTCGCGCGTCGCGAACCATCCGGTGATCGCGGGCTCGAGCGTCGGCAATAGCTCGCGACGCGCATAGAGGAACGCCAGGCCCGGCCCTCCGAGCAGCCACTTCAGCACACCCGCCGCGTAGAAGTCGCAGCCCAGGTCGTGCAGGTCCAGCGGCACGATGCCGATCCCGTGGTAGTCGTCCACGAACGAGATCGCGCCACGGTCGCGGGCCATGGCGCAGATGGTCTTCGCATCGGAGATCGCACTCGAGCGGTAGAGCACGCGGTTGACCATCACGAGCGAGGTGCGTTCGTCGATCGCGTCGTCATACGCCTCGAGCGGGATCGTGAGTCCGTCCTCTGAGCGGAGCCACACGAGCTCGGCGCCCCGCGCTTGCTGGGCCAGCCATACATGGCAATCGGTGGGGAAGTCGAGCTCGGACAGGATCACGCGCCGGCGCTCACCGGTGAGATCCAAGCAGCTCGCGATGGTCGCGAGCGCGATCGAGATGTTCGTCGTGATCGCGAGCTCGTCGGGATCACAGCCGGTGAGCGCAGAGAACGTCCGTTTCAGCTCTCCCATCCGAGGGAAGATGTCCTCTACCCACACATGATCGGGCGCGCCCTTGGTCGCCCATGCGTCCATGTACTCAGCCAGGTACGCCTGCGATCGTGTCGAGACCGGTCCCAGCGAGGCACTGATGAGGTACGTCTTCCGTTCGAGTACCGGGAACTCGTCCCGATAGGAGATCAGGTCGCGCTCAGGCGTCGGGATGCTCCGCGAGGTAGTCGACGTAGAGCGGACGGAGCGCTTCACCGAGCTCGCCCTCGCCGGCGTCACCGAGATCGTTGATCAATGCGAGCGGTCGAGCGATATCTACCTTGCTCCGCTCGTCGTCGCCGATCACCTCTTCGGCAACCGGGAGGGCCTTCACGAGGTCCCACAGGAAGCCCACGTCCAAGTGATGCTTGGCACGGGATATCGCGCGCTCGTGGAGCTCCTTCGTTGGCAGCTGATCGAGTTCCTCACGGGTGGCCATGGGTCCAGACTACCCACCCGTCGGACCCACCGGCATGAGCCATCGAGGGCTGTGTCGATCCGTCGGATGGCCGGGATCCGAGGGTCGCGCGGCGGGGGTAGACTCGGCCCGAAAAGGGGGTGCGGAGGATGCTCAAGAAGCTGGTGCTCGCCGTCGACGCCTCGGACTTCTCGAAACGGGCCGTAGAGGTAGCGTCCGAGCTCGCCGGGAAGCTCGACGCCGAAGTCGTGGTGTTGCACGTGGAGGAGAAGTCCATGGGGCACGGCGGTGCCTACACCATGGAGACGAACGCGGACGCGCACGACCTGGTCGAGAAAGTGACGAAGGAGCTGAAGGACGCCGGGCTGTCGGCTCGTGGCGTGATCCACCCGGCGCTGCACGGACACACCGCCCACGCGATCGTCGAGCTGGCGGACGCCGAGGCCGCGGATCTGATCGTGCTCGGCACCCGTGGGCTCTCTGACCTCGCCGGAATCATGGTCGGAAGCGTCACGCACAAGCTCCTCCAGATCACGCACACGCCTGTGCTCGTCGCGCGCTGACCTGGCCCCGACCGGCTTGGGGGACGCCGGTAGCTCCGGGAGCCCCAGTGGGCTCGCGGGACCGTCGGCCCCGGGAGCGTGTCACGCGCCCCCACTACACTTTCCTTCGTGGGCACCGAGCGACTCGTCATCCATGGCGCCCGTGAACACAACCTGAAGAACGTCACGCTCGATCTCCCCCGTGACCGGTTGATCGTGTTCACGGGCCTCTCAGGCTCCGGGAAGTCGTCGCTCGCTTTCGACACGATCTACGCCGAGGGCCAGCGTCGCTATGTGGAGTCGTTGTCGTCGTACGCCCGACAGTTCCTGGGGCAGATGGAGAAGCCCGACGTCGACTTCATCGAGGGGCTCTCACCCGCCATCTCGATCGACCAGAAGTCGACGAGCCGCAACCCTCGGTCGACGGTCGGAACCATCACCGAGGTCTACGACTACCTCCGCGTGCTGTTCGCGCGTGTGGGCCGCCCGCATTGCCCGAGCTGTGGCCGCCCGATCGGCCGGCAGACCCCTGAGCAGATCGTCGACCAGGTGATGGAGCTGCCTGAGGGAACGAAGTTCCAGGTCCTGGCACCCATGGTCCGCGGACGCAAAGGCGAGTACGAGAAGCTCCTGGGTGATCTCGGGCGGAAGGGGTTCCCCCGCGCGCGGATCGACGGTGAGATCCGCGACCTCTCGGAACCGATCCGCCTGCCCAAGACGTTCAAGCACACGATCGAGGTCGTGGTCGACCGCCTCGTCGCCAAGCCCGACATCCGCCGTCGGGTGGCCGACTCCGTCGAGACGGCGCTCGAGCTTGCCGAAGGGATCGCCGCGATCGCGGTCGAGACGCACGACGGCGGCGAGGAGATCCAGAACTTCTCACAGAAGCTCGCGTGCACGTTCGACGGGATCTCGTTCGACGAGCTGGCCCCCCGGAACTTCTCGTTCAATTCGCCCTATGGCGCATGCCCAACCTGTGATGGCCTGGGAACGCGTCTGGAGGTCGACCCCGAGCTGGTCGTTCCGCACACGGATCTGTCTATCAACGACGGCGCGCTGGCGCCCTGGGCGAGTAACACGCTCGAGTACTGGTACCGGGTGCTTGAGGCGGTGGGGGAGGCCCACGGGTTCTCGTTAGACACGCCGTGGAAGAGGCTCCCGAAAGCGGCGCGCGAGGTCGTGCTGTATGGCTCCGACCAAGAGGTGTTCGTCCGCTACAAGAACCGGTACGGACGGCAGCGCGCCTACCACACGACGTATGAGGGCTGCATCCCGAACATCGAACGGCGTCACGCAGAGACCGACTCCGACGCGGCGCGGGAGAAGCTCGAGCAATTCATGCGCGAGATCCCGTGCCGTGCGTGCGCCGGCATGCGGCTGCGGCCCGAGAGCCTGGCCGTCACCGTGAGCGGTATCAACATCTCCCAGCTGACGGCGATGGCGATCCGCGACGCTCTGGCGTTCGTCGACACCATGGATCTCTCCGAACGGGAGCACATGATCGCGGAGCGGCTGCTGAAGGAGATCCGCTCGCGGCTGGGGTTCCTGGTGGACGTGGGGCTCGACTACCTCTCGCTCGGGCGTGCGGCGGGAACGCTCGCGGGTGGCGAGGCGCAGAGGATCCGGCTGGCCACGCAGATCGGCAGCGGCCTCGTGGGGGTCCTGTACATCCTGGACGAGCCCTCGATCGGGCTGCACCAGCGCGACAACCGGCGCCTGATCGACACCCTGCTCCGCCTTCGTGATATCGGGAACACGCTGATCGTCGTCGAACACGACGAAGCGACGATCCTCGAAGCCGACCACATCGTGGACATCGGACCGCTCGCCGGGGAGCACGGCGGCGAGATCGTGTACTCGGGCAACTTGAAGGGCCTCCTCGAGGAGGAGCGCTCGGTCACCGGCGCGTTCCTCTCGGGTCGCCGGCAGATCCCGACGCCACAGGTCCGTCGATCGCCCTCCCGCCGCAGCTTGCGGTTGGAGCACGTGAGCGAACACAACCTGCGCGATGTGACGGTCGAGATCCCACTCGGGCTGTTCGTCTGCGTGACCGGGGTGAGCGGCTCCGGCAAGTCGACCCTGATCCAGGACGTGCTGTTGCGTGCGTTGATGCAGAAGCTCTACCGTTCGCGCCTGCTTCCCGGCAAGCACAGACGGCTGGTGGGGTGGGAGCAGCTCGACAAGGTGATCGACATCGATCAGTCGCCCATCGGCCGGACACCCCGCTCGAACCCCGCAACGTACACCGGCGTGTTCGACCACGTCCGCAAGTTGTTCGCGCAGGTGCCCGAGGCGCGGCTGCGTGGGTTCATGCCCGGCCGTTTCTCGTTCAACGTACGGGGCGGCCGCTGCGAGAACTGCGCCGGCGACGGGCAGATCAAGATCGAGATGCACTTCCTCCCGGACGTCTATGTCACGTGCGAGGTCTGCAAGGGCCGCCGCTACAACCGCGAGACGCTCGAGGTCAAGTACAAGGGGCGGACTATCGCGGACGTCTTGCAGATGAGCGTCAACGAGGCGCTCGAGTTCTTCCAGAACATCCCGCCGATCCATCGGCACATGCAGACGCTCTCGGAGGTCGGGCTGGGCTATATCAAGCTCGGGCAGCCCGCACCCACGCTCTCGGGCGGCGAGGCGCAGCGGATCAAGCTCTCGTCCGAGCTGCACAAACGCGCGACCGGCAACACGATCTACGTCCTCGACGAGCCCACGACCGGTCTGCACTTCGAAGACATCCGCAAGCTCCTCGGGGTCCTCCAGCGTCTGGTCGCCACCGGGAACACGGTGCTCGTGATCGAGCACAACCTGGATGTCGTGAAGACCGCGGATTGGATCGTCGATCTCGGTCCGGAGGGCGGGGACCTGGGCGGCACGATCGTCGCCAGCGGCCCTCCCGAGGCGATCGCGGCGCACCCCGATTCCTACACCGGACGGTTCCTCGCGGAGGTGCTGGGCCGAGCCCCGGCGGATGAACGAGACACGCGGGAGCTTGTGCCGCAGGCGTGAGGATGCTTGCTAGTATCCCCGCCGACGTGTCCAGGCGCCTGGTGATCATTTCGTGCGCGGCGGCGCTGTTGGCGGCCGCTTGCAGCAATCCCCCAGAAGCGAAAGTGAGCTACGGCTCAGGTGTGACGTTCGTTCCGTTCGTGGCCGACAACTTGGACAACGCGGGGATGGGCAACGCCGTCGCGCTCGACGCGGACGGGGTCCCGTACCTGTCGTACTGGATCTTCCCCGGTGACCTCGCGAAGGGCGCCATCCCGATCCCGCGCCCGATCGGTGCGCCGTTCATCTCTACGACCCCGACCCCAACCACGCCTTCCAAGCAGGGAGCCGCCGTGGGCGTCGCGAGCCTGAGCGCCGACGGGATCTGGACGCGCGGCGCCGCGGCCCAGGTGCAAGATACCCCGAAGGGGATCTACATCCCTTATGGACCGGCGACGGTCGAATCGTTGGTCGGCGCCACCGCCAAGAACACGAACGGCACCGACATCGCCCTCGACGCGAACGGTGGGAAGCACGTCGTGTGGACCGGGCCGGACGGGGTCTGGTATGCCGACGGGACCGATTCGTTCACCGCGACACAGGTCTATCCCTGGCCCCGGCTGGATCAGGCCGGGCCGGTGGGGCGACCGTCGATCGCGGTCGACGCCGACGGTGTCCCCTGGGTCGCGTTCGCGATCGACACCGCGAGGGGCCAGGAGGTTCGGGTCGCCACCCTGGGCAGCAACAGCGGATGGAAGACAGAGGTCGCCGCCTCGAGCCCCCTCTGCTCGGGATGCGCCCAGCCGGAACCGGCCCAGATCGGCGTCACGCCCACCGGACCGATCGTTGTCTTCGTGGATGGATCGAGCGGAGAGCTCAAGGCCGCCCGACAGAGCGGTTCGGCGTGGACCGTCGAAACGATCCACGCAGGCGTCGCCGCATCCGCTCCCTCGCTCACGATCGACAAGGACGGAGGAGTCCACGTGGCCTACTACACGGCCGACGCCGTCTACGTCGCCACTTCGCTCGATCCGGGGTGGGTCAACGCGAAGGTGGCCGATGCCCAACCCGCGGGCGGCACGGGCAACCAGTCTCAAACCACGGGGATCGCGACCGACGATGCCGGTGCCACGTACGTAACCTGGGCCGACGCCGCCGGAGGCGTCACCCTGGTGAAGAGCGACGACGGCCAGACGTTCACGCCGGTGGAGACGCCGGGCACGTCCGGTGGGGCGTTCCCCTCCCTAGGGGTCACGCCCGACGGCTCGCACGTCTACCTCGCCTGGTACGCGGTGACGTCGCAGGATCTCCTCCTCGGTGTGGAGTCCGATGTCGACGGGTTGCTCATCGCGCAGCCGAGCCCGACGCCGACGGCGATCCCCAGCCAGGGTGGCACGTGCGTCGCCCACCGGAAGTACGGACCTCACGATCGTGGCCTTGAACACCCTGTTCGACCTGAACTGCCTCGCGGTGACGCCCGGAACGAAGTTCTCGGTGACGCTCGACAACCAGGACCCCATCGCGCACGACTTCTCTATCTATCCGAGCTCGACGGACCTTCAGAGCCCCCTCTTCTCGTCGCTCACGAACCCGAACCCCGGTCAGACGCAAGTCACGTACGACATCGATGCGCTCGACGCCGGCACCTACTTCTTCCAGTGCGACTTCCACCCGACGTCCATGACCGGGACGTTCATCGTCGCCAAGTAGTACCACCCGTTCTGCGAGCCTGTGGGAGCCTCCCACTAGGATGGATGGGTGAGCGTTCCACGACCCGATACGTCGAACATCCCCGACGCGCCGGGCGCCTATCTCTTCCGCGACGCCGACGGCCGGGTCGTCTACGTGGGCAAGGCCCGTTCGCTCCGCAAGCGAGTGACGAGCTATTGGGGCAAGCCGCTGCATCCCCGGACGCTCGCGATGACCGAGGCGGCGGTGAGCGTCGAGTGGATGCTCGCGTCCACCGAGGTCGATGCGCTGATGCTCGAGTACAACCTGATCCAGACGCACAGACCGCGGTTCAACATCCGTTATCGGGACGATAAGTCGTATCCCTTCCTCGCCCTCACGGTGGGGGAGACCTGGCCGCGGGCGCAGGTCCTGCGCGGCGCCAAACGGAAGAACGTCAGGTACTTCGGGCCGTACGGGCACGCCTGGGCGATCCGCGACACGCTCGACGCGCTCACGCGCGTCTTCCCAGTGCGGACCTGCACGAACAGCTTCTTCGACCAACGGGCGCGCGCCGGTCGCCCCTGCCTCTACTACGACATCGGCCGGTGCTCCGGACCGTGCGTGCCGAAGGCCACAGGCGTGACCGAGGAGTCGTACCGAGCCGACGTGGATGCGCTCGGCGACTTCTTGGGTGGGAACACCCGGCCGGTGATCGCTCGGCTCGAGCGCGAGATGATTGAGGCGTCAAAGCGCCAGGAGTACGAACAGGCCGCCAAGCTCCGCGATCAACTGGCCGCCGCGCGCCGTGCGATGGAGACCCAGGAGATGGTGCTCGCCCAGCCGGAGGATCTCGACGTCGTGGGGATGGCCGAAGACGACCTCGAGGCCGCGTTCCAGGTGTTCTTCGTGCGCGGCGGCCGGGTCCTCGGCCGGCGGGGCTGGGTCGTCGACCGCGTTGAGGATCTCGATCGAGCCGAGCTCGTGGCCTCGTTCGTCCGCCAGCTCTATATGGAGCGACAGGAGGTGCCGGCGCGCGTGCTGGTACCGACGATCCCGGACGGGAATGAGGTGTTGGAGGCTTGGCTCGCAGCACGGAGGGAGACCAAGGTCACGATCGCGGTTCCGGAACGCGGCGCCAAACGGCAGCTGATGGAGACCGTCACGCGCAACGCGGCCGAGGCGTTCCATCGGCACAAGTTGAAGCGCGCCTCCGACTTCGGGGCACGGTCCCGCGCGCTCGCCGAGCTCGCGGAACAGCTGGGTATGCCACAGGCACCGCTACGGATCGAGTGCTACGACATCTCGAACCTCGGCCCTACCGACAAGGTCGGATCGATGGTGGTGTTCGAGGACGGACTCCCGAAGCGGGCCGACTACCGACGGTTCGCGATCGGGGGCGTCCCCGGGCAAGACGACTTCGCGAGCATGGAGGAGATGCTCCGCCGTCGTTTCGCGCGGCTGCTGGAGGAGCGCGACGGAGCCCCGACGCGGAAACGGCGCTTCTCGTACCCGCCGTCGCTCATCGTGCTCGACGGCGGGAAGGGGCAACTCGGGGTCTGTAGCAAGGTCCTCGCCGAGTCGGGGTTCGACATCCCCCACGTCGGGCTCGCGAAGCGCCTCGAGGAGGTCTACGTTCCCGGTCGTCCTGAGCCGCTGATGATCCCACGCGGATCCGAGGCGTTGTTCGTCCTGCAGCACATCCGCGACGAGGCGCACCGGTTCGCGATCACGTACCACCGGCAGAAGCGCGCCAAGCGGGCGCTCGCGTCGCCCCTCGACGACGTTCCCGGCGTCGGGCCCACGCGGAAGAAGGCGCTCCTGAAGCGGTTCGGCTCGCTCACGCGCCTGCGTCAGGCCACGCCGGACGAGATCGCGGCGACGGCGGGGATCGGTCCCGACCTGGCGCAGGCCGTGTACCAGCATCTCCATGACATCCCGGCGACGTCGCACCGGGTGAGCGCCTGATGCCGCGCGTGGTCCATCCCGTGTCCGATCTCGACGACGGATCATCGTCCCCCGCGTTCACGCTGATCACCGGCGTGTCGGGCGCCGGTCGGTCCGAGGCCGCCCACTCGCTCGAGGATCTCGGTTACTTCGTGGTCGACAACCTGCCCCCGGCCCTGCTCCCGAAGATGGCCGAGCTCGCGTCCAGGCCGGGCGGTCCGGCGCGCGTCGCGATCGTCGTCGACGCGCGCGGCGGCGTGTTCTTCGGCGAGCTCTCCAAAGCGCTCGAGGATCTCGATACGGAACGGATCGACTACCGGATCCTCTACCTGGACGCCTCCGACGATGATCTGGTGAACCGTTACGAGGCCACGCGTCGCCGGCACCCCCTCGCGCCGGCCGACCGCGTCGTCGAGGGGATCCGCAAAGAACGGCTGATGATGGAAAGCCTGCGAGGTCAGGCCGATCTGATCATCGACACCTCTCACCTCACACCACACGAGCTCCGAGAGAAGATCCGCGAGACGTTCGCCGAGGCGCCGCCCGAGCACGGGCTGAAGGTCTCGCTGATCTCGTTCGGTTTCAAGTACGGTGCCCCCCGTGACGCCGACCTGATGCTGGACGTGCGCTTCCTCCCGAACCCTCACTGGATCGACGAGCTTCGCCCGTTGCCGGGCACCGACGAGCGGGTTCGTGCCTACGTCGAGGGCCAGCCGCAGTACCGTGACTTCATCGAGCGCGTCCGGGGGCTCTTCGATGTGATCGTGCCGGGGTATGTAGACGAAGGGAAGGCCTACCTCACGATCGCGATCGGCTGCACGGGAGGTCATCATCGTTCGGTCGTGGTTGCAGAGGACCTCGGCCGCTATTTCCGCGAGCGCGGGCAGCCCTTAACCGTCGAACACCGCGACCTCGAACGCAGTTAGCGCGTCGAGCTGCTCGTCCCGCCGGTCGGAGGCACCCGCGGCTGGCTAGGATGGGTCTGCCCAGCCCTCGAGGAGGACGCAGTGACGACGAAGATCGGTATCAACGGGTTCGGTCGAATCGGCCGAAACTTCTTCCGAGCGGCGAAGGAGCGTGGAGCGGACTTCGATTTCGTAGCCGCGAACGATCTCCTCTCGCTCGACCTCATGGCGCATCTGCTCAAGTACGACACGATCCTCGGCACGTACGGAGCCGACGTCGAGGTCGTCGGCGACGGGATCAAGGTGGACGGGGACACCCTGAGGATCCTTGCCGAGCGCGACCCGAAAGCCCTGCCTTGGAAGGAGCTCGGCGTTGACGTCGTCGTAGAGAGCTCGGGGCTGTTCACCGACCGAGACAAGGCGGCCCAGCACTTGGGTGCGGGGGCGCCGGTCGTCGTGATCTCCGCGCCAGGGAAGGATGTCGACGCCACGTTCGTGGTGGGGGTGAACGACGACACCTTCGACCCTGCGAAGCACAAGGTGATCTCCAACGCTTCGTGCACCACCAACTGCTTCGTGCCGATGGTGAAGGTGCTCGACGACGTGTTCGGCGTGGAGCGTGGGCTGATGACCACGGTGCACGCGTACACGGGTACCCAAGCGCTGGTCGACGGGCCCTCGAAGGACCTGCGTGAGGCGCGTGCGGCCGCGCTCAACATCATCCCCTCCTCGACCGGTGCGGCGCGTGCCACGAGCCTGGTGCTCGAGGCGATGAAGGGTCGTCTCGACGGACAGTCGCTCCGCGTCCCCGTGGCCGACGGATCGATAACCGACTTCACCGCGATCCTCGGGAAAGACGTCTCGGCGGACGACGTCAAGGGCGCATTCCGGGCGGCCTCCGAGTCAGGTCCGCTGAGCAAGGTGCTCGTCTACTCCGAGGCGCCGATCGTCTCCTCGGACATCGTCGGATCACCGGCGTCGTGCACGTTCGACGCGCCGCTCACGATGGCCCTGGGCAACATGGTCAAGGTCATGGGCTGGTACGACAACGAGTGGGGCTACTCGAACAGGCTCGTGGACCTCGTGGAACGGGTCGCGTCGACACGGTGACGCTCCGTACGCTCGACGACCTCGGCGAACTCTCGGGTCGGCGCGTGTTCGTCCGTGCGGACTTCAACGTCCCGCTTGCCGGCCGCTCCGTCGCCGACGACGCGCGGATCAGGGGGACGATCCCGACGCTTCGTGAGCTTCTCGGCGCGGGTGCATCGCTCGTCCTCGCGTCGCACCTGGGGCGGCCGAAAGGAACGGTCGTCGACGGGCTCAGGCTGGAGCCGGTCGGCGAGCGCCTCGCCCAGTTGTTGGAGCACCCGGTGAAGGCGCTGGCTGAGACCGCTCCCGCCGAGCTCCCGGAGGATCCCGTGGTGTTGCTCGAGAACCTCCGCTTCGACCCAGGAGAGGAGGCCAACGATCCCTCCTTCGCCGGGAGGCTGGCCGAGCTTGCCGACGTCTATGTAGACGACGCGTTCGGCGCGGCCCATCGCGCGCACGCGAGCGTCTCGGCACTGCCAGAGCTGATGCTCGCGAGCGGCCGGCCCGCGGTTGCGGGGCGGCTCCTCCAACATGAGGTAGAGGTGCTCGGCCGGCTGCTCCGCGACCCCGAGCGCCCGTACGTGGCGATCCTCGGAGGGGCGAAGGTCTCCGACAAGCTCGGCACGATCGAGGCCCTCGTCGAGCGCGTCGACGCGCTCTTGATCGGGGGAGCGATGGCGTTCACGCTGATCGCCGCGACGGGCGGCAGCATCGGCGCAAGCCTCGTCGAGCCCGATCGGCTCGACGACGTGCGCGCGGCGCTTGCCCGGGCGCGGGAACGAGGCGTATCGATCGAGCTCCCGTCGGATGTCGTCGCCGCACGGGAGATCGCTTCAGATGCGCCCACCCGGGTGGTCCCGGCCGACGCAGTGCCCGACGGATGGAAGGGGCTCGACGTCGGGCCGGCGACGATCGCGTCGTTCGCGCGGACGATCGCCGGGGCGAAGACGATCCTGTGGAACGGACCGATGGGCGTGTTCGAGCTCGAACCGTTCGCGGCCGGGACGAACGCGATCGCGCGCGCGGTCGCCGGTGCGGACGCGTTCTCCGTGGTGGGCGGCGGCGATAGTCTCCTGGCCATCCGCACCGCGGGACTGGACGACGGCTTCGACCATCTCTCGACGGGCGGCGGCGCCTCCCTCGAGTTCCTGGAAGGGCGTGCGCTCCCCGGCATCACGATCCTGGAGGAGTCCCCGTGAACGAACGACGCCCGATCATCGCGGCGAACTGGAAGATGCACAAGACGCACCTGGAGGCGATCCAGGCCGTGCAGAAGCTGTCCTACCTGCTGGACAAGGACGATGCCGAGCGGGTCGAGGTCGTGATCTGCCCGCCCTACACCGCGCTCCGTTCGGTGCAGACGCTGATCGATGCCGATCGATTGGAATACGGCCTCGGGGCACAGAACGTCTCCCACGAGGAGAAGGGTGCGTTCACCGGGGAGATCTCACCGGCGATGCTCGTGGCCCTGCGGGTCGACTACGTGATCGTCGGCCACTCGGAGCGGCGTCAGCTCTTCGAAGAGGACGACCGTCTGGTGAACAAGAAGGTACGCGCCGTCGTCGCGAACGCGATGACCCCGATCGTGTGCGTCGGTGAGACGGCGGAAGAGCGCGACGCTGGTGGGACCGAATCAAAGGTGCAGCAGCAAGTCAAACGCGCGTTCGAGGATGTCTCCGCCGAGCACGCCGCGTCGGCCGTCGTGGCCTACGAGCCGATCTGGGCGATCGGGACCGGGCGCACCGCCGAACCGGCGGATGCCGGCCGAGTCGTTCAGGTGATCCGGGCCGCGCTTGCCGAGCGGTTCGGCGACGCCGTGAGCCAGGGCGTACGCGTGCAGTACGGGGGGAGCGTGAAGCCGGGGAACATCCGCGACTTCATGGCCCATCCTGAGATCGACGGCGCACTCGTCGGGGGCGCAAGCCTGGAACCGGAGGACTTCGCGCTCATCGTGAAGTACCGCTGAGGGAGCGATCATGCGGAAGCTGTTGTACGTCTGCCTGGATGGGCTGGGCGACGACCCGATCTCCGAGTTCGACGGTCGTACGCCGCTCGAGGCCGCCCACACACCGGCGCTCGATGCCCTGGCCTCTCGCGGACGGACGGGCGTGGTCGTCACGGTGGGCGAGGGGATCGCGCCGGAGTCCGACATCGCGGTCTTCGCGATCCTGGGATACGACCCGAGGGAGGAGCACCCCGGGCGCGGCGTGGTCGAGGCCGTCGGCTCCGACATGGAGTTCCGCGACGGCGACCTGGCCTACCGGGTGAACTTCGCCACCGCCGACTGGCCACAGATCGTCGACCGGCGGGTGGGGCGCGATCTCTCGTCGGAGGAATCACACGCGCTCGCCGACGAGGTGAACGAGCGACTCGCCCTCGCCGGTGCAACCTTCACCCTGAAGGCCACGGTCGAGCATCGCGGCTCGCTCGTGATCCGCGCCGACGAGGGCACGCTGTCCGCTGAGGTCTCGAACACCGACCCCGCCTACCGCAAGGAGGGCTCGCTCGGCGTGGCGCTCGAGACCTTCGAGCCCATCGTCGCCCATTGTGAGCCGCTCGAGGACACGGACGAGGCACAGCACGCGGCGGAGCTCACGAACCGGTTCGTGGAGGGCGCGGCGAGGATCTTGGACGTGTCCGAGGTGAACGCAGAACGACGGCGCGAAGGGAAGCTACCGGGTAACCTGATCCTGACGCGCGACGCCGGCGATCACCTCCCCGAGCTGCAAGACATCCGCTCACGGTTCGGTCCCGACTGGGGATGTTTCGTCGAGATGCCCGTGGAGCGCGGCATCGCGAAGATGCTCGGGATGCATCCCGTCCTCGCGCCCCGCCTGACGATCGACGCGCCGGTCGAGGTGGCCGTCGAGCAGTACGTGACTTGGGCGGTCCTGGCGGTGGACGCGCTTAGCGGATACGACGCGCTTTACGTCCACATCAAGGGTCCCGACGTGCCGGCGCACGACGGGCGCGCGGAGGACAAGCGCGACGTGATCACGGCGATCGACGCCGGCTTCTTCTCCGAGATCCTTTCTTCGGTCGACCCGCTGTCGACGATCATCGCGGTTACGGGCGACCACTCGACCTCGTGCGTGCGGAAGGCCCACACGGCCGATCCCGTACCGCTCGTGGTCAGTGGTGGCGGGGTCACGTCCGACGGGTCGGAGTCCTTCGGCGAACACGCCTGTTCGACCGGATCGCTCGGGCTGATGCGTGGGGTTGCCATCCTTCCCCACCTGACACGGCTGGCAGTAGATTGAACCTCGGCTCCGCCGAAGCTTGACGACGGATGCCATTCGTATGAGAGTCGTCCAAACCTTCGCCACCGAGTCCCCGTACTTAGGGTTGAGGCCTCGTTTCGGCGGCCCCGGCGGATGTTGAACGGTTGCGGGCTCCCATAGGTGCCCGTAAGCTAGCCGCGTTTCGGCGGCGGGAGGAGGGTCCATGCGAGGTCGATCTCTGACACGCACCGTCATCGTGGTGACGGCGTTCGTGATGGTGGCCGTGGCGTGCAGCAGCGGTGGCGACACGACGTCGAGCGGGTCCGCGAGTTCGTCGGGCGCAGGACAGACCGGCGGCAGCATCGTGGTCGGCGCGGAACAGTGGCCGCCGTGCTCGAACCCGATCACGACGTGCTCGGCGCTCTCGTGGGGGTACTACTCGATCTGGCAGCACATCCTGCCCCGCCTGGCGATGCTGGATCTCAAGGGCAACTTCATCGCCTCGCCGCTGATCACCGAGCTTCCCACGCTCGACAACGGGGGGATCACTGAGAACCCCTTCACGGTGACGTATCACCTGAACCCGGACGCGGTGTGGAGCGACGGCACCCCGATCACGTCGGCGGACGTCGACTTCACGTGGCGCGCTGTCTTGAACACGACGGGCGCCTACAGCACCGCCGGGTACACGGAGATCAAGTCGATCGATACCAGCGATCCCGAGACGGCCGTGGTCGAATTCAAAGCTCCGTATGGGGACTGGCCGGACGTGTTCGGCGGCGCCTTCCAGTTCGTGCTGGAGAAGGCCGCGTTCCCGAACGCCGACCCTGAGAAGCCCGACCTCGCGGTGAACATGAAGCGCGGGATCCCGTTCTCCGGCGGTCCGTGGGTGCTCCAGTCGTGGAGCAGGGAGCAGGCGGTTCTGGTCCGCAACGACAACTACTGGGGCCATCAACCGCTCCTCGATCAGGTGACGATGATCCCGCTGCTCGACCAGGCGGCCGAGATCAACGCGTTGCTCTCGGGAGAGGTCCTCGCGATCTACCCGCAGCCCTCCGACGTCAGCCTCCTGGACCAGGTGTCGGGTGACCCGGGGGTCACGGCCATCGGGGGCGCCGGCGTGTACAACGACGCGCTCTGGTTCACGAACAACCTGCCGCCGATGGACGACATCAAGGTCCGAGAGGCCCTCGCGTATGCGATCGACCGGCAGGCGGTGATCGATGCGATCATCAAGCTGAATCAGCCAGACGCCGAGGTCAACAACTGCATGGTATGGCTGCCGACCGTCGGCGAGTACTGCCAGCCAGACTTCGCGAAGTTCACGTACGACCCGGCGAAGTCGATCTCGATCCTCGAGTCCGATGGCTACGACTGCTCGGGCGTTCCGGACAACCCGTGCACGAAGAACGGTCAGCCGCTCTCGCTCATCTACTCGGTCAACGCCGGCAACACGCGGCGCGAGACCACGCAGACGCTGCTGAAGGAACAGGCCAAGCCGGCCGGGTTCGAGTTCGTCGTGAAGAACTACGACTCGGGCGTGTACTTCGGGGACGTGGGACCGAAGGGCACGAGCCACTTCATGGACTACGCGGTCGGCGCGTCGCCCGACCCGACGGTCACCACCACGTTCGGGTGCGACCAGCGGCCGTCTGCCGCCAACAGCTACTCGGGCGGCAACTGGACGCAGTGGTGCAACAAGGACGCGGATGCTCTGATGATCCAGGCCGACCAGGCGGTCGACCCCGCCGAGCGGCTCAAGTTGAGCAACCAGATCGGCGTGATCGAGGCCCAGGACGTGATGTCGCTTCCCCTGTACATCCTGCCCAACGTGTCGGCGTGGAGGTCCGACCAGCTCACCGGCCCGGTGGGAGAGTACAACGAGTCGGTCTACGGTCTGTTCTTCAACATGGATGAGTGGTCCCTCGCCGGCTGAGGCGTGGCTCGTACACGCGATAGCGTGAAGCGATGGGGGAGCTCCGGCGGCGGCCACGAGCCGTAGCCGGAGCTCTCCGCGTCGCTGGGCGAGGGTTATCATCAGGCGGTCCGGTGGCGTGACCTCGCGACGGGAGCGAAGATGATCAGGTACATCATCCGAAGGATCCTGTTCTCGATACCCGTCCTGTTCATCGCGAGCATCCTGGTCTTCGCGGTGGTCAACGCGACGACGGACCCGCTCGCGGGAGCCGCGCTGAACCCTAGGGTCACCCAGGCCGACGTCGAGCGTCTCCGGCATCAGCTCGGCCTGGATAAGAGCCCCGTGGAGCAGTACACGACCTGGTTGGAGAACTTCGTCAAAGGGGATTGGGGGACGTCGCTCGTCAGCGGTCTCGACGTCAACCAGCAGATCCGGGAGTCCCTCATCAACACCTTCATCCTGGGGGCCCTGGGGGTGACGGTCTCGCTCATCATCGGGGTGAGCATCGGGATCTATTCCGCGTTGCAACAGTATTCGTGGTTCGACTACACGGCGACGACGGTGGCCTTCTTCGGCCTCTCCCTTCCGACCTTCTGGTTCGCGCTCATGGTGCAGTTGGTCTTCGGCGTCTACCTCACGAGGTGGCTGGGACGTTCGACACCGATCTTCTACACCACCGGTATGCGCACCCCGGGGACGACGGGGTACGTTCCGATGGACCTCTTGCGGCACATGGCACTGCCGCTCCTGGTGCTCGCGGTGCAGATCATCGCGGTCTACAGCCGGTACACCCGCGCCAGCATGCTCGAGGTCCTCCAGAGCGACTACCTGCGGACCGCCCGCGCCAAGGGCGTGAAGGAGAGGCGGGTGCTGACCCGACACGCGATGCGCAACGCGCTGATCCCATTGACGACCCAGGTGGCCCTGGACATCGGTGCGATCGCAGGAGGCCTGGTCATCACGGAGACCATCTTCGCGTGGCCGGGGATGGGGCGGCTGTTCATCGACGCGTTCGGGGTCGGTGACTACCTCATCGTCTTACCCTGGGTCATGATCACGGTGATGTTCGTCATCCTGTTCAATCTCGTCGCCGACATCATGTACGCCGTATTGGATGCGAGGATCCGGTATGTCTGAGAACGTCTGGAACGCGTCTGCTCGGGACACCGCAGATCCGAGCGTGGTGGCCGACCGCGGGATCACGACCGAAGAACCGCTCGCTCCGATCCCACCACCTCGCTCCGAGGAGATCGAGACGACCACCATGACGCACGGGCAGCTCGCCTGGCGACGGTTCAAGCACCACAAGGCCGCGATCGTGAGCTCCTTCATCCTCGCGATCATCGGACTCTCGACGATCTTCGCCGGCCTGATCACACGGTTCGACTACACGGAACTCGATCTCACGTCGATCAGCCAGGGTCCCTCGTGGAAGCACTGGTTCGGCACCGACACGCTCGGTCGCGACGAGTTCACCCGCGTGATCTACGGCGGCCGGATCTCCTTGGTCGTCGGGGTGACCGTGGCCGTCGCTGCGGGCATCATCGGCACGACCCTGGGGGGTCTCGCCGGGTATCACGGGGGCAAGCTCGACAACCTGCTGATGCGCGTAACCGACCTGTTCCTCTCGATCCCGTTCCTGGTGATCCTGATCATGGGCGCCTCCGTGCTGCATGGAGGCGTCGTCGACATCGTGATCCTGCTTTCGCTCTTCTTCTGGATGTCGGAGGCGAGGATCGTTCGGGGGGTGTTCCTGCAGCTCCGAGAACAGGAGTTCGTTGAGGCGGCGCGCGCGTCGGGCGCCACCAGCAAGCGGATCATCTTCATCCACATGGTGCCCAACGCGATGGGGCCCATCATCGTGGGCATCACCCTGGGCGTCGCCGCCGCCATCCTCACCGAGTCAGCTCTGTCGTTCCTTGGCTTCGGGATCCAGCCCCCCACGCCGAGCTGGGGGAACATGCTCGCCGAGCACCGGAACCAGATCACGGCGGCCCCCTGGCTGCTCTGGTTCCCCGGGCTGATGATCTTGATCACCGCGCTCTGCGTGAACTTCGTGGGCGATGGCCTCCGCGATGCCCTTGACCCTCACCAGCGCGTGAGCGCGGAGTGAGCGGCGGAGCGATCAGTGGCTGAACCGCTACTGGAGGTTCACGACCTGCACGTCAGCTTCCCGACCGAGGACGGTCTGGTGAAGGCCGTCGACGGCATCTCGTTCACGGTGGATGCCGGCGAGACGCTGGGTGTCGTGGGCGAATCCGGTTCCGGGAAGAGCGTGACCTTCCTGACGGTGATGGGCCTTGTGAACAGCGGCCAGGCGCGGATCTCGGGCGAAGTGCTGTTCCACGGCGAAGACTTGCTGAAGGTGAGCGCGGAGGAGCTTCGGATGACCCGGGGCGAACGGATGAGCATGATCTTCCAGGATCCGCTCACAGCGCTGAATCCCGTTCATCGGGTCGGCGCGCAGATCGCGGAGGTGTTCCTCGCGCACGACAAGATGGACAAGAAGGACGCGTGGGCGGCGGCCGTCGCACTGCTCGAACGGGTGGGGATCCCGAAGCCGAAAGAGCGTGCGAAACAATATCCGCACGAGTTCTCGGGCGGGATGCGCCAGCGGGCGATGATCGCGATGGCCCTGGCGCTCAACCCGGATCTCTTGATCGCCGACGAGCCGACCACCGCGCTCGACGTCACCGTCCAGGCGCAGATCCTCGACCTGATCGATCGGTTGAAAGACGAGTTCAATGCCGCGGTGGTCATCATCACGCACGACCTCGGCGTCGTCGCCGAGCACTGCGACGACATCATGGTGATGTACGGGGGCCGGGCCGTGGAGAAGGGCAACCGCGACGACATCTACTACGACAGCCAGCACCCCTACACGTGGGGCCTGTTGGGTTCGATCGCCCGGCTGGACGCCGTCGAAGCGCGCCTGCGTCCGATCGATGGCCTCCCTCCGTCATTGATCAACATCCCATCGGGTTGTGCCTTCCATCCTCGATGCCCGCACTTGATGGACATCTGCAGGACGGAGATCCCCGAGTTGATCCCGAGCGACGGGCATCACGAGTCCGCCTGTCATCTGTCGCTCGGCGAGAAGCATCGCATCTTCCGCGAACAGGTTGCGCAGCGGGCATGATCACCGCGAAGGAACGCGAGATGCCGGAGCTGCCGGACCCTGGGACCCCGCTCCTGAAACTGGTCGGTGTGAAGAAGTACTTCGCGATCACCCGGGGGATCATCTTCCAGAAGCACATCGGTGACGTGCACGCTGTGGACGGGATCGACCTCGAGGTCTACCCGGGAGAAACCCTTGGGCTGGTCGGGGAGACCGGGTGCGGGAAGTCCACCCTCGCCCGCGTCATCCTGCGACTGCACGAGCCCACAGAGGGCACCATCATGTTCGACGGCCGGGACATCACCCATGCCAAAGGCAGCGAACTTCGGGCGATGCGTCGCGACATCCAGATGATCTTCCAGGACCCCTTCTCGTCGCTGAACCCCAGGATGACCGTGGGGAGCATCATCAGCGAGCCGTTCCGCCTGCATAAGACCGTGCCCTCCGACAAGATCAAGGGCGAGGTCCAGGAACTCATGGAGCTCGTCGGATTGAACCCAGAGCACTACAACCGCTATCCGCACGCGTTCTCCGGCGGGCAACGCCAGCGGGTCGGCGTCGCACGAGCGCTGGCGCTGAGGCCGAAGTTGATCGTCTGCGATGAGCCGGTCTCGGCCCTGGATGTGTCGATCCAGGCGCAGATCCTGAACCTGCTCGGCGACCTGCAGAAGGAGTTCCACCTCACGTATGTGTTCATCGCTCACGACCTTTCGGTCGTGAAGCACGTGTCGAACCGCGTGGCGGTTATGTATCTAGGCAAGATCGTGGAGCTCGCTCAGGACGCAACGCTCTACCAGCATCCGAAGCACCCGTACACGGGGGCGCTGCTATCGGCGGTACCGATCGCGGATCCTCGCGCTGCGGAGCAGAAGCGCCGGATCATCCTCGAGGGCGACGTGCCCTCCCCGATCGATCCGCCCTCGGGGTGCCGGTTCCACCCCAGATGCCCGCAAGCACAGTTCCCACGCTGCAGCGAGGAGGAACCGCTCCTCAGCCTGCAGCACGAAGGTCAGTTGGCTGCGTGCCATTTCCCCCTCGGAGACCGTACTATCGAGGCTCCTTCCACGAGCTGAGCTGGGGTTTCTCGCATGCTGAACAAGATCATCATCGGGCTCGATGTGCTGTCGGGCTTGTTCCTGATCATCACGATCCTGCTGCACTCGGGACGGGGGAGCGGGCTGTCGGACATGTTCGGCGGCGGCGGCAACCTCGCCGGCGGCACGGCGCTCGAGCGCACGCTCGACCGGATCACGGTGGTCACGGCGATCGTCTTCGGGATCTGCACGTTCTGGCTGTCTTGGAAGTGGAACCCGTAGGGCCTGAGCGACCTTGACGTCCGATCGACCCTGGTGGTCCGGCGGCATCATCTACCAGATCTACCCCCGATCCTTCGCCGACAGCGACGGGGACGGCCACGGCGACCTCCAGGGCGTGATCGATCATCTCGACCATCTCCAGTGGCTCGGGGTGGACGGGATCTGGCTGAATCCGGTCAATCCCTCGCCGAACGCCGACTGGGGCTACGACGTGTCGGACTACACGTCCGTCGCCGAGGACTTCGGAGGGCTCGAGACCCTCGATCGCCTGATCAGCGAGGCGGGCTCCCGAGGCATCCGGACGATCCTCGACATCGTCCCGAACCACACGAGCGACCGCCACCCGTGGTTCGTGGATGCCCGATCGAGCCGCTCGGCCGCTCACCGCGACTGGTACGTGTGGGCGGATCCGAAGCCGGATGGCTCGCCACCGAACAACTGGCGATCGCTGCTGACCGGCGACCCGGCTTGGACGTTCGACGAACACACGGGACAGTTCTACCTGCACAACTTCGTGGCCGAACAGCCGGACCTCAACTGGTGGAACGAGGACGTGCGGCTGGCGTTCGATGACATCATCCGGTTCTGGTTCGATCGCGGGATCTCGGGGTTCCGCATCGACGTCGCGCAGGGCATGGTGAAAGACCCCGCCCTCCGGGACAACCCGGAGGCGACCGACGAGGATCACCCGAGCCTCCGGGAGCACGGCCTACGGTTGGAGTACAACATGAACCGCCCGGAGGTCCACGACGTCCTGCGCCGCTGGCGCTCGATCGCCGATGGGTACGGACCGGACCGGGTCCTGATGGGAGAGACCGGCGTCTTCGACACCGGCGCACTCATGCGCTTCTACGGGAGCGGCAGCGAGGAACTCCATCTGGCGCTGAACTTCTTGGTCGTGTTCGCCCCGTTCGGCGATGCAACCCGTGCGCTCGTCGAGGCGTCCGAAGCGCTCATGCCTCCCGCCGCCTGGCCCGTGTGGACAGGGTCCAACCACGATGTAGGGCGATACCCGACGCGATGGTGCGAAGGGGACGAACGGAAGATCCGCGCCGCCCTGTTGACGCTCCTGACCCTTCGCGGGACACCTCTGCTTTACTACGGCGATGAGATCGGGATGCCCGAGGTGGACATCCCTCGTGAACGTCTCCTGGATCCGATGGGGGTGCGGGGGTGGCCGAAGAACCCCGGCCGCGACCGCGGGCGCACGCCTATGCGATGGACGAGCGAGCCCGGAGCAGGATTCACACTGCCGGGTGTCGAGCCCTGGCTCCCGCTCGGCGATGTTGGGCCCGGATCCTCGGTCGCCGATCAGATGGCAGATCGCGGGTCGCTCCTCCATCTGTGCCGGGACGTCATCGCTCTCCGGCGGGTTCGGGCAGATCTCGTGGACGGGGCGTACGAGGGGTTGCCGGGTCCGGCGGGCGTGTGGGCATGGCGACGAGGGGCGGGGACGATCGTCGCCGTGAACACCTCGAACCGACCGACCGAACTGGAGGTCCCTCGCGGGACGATACTGGTGGGGACCCGCCGCGCACGCGACGGAGCGCCGGAGGCGGACCGGCTCGAGCTCGAACCGTGGGAGGGCGTCATCCTGAGCGTGGAGTGACCTGGAGCACGGGACGGCGAGTCCAGCGATTCGACCGGGACCCGGACCGTGCGATTGAATGGTGTCGCGCTGACCGGAGGGGATCCGATGGCCGAGATCGTGCTAGAGGATGTTTCCAAGATCTACCCGGATGGAACGGCCGCCGTGTCCGATCTGAGCATCCACATCGAAGACGGCGAGTTCATCGTTCTCGTGGGCCCTTCAGGTTGTGGCAAGACGACGGCGCTGCGGATGGTGGCGGGTCTGGAGGGCGTCACGCAAGGCACCATCCGCATCGGCGAGCGGGTCGTGAACGCCATGCCGTCGAAGGAACGAGACATCGCCATGGTGTTCCAGAACTACGCGCTCTATCCCCACATGACCGTGTACGACAACATGGCGTTCGGGCTCAAGCTGCGGAAACTCTCGAAGCAGGAGATCGACCGGCGCGTTCGCCGGGCGGCGGACATCCTTTCCCTGGGGGAGTTGCTTCATCGGAAGCCGAAGGCCCTTTCGGGCGGCCAGCGGCAGCGCGTCGCGATGGGGCGGGCGATCGTCCGAGAGCCGCAGGCCTTCCTGATGGATGAGCCCTTGTCCAACCTGGACGCGAAGCTCCGGGTTCAGATGCGTTCCGAGATCGCTCGGATCCAGCACGACCTGCGGGTGACCACGATCTACGTCACCCATGATCAGGTCGAGGCGATGACCATGGGAGACCGCGTCGCGGTGATACGCAAGGGCGTCCTCCAGCAGGTGGATACGCCGCAGTACCTCTACGACCACCCAAGGAACCTGTTCGTGGGTGGGTTCATCGGCTCACCATCGATGAACATCGTGGAGGCCGGCCTGTCGCGAACCAACGGGTCCGGCGCCGTGGAGTTCGGCAGCTATCGATTGGCGGTTCCTGAAGAGGTCTTCGCGATGCGGCCCGCCTTGCACGGGTACGAGGGCCAGCGCGTCATCATCGGTGTCCGGCCGGAGGACATGGAGGACGCGGCGCTCGTGCCGGAGGCGCCTGAGGATCGGCGCCTCCGTTCCACGGTCATCCTCAAGGAAGCGCTGGGTGCCGATGTCCTGGTTCATTTCACCGTCGACGCTCCGGAGGTGATCACCGAGGACGCGAAGGAGCTTGCGCACGACGTGGGCGTCGAGGCGTTGGAGGCCGTTCAACAGCGGGCTGAGGCCGGCAGATCCACGTTCCTTGCACGCCTGAGCCCGAGGACCGAGGCGCAACAGGACGGAGCGGTCGAGCTCGTGGTCGACGTGACCCGCCTTCACTTCTTCGATCCCGACACGGGGCTGGGGATCTACGGAGAAGGGCCGGACTGAGGGACAAAGGAATCCTTCGCAGAGCATCGGCCAGCGCGTGACGGCACATCCGCTTGGAAACGTTTCCGACGGGTGTCGATCGACGGGTGGAGGTCGCACAACAGCCGCATCACCGTGGGTCTCGACACGCTTGACGGATCAGCTCAACGGGGTTAGCGTCGATGTTGTTCCGGAAACGTTTTCGGCGTTGCCTGAGGAGGGGTCGCCCTGGCCACGATCCGCGAACTGGCCGAACGAACCGGCGTGTCGGTTGCCACCGTTTCTCGCGTCCTGAACGACTACCCGGACGTGAGCGACCAGACGCGAGCTCGGGTCTTGGCGGCGATCCGTGAGATGGATTGGACCCCGGATCGTGCCGCGCGTGTGTTGGTCACCGGTAGATCCCACACGATGGCCGTGGTCCTGGAGACCGGGGAAGGTCATCCGGACCTGCAGCATCCGTTCTTCCAGGAGGTGCTCGGAGGGCTCAAACGCGCCGTCGGACAGGCCGGGTTCGACATCCTCTTGCTGGGGGAGACGGATGGCCGGAACGGAGGCTCGAGCCAGAGCTTCCTCAGCAGGATCCGCCAACATCGCGCGGAAGGGGTCGTCATCATGGGGGTAGACCGCAACGATCCCCAGGTTCAGACCCTGACCCGCTCGAACGTCCCGTGCATGGCGATCGATCAGGATTTCGAGGGAGGCCGCACCGGGTACGTCAGCTCCGACAACGTCGAGGGAGCGGCGCTCGCCGTCCGGCACCTACATGAGCGGGGACATCGGCGGATCGCCTTCATCGGAGGTCCGACCGAGACCCGCCCGGGGGTCGACCGCTTGCTCGGATACCGTCGTGAGCTTCAGCGGCTCAAGCTGGCGTACGAGCCCGGATACGTGGGCGAAGGAGACTTCTACCTGCGGTCCGGGTTGCGGGCCATGGTGGCGCTCCTGGATCGACCTGTTCCGCCGTCGGCCGTCTTCGCGGCCTCGGATCTGATGGCAGCGGGCGCACTCCAGGCGATCCGTGAACGGGGCCTCCGCTGCCCCGCTGATGTGGCGGTGGTCGGGTTCGACGACATCCAGCTGGCATCGCTCCTGCGGCCATCGCTCACGACGATCCGTCAGGACGCAGGTGCTGTCGGGGTCTCGGCGGGCGAAGCTCTCGTCCGACTGATCGACGATCCGGAGCTCGAACCTCCTCGGATCACGGTCCCGGTCGAGCTGGTGGTTCGTGAGTCATCGGGTGCGCGACCCGCGGAGGGGGTGGGCTGATTGGCCTGCAACGATCGCTCACCACCGTCCGTCAGGCCGAGACGGGAACGAACACCGTAGTAACAGTGAGGGAGGCGCATACGCGCCAAGGGAGAGAGGGAGGGGTTGGCCATGCAGCGACTGAAGATCCTGGCGGTGCTCGCGGTCATGCTCGTGATCGCGGGAGCGTGTTCGAACGACAACGGGGGCGAAGGAGGAAGCGCGAGCGCCAGTGGAGGTGCGACCAACTTCCTACCGGATACGGGAACGGTGAACGTCCTGAACGCGATGGAGCCCGAAGAGGCCACGGCGGTCCAGGGGATCGTGGACGACAACATCACGGCTGATTACACGGTGGAGATCGAAGCGTCGGCCGACTTCGAGACGCAGCTGCCGATTCGGGCCGAAGGCGGGACGCTTGACATCGCGCTGACGCCGCAGCCGGGTACCGTCCGTGGCATGGGCCAGGACGGCACGATCGTGTCCCTCGAGGACATGGGATTCAACATCGATGAGCTGACGGCGCTCTTCGGGGACTACTTCCTGTCCCTCGGCGAGGTCGACGGGAAGCACTACGGCCTGCCGACGAACATCAACCTCAAGAGCATGATCTGGTACCCGAAGGCGGCGTTCGACGCGGCCGGCTACACGGTCCCTGAGACCTGGGACGACCTGATGGCGTTGACGGACCAGATCAAGGCGGACGGCTCGACGCCGTGGTGCGTCGGCTTCGAGTCTGGCTCTGCGACGGGCTGGCCGGCCACCGACTGGATGGAAGACATCATGCTCCGGACGGCTGGTCCGGACGTCTACGACCAGTGGGTCAACCACGAGATCCCGTTCAACGACCCCGCGGTGATGGATGCCGCGAAGGTCTTCGGGGACGTCATGTTCCCCAAGGGCAACGTCCTCGGAGGCGCGGCCGACACCCCCTCGATCGCGTTCGGCGACGCGCCGCTGCCGATGTTCGACAACCCGCCCAAGTGCTGGCTGCACCGGCAGGCGAGCTTCATCAACGCCTTCTTCCCCAAGGGGACCGAGGCGGGCGTGGACTATGACTGGTTCCCGTTCCCGCCGATCGACCAGCAGGGGACGCTGTTCGCCGGTGAGTTCGCGGTCGTCGGCACGAACGCCAACCGGGCCGAGGTCAAGGACTTCCTCGAGCAGTTCAAAGACGAGAAGGTCCAGTGCGCGATGGGAGGGACCACCGCCTCGTCGCGGATCTCCCCGAACGTGAACGTCGGCCCCGAGTGCTACGCGAACTCGATCCTGGCCGATGCCTCGGTCGTGCTCACCAAGGCGCTCGCGGAGGGTACGGGCCGCTTCGACGCGTCGGACATGATGCCGGCCGCCGTTGGCTCGGGGAGCTTCTGGACGGGCATGGTGAAGTACATGCAACAGGGTCCCGACTCCTTGCAGGGGATCCTGGACGACATCGAGAAGAGCTGGCCCGCCTCGTAGGGGACGGACGGACCTGTCGTCAGAGGGCAGGGGCGGCCCCTCGGGCCGCTCCTGCTCCCATCTAGCTTGCGTCGCGTGACCGCCCGACAGAGGATGCTCCCGTGAGACCGAGCGCAGAGCCCGGCGACGACATCGGGGCCGAGGTCGTTCCAGGGACGGCTCGTCGCGGCCCGATCGCCGTGGTGATCGGTCTGATCGTCGCGGCGGCCGTCGTCATCGGCATGATCGTCTTCCTGGGCTGGGCCTGGGACCTGCTCCGGAGCAAGGACTCGAACCGGCTCGTGGTCGTGGGCGTCGCGATCGCGATCGGTGTGGGCGGCGTGTTCTTCCTGTACTGGGGGATGAACCGGGTGGTGGACTGGCTCCCCGCCCGGTTGCGGGAGGGCGTGCGCCCCTACGTCTTCGTCGGCCCATGCCTGGTTATCCTCGCGGTGTTCCTCGTGTACCCGGTCTTCAACACGATCCTGACCTCGCTCAAGGATGCTCGGTCGGCGAACTACGTCGGCCTGGCCAACTTCCGGTTCGTCTTCAGCGACAGCGACATGTTGAAGGCGATCCGGAACACGGCCCTGTGGATCGTCCTTGTCCCGCTAACGGCCGTCTCGATCGGGCTGTTGTTCGCGACGTTAGCGGATCGCCTGCACCGTGGCGAGGCGGCCGCGAAGTCGCTGATCTTCCTCCCCATGGCGATCTCGTTCGCCGGCGCGACGATCACGTGGGCCCTGATCTACAGCTATCGGCCGGCCGGCTTCGGGAGCAACGTCGGCTTGCTGAACGGGGTCATGCTGGGGCTCGGACAGAACCCCGTGAAATGGCTCGAGCTGCAGCCGTGGAACAACCTGCTCCTGATGGTGATCATGGTCTGGATGCAGACCGGCTTCGCGATGGTCGTCCTCTCGGCCGCGATCAAAGCGATCCCCGACGAGATCATCGAGGCGGCGCGCATCGACGGGGCCTCTGAGTTCCAGGTCTTCAGACGGATCATGATCCCGACCATCCTCCCGACGGTCGTGGTCGTGACGACCTACATGGTCGTCAACGCGATGAAGGTGTTCGACATCGTGTTCGTTCAACCGGCGAGCGCCGAGGTCAACGGCACGGTGGTGATCGCCGAACGGATGATCCGCTGGTTCTTCCTGAACCGCGACGCCGGGAAGGGTGCGGCGATCGCCGTCGTCCTGTTCATCGCCATCGTGCCCATGATGATCTGGAACGTGAAGCGCTTCCGCGAGGAGGAGGAGATCCGGTGAGCGTGATCGTTCCGCCGACGCCGGAGCCGGCCGGGGAGCACGCGAACCGCGGCGGAGGTTGGTTCGTGAAGATCACGATCATCGTGATCGTGATCCTGTGGTCGATACCGACGCTCGGCGTGTTGATCACGTCGTTCCGCCCCGAGGGCCTGGTCGACACGACCGGCTGGTGGACGGTGTTCGCGCACCCGTTCGCCGCAGCGTCGTGGACGCTCGAGAACTACCGGACAGCTCTTGGCGCAGGGGGCTTCGGGAACGCGTTCCTCAACAGCCTCGCGGTGACGATCCCGTCGACCGTGATCCCGATCACGATCGCCGCGTTCGCCGCGTACGCGTTCGCCTGGATGGATTTCAAGGGTCGGTACGTGATGTTCGTGATCGTGGTCGGTCTCCTCGTGGTTCCACTGCAGATGGCTTTGATCCCCATCCTGCGGCTGTACACGCAGGGGCTCACGTTGTTCGGGATGCAGATCATCCCCGACGTGCACCTCGAGGGGACGTTCTTGGGCATCTGGCTGGCTCATGCCGGCTTCGGACTGCCGCTAGCTGTGTACTTGCTCCGCAACTACATCGGCTCGCTCTCATCGTCCATCATCGAATCCGCGAAGATCGACGGGGCCGATCACTTCACGATCTTCTGGCGACTGATCGTGCCGCTGTCCGTGCCGGCCCTCGCGGCGTTCGCGATCTTCCAGTTCCTGTGGGTGTGGAATGACCTGCTGGTCGCCTACGTGTTCCTTGGCGGCGCCGGACAGAACCGGGTCCTCACCGTCGCGCTCCGCGAGCTCGTGGGCGCGCGAGGGGAGAACTGGCAGCTGTTGACCGCGGCCGCGTTCATCTCGATGGCGCTCCCGCTGATCGTGTTCTTCTCGCTCCAGAAGTACTTCGTCCGCGGGCTCACCGCCGGATCGGTGAAGGGCTAACGTGGCCACCGCCCGGCGACGAACGTCCCCGTTGGCGGGAGCGGCGCCGTTGTCCGCTCGGAAGAAGTGGCGAGCCATCCTCCTCGCCACGCTGGTGTTCGCCCCGGCGTACTGGTCGATCGTGGCCGGCATGGTCGCGGCGGGGTCCGAGGTCGGCCGACGCCCCGTCGGCCGCGCCGTACATCGCGTTCGGCCTCGCCCTGATCCCGTTCGTCTTCGTGGTCATCGCGTTCCTCTCGGAGCACCCGCGAGCCCCCGCCGCCGCCGCGAAGGGGATGATCGTGTCGTTGCTCGTCGGGATCCCGGTGTCCGCTATCGCGCAGGACGCGGTCACTGGGTTGATCGCGGGGCTGGGAGCGGGAGGTGCGTTCGCCTTGCGCGTCGACCTCCAGCATTCGCTGAAGGCGAGGATGATCGCGGTCGCGGCGGTGTCCGTGTACTGCTTCTTCCTGCTGCGAACCGTGAGCGAGGTCGCCCTGCTCATCGGGCCGGCCTTGCCTCTTACGAGCCTCGGTATCGCCGACCACCTGTCCGAACGGCGATCCGAGCGATCCTCGGATCACGGGTAGGTCGCTGGGGCGCATGCGGTTCGGGCGCTTCGACGACGTAGCACGGGAGTACGTGATCGAGCGGCCGGATACGCCGCTCCCGTGGATCAACTATCTGGGTGGCGACGAATACGTCGCACTGATCTCGAACACAGCCGGTGGATACTCGTTCTACCGGGACGCGCGCCTGCGCCGTTTGACCCGCTACCGCTACCAAGGTGTTCCGACGGACACCGGGGGCCGGTACTTATACATGCGCGATCGTGCGGACGGAGTCTGGTGGTCGCCGTCGTGGCAGCCCACTCGGAGTCCACTCGAGGACTACCGGTGCCGCCACGGCCTCGGCTACACGGTGATCGGGTCCCGGTTCCGAGGGATCGAGGTCGAGACGACCTACGTGGTTCCCCTCGGCGAGACGCTGGAGCTCTGGCGAACCCGTGTGACGAACCATCGAGCCGTGGATGTGGAGCTCTCCGTCTTCAGCGCGATCGAGTTCTGTCTGTGGGATGCGTGGGACGACGCGACCAACTTCCAGCGGAACCTCTCCACGGGAGAGGTCGAGGTGGCGGATGGCGTCATCTACCACGTCACCGAGTACCGGGAACGTCGGAACCACTTCGCGTACTTCGCGTGCTCGCAGCCGATCGCAGGCTTCGACACGCAGCGGGAGGCCTTCCTGGGTCCGTATCGTGGCTGGGACCGACCGCTGGCGGTGCAGGAGGGTCGATCGCGCGATTCGATCGCTCACGGGTGGGCACCGATCGGCTCGCATCACATGTCGTTGGAGCTCGCGCCCGGGGGAACCAGCGAGGTCTCGTTCGTCCTCGGGTACACCGAGAATCCCCGCGATCGCAAGTTCTTCCCACCGGGTTCGAGCGCCGTGGACAAGCGCGACATCCTGCCAACGATCGAGCGCTCGCTGGTGGCCGACCGGGTCGATCGAGCGGTCGCGGAGCTGCGAGAGCACTGGGACGCGCTGCTCGCGATCCAACGGGTGGAGACGCCGGACGAGCACGTCGATCGGATCGTGAACACGTGGAACCCGTACCAGTGCATGACGACGTTCAACCTGTCTCGGTCGGCATCGTCGTTCGAGTCCGGCGTCGGTCGCGGCATGGGCTTCCGCGATTCAAGCCAGGACATCCTTGGGCTCGTTCACCTCGTGCCCGACCGGGCCCGCGAGCGGATCGTCGATCTTGCCGCCACCCAGCTGCCGACCGGGGGTGTGTACCACCAATACCAACCGCTCACGAAGCGTGGGAACGACCAGATCGGCTCGGGGTTCAACGACGACCCGCTCTGGCTGATCCTCGCGGTCGCCTCCTACCTCAAAGAGACCGGGGACCGTGCGATCCTCGACGTGCGTATCCCGTACGACGATAGCCTTGGGTCGGAGACATCACTCGCCGAGCATCTGGGACGTGCCCTCCGGTACACGCTCGAGCGGACGGGTCCGCACGGTCTCCCGCTGATCGGACGCGCCGACTGGAACGACTGCCTGAACCTGAACGCGTTCAGCGAGGAGCCGGGGGAGTCCTTCCAGACGGCGCCGCAACGCGAGGGGGGCGAGGTCGCGGAGTCGGTGTTCATCGCGGGATTGTTCTGTCTGGCCGCCGAGGAGCTAGCTCAGATCGCCGAGCTGTCGGGCCACGCGGAGGAGGCCGCCGCTCACCGCGCCGACCGAGAACGTATGGATCAGGCGGTGCGGTCGTACGGATGGGACGGCGCGTGGTTCCTTCGCGCCTACGATGCCGACGGAGCGCCGGTCGGCTCGGCGGTGAACGAGGAAGGGTGCATCTACATCGAGCCCCAGGGGATGTGCGTGCTGGGGGGGATCGGCTTGGAGGACGGTCGGGCGCAGATCGCCCTGGATGGAGTCGATGAGCACCTGAGGACCGAGCACGGATTGGTGCTCCTGGATCCGCCTTACTCGCGCTACCACGTCGAGCTTGGCGAGATCAGCTCGTACCCGCCGGGCTACAAGGAGAACGGGAGCGTCTTCTGCCACACCAATCCCTGGATCGCGATCGCGGATGCGATCGCAGGTCGTGAGGACCGCGCCTTCGCGACGTATCGGCGGATCAACCCGTCGGTCCGTGAGGATCTGAGTGAGATCCACCGGTGCGAGCCCTACGTGTACGCGCAGATGATCGCCGGGAAGGCGGCGCCGACGCACGGGGAGGCGAAGAACTCGTGGCTCACGGGAGCGGCCGCATGGAACCTCGTCGCGATCGGGCAATGGATCCTGGGGATCCGGCCCGAACACAACGGTCTCCGGATCGACCCCCGTCTGCCCTCCGCGTGGGACGGCTACCGGGCCGAGCGTCGCTTCCGAGGGGCGACCTTCCGGATCGTGGTGCGCAAGCCGGTCGGCAGAACCGGGCGGGCGACGTCGCTCATCGTCGATGGAGCCCCGATGGACGGCACGCTCGTGGCCCCCGCCGCCGAAGGGACGGTCGTGCGCGTGGAGGCGAACGTCGAGGCCTGAGCCAGACTGGGTTGTAGAATCCCGACCCCACGTCGGAGTGGCGGAACTTGGTAGACGCGCTAGGTTGAGGGCCTAGTGTCCTTTGCGGGACGTGGGGGTTCAAATCCCCCCTCCGACACCGACACTCTGGAACTCGGCACGTCGTCCAACCTCACTGAGCGGGACATTCAGCCTCGAAGCCCCAGTGATCTCAACTTCTCCGTGGCTGCGTCCCACGGCGCATCGACGTCCATGGGCGTACGGCGACTCGCCGCAGGCGACCCGGAACCGTCTTCGTGGCCATGTTCATCGTCTCCCGACCGACGATCCTGCCTGGGCGGGGCCGAGTGGCGAGCTCGGCCCTCAGCGCACCGCTTTCTTGACGAGCGCGCCGATCCTCGCCTCCTCCTTGGCGGTCAACTCCTTCAGCGCGAAGGAGGTCGGCCACATGGCGCCGTCGTCGAGGTTCGCGGTGTCGTTGAAGCCGAACGTCGCGTACCTCGACTTGAACTTGTCCGCGCTCTGGAAGAAGCAGACGATCTTGCCGTCCTTCGCGTACGCGGGCATCCCGTACCAGGTCCTCGGCGAGAGGGCCGGCGCGCTGGCCTTGATGATCGCGTGGAGTCGCTCGGCCATCGCGCGATCCGGTTCCGGCATCTCAGCGATCTTCGCGAGCACGTCGCGCTCCCCGTCCGCCGTGTTCCTGTTCGCGCGCGCCTCCGCCTTCATCTCTTGGGCGCGCTCCTTCATCGCGGCTCGTTCCTCGTCCGTGAATCCCTTGGACGTTTTGGCGGCCGCCGTGGTCCTCTTGGCGGACCTCTGCGTGCCCTTCGTGGCGGGTTTCCTCTCAGCCATCGCGAAGCACCTCCTTGCGCCGAATGAGTCCCAGCCTCCTAACTCCGGTTGCGCTCATCGGACGGCTCAGCCCAGCATCCTGGATGCCGATCAGGTTGCCCGCGGGATCGCGGCGGAAGGTGCAGTCGCGGACCCCGTACGGTTGGTCGGTCGCCTCCTGGACCGTGATCCGGCGCATCCCGCCGTATCCGATCCCAAGTGAACCCTAGGACACTCAGGCTTCAATCGCCACAAGGGTCAACTTGTGAAGACGGCTCTCCGACACCACCTGACCAGCGACGCAGATAGTCCAATGGACGTCTTCACGCTGGGCGGGCTGACCTTTGCTGTGGGGAGACCCAGCGGGTGAGTCAAGTATGATCGAAGACCTAGCCCGGGATGGGGAGCCCGACCCCACGAGGCCGACGACGATCTCCGCGTCTCCCTGTCGCCCAAGCGTGCTTCGCTTACGAGCGAAGGCCGATGCGTGTTCGAAAGCGAACGGAGAGGCTGTCTCCATCCCGTTCAGGCTTTCGGAGGTGAGGTATGCGGCTCGGGTCAGAGGAACGGCTCGTACCCTCGCGAGCAACCAGCGCGTCAAGGGAGGTTCTCCAGAGTCGACGATACGTCGATGCGGCCCGCAGGTCTTTGGAGCTCGCAGTCGGGATGTACGACGGGGCTGATCAGCAGGCGACGGGAGCCCAAGTCTCAGCACTGGAGCAGGTTCTGAGGCAGCTGGAGGAGGCAGAAGCCGTGCTCTGGGAGGCGTCACAGTAAGCTTCTGCGGCGGCCCTGCACAGTGAAGCGTCTGCGATTGGAGCTCGCGTTCCTTCGAGCCCCGCCGCGACCGACGGCGAGCTGATCTCGGTGCTGCTTGAGGTGGGAGGTCCCCAGATTCCACACGAGGCCGGAGAACCGCCCTGACCTCATCCGGCGACCTTCAAACGGCGCCGGCTACATCACCTCGAAGATCGAGATGCTGGCATCGCTGAGCTTCACGGGACAGCCACCGGCCATCGCGACTGCCTCGTCCATGGACCCCGCCGTGATCAGGGAGTAGCCCGTTGCCATCGGACCCACGGGACCATCTGAGAGCGCTCCGTCGGGCGAGAGGCTCTTCGCATTGGGGGTGAAGGGGTTGCCGTCCACGAGCGCGTCACCGATACCAGCCAACCAGGCGGCCCACGCGTCCCTCACCCTCTTGGTCTCTTCCTCGGTCTCGGGTATATGCCCACCGCTGTAAAGCAGCATGTACATGCTCATGGGCAGCCCCCTTCATCGCATCGATCGGATCCCTGATTCTAGGGGCTCGGGTACAAGCTGGAAGACGGCTCCTCACGCTCAGATCGCCCATGACACTCGGGAACGACATCGGCGGCGAGGTCGCCAACGCGTGTGAACCCTAGTCGGAATGGCGAGCTTGGAGGGGTCGATCTCGACGCTCCGCATTGCCGTCCATGAGATCTCCGTCGTTGGACAGGTCGCGGCTCTGACGTCGACACCCTCGTGGCCCGAGGCGCTGACGCTCTCGATGGAACCCTGAAGGAGCTCTACGAGGCAGGCTCTCCCGTCATGGGTCGCGACGGCGGCCCGCGCTCCGTCACCCCCGCAAGGCTGCCCAGATCGAGGCGTGCGAAGATGCGCGGATGACATCGAAGGGAGGAGCCATGGAGCCACGACCGGGGGTGTTCGTCTCGAGCACGACCGCGAGCGACTGGAAGCCGGACCCCGAGGTGCCGGGCAGCGAGGTGCACGTCTTCGTCGACGCCGACGGTGTGCAGGCGGGCATGTCGCGCGTCACGGAGGCCGCTTAGCCTCTGACCTGGACGTCGACCGGTCGGGAGGTCTTCCTCGTGCGAGAGGGCGAGGTTCGGATCGAGTTCCCCCATGGTCCTCCCATCGAACTCGGGGTCGGTGATGTGGGATCTCTTCCGAAGGGGGTGGAGACAACCTGGCACATCACGGCTCCCTTCAAAGAGATATGGGTGCTCGGCTGACGAGCGGATCCGGGGCCACGCGCATCGCCCGGGCGGTGCTGCTGTCATTGGCGGCGCTGTTGGCCGCGCTCGGCATCCCCATCATCGTGCGATCCTCACACCGGCTCGGAAAGCGGGGAGAGATCTCGCTCGAGATCGATGAGCCAGACGACGATCGGCCCACCGAGCTCTGATGTCCTTTGCCCGGACCTAGCGCCGACTTGGGCCTGTCGTTGAACGTCGCCTCGTAGGTTCGGAGAAGCGTCGCTGCCATCGGAGGCGACGACCTGGACGCGAGGAGGACGATATGGCCTACGTGATCACCGAACCGTGCGTCGACGTCCACGATCGGGGTTGCGTCGACGAATGCCCGGTGGACTGTATCTACGACGGCATCCGCAAGGGATATATCCAGCCGGACGAGTGCGTCGATTGCGGAGCGTGCGAACCCGTGTGCCCGGTCACCGCGATCTTCCATCGAGACGACGTCCCGTCGCCGTGGCGCGCTTACATCCAGGTCGAACGCGAGTTCTTCGGCCCCCAGGTCACCGGTTTGGGGGCACCCGGCGGCGCCGAGCGCGTCGGGTCTGCGGGTCGGGATCACCCCATCGTGGCAGCAGTACCGATCTCGGCGTAGTGCTTGGGTCACGACGGGGTCGTTGCTACACTCCCCCTGATGAGCTAGTCGGCTTCCTTCGGCAGTGCCGTGCGCCGCTTCGGCGCGCGGTTCGTGTACCCAGGAGGCCGAACCGATGCGCATCGCCACCCGCACCAACTTCCATCAGACCTTCACCGCTCGCTGGAGAGCACGACCATGACTACGCTCGACGTCCGGGACCTGTCGGTCGAGGTCGGTGGGAAGACCGTCGTGCAGGGCCTGAGCTTCACGCTGCGCGCGGGCGACAAGATGGGCGTCGTCGGTCGCAACGGCGCCGGGAAGACCAGCCTCCTGAAAGTCCTTGCGGGAGAGGATCTCCCGCTCGCGGGAACGGTTACCCAGATCGGCGCGCTCGGCTACCTCCGGCAGGATCCGCGCCAACACCGAGCGGATGACCTCATCACCGGTCTCGAGCACATCCTGGCAGCGCGAAACCTCGTCGACCTCGCCCGCAGACTGGAGAAGGCGCGCATCCAGCTCGAGGAGTCGCACGCGGAGCGCAACGTCGCCCGGTTCGCGCGCCTCGAGGAGGAATACCGAGAGCTCGGCGGCTACGCGGCCGAATCCGAAGCGCGGACGATCACCGCTGGTCTCGGCCTCGCCCAGGATCGCCTGGCGCTTCCCGTCCGCGCACTCTCCGGTGGGGAGAGGCGTCGGCTCGAGCTCGCCCGGATCTTGTTCGGTGGTAGCGAGCTGCTGATGCTCGACGAACCCACGAACCATCTGGACGCGGACGCCAAAGTGTGGCTTATGAAGTTCCTCGGCTCCTACCGGGGCGCGTTGATGGTGGTGAGTCACGATCTGAAGCTGCTCGACGCATCGATCACGAGGATCCTCCACCTCGATCGCGACCACGTAGTCGAGTACCGGGGGACGTACTCGCAGTACCGAGAGGCACGCAAGCAGGACGACATCCGACGTCGGTCGATCGCGCAACGCCAGGACCAGGAGATCCGTCGCCTGAAGACGCTCGCGGATTCTATGCGAGGGCAGACGGCCAAGCGCGCGCGCAAAGCGAAGACGCTGGATACGCGCGTCGATAAGCTGCGCTCGCGGAAGATCGAAGGTCCCTCGCGAGAGAAGCGCGTGACGTTCCGGTTCCCCGAGCCCCCCCACAGCGGCAAGGTCCTCCTTGTCGCGAACGGCCTCGCGAAGAGCTACGGCGGGCCTCCGGTGTTCGAGAGTGTGTCGTTCGACGTGGGTCGCGGCGAACGGCTGTTGATCATGGGCTTGAACGGGGCAGGCAAGACCAGCCTCCTCCGAATCTTGGCGGGCGAGTCCCACGCCGACAGCGGTTCCTTCCGCCTGGGCCATGGCGCTGAGCTCGGGTACTACGCCCAGGAGCACGAGGGCATCCGCGATGAAATGTCGGTCCTCGAACATCTCCGGGCCGAATCCCAGGCCGAGGATCAACAGCTCCGATCCTTGCTCGGCATGTTCCGGCTCACCGGCGAGATGGCGTTCCAGGATGCGGGCACCTTGTCCGGGGGAGAGAAGACCAAGCTTGCCCTCGCGCAGCTCGTCGCCGGACGCAAGAACCTGTTGTTGCTCGATGAGCCAACGAACAACCTAGACCCGCCCTCGCGCACAGCGATCGCCGAGGCGCTCGCGGGCTGGCCCGGCACGATGGTGCTGGTCAGCCACGATATCGAGTTCGTTGAAGCGCTTGCGCCCCACCGTGTCCTGATGATGCCCGACGGGGCGCTCGACTTCTGGAGCGACGACCTGCTGGACCTGGTTGCGTTGGCGTGAGCGATATCATGCGCCGACCGACCACCGGGGAAGAGAGGTCCGGCACGTGAAGACGGACGGTAAGGTCGATCTGGCGTTCGTCAACGGCTCCGTATACACGGTGGACGCGGCCCGGAGTTGGGCGCGGGCGGTCGGGGTGAAGGCCGGCCGGATCCTCGGAGTGGGGAGCGACGACGACGTCCGCGAGCACATCGGACCGAACACGGACGTGATCGATCTGCATGGGCGGACGCTCCTCCCGGGATTCCAGGATGCGCATGTGCATCCGCCGGGCGGAGGGCTCGAGATGCTCCGTTGCGATCTCAACGAGCGATACACGCTCGCCGACTACGAGGCCGCGGTCGCCGCCTACGCGATCGAGCACCCGGACACCCATTGGATCCGCGGCGGTGGTTGGTACATGGGCGCGTTCCCTGGCGGGGCTCCGACGAAGGACGCGCTAGACCGGCTCCTGCCCGACCGACCTGTCATCCTGGACAGTCGCGACGGGCACTCCGCGTGGGTGAACTCCCGCGCGCTGGAGCTTGCCGGGATCAACGCGTCGACGCCCGATCCCGCGGACGGCCGCATCGAGCGTCTCGCCGACGGTTCGCCAAGCGGCACGTTGCACGAAGGCGCCATGGAGCTCGTGCGGGCGCTCGGCCCCCAAGATTCGACCGAGGACTTCGCCGAAGGGCTTCGCGTCGCACAGTCGTACCTCCATTCGCTCGGGATCACAGCCTGGCAGGATGCGATCGTCGGGCTCGAGACCGGCTACCGCTCGTTCGACGCGTACGTGGGCGCCGCGGAGAGTGGCGAACTCACGGCGCGAGTGGTAGCCGCCCTTTGGTGGGACCACCACCGTGGTGAAGAGCAGATCGATGCCCTCGTGGAAGCTCGAGCACGAGGGACGGTGGGACGCTTCTCGCCGACCTCCGTGAAGATCATGCAGGACGGCGTGATCGAGAACTTCACCGCCGCCATGCTCGAGCCGTACCTGGACGGCGACAGCCGGCCGACGGAGAACCGAGGGATGTCGTTCGTGGAACCGGAGCGTCTGAAGACCTATGTGACGAAACTCGATGCTCTCGGCTTCCAGGTTCACTTCCACGCGATCGGTGACCGGGCGGTGCGCGAGGCGCTGGATGCCATCGAAGCGGCCCGACGAACGAACAACCCGAACGATCTGCGGCACCACATCGCTCACATCCAGGTCATCCACCCCGACGACCTGCCACGGTTCCGGGAGTTGGGCGTCGTCGCGAACGGCCAGCCCCTGTGGGCCAGTCACGAGACGCAGATGGACGAGCTCACCATCCCGTTCATCGGACCGGAGCGCGCTTCTTGGCAGTACCCGTTCCGCAGCCTCATCGCTGCCGGCGCGACGCTCGCGTTCGGCAGCGACTGGTCCGTGTCAAGCCCGAACCCGCTCGGCGAGATGTTCATCGCGGTCGAGCGCCGTCTGCCGCCCGGGTACGAGCATCTCGGCGAGCACGGACGAGATGTCTTCCTCCCCGAAGAACGGATCGATCTTCCGACGGCGATCGCTGCGTTCACGATCGGCTCAGCCTACGTGAACCATCTCGACGACCTCACGGGGTCGATCGAGGTAGGCAAGGAGGCGGATCTGGTGGTCTTCGACCGGGATCTGTTCTCCGGTCCGATCGAAGGGATCCTGGACGCGTCCGTGGAACTCACCTTGGTGGCGGGGGAGCGGGTGCACGTGGCGGGCTCGCTCGCCTGACCGAGGTCCTGACCTCGGGTCAACCAGCGTTCTTGTCACCCCGACCCGGCACACGCACGATACGCCCGGTATTTCCAACGCCGTCCTGAGGGCGACCCGTCGGAGTGACCGCGGGTCGCGCCTCCCAGTGGTACCGAGGAGGAGCCGAAGATGGCCGAACCGTTCGACATGAGCCTGGTCCAGCGCGGCGCGCGCAATCGCCGCACTCCGTACTACGAGGCCACCCAGAAGTACGCCCCCAAGGGTTTCACCGTCTACAACCACATGTACTTCCCGATCCGTTTCGACACGTTCGAGAACGAGTTCGAGACGCTCCTGAACGACGTCACGCTCTGGGATGTTGCGGTCGAGCGGTGTCTCGAGATCAGCGGCCCGGATGGCTTCACGTTCGCACAGCTGATGACGCCACGTGATCTGTCGAAGTGCGCGGTCGGTCAGGCGAAGTACGTGCTCGTCGTCGATAGCGACGGCGGGATCATCAACGATCCGGTCCTCACTAGGATGGACGAGAACACGTTCTGGTTCGCGCTGGCCTCATCGGACACGCTCCTGTGGGCGCGCGGTCTGAAGAACGCCTACCCCGAGCTCGACGTCACGATCAGGGAGGCCGACGTCGCGCCGCTGCAGGTCCAGGGCCCGAAGTCGAAGGACCTCATGGTCGATCTGCTCGGCGAGAGCATCCTGGAGCTCAAGTACTACTGGTGGAGGAACGCCGAGATCGCGGGCGTCCCCGTCGTGGTCACTCGGACGGGATGGACATCGGAGGTCGGTTACGAGGTCTACCTGACGGACACGACCCGCGGGACCGAGGTCTACGAGGCGCTGATGAAGGCCGGCGAGCGGTACAGCATCAAGCCCACCGGCCCGTCGGACATCCGTCGGATCGAGGGCGCCATCTTCAACTGGGGCGCCGACATGACGTACGAGAACAACCCGATCGAGATGGGCTTCGACCGGCTCATCGCGTGGGACCTGGCCGACGAGGCGTGCCTTTCAATCGCCGCACTGAAGGGCATCCGCGAGGCCGGGGTGAGTCGGCGCATCAACGGGGTCGAGCTCGATGGCGATCCGTTCCCGGGTCTCAACAACGTGAAGTGGGAGGCCGCGATCGACGGCGTCCGCGTCGGCAAGGTCACGTCGGCGATCCACTCGCCTCGCCTCGGGAAGAACATCGGATACTGCTGGCTGCCGACGGACAAGAGCATCGAGGGACAGACGGTGACCGTCGAAACCGAGTGGGGAACCCGGACCGGCACCGTCGTCTCGATGCCGTTCGTCGACCCGGAGAAGACGATCCCCATCTCCTGAGCGCTCCGACGGCTCGCTTTCAGGGGGTCGCGGCTTGCCTTCAGGGTGTCGTTTGAATCATCATTCAAACGACACCGGCGCCCGTGCCGGCCGATCGAGTGAGGGAGAGTCCTGGATGACGAACGAGCGTAAGGAGATGCTCGAGAAGAGCGCCACCCTGTACTTCGGGCCCTGGTACCGGAAGTCGCCGATGTTCGAGGCGACCCGCCGTGCAGGGTGCACGGCCTACGACATCTACAACCACATGTACCTGCCCGGGTACTACGACGACCCCGACGTCGAGTACTTCGCGCTGAACAACGATGTCACGCTCTGGGACGTCGGCGTCGAGCGGACCGTCGAGGTGAGCGGCCCCGACGCCGACCGCCTGGTCGACATGCTCACCTGCCGCGACCTCACGCAGTGCCAGGTGGGGCAGGGCAAGTACATGCTCGTGACGGCGCCGGACGGCGGGATCGTCAATGACCCCGTCCTGCTCCACGTGAAAGAGAACACCTGGTGGCTGCAGCTCGCAGACTCAGACGCGGGTCTGTACGCCCTCGGCGTGCTCGCGAACTCGGGGCTGAACGCGGAGGTGACGCTCCCCGACGTGCACCCGGTGCAGGTCCAGGGTCCCAAGGCGGTGAAGACCCTTCAGAAGCTGGTGGGGGACCAGATCCTCGACCTCAGGTACTACTGGTGCGACTCTTACGAGATCCAGGGGATCCCGGTCGTGATCAGCCGCACGGGGTGGACCGCGATCCCGGGCTTCGAGGTGAACCTGCTGGACTTCTCGCGCGGCGACGACCTGTGGGACGCGATCCTCGCGGCCGGCGAAGAGTTCGACATCCGGCCGATCGCCCCGTGCGAGGCTCGCCGGATCGAGGCCGGGATCTTCAACTACGGTTCCGACATCACCCTGCGGGACACGCCGTTCCATGTGATGGGGCTCGAGCGCCTTGTCGAGGAGCAGCCGCAGGACTACATCGGGAAAGCGGCCCTGGAACGGATCCGCGCCGATGGCGTGGACCGCAAGCTCGTCGGCATCGTGCTGGACGGCGAGGAACTCCGCGCGGAGATGTCCGAGGCCTGGCCCGTTCGCAAGGACGGCAAGGAGGTCGGGCGCATGACGGACGCTGTCTGGTCGCCCGGACTGAAGCAGAACATCGGCTACGTATGGGTGCCGATCGAGCTCGCCGAACCGGGCACTACCCTCGACGTGGAGTCGGAGAACGGCCCTCTGACCGGCACCACCGCGGCGATCCCGTTCGTCGACCCGAAGAAGGAAGTGCCGGCCGGCAGCCTATCCTGAGCGCCGGTTCGCCGCGCGCGGCTCGACTGTGACTATCCTGTGAAGAGGGGAGCCGGGTCGAACCCCCGGCTCAGCTGGCTCGAATGCTCAGCGTGACCACGACCTCCGGAGGCTCTCGCATGCGCCGTCTGCTCCTTCCCCTCGCGCTGCTCGCCGTAGTGGCGACAGCCTGTTCAGTGACGCTTGGAACCAAGGAGTCGTCGAGCCCCGTCGCCGACACGCTGTCCGCGCCGTCCCTCCCTCCGACCAACGAACCTGTGGAGGCAGTCGTGCGCCGGGTGCTCCCCGCGGTCGTGAACGTGACGACCGACATCTTCCAGGCGGATCCGGCCGGCGGCTCCCAGACGGGTCAAGGCGTGGGAACCGGGTTCGTCGTCCGTTCTGACGGCATCGTCGTGACGAACTGCCACGTCGTGGAGCGAGCCACGAAGATCACCGTGTCGAGTTCCGACAAGGACCCCAAGCAGTACGAGGCCCACGTGATCGGCGGCGATTGCCTGCACGATCTGGCCGTGCTGAAGATCGACGCGACCCACCTGCCGACGGTTGCCCTCGGCAACTCGAGCGATCTCCAGCTCGGACAGCGCGTCGTGGCCCTCGGGTACGCCTTGGCCCTCGAGGGCGGCCCGACCGTCACCACGGGCATCGTTTCATCTCTCGACCGCACGATCCAGGCGTCGGATCCCAACTGCCAGACCTGCAAGAACGGCGCCCGTACCTACACCGGTGCGATCCAGACCGACGCCGCCATCAACCACGGCAACTCCGGCGGACCGCTCGTGAACATGCAAGGCCAGGTCGTGGGCATCAACACGGCCGGTGACGACAACGCCCAGAACATCGGGTTCGCGATCGCGATCGATTCGGTGAAGCAGACGATCGCCGACGCCGAGGCGGACCCGCTCGCCCCAACCGCCTACCTCGGCGTGTCCACACAGTCGGTCACAGCCGACCTGGCGCTGCAGTTCGGCCTCTCGGTGAACCAGGGCGCCTACGTCGTGGGCACCACAGGCGACGGGCCGGCCGAGTCGGCGGGGATCACGCAAGGAGATGTGATCGTGAACGTCGACGGTCACGCGATCGACTCCGCGGATCAGCTCGGCTCCGTTCTCGACGGGCTGAAGCCCGGGAACCGCGTGGCAGTCCAAGTGGTCGGCATCGACGGGACCCAGCGAACGATCGAGGTCACGCTCGGCACGAGGCCCCTCCCCACACAGTTCCCGTAGCCCGTTCTCAGCTGGGATCGGTGCCGGGCCGTACGCTAGGCGCGTGCGCCGGTTCCGTATCCACATCGGTCGTTTCCTCGGCATCCCGCTCTCGATCCACGTGTCGTGGTTCCTAGTCTTCGGACTCGCCGTCTGGGCCGTAACGAGCGAGTTCGGTGACGCGCTCCCCCAGCTGTCCGTCGGCGAACGACTCGCGATGGCGGCCGCGACCGGGCTGGTGTTCTTCGGCTGCCTGGCCGCCCATGAGATCGCGCATGCCGTGGTCGCGCGGCGCTTCGGGGTCCACGTGCGGGGGATCACGCTCTTCCTGCTCGGCGGTGTCGCCGAGATCGAGGGTGAGCTCCCGTCGCCCGGTTCGGAGTTCGCGGTCGCCCTCGCCGGGCCCGGCACCTCCGTTGCGATCGGGAGCCTCTTCGCGCTCTCGTCGTCCTGGATGAACGCCATCGGCTGGACCGCAGCCGAGGCCGTGACCCTCACGCTCGCGGCCGTCAACCTGGGGGTGGCCCTGTTCAATCTGATCCCCGGACTGCCGTTGGACGGTGGCCGGATCCTGCGGGCCATCGTCTGGCGCCGAACGGGCAGCTTCGGGCGCGCGACATCGATCGCGGCGCGGGGCGGATCGATCGTCGCTGCGCTCCTCATCGCGGTCGGCCTCGTCGCCGCCGTCGTGGGTCAGGCCGCCGCCCTCTGGTACGTCCCGATGGGCGTGTTCATCTGGTTCCTGGCTCGAGCCTCTCGGCGAACGAACGCGCCGTACGAGAGCCGTGCGTTAGCCTTGCCCGGTGAAGGTGAGGCTGCGTAACCCCGATCGGGAGATCGAGGTCGCGGGGGACCGGCCGGTGCGCATGGTCCTCGACGAGCTCGGCGTGAACCCCGACACCGTGCTCGTGATCCGCTCGGGTGAGCTGATCACGCGCGAGGCTCGCGTTGATGACGCGGACGAGATAGAGATCCGGCCCGTGATCTCGGGGGGGTCTTCATGAAGTGCCGAAGGTGCGGCGACCCCGCCGTGATCGAGGTGCGCCGCCACAACGCGGCCTACTGCAAGGCGTGCTTCCTCCACCTGTTCCCCGAGCAGGTGAAGCGTGCGATCAAGCAGTACGACATGCTGCGAACCTCGGATCGCATCCTCGTGGCTGTCTCGGGCGGCAAGGACTCGCTCGCCCTGTGGGACGTGTTGCTGGAGCTCGGGTACGACGCGGCAGGTCTGTACCTGGGTCTCGGGATCGGCGAGTACTCGACTCGCTCCGGGGAGGCGACGAAGGCCTTCGCCGCCGAACGAGGCGCGGAGCTCATCGTCGTCGACCTCGAGCGCGATTACGGCTACGACATCGCCACGGCGGGGCGGAAGGGCTCGCGTTCGACGTGCGCGGTCTGCGGCCTCTCCAAGCGGTACGTGTTCAACCGAGCCGCCCTGGAGGGTGGATTCGACGTGATCGCGACCGGACACAACCTGGACGACGAGGCGGCGACGTTGTTGGGGAACACGCTCCGGTGGCAGACCGAATACATCGCGCGCCAGTCGCCAGCCCTGCCGGCCAAGGACGGCATGGTGAAGAAGGTGAAGCCGCTGCATCGGCTCTCGGAGCTGGAGACCGCCGCGTACGCGTTCCTGCGCGGTATCGACTACGTCGTGGAGGAGTGTCCGCTCGTGGCGGGGAATACGCAGCTCCGCTACAAGGACGCGATGAACGCGATCGAGGCCAACTCGCCCGGCACCAAGGCGCAGTTCTTCCTGGGCTACCTGGACCGAGGGGCGCCGCTCTTCAAGACGGAGGACGCCGCCGAGCTCATCGCGTGCGAGGAGTGCGGCCAGCCCACGACGGGGAGGTTCTGCGCGTTCTGCCGCGCACGTGCCCAGATCCTGGGCGAGCGCCTCGGCGGGCGATCGGACGACACGGACACGGCCGACGTCGTGCCCGAGCTTTCTGACGAGGTATTGCCTGTGGAGATCTACGGGAACGTGAGATGAGCGCGCCCTTCGAGGCGGGGGAGCGTGCACTCCTCGTGGATCAGCGCGACCGCACGTACATGGTACGGCTCGAGCCCGGCGCCACGTATCACACGCACAGCGGGACGCTGGAGCACGATCTGATCCTGGGTGAGCTCGAGGGCGCGCGCGTCGAGACGTCGAAGGGGATGGTGCTCACCGCGTTCCGGCCGCGGTTCGCGGACTACGTGCTGAAGATGCCGCGCGGGGCGCAGGTCGTGTATCCGAAGGACCTGGGCCCCATCGTGGTGTACGCGGACATCCATCCCGGCGCTCGAGTGCTCGAGGCGGGCACGGGCTCCGGGGCGCTCACCATCGCGCTGTGCCGCGCTACTGGCCCGGACGGCCGTGTGGTCTCCTACGAGCTCCGCGATGAGCACCGGGCGCAAGCGGTCGACAACATCGAGGCGTTCTTCGGCAAGCTCCCGGCCTGGCTCGACCTCCGGAACGGCGACGTGTCGCAGGTCGGCTCAGGGATCGATCGCTTCGATCGCTGCGTCCTGGACCTGCCCGAACCGTGGGCCCCGTTGCCGGCCGTACATGCGGCGCTCGAGCCCGGAGGCATCCTGTGCGCCTACCTCCCCACGACTCCGCAGGTCCAGGAGTTGGTGCTCGCGCTGCGGCCGAACGGGTTCCACCACGTGGAGACGTTCGAGACGCTCCGGCGAGCGTGGCACGTGACCGAACGGAGCGTCCGTCCCGACCACCGGATGGTGGGTCACACCGGGTTCCTAACGGTGGCGCGCAGGGCCGGAGAGCCCTGGTAGCGGAATACCCGGTTCAGGGCATCATCGTTCCGTGCCGATGAGCCGTAAGACAGGGTAGAGAGGTTGCCCGACCTTCCGAGGTTGGGTCACCGCTCGGTCATATAGTGACGGGTCCAGCGCACCGGGGGAGGTGACGCACGATGGCCGCAGATCACGAACAGGCGGAACGGTACGAGAAGCAGGTTCACGAACTCCAGACCCAGGTGAAGTTCCTGGAGGAGGAGGTCGGCCTCCTGCGTCGACGCCTCACGAACGCGCCCCGGCAGGTCACCCTTCTGGAGGAGAAGCTCGTCGAGACCCGCGATCAGCTCACGCGGGCGATAGGTCAGAACGAGAAGCTCGCCGATGCGCTGCGGAACGAGCGCCAGAAGATCGAGGCGTTGGCCGAAGAGGTCGAGAAGCTCTCCCAGCCTCCCGCGTCGTTCGGCGTATACCTGGGCACGAACGAAGACGGGTCGATCGATGTGTTCACCGGCGGGCGCAAGATGCGCGTGACGCCCGCGCCCGACTTGGACGCCTCGCGGATCGTGCCGGGCGCGCAGGTGATCCTGAACGACTCGCTGAACGCTGTCGAGATCTTGGACCCCGATCGCCAGGGCGAGGTCGTGAAGGTGAAGGATCGCCTCGGCGACGATCGGGTGGTCGTGGTCGGTCGTGGCGACGAAGAGTACGTGGCCACGCTGGCCGGAACCCTCGTCGGCGAGCACGTCCGGGCCGGCGACCCCGTCCTGTTCGACCCCCGCTCCGGCGTGGCGCTCGAGCTACTTCCCAAGGAGGAGGTCGAGCAGCTGGTCCTGGAGGAGATACCTGACGTCAGCTACGAGGACATCGGTGGGCTCGAGGGCCAGATCGAGGCGATCCGTGACGCCGTCGAGCTGCCGTTCCTGTACGCGGAGCTCTTCCAGGAGCACCAGCTCGAGGCGCCCAAGGGCGTGCTGCTCTACGGGCCACCCGGTTGCGGGAAGACGCTGATCGCGAAGGCCGTGGCGAAGTCGCTCGCTGAGAAGGTCGCGGAGCGGACCGGGCGCGACGATGTGCGGAGCTACTTCCTGAACGTCAAGGGCCCCGAGCTGTTGAACAAATATGTGGGCGAGACCGAGCGCCAGATCCGCGAGATCTTCCAGCGAGCGAAGGAACGGAGCGAAGAGGGCCTGCCCGTCATCGTCTTCTTCGATGAGATGGACTCCATCTTCCGGACGCGCGGTACCGGCATCTCTTCCGACGTGGAATCGACGATCGTGCCGCAGCTGCTCTCCGAGCTGGACGGCGTCGAAACGCTCAAGAACGTGATCGTGATCGGCGCGTCGAACCGCGAGGACCTGATCGACCCGGCGATCCTGCGTCCCGGCAGGCTGGACGTGAAGATCAAGATCGAACGGCCCGACGCGGAGCAGGCCAAGAGCATCATGTCGAAGTACCTGCACCCCGTTGTGCCGATCCACCCTGACGAGGTCGCGCGGTACGGTGGCGACGTCCTGCAGGCCACCACCCGCATGATCGAGCGCACCGTGGAGCAGATGTACGAGCCGTCCGAGCGCAACCGGTTCCTCGAGGTCACCTATGCGTCGGGCGACAAGGAGGTCCTGTACTTCAAGGACTTCAACTCGGGTGCCATGGTCGAGAACATCGTGCGCCGGGCCAAGAAGGAAGCGATCAAGCGGTTCCTGTCGACCGGTGAGAAGGGCATCAAGAGCGAGGACCTGCTGGTCGCGATCCGCGACGAGTTCAAGGAGAACGAGGACCTGCCGAACACGACGAACCCCGACGACTGGGCCCGCATCTCGGGCAAGAAGGGTGAACGGATCGTGTACGTCCGCACGCTGCTCGGCGACGACGGCGACGGCCGTCAGGTAGAGCGGGTGAACGCGGGTCAGTACCTGTAAGGTTGGCCGGTGGCCATCCCCAAGGTCTTCGGCACAGAGACGGAGTACGGCATCTCTGCTGTCGGAGCGCCGGACTTCAATCCGGTCCTCTCCTCCTCGATCCTGATCTCGACGTACGCGGGGTCGTTGCGGCGGATCCGCTGGGACTACGAGCAGGAATCACCTCTCCGCGACGCTCGCGGGTTCGAGCCCGCCCCGGGCCGGGAGGGGAGCGACGAGGACCTCGGCCTGGCGAACGTGATCCTGCCGAACGGCGCCCGCTACTACGTGGATCATGCGCACCCCGAGTACTCGACGCCCGAGTGCGTCACGCCACGTCAGCTCGTGATCCACGACAAGGCAGGCGAGCGCGTGTTGGAGCGTTCGCTCGACGAAGTGATCCGTGAGCTGCCGAGCGGACCTCGCCTCGCGATCTACAAGAACAACAGCGACGGCAAGGGGAACTCGTATGGAACGCACGAGAACTACCTGGTGGATCGCGCGACGCCATTCGGCGACATCGTGCGCGATCTGACGCCGTTCTTCATTTCGCGTCAGGTGTTCACCGGAGCCGGCAAGGTGGGCTCCGAGGCGGCGTGGAGCGAGCGCGGCTCGTTGACGTATCAACTCACGCAGCGCGCTGACTTCTTCGAGACCGAGGTTGGTCTGGAAACCACGCTGAAGCGGCCGATCATCAACACCCGCGACGAACCGCACGCAGACCCCGAGAAGTATCGACGGCTCCACGTGATCATCGGCGACGCCAACATGTGCGAGGTGGCGACGTTCCTGAAGATCGGGACCACCGCGATCGTGCTGAAGATGATCGAAGATCAATTCCTGCCGGACCTGACCTTGGAGAGCCCGGTGGCCTCGCTGCATGACGTGTCGCGTGACGTCAGCTGCACGGTCGCGATCCCGCTCTCCGACGGACGCCGGCTTTCGGCGGTCCAACTGCAGTGGGAGTTCTTCGAACACGCGAAGAAGTACGTCGATCGCGAAGATGACACGCCGGAGAACCAAGATGTGTTGACCCGGTGGGAGGCGGTTCTCACGGCACTCGAAACGGAGCCACTCTCGCTGCACCGTGAGCTCGATTGGGTGGCGAAGTACCGTTTGCTGACGGCGTATCGGGAACGGGACGGCCTCGACTGGAACGACCCGAAGCTCCGCGCGATCGATCTGCAGTATCACGACGTGCGTCGCGATCGCGGTCTCTACCACCGGCTCGCGGTGGGGGGGAACGTCGAGCGCTTGGTGACCGACGCGGAGATCGAGGATGCCGTGATGGAGCCGCCGCAGGACACCCGGGCGTACTTCCGGGGCAGGTGCATCTCCCGGTTCCCGGACGCGATCGCGGCTGCCTCCTGGGACTCTCTCATCGTTGACACAGGAACCGATGCCCTGCAACGGATCCCGATGCGAGAACCCCTGCGTGGCACGAAGGCCCACGTCGAGGAGCTCCTCGAATCGTCCGACGACGTCGCGGCCCTCGTGGCCCGACTTCAGTCCTAGGCCTTTCAGGCCGAAGCTGTCGGTAGGATAGGCGGGCCGGCGACGAGGAGATCGCACGATGAGCGAGCAAGAGCAGAAGCGTATCCAGAAGAAGGGCGGCGGCAGCGGTGAAGGCGACACCGACGCCGGCCAGGTGGAGACGTCCGGCAAGGCCGCCGAGCTGAAGGAGGAGATGGACGACATCCTGGACGAGATCGACTCCGTCCTGGAGGAGAACGCCGAAGAGTTCGTGAAGAGCTATGTCCAGAAGGGCGGAGAGTGACAGACCGGACCCACCCGCCCGTCTCGGGTGCGGCGTTCGGCGCGAACCCGAGCTTCGTCGACCTGTTGCGCCAGGCCCAGCCGCAAAGCATCCCGCCGGGGCTCACCAAGCCCGTCGGTGCGTCCGACGTCCCGATCCCGCACGGCACGACCGTCCTCGGACTCAAGTACGCCGAGGGCGTGATCATGGCGGGCGACCGGAGGGCGACGGCGGGCTACACGGTTGCCGACCCGAAGATGCGTAAGGTGTTCGAGGCCGACGACTATTCGGCGATCGCGATCGCCGGTGCGGCCGGACAGGCGATCGAGATGGTGAAGCTCTTCCAGCTGGAGCTTGAGCACTACGAGAAGATCACCGGCGATCGGCTATCGCTCGAGGGCAAAGCCAACCGGCTCGCGCAGATGATCCGCTCGAACTTCCCGCTCGCGATGCAGGGACTCGTCGTCGTGCCCCTGTTCGGTGGTTTCGACGAGGGACGAGGTGAAGGACGCATCTTCTACTACGACGCCACCGGGGGTCGTTGGGAGGAGGACGACTACCAGACGACCGGCTCCGGGGGACAGCCCGCGAAGAACTCGCTGAAGAAGCGATGGCGTCCGGGGCTCGCGCGCGACGAGGCGCTGCGTGTGGCCGTGGAGGCACTGGTGGACGCCGCCGAGGACGACGTGGCGACGGGCGGCCCCGACGTGGCCCGCAAGATCTTTCCGATCGCGGTCGACGTGACGGCGACGGGAGCGGCGGATGTTCCCGAAGACCAGGTGGCCGCCGCTGTGACGGCGGTGCTCGAGGGACGGTCGTAGATGTCGTTCATGCCGTACGTCTCGCCCGACCAACTGATGAAGGATCGATCCGAGTACGCGCACAAAGGCATCGCGCGCGGCCGGTCGGTGATCGGGATGGAATACACGGACGGGTTGCTCTTCATCGCCGAGAACCCGAGCGCCACCCTGCACAAGATCAGCGAGATCTACGATCGTATCGCGTTCGCCGGCGTTGGCAAGTACAGCGAGTTCGAGGACTTACGGATCGCCGGCATCCGCCTGGCCGACCTTCGTGGGTACTCGTACGGCCGCGAGGACGTGAAGGCCCGCGACCTGGCGAACGCCTATTCGCAGTCGCTCTCGACGATCTTCACGCAACAGATGAAACCGTATGAGGTCGAGATCCTGGTGGGAGAGGTCGACGGCGGGGCGAGCGGCACGGCGCTTTACCACGTGCTGTTCGACGGCAGCGTCACCGACGAGCACGGGTTCATCGCGATCGGGGGCCACGCGGAGGATCTCACGGAGACCCTTAAGCAGTCCTACACGGATGGGTGGGACCTCCCCACCGCCGTGCGCGCCGCCGTGAAGGTGCTCGGATCGCCCGAGGCTCGGGAGATCGAGGCCGAAGCCATCGAGGCCGGCGTGCTCGACCGTGGTCGTGCCCAGCGCAGGAAGTTCCACCGCCTGGAGGACGGCGAGATCGCCCAGATCCTCGCCGAGTGACCCGCCTGGCGCCCATGTCCCGGTTCTCCGCCTAGGCTGTTGCCATGGAACGGCGCATCTACGGCTTGGAGAACGAGTACGGGGTCACCTGCACGTTCCGCGGGCAGCGCAGGCTCTCACCCGACGAGGTTGCCCGCTACCTGTTCCGCCGGGTCGTGCACTGGGGGCGTTCGTCGAACGTCTTCCTGGAGAACGGGGCACGGCTGTACCTGGACGTCGGCTCCCATCCTGAGTACGCCACGCCGGAATGCGACGACATCCGTGAGCTCGTCGCTCACGACAAGGCCGGAGAGCGGATCCTGGAGGGGCTCCTCGGGGCGGCCGAGATGCGCCTGCACGAGGAGGGGATCAGCGGCCAGGTCTATCTGTTCAAGAACAACACCGACTCCGCAGGGAACTCCTACGGGTGCCACGAGAACTACCTGGTGGCGCGTCACGGCGAGTTCGCACGGATGGCCGATGTGTTGATCCCGTTCTTCGTCACGCGGCAGATCTACTGTGGAGCGGGCAAGGTGCTCCACGGACCGCGCGGCGCCCAGTTCTGCATCTCGCAGCGAGCCGAGCACATCTGGGAGGGTGTCTCGAGCGCGACCACGCGGTCACGGCCGATCATCAACACGCGCGACGAGCCGCACGCCGACGCCGAGCGGTTCCGCCGGCTCCACGTGATCGTCGGCGATTCGAACATGAGCGAGTGGACCACGTTCATGAAGGTCGGGATCACCGACCTGGTGCTTCGGATGGTCGAGGCGAACACCGTGATGCGGGATCTGACGCTCGAGAATCCGATCCGGGCGATCCGCGAGATCAGCCACGACACGACATGCATGCGCAACGTGAGGCTCGCGAACGGACGGGAGCTCTCGGCGATCGAGATGCAGACCGAGTACTACGAGAAGACGGCCCGGTTCCTGGAGCGTCGCGGTATGGACGAGCCCTCGAAGACGCTCCTCGAGGAGTGGCGCCTCGCGCTGGAAGCCTTGGCCGAGGGCGAGCCGGACCGTCTCGTCCGCAAGGTGGATTGGGTAACCAAGCGCATGATGATCGAGCGGTACCAGGCGAAGCACGACCTGGCGCTCGCGTCCCCTCGTGTTGCGCTGCTGGACCTCGCCTATCACGACGTGAACCGGACGCGTGGGCTCTACTACCTGTTGGAGAAGAGCGACAAGGTCGAGCGCGCGTGCAGCGACCGTGAGGTGAACCGTGCGATGCGCGAACCGCCGCAGACGACGAGGGCGAAGCTCCGCGGCGACTTCATCCGGCAGGCCAAGGCCAAGCGGCGCGACTACACGGTCGACTGGGTCCATCTGAAGCTGAACGACCAGGCGCAGCGGACCGTGCTCTGCAAGGATCCGTTCCGCAGCGTCGACGACCGCGTCGAGCAGTTGATCGCGCATATGTGACCGCTTCGCGCCACCTGCCTCGCCTCCGGGCTATGACAGATCTGCGCGTCAGGTACGGCTAGCTCGAGGTCCGCCAGCGGCGGTTCTCCGCTGCCAGCCGGCCCGCGAGGACGCCGGCCGCGCCTGCCGCCAGGAAGAACGCCGGGTCGTCGTCTGCGTCGCGTCCCATGGACCGAACCTCCAGCCCTCGGGTAGCTAGCTCGTCTAACGCCGGCCGTCCGTCGACCTCCACGAGCTGATGACGGTCTTCGATCTTCGCCGCTCGAAGGGCGTCCCAGACTGCCCGGCGTTCGTCGGGGTCGGCGAGCGAGGGCACGGGGACGTTAGCCTCCACCAGGCAGATGTCGCGCAGGATGGTCAAGGAGTGGTGCGACACACTCCGATGGCGTTCGCGCGGATCAGCGAAGCTCACACGCAGGGCAGCGATCGGACGTCCCCCGAGCGCGGCCGCCGCGTTGAGGACGTTCCCGCTCGCCAGGCCGCTTACGCCCCAGATGGTGTCGGTTCCCAGGTTGCCCGGACCATCCGCGACGACGATGACGTCCGCGCCGAGGATCTCCTTCGCCGCGAGCATCCCGGTCCACACCGTGACGGCCTCGAGCTCGCCGCCGAACGCCTGCCCGCACGTGACCCACCCATCGAGCAACCCCGCGCCGCGCAAGTCGAACACGAGGCGGGAGAACGCTCCGGGGAGCGCCGCCCCGTCGGTCATCACGTAGACGACGCGCGCGCCGCCGGCCCGCTTCGCGCCCGCCGCGACCGGGCCGACCATCGAATGGAGCGGGGCACACACGACCGGGATCCGCTCGAGACCCGCGGAGCCCTCGAGCAGGTCACGGTGAGATTCCTCGACCGTGCGCACCGCGGTCTGCACGGGGGTGTAGCGAGCCTTCATCACGCGACCGGGAGGATCCTCGTCGCCGGACTCCGAGCCATCGACCGCGACGACGAAATGCATGCCGCCGGTTCCCAAGCCGAGAGCCATGGCCGTCGTGTTCAGCACGACGGTGTCTCCTACCGTGACAGGGCCGCAGAGATCCGGGTACGCGATCGCCGTCGCTCGTTCGCCGTCGACGTCAACCTCGATCTCGTGCGCGCCGGGCCGCGCTGTTCCGAGCGCGGTCACGATCGCGCGTCGCAGGCGGATCACAGGCGTTCCCAGTGGTCAAGCACGGCCTGGATATGATGCCGCACGATGGCAGGAGAGGACCGGATGGAACCGCTCGAACGATTGCTGAACCTGGTGGGCCTCCTGCTGGAGACCCGGATACCGCTCACGTTCGAGCAGATCCGAGCGACGCTCGAGCCGTACGGGCAAGGGAACGTCGACAGCGCGAAGCGCATGTTCGAGCGGGACAAAGACATCCTCCGTGACTACGGCGTGCCGCTCGAGCTCGTCGACACCGACCCGTGGGGCACCGAACAGGGCTACCTCATCCCGAAGGAGCGCTACTACCTCCCGGAGATCGCGTTCACCCCAGAGGAGCTCGGTGCGCTCATGGTGGCCGCGCAGGGGGTCCGGGGCGAGACACCCGCCGAGCAGGCCGTTCGGAAGCTCATGTCGGGTTCCGAGGGCGGAGCGCTCGCCGGCCTGGCGGGCGGACCGCTGGCGTCGGGGTCGGACGCGCGAGGGACCCTCGTGATGGCCGTAGCGGCCGCGGCTGGAGCGCGACGGCGGGTGCGCTTCGGCTACCGCACGTCGCGAGGCGAGGTCGCCGAACGCGATGTGGACGCGTACGCGGCGGTGTTCCGAGCGGGTCATTGGTACCTGGTCGGATTCGACCAAGAGCGCGGCGAGATCCGCTCGTTCCGCCTCTCGCGATTCACGACGGACCTGGAAGATGTCGCTGATGGGAGTGAGCCGCCGGAGGGGTTCCGTGCGACGGACCTCGTGTTGCGGGGCCCGTGGGTGGCGTCGGGAGAGGAGCGCGCCGTGATCGCCTTTTCTCCGGAGATCGCCTGGTGGGCCACGACCACCGTGGTCGGCGCCGAGCCGCGACGAACGCGGGCCGACGGGTGGGTGGAGGTCACGGTACCGGTTGCGGATGAGCGCGAGCTCGCCCCGTGGATCTTGCAGTTCGGCCCCGATGCCGTCGTCCTGGAGCCGGAGAGCCTCCGGGCGGAGGTCGTCGCCCGCCTGGAGGCCATCGTTGCCTGAGTCCTCACGAACAGCCGGCAAGACCTCGGAGCGGCTCGGGAGGATGCTCGTGATCGTGCCGTTCCTGGTGCAGCATCCGGGGAGCGTGCTCGGCGAGGTCGCCGCAGCCTTCGACGTGCCCGTCGATCAGCTCCGGAGAGATCTGGATCTCCTGTTCATGTCGGGCCTTCCGCCGTACGGACCCGGCGACCTGATCGAGGTCGACGTCGACGAGGACGATCGGATCTGGATCTCGATGGCCGAGCATTTCTCCCGTCCTCTGCGGCTCACGCGGAGCGAGGCGCTCGCGCTGTACCTGAGCGGCACCGAGCTGCTTGGCGTCGCCGGGGCGCCGCAGGCCACAGCCCTCGGATCCGCGTTGACGAAGCTACGAACGGAGCTCGGCTCAGACACGTTCGGCGACGCCGAGGGGATCGAGCTGGCGGACGGCGGTCGTCCCGCCGAGCACCTCGAACTCCTTCGACGAGCCGCGAACGATCACGTTCGCCTGCGGATCGAGTACTTCGCGCATTCGAGCGGCGGATGGAGCTCGCGGACGATCGAGCCTGAGGCCGTGTTCTCGGCCCTCGGCAACTGGTACGTGGCTGCCTGGGATGCAGATGCCGACGCCGAACGCCTCTTCCGCGCCGACCGCATCCGGTCCGCGGAGCCGACGGAGGAGCGGTTCGAGCCGCACGGACTGGCGGGCGCAGGACGCGACCTCTACACGCCGACACCCGAGGACGTCGTCGTCCGGTTGGTCCTCGCTCGGGGCGCCCGCTGGATCGCCGAGTACTACGCCGTCACCGACGTCCGCGAAACGGGGGACGGTTCGCTCGAGGTCTCGCTGCCGGCCAAAGAGCTCGGGTGGGTGGCCAGGCTGCTGCTCCGCGTGGGCCCGGATGCCACGGTGCTCGACCCCCTCCACCTCGGCGATGACGTCCGCGGACTGGCGCGAAGGACCCTCGACCGATACGGGGAGTGACCAGTCCCCTTGGGGTAGCCCCGTTCGGGGGACAGAGGCTCAAGCCGCCGGACCTCACCGCCGATGTCTCGGGGTGAGATGACAACGATCCGAACGACTTGCCCCCGCTGCGGCGAGGTAGACATGGGACCGGAGGCGATCCTGCTGTCCGTCCGCGACGACGGACGCGAGGGCAGCTACCGGTTCACGTGCCCCAGCTGCGCGGACGACGTCGAGAAGCGGGCCGACCGGAAGATCGTCGCCCTGCTCGTTTCGGCCGGTGTGGACATCGCACACGGTGAGCACGACCCCCTGCAAGCGGCCATGCTCTTCGACGACGAGGTCGACCGAGCCCTTCCTTCAGGTCCCGCGTTCTCTATCGACGACGTGATCGAGTTCCACTTCCTCCTGCAGGACGATCGGTACATCGAAGACTTCTTCGCGAACAGCGACGGCCTGTAGACGTCCCGCGCCCGACCCTCAACCGCCTCGTGTAGCATCGCTCCATGGCACCCTGGCTCGTGGTGTGGTTCACCGTCGGCATCGTCTCGACGGTCGCGATCCTCGCCTGCCTGATCGGTCTCATGCGCCACGTCCTGGTGCTAGGGCGGACCGTGCAGCGGTTCCGCGATGAGGCGCAGCCGATCGCGGACGATCTCGCGCGGGAGCGCACACAGGCGAGCGAGCATGTGGCGGCTCTCGGTGCCCGGCGACGCGGGGATACCTCGACCGGTAGCCGACGGTAGGATAAGGGGCGGGACGTCGTTCCCGCCCTATGCTGAACATCGGTCCCCAGGAGCTCATCGTCGTCCTGATCATCGCCCTCGTCGTCGTGGGCCCCCAACGGCTGCCGGAGCTCGGCCGCGCGATCGGCAAGGCGCTCCGTGAGTTCCGCAAGATCCAGGACGATGTGCGCGACTCGATCAAACTCGACTTCAATCTCGACGCCGAGCCGAAGGTGGTGCCGAAGACCGCCGTCCAGACGACGGTTCCGACGGAACCAGGCGACGAGAACGATCCCGAGCCGGGTCCCGCGAAGACGCCGACCGCGGAGGCACCCCCCGCGATCGATGGCGACGCGGAGCCTCGGGCCGCCGGGTAGCGGCCGCGATCACCACCATGCGCGTCTTCTCGAAGCTGCGACGCCGCCGGCCAGAGGAGCGCGGCACCATGACCCTGGTGGAGCACCTCGAGGAGCTCCGCCATCGTTTGGTCGTGTCGATCATCGCGATCGCCGGTGGCGCCGTCGTGGGGTGGTTCCTGTATGGGCCGGTGATCGATCTCCTGCTCCATCCGTACTGCGAGTACTGGAGCACGGTCCCCCCGAAGCAGCGCATCGGGGTGTCGTGCACGCTCGTGTTCATGGAGCCGCTCGGCGGCATGATCGTGAAGTTGAAGGTCGTCCTGTTCATCGGGATCTTGATCGCGCTTCCTGTCCTGCTGTATCAACTCTGGGCGTTCATCGTGCCCGGGCTGACGTCCAAGGAACGGCGGATGGCCGTCCCGTTCGTCGGATCCTCCGTCCTGCTGTTCCTCCTCGGCGTGACGTTCGCATACATCACGCTGCCGAAGGGCCTGAACTTCCTCCTGGGGTTCGCGGGCTCCAACCTGACCCCCCTCCTGTCAGGAGATCGGTTCATCGCTTTCGTGATCCTCGTTGCGCTCGCGTTCGGACTGTCCTTCGAGTTCCCGATCCTGCTGATCTTCCTGGAGCTCGTCGGCGTCCTTTCGACAGACCGGCTCAGGAAGTGGAGGCGATTCTCCATCCTGGGGATCGCGATCTTCGCCGCGATCATCACGCCGTCGTCGGACCCGTACACGATGCTCGCGATGGCGATCCCCATGTACGTGTTCTACGAGGCCGCTATCATCGTCGGTCGCCTCCTGAAACGGTGAACCCGGTCCGTCGGTGGCCGCGAGCGGTGAGAGGAACCTATGGCGATCAAAGGCAAGGGGAAGACCAAGTCTCGGCCGCCGGCTCGCGCCCCGCGGCGTGAGCCCGTCGAGGTCAAGCCCCCCTTCTTCCTGCGACGCCGGGTGCAGGTGATCGGGGCCTTCCTGGCGGGCATCATGGTGATGGTCCTCGGCACCTGGGTGACGAACGGCCTCCGGCAGCAGAACGCCGACGATCAGGCGAAGGCGGACGCCTCCAAGCAGCGCTCGGCCGGGCTCGCGTGGCAGAGCACCGTCGAGACCGCTCTCGGCGCGATCGGGACGATCGCCCCGGGCGCCCCGCCGACGATCCTGCCGACCGTGGGCACGACGATCGCCGCGATCCAGAAGGGCAAGGTTCCACCCGACGCGGCTAAGACGTTGCAGCAGGCCCAGGACGACGCCAAGGGCGCCATCGACGCGATCTCGAAGGTGAAACTCGCCGACGAGATCCGGGATAAGGGGTTCACGGTCGGGGAGGTCAACTACTTCCTGAACTCCCAAGCGCGGATCGTCGAGGCACTCCAGCTCTACTCCCGCGCGGCATCGGTCGCTACGATCGCCGCCGATGCGTCCGGCGGCACACAGGCTGCACTCGCCGATGAGGCCGCCAGCATCCAGGCGACCGCCGACCAGATACTGCAGGAGGGCTGGTCGGACTATCAGCAGGCGCTGTTCGCCTCCGGCATCTCGCAGTCCCCGGTTGCGGGTGGGTCGTAGGGGGCCCCGTGGAAGCGACGGGACCGGTCGTCGTGGTCGCGAACCCGACGGCCGGACGCGGCAAAGGGGGGCGCCTGATCGGGCGCGTTGACGCGATCCTGAACGAGATCGGGGTCGACCACGAGATCCGGGTCTCGACCTCGGCCGCCGACTTGGAGCGCCTGGCGCGCGAAGCCGGCGAGCAGGGCGCGCGGGTCGTGGCCGCGCTCGGGGGCGACGGGACCGTCGGGCTCGCGGCGAACGGTCTCCTTGGGACGGGAGCCGCGCTCGCCGTGCTGCCGGCCGGGACGGGCGACGACTTCGCCAGAGCGATCGGGACGCGGCGGCTGGACGCCGCCACGCGTCTGCTGGCCGACCCGGTCATCCGTTCCGTCGACGTGATCCGGCTCACTGCGGGCGCAGAGACACGCCACTACGTCTGTGTGGCGGGCGCGGGGTTCGACTCCGAGGTGAGCGAGACCGCGAACGCCATGAAGAAGGGGCTCGGCGCCACCGGGACATATATCGCGGCGGTGCTGAAGACGTTGCCGCGGTTCGTGCCGGCGGCGTTCCACCTGCAGGTGGATGATCGTTCGATCGACGTCCACGCCATGCTCGTGGTGCTCGGCAACGGCACCTCCTACGGCGGCGGCATGAAAGTGACGCCCGCGGCGCTCCTCAACGATGGTGAGCTCGACATCTGTATCGTTGGGGCGATGAAGACGGCCGCATTCCTCCGAGCGTTCCCAAAGGTCTTCAGGGGATCGCACACGAACCATCCCAAGGTCACGATGCTGCGCGGGCGGACGGTGAAGCTCGAGGCCGACCGACGTGTGAACGTCTTCGCGGACGGCGAGCGCGTCGGGCCGCTCCCGGCCGTGTTCGAGGTCCTGCCCGAAGCGTTGCCCGTCGTCATCGGCCCTGACGCGAAGGCGATCCGATGACCGACGGACTGCTCCTGATCCACGCGTTCCCCCTCGACGCGCGGATGTGGGAGCCGCAGATCGGCGCGATCGCCGATGCGGTGCCCGTCGTCGCTCCGCACCTGCCGGGATTCGGGGGCAGTACGGGCGCCGGTGATGTCATGACGATGGGAGCCGCAGCCGACAGATGCCTGGAGTCCCTGGACACGTTCGGGGTCGACCGCGCCGTCGTGTGCGGCCTGTCGATGGGCGGCTACGTCGCGCTCGAACTCTGGCGGCGAGCTCCCGAGCGCTTCCTCGGCCTCGTCCTCGCGAACACGCGGGCGGGCGCCGACACCGAAGAAGGAGCCGCGGGTCGGCGATCCATGGCGGCTCGGTTACTGAGCGAGGGGAGCGGGTTCCTCGTAGAGGGTCCGCCGCCGTTGCTATCCGAAGGCGCTTCCGACGAGCTGCGCTCTCGCGTGCGTGAGCTGATCGCCGGCCAGCCTGCGGAGTCCATCGCGGCGGCGGCCCTCGGCATGGCCGACCGACCCGACTCCGTCGCCGACCTCAGCACGATCTCCGTGCCCACGCTGGTCGTGACGTCGGACCGGGATACCCTCATCCCCGCGGATGTGTCGTCCCCCATGGCCGATCAGATCCCCGGTGCCGAGCTCACCGTGCTCGAGGGCGCCGGCCATCTGTCGAACCTCGAGGCGCCGGAGTCGTTCGACGAGCTGCTCGCCCGGCATCTCGAGCGCTGCTTCGGCGGCTGACGGCTCGCGGCCCCAGCGACCGTAGACTGACCACGTGAGCACCCCCGGGGCGTTCGCCGCCCAGTTCCCCTTCGTGCTGGACGACTTCCAGCGGACGGCCATCGATGCCGTGGATGCCGGCCGCTCGGTGCTGGTCGCGGCGCCGACGGGCTCCGGCAAGACCGTGGTCGCCGAGTACGCGATCGAACGCGCGCTCGCTCGCGGGGGCAAGGCCTTCTACACGACGCCGCTGAAGGCACTCTCGAACCAGAAGTTCGGCGATCTGTCCGCCAAGCACGGAGCCGACGCCGTGGGACTCCTTACCGGCGATAACGCGGTCAACTCGGAAGCGCCGGTAGTCGTCATGACCACGGAGGTCCTGCGCAACATGCTGTACGAGCGGAGCGGCACGCTCGATGGCCTAGTCACGGTCATCATGGACGAGGTCCACTACCTCCAAGACCCCTACAGAGGGGCCGTCTGGGAGGAGGTGCTGATCCATCTGGCCCTCTCGGTGTCGGTCGTGTGTCTTTCCGCCACGATCTCGAACGCCGAAGAGTTCGGCGAGTGGATCCAGACGCTCCGCGGCGAAACGAGGGTGGTGATCGAGGAGCGTCGTCCGGTCCCATTGGACCATCACTACCTGGTGGGACGCCGGCTCCATCCCATGCATGTCGAGCAGGACGGCGTCCTGCTGGCGAACCCGTACGTCGTCTCCTTGGATCAACAGGAGCTCCGCGTGAAGCACTACCGGCGGGTGGGGAGTGGAACGACTCAAACGAAGCGCACCAACCGCCCGCGCGAAGGTCACCGCGGCGTGTACGTGCCGCGGCGCGAGGAGGTCGTGGAGGTCCTCGCAGAAGCCGACATGTTGCCCGCGATCTACTTCGTGTTCAGCCGGGCGGGGTGCGAAAGGAGCGTGCAGTGGCTCCGCGGATCCGGCCTGCAGCTCACGACCCATGCCGAGGCCGATCGGATCCGAGAACGCGCCGAGTCGCGAGCAGCTTGGATCGACGAGGAAGACCTGGTCACGCTCGGGTTCTACGACTTCCTCGACGGGCTCACCGCGGGTGTGGCAGCGCACCACGCCGGGATGCTGCCCGTCTTCAAGGAGACCGTCGAGGAGCTGTTCGAGGCGGGGCTGGTGAAGGTGGTGTTCGCGACCGAGACGCTCTCGCTCGGGATCAACATGCCGGCGAGGACCGTCGTGATCGAGGACCTCTGGAAGTTCCAGGGAGAACGGCACGAGATGCTCACACCCGGCGAGTACACGCAGCTCACCGGTCGCGCCGGGCGCCGGGGGATCGATGCGCTCGGTCACGCCGTCGTGGTGTATCAACGGCAGGTGCCGTTCGAGCGCGTCGCCGGGCTCGCGGCTACGCGGACGTATGACCTCACCTCCTCGTTCAGACCCTCGTACAACATGGCGGTCAACTTGGTCCGGAACTACACGCCCGAGCAGGCTCACCAGCTCCTGAACTCGTCGTTCGCACAGTTCTTGGCCGATCGGGGAGTAGTGGTGCTCGAACGGCAGCGCGAACGCGACCGAGCGGCGCTCGAGGGCTATCGGAGGAACCTCGTCTGCCATCTCGGGGACTTCGACGAATACTGGGCTCTCCAGCGCGAGGCGCAACGCCTGCGCGACGAGGACCGGCGCGGCCGCGAACGGCAGCTCGCGGACGCCGTTCGCGAGGCCGTCGCGTGTCTACGGCCCGGTGAGGTGATCCACGTGCCGCGGACCCGCCGACGTGGCCTCGCTGTGGTCCTCTCCTCTCGCGACGGGAAGCCCACGGTGCTCTCGGAGGACCGCTCCTCGTTCCGCCTGTCCGCCAAGGACTTCGAGGATCCGCCGGTGGTCCTGACACGGATCGCGCTGCCGCGCTCAGGCAGCTCGCGGAGCGCGCGGTTCCGCCGCGATGTCGCGTCCAGACTCGTGTCGTTGCAGGTGAAGCGACCGCGAGCCGCCCAGCAACGCGCCGATCCGGAGACCGAGCGGAAGGCTCTCCGCCTGGAGGCGAAGGCGGCGGACCATCCGTGCCACGCCTGCCCGGAACGAGCCAAGCACGAGCGATGGGCGGCACGGGCGGACGCGCTCGCCGCGCAGATGCGGGGCGTCGACCGGCGGATCCAGACCCGGACCGAAACACTCGCCCGGCAGTTCGACCGGGTGCTCGCGGTGCTCGAGGCGCTCGGTTACGTGCACGGCTGGGAGGTAACGGAGAAGGGTCGCATGCTCGCCCGGATCTATGGCGAGGGCGACCTCCTGGTGTGCGAGTCGCTCGCATCCGGCTCATTCGAGGGGCTCTCGGATCCGGAGGTCGCCTCGCTCCTCAGTTCGGTGATCTACGAATCGCGCGAGCGCGTGCCGAGCGCCGGTGCGATGCCGACCGGTGCGACCGCCGAACGGTTCGAAGAGCTCCAACGCACGTATCGCCGGATCCGACGAACGGAGGAGGAACATCAGGTGGAGCTGAGCCGAACCTTGGACGCGGGCTTCGCGACTCCCGTCTTCCACTGGGCGGAGGGCAAGCCGCTCGAGGACGTGCTGGAGGAGACGGACATGGCTCCCGGGGACTTCGTGCGCAACTGCAAGCAGCTCGTGGACCTGCTCCGCCAGGTGGAGGAGGTCGCCGACGCGGCCATCGCAAGCCGTTTCCGCGGGGCCCGAGTGGGCGTCCTGCATGGCGTCGTCGCCTACACGGGCCTGTAGCTACGATGCGACCATGACCGAGAGTCCGTTCGGCGCGCTCGCCGTGATCGCGAACCCTCACGCGGGTAGGGGTCGGGTAGGTCGAGAGCTCGTCGCCGTCGAACGCGGCCTGGCCGAGCGCGGCCTCGACCATTCTCTCCAGGTGACCTCGCGCCGCGGCGAGGCGACCCGTCTGGCGGCCGCCGCCATGGACGAAGGCTTCCGGTTCCTGGTGGCGGTGGGGGGAGACGGCACGGTGCAGGAGGTCGTGAACGGCATGTTCCGCGACGGGCGGACCATCATGGACGAGCCCGTGCTCGGCGTCGTTCCGGCGCACTCGGGCTGCGACCTGGTGAAAAGCTTCGGTCTGCCCGGGGACGTCGAGGCTGCCTGCGGCCACCTGCTGGGTGACAACACCTACCCGTTCGACGTGGTGAAGGTCACCTACACCGGCGAGAGCGGTCAACGACTCCATCGCTACAGCGTCAACCTCGCCGAGGTGGGGTTCGGCGCCGCGGCGACCCGACGGGCGGACGATCTGCCGGCGTGGATGGGGCGCGCGCGCGGCTTCCTCGCCTTCTGGTCGACGTTCGTGCGGACGCGCCCGCGCGGAGTACGGGTCGAGGCCGACCGGAGCATGTTCGACGGGAAGGCGTTCAACGCGATCGTGGGGAACGCGCAGTTCGCCTCGGGCGGGTTGCGCCTGTCACCGCGTTCGTTCCCGGGGGATGGCGTCCTGGACGTCCTGATATTCACCGGACCCCGGTCTGACGCCTACACCTTGCTTCCGCGGATCTACCGGCACGGCGACCATGTTCCCGATCCGCACATCCACGAGATGCGGGCTAAGATGCGCGTCACGATCGATGCGGAACGGCCGCTCCCCATCGTCGCGGACGGCGAACATCTGGGCACGACACCCGCGACGTTCCAGATCGTGCCCCGGTCCATCCTCCTGAAGCTATGACGCTCATCCAGACCGCCCGGCGCGAGCGCCTGGCCGCGGAGGCAGCGGCCGATGGGCTGGCGGCCGTCCTCGTGGCACCTTCCCCGGATCTGATCTACCTGGCGGGCTACGGTCCCCTTCCTCTCGAACGACTGACGCTGCTCGCGATCGATCCCGGCGGCGTGTGCAGGTTGTTCGTGCCGGAGCTCGAGCGTCCGCTCGCTCTGGAGTCGCCAGCAGGGCGCGCGATCGGCCCAGACGAGGTCGTCGGATGGCGCGACGGCGTCGATCCGTACGAGCTGGTCGTGGCGACCCTGCCGCGTTCGGGGCGTGTCGCGGTTGCCGACCGGACGTGGGCGTCGCACGTGCTCGAACTTCAGCGGGCGGCCCCCGGTCTTTCGTTCGAGCCTGCATCCTCGCTGATCGGCCGCCTACGGTCGGTGAAGGACGACGACGAACTCGCGGCCCTCCGAAGAGCGGGGAGAGGGGCCGACGAGACGTTCCGGCAGATCTGCGGGATGCGCTTCCTCGGACGGCGGGAGGAGGAGGTGGCCGCCGATCTGGCGGAGCTCTTGGTCGCGAACGGCCATGCTCGCTCGGACTTCACGATCGTCGGCAGCGGTCCGAACTCGGCGTCTCCGCACCACGAGCCGGGCGGCAGGACGATCCTCCCGCGCGATGTCGTGGTGTTGGACTTCGGGGGAGAGCTCGCGGGGTACTACTCGGACACGACCCGCACGGTCGCCGTGGGCGAGCCTCCGGCCAGTCTCGCGGACGTCTACGCGGTCGTCCAGGAGGCGCAAGACGCGGCGGTGCGAGCTGTGAGGCCCGGCGTCGAGGCGCAAGAGGTCGACCGTGTCGCGCGGAGCATCATCGACGCGGCCGGCTACGGTGAGAGATTCATCCATCGCACCGGACACGGCATCGGGCTCGAGGTCCATGAGCCCCCATACATCATCGAGGGCAACCGCACGCCACTCGCGTCCGGCATGACGTTCTCGATCGAGCCGGGGATCTACCTGGAAGGAACGTTCGGTGTGCGGATCGAAGACATCGTCGCGGTGACGGCCGACGGTGTCGAACGTCTGAACCGTTCAACGCGAGAGCTGCAGATCGTCGACTAAGTATCTCGGGGCCGGACGGTGGTGCCATCGACCGTGTCCATGACTTCGAGCCCCATCGCCGCCAGCCGGTCGCGCAGCTCGTCGGAGGCGGCGAAGTCCTTCGCGGTGCGTGCGGCATCGCGTTCGGCCATGAGTGCCCGCATCTCCTCGGTGGGTTCCCACTCCGTCGTTGCCTCGCGTTCGATATCGAGACCGAGAACGTCGTCCCACGAGGCAAGGAGCGAGTACTTCTCGTCGCCCGGAACGTCCGGGGAGCGGACCAGATCGTTCACGACGACCACCGCGGCCGGCAGGTCCAGGTCGGACGCGATCGCGGTGCGGAAGCGCTCGTCGAACCCCGCCGCCAGCGTTCCGAGACCGCTGGCCGCAGGGGCCCACCCTGCCATCCGCCTGCGGAGCTGCTTCACCCGGTCGTCGGCGTCTCCCATCGCGTCCCACGTGAAGTCCATCTCGCTGCGGTAGCGCGTCTGGAAGGTGAGCCACCGGAACGAGAGCGGATCGAGACCGCGCTCCAGCAGGTCCGGCACGCGGACGACGTTGCCGGTGGACTTGGCGATCTTCTGGCCCGCCAGACGCAGGTGGCCGCCGTGGACCCAGATCGAGACGACCTGATGACCGACGGCGCCCTCGGACTGCGCGATCTCGTCCTCGTGGTGGGGGAACCGCAGATCGTTCCCGCCGGTGTGGATATCGAACCGGTCTCCTAGGTACTTCATCGACATCGCCGAGCACTCCACGTGCCAGCCGGGGAAGCCCGGCCCCCACGGTGAGTCCCACTTCATCACCCGGCCAGGTCCGGCGGCTTTCCACAGCGCGAAGTCGGCTTCGTGCCGCTTGGAGGGGTCGGTCTCGAGATCCCGATGTCCGGCCTTCAGGTTGTCGAGCGTATTCCCCGAGAGCGAGCCATATCCCTCGAACGAGGTGACGTCGAAGTAGACGGACCCGGTCTCGACGACGTAGGCGTGTCCGCGCTCGATCAGCTCCGCGGTGAGCGCGATCATCTCCGCGATATGCTCCGTCGCCTTGGGTAAGACGTCGGGCATCCGGATCCCGACCGCGGCCATATCCGCCAGCGCCTCCGCCGTGTACTTCTCGGCGATCTCGAGCGGTTGGAGCCCCTCGTCCTCCATCGCCAGCAGCATCTTGTCAACCGCTTCGGGTGATGACTCATCCGTCATGTGACCCACGTCGGTGATGTTCATCACCTGCAGCACGCTGTGCCCCTCGAACTCCAACGCGCGCCGGATCAGGTCGGCGAGCATGAACGTGCGGAGGTTCCCGAGGTGCATGAAGCGGTACACGGTTGGGCCGCACGTGTACATGCCGACACGCTGCGGGTCGACGGGGATGACCTCGTCGACGTTGCGCGTGAGCGTGTTGAACAGGCGCATGACGAGCCAGGATACCCGTGCGCGACGAGCGGCTCCGTTACTCCTTGTCGAGATCAGGTCGGACCGGCGCGTCCGACAGGTGTTGCGACGGACGCTTAACCGCCGGTGCGACCTCCGGCTCCGTCGGGTTCGGCGGGATCGGGACGGGGATCAGGGTGCCGACGCCACCGTGCTCCTTGTGAGCCCGGAGCGCGGCCGTATGGTAATTCTCGACCATCTGGCGGAAGGTCGGGTCTTTGTAGGGTCTGCCGTCCACCGTGGTCCCGATCGTTCCCTCGATCACCGCCGCGACGTCGTCGCCGGTCACCGTCTTGTGCGTCTCCAAGACGTGCGCCACGGCCAGCACCTCCGCACGATGCTCCTCCAAGAGCTCCCAGGTGCGCTGGTAGAGCTCGCGGAGCTTCGCCTCGACCTGGCGGCCGAACTCGCCGTCGTACATGTTCCGGTCGGCTCCGGTCTCGACGGCCTGTGCGCCGCGGAGACCGCCCACCGTGATCGCGTGCGAAGCGATCGTGTCGCCCATCCCCGCGAACCCGAGGTTCTCGATCACGATACGCGTGGCGTTCTGCAGGTCGCTCCCAACGCCGCTCGAATTATCGTCGTCGAAGAACATGCGCTCGCCGGCGAGCGACGCGATGCTCCCCATCACGTCGATCTCGCGTTCGGACCGCCACTCGAACATCTGGTCCTCGGGCGGGATGTACGACACGAGCCCGCCGATGTCGCCGCGGCGCTCGATCGTCGCGATGTCGATCACCGCATGACGGCGGAGCTGGTATGCGACGACGGCGTGGCACGCCTCGTGCACGGCTGTCGTGTGGCGTTCTCGCTCGATGTACTCGAAGTCGTCGGGCACGCCGAGTTGCTTGATGTGCTTGGCACGGATGATGTCCCGGTACGTGATCGTGTCGCGTTCGTCACGGATGGCCACGACCAGACCCTCGTTCACGATGTCCTTGATGCTCGCGCCGGTGCCGTACGGCGTGATCGTGGCGAGCTTGTCGATCTGCTCCTCGGTTAGCTCGTGCTTCACCTTGCCGAGGTAGTACTCGATCGTCGCCTTGCGTCCGTCCTTGGTGGGGTATCCGACCTTGTACTGGCGGTCGATCCGACCGGGGCGGAGCATCGCCTGGTCAAGCGCGGACGGCATGTTGGTGGCGAAGATGTGCAGGATCCGGTACTTCGGCGGAGGCTTGGGCTTCATGCCGAGCATCCGGCGGAGCTTGTTCACCAGACCCCGCGATTTCTCGAGTCCCGACATCTCGGAGAGCAGGGCCTGGAGCGTCCCCATGCCGCCGCCGCCGCCCATGCCGCCCATGCCCGCGATGAACGGATCGACCCACGTGCGCGGCGTCGTCGAAAGCACGGACGGGAGCGCGTCGAGCAGGACGAGGTTCCGCCCGGCGGGGGAGAGGTAGCTGATGCCGTTGCAGGCCGGTGTCGTCGACCACGGACCCGTGTTCGCAGCACCCGCGAAGCCGCCCTGGCCGACCTGGCCACGGCTGCCGAGCGAATCGGCCTCGTCGAAGAAGACGATCACGCCGCCGTATCGCAGCGCCAGCCGCCGGAGCTTGCGGTACAGGCCCTTCACCTTCAGGATCCCGACGCCCATGAACATCTGGATGAACGCACCCGGCTCCACGAAGACGAACGGCCGGGCGCTCTCACCGGCGACGGCTTGCGCCATCAGCGTCTTGCCGGTCCCGGGCGGGCCCCACAGGAGCACGCCGCCCGGGACGTACCCGCCCTTCTCCTCGATCGACTCGGGGTCTTCGAGGAAGATCATCGTCTCCTTCACCCTGTCGAGGACGGCGTCCTGTCCCTTGACGTCGTCGAAGCGGGTCTCGATGTCGTCGGGCATGTAGACGTCGACACCGCCACGCGAGAGGAACCAGAACAACCCGATGAACTGGAAGATCACGAAGAAGAACCCGAACGCGAGCTGGAATATGAACGGCATAGCGACGACCAGGCGCCCGGGCGCCTCCAGGATCCCGAGCCACACGGGCTCGGTGTGGAAGATCCGCCCGAGGAACGTGCTGATGGCCAACAACACGATGAAGGTCTTGAAGGCCCGGCCGACCCGGTAGCGGGTCCAGTCGTCCATATGACCGAGCGCCTTGTGAGAGCCGCCGAACACCGTCTTCTGCCAGAAGCGGTAGTAGCCCTTCGAGTGCTCCTCGATCAGGTAGTGCAGCTGGCGGATGATCTCGAGCGTCGCGAGTACCAAGAGCCATGCGTAGTCGTGGATCGCGATCTGCACGGCGTCGCTCATCGGGCCGCCGAGGGGATGCACGGAGGTCGTCCACACGGTCGCCAGCCCGCAGAGCCACAACAGGAACAGCAGGAGGACGAACTTCGCGCGATCCCATGTCGCCGACGGGGCGCGTGTCTCGCGCTCGGAAGGACGCGGCCGTGAGACACGACCGGCATCGAAGGGCACGTGCGTGCGTCGCTTGGTCATGGCAGCACCGTCCAAGAGTTCACGGTCGACTCGATGTCGGCCTTGTTCCGGTCATAACACGCCGCGCTGCACAGCACGGCGATGTAGTACACGCGGTTCGTGTCGACGCTCACGAGCGCCGTCTGCGCCACCGTCACGTAGTCGGGGCTCAGCAGGGAGGCCGCAGTTCCGCCGAGGAGCGTTCGTTGCAGGTCGGAGGCCGTTCCGTTCGTCGCCGCGGCTTGCTCGTCGGCCTGGGCCGTCGCCAGCGCGCTCGCGCGGAACTGGAACACGATGTGGACGCCACGGACCCCGTCGTGATCGATCTTGTCGTCGTAACTCAGGACCTGGGCGCTGTTCGGATCCTGCAACAGCGAATCCACCGGGAACAGGTAGTTGCGGAGCGCGTTGAAGCTCGACGTGTCGCGGTCGTCGAAGCTGTACGTCTGGACCAGAGCGATACCCTGGGGGTAGTCCGTGTTCAGGGTGGATGGATCGAGCACGTGCGTCGCCGTGGGTTGCGGATCTCCATCGAGGCCCACGAGCCACCGGATCGGGTCGGGCGTGGACGGCTGTGGACCCGTCTGACCCAGGAGCGTCCGCTTGTCGAAGAGCGCCCAACCCGCTGGCACCTTGAACGCCGTTCGCAATGACGTGTTGCGAACGTACTCGTACTGAGGACCCGAGCAGGAGGCCAGCACGGCGAGGGCCGCGACCGCGCATCCGATGCGCACTGCAAGCCCGCCGCGACCGCGGGCGGACGTTCTCATCGGTCCATTATGGGACGTCAGGCGCCGAACGTGGATCTCTATCCTTCGGTATCCGCAGGGACATCCCAGGGCAACGCAGGCACTCGGCTACGTCGCGAGGGGTCGATCCTCGAACGGGATCGACAGGGCGATCGTGGTGCGGGTCGCGACTCCCGCCTTCTCGCGGAGCCGTCGGATCAGATCCTCGAGGTCACCCGTCGTCTTGGTACGCACCTTGAGGAGGTAGCTAGCCTCACCGGCCACGCTGTAGCAGTCCTCGACCTCAGGGAACTCCGCCACGCGCTCGGGTAGATCGTCGGGCTGCTTCAGGTCGAGCGGGGTGGCCGCGATCACCGCAGTCACGAACAGTCCGAGCGCGCCAGGATCCACCACCGCCCGGTACCCGCGGATCACCCCGGCCTGCTCGAGCTTCCGCACGCGCTCGTGCACGGCCGAGGCGGACAAGCCGACGCGCGCCGCTACGTCCGCATACGTCGAGCGAGCGTCGGCTTGCAGAGTGGCGATGATGTCTCGATCTCGGGCATCCAGCACGCGGCCATCATAGGGGAGCACCGTGTGCCTCCTCGGGGGACACTCACTGGGGATGGAGTCGCATGGACCCGGCCGATTGCGCCCAAGGACGTAGCAGCGGTACGGTTCGCACCCCGCCTCCCTCGGACCCGCCGATGGGAGCGTCGATTGTCCGGCCGACCAGTCACCGCGGCGCCCGGCGGCGCGCGGCCGGGCCCGAGAGGGCCGATACGGTGGGAGCTCTCGGCCAAGCCGGACGGCGGCACGCGACGCCTCATCCGATTGAGCGCCAGCGACGAGCGTGCGTTCGCCCGAGCCGCCGCCCGGCTTGCACCGTGGATCGAATCGGGACGTGGTCCCAGCACGTTCGCGCACGGCATCGAGCGCATCGAACGTGGCGGCCTCGAGATCACCCCGTGGGTGGCGGCCCGGCGCCGATGGGGACGGGCCGTCGACCACTACCGCTCCGGGGCACGCACCGTCGCCATCACCGACGTCCGGGATTGTTACGCATCGATCGCCCCGATCGCGGTCGCGGACCGGCTGTCGGGGTTGGGCGCGCCGCCCGATGCCATCAACGTCATGACCAGATGGCTGCGTGCGTTCGAGGATGAAGGTGTGATCGGGCTGCCGGTGGGACCCACCGCATCGGCTGTGCTGGCGGAAGCAGTGCTAACCGCCGGCGACCTCGTCCTCGGGGCCGGTCGCGTTCGGCACACCCGGTGGGTGGATGACGTTGCGATCTTCGCCGACGATCGGCGGACCGCGGTGGCGGCGCTCGATGAGCTCCGCCGCACGTGGGTGTCGATAGGGCTCGAGCCTCACGATGGCAAGACCGCGATCCTCGACCCCGAGACGGCCGCGATCCATCTCGCCATCACATCCCCATCGGGGCCGCGTCCGCTGCGATAATCGCGGGCGGGTGAAGTCCCTCTACCGCGCAGGCCGTGTCCACACGCTCTCGCACCCACAGACAGGAGAGTGGGTGCTCGTCGACGACCGGCACGTGGAGCGCGTGGGCTCCGGCGAAGCCCCCGCCGCCGACCGCGTCGTCGACCTCCCCGGAGGGACCATCCTTCCCGGATTCATCGATACGCACGTCCATCTCACCGAGACCGGCATGTCGCTCGCCAACCTGGACGTCGAGACGGCCGGCTCTGCAGGCGCCCTGCTGGACATCGTTCGATCTCGCGCAGCGCATCAGGAGACACCCGGCCCAGTCGTTCTGCGGGGGTTCGACGAGACGCGCTGGGTGGATCCCACCCACCCGGCGATCGGCGAGCTGGACGCCGCCTGCGGGCTTCCGCTGGTTATCCAACGGGCCGACGGCCATATGGCGCTCGCGAATTCGGCCGCGCTCGCCGCATCCGGGCTCCTGTCCGACGAGGATGGCGTCGAGCGCGATGCGAACGGTGCTCCAACCGGGCGCGTCACGCGCGAGGCGGTCTCCCGGCTGGGGCGGTGGGTGACGAGCAGCCTCGATGACCGGGCGATCCAGGAGCTGCAGCTGCAGGGGGCTGCGCTGGGGGCATCTCGCGGCGTTACGACGATCCATGAGATGTCCATGCCGCACTGGCTCGGGCTGCGGGACCTCCAAGTGTTCCTGGGGCACCGCGAACGGCTGCCACTCGACGCCCTGCCGGTCGTGGCGACCATGGATATCCCACAGGTCATAGACCTTGGCCTCACGGGGATCGGGGGCGACCTCCCGATGGACGGGTCCATCGGAGCCCGGACAGCGGCCGTCAGGCTTCCGTACACCCAGGAGCGAGGGAGCGGGGAGTGCTACCACTCCGACGACGAGCTTGCGGTGTTCTTCCACAACGGCCACATGGCCGGCCTGCAGGTCGGGGTCCATGCGATCGGCGACCGCGCGATCGATCAGCTGCTCCGGGTGTGGGAGCGTGTGTACCACGCGCTCGACTCCCGCGAGCGCCGGCACTTCCGCGCGCGGCGCCATCGGATCGAGCATTTCGAGATGGCCGGAGCTGCTGACGTGGAGCGCGCCGCGATGCTCGGTCTGGCGGTCTCGGTGCAGCCGGCCTTCGACCGGCGGTGGGGACAGCCCGGTGGTCTGTACGAGACGGCGCTCGGATCGCAACGGGCGGACATCATGAACCCGTTCCGCACGATGCTCGAACGAGGGATCGAGGTCGGCGCGGGGTCCGACACGCCGGTGACGCCGTTCGACCCGATGTTGTCGATCGCGGCTTGCGAAAGCCACCACGATCCGCGGCAGCGCCTATCCCGAGTCGAGGCGATCCGGTTGCACACGGTGGGCAGCGCAAGGGTCGGCCACCAAGAAGAGAAGAAGGGCGCGCTCGCACCGGGTATGCACGCGGACTTCGCGGTGTTCGAACATGATCCGACGACCGTCGATTCCGTCGAAGGGCTCCGGCCGACGCTGACCGTGTCGCTCGGCCGTGAGGTGTTCGCGAGCTAGGGGACGAGCGCCCCGGGACAACGTGGAACGACGCTGGTTCTGTCACTCTTTGTCACGCGCTCGGCTTGACGCCCGCGACGCGCCCGAAGTACCGTTCCCGACGCGTCACCGCCCCGGCGGAGACGCGCGGTAGGACCCAAGAGGCTGAGTAGAGAACGCGGCGCCCCGGCGTCGCGGCCCCAAAGGTCTCTTGGGTCCTTACCTATTCCCGAATGTCTGAGCCGACGTGCGTTCCCGTACGGACTCCCGTCGCGCGATCGGGAATGATGCGGTCCCCATCGTCGTTCGCGCATCGAGGTCAGTTGCATCGTCAGTCGACGGCAGTACAATCCGCGCGCAACCGAGGCCAGTAGCCCTCGGAGGCCGCGAGCATGAAGGATCAGATGGACGACATCGAGGAACCCGTGGACGACGACGACCCGGTGGAGGAGAACCTGGAGGACGCCGAGCCGACGGAGGCCGATCTCGAGGAGGCGGTCGTTCCCGCTGAACCGGCTGACCCGGCGGACCCCACAGCCGTCGCTGAGGTGGAGTCGATCCAAGAGCTCCTGGTGAAGCAGGAGGCACGGGCCGAGGAAGAAGAAGCGGAGGACGAGGATGAGGCGACGGTCGCGCTCACCCGCGGCGAGCGCCTCGAACCCGTCGAGACCCGCGTCGTCCCGATCCAGTCGACCGAGTTCGTATGCAAGAACTGCTTCCTGGTAAAGCACCGGAGTCAGCTGGCGGACAAGAAGAGGATGCTCTGCCGCGACTGCGCCTGAGCGCGCAACCTCGGCTGCTTACCTCGATCCTGGTCACTTTCGGCGCTGGCGTCGTCCTCTCGCTGGCGTTCCCACCCGTAGGTTGGTGGCCCGTGGCCTTCGTGGCCGTGGCGCCGTTGCTCGTCGTGCTCCGTTCCTCAGGCGCTCGCCGAGGTGCGCTGCTCGGCCTCACGTTCGGGTTCGGCTTCTACGGGGCCACGCTGTACTGGATCCTCCTGTTCGGCGAGTTGGCGTGGGTGGCGCTCGTCCTGCTCTGCATGCTCTCGACCGCGCTGTTCGGGCTCGTCGCCCCCGCGATCTGCCGACGAGGTCACCCGTTGGTACAGGCGGCCGGGCTAGCGGCCCTCTGGGTCGTGGTCGACTGGCTCCGCACGATGTGGCCGCTGGGCGGATTCTCCTGGGGGACGGTCGGTGTCTCGCAGGTCGGGAACCGCGCGACACTCCACCTGGCGGCCCTAACGGGCGTCTGGGGCGTCACCTTCGTCGTCATCGCGGTGAACGCCCTGCTCGTCGAGGTGGTCGTGGGGGAGAGGGGAGCGCGGCGTGTGGCGGGCCGTGCAGGCATCGGGCTGGCGCTGGTCGTAGCACCCGTCCTGATCCCCTCCTCGGTCCCGAACGGATCGCCGGTCAGCGTTGCCACGCTCCAGGTCGACGTCCGCCGTGCGGCGAACGACGCAGCGAACGCGGAGGACGTCCGCGTGGCGGCCCTGAACATGTCGCTCCACGAGCGCCTCCAGCAGGGGGACCCGCCCGATCTGGTGGTCTGGGGTGAAGGGTCCCTCGACCCGGGCGCGGCGAACGATCCCACGACCATCGCGGCCGTCCGCCAGACGATCGCGAGCGTCGGCGCCCCGACGCTCGTCGGAGCGGTCCTGGACGACCTGGATGGAACCGAACACACGAGCGTCGTGTTGTTCGACGGCGCTGGGGTGCCGGTTGACCGCTACGACAAGGTGCATCTCGTCCCGTTCGGCGAATACGTCCCGTGGCGCCGGCGGCTGTCATGGATCTCGGCGCTCCAGCAGATCCCTGTGGATCGCACACCGGGGGAGTCGGTCCACACCGTGGAGACCATGGGGGTCCCGCCGTTCGGCACGCCGATCTGCTTCGAGAACAGCTTCCCGGAGCTCACCCGCGCGTTCGTGCGCGCTGGTGCGGCGTTCCTCGTCGTGACGGTGAACAACGCATCGTATGGGACCACCGCTGCGTCCGCACAGCATCTGCAGATGAGCCAGATGCGGGCGGTGGAGAACGGCAGATGGATCATCGATGCCGCGGTCTCGGGCATCAGCGCATACGTCGACCCGACGGGGCGGGTGGTGGCGAGCGCGGGCCTCTTCGAGCCGACGATCCTTCGGCACGACGTGGTCGCCTCGGACCTGCAGACGCCGTACGTGCGCCTGGGGGACTGGTTCCCGTGGCTGTGTCTGGGGCTTGTCCTCGGGATCGTGATCACCCCGCGTCGCCGAGACACCACGCGGCTGGCGCCTCCGCCGCTGTCTCCGGATCAGCGCCGGACGCTCGTGATCCTGCCGACGTTCGACGAGCGCGACACGATCGAATGGATCGTCGCACGATTGCTCGCGCTGCCCGAGCACGTCGACATCCTCGTCGTCGATGACGCTTCGCCCGACGGCACGGGCGCACTCGTCCAGGCGATCGCGGACGACGAGCCGCGCGTTCGGCTCATGGAGCGCCCGACGAAATCGGGGTTGTCAAGCGCCTACCTCGAGGGCTTCCGGACCGGCCTCGCCGGAGGCTACGACCTCATCGTGGAGATGGACTCGGACCTCTCCCACTCGCCCGAAGAACTCCCTGTGCTCCTGGCAGATACGGCGCGGGACCGCGATCTCACGATCGGGAGCCGCTACGTGCCCGGAGGCTCCGTGAGCGACTGGAGCCGCCCGCGGGTCGCCCTCTCACGCGCCGGGAACCGGTACGCCCGGTTCATGCTCGGCCTGCCGATCGGCGACTCCACGAGCGGGTTCCGCGTCTACAGACATGGTCTCATCGAACATCTCGTCGACCTGCCGCTGCGCTCCGACGGGTACGGCTTCCAGATCGAGCTCGCGTGGCGCGCATGGGACGCGGGCTACGCGGTCGGCGAGACGCCGATCACGTTCCGTGAGCGCGAACACGGCCATTCCAAGCTCTCGAAGGGGATCGTGGTGGAGGCGCTGTGGCTCGTGACCGTCTGGGGCGTGCGTCAACGGTTCGCCGCGCCCCAGACCTCGCCCGCCGGGGAACGCCCATAACGGATATTATGTAACGTTGCTGGCGTCGGCACCCCAGCGGAGTCTCAGATGCCGCGCCGCGCGCGCCTCGTCCAATCTCCGCACGGGCGTGCTGACAGGGGCCTCGTGGAGCAGATCGGGCTGGCTGCGGGCCTCGCGAGCCGTCTGGCGCAGCGCCGCCGCGAACGCGTCGAGAGTTTCCTTCGACTCGGTTTCGGTGGGCTCGACCATCATGGCCTCCTCCACGACGAGGGGGAAGTACACCGTCGAAGGGTGGTAGCCGAGGTCGATCAGTCGCTTCGCGACGTCCATCGCGCGCACGCCCGTCTCGTCCCTGAGAGGCTTCGCGGTCGCGACGAACTCGTGCATCGGGCGCTCCGACGGGAACGCGAGTGGGAAGTCGTGGACGACGAGCGCGGCGAGGTAGTTCGCGTTCAGGCACGCGAGTTCGCTCACGGCCTTGAGGCCATCGGCGCCGTGCAGGAACACGTATGCGTACGCGCGCACGAGGACGCCGAAGTTCCCGTTGAAGCCGTGCAGGCGGCCGATCGATCGCGGCCGGTCATCGTCCCACCTGAGCTCCCCCGTCGCCTCGTCGCGCTCGACGAGCGGGGAAGGGAGGAAGGGCACGAGCTCCTCGACCGCGCCGACAGGACCGGCTCCCGGCCCTCCCCCGCCGTGCGGCGTCGCGAACGTCTTGTGGGTGTTGATGTGGACGATGTCGAAGCCCATGTCCCCCGGACGACAATGCCCCATGATCGCGTTCAGGTTCGCGCCGTCGTAATACACGAGCCCTCCTACATCGTGGACGACCCGCGCGATCTCCTCGATGTCTTGCTCGAAGAGGCCGAGCGTGTTCGGGTTCGTGAGCATGAGCCCGGCGGTCTGATCGTCGACGAGCTTCTCGAGCGCCGAGACGTCGACGAACCCGCGTGCGTCCGAAGGAACGTGCACCGACTGGAACCCCGCCAGTCGTACGCTCGCAGGGTTCGTGCCGTGCGCCGAATCCGGGATGATCACCTTCGTCCGGCCGCCGCCCTGCTCCGCGTGATACGCCCTCATGATCAGCAGTCCCGTCATCTCGCCGCACGCACCTGCCGGCGGTTGCAGCGTCGCCCGGGCCATCCCGGTGATCTCGCAGAGCGCCTGCTCCAGCCTCCAGAGCATCTCGAGCGCGCCCTGCGCCGTCGCGTCGGGCTGCATCGGATGCACACGGCGGAACCCGGCGAGCGCCGCCGCATCCTCGGCCGCCTTGGGGTTGTACTTCATCGTGCACGACCCGAGGGGGTAGATCCCGGTGTCGACGCCGTAGTTCATCTGAGACAGCCCGGTGTAGTGGCGGACCAGGTCGATCTCGGCGACCTCCGGCAGCCCGACGCGCCCGTGCCGCACGAACGCCTCGGGCATGGCGACTTCCGGGACGTCGAGCGGTCCGAACGTCGACGCACGTCGGGCAGGGACCGACCGGTCGGCGATCGTGCCGGTGATGGGTGGGCCTTGCCTGCGCACCGGCGCCCCCTGGTTCACGCGAGCACCTCATACAGGGCGTCGGCGTACTGGTCGATCTCTCGCCGGTCGCGCTTCTCCGTGACGGCCACGACGAGGACGTCCTCCCCTGCCGACGGCAGGGGCGCGCCGCCCAGGATCCCGCGTTCCACGAGCGCGTCGCGAACCTCCACGGCGGGCTTCGGCAACCGGACCGCGAACTCCTTGAAGAACGGCGCGCCGGGGAAGAGCAGTTCGACGCCGGGCGCCTCGCAGAGTCGCGCGGCCGCGTACGCTGCGCGCGATGCGCACTGCCGGCCGACCTCCTCGAGCCCGGCCGGCCCAAGCCAGCCGAGGTAGATCGTCGCCGCGATCGCCATCAGGGTCTGGTTCGTGCAGATGTTCGAGTTCGCCTTCTCGCGCCGGATGTGCTGCTCTCGGGCCTGCAGGGTGAGCACGTAGCCTGTCCGGTCATCGATGTCGACGGTCTCGCCCACGATCCGCCCGGGCATCTTCCGCACGTCGTCCATACGCGCCGCGATCAATCCGAGGTATGGCCCGCCGTAGTTCAGATGGTTGCCCAGGCACTGTCCCTCGCCCACCGCGATGTCGGCACCGAGCTCCCCCGGCGGCGCGAGCACCCCGAGCGAGAGAGGGTCGAACACCTGGATGGCACGCGCTCCCCCGTCGTGGGCGCGACCGAACAGGTCGCGGACCGGTTCCAGCACGCCGAACACGTTCGGGTGCTGCACGATCACGGCGGCGGCGTCGGGCCCGACCTCGGGCGTCCCTCCCCGTCCCTCCACGATCGGGAAGACCTCGGGCTCGTACCCCGCTCCCCTGCCGTACGCGCGGAGCGTGTCGACCAATCGGGGATCGACGCCCGCCGACACGAGCACGCGATCCCGGCCGTGGCCCCGTGCCATGTTGACCGCCTCCACGAGTGCGGTCGCGCCGTCGTAGAGCGAGGCGTTCGACACCTCGAGCCCCGTCAGTTCGCAGATCATGGACTGGAACTCGAACAGCACCTGCAAGACGCCCTGCGAGAGCTCGGGCTGGTACGGCGTGTAGGACGTATAGAACTCCGAACGGCCGGCGAGCGCCCAAACGAGGGAAGGAACGTAATGGTCGTACGCGCCACGGCCTGCGAAGCAGACCATCTCGTCGGCATGGCGATCACGGCCAGCGAGTGACCGAAGGTCTGCGAGGATCTCCATCTCCGAGACACCGGCCGGGAGGTCGAGTGGACCGTCGAGGCGCACGTCCGACGGGATCTCTGCGAACAAGCCATCGATGCTCGCGACACCCACGGCAGCGAGCATCTCGCGGATGTCGTCGTCGGTGTGCGGGGCGAACCTCACGCACGGAAGTGTACGGTCGGCCGCCGGCTACGGCCGGGGCTCAACCCGATGCATCCTCCAATCCGTACTTCGTCACGAGGGACAGGTAGTCGCGCTGGTAGAAGACCTTGCACCGGATCTCCGGATAGCGCTCCCGCAGGCGGCGGACCTTGCGGTTCTTCTTCGTCACGAGCTTCTGGTTGAGCGTTGTGATCTCGATGTAGAGGTCGTACTGAGGGAGGTAGAAGTCTGGCGTGAATCGCTGAAGCACGTTGCCCTGCGCGTCCCACTCGATGTCGAACGAGGTGGGTTCGTAGTCCCACTCGATCCCGTAGAAGTCAAGCAGTTGAGCGAACTGCCGCTCGCTCGCGTGAGCGAAACGCACGGCGTCGCTCTTGCGGAGCTCGTCGGATGCAGCCGGCTCAGCGCTCACGCGCCTCCGGCTGCCGCCCGACCGGCCTTCCGCGTCCCCAGCGTGCTCTCGAGGTCCTCCCACACCTTGTCCAGTGCGATCGCGAAGACGCCCTGCCCCTTCTTGAGGAGATCCACCACGGCCTCCGGCGAGTCGGCCTCGTAGACCCCCTTGCCGTCGGACATGAGCGTCACCCCGTGGGGCGGGCGATCCATCTCCTGAAGGTATTCGACAGCCTTGCGGACACGCTGGAGCGAGATCCCGGTGTCGAGCAGGCTCTTGATCACCCGGAGCGACACCAAGTCCTGGAACGAATAGAGCCGCTGGGTGCCGGAGCCGTGGGCGTCCCTGATCGAGGGGGTGACCAGGTCGGTCCGTGCCCAGTAGTCGAGCTGTCGGTAGCTGATGCCGACGATCCGACACACGTCGGGGACGCGATATCCCTGCTCGCTCATCACAACTCCGTAATTACGTCGATGTTCGGCGAGCTTAGGTGGGCCCCGGGGACCTGTCAACGGCTGGGCGGAACTCCCCTGCCGGTGTCGCTCAAGTGACCCAGCCAAGACGCCGATGCCTGCCTAGTCAGCACGAACCACGCCCCATGACCACGAGGAACCAGATGGAACGCCGGATCCGGATACGAGCGACGGCGGTGGCAGTGGTGCTCGGCCTTTCCGCCGTGACCCTGGCCACCTCGACACCCGTCCTCGCGCGGCCGTTGGCGGCGCCCCACGCAGCGCGGGCGGACGCCCGGAACGCGATCGGAGATGACACCTGGCAGCTGTTCCGCGCCACGAACGCCAGCCGCGGACGGTTCGATGTGCCGAAGCTCGTGCTCGACCGGGAGATGTCGGCGGTCGCTCGGCGACACAGCCTCGCGATGGCTCGTGCCGACGCGCTCTTCCACACGACGGACGTCGGCGTCTACCTCAACGGGATCGATTGGCACATGTGGGGGGAGAACGTGGGCTACACGCCTTGGGACGTGGCGAGCCTGGAGCAGGCGTTCATGGACAGCCCACCCCACCGCGAGAACATCCTGAACCGCGCGTTCCGCCACGTGGCGATCGGAACCGTCCGCGTGGGCGACACGCTCTGGGTGACGGTCTTCTTCTACGTCTGACCGAGGTCGCCCGGCCGCCCACCTCAGCTCTCGAAGTCCTCCGGCTTCACGCTGTCCAGGAACTCGCGGAACTTCTCGACCTCCTCCTCTTCCTCGCCCGGGATCAGGATGGACGCCTCGGCGAGCACATCTTCTTGGGCGAAGATCGGCACGGCCATCCTCACCGCTAGCGCGATCGCATCCGATGGCCGAGACGAGATCTCGAGGGACTCGCCAGCGTGCAACAGATGGATCGTGGCGTAGTACGTGCTTTCGCGCAGCTCCGTCACGACGATCCGTTGCACCTCGACGGATAGATCCTCGAGGATCGTCTTCATCAGATCGTGCGTCATGGGACGCGGGGTCTGGACACCTTGAAGCGCCAGGGCGATGGCGGCCGCTTCGGCGGCCCCGATCCAGATGGGGAGGTATCGCTCGCCACCGCGTTCCCGGAGCAGCACGATAGGCTGGTTGCTCGGGAGCTCGACGCGAACGCCGGTCAGTTCCATCTCGATCATGGGCTCACTGCACTGTACGGGTGGCCCCCGGCGCGGGCAACCTCACCCCGTGAGGAGCGACACGAGCACGTCGGGGTCCTCGCGGAGCACGCGGAGGTCCTCTACGGCCAGGATGTCCGGGAGGTTCCGGTACAGCTCGGCGAAGTCCAACCCGTATCCGACCACGAACCGGTCGGGGCAGTCGAAGCCCACGTACCGCACCGTGAGAGGCGCGATCCTCCTGACCGACTTGTCCAGGAGCGCGCAGACCTCAAGCGTGGCGGCGCCGCGGGCACGCAGAACGGAGAGCAGATAGGAGAGCGTGAGGCCCGTATCGACGATGTCTTCGACCAGCAGGACGTCCCGGCCCGTGAGATCAACGTCGAGGTCGAGGAGGATCTGGACCCGCCCGAGCGACTCCTCGGCCTCGCCGTAGCGACTGATGGCCATGAAGTGAACCTCGAGCGGGAGAGGGATCTCCCGCATCAGGTCCGCGAGGAACACCGTTCCGCCTTTGAGGACCGAGATCAGCACGGGCATCCGCCCCGCGTAGTCCCCGGTGATCGCGCGCCCGAGCTCCCCGACCCGCCGGCGGATGTCCTCACGTCCATACAGGACGCTCGCGACCTCCGTCATCCGCCGGAGCCTAGCAGCACTCGGTGGCCCAGCTGCGGAATGCTCGAGGGTCAGCCGGTCGCGGCGCGTATACCCGAGCGGATCGCGTCCAGCACGGCGGCGGCGGCTCGTTCCCACCACGGGCGGTCGTCGATCGGTGGTGGTGGTGGAACGGACGAAACCACGAGCGGGATGCGTCCGACCGTGAGGCCCGGGATCGTCACTTTGAGGGACGCCACCCGCTCCCCCGGCGCCGGTGGGTACGCGGCCAGGGGGGCAACCACGACCTGCTCGTGGATCGACCCCAGCGCGGCCGTCGGGATCAGCGCTTCGAGTCCCGCGACCGTCTCCACCGGAACGCTTCCACCGGGGAGGGTCACGAGGCCGCTCGGTTCCCCGGCCGTGGCGAACGTATGCCGGGTGAACGCTGCGAAGCCGTAGTTCAAGAGCTCCGCCGCCTGGCTGAAGACATCGCCCGATGCTCCGAGGATCACCGCCACCAAGCGCCTGCCGTCGCGTTCGGCTGTGGCCACCACACAGTACCCCGCCCTGGACGTGAACCCGGTCTTCACGCCGGTCGCCTCCGGGGACAACCACAGGAGCGCGTTGCGGTTCTGGATCTCACGATCGGGACCCTCTGGCGCGGGCACCGTGTGGAACTCCGTTGCGACGATCGACGCGAACCGAGGAAGCGCCATGGCCTTGCGGGTCACGGTGACGAGATCGCGCGCCGTCGAGAACCCGCGGTCGTCCAGCCCGTTCGGGGAACGGAACCGCGTATGTCGCATCCCCAACGCGCGGGCTCTCATGTTCATCAGCTTCACGAAGCGCGCTTGTGAACCGGCCACGTCATCCGCCAGAACCACCGCCGCATCATTGGCCGACTGCAGGAGCAATGAATACAAGAGGTCTCCCACGGAGATGCGCTCTCCGGCCTGCAGGCCGAGGGTCGATACCCCGCGCCGATCCGCCTCAGGGAAGACGGCGTCCGACGCGACCGTGGCGGTGTCGGCTGGATCACGCCGCTCGAGCACGAGGAGGCCAGTCATGATCTTCGTGAGGCTCGCGATCGCCCGTTGAGCGTCCGGGTCCTTCGCGAACAACACCTGACCGTCGTCGAGGTCCGCCAACATCGCGCTCCCCGCCGACACCTGGGGCGGCGCCGTCGCATCCGAAGGCGTGTGCAACACCTGTGGGAACGGCGAGAGCGAGCCGTCGGGTGGGACCGGCGTCGGCGGCGGGCCGCCCGCCAGCTGCGCGCCGGCGAGCGCCACGATGAGCGTCTGGGATGCGATCGCGACGATGACGACCAGCGCGATGCGTCCCGGTCGATCGCGCAGCTGGATCACGCGCTCTTCAGATTGTCCCGCAGGTTCGACCGGAGCAGCGCCTGCTTCAGCTTGCGCGACGTCACGGCGAGATCGGAGAGCGTCTGCGACGCTGCCCGCCGCGCGTCCGGGTTCTTCTGGCGGAGCGTCGGCGCGACGATCGTCTCGAAGAAATCGGCCTCGCGCTCCTCGAAGTGCTTGTACATCGTGAGGTGCCGCGGCTCGACCCCGAATCGGAAGAAGTCTTTCACGATCGACAGGATGATGTAGTCGTCGCCGTCGTAGTACTTCGCGCCATCGGGGCCGTGCGAGGACACCAGGCCGAACGACTCGAGCTCCCTGATGCGGTCGCGTTCGACGCCCGTTGCCGCCGACATCTCCTCGAGCGACATCTGCAGCCCGGTCGGCGCCTCGGCAAGATCGTCTCCCCCACTAGAGGTCTCCCCATCGCCGCTAGCTGGAGCGCCGTCTTCGTCGAGGTCCTCGTCTTCCGCCCCTTGCTTGAGCAATCGCTCTTTGATCACCTTGAGCGGCAGGTACTCGTCTCGTTGCATGCGAAGGATCGACTTCAACCGGTCCACATCCTCCACGTAGAACTTGCGGTACCCGGATGGCGTCCGCTCCGGCTCGATCAGCCCCTCCGCCTCCAGGAACCGGATCTTCGAGATCGTGATGTCGGGGAACTCGGCCTTTACCGAGACCAACACCTCTCCGATCGATTGGTAGTTGCGCGTGCCCGCCATCGTCAGATCACTCCCCCGCCGTGAAGAACACCAGCTTGAACTTTCCGATCTGCACCTCGTCGCCCGACGCCAGCTTGGTCTCGTCGACCTGCTCGCCGTTCACGTACGTCCCGTTCAGGCTCCCCACGTCGCGGACGAAGAACGCTCCGTCGGAGCGCCGATCGATCACCGCGTGCACGCGGGAGACGGTCACGTCGTCGAGGAACACGTCGCTGTCGGTGTTGCGACCGACGGAGGTGGCGTCGTTCACCAACAGGAACGTCGACCCAGCGTTGGGACCACGCTTCACCAGAAGGAGACCCTGGCCGGGTTCGAGTTCGTCATGAGGGAAGGGGAACTCATCTTGCGCCTCATCGTCACCTTCGACCGGGGTCAGTGAGAGCGTCGGGTCATCCTGCAGCGGACGCCCACACTGCGCACAGAAGCGCGCGTCGTCCCTGTTGGGATGTCCACAATGGGTACAGAACACGGTGAGGTCCCCCTCGAGCCTGATCTCGTGCCGAGGGTCGAGGTCGAGGTGCAAGCCTCAACCCTTCACGATGCGTGGACGTTATCGTAGGGCCCACGTAGGGTCAACCGGTGGTGAGGGGCACCCTCAACCCTCGAGGTGCATGAAGCTCGACCGTCGGTCGACTAGGACCCCTCGCTCTCCACGAAGGTTCGATAGGCCGCCGCGTCCATCAAGGCCTCCATCGCCTCGAGGTCCGCCGGTTCCACCATGACCAGCCATCCATCGCCGTACGGCTGCTCGTTGACGAGCTCCGGCCGCTCGTCGATGAGCGGGTTCCGCTGGATCACCGTGCCCTCGATCGGACTGTAGAGATCCGATACCGACTTCGTGGACTCGACCTCGCCGAACGGCTGATTCGCACGCAGGACCGAACCAACGTCCGGTAGATCGACGTAGACGACGTCACCGAGCGCGTCCTGCGCGTAGTCGGTGATCCCGATGCGCACGCCACCATCTTCTGCGCGCGCCCACTCGTGCTCCTTCGTGTAACGGATGTCGTCCGGGTACTCCACGCGGGTCCTCCTCGTGCCGAGCGCCGACGTTCGACGCGGTCGAGCCGAACGATAGCGGCTCAGACGCGGTTCGCGAGCGCACGCCGGAGATCGCCGAGGTACGCGGCCGCGGCGATGTAGTACTCCACGATCCCGACGGTGTACGCGACCCATCCGGCGGCGAGGAAGGCGGCGGCAAGCGGCAGTCCGAGGTTCCCCCACGCGATCCCCGGGATAGCCGCCATGAGCGTGAACGTCGCGACCTTCCCGATGAACCGCACGTCGAGGCGCAGGTGCCGGCGGACCAGGAGGAACAGGCCCACACCGAAGATCACGGCGTCGCGGACGAGCACGAGGAGCGCGGCCCACAGAGGGAAGACTCCGCGGACGACGAGCGCTATCAGGCCGGCGGCGATCGCGAGACGGTCCGCCGTGGGATCGAGGATCTTCCCCAGCTCGGAGATCTGGCCTGTGCGTCGAGCGAGCCAGCCGTCGACCCAGTCGGTGGCCATGACGCCGCCGAACAGCACGAGGCCGGCCGTCGTGGTGTCGTCATCGACGATGAGGACGACGAACACAGGGATCAGCAGGATCCGCAGGAACGACAGGAGGTTCGGGACGGTGAAGACGGCCGACGACGCCCGGTCGGACCGCTCCGTCCCCTTCATCGGTCGGGACGGCGGGACTTGAACCCGCGACCCCTGGTCCCCCAGACCAGTGCGCTACCAGACTGCGCCACGTCCCGTGCCCGCATCGTACCCAAGTCGCACCTAGTCCGTTGCGGACTAGGTGCGCTTGGTCCCCCGCTTGCGGGACCGGAACGACAACCTGATCGGAACACCCTCGAATCCGAACGTGCGCCGGAGCCGATTCTCCAGGAACCGCTGATAGCCGGGGTCTGGTTCGCGTCCGCCGCCGAAGAACACGAACGCCGGCGGCCCCGCCGATACCTGCGTGGCGTAGTGGAGCGTCGCCGCCCCGCGCAGCGTCGGTCGCTCCGCTTGCGCCGCCTGCAGGAGTTCGTTGACCTTCGCCGTAGGGACACGATGGCCCCATCGGACATGGAGACCCGTCAGCAGCGACGGAAGTCGGTGAACCCCTTGTCCGGACGTCGCCGAGGTACGTACGGCGGAGGTTCCTGCGAACAACGCGACCTCCTCCTGCAGCCGCTTGAAGGTCCGATCCTTCTCCTCCACGAGATCCCACTTGTTCGCGGCGAACAGCAGACCCCGGCCCGCCTCCAGTACCCGCACGGCGATCTTCTTGTCCTCCGATGTGAGTCCCTCGGGCGCCTCGATCACCACGACCACGCCGTTCGCCCGGTCGATCGCGCGCGTCGCGCGGACGAAGCTGTAGAACTCGACGCCGCGAACCTTCGTCTGGCGACGCATGCCCGCGGTGTCAACGAACCGGACCGGGCCGTCCGCCCACTCGAGCAATGCGTCGACGGAGTCCCGCGTGGTGCCGGCCTCCTCGTAGACGACCGAGCGCTCCTCCCCGACCAGGCGGTTGAACAGGGACGACTTCCCGACGTTCGGACGACCGACGAGCGCGAATCTCGGCTCCGGGGCCGGTTCCTCGTCGATCGCCGAGCGCTCCGGCAGGAGGGCGACGACCCGATCCAGGAGATCCCCGGCTCCCCGTCCGTGCAGGGCCGAGACAGGCATCGGCTCGCCGAGCCCGAGCGTGTAGAGCGCGGCGGCGTCCGACTCCTCCCGGTCGCTGTCGACCTTGTTCGCGACCAGGATCACGGGCGTTGGTGCGCGCCGGAGCCTCCTCGCGAGCGCCTCGTCCTCCTCGGTCGCACCGGCCTGCGCGTCGACGACGAGGAGGACGAGATCAGCCTCGGCAGCCGCGCGGTCGGTCTGTGCCACCACGAGCGTCTCGATCCCCCGCGCCGAGCGCGTGTAGCCGCCGGTGTCCACCAGGGTGAGGCGATGACCGCGCCAGGACGTCTCGACGTCGACCCGGTCGCGTGTGACGCCCGGCATCTCGTGGGCGATCGACTCGCGGCGTCCGAGCAGCCTATTCACGAGCGTCGACTTGCCCACGTTCTGCCGGCCGAGGATCGCCACCTTCGGCGGGTCGGTCATCCATCCGCCTCGGGTAGCCGCTCGAGGACGAACGCCCTGGCATCGTCGAGCGTCTCCTCGACGGTGCGGTGGCTCGTGTCGAGCACGAGGGCGCCGGGCGCCGGTTCGAACGGGTTCACTAGAGCGTCTAGCGAGTCACGCTCCTTGAGCGCCCTCGACACATCGGGATCGCCGGCGTCGCGCTCCTCGGCGCGCCGTTCCACACGGGCTTCGCGTGCGGCCGTGAGGAACAGCTTGACCGGGGCATCGGGAAAGACGATCGTTCCGATGTCGCGACCTTCGACCACGGCGTTCGGCCGCCCGAGCTCACGCTGTACTTGACGCATCAGTTGGCGGACCTGCGGGTGACGCGCCACCTTTGAGACTGCGGCCTCCACACCCTCGCTCTCGAGTTCGGAGGAAGGAGCCACACCCTCCACCTCGAGCTCGGGTGTGGGGCCCCGGGACAGGCCGAACCTCAACCTGCGCATAAGGGTAGCCAGGGCGTCGCCGTCCTCGAGGTCGATCCCGGCCTCGAGGGCTCTCCACGTGAGGGCCCTGTACATCGCTCCGGTGTTCAGGTATGGGACCCCCAGCATCCGAGCCAGGCCGCGTGCGAGCGTGCTCTTACCCGCCCCCGCCGCACCGTCGATCGCCACCACCCGGAGCACACTCATCCCGTCACCTCCAGCGTCGCGCCCAGCCCACCGAGCGCCGACACGAAGCCAGGGTAGGAGACGACCGCGGCCTCGATCCCGTCGACCTCGCACGGGGCGGATGCCCGCAGGGCGGCGACCACGAACGCCATCGCCAATCGGTGGTCGCCGCGGGCGTCCGCTCGGCCGCCCCTGAGCCCCCCTCCAGCCACGAGGAGGACGTCGCCCGCGGTCTCCGTCAGCCCTCCAAGGTCGCGGAGACCCTCGGCCACACCGGCGAGCCGATCGCTCTCCTTGACACGGAGCTCTGCGGCACCGAAGAAGCGTGTCTCCCCTCGCGCATGCGCGGCAAGCGCCGCGAGCGTCGGAACCTCATCGATCACGAGTGGCAGCTCGTCCGCTCCGATCCTCGTCCCCGCGAGCACCGAGCCGCCCGCCACGCGGAGCTCGCCGACGGGTTCGCCGAGCTGGTGTCGGATCGGCCGGACCTCGGTCTTGACCCCCATCCGTCCCATCACGTCCAGGAATCCGAGCCTGGTCGGGTTGAGACAGACGTCGGCGATCGCGAGCGCCGATCCGCTCAGGGCCGCGGCGGCCACCAGGAAGGCCGCGGAAGATGGATCGCCGGGGACGCGCCCGGCGAACCCGCCGTGCCGGTACGGGTCGAGCGTCACCGTGAGGCCGTCCACCTCGAGCGGCGCTCCGAGCGCCGCCAGCGCCCGTTCCGTGTGATCCCGGGTCTTCGTCGACTCCTCGACGACCGTCCGGCCCTCGGCCTCCAGTCCGGCGAGCAGGATCGCGCTCTTCACCTGCGCGCTGGGACTAGGCATCCGGAACGCGATCCCCCGGAGGTGCCCACCGTAGATCTCGAGCGGCGCGTGGCCGTCGGCGGTCTTGATCGACGCGCCCATCTCGCGGAGCGGTTCGGCGACCCGCTCCATCGGCCGAGCAGACAGGCTCTCGTCGCCCACCAACACCGATCGGAACGGGGCCGCCGCGAGTAATCCCGCCAACAGGCGCATCGCGGTGCCCGAGTTGCCGCAGTCGAGATCGACGCCGGGTTCAACCAGCGCTCCTCGTCCCTCACCTTCGACCTCAAGTGCCGGGGTGTCCCATCCCGCGCGCTCGACGTTCCACGTGGAACCGTGACCCTCGCCGGAGCCCGCAGCGTTGCGGACCCAAGCCTCGAGTGAAGGTCCAGCCAGCGGCGAGATCCGCGCGAGACACGACGCGGTCGAGCGGACGTCGAGCGAGCTCGGCAGGCCCTCCAGGCGGCTCCTGCCCCTCGCGCTCGCGGAGAGGATGAGCCATCGGTGTGCGATGGACTTGTCGCCCGGAACGCGCACCTCGCCTTCGCCGATCTCGCCGGGGACGATCCGCAATCGCATCGCGCGCTCCTCAGGCGAGACGGATCGGGTCGAAGGAGCGGCCGACTAGGACCTCGCTGGCACCCCGGGCTGAATCAGCCGCGACGGTCAGATGGACGATACCGCGCCCCCCTTCCGGCGAGTGCACGATCTGGAGATCTTCGATGTTGACCGATGCTTCGGCGAGCGCGAGCGTGAGTTCCGCGAGCGCACCGGGACGGTCGGGAACGGTCACCTGTAACACCGCGACACCGGAGCGAACCTGGGGCTTGGCCGCCAGCCGAAGCCGGGCCCGCTTCGCGAGGTCGAAGGTTTCTCGGACGGTGCCGCCCTCACCGCGAAGGATCTGGTCTCGGAGTTCGGTCAGCCGAGCCGTGTAGAGGTCGATCGCCTCGGCGATCGCATCGGGGTTCGCGAGGAGGATCTGACTCCAAAGCGCCGGGTTCGATGAGGCGAGCCGGGTGAGGTCGCGGAACCCGCCGGCGGCGAGCAAGAGGATCTCTGGTTCGCCGGCCTCCTCGGTCGCGGCGAGCGCCATCAACGCCGTCGACGCCACCTGAGGCAGGTGGCTGACGAACGCCACGAGACGATCATGCCGGTCGGGCGCCATGCGGACTGGCCGGGCCCCGATCCGTTCGACCCACGCCTCGAGCCGGTCGAGAGCACCCGGCGGGGTTCGGGGCAGCGGCGTCACCGCCCACACGATGCCGTCTACGATCGAGGCGGCGGCATGCTCGGGGCCCGAACGCTCCGATCCACCCATCGGGTGCCCGCCCACGAATCGCCGCTGCGCCTCCAAGCCGGCCCTGCTCTCGACGTCCGTCACGATGTGCTGCTTGATGCTGCCGGCATCGGTGACGAGCGCATCCGGGGAGGCGGCGAGCGCGCGGGCCGCCAGTTCGCCGATCGCGGGGATCGGGGCACAGATGACGACGATGGACGCCTCCGAGACCGCCTCGTCGAGGCCCCCCGTCGTTCGCATGGGCTGGCGCGCGGCGGCGGACGAGAGCGCGACCGGGTCGGGGTCCCATCCGGCCACGTCACAACCCACGCGCGCGGCGGCCATCGCGATCGAGGTGCCGATAAGGCCGGTACCGATGACGGCGATGCGCTCAGCGGGGATCGAGGTCATCGCGCAACGACCCCGCGCCGTCCAGGTACACGTGGACGACATCGTCGAGGCTCCGGTCGGTGTGGAAGTGCATCAGGACCCGGACCACGCCGGGCATCGACCCGGAGACCGGGATCTCCTGAGCGCACATCAGCGGGACGGGGCCGAGGCCCAGCCGACGTGCGGCCTCGGCGGGGAACACCGAGCGGAGATCGGCTGTGACGGTGAACAGGATGCTGATCATGTCGTCCCGCTCGATCCGGTTGCGATCCATGAGCGCCGAAAGGAGCCGGCCAGTGGCATCGAGCACCTGCTCGGCATCATCGGCCGCCACGTCGATGGCCCCGCGGGCCGCGCGCACCCTCATGTGTCCTCCGCGGGGCGGGCGCCCCGGAGCGACCAGGCTACATGCCCACGGCGCTCGCGAGCGACCGGACCTCCTCGGGCGTGAGCTCGCGGACCGCCCCCGGTGGGAGCTGCCCCAGCTTCACGGCTCCGACCCGAAGTCGCACGAGCCTCGTCACCGGCAGACCCACCGCCGCGAGGAGCCGGCGGACCTCGCGCTTCCGGCCTTCTTTCATCACGATCCGAAGTGCCGCTCGCCCACCGCTTCCCGCGACGAGCCTGATGGACGCGGCACGCGCCGGACCGTCATCCAGGTCGACGCCCCGCCTGATCCGCGACAACCGTCGGTCCGTCGCATCGCCCTCGACCTCGGCAAGGTACTCCTTCTCGACACCGTAGCTGGGGTGGAGGAGACGGTTGGCGAGGTCGCCGTCGTTCGTGAGGAGCAGCAGCCCTTCGCTCTCGAGGTCGAGGCGTCCCACCGGGAAGACCCGCGGCCCTTCCGTCGGGAGGTAGCCGCGGATGTCCGGGCGACCCTGCGGGTCGCGCATCGTGGTGACCACGCCTCGAGGCTTGTTGAAGGCGTAGTACCTCACGTTGGGGTCGAGGTTCACCCCGACGCCGTCAACCGCCAGACGGTCCGTTTCGGGATCGACGCGGTCCCCGAGGGTGGCGACCGTACCGTTCACCGTGACCCTGCCGGCGGCGATCAGCTCCTCGCACGATCGGCGGGAGCCGAACCCGGCACGCGCCAACGCACGCTGCACGCGTTCCGGCGGCATCGGGTCAGGCCTGGTCGGCGCCGTCCGTCGACGGCGCGACGTCCGGATCCTCAGACGATGCCTCGTCGAGGTCGTCGTCGGTCCCCTCGATGGGATCGGCGTACTCCGGGTCGGCGCCCAGCAAGGGCGCGAGCGACGGGAGCGACGCGAGCGACGGGAGGCCCAGTCGCTCCAGGAACCCAGGCGTCGTCGCGAACAGGATCGGCCGTCCGGGGACCTCCTCTCGCCCGGCCTCCTCGATCAGGCCTCGATCGGCGAGCGCACGCAGGACGCCGTCGGAGTTGACACCTCGGATCGCGGAGATCTGGTGACGGGTGACCGGCTGCTTGTATGCGACGATCGCGAGCGTCTCCAACGCGGCCTTCGTCAACCGGGCCTGTCGCGACGACAAGACGAACTGCTCGACGACGGCGACCGTGTCCGGGTGCGTGTAGAGCCGCCACCCGCCGGCCACGTTGCGGAGCACGAGACCAGATCCTCGGTCTTCCAGATCGCCCGAGAGTCGGTCGCACAGCACTTCGACCTGGCGGCGGTCCAAGTCCAGCGCCTGCGCGAGCACCGAGGCGGTCAGCGGCTCGTCCGAGACGAAGAACAGCGCCTCGAGCGCACGTGTGTCGGTCGACGCCACCCCGGTCAACCCAGACCCCTCCACTCCACCTCGATCTCACCGAACGTCGGCCCCTGCTGGAGCTCGACCTTCCCTTCACGGTACAGCTCGAGGATCGCCAGGAACCGCACGACGACATGGATGCGGTCGGGGCAGTCAAGGACCAGGTCGCGGAACGATGTCGGCCCATCCACACCGGCCATGCGCTGTTCGACCGCGGTCATGGCGTCCTCGACGGTGTATCGGATCGGCGTGACGTGAGAGAGGTCGAGCGTCGGCTGGGGCCGCAGGAGCTGGGCCGCGATGCGTGCGAGGTCGGGTGGCAGGACCTTCACCAAAGGATCGGGGTACAGGGTCGAGTACTCCGGCCCCGGCCCCACGTCCCGGGCGAAGAAGCTCGCCTCGTCCTCGAGTCGGCGGGCGATCTCCAGCGCGACCTTCCGGAAGGCGGCGAGCTCGCGGCTGCGCGCGTATGCGAGGTCGGGAGAGGCGCCCAGCAGGTCCTCTTCGTCCTGCTCGGTGTGGCGCGGCATGAGGCGGCCGACCTTCAGCTCGAGGAGCATCGCGCAGATCGCGAGGAACCAGGTCGCCTCCTCGAGGTTCCAACCCTCGGCCTCCTTCGCATGTGCGAGGTAGCGGTCGGTCACCGCAGCGACGGGCACGTCGCAGACGTCCACCTTCTGCTCCAGGATCAACTCGGCGAGCAGGCGGAACGGCCCGGCGAAGACCGGGAGGTCGATGGCGAAATCGCCCGAAGCCGGCGCGCCCGCCTCCGCGCTCATGAGAAATGCATCGCGGCCCGCACCGCCGCCATCGTGTCCCGGACGATCGGTCGGACGCGATCCGCACCCTCGGCCACGACCTTCTCCACCAGCTCGGGGTCGGCGGCGAGGGCGGCCCGCCGCTCACGGAACGGGCGGAGCTCCTCCACGATGCGATCCGCGAGGTTCGACTTGCAGTCGACGCATCCGAGCTCGCCGGTGCGGCAATGCTCGTCCGTCCAATCGAGGATGTCGTGAGAGAACCTGCGGTGCAAAGCGAATACGGGACAGATCTCGGGTCTGCCGGGATCGCCCTTCCGGAGCTTCTGTGGATCGGTGATGAACGTGCGCACCTTCGCCCGCACCGTCTCCGGCTCGTCGTCGAGGTCGATCGTGTTGTCGAGGGACTTCGACATCTTCCGCCCGTCGGAGCCGGCGATCAACGGCGTCTCGGACAGCAGTGGTTGCGGTTCGAGCAGGACCTCGCCGTAGAGCCGGTTGAACCGGCGCACGATCTCGCGCGAGATCTCCAGGTGCGACACCTGGTCCTCCCCGACCGGAACGAGTTCCCCGCGCACGATCGTGATGTCCACGGTCTGGAGCACGGGATACCCCAGGAGGCCGAAGTTCGCGATGTCGCGCTCGGCCATGTCGCGCAGACGCTCCTTGAAGGTCGGCACGCGCTCGAGCCAGCCGAGCGGGGTGATCATCCCCAGCAGCAACGCCATCTCCGCGACCTCGGGTAGGTCCGATTGACGGTAAACGACCGATAGGTCGGGATCGATACCCGACGCCAGGAGGTCGAGGATCAGGGTCTGCACGGCCGCGGGGAGCGACTGAGTGCGGTCGTAGTGCGTGGTGAGCATGTGCCAGTCGGCCACGAAGTAGAAGCACTCGTACCCCTCGGCCTGCAGGCGGACGGCGTTGCCGACGTTGCCGGCCCAGTGCCCGACGTGGAGCGGCCCGGTCGGCCGGAACCCCGTCAGCACGCGGGCTTGTGGATCGGCGGTGGTGGAGGTCGGCGGCTCGATGCGCGCGATGATAGCGCGGCCACCCACGCCCACCGTGGAACTAGAGCCCGTAGCAGGTGAGGCCCGCGAGGAGCGAGCAGAGGGAGTTGGTCAGCGAACGCACGATCGCGATCAGCGGACCCGCGAACAGGAACAGCACCACGAGGACGAACAGCGGCAGGTACTGGTCGGCGTTGCGGTACACCTCGGCCGCCCGAGGAGGGAGCGCGAGCGCGACCATCCGCGAGCCGTCGAGCCCGGGGATCGGCATCAGATGGAAGATCATGAGCGACAGGTTGGCGAGCAGGAACGCACCGAGCACCAACCCGATCTCACCCGATGCGCCGGCTCGGATCGCCAGGCCCGCGACGGCGGCCAGCGCGAGGTTCGCGGCGGGCCCGGCAAGCGCGGTGACGATCGTGTCGCGGGTCCGGTTCTCGAAGTAGCTGGGGTCGATCGGGGCCGGCTTCGCGTACGCCACCGGCGGTGGCAGGAAGGACGCCGAGGCGGCCCAAAGGAGCAGGATCAATCCGGGAACGACCCCGCTGCCGAACGGCTCGAACCATGACCTGGGGCTCATCGTCAGCCGTCCCCACAGTCGCGGCGTCGGGTCGTGCAGGCGGGAGGCCGTGGACGCGCGGGCGAACTCGCGGGCGGCCATCCCGATGACGAGGGAGGCGGCCAGGTACAGGGCGAATCGGATCGCCATCAGGCTACGGTCCCCTCGTCGAGCCATCGGTGGACGAGCGGTGGCGGCTCGACGAGGCCGTCGGTGAACCTGAGCGCCGAGAGCACGCGCCGCTTGGCCTCCTCGGCGTCGGCGTCGGTGCGCGCGTGGACCTCCCCAAGCGGATCGCCCGCGGAGACCTGATCCCCGATCTTGCAGCGAACCACGATCCCCACTGCGGGATCGATCGCGTCGCCCTTGCGCGCGCGTCCCGCTCCGAGCGCCCCGCTCGCCAGACCGATCGCCTCGGCGTCCACGGCCGCGAGCCTACCCCCGCCGCTCGCCGTTAGCGGGACGATCACGCTTGCGCTCGGGAGCACCGACGCCGGGTCGTCGACCACGCTCGGATCTCCTCCCTGCGCCTCGACCATCCGGCGGAACCGTTCGAGTGCGTCGCCAGAGTCCAGCGCGCGCTCCGCGCGCGCGACGGCGTCGCCCTCCGCGACCCCCTCGGTCGCCGTAAGCGCTCTCGCCGCGAACCAGACCGCGAGGTCCCGCAGACGCCCCCGGAACGACCCGCGGAGGAGCTCCACGGCCTCCACGATGTCGAGGGCGTTGCCGACGGCGTTGCCGAGTGGCTGCGACATATCGGTGACGGCGGCCCCGGCGCGCCTCCCCCACGCGCGAGCGAGCTCGAGGCACGTGCGGGCGAGCGAACCGGCGTCCTCGACCGTCTTCATGAACGCGCCGGAGCCGGTCTTCACGTCGAGGAGGATGAGATCGGTGCCGACGGCGAGCTTCTTGGACATCACGCTCGCGGCGATCAACGGGATCGATGGGACGGTGGCGGTCGCGTCACGGAGCGCGTACAGTGCCCCGTCCGCCGGCACGAGGTTCGGCGACTGCGCCGCGACCGCACAGCCCACGTCGGCCACCTGCCGGGCGATCGCCTCAGGCGTCAGGTCCGTGCGCAGCCCAGGGATGGACTCCAGCTTGTCGAGCGTGCCGCCCGTATGGCCGAGGCCGCGGCCCGAGAGCTTGGCGACCGCGAGACCGAGCGCGGAGGCGAGGGGCGCGAACACGAGGGTCACGCCATCGGCCACCCCGCCCGTCGAGTGCTTGTCGACGGACGGACGCCCGAGGTCGCCGAAGGACACGGTATCGCCCGACGCCACCATGGTCCGCGTGAGCGCCAACGTCTCCTCGTCGCTCATACCGCGGATCACACACGCCATAAGGAACGAGGCGGCCAATGCGTCGGTGACGTCGCCCCGCGTGTACCCGTCCACGAACGCCTCGATCTCACCGGGAGCGAGCGACTCCCCATCCCGTTTGCGCGCGACGATCGCGCGCGGATCCTCGAGACTCACCCGCAGGCTCCCCTCGATCTCAGCGGATGCGCTCGATCGAGGTCGACCCGAGGTCGAGCCGTGACCGCCCGGGATGCCCGGCCGCCCAACCTCCACATCTGGTGGCGGTCGACCCCGCTCATCGATCGAGCCCGATCCGGTCGGCGAAGCTCGTTCCGACCAAACCCTCGACGTGAACACCGAGGAGTTCGGCGATCGTGTGTCCGAGATCGCCGAAGCTCTCGCGCGTGCCGATCTCGTACGGACCGCCCCGAAGGCCCAGGGCGAGCAACGGCGTCCGCTCGCGGGTGTGGTCCGTGGATGCCGTCGTCGGATCGCAGCCGTGATCCCCGGTGAGGAAGCAGACGCCGCCGTCGAGGGAGCCGATCAGTTCGGGGAGCCGCCGGTCGAAGGATTCCACGGCCGCCGCGTACCCGGCGGCGTCGTTCCGATGCCCGTACTTGGAATCGAAGTCGACGAGGTTCGTGAACACGAACGCGGGACCCGGACGGGCGAGGTACTCGAGCGTGAGGTCGACGCCGTGGTCGTTCGAGTCCGAGTAACGCCCCTCGGCGATCCCCTGTCCGCAGAAGATGTCGCGGATCTTGCCGACGCCGTAGACGGGGACGTCCTCCTCCTGGAGCCGGTCGAGGACGGTCGGGCCGGGTGGCGGAAGCGAGAAGTCGCGCCGCTCCGGAGCGCGGACGAAGCTTCCGGCTTCGCCGACGAACGGGCGAGCGATGACGCGGCCGATGGCGTGCTCCCCGGTGAGCAGCCTGCGCGCCACCCGGCACCACTCGTACAACGTCGCCAGTGGGACGACGTCCTCGTGGCACGCGATCTGGAAGACCGAGTCCCCACTCGTATACACGATCGGACTCCCGGTGCGCAGATGCTCCTCGCCGAGCGCGGCAACGATCTCGGTGCCCGACGCCGGGACGTTGCCCAGGATCGAGCGTCCGATCGCGTTTTCGAACGGCTCGACGATCTCTGGCGGGAACCCCTTCGGATAGAGGGGAAACGCGCGGTCCAGGCGGATGCCCATCATCTCCCAGTGCCCGGTTGTCGTGTCCTTGCCAGCGGACCGTTCGGTCGCCCTTCCATATGCTGCGCCCACGTCGGCGCGCGGCTCGACCCCCGCGATCGGCGTCAGGTGCCCGAGCCCCGCCCGTTCGAGGTTCGGCGCGTCGATCTTCCCCACCGCCTTCGCGACGTTCCCGAGCGTGTTCGCGCCGACATCCCCGTACTCCTCGGCGTCCGGCGCATCTCCGACCCCCCAGGAGTCGCAGACCACGAGCAGGACGCGCAGTACGCGGCCTTCCGGCGGACTCACCCGGGCACTCCCTTCTGCTTACAGTCGATGCAGAGCACCGCCCACGGGAGCGCCTCGAGCCGTTCGGGCGCGATGGGTTTGCCGCAGCTCTCGCACGCGCCGTACGTGCCGGCGTCGATCTTGGCGAGCGCGCGGTCCACGTCGCGAAGGTTCGACCGAAGCGCCCGCACGACGGAGATCAACCGCGAGCGCTCCTCCGTGCTGTGCGAGCGATCGGAGAAACCGGCATCGTCGACGAACGCCACCTCGTCGGCTTCGGGGTCCGCGCCCTGCTCCTCGATCTCTTCGCGGAGGTGAGCTCGGTGTGCCTCCAGCTGTGTTCGGATCCCTTCGACGAACACGCGGTCCGCCATGTCATCTCCCTCCATCGGTGCCTCGCCGCGCGCGAGGATGCGACGTGTAGTACACCTCACGCAGGTGGTCCTTCGTCACGAGGGTGTAGATCTGCGTCGTGGCTACGCTCGCATGCCCCAACAGTTCCTGTACCACACGGACGTCTGCGCCACCCTCGAGCAGATGGGTAGCGAACGAATGGCGCAGCGTATGCAGGGTGACGTGCCGCCGGATCCCGCTCCGCTCCACGTACGTCGCCAACAGGCGGGCGCAGCTCTGGCGCGAGAGGCGGCCACCGCGTTGGTTGAGGAAGAACGCGGCCCGGCTCGAGCCAGACGCGAACGACGGGCGGGTGCGGGTGAGGTACGCCTGTGCCGCGTCCCGGCCGTACCGGCCGAGCGGAACCTCCCGCTCCTTCCCACCTTTCCCGAGCACGCGGAGGAACCCTTCCTCGAGATCGACGTCGTCGATGTCGAGTCCGACGAGCTCGGATATCCGCAGTCCCGCCCCGTACAGCAGCTCGAGGATCGCTCGATCACGCAGTCCGACGGTCGTCGCCGGGTCAGGCGCGTCGAGCAGGCGTGTGACGTCGTCGAGCGGCAGCGGATGCGGGAGCGCGCGGGGAAGCTTCGGCTGGATCACCCCCGTGGCCGGATCATGCTCCACCGCACCTTCCCGGAGGAGGAATCGATGGAACGAGCGCACCGACGAGAGCGTCCGCGCTACGGTGCGCGCGCTGTAGGCGCGCTCGTCGCCCCATGTGGACGCCGACACCGACGCAACGAATGACCGGACGACGGACTCATCGATGTCGGCGGGCGTTCGCATGCCCCGCTTGTCGCAGAACTCGACGTATCGACGGAGGTCGCGCCGGTACGCGACGAGCGTGTTGGACGAGAGGCCCCTCTCGACGACCAGGTGGTCCAGGTACCGCTCAGCCCAGTCCGCCAGCACTGCCCTCATCGCGCGGCCGCCCCCAGCGCTGTTAGCCGCGCCCGTCGATGATCGCCCCGAGTTCCGTGAACCCCAGGCCGTGCGCCTCGGCGATCCGCGCGTTCGTTACCGACCCCTCATACACGTTCACCCCGAGCGCGAGCGCCGCGTCGATCCTGATGGCCTCCTTCAGCCCGCGGTTCGCGATCTGGGCCGCGTACTGGATCGTCACGTTCGTGAGCGCGTACGTGGAGGTACGTGGAACGGCGCCCGGCATGTTCCCGACGCAGTAGTGGACGACGTCGTGTGATACGAACGTCGGCGCGGAGTGCGTCGTGACGTGGGACGTCTCGAAGCAACCGCCTTGATCGATCGAGATGTCCACGACGACGGCACCCGGCTGCATCCCGCCGACCATGGCCTCGGTGACGAGATGGGGAGCTTTGGCGCCGGGCACGAGCACGGCGCCGATCACCAGGTCGGCCTCCGTCACCAGCCGCTCGACCGCGAGGCCGCTGGACATCACCGTTTGGATCCTTCCCCGCCAGATCTGGTCCACGAACCTGAGCCGATGCACGTTCTTGTCGACGATCGAGACCTCGGCCTCCATCCCCGCGGCGATCCAGGCAGCGTTCGTCCCGGCCATCCCGGCGCCCAGGACGACGACGCGCGCGGGCGACACGCCCGAGGCGCCTCCCATGAGCACGCCCCGACCGCCCTTCGGCCGCTCCAGGTTCGTCGCTCCACAGTGGGGCGCCATCCGTCCGGCGATCTCCGACATCGGCGCGAGGAGCGGGAGACGGCCGTCAGGCGTCTGTACGGTCTCGTAGGCGACCGCGGCGACCCTCCGATCCATCAGGAACCTCGTCAGCGTTTCGTCTGCCGCCAGATGGAGATAGGTGAAGAGCGTCTGCCCCTCGCGGAACCGCTCGTACTCCTCCGGCTGCGGTTCCTTCACCTTGAGGATCATGTCCGCCGCTGCGAACACCTCATCGGCGTCAGGCGCGATCTCCGCACCAGCCGCGGTGAAGCCGTCATCGGCGATCGCCGACCCGTCGCCGGCACCTGACTGAACGACGACACGGTGGCCCGCGTGCACGAGCTCGCGGATCCCCTCGGGGGTCGCCGCGACCCGGAACTCGTTGTCTTTGACCTCCGTCGGGATCCCGACGATCATCCGCGCCCCCTGGTCCTTCCGAAGCCTACCGAAGGCTCGGGCCGTTCACGGCAGTGGTGGCCGGCCGGCGGCGAGCAGCAGCGCGAGAGCGGTCTTCACGTCGCGCACGCGTCCGGCGCGCGCCGCGGCCACCATCCGCTCGAGCGGCATCAAGACGACCTCGATCCCGCCCTCCGGGTCGCCTATCGGCTCGGCGTGCGCGCGCGCCCAGAAGAGGTGGACGTACTCGTCGGTGAACCCGGCCGACGCGTAGTAGCCAGCGAGGAACTCGATCGCGTCGTGGCGGTATCCCGTCTCTTCGAAGAGCTCGCGCGACGCACACGTGAGCGCGTCCTCACCGTCGACGTCCAGGATGCCTGCGGGGATCTCCGTGAGGACGTCCCGGACGGGTGGCCGGAACTGCTTCACCAGGATCACCTGACGGTCAGGCGTGAGCGCGAGGACCCCCGCGGCACCGGGATGGTGCACCACCTCGTACGGCGGATGACCCTCCCAGGATTCGATGTCGAGCCGAACCACATGTCCTGCGAATGCTTGCCGGCTCTCGAGCGGCTCGGGCACGGCCCTCAGCCCGTCAGCCGACGGAGACCGAGCGCTCTGAGCGAGCCCTGCGGTGAGCCTGTGCGGCGCCGACGAACTCCCCGAAGAGCGGGTGCGGTCGCGTCGGACGCGAACGGAGCTCGGGATGGAACTGTCCCGCAATGAAGAACGGATGATCAGGGAGCTCGATGATCTCGGTCAGCCGCCCGTTGTGCGAGTTGCCGGATAGCACCAAGCCCCCGTCTTGCAGGATCTGATGGTACGCGGGGTTCACCTCCCAGCGATGCCGGTGGCGCTCCTCCACGACCGGGAGCCCGTAGCACTTCTCGGCGAGCGTGTTGGGCACGATGTAGCAGGGCTGCGCGCCGAGGCGCATCGTGGCGCCCATGTCGGTGATGTTCTTCTGCTCAGGCAAGAGATCGATCACCGCGTGGGGTGTGGCCGGATCGAACTCGCTCGAGTTTGCCCCCTCCAGCCCACAGACGTGTCGTGCGAACTCGATCACCGCGCACTGGAGCCCGAGGCAGATACCCAGGAACGGTACGCGATGCTCACGAGCGAATCGAACGGCGGCCACCTTCCCCTCGACACCGCGGACGCCGAACCCACCCGGGATCAGGACGCCGTCCGCCCCGGCGAGCGCCTCTTCGGTCGCCGCTCCCCCCAGGTCATCCGAGGCCACCCATGCGATCTCCACGGCGGCACCGTGGGCGAAGCCTCCGTGCTTCAGAGCCTCCGTCACCGACAGGTACGCGTCCCGGAGGTTCACGTACTTGCCGACGACCGCGATCGTGACGGGCTCGTTCGCGCGGTCGATGCGCTCGACGAGCGTCTCCCACTCGGTGAGGTCGGGCTCGGCGTCGACGCGGAGATGGCGGGCGATCTCCGCGTCGAGACCTTCCCGATGCAGCACGAGCGGCACCTTGTAGATCGACGCTGCATCAACCGCCGAGATCACCCCGCTGATGGGCACGTCGCATAGCAGCGAGATCTTCTCCTTGAGGTTCCGCCCGATCGGCCGATCCGAGCGGCAGACGATGACATCGGGCTGTAGACCGAGCGATCGCAGCTCCTTCACCGAGTGCTGCGTCGGCTTGGTCTTCAGCTCCCCGGATGGGCCGATGAACGGCATCAGCGAGACGTGCACGAACGCGCAGTTGTCGCGGCCCACCTCGTTACGCAGCTGGCGGACGGCCTCCAGGAACGGCAGCGACTCGATGTCGCCAACGGTGCCGCCGATCTCGACGACGACGAGGTCCGCGGCCTCGGTCTCGGCGAGCGCCTTGATCCGCTCCTTGATCTCGTCGGTGATGTGCGGGATGACCTGTACGGTCTTCCCCAGGTAGTCGCCTCGCCGTTCCTTCGCGATCACGCTCGAGTAGACGGCGCCTGTCGTGAAGTTCGAGCCGCGGTGCAGATCCTCGTCGACGAACCGCTCGTAATGCCCCAGGTCGAGATCGGTCTCGGAGCCGTCGTCAAGCACGAACACCTCGCCGTGCTCGAAGGGGTTCATCGTGCCCGGATCGACGTTGATGTACGGGTCGAGCTTCTGGATGGCGACCTTCAACCCGCGGGACTTGAAGAGGCGGCCGAGGGAGGCGCTGGTGATCCCTTTCCCGAGGCCGGAGGCGACTCCGCCCGTGACGAAGATGAACTTCGGTTGCGATCTCACCACGGGACGCGAGCCTAGCAGACGAGACCTCCGCGCCGGCAGGATCCGGTCGCGAAGTTGCCGCGGGCTCAGACTTCTGAGCCCGGGAGCCTTCCCAGCCCATCGAACCACCGCACGGGCGGCAGGGCGTCGATGACGCGCGAAAGCGTCGCCGTCTCCGCGACGACGTTCAGCCCAACGGCGATCATCGCCGCGGTCACGACACCCCAGGCGGGCAGGACGAGGTAGAGCCCCAAACCGATCGTGAAGCCAAGGAGGTTCGCGCCGCCATCCCCGAGCATCGCCCGTTCGCGGAGGTCCGGCCAGAGCGCGCCCGCGCTCCCGAGCGCGAGGAGCGGGAGCGTTGGGAGCAGCCGAAGCGGCACGCCGACAAGGCCGATCATCGCGACCAGCGCGAACTTGAGTGCCCGTCCGGGGCGTACGTCGAGTCCGTTCCAGACGTTGGCGCAACCGGCGATCAGCACGACGCCTGCCAGGCGGACGAGGCCCGATCCGCCCGCCTGCAGGGCGATGGCGACGATCGCCGCTCCCGGTATCACGACGAGCTTCACGATGCCCGAGCTCACCCGGCCCCTGGTGAACGCGAGGAGATGATCGCGGATGCCGCGAGGCCCGCCCTCCACAAGATCGTCGACCAGCCCCGCGCCGAACACCAAGAGCGTGGCGGCTAGGGCACCCCACCCCGGACGTGCGACCGGGCCGTCCGGCTGCGTCCAGGCCACCAGGGCGGTCGACACCACCGCGGCGAGAGCGAGCCACAGGCCGAGCGTTCGGGGCACCACGACGCCACGATGGTTCTCGACGAGCAGGCGCGCCCTCATCGCAGGTGCACCACCCGTGAGGCGACCGCTCGACCGATCTGCACGCCCTGGCGACCCCGGTGCATGAAGCCCGAGAACGAGCGGCCCGTCGCGCGGTGGGCGAGCCCTGGGACCGGCACCTCGACGACGCGGAGGCCCGCACGCACCGCATCGATGGTCATCGCGGTCTCAACCCCGAACCCCCGTGCCAGGGGGCGAACCGCCGCGAGGCAGCCTCCCGTCAGTGCACGCTGACCAGACAGCGGCTCCTCGGCCCGGAACCCCGAGAGGCGGCGGATCGACGCGGCGGACGCGCGCTTCACAGCCCCGAACCCAGCTGCCCCCTGCGGCGGCAAGATGGCGATCGCCATGTCGGCCCTCCCGGCGGCGATCACCTCGAGCAGCCCGGCGAGCCCGGCCGCAGTGGGTCCGAGATCGGCGTCGGCCAGTAACCAGAGATCTGCGCTTGGCAGTCGGTGGAGCGCGCCCTCAAGCGCTCCCCCCTTGCCGGTGTGTCTGGGGATCCTCAGGACCGTGGCGCCGGCCGTCAGTGCGACCGAAGAGGTCGCGTCCCCCGACCCGTCGTCGACGACCACCACCTCGTCCACCATGAGTCCGAGGAGGGCAACGACGGTCTCGCCCACGGTGCGCTCCTCGTCGCGGGCCGGCACCAACGCCACCGTGCGCCCCAGACGGCCCTGGCTCATGGCGGCGGGGGGAGCAGCCGCGATGCGCCCGTCTTCACGCCGTAGTCACCGCCGGTTCCCTCCACGATTGCTTCCCGGAGCCCCAGCACGAGCGCGGAGCCGCCCATCGGAAGGTCGACGTCGTCGATGGTCACCAGCACCGTCGCCGAGGAGTCCACCGCTGTCCGGACGCCCTGCACGAATCCGTCGGTCGACGCGAGGCTCTCCCCCGCCCCCGTCGTCACCCCGAGATCGGCGAGGGAAGCGACGAACGGTTCCATGAACGCCGACGAACTGGGGATCAGCGCCTCGGTCGAGCCACCGATCGCGACGATGAGCTGGCCGCGTCCACCGATCTCAAGGAGCGTCGCATCGGAGATACCGGGCGCGGACGCCGTGAGGAACCCCTGCGACAGGAGCTCGCCGAGCACGTCCGTCGAAGGTGTCAGGGTCGTTGGATCCTCCGCCAGGCGCCGGGCCAGCGACTGCGCCATCATCGTGGTCAGTTGATCGGGATCCGTCCCGTCGGGCAATCCCAAGAGCCGCGCCAGATCGCGCTGAGCGGTGGGAGTCGCCGCCGCCATCGCCGGACGTACCGTCAAGGTGGTCAGCACCTCCGCGCTCGCCAGATCGAGCGCTCGCCGCCCCTGCGCCAGGGCGCTGTCATCGACCCCGTCCTGCGTGACGACGACCACCTGTCTCGTGGCGAGCCGGTCGCCCACCAGGTAGGGCATCGCTTGCTCGGCGAACGCCCCCATCGTGCCCAACTGAGATCGCAGATCTCCGACCGAAGCGCGCAGCTCATCAAGGTCAGCCCTGAGCGTCCGCGTCTGCGCCTTGAGGCTCCGCACGAGGTTGTCGTTGAGGACGGTGGTTCCGGTGAGCACGCCCAGACCCAGTGCCAAGAAGACCGCGACGATCGACACCAGGTGGTAGCGCCATGAGATCACAGCAGCTCCTTCACGTGGAACAACCACTGGCGGAGCTGTTCGACGAGCAGGTCCCAGTAGAGCCGTAACGAAGGCGAGAACCACACCACGACGAACATCGCGAACAACGCGGAGCCGACCAGAAGCATCGCGTCCCGCGCGCGGAAGCCACGACCTGTGTAGATGCGCGAGACGCCTTTCGCGTCGACGAGCGTCTCTCCGACCCGCAGCCGGACGAGGAACGTGCTCGACATGCCGCCCCGGCCCTTGTCCAGGAACTCACGCAGGTTGCCGTGGGTGCCGACCGCGACGATCAGGTCGGCACGCTTCTCGTGCGCCAGGAGGAAGGCCACGTCTTCACTGGTGCCGGCCGACCGAACCACCGTGTACGGGACCGCGAGTTGTTCCAGCCTCATCCGTCCCGGCGCATGGCCGTCGGCGTACGCATGCAACACCAATTCAGTCGGCGGCCGACGTCGCCGCCGTGTGAGCGCGAGCCCCAACGCTCGGTCGGAGACGCTGTCCATATCGCCGAGGATGATGTCCGGCGTATACCCCTCGTCGAGGAGCGCGTCGGCCCCCCCGTCGACCCCGACAAGCACCGGACGCACGTCGCGGATGTACGCGCCGAGCGTCGCGAGGTCTTCCCGGTAGCTATATCCCCGGACGACCACCAGCACGGGGCGCCCCGCCATCTCGTGCCGCAGATCGGGGAGCCCCGCGCCACCGAAGAGGAGGTCCCGCTCGTCCTGCATGTATTCGAGCGTGTTGCGCGCGAAGCTCTCGAACCGCTCGCCCAGGGACGCTTGTGCAGCCTCCATGTCGGCGAGGACCGCTGCACGGCTCTCACGGATCCCGACGGCGACGAGACGCTCGCCCCGGAAGACGCGATCGTCGTCCAGCCGGAGTTCGTCGCCCTCCCGGATCTTCTGCAGGAGCAGCGGCCCGACCCGATCGATCAGCGGGATCCCCGCTTCGGTCAAGATCAAGGGGCCAAGGTTCGGGTAGCGGCCGCTGATCGAGGCGGACGCGTTCACGACGGCTGACACGCCGGCGTCTACCAACGCCTCGGCGGCGATCCGATCGAGGTCCTCGTGGTCGATGACGGCCACGTCGCCCGGGTTCGCGCGCGCGACGAGATCCTTCGTGCGGCGATCCACCCGCGCTACGCCGGCTCTAGTCCGCGCCCGCCGTGCGGGTCGCCGACGCACCCCTCGGGTTCTGGACGTCGACGTGTGAGCTCCTTCCTCCGGTGGACCGCGTTCGGCGCTTCAACCATCCGCTAAGCCCCCAGCAGGGTAGCTGACGTGTCGGCTTGCCTGGGGCAATCCCCACCCTCCAGAGGGATTCAGCGCGTGCGGGTCGCCGACGCGGCGGCGAGCAGCTCCTCGGCGTGTGTGATGGCACCGTCGCTCCCGGTGAGCCCGGCGAGCATCCGAGAGAGTTCCCGGATGCGTTCGTCGTCGTCGAGCACGCGGGCCGTCGCGGTCCCCGCTTGCTTGTCGACGAAGATGTGCCTGTCCGCGAAGCAGGCGATCTGTGGAAGGTGCGTCACGACCAGCACCTGGCGGCCCTGCGCCAAGGACGCGAGCCGGCGCCCGACGGCCAACCCCGCCTCTCCCCCGATCCCGGCATCCACCTCATCGAATACAAGCGTCGGGATGTCGTCCAGGTCGGCCAAGACGCTCCGACACGCGAGCATCGTCCGGGAAAGCTCCCCGCCGGAGGCCGCCTTCGCGAGCGGCGCGACCCGCTGCCCGGGCGCGGCGGAGAGCCCGAGCTCAGCCCGCTCGTAGCCGGTCGACTCGGGGACGGGCAAAGCCATCAAGACGACCTCGACCGAAGCGCCGGGCATGCCTAGCTCATACAGTTCCCGCTCCACCGCGTGGGCCAGCGCGGGCGCAGCCGCGGTTCGCCCCGACGTCAACACAGCGCCGCGCTCGCGTAGCGAGTCCGAGAGCACCTCGGCCTCCGCCGCCAGCTCATCGAGACGCTCGTCGGCGGTAGCGAGTACGTCGAGACGGGCCGACGTCGCCGCGAGGAAGGTCAGCACTTCGTCCTCGGTCGAGCCGTACTTGCGGCGAAGCCCACCGAGCGCGGACAGTCGCTCACGCACCTGCTGGAGGCGAGCTGGATCGGGCGTGAGCGACTCACGATACGAGCGGGTGTCCCTGGCGAGTTCGGCGAGTTCGGCGGCGAGGCCGGCGGCTCGGCGTGCGAGTTCGTCTGCCTCGCCATCGTGGCGGGCCGCGTCCTCCAGCGCGGACGCCACGACCCCGATCCCGTCGACGAGCGAGGTCTCTCCAGCGAGGGCATCTTCCGCAACGGCGGCCTGCTCCAACAGCCGTTCCACGTGGGCGAGCCGCGCCTGCTCAGACTCCAGGACCTCGCTCTCGCCGGGATGAGGGCCGATCGCCTCGATCTCACGCACCTGGTAGCCGAGCAGGTCGATCTCCCGCTCCCGCTCCCGCGACGCCTCAGTCAGCTCCGCGAGGGCGACGCGCGTCGAATGCCAGCGGTTGAACGTCTCCCGATACGCGGCCAAGGCGAACAGGTGTGCATCGCCCGCGAACCGGTCGAGGAACGCGGTCTGCGCCGCGGGCGCGAGCAAGCGCTGTGCTTGATGTTGGCCGTGCACCTCGACGAGCGCCCTCCCTACCTCCCCGAGCGTTGAGGCCGTCGCGAGCTGGCCACCGATCCGGGCCGTACTCTTCCCGTCCGCGCTCACGGTCCGCGCCAACAACAGCTCGCCGTCGTCGAGCCACTCTTCTGCACCCTCCGGCGCGTCGAAGCGCGCCTGGACGCGCGCCGCGGAGGATCCGTCTCGAACCAGTGCGCTTCCGGCGCGGGCGCCGAGCGCCAGCGAGAGTCCAACCGTCACCATGGTCTTGCCGGCGCCGGTCTCGCCGGTCAGGACGTTCAGGCCGGGGTCCAGCTCCAAGTCGAGGTCCTCGATGACCCCCAGCCCGCCGATGTGCAGCTCCCGCAGCACCCGGGCAGCCTAGTCTCCGATACCGACATCGCCGTCGGAGTCGTCAGAGGACGGGTCGCCGGGCAGCTCGAACTTGTCCCGGACCCGTGACAGGAATCCCGCGGCATCCGGACGGCGAACCAGCCGGGCCGAACGCTCGGCTGCGGAGATGAGGGCGCGGCTCCCGACCGGCAGTTCGACGCTCTCTCGGCCATCCGCTGAGAGCAGCCCCGGCTCGTCCCCCACGACCTCGAGCGTCACGCGCTGGTCGGCACCCAGGACGAACGACCGGTCGAATAGCATGTGCGCGGCGACCGGCGTCAGCACCAGACACGGCACGTCCGGGCTCACGATCGGTCCGCGCGCGGAGAACGAATAGGCGGTTGACCCGGTGGGCGTCGCCACGACCACACCGTCGGCCGAGAACGTCGTGACGTAGGTCCCATCGACCTCGACCGCGAGCCGCACCAACCGGTGGCGGGCCCGCTTCTCCACCATGATCTCGTTCAGGCCCCATTGAGCGTCGAACTCCGCGCCGCCCGCAGACCGGGCGAGCGCGGCGATCCGCTCCTCGATGTCCGCCGTGCCCGTGAGTGCCTGACGGATCAGCGCGAGCGCCTCGGCCGGCTCAACCTCGGTCAGGAACCCCAGCCGGCCCACCTTCACACCGAGCACAGGGCAGTCGGCCTCCGCGGCGACGTGGGCGGCGCGCAGGAACGTCCCGTCGCCGCCCACCGACACGACGAGATCGAACCCTTGGGCGATCGGCCCTTCCCCCGCAGCGACGACGCGCTCGCCGTCGGCGGCGAGCGAACGCTCGAGGTCGGCCGCGGCCGCGACCGCAGCCTCTCGCCCTTCGTGTACCACGAGGCCCACCACGCTCATCGCGCGAGCGCCTCCCCTTCGGTCACGAGCCTGTCGAGGTCGATCTCGTCGCTCGTCGAGCCCTCCGCAAGGTGCAGGAGGAACTCCACGTTCCCCGAGCGCCCGGCGAGCGGTGACACCATCGCACCCCACACACCCAATCCGACCTGGCCAGCCGCGGCGATGACATCGGCCAGCACCGCCCGCCACACGCTCGGATCGCGGACCACCCCGCCCTCCCCGACGACGCGGGGTGACGCCTCGAACTGGGGCTTCACCAAGACGATGAGCTCCTTGCGCTCGCCGGCCAGATCCGCCAGCGCGGGAAGCGCTGTGCGCAGCGAGACGAACGAGAGATCGGCGACGACCAGATCGGGGATGAAGGGCAGCGCATCCGCACGCAGTTCCCGGACGTTCGTTCGCTCCATGACGGTCACGCGCGGGTCGCTCCGCAACGCCCAAGCGAGCTGACCGTAGCCCACGTCGACGGCGATCACGCGTGCGGCGCCCGCTTGCAGGAGACGATCCGTGAACCCTCCCGTGGAGGCTCCGGCGTCGAGGCAGTCACGGTCGGTGACCTCCACCCGGAACCGTTCGAGCGCCGCCCGGAGCTTCTCCCCGCCCCTCGAAACGTGCTCGCGATCGGTGATCGCGACACGGACGGGTACGTCGGTGCCCACCATCGTGGCGGTCGTGGTGGCGGGCTGCCCGCCTATCGTGACGAGCCCGGCAGCGACGGCCGCCTGCGCCTCCGATCGATCTCCCACCAACCCACGCCGAACGAGCTCGGCGTCGAGTCGTCGACGTGGCACGCCGCGGGCTTATCCGTCGGAGGGGGAGGGCTTCTTCGCGGCCGGCTTACGCGCCGCCGCCTTCTTGGCCGCGGTCTTGCGACCCGACGCGGTCATGCCGGCGCGGCGCTCGAGATCCCGCACCCGCTTCTTCACGGCGTCCAGGTCGGCTTGCGTCGCAACGCCCATCGCCTTCATCTGTGCCGCGATCTCGCGACCGATCGCCTCTCGGAGGCGTTCGCGGTTTCGCTGTGACCATTGAAGGATGTCGCCCGCCAGCTTCGAGACCTGCTCCTTCGCCGCACCCGGGTCGGAGAAGCTCTTGGCGAGCTCCTGCGCCTTCGCGGGGGTCAGGTTCCCGATGGCCGCCTCGATCGCCTTGCGAACGTCGTCTTGGGTCGTCATGGGCTCTCCTTCGGTGGCAGCGGTGACGCACCGGTCAGCATACGCTCATCGACGTCGGCTCAGTCCGGCGCCGGCCGGAACAGGGCCGACAGGTCGGCGCCGACGTAGGTTGGAGCCGCGAGCGCGCCCTGAACATCCTCGGCCCGCGAGATCCCGGTGAGGACGAGCAGCGAATCCCACCCGACCCGCGCCGCGCCCGCGATGTCCGTATCCAACCGGTCGCCGACGAGCAGCGGGTGTCCCTTCGCGACCCGCTCCCACGCGGCGAGCAGGACCGGCGGGTTCGGCTTTCCGATCACCTCGGCCCGGACACCGGTGGTCGCCTCGATCGCGGCGAGGAGCGCGCCCGCGCCCGGCCAGTCGCCGTCGGCAGCCGGGAAGGACGCGTCCGCGTTGGTGGCCACGAACGCCGCACCGCGCTCCACCAGGACGGACGCGGTCCTGAGCTTGGCGTAGTCCACACTCCGATCCCATCCCACGACCACGACATCCGTCACCGTCGCATCGGCCCCAGCGAGCGCGATCCCTTGATCCAGGAGCGCTCGTCGGATCCCCTCTTCGCCCACGACGAACACCTCACGCACCCCTCGGGCGGCCAAGAGGCTCGCGGTCGCAAGCGCCGACGTTTCGATCTCCGCCGGGTCGGCTGGGACGCCGACGCTCGCGAGCACCGCGGCAACCTCCTCGGGTGTCCGCGCCGAGTTGTTCGTGACGAACGCGACACGCTTGCCCATCTCGCGGAGGCGGCGGATCGCTACTGGGGCCTCGGGGATGGCTGCCGACCCGCGGTATATCACCCCGTCTAGGTCGAAGAGGAACGCCTCGTATCGGTCCGCGAGAACCTCCATCAGCTCGACAGAGGTCCGGATCGCGTTCCGAACACAACCCTGCGCGATCCTCGGTCGCTGCTATACAAGAGGCATGCCTCGCATCTTCCCGTTCGAAGCGCTCGTCTACGATCCGGCCGTCGCCGGACCGTTGAGCGACGTCACGGCGCCGCCGTACGACGTTATCAGCGAGGCTCGCCGGCGTGAGTACCAGGCTCATGCCTTCAGCATCGTCAGGCTCGACCTCGTCGATCCGTCGGCCGGAGACGGGTACAGACACGCGGGGGAACTTCTCGACGAGTGGATCAGGACCGGTGTCTTACGACGACGCGGTTCGGCGTTCCAGGTCTACGAGATGGTGTTCGAACGCGATCGGACGGAGCGAGCCGTCCGAGGCCTGCTCTGTGCCCTCGAGCTCGAAGAGTGGGGCGGCTCGGTGCTACCGCACGAACGAACGATGCCGGGGCCGCTCGAGGACCGACTCCGTCTGTTGCGGGCCACACGGACGCACCTGTCCCCCGTGTACATGACGTTCGCCGGACCCAGCCCCGATCTCGCCGACCTCTTGACCCACACGGTGCAGACAGCACCCGAGGCCGAGGCCATGGACCACGAGAGGGTCACTCACCGACGATGGTCGATCGCCGAAGACGCTCGGATCGCGTCATGGCTCGCCGGTCGAGACCTCTTGATCGCGGACGGACATCACCGGTACGCCACCGCGCTCGCCTACCGCGACGAGATGCGAATGCAGACAGGGCCCGGGCCGTGGGACCGGCTGCTGGTGTTCATGGTGGACGCGAGCTCGCAACGGCTCGACGTTGGACCCTTCCACCGGATCCAACGATCCGGTTCGCTGCCCGAACAGGGGCGCGCCGTCGACGACCTCGACGGGGTTCTCGCCGCACTGAACGACGACGAGCCGGTCATCGGCCTCGTGGTCGGCTCGCGAGACGGCGTTGCCTTCCGCATCCTCCCTCTCGCCGGCGACCCCCCTGCCGTTCTTGCGCTCCATCGGGATGTCTTGGACGGGCACGTGCCGCCGGAAGAGCTCAGGTTCACACCGGACGCAAGGGAAGCGGTGTCGGCCGTACGAACCGGAACGGCCGTGTGCGCATACCTCCTCCCGCCGACCACGCCAGAGCGCATCCGCAACGTCGTCGAGCGCGGGGGGCGGCTGCCGCAGAAGTCCACCTACTACTGGCCCAAGCCTCGCACAGGCATGACGTTGATGCCCCTCGACGACCGCGGATCCCCCTAGGGTTCCTCCCCCACCGGCTCCAGCTTCTTGATCCCCGTCGCGACCACCTCCGTGAGGCTCCGCGCTCCGGCGCCGCTCCGGTAGAAGCGCCTGGCGAGGGTGCCGTAGACCAGCACGTCATCGCCTTTGGCGATCCCCTTCAGCGCCCGTTTGCCGACCGATGTGTGCCACACCGCGATCGGGAGGGGGAGGAGGCGCTTGCCCGCCTCCGGAACGGAAAGCCGGAGCTCGGTGACCTCATCGCCCGACGGCATCCGGCGCTCGACCGGCTCGGCCGCCACGGTGCCCGCGAGGACGACGACGTTCACCGTCACCATGGCTCCTCCTTCCAGGACGAACGCTAGCAGCGAGCACCGACATGGACGCCCGTAGACTTGGAGCCCGGATGCGAACCGTCACGTTCGAGGTTGCTCAGGGGATCACCGCGATCGATACGTTCATGGGAGGGCGGGATCGGTACACAGCCGCCTACCTGGTCTCCGCCGCCGAGCCGGCCCTCATCGAAACCGGACCTGGCACCTCCGTCGAGCCGGTCACGCAGGCGCTCGACCATCTCGGCATCGCGCCCGGTACCTTGGCGCATATCGTCCTCACGCACATCCACCTCGATCACGCTGGCGGCGTCGGCGCGCTCGCGGCGCGGTTCCCACACGCAACGGTGTGGGTTCATGAGCGTGGCGCGCGGCATCTCGCCGATCCGACCCGCCTGATCGCAAGCGCGACCCGTGTGTACGGCCCCGCGCGGATGGCCTCTCTCTTCGGTCCCCTCGAACCGGTTCCGGCGGACCGACTCCGCGTGCTCGTCGACGGCGAGATCCTGTCCCTGGGCGACCGGGCTCTGCGAGCCATCGACACGCCAGGCCATGCGTCGCACCATCTCGCGATCGTCGACGAGACGACGGATGTCGTGTTCACGGGAGATGCGCTCGGCATCCACGTTCCGAACCTCCCGGTCCTCAGGCCAGCGACCCCGCCCCCCGACTTCGACCTCGAGCTCGCCATCCGGAGCATCGAACGGATCCGTGCCGTCGCGGGCTCGACGCTCCTCTTCGCGCATTTCGGCCCGATCTCCGAGGTCGATCGGACCTGTGACCTCGCGATCCGTCGTCTCCGTGAGTGGACCGATGCCGTGCGCGGTGCCATGAGTGAGTCGGCGGACCTCGACCGGATCGTCGAGGTCCTGTCACGAGAGGCGGCGCGCGACGTCGTCACCGGGGCCGAAGCCCAACTCGACCTGGATCGGCTCGAGACGCTCGCGGGCATCCGTATGAACGCGATGGGGATCGCTCGGTACCTGCAGAAGCTCGAGGAGAGCGGGGAGCCTCAGCCCAGCTGAGCCAGCCGCTCGGCCACATCGAATGCCGCGGCGTCGTGCCGCATGACCTTTCGGAACTCGGCAGCCGCCTCCTCCTTGCGCCCCAGGCGCGCGAGGATGTCGCCCTTCACGTACCACAGGCGCAGGGTGTAGCTCTCGGAGATGTCCGCGCGGGTCCTCGCTCTGCCCAGGAATGCGAGCGCTTCCGCGAAGCGCTTCTGGTCGGCCAGCGCTGATGCGGCGACGATCACCGCCTCAGCTTTGGCATCGTTCGGTGCGCTCCCTCGAAGCTCCTCCTCGGCGAGCGGAACGGCCTCCGCCGGCCGCCCCAGGCCTCGAAGGCAGTCTGCGATCAGATGGTTCTGGTCGACACGCCCAGTGATCCGCTTGTAGGCCTTCAGTTCGGTCAGGGCCTCCTTCCACCGATCCTGTCCGTAGAGAGCGAGACCCAGTACCTCCCGAACCGAAGCGGAGCGAGGGGCGAAGCGCTTGGCCTTCTCGGCCTCGAGCGCGGCGGCAACCACATCACCCCGATCGAGCAGTTCGATAGCTCTGGAGAGCCGCGAGATAGCGTCCTGCTGGTCGGTTGGGCGAGCTGTGCCCCGCACCTCGTCGAGGATGTCGCGTGGCAGTTGTGAGGTCGGTCCACGCGAGCGCGTGGGCCGACCGGTGGGACGCGGTCGCAGAGGCTTAGCCATCGGTGCTCCAGCCTAACGGGAAGCACGGAACGGGCCGCCCGGAGGCGGCCCGTTCTAATGATGTTCCGGCGACGACCTACTCTCCCACCTGGTCGCCCAGGCAGTACCATCGGCGCTGGAGGGCTTAACTTCCGGGTTCGGGATGGGACCGGGTGTTTCCCCTCCGCTATGGCCACCGAAACGGTGTCTCGGATCGCGTGAAGGATCCGACGGAGTTGAGGGCGCGTCCCTCGAGCAGAAGCCCGAGAAACCGATAGCGAGCGCGAGCGAAGTCAAGCCCTCGGCCTATTAGTACCGGTCAGCTCCACACGTTGCCGTGCTTCCACTTCCGGCCTATCAACCTCGTGGTCTTCGAGGGGCCTTACCTGGTTGACCCAGTGGGAGATCTCATCTCGAGGAAGGCTTCGCACTTAGATGCTTTCAGCGCTTATCCCTTCCGAACGTGGCTAACCAGCCGTGCCGCTGGCGCGACAACTGGCACACCAGAGGTTCGTCCACCCCGGTCCTCTCGTACTAGGGGTAGCTCCTCTCAGATCTCCTGCGCCCACAGCGGATAGGGACCGAACTGTCTCACGACGTTCTAAACCCAGCTCGCGTGCCTCTTTAACGGGCGAACAGCCCGACCCTTGGGACCTGCTCCAGCCCCAGGATGAGACGAGCCGACATCGAGGTGCCAAACCCTTCCGTCGATATGGACTCTTGGGAAGGATCAGCCTGTTATCCCCGGGGTACCTTTTATCCGTTGAGCGACGGCCCTTCCACATGGAAGCCGTCGGATCACTAGGCCCAGCTTTCGCTCCTGCTCGACCCGTCGGTCTCGCAGTCAAGCTCCCTTGTGCCCTTGCACTCGCCGTCTGATTGCCAACCAGACTGAGGGAACCTTTGGGCGCCTCCGTTACATTTTAGGAGGCAACCGCCCCAGTTAAACTGCCCACCAGACGCTGTCCCCGACCCGGATCACGGGCCTGGGTTAGAGTCCCAACATGTGAAGGGCGGTATTTCAAGGGTGACTCCACTCCGGCCGAAACCGGTGCTTCACAGTCTCCCGCCTATCCTACGCAACACATGCCAAAACCCAACATCAAGTTGCAGTAAAGGTCCCGGGGTCTTTCCGTCCTGCTGCGGGTAACGAGCATCTTTACTCGTACTGCAATTTCGCCGAGCCCCTGGTTGAGACAGCGCCCAAGTCGTTACGCCATTCGTGCAGGTCGGAACTTACCCGACAAGGAATTTCGCTACCTTAGGACCCTTATAGTTAGGGCCGCCGTTTACCGGCGCTTAGGTTCAGAGCTTCGCTCCGAAGAGCTAACCCCTCCCCTTAACGTTCCGGCACCGGGCAGGCGTCAGTCCGTATACGTCGTCTTACGACTTTGCACGGACCTGTGTTTTTAGTAAACAGTCGCTTGGGCCTGGTTTCTGCCACCCCATCGGGCTCAGGACGCGAAGTCCTTCACCCTACCGGGGTCATCCTTCTCCCGAAGTTACGGATGGAATTTGCCGAGTTCCTTAACCAGGGTTCTCTCGATCGCCTTCGTATTCTCTACGTGCCCACCTGTGTCGGTTTGGGGTACGGGCACCTCACCAGCTCGCTAGAGGATTTTCTCGGCAGCATGGGATCACTCGCTTCGCCTGAAGCGGCTCGGCATCGTGCCTCAGGGTTACGGCCCTCCGGATTTGCCTTGAGGGCCCCCCTACACACTTACCCCAGGACAACCATCGCCTGGGTCGAGCTACCCTTCTGCGTCCCCCCTTCGCTGGCCTAATACCGCGTGGATCGGTAGCCCCGAAGGGTTCCCTTAGTACCGCGGATTCGGCCTGGGCGCGGGTGAGGTGGTACTGGAATATCAACCAGTCGTCCATCGCCTACGTCTCTCGACCTCGGCTTAGGTCCCGACTAACCCTGGGCGGATGAACCTTCCCCAGGAACCCTTGGGCATTCGGCGGACGGGCTCCTCCCCCGTCTTTCGCTACTCATGCCGGCATTCTCACTTCTCACGCGTCCACGGCTGGGTTACCCCGCCGCTTCACTCGCGTGAGAACGCTCCCCTACCGATCCCTCGACCTGGACCCAGGCGGCCTCCCGCCAGGGCCGGGTCGTATGAGAGATCCCGCAGCTTCGGCTCCATGCTTGAGCCCCGTTACATTGTCGGCGCAAGACCACTTGACCAGTGAGCTATTACGCACTCTTTCAAGGGTGGCTGCTTCTAAGCCAACCTCCTGGTTGTCTATGCGATCTCACATCCTTGCCCACTTAGCATGGAATTAGGGGCCTTAGCTGGCGATCTGGGTTGTTTCCCTCTCGGACACGGAGCTTAGCCCCCGCGCCCTCACTCCCGGGCTCTGGTCCGACGGCATTCGGAGTTTGACTGAGGTCGGTAAGCTTGTAGGCCCCCTAGCCCAATCAGTGCTCTACCTCCGTCGGAGAACGCCCGAGGCTGTCCCTAAAGACATTTCGGGGAGAACCAGCTATCACCGAGTTTGATTGGCCTTTCACCCCTAACCACAGGTCATCCCCCAGGTTTTCAACCCTGGTGGGTTCGGTCCTCCACGAGGTCTTACCCTCGCTTCAACCTGCCCATGGCTAGCTCACTCGGCTTCGGGTCTAGGGCATGCGACTCTTCGCCCGGTTAGGACTCGCTTTCGCTTCGGCTTCCCGAGAACGGTTAACCTTGCCACATACCGCTAACTCGCCGGCTCATTCTTCAAAAGGCACGCCGTCACCCCGTCCTGGTCACCCAGATCGAGGCTCCGACAGCTTGTAGGCTCACGGTTTCAGGTACTATTTCACTCCCCTCCCGGGGTGCTTTTCACCTTTCCCTCACGGTACTAGTTCACTATCGGTCGCCAGGTAGTGTTTAGCCTTAGGGGGTGGTCCCCCCAGATTCACACGGGATTTCAGGGGTCCCGTGCTACTCGGGATCCCCACGAGGAGTCCGTTCACCTTTCGTCTACAGGGTTGTTACCTTCTGTGACGGCCCGTTCCATGGCCTTCGACTAGGTGTCGGATTTGTCACTCCTTGAACCCTCCGATGCAGGTTCATGTGGGTCCCACGACCCCGGCATGGCAACGCCATCGGGCTTTACCACCACACCGGTTTAGGCTGATCCCCGTTCGCTCGCCGCTACTAGGGGAATCGCGGTTGCTTTCTCTTCCTCGCCCTACTGAGATGTTTCACTTCGGGCGGTTCCCTCCGCAGGCCCTATGTATTCAGACCTGGGTGACTGGGCATGACCCCAGCCGGGTTTCCCCATTCGGACATCTCCGGATCATAGCTCTCTCGACAGCTCCCCGAAGCTTTTCGCAGCCAGACGCGTCCTTCATCGGCTCCTGGCGCCTAGGCATCCACCGTTAGCCCTTGTTCGCTTGACTATAGATGCTCGCGCTCGCTATCGAGTTCTCAAGGTGCCCGAGGGCTCGCACCCTCAAAGCTGAACAGTGTGTCGTGCGTGACGGCCCCGGCGGGCGACGCGAACGTCGGCGGCTGGGGGGTCCGTTGAAAGCCGGTGCATCGACCTGGAGTCTTGCCGGGTCATCGAGCCCCAAAGGGCTCCCCGGAAGTGCCAAAGGCTCCTTAGAAAGGAGGTGATCCAGCCGCACCTTCCGGTACGGCTACCTTGTTACGACTTCACCCCAATCGCGAGCCCCACCTTCGACGGCTCCCTCCCAAAAGGGTTAGGCCACCGGCTTCGGGTGTTGCCCACTTTCGTGGTGTGACGGGCGGTGTGTACAAGGCCCGGGAACGTATTCACCGCAGCATTGCTGATCTGCGATTACTAGCGACTCCGACTTCACGGGGTCGAGTTGCAGACCCCGATCCGAACTGAGCGCGACTTTTTGGGATTCGCTCCCCCTTACGGGATCGCAACCCTCTGTATCGCGCATTGTAGCATGTGTGCAGCCCTGGACATAAGGGGCATGATGACTTGACGTCATCCCCACCTTCCTCCGGTTTGGCACCGGCAGTCTCCCTAGAGTTCCCGGCATCACCCGCTGGCAACTAAGGACAGGGGTTGCGCTCGTTGCGCCACTTAAGGCAACACCTCACGGCACGAGCTGACGACAGCCATGCACCACCTGTGCGGGCTCCGAGGAGCGCCGTATTTCTACGGTTTCACCCCGCATGTCAAGCCCAGGTAAGGTTCTTCGCGTCGCTTCGAATTAAGCCACATGCTCCGCCGCTTGTGCGGGCCCCCGTCAATTCCTTTGAGTTTTAGCCTTGCGGCCGTACTCCCCAGGCGGGGTGCTTAATGCGTTAGCTTCGGCACGGACGGGGTCGATATCCGCCCACACCTAGCACCCAACGTTTACGGCTAGGACTACCAGGGTATCTAATCCTGTTCGCTCCCCTAGCTTTCGCGCCTGAGCGTCAGGTAAGGCCCAGAGATCCGCCTTCGCCACCGGTGTTCCTCCTGATATCTGCGCATTTCACCGCTACACCAGGAATTCCGATCTCCCCTACCTACCTCTAGCCACGCAGTATCGGACGCAGTTCCGGGGTTGAGCCCCGGAGTTTCACAACCGACTTGCGCAGCCGCCTACGCGCTCTTTACGCCCAATGAATCCGGACAACGCTCGTCCCCTACGTCTTACCGCGGCTGCTGGCACGTAGTTAGCCGGGACTTCTTCTGCAGGTACCGTCACTTGCGCTTCGTCCCTGCCGAAAGAGGTTTACAACCCGAGGGCCGTCATCCCTCACGCGGCGTCGCTGCATCAGGCTTGCGCCCATTGTGCAATATTCCCCACTGCTGCCTCCCGTAGGAGTCTGGACCGTATCTCAGTTCCAGTGTGGCTGGTCGTCCTCTCAGACCAGCTACCCGTCGTCGCCTTGGTAGGCCGTTACCCCACCAACAAGCTGATAGGCCGCGGGCCCATCCCTGACCGACGGATCTTTCCTCGCAGAGCCATGAGGCTCCGCGAGAGTATCCGGTATTAGACCCGGTTTCCCGGGCTTATCCCAGAGTCAGGGGCAGGTTGCCCACGTGTTACGCACCCGTTCGCCGCTGTCCCCGGCAAAGGGTTACCCCTCTGCCGGCTCTCGCTCGACTTGCATGTGTTAAGCACGCCGCCAGCGTTCGTCCTGAGCCAGGATCAAACTCTCCGTAGAGAATCCGAAGTCCCTGAGCCCGAGAGCCCAAGGGTTCGTTTTCGGTTTGGAGTCGACCCGCGGGGTAGCACACCCCTCGGACCGATTTCAGCTGATCCCGCCCGATTGTCCGGACGGTTTCAGTACACAACCGTCTGCTGCAACTCTGAGGCACGGCGAACCGCGCCTCCCAGCTGACGGGAAGGCACTGGCTTTCGACACACTGT
>CAVOIB010000009.1:0-232023 GCA_963695975.1 uncultured Actinomycetes bacterium | reverse complement strand
CACGGAGGCACTGCGATCGCCCCGGTCGGATCAACCAATCAGGCGTAGGCAATGGCAGTCCACAGATCTCCGTGAGAACGCTCGCCGTCGCCGACTCAATCTCCCGGGCCATCAAGGATCCTTTGGTCACGAATTGGTCACGAGCCCTGTCCGTATCAATACCAAGTCGTCCTGACCCGACGCTGGCGAAACTTTCTGACCTGGGACAACAGCCCAACCCTGGACCAGCCCCCCGCTGCACCAACGAGCCGACACGGAGTGGCTGGCGGAAGTCCTGATCGATCTGGAGGTGGACGAGGTCGCGCGGCTGCACATGGTCGAGGCGCTTCAGGTCATTGTTGGCGCAATCGCAGCGTGAACTAGGTCCCGGTGCCTCCATGCCCCTGGGCGGTTTGGCCCCTTGACCTGCGCTGGTCCTCACGGCTTGACTTGCGGAACGAGGTGCGGAAGGGGCAGCCACGATGAAGCTGAAGACGACCGTGGTCATGGCAGTCGTCGTGGCGATCGGTCTTGCATCAGTCATGCATGTGGCCGGTGCGACGCGAATCGGTCCGTCCACCCGAGCGTGGCACCTCATCCCTCTGCTCCTTCGCGGACGCCTCACCCTCGAAGCGTGACCGTGTGGGTGGGTCCCAACAACTACCCGGCGCGCTCGGCTGTAGGAAGGGTGAGAGCACCCGACGGGTTCAGCGCATGTGCGCGTCGGGTCCCCGTGTGGGTGCACGACCCTCGCGGTCCGGTCGTGGGAGGCGGTGGAAGGACGGATCTGCAAGGTAGGTACGGGCTTAATTTCAGAGGCCTCCATCGGTTCGGTATCCAAGTCATCGCTAGCTTTGTCCGTCGCGGCGGACAGGCTTGCGCGTGGGCAGTCGGGCACAACTGAGGCGTCCGCGATCCATGGTCCATTCGGATGGACGCTGGGAGAAGGAGGGCGAGATGAAGACCGTTGCTCTCGCATTCGTTGTTCTCGTCGCGGCATTCGGCGTCGCGGCTCCTGCTGCGGAAGCTGGGTGTCAGCCGGTCGCGCACCCTCCGACCCTGTATGTAGGCGGTCTTGTTACAGCGCATGGGACGGGTTGCACAGGTCACGCTTCCGGGGATGTCCTGTCGGTGCTCTCCCTCGATCGCAGCGGCCACGTATCGGTCCTGAGGGAATGCCAATTCGACGCAGGTGGGCCGATCAACACCCACTTTCATTGCAGATCCCGAGTGGCATGCCTGCATCGATTCCTGTACCGATCCTTCATCAGGTTCGCGTCGATCCCGTTCGGCGACTCGCATGACAGGAGTACATGGAAGCGACTCTGCTGAATGAGGTGACTCGACCGCGCCGCGCTGATCGGACGGCTGGCCACCAGCGTGCCGACGCCGAGTGGCTGGCGGAGGTGCTGACCGACTTGGAGGTCGATGAGGTGGCTCGGTTGCACATGATGGAGACGCTTCGGCGGGTGGTCGGCTGATCGCCAGCCTCGGTCAGTCAGTCCGACGGGTCTCTTGAGATCCTCGCGAGCATCTTCACGATCCGCCGAGGCGACGTGCGGTTCCACGCCGCGTCGGCGACCCGCTGCACCATCTGAGCGGGCCAGTACCAGTGGATCGCTCCAGCCTCGACGAGACCCATGAGCCGACCCCACCGGATCCACTTGCTCGGCCCGCTCTCTCCGACGATGAAGTCACGGGCACGTAGCTCGATCAGGTTGAGAAGTCGGCCTGGGTCGGCATCGTCCTCAATCATCGTTCGAAGCTACCCGCGGGTGGTGACAGACCGTCCGGGCTTGCCAGTAGGCTCGAACTGAAGCCCGCCTGCCTTTGCTTGGGCACAGCCTTCTCAGCGCTGCGGCGGGCAGCCTCGGCCCCCCTTATCCGACAGGGGTCGCCATGTCGGTCTGGATCTGGGTCTGGGTGAGGGCCTTGTTGTAGATGCGGACCTCGTCGATCACCCCAGAGAAGAACTGGCCGTAGATGCTGTCCCCGCCGATCTGCAGCGGGCCGGTCGAGGTCGCGATCGTACCGGTGGCCGTCGTGGTCGCGACCAGGGATCCGTTCACGTAGAACCTGACCGTCGTCCCGTCGTAGGTGGCCGCGAGTTGCGTGAAGGTGCTGGTCGCGAGTGCCGAGGTGCCGAAGACCCTCGCCTTGGTGCCCCCGATGATCGCGGCACCTGCTGGCTTGCCTGCGCTGCTCGAAGTCCCCATCAGGTAGTAGTTGTCGTTGCCCTTCTGGATCACGTCGCGCCAGGTACTCGTTACGGTCGTGGGGTCTCACCCAGGCCTCGAGCGTCATCCCGGTGGTGAGCTGCAGGGACGACGAGTTGGGGATGTTCACGCGTGCGGAGATGCCGTTGAACGACAGGGCGCCGTTGTACTTCCCGGAGGTGGTCCACGTGGGTAGAACCGTCCCTGCGAGCGTGCCGTTGTTGTTGTTGCCCGACGCATCGGTGACGGTTGTGCCCGATCCCTGGTTGAAACTGTAGGCGGCGACGAGGCCGGTTGGGCCGCCTCCCGCGCCGGAGAGGGTCGTCGCGGTCGCGATGTTCGAGTAGGCGCTCAGGTTGGGCACGGCGTCGGTCGCAAGGACCCGGTAGCTGTAGGGGGTGCTGCGCCGTGAGACCCGTGTCAGGGTAAGGTCGTGGCCGGGGGGTTCCCGTTGACGGCCCCGATCTGGGCGAAGTTGGTGAGGGTGTTGGCGCACCCCGTGCCCTGGCAGCGCTCGATCCGGTAGCTCGTCACGCCCACGTTGTCCTGGGCGGCCGTCCAGCTGAGGTTGATCTGGCTCGAGCTCACCGCGGTGGCGCCGAGGCTCGGTCGGCCCCGGGTTGGGCGGCGAGGTGTCGGAGGAGGCTTGGGTCGTCGCGGTCGCGATGTTCGAGTAGGCGCTCAGGTTGGGCACGGCGTCGGTCGCAAGGACCCGGTAGCTATAGGCGGTGCTCGCCGTGAGACCCGTGTCAGGGTAGGTCGTGGCCGGGGGGTTCCCGTTGACGGCCCCGATCTGGGCGAAGTTGGTGAGGGTGTTGGCGCACCCCGTGCCCTGGCAGCGCTCGACCCGGTAGCTCGTCACGCCCACGTTGTCCTGGGCGGCCGTCCAGCTGAGGTTGATCTGGCTCGAGCTCACCGCCGTGGCGGTGATGGTGGCTGACGGCGGCCGGGTGGGCGCCTGGGTGTCGGAGCCCCCGATCCGATAGGGGTCGCCATGTCGGTCAGGATCTGGCCCTGGGTGAGGGCCGTGTTGTAGACACGAACCTCATCGATCGCCCCGGAGAAGAATTGGCCGTAGATGCTGTCCCCGCCGATCTGCAGGGGGCCGGTCGAGGTCGAGATGGCACCGGTGGCCGTCTTGGTGGCGACCAGGGACCCGTTCACGTAGAACCTGACCGTCGTCCCGTCGTAGGTGACCGCGAGGTGGGTGAAGGTGCCGGTCACGAGCGCCGAGGTGCCGAAGGCCTTCGCCTTGGTACCCCCGATGATCGCTGCACCTACTGGCGTGCCTGCGCTGCTGGAGGTCCCCATCAGGTAGTAGTTGTCGTTGCCCTTCTCGATCACGTCGCGCCAGGCGCTCGTGACGGTCGTGGGCCTCACCCAGGCCTCGAGCGTCATCGCGGAGTCGTGAGCTGCAGGGAGGATGAGTTGGGGACGTTTACACGTGCGGAGGTACCGTTGAACGACAAGGCGCCGTTGTACTTGCCCGGGGTGGTCCACGTGGGTAGGACCGTCCCGGCCAAATTGCCGTTGTTGTTGTTGCCGGAGGAATCGGTGACGGTGGTCCCCGATCCCTGGTTGAAGCTGTAGGCGGCGACGAGGCCGGTGGGGGCGGCGCTCGCGACCGTGAAGGTCATCGTCGTGCAGTTGTTTGTCTCGTCCGACTCGGTGATCGCCAACCCGACGTCGGAGCAGACCTCCAGGCGGTGGGTGCCCGCCACCGCGACCCACGCATTGGACCACGTCTCGGTCTCGGTCGAGCCTGCAACGAGCGCATTAGTCGTCTGGTTCGCCGGGGTGATATCGAACGTCCCGTCGTTGTTCACGTCCAGACGCAGTCTGGTCGCCGACGAGACCGCGGCGGCGGTCCCCAAGTTGCGCACCGTGGCTTGGAAGGACACGGGCTGGCCTACGTTCCCGATCGGGTTCGTCAGGGCTCATCGCGAGGCCCTCGACGGCGTAGTCGGGGGTTACACCCGTCTCCGACGAGCACATGATCAAGGACGGTGTCGGTGGGTCGTCAGGCGTGTTGGGGCTGATTACGCCCGTCCACGTGTAGGGAGCGTTCCTGCAGGCCTTCAGGTTGAGGGCGGAGTCGTTGAAGATCCCACCCCCCGTTAGTCCGGCCGTGTTCCCGGTCACTGAGGACGACCCCTTCAGGATGGCGGTGCCCCCGTTGTAGATCCCGCCTCCCTTCGCGGCTGCTGAGTTCCCGCTGACTGAGGATGAACCGGTCAGGTACACGGCGGCACCGAAGTTGTAGATCCCGCCGCCGTCCGTTGCCGAGTTCCCGGTCACCGAGGACGAGTCGTTCAAGGTGACGATGCTGCCTTGGTCGTTGTAGATCCCGCTTTTCGTGTTGCCACTCACCGAGGATGAGCCGTTCATGATGAGCGTGCCGCCGTATGTATTCGAGATCCCGGTCCCGCCGCTCACGGAGGACGAGCCGTTCAGGGTCACGATGCCGCCCGGACCATTGTTGTAGTTGCCACCATCGTTGTAGATGCCACCGACCCTTGCGTGGCCGTTCAGAGTGACGGTGCCGCGCTCGAAGTTCCCCCAGTTGGAAATCCCGCTTGCCCTGGCGTAGTCGTTCAGTGTGACGGTGCCGCTGCCGAAGTTCGCTGCTAGTCCGTTGCAGATCCCGTCGTCGTCAGCGGCACCTGCGTAGTCGTTCAGCGTAACGATGCCGCCAGCGTTGTTGATCCCAGGACAGGCATGGGTCGTATATCCGATCTTGTTGTCGCTCACCCGCGCGGAGTCGTTCAGGACGAGAGTGCCTGTGTTGTAGATCCCATCGCCTCCGTAATCGAAGGCTTCCGTGTTGCCCGTCACCCAAGATGTTCCACTCAAGGTGAGAGCGCCGCGGTTATAGATCCCCGTTCCTCCTGCACCGAGGTCGGCCTCCGTTATCACCAAGTCCTTAAGGGTGGCTTGGACTCCGCCGCCAACCGAGACGACAGTTCCTCCAGCGTCGATGTCCTGACGCTCCAGGATCGCCCGGGAGCCTTCCGGGGAACCTTTGAGCGTGAGGTTCTTGTCGATAACGAACACCCCGTCGCAGGTCCCGCTGACCTGGATCGTGTCACCGGCATTCGCGTTGGTTATGGCCGACTGCAGGTCCGAGTAGGACGTGGTCCTGTTTGTCGCCTGACATGTCGCTCCACCGCCACCTCCCGCGCCGATGGTGAACGAGGTCGGGAAGCCCGCCGCTGAAAGGTCACCAGAGGTCAGGTTCCGGGCGTTGTTCACCTGATCCCTCAGGGACGTGTACCGAGCCGTCCAGGTCCCCGGGTCCGAGTAGCGCGGAACGACCACGTTCTCCTGGTAGGTGCCATCCTGCGCCGTTCCTGATACGCGCGTGCTCGAGTAGAAGTCCGCAGTCACGTACTGGCCCGACGGACTGTCGAACTCGACGTAGGCGTACGAGAGTCCAGCGAGGTCATCAGTGATGCGGGCGGTGAAGGTGATCGTCTGCTGGCTCGCAGAGGTATCGATGGTCGTGGGTGTGAATGAGAAGGAGACGAGCGTCGGAGGTGTGGTGTCACCGGCTCCTGATGTCTGGGTGAACGAGGTCGGGAAGCCCGCCGCTGAAAGGTCACCAGAGGTCAGGTTCCGGGCGTTGTTCACCTGATCCCTCAGGGACGTGTACCGAGCCGTCCAGGTCCCCGGGTCCGAGTAGCGCGGAACGACCACGTTCTCCTGGTAGGTGCCATCCTGCGCCGTTCCTGATACGCGCGTGCTCGAGTAGAAGTCCGCAGTCACGTACTGGCCCGACGGACTGTCGAACTCGACGTAGGCGTACGAGAGTCCAGCGAGGTCATCAGTGATGCGGGCGGTGAAGGTGATCGTCTGCTGGCTCGCAGAGGTATCGATGGTCGTGGGTGTGAATGAGAAGGAGACGAGCGTCGGAGGTGTGGTGTCACCGGCTCCTGATGTCTGGGTGAACGAGGTCGGGAAGCCCTCCGCTGAAAGGTCACCAGAGGTCAGGTTCCGGGCGTTGTTCACCTGATCCCTCAGGGACGTGTACCGAGCCGTCCAGGTCCCCGGGTCCGAGTAGCGCGGAACGATCACGTTCTCCTGGTAGGTGCCATCCTGCGCCGTTCCTGATACGCGCGTGCTCGAGTAGAAGTCCGCAGTCACGTACTGGCCCGACGGACTGTCGAACTCGACGTAGGCGTACGAGAGTCCAGCGAGGTCATCAGTGATGCGGGCGGTGAAGGTGATCGTCTGCTGGCTCGCAGAGGTATCGATGGTCGTGGGTGTGAATGAGAAGGAGACGAGCGTCGGAGGTGTGGTGTCACCGGCCGCCAGGGCAACGGTGGGCATCAAAGACGCCGCGAGTGTGACGACTCCGAAGATCCCGAGCAGAGTGGTACGATGGCCGTGTCCCGCCAGAATCGAAGCTCCCTGACAAGATCTGTTCTCACCTGTCGCCCCCACGGTTACCCCCCGATCCGCAGCCCACCATTCGTGAGGTCCTGGGGGCGGGCGACCAGAGAACCTCTTGGATTCAACCGAAGCGTTACCGCCAGAGCGAGCGGCATCTAGGGGCGTTCGCCCTGTTCAGGAGGGGCCGGGCGCTGCCGTCCCTGTTTGACACGCGAACCTCTTAGGCTCGCGGTTTCAGATGCCTCAGACCTCGATGGGACCCATCCATTCGCGGCGGGTTCGCTCTCGACCATCCCGCATCGGTCCCGCGAGAGGACGGGATTCTACGGAAGACGTCGGGAACGGCTGAGTTGCTAGACCCGCAGCTCAGACCCCGATCGCTGAGTTCCTGCAGGTCACAAGATCGCCCAGAACGGACTTCTAGACCGAGGGTCGAGGGGATGGCCTCATCGCCCTCCGAGCATCGTCTTGTGTCGCAATCATCTACCAACATAGGCTCCGCCCATGCTCGTCTGCCCTTCCTGCGCTCACGAGAATCCTGATCGGCAGAAGTTCTGCGGTGAGTGTGGAGCCAGGCTCGAGGTCACCCCGGTGCGCGAGGAACGCAAGGTCATCACCGCGCTCTTCTGTGACCTCGTCGGCTCCACCGCCCTAGGGGAGCGCCTGGACGCAGAAGACATCTCCCGGCTGCTCCGCGATTACCAAACGATCTGTCGCAGGAGGATCGAGTCTCACGGCGGGGTAGTGGAGAAGTTCATCGGGGATGCGGTCGTCGGGGTGTTCGGGGTACCTCTCGCACATGAAGACGACCCCGAACGTGCAGTGAGAGCCGCGCTTCGGATCACCGAGGACATCGGAGCCTCCGACCTCGGAATCGAGGTCCGGATCGGGGTGAACACCGGCGAAGCCCTCGTCCGTCTGGACGTGGATCCCCGCTCAGGCGAGGGGTTCGCGACCGGGGACACTATGAACACCGCTACGCGTCTGGAGGCCGCCGCTCCGGTGATGGGGGTGGCCGTCGGGGCGGGCACGCAACAGGCGAGCGCCGAGACGATCGTCTACGATGAGCTCGCTCCGATATCGGCCAAGGGCAAGGCCGAACCGGTCGAAGCCTGGCGAGCTCTCCACCCCACCGCCCGGGTGGGCACCGAAGAGCGGGACAGCACCCCCTTCGTCGGGAGAGACCTCGAGCTGTCGATGCTCACGCAACTCTTCGATCGCTCCCGGTCCCGTCCCGCGACCGAGTTCGTCACGATCATCGCCGAGCCGGGTCTCGGCAAGTCGCGTCTCGTGCGTGAGCTCGCTCGTCATGTGGACCTCCTCCCGGAGTTCATCACCTGGCGGGAGGGCCGGTGCCTGCCCTACGGCGACGGGATCAGCTTCTGGGCGTTGGGTGAGATCGTGAAAGCTCAGGCCGGGATCCTGGAAACCGACGACCAGCCTACGATCTCGTCCAAGCTCGATCAGGTGCTCACCGAGCCCGACGAGCAGACCCGAACTTGGATCAAGGACCGCCTCGCCCCGCTCGTAGGGTTGGAAACGACCACCGAGCCACCGCAACGCGAGGAGGCCTTCACCGCATGGCGACGCTTCCTGGAACAGATCGCGGGAGCTGGACCAACGGTGCTCGTGATCGAGGATCTGCATTGGGCAGACGAGGCGTTCGTCGCGTTCTTGGAGCACCTCACCGAACGAACCGCCGGTGTTCCGTTGCTCGTCGTCGTCACCGCTCGTCCAGAGGTAGAGGAACGCCATCCGTCCTGGCCGCCCGGACGACGTTCCACGGTGCTCTCGCTCTCCCCGCTCACCGACGAGGATCTCGAGGCGCTCATCACGCAAAGCCTGCCTGAGGTCGACCCCGAGCTGATTCAGATCGTGCTGGAACGAGCGGGGGGGTCCCCCCTTTACGCCGAGCAGCTCGCAAACATGGTGCGCGAGCGGGCGCTCCCGATCGCAGGCGGTGCCTTGGACGAGACGCTGATTCCTTCGAGCGTTCAGGCGCTGATCGCTGCGCGGATCGATGCGCTTCCTCCCGAACCAAGACAAGTACTGATGGAAGCATCCGTCGTGGGCAAGACGTTCTGGGGAGGGGCGATCTCCGCGCTGGGGGAGCACCTCGACCTCGAGGCCACCCTGGGCGAGCTCGTTCGACGGGAGTTCTGCCGTCCGGTGCACCCCTCGACGATGGAAGGTGATAGCGAGTTCGGCTTCTGGCATGCGCTGGTGCGAGACGTCGCCTACGCGGAACTCACGAGGGCTGAGCGTGCTCGGATGCATGCGGCGACTGCTCACTGGATCGCGGACCGGACGGAAGGTGCGATGGGGGAAGACGCCGAGATCGTCGTGCACCACTTGGATACTGCGCTCGAGCTCGCGCCGTCTGCTCGTGAGCTCGACACCGAGCCGCTTACGACGCTCCTCGCCAGCGCGCTCGTGGCAGCCGGTGAGGCGGCGATGAGGACAGAGGTTCCCCGAGCCATCCCGCATCTTGAGCGCTCGGTGACCGTCCTGTCGGCTGACGACGACCGCCGAGCCTCCGTCATACGGCTCCTGGCCACCGCACAATATTCAGTTGGAGCACTCACGACAGCCGCTTCGCTGCTCGAGGAGTTGCTCGCATGGCATCAGGTGCACGATGACTTGGAGGCTGCAACTGGCGTAGCCATCGATCTGGCGCACTTCTTGTGGACGATGGGAGAGGGTTCTCGAGGACGCGCGATCGTGGCGGATCTGAAAGAGGATCTTGGCACCGCCCCGAGTCCGTCACTTGCGAGGATCCTCAGTTGGGATGCGATCTTAGCCGCGGCGAGCGGTGATTATCTGGGCGCGAACCTTCGCGCAGAAGAAGCGATTCGGATGGCCGAGACGTTGGAGGTCGACCCCCCACCCGGGGTTCTCGCGACGCGCGGTCTGAGCGGCATCGAGCTGGGCGATCTCGGGGGAGAGGTCGAAGTACGGCTCGAGATCGAGAGAAGTCTGAGGCGAGGCGAGGCTCACCGCGCGTGCGTACATCTCCACAATCTCAGCGGGGCGATGAGCGGGCGAGGTCCCGCCGTGGCTCTCCCGTACATGGAAGAGGCGATCGAGCTTGCCGAACGCCTAGGAGTAGAGACAGAAGCCTGGAGCGCTCGAGCGGGGCGACTGGAAACGCTTGCGGATATGGGTCGTTTCGATGAGGTCGTCCAGGGCGCGGAGCCGATCCTCGCGTGGGCGGAAAGGCATCAAGATGCGCAAACCCGCTTCAAGGTGCTGTTTAGCCTCGCCGTCGTGCAGATCGAGCGCGGGGAACCTACTGTCGATCCTCTGGAACTGGCCGACCTATCCCGGCGCCTGGGTTTTGAGGACGGTCTAGTCTTCGCTGCCCAGTTGGTGCTCGACGATGGCGATGCCGAGCTCGCAAGAACCCTGCTCTCCGAAGGGATCTCTCATATCCAGCCGGGTGAGGCATTCAAGGCTGCGCGGACCTGCCTCGAAGCAGGACTCTTCGACCTCGCCGAAGGCATTCTTGGCAATGTCTTTCGCCACCCGATGGAGAGGGCGGCCGCGTTGGGTGTGAAGGCAACCCTCGCCGAGGTGGGAGGTGAATTCGCGTCAGCTCGTGATGACTATGCGGTAGCGGTGGGCATGTTCGAAGAACTGGTTCTGGCCTCGGATCAAGCGCATGCTTTGCAGGGACTTGGTCGTTGCCTCCTCGCGCTCGGCGAATCCGAAGAGGGGGAGGCGCGGCTGCGCGACGCTCGGATTCTTTGGGAAAAGATGAAGGCGACGCCACGGATCGCGGAGATCGACGGACTGCTCGCGACGCTCGCGAACTCGGACAGCCCATCTGCGTAACACCTTGTTTAACAACTCAGCTGGATACGATGGTAGTGGAACCTACTCCGGTGACACGCGTCTGCCTGCTCAAGCCCCTGAACAGGGATCTACCAAGCGTCGCCGAAGTGGTCACGAGATTGGTCACGAATTTCCGTCCCAACGCGTCCTGAGTCGTCCTGGTTGATCCTGCCGACCGGCTCTGACCTGCGGAAACGGTCCAACCAGGACGAGTCGGGATCGATCAGGACACGTTGGATTCCCCTCTCAAGGTGGAGACACGGGTTCGAACCCCGTTGGGACTACGAGCGAAACCGCAGGTCAGAGGCGGTGTCACGCCGGGACCATCCGGTCGCAGGGGCCAACGGTGCCGTCACGGTCTCGTCAACCGCGCGGATTCGGTGCACGCGTGGGGTCGGCGAGCGGAACCCATTCCCAACCAGGCACCCGCCCCGCTTGCTCGATCCACGTCTGCATCTCCGGCCCCTGCGCCTCCTCCAGGGTCGTCAGCTTGACGTAGCGGCTCCGATCCGTGGTGCCGAGCGGCGGCGGAGGGTGGAATTCCGCGCCGCCGAGGAAGACGACATTCACGGAGACGGCGTAGCCGGCCATCTCGATGATCCACCCATGTTCTGGCAACCCGTAGTACGCCTGCTTCCACTTGACGGCGTATTGAAGCTCCGGGATCGTCTCGCGGATCAACTCGTCCAACCGCTTGACGATGGGATGCATATCCGGCATCACTCCGCGCCGGACCCACTCCTCGATGTCGGCGTGGCTATCCGACGGCACAGGCGGCTTTCGGGCCGCATAAGGCTTGCGTGACTTTCCCATCACACGTTCTCCTCTGTGGCCCACCTTCGGCGATTGACCCGGGCGAGGGAAGCTCGCGGCCACGTGCAGGCGGTCATGCTAAGGACCCCCACGCTTCTTCGACCACCGCGTCGATCGCGTCCGCAACGCCTCGGGATGCCTCGGCGTAGGTACCCCGTGAAGGGAATCATCCAGTAGAGGCGACCATGGGCGTTGGTCACCAGGACACAGGCACGAAGAACACCTTCCCCCCTCGGTAGGAACCATCGGTGCACTGGTGATGGCGATCGTCGCCACGGTGATGGCCTTGCGTCTTCGTTCAGAGCTTCTCCTGGTCCGGAACTCCAGAGGGGCCGGGACCGTCCGGGGGCACCGCCCTGTAGCCGAGAGCGCGGGTCAGAGCAGGCCGGATGCTTGCGGGCCTAGCCCTCGAGCTAACGATCCTCGGGTCGTGTACCGGGGGGGGTGGGCGCTGCTGGTCGCGGCCAGCCGTGGCCTCTGAGTTGTTACCTCGAGAATCGTGTCCTGGTCGTCGGGTTGGGGGCGAGGTGGTCAAGACCAGAGCGGAATCCGGCGGCCGCCTGGTCCGCATCTTCTCAGTGGCCAAGGCGACGGGTTCTTCGTGTCCAGCGACCCCCACTGCAGCAGCCTGTGGGATCCGATCGGATGGTTCCGATCCTCCTGCAACCTTTCTCCGCTGGCCTCCACGAGCGCAGCCTAGCCGCGAGTGTCTAACCGATTCAGGACGCCCCCGTATCCAGATGAACCAGTCGCGTGCTCCAGTTCTCGGAGATGCCGCGAGAGAAACGGCAGGTGATATCGGTCGCCCACTCCACGTAGTCGCACTTGCTCTGGTTGTACTCAACACCCAACCAAACGGAGCCGTCTGCGTCGGCGACCGCGTACCCGTAGTCGCCCCACCGCGGCCCGAACCCGCCTTGCCAGGTTCCGGTGAACCCATCGTTCGGGCCGGCGCCCCGAGCACCGATACCGATCGACCGTGGGCTCTGGCCAGCCTCGATCCGCACGTAGGCTGCGCTCGCGAACGAATCCGGGCCCACGAGTGTTGCACCGAGGAAGCCGACGCCCGCATCGGTCATCGCCAAGGACGGCATCGTGAGGTTGCCGTTCCACACACCGATGTATCCCTGCTGGACGACCTTCGCCTTCAGCTTGCCGTTCTTCCACTTCGGACGGAGTCCGAAGTACGCGACGCCCGCCTTCGCGGGGAGCAGCTTCGGCGCGTAGTCGTTCGCCGCCTTGTACGCCGATCCACCGTTGCCTCGGAGTCCCGTGTCAAGGGTCGTCCACAGGACCCCGTCCGCGAGCGAGGACGACATCACGCGCGTGTCGAGCGAATCCAGTGGGTATGGGCCCTTCTGGATGAACGGCGGGTCGGGCTGCGGCAGCGCGCAAAGCGAGCCGAGGTTGATGCAGTCGAGCATCGGCAAGAAGAACGCGCTCGCTCGACGCACGAACGACTTGGGTGGCAGCACGTACGGGATCGTTCGGATCACGACCTGCGACAGCCGGAGATCGGGCGTGTCGGAGTCGAGGCTCGAGGTGTTCGAGAGTCCCCAAAGCACGAGGTTGTTGGACCGGCCCTTCCTGTTCCCGGTCTCCGAGCCGTCTCCGAGCGTCGAGCTCACGAAGTACTCCACCCCGCCACGGCGTGTCTCGAATGAGCTCGATGAGCTCTGGGCCGGACGAAGAGTGAACGACTGCTGACCGAGCGAGGGAACCTGGAGGTTCTCCAGATACACCGTCATGGGCGACGGGCTCCCCGAAGCCAGATCGGCCTTCGAGAAGGCGTAGAGCTGAACGCCGTTATACCCGTCCCCGAAGAATGCATATTCGTTCGTCGTGATGTAGAAGCCGTTCGCGTCGGCGCCGATCTGCGGGTAGTCACCGAGGCAGAACCCGCCGTCACAGCCGTGGTCCGGTGTCCCGGACGTCCCGTCGTTCTGAGCCGGGAGGCTGTACAGGTTCCACGTGCCGAGCGGATCCTTGGAGCGGCTGACAGCGAGCTCGAGCGAGTTGTCGCCCGTGAAGTCCCCGGTCGTCGGATCCTGACCGAGGCTGAGCATCGTCAGGAACCAGCGCCGGGAGCTCGGATCGTAGTAACAGCTCGGATCGGTCGTGAACCGGCCGAAGACTCCGGTGTCGAAGTCGATCTGCGGGGGGAGTCCGAAGAACTCGCTCAACGAGAGCCCGACCGGAGGACCGTCCGGGAAGAACGGTTGGCCAACGATCTGAGGGTGGCCGGAAGGGTCGTACACCTGGACGACGCTATTGACGGCCTCGAGCTCGTAGCCGTTCCCGACGCACAGGCCCTGGTCCGGTGGCTCTGCGTCGAACTGGTTCCCGTCGTTCGACCAAACGCTGTGGAAGGAGTTCAACCCTTCGAACGAAGCGAGCACCCCGGATCCCGAGGCATCCAGCGGCAGGGACGGTCCGTCGGGTGGAACCGGCTGCCGATCCTGACGGCCAGCATCCTCGCCCTCGATCTCGGAGAGCCGCTCGTTCAGAGCGAACGTCGCGTCGAGTCTGCTCTGCAGATCCTGCGCTGCCGCCCGCCTCCTCGTCGCGGGTCGCGAGATCGCCAGGAGAGGCTTCGTCTCACCTCGGAACTTCGGGTGCACCGCGCGGACGGATCCGCCACGAGTGGCGTCGACGACCCCGTTGGCGACGTTCATCGCCGTCGTCGATGACACGACGAGCGCCAGCGCGAAAGCCAGTCTCCTCCCGACCCTCATCTCGAAACCCCCTGCCTCGGACACGGACACGCCGAAGACGCATCCCGCCCGACCTTATCCCTCCGTCTCGGTGTTCGCCGACGACGAGATTGGTGCGGACGCTAGCAGCGGTCGCCTGAGCGGGCCGCCTAGCCCGCCGCAGTCAGGGCGCCGGCGGAGGATCGGGCGGCGGCGGATCGGGCGGCGGCGGATCGGGCGGCGGCGGATCGGGCGGCGGAGGAGGAGGATCCGTCGTCGGAGGAGGATCCGTCGTCGGAGGAGGATCGGTCGTCGGCGGTGCCGTTGGAGATGGGGACGGCGATGGGGATGGCGACGGCGATGGGGATGGGGATGGCGACGGCGATGGGGATGAGGAGGGCGGTGAGGATGGCGATGGAGATGGGCCCGGGCCGGGAGCCGGATCAGGTGTCGTCGGACGCGGATCGAGGATCAGCGGTGGGATCGGCTTCTGCGAGAAGTCGAATTCGAGTGCCAGATCCCCGAGCTGCGAGGCATTCTCTCGAACGGTCGGGCGCGGGTCCGGCCAGCCATCGGTCAACGGATCGATCCGCTCTCCCCCGAGGAACCGATCCTCGATCAACTTCAGATACGCATCGAAGGAAAGCGTCTGATGGTCGATGGCTCCCCGGCGCGACCACGGGCTGATCATGATCCCGGGAACCCTTATCCCGTAACCGTTCGCGTCGATCCTGATGGGTTTCACGTGGTCGTAGAACCCTCCCCAGTCGTCCCAGGTGATGAAGATCGCCGTGTGCAGCCACTGCTCTTCGGGGCCCTTCATCACCGCGTTCACGGCCTTCGTCACCCACGCCTGGCCGTCGTCGATGGAGCTGGGTGGGTGTTCGCTGTTCCCAAGTGTCGGGGACGACCCACGAGACCGAAGGCAGCGTGCCTTGCGCCGCAGACTTGAAGTAGTCCGTGTTGGGTCGGATGTTCTTGAATCCATCCGTCGCTTCAACGGTCTTGAAGCCCGGAAGAGGATTCATGATCGGGTTCGTGCTTGCCTCCGAAGGCTTGCTACACGGAGGCTTGATGCAGCTGTCGGGCCCGACGTAGTAGGCCCAGCTGACCCCATGGTTGTGGAGGAGCCACGTGATATCCCCCCAGAGATATGGGCGGGGCTTCCCGTCCTCGGGAGTCCAGACCTTCCCGTCGTCCGCGGCATTGGCCCCCGGGAACGCCAGGTCCGAGCGGCAGGACATCGCATCGCTCAGATCCGGACAGGTGGCCGCCCATGCCGACACGAGGTAGAGGTGCGAGGGAAGGGTCCACGAGTCCGCTGGGGCGAACATCCTGTCCTGCAGGGTGTATTGGTGAGCATAGGCCCAATAGTTCGGGATCTCGGCGGCCGTGTGATAGCCCATGACGTCCGGCGTTCCACCTGGCCCGGGCGTTGCCTTCCTACATGGCGCTCGATTGGGCTTCGCGTGACACGCCGTACCGATCCGGCGCAACGCAACCACCGCTCCGTCCATCTTTCCCCCGTCGATCGAAAGATCCGAAGCCATCTGGTTGTGTGGCCCACCTTGGTCGAAGGCGTTCTTGTCGTGGTAGGACCGCTGGCAGTGAGCCGAGTTCGGATCGGGCACACAGACAGCGCCACGACCCGACCGGTTGACCCGAAGTCCATCCGCTCCGGGGAACGTTCCGAAGTAGTGATCGAAGGACCGGTTCTCCTGAACGATGAAGACCACGTGGTCGATATTGTTGATTCCCGCAGCCGGGTCGATATCGTTCGGCGTCGACGCGGACGCGAGTGGGACGGACACCAACGCGGCGGCGAGCAGCACGGCCGCGACGAGGCCACCTCCCATGACGCGCGCGATCCGGGGGGATCCTTTCATCGGGGGGAATCCTTTCTTCGGGGGACATCCTAGCCGGGAGGAGCGTGACTCGTAACCGCGACCTAGGCACTAGGCAGCATGTCGGGCGACGCCAACGGTCTACGCTCGTCGGCCGAGCCTCACTCGCGGTGCGTGCCCACGACCGGGTTCGTGTGGCACTCGCAGCGGTCGTCAGAGCACGCCTTCTGACGCTCGTTGCCGGGCTCCCAGACCAGGTCGTGATCGTCCTCGGCGTAGAGGTAGCGGCAGCCGCACCAGTAGCAGACGTCGCGCATGACCTGGTGCCACTGGCCGTCGACGTCCTTGCGCTCCGGCAGGTTCAGCAGCTTCGCCATGAGGGCCCCTATCCTCTCCCCCGGGCCGTCGACCCGATGCTAGGCCGATGGCTCGCCGGAGGGAAGTACCTGCGCGGTCGCGAGCTCCACATCCTGACGCGGGGTGATGTCGCGGACGACCACTACCTCGGACGGTCGCGCGGGTCCCGCCTCCGGGATCACGATGACGTTGGGCGCACGCACCGCGGCCGGGAGCGTCGTGAACCAGACGAGGCCGACGAGCCCCGCCACGATGCTGCCCAACCCACCGATCAGCAAGACGTCCTGCGAGCTGGGGAGGGTGGCAAGCAAGATCCCACCGAGGGCGGTAGCGGCCACTTGCCCCGCGAACGCCAACGCGAAGAACGCTGCGAACGCCCTCCCGCGAAGGTCGCCCGGCACTCGGTGATGGATCAGGCTCCGGATCGACACGCTCGCTACGCCGTTCGCGACACCGCCGATGACGAACATGACCAGAGCAAGGGCTATCGCCGGGAACCCAGCGGCGATGGCGACGGCGGTGCCGCCGCCCACGGTGGCAACGAGCAAGGCCGGGGCCAGCCGGTCATCGGCGATCTTGCGCGACACCCAGCCGGCCCCGATCACCATCCCGACCAACCAGGCGGCGGCGAGGCCTCCGTACCCCCAGTTGCCGGCGTCCAGGAGCGCCGGGTCCCGCGCGAAGAACACCTCCGCCACGCTGTCGATCGTGCCGAAGAACACCGCGAACGCGATAGCGGCGACCCCGATCAACAGGACGCGGTCCCGCCGGATGAACGCGAATCCCTGGCGGGCCTCCCGCTTCGGACGGCCTCCCTCGGGGGCCGGCTCCGGCGGGCGCCGCACGGTGAGCGAGGCTGCCGCGACCGTGATCACCAAGAAGGTGATCGCGTCCACCAGCAGCGCACCTTTCGCGAACGCCACAGCGAGGATGGGCCCAAGGACCATACCGATGTAGCGGGCGGTCTCCATGTTCGCGTTCGCCTCGGTCAGGTCCTCCTCTTCGACAGCGCTCGGAACGATCGCGAACACAGCGGGGGACGCGACGGAGGCCACGGATCCAAGGAGGAAGCACAGCAAGACGATGAGCCACACCGGGTGCGCGTACGCGAGTCCTACCGCGATGGCCGCCTGGATCGCCGAGGCGATGGCGAGGGTACCCGTCGTCTCGGTCCGGTCAACGATGAGTCCCGACAGCGGAGCGAAGACGACGAGCGGGATGATACCTGCGAGCAGCACCGCCGCCACCGCTATCCCCGAACCCCGGCTGACGTCGAAGACCTTGATCGTCAGCGCGATCAGCGCGAGTTCGTCGCCGAGCGAGGACAAACCGTTGGAGATGACCAGCAACCGGAAGTCCCGCAGCCGCAGCAGGCGCACGAAAGGCATCGTAATCGCGGCACGATCCATATGTATCGGTTGGACGGGTGAAGACGAACGGCCGATGCGACGGCGGATCTCAGCAGCTTGGATCGACCCAGGCGGGGCGCGGCCCGACCGGGACGTGATGACGCAGGGCGAGTGCCCGCAGACGCCGCCGGTAGACCCGCATGTCCGCCCGCCGCCAATCGGCGTGGGTGAGACACCTCCACGACGGGTACGCCTCGCGATGGAATGGGCTCCTCAGGGTTTCCGCGTGGCCGATGACGTTCCGCACATCGACGCCGAAGCGGTCCATCAGCCAGAGCGTCAGCCGCAGCGAGCTCCGCATCATCGCGGGGTTCGACAGGATCTGGCCGTCGCTCGTCCCGACGTGCTCGATCCCGATCGCCGTCCAGTTCATGCCGATCGCGTGGCGGCATCGCACGTGGAGGTTGACCAGCTGGTAGATCGTGCCGTCCGTGTCGATCACGAAGTGCGCGCAGACGCCGGGCAGCTCGCCCAGGTGCACCCCGTTCGCGGCGAACGTGGCCCATGCGCCTGCGAGCGTCGAGCCGTCGGTGTAGTGCTCCACGATGACTTGCGGGTCGATCAGGCGCCAGGACCAGGTGCCGTAGTGCCGGCGGGAATACGCCCCCATCTCCCGGCGCCGGCGCTCGCCGAACGGGATCGGACGCCACACGATGGTCGGCCTGAGCAAGTCGCCCCGCTCGGATCCAACGGCTCGCGTCGCGGGAGCCGCACCAAACGTCGCGGACGTTGCCATGACCGCGACGGCCGCTATCGCTCTCCTCATCACCCGACCGCGCGGAGACGGGCGACCGTGACATCGCGTCCGAGCAGCTCGAGGGACTCCGGAAGCGGTGGCGACACGTTGGAGCCGGTGATCGCCGCCCGCACGGGCTGCCAGCCCTTCGTCCGATTGAGCTCCGCGGCGGCAGCGAGCCCGTCGAGCGCGCTCGCGATCGCCTCGCGGGTCCAGGGATCCACCTCGGCCAGCTCGGCGGCGGCCCGCGCCAGGTAGCCGGCGGGGGCTTTCGCGATGATGCCCGCCGCCTTCTCGTTCGGCACGATGTCGTCGGTGAACAGGAAGCGCAGGAGTTCGACCGATTCCGTCAAGGTCTTCATCCGTTCACGAACGAGCGGCATGGCCGCGCGCAGCGTGACCGGATCGGGCAACAGCCCGGCTTCGGTCAGGAAGTGCAGGCAGCGGGCGGCCAGCTCGTCGTCACCCAGCGACTGGATGTAATGGTTGTTCATCCACTCGAGCTTCTGGGTGTCGAACGCCGCGGGGTTGCTCGATACGCGCGTCAGGTCGAACACCGATACCAACTCGTCGCGCGAGAGGAACGTCGTGGACTCGTCCTTCGACCAGCCCAGGAGCGCCAGGTAGTTCAGCAGCGCCTCCGGGAGGAACCCCCGCTCGCGGAAGGCCTCGACCGACGTGGACCCGTGACGTTTGGATAGCGGCTTGCCGTCCATACCGAGGACCTGGGGCAGGTGCGCGTACCGCGGGGCGATGCCACCCAGGGCTTCGATGACCGCGGCATTCCGCGGCGCGCTCGCGAGCAGGTCGTCTCCGCGCACGACGTGCGTCACGCCCATCTGCATATCGTCGACCGCGACCGCGAGCAGGAACACCGGCGAGCCATCCGAGCGGACCAGGACGAAGTCACGCAACTGCCCTTGCGGGAAGTGCACCTCGCCCTTCACGAGATCGTCGACCACCCAGTCGCGATCCGGCATCGCGAACCGCACCACAGAAGATCGGCCCTCCGCCTCGAAGGTGGCACGCTCGTCGTCGGTCCGGGTGCGACAGCGCCCGTCGTATCCCGGAGCCTCGCCTCGGGCGATCGAAGCCTCCCGCCGCGCCTCCAACTCGTCCGGAGTGCAGTAACAGCGGTAGGCGTGACCGTCACCGAGCAGTCGCTCCACCTGCGCGTCGTAAACCTCACCACGCTGCGATTGCCGGTACGGGCCGTTCGGACCGCCGACGTCCGGCCCCTCGTCCCAGTCAAGCCCGAGCCATCGGAGCGACTCGATCACGCCATGGAAGGCCTCTTCGCTCACGCGGCTGGCGTCCGTGTCCTCCACGCGCAGGACGAACGCGCCACGATGATGGCGCGCGAAGAGCCAGCTGAACAGCGCCGAGCGCGCGTTCCCCACGTGGATCGACCCCGATGGCGCCGGGGCGAACCGACAGCGAACAGCCACGTCGCCCATGATCAAGCCATGACGGGATTCGAGAGCGTCCCGAGGCCGTCGACCTCCACCTCGACCGTGTCGCCGGCCTCGAGGCGGCCAACACCTTCCGGCGTCCCGGTGAGGATGACATCGCCGGGCAAGAGCGTCATGAACTCGGTGATGTACTCAAGGAGCGTGGCCACGCCGAACACCATGTCGGAGGTCTGCGCGGCCTGGCGCACCTCGCCGTTCAGCCGCGTCTCGACTCTCACGTCGTTCGGGTCGAGGATGGTCTGGATCCACGGCCCGATCGGGCACGACCCGTCGAACCCTTTCGCGCGCGCCCACTGGTCGTCCATGCGCTGCAGATCGCGGAGCGTGACGTCGTTCGCGCATGTGTAGCCGAGGATGTAGCGGTACGCGTCCTCGGCGCGCACACCTCGCGCCAGGCGGCCGATCACGACGGCCAGCTCGCCCTCGTAATCGATCCGCTTGCTGATCGGCAGGAGCTGGATCGGATCGCCCGGGCCGATCACCGCGGTCGAGGGCTTGAGGAACAACAGCGGCTCCTCCGGCACGTCCATCCCGAACTCGGCGGCATGCGCAGCGTAGTTCTTCCCCACGCAGACGAGCTTGGACGGAAGCACGGGCGCCAGCAGTCGCACGTCGTCGAGCGGTACGACCTCCCCGGTGGGGATCGGATCCTCGAAGAACGTGCCCTGCAGGATTCGGACGTCGTCGGACCCGTCGTCGACGGCACCCGTGGCGATGCGATCTCCGAAGCGGAACCGGACGAGCCTCATGACGGCCCGAGGCTACCGCAGCGTCGGGTCAGGCGAGCTTCGACCCGCCGGCGAACGTCGCGCCGACCCGTCGCCAGTACCCGGCGATCATCTCCACCGGTACCAGGTCCGCGAGCTCGTCTCCCGGTGACTCGAAGAGTCGGACCGTGGGTTCACCCGTGTAGACCGGCCCCAGCTCCACGTCCTGTGAGCGCATCGTCACCAGCTCGTCGAGCGCGTCGGGCCGGCTCGGATCGATGTCCGGCATCCATCGGGAGTGCAACATCGGCAGCGCGTTCACGAAGCCACCGGTCTCGGACTCCCCCGTGAGCGTCAGCGTGACCTCTGCCAGGCGACGGTCGTTCGCCTGGAGCGTGGCGCCGAAGCGGCCGCCCGGTTCGAGGCGAGGTCCGGCCTTGCCGACCGACACCGGTCGGGTCATCCAGATCGAGCCGAGCTTCTTCGGGTAGCCCTGGTACCAACCGCGCGCGAGCGCGAAGTCCTTGTCGACCCAGATGTACACGCACCGCGAGTACGTCTCGCCGCGGAAGCTGCACCGCACGACGACGAAGCACTCCTTGTATTGGGAGCGGATCGGATCGAGCAGTTCCGCGCCGTCCTCCGAGCAGGACTGCCATTCGGCCCAGATGATCGCGACCGCTCCGGGGTCGTCCTCCGCCGGTGTGACGCCGTCGGGCATGAGTCCGGCGACGTTCGCGGGATCCGTGCGGTACTCGATCGTGAGCACGTCGCCCGAGTAGTGCCACGGCGGGCTGGGGATGATCGAGGCGCGGCCCTCCGGCGTCCGCGGCGCCATGAACCCGCTCAGCTCTGACACGCGCGCCATACTAGCGGGCCATGGAGACGCGCCGGATCCTGCTGGACGGCATCGCGACCAACGTTGTGCGCGAGGGAGACGAGCTGGTCGCCCCCGACGGACGAAGCATCGGACTCGACGATGCACCGCACCTCCCGCCCGTCGAGCCGACCAAGATCGTGTGTGTACATCTCAACTACGAGAGCCGCCGCGCCGAGTTCGGAGCCACGCTCGGTCCTGCTCCCACGTACTTCCACAAACCGACCACGGCGTTGAACGCACACGGCGGAGACGTCGTGCGACCGCCGCGCTGCCGATACTTGAACTACGAAGGCGAGATCGCGATCGTGATCGGCGCGGAGGCGAGACATATCGCGCCCGAGGACGCGGCGGAGTACATCCTCGGCTACACCGTCGCCAACGACTTCGGGCTGCATGACTTCCGGGATACCGACGCGGGCTCGATGCTCCGCGTGAAGGGATCCGACACGCTGTGCCCGCTCGGGCCGGGTCTCGTGACCGGATGGGACTTCCCGGGGAAGCGGATCCAGACGCGTGTGAACGGCGATGTGAAGCAAGACGGCACCACTGACGAGATGATCTGGGACATGCACTACCTGGTGGCCGACATCGCGCGGACGATCACGCTCCTGCCCGGCGACGTCCTGCTCTCCGGCACCCCCGCGAACTCGCGACCCGTCGAGCCAGGCGACGTGGTCGAGGTCGATGTGGAGGGACTCGGGACGCTGCGCAACACGGTCGTCGAGGGCTCGATCCCCATCCGGGAAGATGTCGGCGCGCAACCGAGCGCATCAGAAGAGGTCGTCTCCACCGCGTTCGGCGGTGATTGGGAGTTCCGGGGGATCCGGCCCCCGCGACGCGACTGATGGTGGCGCACGAGCGCGATATCTGGTGGCGCGTCGCCGCAGGCACCGTCGGTACGGTCGCCGAAGCGTCGTTCCGGATCCGCGTCGTGGGCGAGGAGCATATCCCCGTCCGCGGCGGCGCCCTGCTCGCCTACAACCACGTGAGCGTGATCGATGCGATCTTCGTAGCCCTGCCGGTCCTCCGGAAGGACCGGATCATCCGTTGCTTCGCGCTCTCCGAGGACTTCGAACGCCCATTGATGGGCAGGGCGCTCCACGGCCTACGGCAGATCCCGATCCGCCGGGGTGCCGGCGCGTGGGACCCGATCGAGGAGATGGCCGCGCGCATCCGGGAAGGGTGGCTGTGCGGGATCGCCCCCGAAGGCACCGTCGGAACGGGCGACGAGCTCCTGCCGATCCAGAAAGGGCCCGCGAGGATCGCGTTGCTCGCGGGTTGCTCGGTGATCCCCGTCGGCCTGTGGGGTCCGCAACGCCGCTATCCCAAGACCGGGCTGAACTTCCGCTCGCCGGCTCGCCCACCGCTCGGCGTGGCGTTCGGGTCACCGATCCAGGCGGCGGGCGATGCGAAACACCGACCCGACGTCCGATCGCTCACGGAACGGATCGGCGAGGCGCTTCGGGTCCAGGTGGACATGGCCCGCCGGCTGGCTCCAGGCCGGGTTTGACGCTCAACGGCCTCCCCATAGGCGATCTGCCACGCGACCCACCAGCTCGAGCTTCCGCCACTGGATATCTTCGTCGATGTCGTTGCCGACCATGACGCTGGCGAACCCACACTGCGGACTGATCGCGAGCCGCTCGGGGCCGCCGGCGAACGACGCAGCATCCTCTAACCGGCGGATCAGATCGTCTTCGTCCTCCAGCTCATGGATCTTCGAGGACACGATGCCTACCACCATCACGGAGCCGTCCCGCAGGAACCGGATCGGCTCGAATCCCCCGTCGCGGCCACGGTCGTCCCATTCGACGAGGAACGTGTCGTACGGGAGCCCACTGAAGACGCGCTCCGCGACCGGCTCGAGCGAGCCCTCGCACATCCACGACGAGCGGAAGTTGCCCCTGCAGATGTGCAGTCCCACCGTGACGTCGTCGGGGATCCCCTCGAGCACCGCGGTATCTGCGGCGATGGCGGCTCGCAACACATCGTCCACCCGGTGGCCGGCGGCCTCGAACCGCTCGATCCACGCGGTATCCACCAGATACGGATACAGCGGGAAGTCGAACTGGATATACCTCGCTCCCGCCGCGATCGCGTCGGCGACCAATCCTCGCTCGATCTCGATCGCATGGGCGGCGAATGCTTCGAGCGAGTCGTATCCGGCCCCGTCCGGTCCAACCACCGTCGTCAGGGGATGGGCGAATATCGACGCGGCCGGGAACGTGACCTTGAACGGGGTGGCGCCGGCGACCTTTGTCATGAACGCTGCCTCGCGTGCCGCCGGCGAATCGACCGGCCGCAACCGCGCGACGATCTCGTGGATGAGGAGTGGCACGTCCTCCTCGCGGTCGTTGCGGAACGTCACGGTCTTCTCTGTGCGAACGCCTTCGACCGCGTCGTAGAACGAGTTCATGAACATCCAGCGGCGGAACTCGCCGTCGGTCACCACGTCGAGGCCCGCGTCGATCTGGCGAGCGACCGCTCCACGGATGGCCTCGTCCTCGAGTGTTCGCAGCTCCGAACGATCCTTCGACCGTTCCTCGTCAAGCACCGCGGTGTGTCCGGGCGCGTAGAAGGCCCCCATCGCCGTCATAAGCGCGGCCGGCCGCAGCAGGCTGCCGATCGTCTCCGCCCGAGCTGGCCGGCGCCCGGTCACACGAGATCCCATCGCACCCACGTGGAGTCGGGCGCGCGGAACTCCCAGCCGGTGAGCGTCACGGGCCGATCGGGATCCAGACGGAGGTTGGGCAGCCGGTCGAGCAGGATCTCGAGTGAGACCCTGGCGAGATGGCGGCCGAACCAGGCGCCCAGACAGAAGTGGGTCCCGATCGAGAACGCCAGGTGCGCACCCTCCTTGCGGTGGATATCGAACCGATCGGGGTCGGTGAAGCGCCGAGGATCCCGGTTGGCCGACGTCAGCACCGCACCGATCAGATCGCCGGCGGCCAGCTCGATACCCGAGAGCTCGGTCGCCGCCGTCGCCTGCCGGGTGGCGGTGCCGACCGGCCCGACCCAGCGGAGCGTTTCCTCCGTCGCCTGCCTGATGAGGGCATGGTTCATCCGCGCCTCGTCGAGTTGATCGGGGTGAGTGCCGAGCGCCCACACCACGAGTGCGATCAAGTCACGCGGCTCCTGCAGGCCGCCCGAGAGCATGAGCTTCGTGTTCGCGACGATCTCCTTGCGGGTCATCCGATCGCCGTTCGAGTCGTGGTGGAGCATCCACGACAGCACTGACCCGTCGGGCTCGTCCTGCAACCGGTCAAGGACTCGCTCGATCGCCTCCCCCAACTCGGCACTGGCCAGATCGGCCGGCGCTTGCTTCTCCGGGTTCCCCTCGAAGTTGGCGAGGCCCAGCATCATCCCCTGGTTCCAGCGGAGGAGATCCTCCCACGGCACCTCGTCGAGCCCGAGCATGAAGCGGAGGGCCTGCACCGACATCGGGTCGGCGAACGCGGTGAACAGATCGACCTCGCCGCGATCCACGAACGAGTCGACCAGCTCGTGCGCGAGCTTCGGGATCATGCCCTGCGTTCGCTCCTCGACGTCGCGTGGACGGAACGGAACTTCGGTGATCCGCCGGATGCGCTGTTGATCCTCGCCCTCCAAGCCGAGCATGTTCGTGCCCATCGTTCGGTTCAGCGTGGAAGGATCTGTCTGCGCGGTGAACGATTCGGGGGTAAGGCCGACCGTTCGCACGTCGTCGTGTCGCGTAACGAGCCACAGTTGCACGGCCGGCACCCAGCTCACCGGCTCCTCCTCGCGCAACCGGGCGTAGATCGGATACGGGTCGCGCTCCAGCGCTTCGAGCGAGATCGACTCGCCGACCGTCACGATGGACCTCCGCAGGGCTCGTGCAGATGGGTATCTTGGGCCCGACGGATCGCGGCGCGCAAGGAGGGTCGATGGACACCAAGGGCAAACGGCTCAGGCTCCTCTACCCCGACCTCCACGGTCTGGAGCGCGGAAAGTACCTCTTCGGCGAGGTTGCCGAGGCAGGGATCGCAGCGTTCTGCATCGGTGTCTACCCGCTCACGCACGACCGGGAGATCCTGAACGTCCCACGCACCCAGTTCGACGTCGGTCTGCACGACATCGAGGCGACGCTCGATCGCGACACCTTGCGGCCCAGCTGGGAGCCGGACACGGTGATCGGGATCGCGGACCTGCAGTCGCGGGGGGGGCCCGCCCCTTGGGACTCGCGCTACGTCCTCCGCCAAGCCATCGAGCCGTGGCGCCAGATGGGCCTCGAGCCGCAGATGGCGTTCGAGCTGGAGTTCTACCTCCTCGAACCCGACGGTGGGGGCGGATGGCGGCCGGTGCCGGTCCCGTCTCATCGTGTGTACGGCACCGGAATGTCGGTCGACCCCGAGGGCGTGATCGACGACATCGTGACCGCGGCGCTCGGGATCGGGTTGCCGGTCGAGAGCTGGTGCAGCGAGTACGACAACGCCGCCTACGAGGTGAACATCAAATACGCAGACGCCATCCCCGCCGCAGATGAGGCGTTCCTCTTCAAGCTGCTCGTGCGGGAGGTGTGCGAGCGACGCGGCAAGCTCGCGACGTTCCTCGGCCGCCCGATCGGCGATCGAGGCGGAAGTGGCTTGCACGTGAACTTCTCGTTCCGCCGCGCCGATGGCTCGAACGCGTTCCACGATCCGAACGATCCCGAGGGCCTGTCAGACCTCACGCGCAAGTGCATCGCCGGACTCCTGGCGCACCATCGGGGAACGGCCGCGATCTTGGCGCCACACGTGAACGCATACAAGCGGCTGCAGCCCGACATGCTGAACGGCTACTGGGCGAACTGGGGTCACGACGACCGCAGCGTCAGCGTTCGCGTCCCCCCCGCCCGCGGTGCCGCCACCCGGCTGGAGCAACGTACGTCCGACGCCGCGGCGAACCCGTACCTGGCTGCCGCCGCCGTCCTGCACGCCGCCCGTCTGGGCGTGGAGCACGACCTGGCGCTGCCTCCGGCGCAGCCGGTCGCCGGCGAGCCCAACACCGACGTCCATATCCCTGACGACCTTGAGTCCGCGCTGAGCGCGCTGGCGGCGGACACGGACCTGGTCGACGCCATAGGACGCGAGATGGTCGAGGCGTTCACGATCTTGAAACGCGCGGAGTGGGAGCGCTACCTGGCGTCCGGCGTGGACCCGCTCACCAAGGACGTGACCGACTGGGAGCTCCGGTACTACTTGCCGTTCCACTGAGCTACGACCACCCCTCCGGGGGAGCCGGCGGCCCTCGCGTACCCTGGGTGGACCGATGCACCTTCGACACATCATCTCCGTCGTTGTGTTCGCGCTCCTGTCGAGCGTTCGACTGATGCCCCCCACCGACGCAGCGCCGCGAACCGCTGGTCCCGGTCACATCGTGGTGATCGTGATGGAGAACCACGAGTACGACTCAGTCATGAACGCTGGATCCGATGCCTCGTACCTGCGATCGCTGGCCGCCGACTCGGTCAGTCTGTCGCACGTGTACGCCATCACGCATCCGAGCCTGCCCAACTACCTCGCCCTCACGTCGGGGTCGACGCAGGGGGTGACCTCCGATTGCGTTTCGTGCGTGGTGGATGCACCCAACATCGCCGATCAGCTCGACGGGGCCGGGATCACGTGGAAGGCCTACATGGAGTCGATCCCCTCCGCGTGCTTCACGGGACCGGGGAGCGGCTCCTACTTCATGAAGCACGATCCGTTCATGTACTACACCGATATCCGCGACGATCCCGCGCGCTGCCAGCAGGTCGTACCCCTTCGCCAGCTGAAGCGAGATATGTCGGTCGGTGCCCTGCCGAGGTTCGCGTGGGTCTCACCGAACATCTGCCACGACATGCACGACTGCTCGATCGCGGTCGGCGACCGGTTCCTGAGGACCTGGGTTCCCCGGATCATGCCGCAGCTCGGGGCCGACGGGATCGTGATCGTCCTGTTCGATGAGGGCTACACGTCCCTCGGGTGCTGCAACGATCAGGCGAGCGGCGGCCACATCGCGGCGATCGTCGCGGGGCCGGGGGCGGGTCGAGGCGTCGTCGTGTCGACCCAAGCGAACCAGTACTCGATCCTCGGGTTGATCGAACGCGCATGGGGCTTGGGTCTCCTCGGCCGTGTTGCTCATGCCCCCGAGCTCACGGGCTGGCAGTCCTAGTTCCATCTCCGTGCGGTTGTTGCCGACTTCCCTGCGGCCCCCGATCGAGTGGCTCGTCTGATCGGTCGCGGTACGGCAGACTATGCCGAACCTGGACGGAGGCCCCATGCGATTGACAGACAAGGTTGCGCTCATCAGCGGCGGCGGCACAGGGATCGGCGCCGCGACCGCGCGGATGCTCGCCGCGGAGGGGGCGAAGGTGGTCGTCACCGGCCGGCGCCCTGGACCGATCGAAGCGATCGCGGACGAGGTCGGCGGCGTGGCCGTGGCGGGTGACACGAGCGACCCCGCGCACGTGTCGGAGGCGGTCGCCGCCGCCGTCTCGACGTTCGGGGCGCTCGACGTGGTCGTCGCGAACGCGGGCGGCGGGTTCGGCGGCGCCGTGGGCGACGTGGACGAAGAACGCTGGCGAACGACGCTCGACGTGAACCTGACGGGACCCATGCTGCTGGCGCGCGCCGCGCTCCCCACGATGGTCGCGCGCGGTGCCGGATCGGTCGTCCTGGTGTCCAGCGTGAACGGGATGGCCGCGGCGCCCGCGTCGGCGGCCTACGACTCCTCGAAGGCCGGCCTGATCGCGTTGGCCCGCGCGATCGCCGTCGACTACGGCCCACAGGGCATCCGTGCGAACGCCGTGTGTCCGGGCTGGGTGATCACGCCGATGGGAGACGAGGCCATGGACGACGTAGCGGCCGCCCGGGGGATCAGCCGGCAGGAAGCCTACGACCTCACCACACGAGACGTGCCGCTTCGTCGCGCAGCGACGGCCGAGGAGATCGCGGCGTGTTGCCTGTTCCTCGCGTCGGACGAGTCGTCGATCGTGACCGGCACGACCTTGGTCGCCGACGGCGGCGGACTAGCAGTCGAGCTCACCTCTATCGCGTTCCGAACGGACTGACGCGATGACACCGATCCTCACCCCCGACGACCTAGAGGCCGAAGGCTTCCGCACCGTCATCGTGACGTCTGCCGACGTAACCGGCCGGCTCGTCGGCAAGCGCTTCCCGCCCGAGATCTTCCGTCGACTCCTCCACGAAGGGGTCCCGCTCAGCTCGTGCGTGCTCGGATGGGACGTGGATCAGTGGCCCGGACCGGTGCAGGAGTACACCGGCCATCACACCGGTTGGCACGACGTCCGCCTGGTGCCCGACCTCGAGACGCTCCGGCCGGCCGCCTGGCTCGAGCGGACCGCGGTCTGCGTCGCCGACTTCGTCGAGATCGGGAGTGATGAACTCTCCCCCGTCGCGCCGCGAACGATCCTCCGACGCCAGATCGAACACCTGGTGAACGCCGGGTTCACCCCGCACGTCGCCTCCGAGCTCGAATTCGGCTTATACCGCGGCACGTATGACGACGGACGATCCAACGGCTACGAGAGCCTCGTGCCCACGACGCTCGCGCGCGCCGACTACACGATCCAGGCCGGCGACCAATACGAGTCGTTCTTCACGGGGGTCCGCGACGCGCTTGCCGCATCGAACCTCGGGTTGTGGACGAGCCAGGTGGAGTGGGGCCTTGGGCAATGGGAGATCAACCTGGAGTTCCAGCGAGCGCTCGAGATGGCCGATCGCCACATCCTGTTCAAACTTGCGATGCGCGACCTGGCCGCCGCCGCCGCGATGAGCGTCACGTTCATGGCCCGGCCGTTCGCCGACACGACCGGATCGTCGTGTCACCTGCACCTGTCGCTCGTGAACGCTAGCGGCACGAACGTCTTCCACGACCCCGAAGGCCCGAAGGGCGTCTCGTCGACACTCCTCCACGCCGTGGGCGGCGTCCTGCAGCGCGCGCCCGATGTGATGCTCTTCTACGCGCCGACCGTGAACTCGTACCGGCGCACGACGAGCGGCGAGTTCAGCGGCAACGGCGTGAGCTGGGGGTGGGACAGCCGTATGGTGTCGTGCCGCGTCCTGACGGAATCGCCGGAGTCGACTCGGCTGGAGTGGCGGGTGCCCGGTGCCGATGTGAACCCGTACCTCGCGATCGCCGCGGTGCTCGCCTCAGCCGGCGAGGGGATCTGGACCGCGGCGGAACCCGGTGAGCCGCTCGTCGGCGTCGCCTACGACGATCCGATGCCGCCGCTCCCCGCCACGCTCGGGGAGTCGGTTCAGAGGTTCAGCGACAGCACCTTCGCCGTTGGCACGCTCGGCAAGAACGTCGTCGCGCACTACGCCGAGGCAGGCCGATGGGAGTGGGAGCGATTCCTCGCGCCTGAGGCCGTCGGCGAATGGGAGCGCCGCCGCTACTTCGAGGTGATCTGAGCCCTCCTTGCCGCGCCCGGTCGTTCGGTAGCAAAATGCCTGGCGCCATCCGCGACGCAGTCCGGGGGGGAGCATGAGCGGCACGCCCGATGGGATCGATCTGGTCAATCCCGACAACTACGTCGAAGGTGTCCCGTTCGAGTGGTTCGATCTTCTCCGCCACGAGGCCCCCGTGTCCTGGCACCAGGAGCCGGCTCCCAATCACGGGTTCTGGGCGATCACCCGTCACGACGACCTGACGCAGGTCCACATGGATTGGGCGTCGTTCTCCTCGGAGAAGGGCGCGGTCGCGCTCGAGGAGTTGGATTCCGAGCAGCTCGAGGTCCGCAAGACCATGCTCGAGACCGATCCTCCGCGCCATACGCAGCTCCGGAAGATCTGCTCGAAGAAGTTCTCGGGCCGCGGCGTGGCCGTGTACGAGGACTTCATCCGCGACGTGGCGCGCAGGGTCCTCGATCAAGCGCTCGCACATGAGGAACTCGATTTCGTCTCCGAGATCTCTCGCGAGCTGCCGATCCGGTTCCTCTGCACGATCTTCACCGTGCCGCAGGACGACGCACCGAAGCTGATCAGCTGGGGCGACCAGATGATCGCGAACCAAGACCCCGATCTGTCTCGCCTCGTGGTCGACAAGGACGACACCGAGGAGTACAGGAACCTGCAGTTCCGCTCCCCCGCCGCGCTTGAGGTGTTCGAGTACGCGCGTCGACAGCGCGACGACCGCCTGGAGCAGCCCACCGACGACGTGATCAGCGCGCTCACCCTTGCCGAGCGCGAAGGTGTGCTGACCGAGCGCGAGTTGCTCAACTACTTCGCCGTGCTGATGATCGCCGGCAACGAGACGACGCGGCACACGATCACGAGCGGCATGCTCGCGTTGATGCAGAACCCCGATCAGCTCCAGCTGCTGAAGGACGACCCCTCGCTGATCGGCACCGCGACCGAGGAGCTGCTGCGCTGGGCGTCGCCCGTCATGCACTTCCGGCGGACGGCGACCCGCGACATCGAGCTCCGCGGTCAGCTGATCAAGGAGGGCGACAAGGTGGTCACCTGGTACATCAGCGCGAACCGCGACGAGGAGGTCTTCCCGGATCCGTATCGCTTCGACGTGACGCGCAAGCCCAACGACCACGTGACGTTCGGACCAGGCGGACCGCACTTCTGTCTGGGCGCCCACCTGGCACGGCTGGAGACGAAGATCCTGTTCCAGGAGATGATCCCGCGTTTGAACTCCATCGAGCTCGTCGGGCCGATCGAACGGATCCGGTCGAACTTCGTGAACGGCATCAAGCGGATGCCGGTACGCGTCACGCCGACCTAGTCCGTAACAGACTAGGTCTCGTGCTTCTCTCCGCCGATCAGGTCCAGGATGTTCCAGGCCTCCACCGGCCGCGAGGACCCCTTGACCTGGAGCGGTTCCTGCGGGAGAGCGTGAACCCGATCCTTGATCAGCGCGCACGTCCTGAAGCCGCACAGGATCGACCCAGGCTCCCCGGCACTCTGCAAGCGCGCTGCGACGTTCACCGCGAACCCGACCGCCTTGTACGCACGCATGACTTCGCTCCCGAACACGCCGACCGTGCAATGCCCCGTGTTCATGCCCACGCGGATATCCAGGTCGGCCGGGATCCCTCGGCCGCGGAGTTGGGCGGCAAGTGAACCCCCGATCCACCATCACGATCGCCGCCGGACTGATCTCGACGAGCGACTCAGCGAACCGCCGCTGCCGAACGAGATCCCCGACGTCCTCATAGAAGGCATAGGCGCCCACCACCTGGCCGTCGATCACGATGGGGGCCCCGCGGACGGCGACGTCGACGAGCGAGCCGTCCTTGCGGGTCCTTCTCGTGTCGAGCTCGACCGGCCCCTCGAAATAGACGCGATCCACGTCGAGAGCCTCAGGGAGGATGTCCGGGTCGTTCGCGACCAGCTGGTTGATATGCCGACCGATCGCCTCGTCCGGCGCATAGCCGAACAATCGTTCCGCCGCCGGGTTCCACGACGCCACGATGAGATCGACGTCGCAGGTGACGATCGCGGTCGGACTGACGGCGATCAGCGTCTCGAAGAACCGGCGTTGCCGCTCGAGTCGTGCTGCACATCTCCCATGGCGCCTCGAAGGTTAGTCGTCGCTCCGTTCGACGGCTCGATACATCGATCGGAGAAGCCTCGCCAGCGATTCCCGCTGCGCATCATCGAGGTGCGCCGTCACCGCAGTCTCCTCGACGTTGAAGCGCGGGAAGAGCTGCTCGATCTTCCGTTTCCCGCTCGGCGTCAGCGACACGAGCACCATGCGGCCGTCCCTGGAGTCCTTGCGGCGCCGAACCCAGCGACGTCCCTCCAACGTACTCACCACCCCGGTCGCCGTGGGACGGCTTATCCCCACCGCCTGCGCGAAGTCGCGCGTCTCCATCTCGCCCCAGATCCAAAGCACCCACAGGCCGGTGAATGCGGTCCACGACAGGCGGTCCACTGCCAGGACGTTCGCCTCCATGTGCCGGCGGATCGCGGCGGAGGACCGGAACAGGTTCGAGACTGCCCACATCGCAGCGAAGTCCAGATCACGGTCGCCGAGCGCCTCGAGGACCTTGCGCTCGGCCGGCAGGAGATCGCCGCTCACGAGGCTGCTGCCGCGATCCGGTCGCCGAGCTCGCGAGCGACATCCATGATGGCGAGCACGTCGTTCTCCGTCGTCCGGAAGTTCACGAAGCACGGCCGGAGCCACACTTCGCCGTCGATCAGCGCCGAGGCCAGGTACACGCGGCCGTCGGCCTGGATCGCCTTGGCGAGCGCCGCGTTGTGAGCGTCGAGATCCGTCACGCCCGCGGGCGCATGGCGGATCGGCACGATCGAGAGCTGCGGCCGCCCCCCCATCGTCAGGAAGTCGTCAGCCTCCCGCGCGGTCTCATGCAGCAGATCGGCTTCGTGCAGGTTCTGCGCGATAGCGTCGCGGAACTGCGGGGCACCGTGTGCCCGGAAGGCAAGCCAGAGCTTGAGCGCCCGGAAGGGACGGGAGTACTCGAGCGTGATGTCGACGGCGTGGAGCTCATGCTGCTGGTGCGGGAGGTACCCCTCCTCGTGCGCGAACGCCCGGGTGAGCGCGCCGTGCTCGCGGACGAGCACCACGCCGCAGGCCTTCGGGAGATAGAGCCACTTGTGCGCGTCGACCGAGACCGAATCCGCTCGCTCGAGCCCGGCGAACGACGCCCGGTGGCTCGGGACGGATGCGGCCGGGAGGCCATACGCCCCGTCGACGTGGAGCCAGACGTTGCGCACATCGCACACGTCCGCGATCCGGTCGATCGGGTCGATCGCACCGGTGAGTGTCGTTCCTCCCGTCGCGACCACCGCCACCGGGACGACCCCGTTCGAGACGTCGTGATCGATCGCGGCGGCCAGCGCCTCCGGGATCATCCGGCGGCCGGCGTCGATCGGAAGGTCCCGCAGGTTGTCCGAGCCGATACCCAAGAGCTCCACCGCTCGGGTGATCGAGTAGTGGACCTCGGCCGAGCAGTAGACCGCGACTCGCTGGCCGGAGAGCCCCTTCGTCCGAGACGCTGGCAGCGCCTGCTCGCGGGCGGCAGCGAGCGCCGTCATGTTGCTGATCGTGCCTCCGCTCGTGAACGCGCCGATCGTCGCCGGGAACCCTACGAACTCACTCACCCATCGGACCGACTGCCGCTCGATCTCGGTGGCGGCGCGCGCATCGACCGCCAGGTTGATGTCGTACGTGTGCGCCAGCAGATCCGCGATCGTCCCGATCTCGAGTCCCGACGAGCCGATGAAGGCGAAGTACCGCGGGCGGGGTTGCGCGATCGACTCGTCCAAGATCCTCGCCGCGTCGTCCAGCGCCTCGTGGACCGACGCGGGCGCTTCCGGAAGACCGGCAGCGAGGAGCCCTCGCACGCGCTCGTCGAGCGCGGGCTCCTCGGCCCGGTAGCGGTCGAAGCTCCGCCATGCCTCTTCGACCAGCTTCGTCGCGTGCGCGAGGACCTCCTCGCGCGACGCGTCGAGCCGGAGCAGCCGTTCGGCCTCGTTCATATCGTGATGGTAAGCCTGGTCAGCCTCCTACCCTGCCTCGGAGTGGAGATCGCCGAGTGCCTGGCTGGCGGGCTCCCGACCCTTCACCGCCAACATGAACAGGAGCCCAAGCACTCCCCAGATGACGGCTGCCCACGGCGCGATCAACGTGGGACTGGTGACCTTATAGAACGATCCGAAGATCGCTGCCGATGTGATCACGATGCCGACGATCGCCGTCACCCACAAACCAACCTTGTTCGGGATATCGGCTAACCCACGGAGGGCGCCGATCGACATGAGCAGGTAGACCACGACCAAGGCGAACGCGCCGAAGGTCGCGCACCAGATGAAGATCGAGAAGTAGTGTGGCAAGCCCGGCAGAGCAAGGAACGTGTCCGATACCTGGTCCGCGACGATCAGTATCAACTGGATAACGATCAGGAGCACGATCGCGCCGATCGGTGTTCCGTACCGCGGGGACACGGATGCGAGAGGCGCCGGGAGGCGCCGATCCCGAGCCATGGCGAACACACCTCGCGTCGAAGCGACGGCTGCCCCAACTCCGACCGCCATGATGTCGAAGAGCACAACCACGACGATGACCTTTGCGATGAGCTCCGATCCGTATGCAGAAGGATCGCTCAGGATGAACAGGACTGGCCCAAGGCTGTTCGCCTTGAAGATCTCGTCGAGGTTGAAATGGAATCCCGCAACCGTGGCGTAACTGCCGACCAGATAGAAGAGCGACACGATCACGACCGACAGCAGAACCGCTCGAGGGATATCGCGCTTCGGGTGTGCCGTTTCCTCGCCCAGGTTCGCCGCGGTCTCGAATCCGACGAAGATGAGTACGCCATATAGGACACCGAAGAACACGCCCGACCAACCGTCCGGGGAGGAGTTGGGGTTGAATGCCGTAGCAAGATCGTTCGCGCTCCCGACATCGACTATCACCTTGATGAAGAACAGCCCCACCACGACCATCGAGATGAGTGCGAGCGTGAGCTGTACGCGGGTGGAGATCTGCACGCCGAAATAGATGAGCGCGAACAGCAGTCCGGCCCAGATCACGTCCCAGAGCCAGATCGGAAGGAGTCCGCTGTCGATGCCCAGCGTCGGGAGCAGGATGTCGTGGACGTACCCGCCGATCAGCACACCGAGTCCCGTGGTCAAGATGATGGTGCCGCCGTAGTACAGCCAACCAGCTGCAGCTCCGATCGTGGTTCCCAACCCGTTCGATACGTAGTCGTACAACGAGCCTGCCGCATGGATCCTCTTGGCGTACTGCGCCACGATCCAGCCCAATGCGAAGACCCCGATGCCGGACACGAGAACGGCGAGCGGCGCAGCTACGCCTGCGCCCTTCAGCGCGGCATTCGCACCGATGATCGCGGGGATGATGAACGCTGTGCTGAACACTGGTCCGATGAATCCGACCGACTGTGCCACAGCGTCCACCAGAGACAACTTCTTCCCACCGAGACGTTCGTACCCGGTGTCCTGCGTCTGATCGTCCACTTGGAGTCTCCCTCCCTCCGGCGCGCCGATGCGCCTCGTGTCAGCCCGTCCAGCCGTCTGCCGGGCGTTCGAACCACACGTGCACCTGCCCCGTCCCCACCGATGCCTCGTATTCGCTGAACCGTTCGCCGGGCGCCTGGCAGCGAGCGCCGCCGATCGACCCGGCCATGATCAGGTAATGACCGAAGTGCCCCTCGGGCGCCGCCTTCTTGTACTCGGGCATCCCTGCGATCACGCCCTGGTGGTCGCCGGCCTCGAACATCCGGAGCACGCGCTGGTCGGCTTCGTAGGACTCGCGATGCAGGATGTTCTGCGGCGCCGCCGAGCTCTCGTGCTTGCGGAGCTCCTTGAACGGGAAGAACCGGTGCGTCATCCCACCCGACGCCAAGACCACGACGCGGCGGTCTACCTCGGCGACGGCCTTCGCGAGCAACTCACCCAGGAGCAGGAAGTCCTCAGTCTCCCCGCACTGGTTGATCGCGACGCTCACCCATCGCTCGCCCTTGTTCAGGTGGCTCCAGATGTTGACCGTGCCGTAGAAGATCGGGAGGTACGGGTCGTCACACGCGAGGATCCAGGTGTCGTCGCGCCCGTCGGCCTGCTTCTGCAACGCGAATGCCAACTCGGGGTCTCCGGGCATGTCGTAGGGGATCCCGCTCATCCCGCGAGGCAGCTCGTGGCTCGTGAAGCGCCCCTCACGCCGCTCATGCGCCGTGATGAGGTGCTCGAACGTGGACTCCCAGTGCGTGTCCAAGACCACGATCGTGTCGGCCTGCAACCGGTCGAGGACGTCTGTCCGCAGCCGCCGCAGGCCGGGAACGAGCGAGATCTCGTCGCCGTCGTTGATCTCCAGGCGCACCTTCTCCGGCAGCATGATGGTCGGGACGTGCGCAACGATCCCCGCGCCGACGATCTCACCCATGGCTAGCTCCTTTCCCACGGTGCGGTGCAGACGTTCTTGACGTCCGCATAGAAATCGAAGCTCCAGATGCCGCCCTCGCGCCCGATGCCCGAGTGCCGGGAGCCCCCGAACGGCGCATTCAGGTCGCGGACGAAGAAGCAGTTCACCCAGACGGTGCCGGCGATCAACCGGGTGCTCACCCGTTCTGCACGCGCCGGGTCCCCCGTGTACAGGATCGCGGCCAGGCCGTACTCCGTGCTGTTCGCGAGCGCGACCGCCTCGTCCTCGTCGGCGAACGGCTGAAGCGTGAGCACCGGCCCGAACACTTCGCGCGTGAGGATCGCGGAACCCTCCGGGGCGTCGACGAACAGGGTCGGCCGATAATAGAGGCCCCCCAGCTCCGTGTTCGGGCCACCGCCGAGGACCGCGCTCGCGCCGTCGGCCTTCGCGCGCTGCACGAAGCCGTCGATGCGATCGAGATGTTCGCGGGTGATCTGCGGTCCGATATCGGTGGCGTCATCGCGCGGATCTCCCTGGCGGATCGCGGACGCCGCGTCGAGGAACCGGCCGAGGAACGCGTCGTAGATGTCGTGCTGGATCAACAGGCGCGTGCCGGCCAGGCAGACCTGACCCGCGTTGTCGAACTGCCCGATCGCCTGCTTCACCACCGCGTCCAGATCGGCATCGGAGAACGCGATGAACGGCGACTTGCCACCCAGCTCCAGCGAGACCGGCGTGAGGTTGGCGCCGGCGGAGGCGGCAACCAGCTTGCCCGTGGGCACGGAGCCGGTGAAGGCCACACGATCGACGTCGGGATGCGCGACCAGCGCCGCGCCTGCTTCCTCGCCGATCCCCTGCACCACGTTGAACGCTCCGCCCGGCAGCCCGGCCTCGTGCGCGATGTCGGCGAGCATCGACGCCGAGAGCGGGGCCCACTCCGGCGGCTTGAGCACTACCGTGTCGCCGGCGGCGAGCGCCGGTGCCACACGCCACGTGGCGAGCATCAGCGGCGCGTTCCATGGCGTGATCACCACGGCGACGCCTGACGGATCCCACGACACGCGCTCGGCGAACCCGTTGAAGTCGGTGTCCGGGTCCCCAAGCTCCAACAGCCGGTCCGCGAAGAACCGGAAATTCCGGGCGACGCGCGGCATCACCGAGTTGCGCATGGAACGGAGCAGCGACCCGTTATCGCGGGTCTCGACGGTTGCGAGGTCGGGCACGCGGGCCTCGACCCCGTCGGCGATCGCGTGCAGCACCGCCGCCCGTTCGACGGGCGGGGTCGAGCCCCAGATGGAAGACGCCGCGCGAGCGGCGGCCACGGCTGCCGAGGTCTCATCGCTGCCGGCGCGTGAGACCGAAGCGATCGTCGTCCCATCGATCGGCGAGCGGTCGTCGAACGTGACTGGAGAGGGGACACGCACCCCACCGATCCAGTGGTCGGTGGAGACCTCGACGCCTTCGATCGTCGCCGAACCGCCCGTTTGGCCCTCCCGTCAAGACGCGAACGTACCCGGGTCGTTCGCGTGCGAACGGTATGGGGAGGGCCGACGACGTGTCAAGCGGCCGGCCACCGAAGCTGCGGTGTTCGATCCGGGCCGTCAGCCGACCGGGGACGCGGCTTCCACGAAATGGCACGCCGCCAGCCGACCCGTGCCTCGGTCGATCAGCGCGGGCTCCTCGCTCTCACACTTTGGCTGTGCCATCCAACACCGGGTGCGGAAGCGGCACCCCGACGGCGGGTCCTTGGGGCTGGGGAGTTCCCCGGAGAGCACGATGCGCTCCCCGATCATCCGGCCCTCGCGGTCGGACGTGGGAAGTGCCGACACGAGCGCCTGGGTGTATGGATGTGACGGGCGGAGGAGGACATCGGCCTCGTTGCCGATCTCTACGATCTGGCCGAGGTACATCACCGCCACCACGTCCGCGATCTGGCGCACGACGGACAGGTCGTGCGCCACGAAGATGTACGAGAGCCCGAGCTCGTCCCGCAGATCCTTCAGGAGGTTCACGACCTGCGCCTGCACCGAGACGTCAAGCGCGGATACCGGCTCGTCGCACACGAGGATCTTCGGCGAAAGGGCGAGCGCCCGAGCGATGCAGATGCGCTGGCGTTGCCCGCCGGAGAATTCGTGCGGGTACCTGTTCGCATGATCGGGATCGAGTCCTACGGTGTGCAGCAACTCCCGGACGCGCTCGTTCCATCGCGCTTTGGGCAAATAGTCCCGGTGCAACGTGAACGGCTCCGTCAAGATATCGGTGATCGTCATCCGCGGGTTCAACGAACCCAACGTGTCCTGGAAGACCATCTGCACCTGGCGGCGGTACGCCACCGTCTCATCCTTCGAGAACGTCGAGATGTCTTGCCCACGGAACAAGATCTGTCCGGACGTCGGCTCTTCCAGCAGCATGAACAGGTTCGACAGCGTGGACTTCCCGCACCCGGACTCGCCCACGAGGCCGAGGACCTCCCCCTCACGGAGCGATACGCTCACGTCGTCGACGGCGTGGATCGCACCGGACGAGCCGAAGATCTTGTCCTTGACGGGGAAGTGCTTGACGACGTTCACGGCTTCCAGCAACGCGTCGCCCTTCATACGGTCACCTCGTCCGGGTGGAAGCAGGCGCTCCACCGGCCCGGCCGGACCTCGAACACGGGCGGGGCCTCCTCTCGGCAGCGATCGTCGGCCAACGGACATCGGGGGTGGAACGCGCATCCGGTCGGCGGTCGGAGCAGGTTCGGGGGTGCACCCGTGATCGCCGGCAATCGATCCTCGCGGACCTGGATGTCGGGGATGGACCGCAGCAGCGCGGCCGTGTACGGGTGCTTCGGATCGGCGAACACCCCCCGGGCGGGCCCCAGTTCGACGATCCTGCCCGCGTACATCACCGCGATGCGATCGGCGATCCCCACCGCCACCGCCAAGTTGTGCGTGATCAGGACGATCGCCATCTGCGTCTCGGCGACGAGGGACCTCAGCAACTCCAAGACCTGCGCCTGAACAGTGACGTCGAGCGACGACGTCGGCTCGTCGGCGAGGAGCACCGTGGGTTCCAGCGCAACAGCCATGGCGACCATCACGCGCTGGGCGATCCCACCCGACAACTGATGCGGATACGCCTTCAGGCGCTCGCGAGGCGTGGCGATGCCCACACGCTCTAGCAACGCGGTTGAGACATCGTTCGCCTCCCGTCTGGAGACGCCGCTTCGTTCCCGCAGGAGCTCGGCCAGCTGCTGCCCCACCGTGTAGACCGGGTCGAGCGCTGTGTGCGGATCCTGGAACAGCATCGCGATCTGGGAGCCACGGACCTCACGCATGTCTGCTTCCTTGAGGGTGAGGAGCTCGATACTGCCCAGGCGAACAGAACCCCCAGTGATGAACGCGGGCGGGGAATCGAGGATCCTCATCACGGCGCGCGCATGCACCGTCTTCCCGGACCCGGACTCGCCGAGGATCGCGAGCACCTCGCTGCGCTCCAAGGTGTAGGACACGCCGTCGACCGCGTGCACCACGCCGTCGTCCGTCCGGAACTCGACCTGAAGGTCGTCGACGGCGAACAGCGGTTCAGGCATCCATGACCCCCTTCACGTCGAGCGCGTCTCGGAGAGACTCTCCGAGCAACACGAACGCACCGATGAGGAGGGACAGGAACAACGAGGGGAAGAACAACAGGTACGGATCGGTCGTGAAGCGCGTTTGGGCGATCGAGATCTGCAGACCCCAGGAGATCGACGGCAGCCGCAGACCGACACCGAGGAACGTCAGCGCTGCCTCTCCCCCGACGGCGCCACCGACCGTGTACGCGGCGAACACCAGGACCGGCGCGATCCCGTTGGGCAGCACGTGACGACGCAGGATCGTCCGCCCGGGCGATCCCATCGTCTTGGCCGCCCGAACGTAGCCGCGATGCTTCCCCCCGATCACGGTCGAGCGCACCAGTCGAGTCATGTCCGGCCAGCTGAAGAACACCAGCACGAGCGCGACGACGAGCGGCCCGCCTCCCCCGAACAGCGTCAGGATCAAGATCGCACCGAGCGTGGTCGGCACCGAGAACCAGATGTCGGCGAATCTCGAGATGATCATGTCGGTCTTGCCCCCGTAGTAACCGGACGAGCTGCCGAGGGCCAGCGCAAGCACGACGATGAGACCGCCCACGACGAGCCCCACTTCCATGGACGTGCGCGCGCCGTACACGACCCTCGTGTAGTAGTCGCAACCCAAGATGTCGGTGCCGAACCAATGCGCGCTGCTCGGCGTCAGGGCAGAGTCCGACAAGTTGCACTGTGCGGGGTCGAGACTGTCGGTGAAGAACAGCTGCGGCGCGATGGCCATCCCCGCGAAGATGGCGATCATGATCGCCGCGATCCAGAACCGGCGATCCCGCTTGAGCTTGCGACGGACGTCCGACCAGAGCGTGACCGCCTGATCACCCTCGACGATGTCGGCCAGGTCGGCCGTGCCCTCCAGGTAGCTCGTCGGGCGCTTACTCATAGGAGATCCTCGGATCGATCCGTGCGCAGAGCAGATCGACGAACAGGTTGGTGAACACGAAGATGATCGCGCTGAGCATCACGAGCCCGACGACGAGCGGCCCGTTCGATGTTCGGACCCCGACGATCAGCGCCTGTCCGAGTCCGGGTAGATTGAAGATCGTCTCGACGATGACCGCGCCTCCCATCAGGTAGGCGAGGTCCAGACCGAAGATCGTGACGATCGGCACGAGCGAGTTCTTCAACACGTGGTGTCCGATCACGCGTCGGCGCGAGAGGCCGCGTGCGTTCGCGGCGCGGATGTGCTCTCCGCTCAGGTTGTCGAGGATGTCCGATCGGCCGAGACGTCCGAGTGAAGCCGCGTACCCCAAGCCGAGCGTCAGGGCCGGGAGGACGTAGCTCCGCCAGCCCGCCTGGATGCCGGCGACCGGGGCCCAGCCGAGCTTGATCCCGAACACGTACTGCAGGACGAAGCCCACGACGAGCGTAGGGATCGTGATCATCACCAACGTGCCGACGAGGATCGACGAGTCGATCCACGTGCGGCGCTTGACCGCCGCGACGATGGACAAGGTCAGGCCCAGCACCACGTCGACGGCGAACGCCCCGGAGGCCAGTTTCAGGGTGACGGGGAACCGTTCCTTGACGATGTCCGAGACGTCGCGACCGGTGAACGTGGCCCCGAAGTCCCCGTGCGATATGGCCTTCAGGTACTCCCAGAACTGGATCACGAACGCCTGATCGAGGTGGTAGCGGGCCTTGATCGCCGCGACCGTGCTCGGCGAGAGGGGCTTGTTCCCGGCCAGCCGGGTGATGGGATCGCCCGGCGCCAGGAAGACCATGCCGAACACGAGCAGGATCGTTCCCAGGAGAACAGGCACGACCAGCAGCAGTCGCCGGATCAGGTATCTACGTGACATGGCTGTCCGTCGTCGGGGTTTAGCTCGAGGGTTGCACCACCTGCACCAGCTCGAGCGCGAGGTTGTCGATCGGGCCTTCCTTGAGGACGTTGGTCACCGTGGGCTGGTGCACGGTGTTGAAGCCGAGGTATCCCCACGGGATCAGCGGCAGGTCCTCCAGGATCATGTCGGCACCCTGTTGGTAGATGGGGATCGATTCATCGACCGTGGGCGCCTGATCGCCCTGCTTCATCAGGTCGTCGAACGCGGCGTTCTCGTACCCCGACGTGTTGTAGCCGCCGTTCTTCCCGTAGAGGGGCGTCAGGTAGTCCTGCGGGCTCGGGTAGTCCATGCCCCACCCAGCCCACCACGGTCCGGTCATCTCGTGGGCGTTGATCGCCGCGTCGTATACGGGGTAGTTCGTGGCCTTGAGCTTCACGTCGATACCCAGGTTCTGCTTCCACTGGTTGGCGACGGCTTCCATGGCCTGCTCCAGGACCGGATCGTCCGCGTAGATGTTGAGCGTCAACTCCCCCGTCCAGCCGCCCGCGTCCGCGAGCTTCTGCTGCGCCCCCGCCACGTCGAGGGTGCAGTACTGGCAGGCACCCGAACGGTAGCCCACGATCGCGGGGGGCATCAGGTCGTCGGCCGGTTGCTCGGCGACGAGGACGGCGTTCATGACCGCCTGTCGGTCGATCGCCATCGACAGGGCCTGCCGTAGCTCCTTGTTCGCGAACCGATCGTCGTACACCGGGACCCCCAGGTAGAGATACGTCGACGACGCCTGCGCGCTGAACGTGTCCGGGTACGCCGTCTGAGCCTCCTCGAAAGTGCTGCGGACCCCACGAAGAGGATGTCGAGGTTCCCCGCCTGGAAGTCGGCCCAGGAGGCATCTCCCGAGTAGATCGGGAGCTTGATGTTGTCGGCGAACCCCGGGGTCCCTGCGTAGTCCGGGTAACGGGTGAGGTTGATCGTCTCGTCATGCTTCCACGGACCGTCCATCATGTACGGTCCGTCACCGATCGGTTGTTCGTTATAGGCCTCGGGGTCCTTGTAGAACGCCTGGGGCAGCGGGTCGAACGCGTCGTAGCCGAGCGTGATCTCGAATTGGCTGAACGGCGCGGTGAGGGTCACCGTGAACGTCGTGTCGTTCACGACCTTGAGTCCGCTGAGCTCCTTCGCCGTCGGCTTCTTGCTGTTCATCGCGTCGTAGCCTTCGATCTTGTCGAAGAAGAAGTTCAGGATGTACCCGTTGGGGCCGTAGGCCGTGTAGTTCCACGCATCGACGTAGGACTGCGCGGTTACCGGCTCGCCGTTGTGGAACGTCCAGCCGTCCTTGATCACGATCGTGTAGGTCAGGCCATCGTCAGAGGGAGTGATCGAGTCCGCCTGCGCCGGGATCGGCGCACCGGTATCGAAGTCAAAACTCACCAAGCGCGTGAACAACGCCTCGAACACCTGGCCCCCGGCCGACTCATAGTCGTTCTGGGGGATCAGGGAGCTCGGCTCAGCGTTCGCGAAGGAGTAGGTGCCACCCTGGGTGCCGGGTGGCGCGGAGGATGATCCCGTCGACCCCCCTCCGCCCCCGCCGCCGCCTCCGCATGAGGCCGCGAATATCGCCAGCGCCGCGGTTGCGGCAACCCAAGAACTGACCCGCCTCATATCGCTCCCCCTTGACTCGAGCAGTGGTGCTGCGCCGGCTCCCGGGCTCCTGAACGACCCTGACGAACGTGCCGCAGTCTAGTGATTGGAGAACGCCTCGGCGAGCTGAGCACTGGCCCGGGCTCGCAACGCCGTGTTGATCCGCTGGCGTTCGAGCGTCTGATCCAGCATCAAGCCAGCCTGGGGGATCGGGTGCATGCGGAAGAACGCCGCCGACTCCGCCGGATCGTCCGGGGAGGTGAGGAAACGCACGCCCGACGCCAGCGAGATGATGTTCGTCGAAGCGAAGCGCTCGTTGGCCTGCTCCCAGTGGTCACGGATGAAGCGCCACGCCTGGTGTCCCAGGTCGCGGTTCGTGGTCGCCGTGGCCAGGAGGAACGGCGCGTCCTGCGGCCGTACGTCGTCGGTCAGACACGATGCCAGGAGCTGCCCGAACAGCTCGGGGTCGCGGAAGCGCGCCTGCGCGAAGAGGTAGCGCAGCTGCTCCTGGGGGGTCGCACCTTCACGGACCATCCGCCGATATCGCGCGAAGTCGTCCGCATCGCCGATCGTTGCCACGACCTGCACCGCCGCGGAGGCGAGGTGCGGATCCACGTCGCCGCCGCCGCGCGCCTCCCCTTCCAGCTCGCGCATCTGCGCCTTCGCCTCGGGGTCGTCGCCGAGGACGGCGAGCGCCTGGGCGAGCGTGCCGCGGAGCGACCGGGTCAGATCGGACTCGTCGGGCGCTGGCTCCCACCCGAGCCGGTCGAGCGACGGCCGGAGCAGATCGCGCACGAAGTCATGGAAGCGATCGCGCGGTTCCCCTTCGAGGAACCGGTCGCACCAGCTGAGGCCGGTCAAGATCAGCTGCCAGACCGGAAGATCCGTCTCGTCCCGGAAGCCCTCGGCCAATCGGCAGAACGAGGAGGCCGGGGCCGACCCGACGACCACGGCCGCCCACGAGTCGTCGACCAAGGCGTAGCGCTCGAGCGCACTCAGTTGCTCCTGCGCCACCGCCGACAGTCGTGACCAGAGTTCATCGTCGTACCAGACCCGGACGAAGCTGAAGCCTCCGGCGTTGGCCACGACGACGGCGTCCGACGCGAGTAGGGGGAGGGTGGCACCCTCCCCCTCGATCAAGATCGCCTCGGTGACGGATCGCCCGTCGGGGGCGGTCTGCCGAACCAACAATGGCACGGGCCACGTGGACTCATCGTCGGGGAGGGACGGTGCGTACCGGCGCTGTGAGAAGCGCAGCCGTCCGTCCTCGGTGGCTACCGAGATCAACGGGTACCCGCCCTGCCAGATCCAACTGTCCATGATCCGACGGACCGGCTCACCGGTCTCCTCTTCGAGGGCGTCCCACAGATCGTGCGTCTCGGCGTTCCCGTGGCTGTGTTGAGCGAGGTAGCGGCGTATCCCATCACGGAACCGATCCGCGCCGAGGTACTGCTCCAACATGCGCAGGATCGCGCCACCCTTGAGGTAGGTGAGCGTGTCGAACATGCCGTTCGCGTCGTCGGGTGAGTGCACCGGGTACTCGATCGGCCTGGTCGACTCGAGTGCGTCAACCTCGAGCGCGACCGTCCGGTCGCGCGCGAACTCGTTCCACACCTCCCAGTCCGACCTGTAGGCGTCGACCGCCAGCATCGCCATGAACGTCGCGAACGCCTCGTTCAGCCACAGGCCGTTCCACCACCGCATGGTCACGAGGTCGCCGAACCACATGTGGGCGAGCTCGTGCGCGACGGTCTCGGCCACGTCCAGCTGTTCCTGGTGGGTCGCGGTGGCCGGCTCGACAAGGAGCGCGGCCTCGCGGTAGGTGATGCAGCCCAGGTTCTCCATAGCGCCCTGCGCGAAGTCGGGGAGGGCGACGTGGTCGACCTTCTGATCCGGATACGGGATGCCGTAGTAGTCCGCGAACCACCGCAGCGAGTGAGCGCCCACATCGAGCGCGAAGGCCGCCAGCCGCTCCTTCCCGGGGATGTGCGCGACGCGCGTAGGGACGCCGCCGGCATCCACCGGATCGGAGAGCGCCAGGTGGCCGACGACGAACGCCACGAGGTACGTGGACATGCGCATCGTGTCGGCGAACCGCACCCGAACCCGTCCGTCCTCGAGGGGTTCGCGTTCGATCTCCGGAGCGTTCGACAGCGCGGTGAGGTCAGGTTGCACGATCAGCGTGACACCGAAGACGGCCTTCATGTCGGGCTCGTCCCAGCACGGGAACGCACGACGCGCGTCGGTCGCTTCGAAATGTGACGTCGCGATGACCTCCGCTTCGCCTGCCGGCCCTTCATAGGTCGAGCGGTAGAAGCCGACGAGCTTGTCGTTGAGCACACCGTTGAATGCGAGGTTGAGGGTCCATCCTCCCGGGTCCGCCGTCGCGTCCAGCTCCAGGTGGGCCCGCTCGGTGTCGGCGTCGACGCGTACCTTCGAGATCTCGATGCGGCGACCGTCGGCCGCCTCGAGCGAGCTCTCGCCGATCTCAAGGTCGACCGAGTTCAAGACGATCTCCGTGACGGCCTCGTGGACGGTCACCGATACCGCCTGGGTGCCCGCGAACGTCCCCGCCGCGAGATCCGGCTTCAGCGCGAGCTCGTACCGGTCGGGCGTGACGGTTCGCGGGAGGCGATATCGCGCTTCGGTGTCTTCGGTCATCTCGGCTCCCCTCGGCCGGTCAGGACGCACGGCGAGGCATCGTACTCCAGCCATCGGTCAACGACCGGGCGTTCGTTCAGGCTCCTTGCACCTGTCCCCAGCCGTCCACGTAGAGCTTCTCGACGTCAGGTCCCAGGTCGGCGGTGAACGACAGGCGATCCAAGACGTCCGGCGGCGGGAAGATCACCGGGTCGTTCGCGACATCGGGGTCGAGTAGCGGGATGGCGGCGGCGTTCCCGGTGTCGTAACGCACATAGTTCGCGACCTGCGCCGAGATGTCACCCTGGAGGTAGAAATCCATGAAACTCAGCGCGTTGTCGAACTGCGGCGCGTTGACCGGCACCGCCAGCGAGTCGACCCATCGGAGGGCGCCCTCGGAAGGAAGGACGAAGTCGAGGTTCGGGTTGCGCTCTCTCGCCTGCAAGAGATCACCCGAGTAGGCGTGAGCGGCGACCAGGTCCCCATTCCCGAGGCCCTCGACGTAGGTCGCGGAATCGAACCCTCTGATCACGGCCTTCATCGTGATCAACCGCTGGGTCGCCGCGTCGATGTCGGCGGCGCTCGTCGCGTTCGGGTCCTTTCCGAGGGAGAACAGCGACGCTCCGTACGCGTCGCGGATCTCGTTCAAGAGCGTCATGCGGCCTTGGTGCTTCGTATCCAGGAACACCGTCCAGTCGGGCGGCTCCGAGAACACCATCGTGTCGTACCCGATACCTGTCGTGCCGGTCGCCCATGGGATCGTGTACGTGTTGCCGGGGTCGAAGCCTTCCTGTCGGAACTCCGGCTGGAGGTTGCCGATGTTCTCCAGGTTCTTCGATGCGTCGATCGGCTCCAGCAAGTCCTGCTCGATGAACTTCCGCACGAAGTTCTCCGAGGGCACCATCAGGTCGAACGTCCGGCCCGTTCGTCCTCCCCGACGAGGCGCGTTCGCGAGCAGGAGCTTCGTGGTGAGTTCGTCGTTCGAGGTGTACGTCGCGTAGTCGACGCTGATCCCGGTTTGGGTCCGGTAGGCCGTCAGGATCGCCGGGTCGATGTAGTTCGTCCAGTTCTCGAAGGACAGCTGGTCCGTCTCCTGGCTCGAGCCACATGCCGCAAGGAACGGAGCGGCGAACGCGGCCGCCCCGACGTAGCCGGCGCGGCGCAGGAACTCTCTCCGCGGCAGTGATCCGCCCGTCGTCACGTGAGCCCCCTCCCCAACTCAGGTCGCAAGGAAGACCGGGACCGTGGCATGCCGCGAGACCTTCTCCGAGGTCGAGCCCACCAGCGCGCCCGGGAAGCGGCCGCGGCCGCGCCGGCCCATCACGATCAGGTCGACGTCCTCGGCCTTCGCCGTGTGGAGGATCGAATCGACCGGCTCGCCCACGACCACGATGCCCCTCGCCCGGCGTCCGCGGGCGAGCAGTAGCTCGGTCGCCTCGGTCGCGATCTCCTTCGCGTCCTCCTCCATCTCGATCCGCAGGTGCTCCACCTCCAGGATCCCGCGCCGCCTGATCGTCACGGGTGGATCGCATGCGACGACCGCGACCACCTCGGCGCCGGTCACCGCCGCGATCGCATCCGCCCACGCGAGGCCCACCTCGGACCCTTCCGATCCGTCCACGGGACAGAGGATCCGCTCCATCGTCGTGTCGATCTGGGGAATCTCGAGCAGATCATCGTCGTGTTCGACGGGTGTCGTGCCCTCGTCGCTCACCGTTATCCCTCCACCTCGGTGATCTCGTCCGGCGCGAAGTGCTCGGTCTCACCGCGCCGCTTCTTGAAGTAGTGGGCGATCGGATACAGGATCGGACCGCTCGCCAGGAACAGAAGCGAAAGCCCCACCGTCGTGAAGAAGCCCGAATCCAGGATCTGGTCGTAGACGGCGAGCGCGATGATCGCTGCCGGAAGCGTCACGATCACGATGATCACCGGCCACCCTCCGGGGATCTTGTACGGACGTTCCATGTCGGGTTCCTTGATCCGGAGCACGACGAGCGCGACGAACTCGAGCATGAGCGCACCCGCATAGATGATCACGTCGACGACCACGAGGCTCTGGAACGGCCCGAGTATGAAGACCGAATAGATGGCGCTCGACACGACGAGCGCGACCCACGGTGTCCCGTACTTCCTGTGGGTCTTGAACAGCACCCTGGGCAGATAGCCGTCCTCGCCCATCACGAACGGGATCCTGGTGACCGACAAGAGGAGCGCCGAGAACAACCCAGCCGCCGCTACTAGCGCGCCGAAGGCCATCAGCGCCCCGAGCCAGCTCCCGCCGATGATCTTGGCGATCTCATTCCACGCACCCGCGGTCCACGTCACGCCGTGCCCGACCCCGACGACCGCGAGTCCTACCAATGTGGGGAGCAGGTAACAGGCCGTGATCAGCGGGAGCGTGATGATCAAGGTCTTCGGATAGTCGCGTCTCGGGTTCTTCATCTCGCCGGCGATCGTGGACAGGCCGTCCCAGCCGAGGTAGTTCCACATCACGACGAACAACCCCAGGTTCAGCGACTGGCTGATCGACTGCCCCGGCAACGTGAACGGGTGGAACGGGTTGTAGTGCAGATGGAAGAGGCCGAGCACGGTCATGATCGCGAATGGGGCCAGCACGATCACCCCGAAGATCTTCGACGAGTCACCGATCACTTTGGCTCCACGGATATTCAGGTACGTGAAGAACCAGATCACCGTCATGCCGAGCAACCAGCGCGCGAGACCGTTCGTCTGGAAGATCTTGAAGTAGGTCGCGGAGTAGTCCACGAACAGCACCGGGTAGATCGCCATATCCACCCACGTGGTGAGCCACGACCACCAGCCCTCCTGGAACCCCCAGAACGGGCCCAGGGCCCGCTTCACCCAGAAATAGAAGCCGCCCTCGACCGGCATCGCGGTCGCGAGCTCCGCCACCATCAACGCCGTGGGGAGGCTCCATACCAGAGGGGTGAGGATGATGAGAAGGAGCGCCATCCCCGCACCGGAGGAGCCGACTAGGTCCTCCAGGCCGTAGGCGCCCCCGGACACCGTGAAGAACATGATGAAGACGAGCGCACCCAGCGCGAGCGAACGCTTGATGACCTGAACGTCGGGTCTAGGCGCCTGAGGCGCGACCGAGACGGCCATGAACCCCCCTCGACAGCGGCCGAACGCGAATCCTGGCATGCCCCCGCGCCGCAGGGCAAGCCGAGAAGGCTAGTTCACGTACGTGAGCCAGTCGGCATACCGCTCGGTCTCACCTTTGGTGGCCGAGAAGAACGCTCCCTGCAGCTCTTTCGTCACGGGCCCGCGGTGCCCCTCGCCCACGGTGCGGTCGTCGACCTCGCGGATCGGTGTTATCTCGGCTGCGGTTCCCGAGAAGAAACACTCGTCCGCGTTGTAGAGATCGCTGCGGACCAGGTTCTCTTCGCGGACCTCGTAGCCGAGGTCGCGCGCGATCTGGATCACGCTGCCGCGGGTGATGCCGTCGAGGCAGCCGGCTTGCGTCGGCGGCGTGGTCAGCGCGTCGCCACGGACGATGAACACGTTCTCGCCCGAGCCGTCGGTGATGAACCCTTGCTCGTTCAGCATGATCGCTTCGTCGTACCCGGCCTTCACCGACTCCACCTTCGCCAGAACGCTGTTGAGGTACTGGCCGGTTCCCTTGGCGGACGACGGCATCGTGTTCTGTCCGTTCCGCCGCCAGCTGCTGACCTTGATCCGCACGCCTCGCTCGAGCGCATCCTCGCCGAGGTAAGTCCCCCACGGCCACACCGCGATGATCACGTTCACCGGGGCCTGAAGTGGGTTCACGCCCATCTCGCCGTAGCCACGGATCACGAGCGGACGGATGTAGCACGCGTTCAAACCGTTCGCGCTGATCACGTCCTTCATCGCTTCTCCCACGGCCTCGACCGCGAACGGGATGTCCATGTGGTACAGCTTCGCGCTGCGGTAGAGGCGGCGCAGGTGCTCATCCATATGCCAGACGGCGGGGCCTCGCGACGTCTCGTACGCACGGATCCCCTCGAATACGCCGGTACCGTAGTGCAGCGCGTGGGAGAGCACGTGGATCTTGGCGTCGGCCCAGTCCACGAGCTCGCCGTCCATCCAGATCTTCTCGACCTGCGTGATCGGCACCGTGGACCCTCCTCGTCTCGACCGGGCGCACGGGACGGCGCCCGGAGATGTGCTGGACAGGATATCGGCAACCGGCACCGGCCGGTCGAGTCAGGCCTGAAGGTCGTAGGCCCGCCACGAGATCTCGAACGTCTCGCGAGGACGATCGAGCGGGCCGAATCGCTCCTCCGCCCAGCGACGGACCTCCACGGCGACGCTCGCGAGCCGCTCTGGATCCTCGACCTTCCACGTCCAGGAATATCGGTTCCGCGCGATGCCTTCCAGGAAGTCCTCGAGGTTCTCGTGCTCCAACTCTGTGATCGACCGTAGCTCCCGCGGTATGGCGCCGAGCGACACCATCGCTTCATCGAGCCGCTCATACCCGCCCCACGTCAACCCGGGTGGCTCGGGCGAGACGCCGGCGAGCTCAGCGAACCGCTCCTGGATCTCGGACCGCGGTCCGAAAAGGATGCCGATCGAGACGGCGACCGCCCCGCCTCCGCGCACGACGCGGACGATCTCCGCGAGCGCCCCTTTCCAGTCGGGGATCAGATGCAGCACCCAGCGGAGGTACGCCGCGCCGAACGCCCCGTCGCCGAACGGCATCCGCGTGGCGTCACCCTGAACGAGCGGGAACGGCACGTGCCCGCCCGCCTTCTGGACCAGGCGGTCCATCATCGGCCTCGAGAGATCCAGGCCGACGACCGGGATCCCCGCTGCGTGAAGCGGGAGGGCGACCTGTCCCGTTCCCACCCCCAGCTCGAGCGTGGTACCGCGCCCGCCGAGCTCCGCCACGAGCAGTTCCACCATGGCGCGCTCGGCTTCCGGTGAGCTCCCGCGCGTGGCGTCGTAGTACGCGGCCGCGCGATCGAACGCAACGGAGGTGGGTTCAGGACTCAGTCGATCACCTCGTCGACGGAAGCGGCCGGCGCGGGAGATCGAACACCCACCATTCGACCGAGTACTCCGCCTCGACCGGGCGATCCAGATCACCGAACCGACGATGCAGCCATGAACGGACGCGCCGGACCGCGTGGAGACGGTCGCGCTCAGACGCTGGCCACGTCCACGTGTAGTGACCACGTTCGATGTGATGGAGGAAGCGCTCTAGGGTGAGGCTCCTGCGGCCGCGGACAGGAGGCAGTCGCCGACCCTGCACCCCGAACATCGTCATCGCCATCATGAGCGACCCGGGATCGTTGGGCGACAAGCCGACAGCCAGAGGAAGACCCCCCGCTTCCCGTAGGAATCGTTCCTGCACTTCCTCGTACAGGCCCGAGTAGTCCGTGATGCTGGCCAGGAACCGACCGCCCGGACGGACGACCCGCACGACTTCGGCGAGGGCCGCGTGCCAATCGGGGATCAGATGGAGCACGTGCCGCAGGTAGGCACCGTCGAACGCGCAGTTCCTGAACGGCAAACGCTCGGCACCGGCAACGGCGAGCCCGATCTGACCGTCGGATCCCTTCTCTCGGAGGCGGTGGAGCATCGGCTCCGACAGGTCGATCCCGTCGACCCGGAAGCCCTTCTCAGAGAGCGGCAGCGCGAGGAGACCGGTGCCCACGCCGACCTCAAGCACGCGGCGACAGCTACGCAACTGAGCAGCCAGGAGTTCGGTCGTCACCCGTTGGACGCCCCGGGATAAGCCGCGGGTCTCGTCGTAGAAATCGACGGCGTGGTCGAACGCGATCGGTCCGGTGCGCTCTGTCAAGACGTCATCCTAGCGAAGATGGCGGTGCGGCTGTCCGGGATCGATGCGGCCGTCAGGACACAGGGATGCGCTTCTCCGGATCGAAGAACGGCAACGCGGCGACGGTGGCAGGTCGCGTTCCGCGGGGGTCGGCGAGCTCGAGCGCGGTGCCGTTCGCCATGTGCGATGACCGCACCCACGCGAACCCGACGTTGCGCTCCAAGCGCGGCGACCAGGCGGCGGCGGTAACGCGCCCGACGCGTTCCCCCCCGGCCGCGTGGACTGGCCAAACGTCATTCAGCGCGCCCTCGTCGGTCATCGGTTCGCCGCCGATGTCGATGCCGACCAGTTTGCGATCGACGCCGATCTCCGCCAGCTGCGCGAGCGCGGCCTTCCCGATGAAGTCGGCTTCCTGCTCCGATTCCACGAACTTCTCCAGACCGCTGATGTGGAACGGGGTGTCCTCCACCCGCATGTCGCTCCCGTAGTTGAAGATCCCAGCCTCGATCCGTCTCGCCTCCGAGGGCGCGATGGCGCGGATACCGAACGGCCCGCCCGCTTCGCGCACGCGTTCCCACAGGTCGTCGCCGCGCGTGGAGTCGCGCAGGTAGATCTCGTAGCCGACCTCGCCGGTCCATCCCGTGCGCGACACGACGACCGGGATGCCGTCGACGTCGGCCTCCGCGCACCAGTAGTAGCGGAGGTCGCGAACGGCGTCGCCGAAGAGGGCGCCGATCACGTCTTTGGATCGGGGGCCCTGAACCTGCATCGGCGCGACGTCGGCCTCACGGATCTTCACGTCCAAGCCGCGCCCCGCCGCGACGCCGGCGACGTACAAGAGCGCATCGCTGTCGGCGAGCGCCAGCCAGAAATGGTTCTCTCCCAAGCGAAGCAGCACGGGGTCGTTGACGATCCCGCCGTCCGCCGCGGTCAACAGGACGTACTTGCACTGCCAGACATCGCACGTCGTGAGGTCGCGGCACGTGATCAGGTTCGTCAGATCGAACGCGTCGGGTCCGGTGATCTCCACACAGCGTTCGACGCTCACGTCCCACATCGTCACGTCATGCCACAGCGCTTCGTATTCGGTGACGGGATCGTCGTACAAGGTCGGCAGCAGCATGTGGTTGTACAGCCCCCAGCTCTTACAACCAGCTCGCTTCGTGGCCTCGAAGTACGGCGACTTCCGATACCACGGCTGGATGTAGAACGTGAACGTCTCGGATGCCATCGAACCTCCTCGTCAGTTCAGGGTCGGGTCACGCGGCATCGTACGGAGCAGATCGAACGCATGTCCCTTGCGCTTGAGGACGTCCTCCCACAGGCGCATCGGATCGGGCGGGAACACGTCGTCGGGCGTCGCGGGCTCCACGATCCAAGACTCTTGCCCCATCTCCGCCTCCAACTGGCCGGGTCCCCACCCCGAGTACCCCGCGAACACGCGAGCGCGGCGGATCCCGAACTCGGTGCCGGGACCTGTCTCCGGCGGGAGGAAGCCGATCGTGTCGAGCGCGATGATCTCGGCGACACTCGGGTCCTCGAAGTCCGCCACCACCACCGCAGCCTGTGGCTCGACAGGTCCCCCCAAGAAAAGCGGCTCCTCCGGCGGGACCAACGAGCCGAGCTCCGGGATGGCCTGCGACACGGTGACATCCGCCCGGTCGTTCAGCACGACCCCGACCGCGCCTTCCTCGTCGTGGTGCGCGATCAGCACGACCGAACGCCGGAAGTTCGGGTCCCAGAGCGACGCACCCGCGATCAGCAGCTTTCCGCGCAGGCTTTCCATCGCGACATCATCGCGCAGGAACGTGGAGTCGGCTCGGTACTAGTCTGACACAGACTAGGCTTTCGGCACGTCCTTGTTCGGATCGAGGAACGGCAGCGCCACCACGGTCACCCTCCTCTCGCCCAGCGGGGACGCGACCTGGAGCTCGGCTCCCGGGGCCGCGAGTTCGATCGGCACCCAGGCATATCCCAGGTTCAAATCGAGCCTCGGCGAGTGGCAGGCCGACGTGAGCCGGCCGACCTTTCGCCCTCTCGCCGAGACCGGCCAGAAGTCCTCCAGCCACATCTGCAGCGGCGGGCCGTCGATCGTCACGCCGACGAGCTTCCTCGTCACTCCCTCGGCAGAGATGCGCTCCAGGGCCTTACGCGAGACGACCTCGTTGTCGTTGTCGAGCTCCACGAGACGCTCCAGACCGGTCACCTCGAACGGGTTGTTCGTGACGTCCATGTCGTTGCCGAAGTTGAAGATCCCCGCCTCCATCCGGCGCTGATCGCTCGGTGCGGTCGCGCGGATGTCGAACTCCCGTCCCGCGTCCATCACCTTGTCCCACAGATCGATGCCCCGGCTCCCATCCCGCAGGTAGATCTCATAGCCGACCTCGCCGGTCCAGCCGGTACGCGACACGACGACCGGGATGCCGTCGACTTCGGTTTCGGCACACCAGTAATACTTGAGGTTCGTCACCTCATCGCCGAACAGCTTCGCCATCACGTCTTTCGATCGCGGTCCCTGCACCTGCAAGGGTGATACATCGGGCTCCCGGAGTTCTACGTCTAATCCCGCGAGTGCCTGCACCCCCATCGCGAAGAGGAGCGCGTCGGAATCGGCAAGCGAGAGCCAGAACCGGTCCTCGGCGAGTTTCAGCAGGATCGGGTCGTTCACGATGCCGCCTTTGGGAGCGCAGATCAGCACGTACTTGCACTGCCCCACCGCGGTCTTCGACAGATCGCGGGGCGTCAGCAACTGCATGAACCGTGCAGCGTCGGGCCCGCTGATCTCGACCTGTCGCTCGACCGCCACATCCCACAGGGTCACGTGGTTCACCAGATGCCAGTACTCCTTGACGTCGTCGTCGTAGAGCGTGGGGATCAGCATGTGGTTGTACAGGTCCCAGCTGGTGCAGCCCGCCTCCACCGTGCGTTGGTAGTAGGGCGACTTCCGGTAGTACGTCGCCATGTAGAAGGGGAACGTCGTGTGCAGTTCGGTCATGGTTCAGCCTTTCGATCGGGAGCGCGGGCTGCGCTTTCGGTCCTTCTTGATCTCGCGGACACAGTTGTAGGCGGGGATACCGGTGACACCGCCGCCCGCATGCGTGGCGCTCGAGCACTGGTAGAGGCCGCGGATGGGCGTCCGATAGTCCGCGTATCCCGGCGCGGGGCGCATGTGGAAGAGCTGTTCGGCCGAGAGCTCCCCATGGAAGATGTTGCCGCCGATCAACCCCCACTCGCGCTCCATGTCGAAAGGACCTATCACCTGCCGGTGCAGCATGGAGTCCTCGAAGCCGGGCGCGAGCTCGTCGTACCCTCGGATCACGCGGTCGGCGTACGCCTCGAGCTCGTCCCTGTGCGGGTCCTCGGACCACGTGTGCGGTACCCACTGCGTGAAGAGCGACACGATGTGCTTGCCCTCGGGGGCGAGCGTCGGATCATGGGTAGTGGGCATCACGCCGTCCGAGAACGGCCGGGTGGCGGGGCGCCCGGATCTCGCCTCCTCGAACCCTTCCTCCAGGTACGCGACCGAGTGCGCGAGCTCGAACCCGCCCGACAGGTCCTTCAGATCAGGCTTGGCGGTAAAGATGGGGGGCCGGTCGAGCGCGCAGTTGATCTTCACCACGCCGCTGCGCGAGCTCCACGACTCGATATCGTGCACGAAGTCCTCGGGGAGCTCGCTCCGGTCGAGCTGCTGCAGGAACGTGATCTTCGGATGGATCGCGGTGATCACGACGCTAGCGTCGAGCTGCTCGCCGCCTTCCAGAACGACTCCCATCGCGGCGCCGGATCTCGTCAGGATCCGCGCCACTCGTGCGTTCGTCCGCACCTCGGCGCCGAGGGTGCGGGCGCTCGACTCGAGCGCGGCCGCGACCGCGCCCATGCCGCCGATCGGCACCGCCCATGCCCCCAACGTCCCGCTGCCGACGTCACCTATCGAGTGGTGTGCCATCACGTAGCCGGTGCCGGGCTCGTGCGGTCCGGCCCATGTGCCGATCAACCCGTTCAACGACATCACGGTCTTCACCTGATCGGACTCGAAGAACCGATCCAGGATGTCCACGATCGACATCGTCATGAGGCGGGTGATGTCGCCGACGCCGCCCACGTCCATCCCGCGGAACCTCCACGCCAGCCTGAGCTGTTCGCGGACGTCGGATGGTCGGTTGGAGCCCAGTCGAGGCGGCGTCGTCATCAGGAGCGGACCGAGGACGTCTGCCAATCCTCCGATCCACGCCTCCCAGCGCTCGAGCGCGTCGGCGTCCTTCTTCGAGAACTTGGCGAACTCGGCGTGGTTCTTCTTGGGATCGTCCTCTTCGACGATGTACCGGCCGTCCGGGAACGGGACGAAGTACGGACCGGTCGTGTGGACCTCGTAGCCGTGCCGCGCGAGGTCGAGATCGCGCAGGATCGTGTCGGGCATCAGGCTCATCACGTAGCTGAGCGTCGTGACCTTGAACTCGGGAGCGTCCGGCCACGGCGCCATCGTGTCCGCGGCGCCGCCGGTCTTGTGCCGCGCCTCCAGGACCGCCGTTCGAGCGCCGGCCTTGGCCAGGTACGCCGCCGCCACGAGGCCGTTGTGGCCTCCGCCGATCACGATCGCGTCGTAGCGTTCCGTCATGAGAGTCGGGAGCGAGCCACCCTACTCCTGAACGGTCGTTCAAGACAAGAAGATCGACCTGCCGAGATCGCCGACGGACGGAACGGTCAGGGGGCCCTCGGCCCCTGACCGTCTGTTCAGCCCAGGTCCGGCGGTGCCGGGATGACGCGCAGCGAGTCCGGTTCGGCAGAACCGAGAGCTTCCTCGGTTGCCGCCCCGCGACTCAACCGGAGCAGCGGCGCCAGGACGAGCGTGGCGCCGATCGCGGCGACGCCGCCCAGGAGATACACCCGCTGCGGACCGACGGCCTTCAGCACCGGTCCCGCGAAGACGTAGGCGGTCGCGAGTCCCAGCGAGAGCACCGCGTCGAAGGCGGCCATCGCCCGGCTCCGCACCGCATCCGGCGTTCGCCGCTGCATGATGCCGGTCTCGGCGACGATCGTGAGTCCGTCGCTCGTCCCCATGATCAGTCCCGACACAAGGACGAACCAGAACACCGGCGCGAGGCCGACGCCCAGGTGACCGAGCGCGATCCCGGCAGCCCCGATCACGAGCCACAACGGCTCGGTCCGTGCGGTCAGCTTCCGCCCGAGCAGCGAGCCCACGACGGACCCGCCGCCCCATACGGCGATCAGGAGTCCGAATCCGACGGAGCCCGCCCCGAACGCATCAGCGAGCGGTGCATCGGCGACCATCCCCATGCCGGCTCCGAGCAGGAAGACCAGCCAGGCGACGGTCATGCGACGGATCACCGGCTCGTTCCAGAGGAACCGGATCCCGGCTCCGATCCCACGATGCGCCTCCTCCTCGGATCGAGTTCGTTCCCCCGCGTAGTCGCCGCGAACAGACATCGTCAGCATGACCGACACGAGGAACGTGGCGGCATTGATGGCGAAAACCCATGAGGCGCCGAGCACGGTGAGGAGGACACCACCGATCATCGGCCCGATCATGATGCCTGCGTTCCGACCGAGACCGAGCAGACTGTTCGCCCACGCGATGTCCTCCGGGCGCTCGACCAGGTTGGGGATGGCCGCGCCCGAAGCCGACCAGAAGGGCGATTCTGCCAGCGCCGAGATGAACGCGAGTGCCACGAGCGGCTTGGGTGCACCGACGAACGCCATCGCCAGGAACACGGCGGCCGCGATCAACTCTGAGACGATCATGACGGTCCTGCGATCGAAGCGGTCTCCGAGCTGACCGGTGATCGGTGCCAGCACCCCGACAACACCGAACGTGAGGAGCAGCGTCGCGGATTGCCAGGCGGCGGAATGCGTCGTCTCCCACACGGTGAACATCAGCGCGGTGTAGGCCGCGGCTCCTCCGGTGACGGAGATCAGGCGACCGAACGCCAGTCTGCGGACGTTGGACCTGGGTGAACGTTCCATCGGAGCGACTCCTGTGGTTCGAGGGTGGGCGTGACTCGACGACCTACCGGGCACGTGACGCGGGGGTGCGCGTCAGACCGTGCCGGCGTTCGGGATCTTCGAGTGGAGTCGCCTCATAACCCGGCGAGTTTAGCACGGTGTCTCGTGCCCACATGGACCTGCTCAGGCGGGAAGCGTGATCGCCCGCAGGCGGCTGGCACCGATCTCCCTGGCGACGTTCGCGAGGATGTGCTGCGGCACCGGCGCGTCGACCGTGAGGCACATCAGGGCCACGCCACCCTCGCTCTGCCGTCCCACCTCCATCGTCCCGATGTTCACGCCGTGCTCGCCGAGGATCGTCCCAACCGTCCCGATGACCCCTGGCCGGTCGTCGTACGTGAAGAAGATCATGTGCTCGGCCGGCGCCATCTCCACATCGAAGTCGTACACCTGCATCACACGCTCGGAGTTGCGCTTCCCCACGAGCGTCCCGCCGACGCTCACCGGCCCGTCGTCGGTATCGGCCCGCAGCGAGATGTGGCTCACGTAGTCCTCGGACACGGTCGAACGCATCTCGCTCACCGTGATCCCTCGCTCCCGTGCGAGCATCGGCGCGTTGACGAACGAGACGGGTTCGTGAACGACCTTCCCTAAGATCCCCTTCAGGATCGCGAGGGTGAGCACACGTGTGTCGGCTTCGGCGATCCGACCGAGGTACGAGCAGACGATCGATCGCACGCCGCCGTCGGCGAGTCCCGCGAGGAGCGCTCCGAGCCGCTCGGCGAGCGCGACGAACGGCCGGACGATCTCGGAGACGTCGGCGCCTGCGGAGACGTTGACGGCGTAGGGCACGAACTCACCTCGGAGCGCCAGGCGAACCATCTCGGCGACCGTCGTCCCGGCCTTGTCCTGCGCCTCACGTGTGGAGGCGCCGAGATGCGGCGTGACCACGACGTTGTCGAACCGGAACAACGGGCTGTCGATCGTGGGCTCGACCGCGAACACGTCGAGCGCCGCACCGCCCAGATGGCCGGCCTCGATCGCCTTCACCAGGGCGTCCTCGTCCACGATCCCGCCGCGCGCCGTGTTGATCAACCGCGCGCCGGGTTTCATCAGCGAGAGCTCGTGAGCCCCGATCAGCTGTTCGGTCTCCGAGGTCCGCGGCAGGTGGATCGAGACGAAGTCGGCCTGGACCAGCAACGCCTCGAGCGTCGGCATCACGTCCACACCGATCTCTTTCGCGCGATCGGCCGACACGTAGGGGTCGAACGCGATCAGCCGCATCCCGAACGCGGAGGCCCTGGCCGCCACGAGCGCCCCGACTCGGCCGAGGCCGATGAGCCCGAGGGTCTTCCCCGCGAGCTCGACGCCCTCCCACTCAGCTCGCTCCCACTTTCCAGCCCTCAACGCTGCGTCGGCCTGTGGCACGTTCCGCGCCTGCGCGAGGAGCAGAGCCAGCGAGTGCTCGGCGGCCGAGATCACGTTGGACTGGGGCGCGTTGACCACCATGATGCCGCGGCGCGTGGCGGCATCGACGTCCACGTTGTCCAGACCGATCCCCGCGCGTGCCACCACCCGTAGATGCTCGGCGGCCTCCAGCACCTCGGCCGTCACGCGGGTCTGGGATCGGACGATCAACCCTTCGTACGGGCCGATCTCCTTCGCGAGGTCACCGGTGGCGAGGTCGGGGCGCACGTCCACCTGGAGGTCGCGGCGGAGAAGATCCAGGCCCTGGTCGGAGAGCTTCTCCGTGACGAGGACGCGCACCGGGCGTTAGCCCTCGGGCTCCGCGAATACGCCCTCGGCGGCCGCGACCGCGGCGCCGCGCTTCACGGGGTACCCGAGGCGTTCGAGGGTCATCTCGAGCGCCGCCAAGCCGCGGAGGATATCGAGCTGGCTGAAGTAGCCGAAATGTCCGATCCGGAAGACCTTGCCCTTCAACGGCCCCTGGCCCGGAGCGAGCACGACACCGAAGTCCGCGCGGATCCGGTTCGCGATCGTGTCCGCGTCGAGACCCTCGGGAGCCCGGATCGCGGTCACGGTCCAGTTCTGCTCCAGGCCTTCTCCGAACAGGTCCAGGCCGAGCGCCTGCACGCCATCCTTGACCGCGCGCGACAACATCCGGTGGCGTGAGAGCGCGATGTCGACGCCGTCTTGGAAATACAGCTCGAGCGCCGCGCGCAATCCCTGCATCACGCTGATCGCGGGGGTCCACGGGTTCTCGGGATCGGGCAGCTCGGCGAAGCGCTTGTACGTCGCCCAGTCGAAGTAGAAACGCGGGTTGGTCGCGCCCTCGGCCGCCGCCCATGCCCGGTCGCCGAGTGCCACGAACGCGATGCCCGGAGAGGCGGAGAGCGCCTTCTGGGAGCCGCCCACCGCGACGTCCACGCCCCAATCGTCGAAGGCGAACGGCACCGCGCCGAGCGACGAGACCACGTCGACCACGACGAGCGCGCCGGCGTCGCGCGCCACACGTGTGAGCTCTTCGATCGGTTGGATCACGCCGGTGGAGGTCTCGCTCTGGGTCAGAAGCACGGCCTTCACCGGGTGTTCGGCGAGCGACGGTCGTCACCTCGTCCGGGCGGATCCGCGTGCCCCACTCGTACTCGATCGTGCGCACGACAAGGCCGTAGGCCTCGGCGAGACGCTTCCACCGGTCGGCGAAGAAACCAGCCAGCGGAACGAACACCTCGTCACCCGGCGAGAAGCAGTTCTGGATCGCGGACTCGAGGCCTCCCGTTCCGCTCGACGTCATCAGCAAGATGTCGGCGTCGGAGGTCCGATAAAGCTCCTTCAGGCGGACGGTGACGTCGCGCATCAGGTTCCCGAAACCGGGGCCTCTGTGATACACGAGCGGGCTCCCCTGCGCGAGCAGCACCTCGGGTGGGATCGGCGTTGGGCCGGGAGCAAGGATGATCTCGGGCCTGTCCACTGCGCTCACTCCTCAAGACGGTGTCCCTCCGGCAACGAGCCGGAGCAGGTTGGAACCGCAGCCTAGCAATCATCGCTCCCCCGATACCAGCGTGCGGAGGTCCACGTCGGGATCGGCGAGCGCGCCCGGATCGGGGCGGATCTCCCGGCGGATCAGCTCGAGCGAGCGCCGGACATCACGAGCCCACGCGATCGACACCGTCGACCGAAGGACACCGGCGGCGTCGAGCAGGAACGCACAGAACGATCGTTCCTCGAGCGACCCCCGTACGACCATCCGCTCCCACGTGGGCGCGAACCCCGCCATCTGGATCTGAACGTCGTACTGATCCGACCAGAACCAGTGCGGATCGTCGAAGACCTCACCTGCCCCGAGCATGTTGCGGGCCGCCGTCTCGCCCATCTTCAAGGCGTTGTCGAAGTGTTCGACGCGGATGGGACCGAACACCGGATGGTCGTGAAGGGCGACGTCGCCCGCCGCGAAGACGCCTGGTATCGGCGTCTCGAGGGTCGGGCCGACGGGGATCCCGTCGGCCCGGTCGAGACCCGTCCCGGCCATCAGCTCGACGGCCGGCGACGTTCCGATCCCCACGATCGCGACGTCGGCGTCGATCGCCGTGCCGCCGCTCGTCACGACCTGCTCCAGCCGGCCGTCGCCCTCGAATCGCGCGACAACGTCGTTGAAGTGCATCGTCACTCCGCTGTCGCGATGGATCGCCTCGAGGACGCGCCCGATCTGTCCGCCGAGCACCCGGTATAAAGCGGTCTCGAAGATCTCCACGACCGTTACGTCGCACTCCATCGCGCGGAGCGATGCGGCCACCTCGGCCCCGATGAACCCCATCCCTACGCAAACGACGCGTGGAGCGCCCTCAACGGCCGCCCGGATACCGTCGGCGTCGTCCAGTCCGCGGAGATCGAACACGCCGGCGAGCTCCGAGCCGGGGACGTCGATCCGCCGGTTCCGCCCGCCCGTGGCCATGAGGAGCGCGTCGAACCCGACCCGCTCGCCTCCCGCCAGCACCACCGAGCGGTCGTGCGCGTCGAGTTGCGTGACGAGCGTGCCGAACCGGGTCTGGACGTCGTGGTCTTCGTACCAGGCCTCTGGTCGCACCAGGATCTTCTCCAGCGGATCCTCGCCGCGCAGGTACTCCTTGGAGAGCGGCGGCCGTTCGTACGGGGGATGTTCCTCGGCTCCGATGAAGACGATCCGTCCGTCGAAGCCCTCGGATCGGAGCGTGGCGACCGTCGTCGCACCGCAGAGGCTCGCCCCGACGACGACGAACGTCCGACGGTCGCTCACGCGTCAGACCTCGATCTGCAGATCCCCGCCCTCGTCTCGCGCCTGGAACGTTGCGATCGGCTCTTCCGCAGGACCCTCCAGGACCTCGCCGGTCGTCATGTCGAACGTGCTCCCGTGGCACTCACACGTGATGGACGTGCCGTCGATCTCTCCGCCCATCGAGAGATTGCAGGCTCGGTGCGTGCAGATGTCACTGAACGCGTAGAGCGCCCCACCCACGCGCGAGACGGCGATCTCGCTGCCGCCCACAGGGAACGCCTTCGCCTCGCCTTCACCGATCTCGTCAGCGCGACCGACCGTTACGAACTCCGCCATCGATCCCCTCCTCGCTGCAGAACACGGGTTGCATGCCCAGCTTACGTGTCACCGTCGTTTCGGTCCCTCGCATCTCCCGAGGGCCGCCTGCTCCCGCGCTTCGCCTGGACGACGTAGGCGGCCGCGATCGCCACATAGAACGCCGCGAGGATCAGGATGCCGGTGCGGAAGTCGATCGGGAGCAGCGCGGGGATGAACGCGCCGCCCACCCACGCGAGCTGGAACATCACCTCGTAGCGAACGAAGACCCGGCCGAGGGCGCCGTGAGGCGCGTTGCGCTGCATCAAGCTCTGGAACGCGAGCCGGCCGAGCTCGGTCGCCGCGCCCGCGACGAGCGCGTACACGGTGAGCAGCGGGAGTCCGAACACCTCGAACGCGAGCAACGCCCCGATCGCACCCGCCGACACGCAGGCGATCACCACCGCCTCCTCGCGGGTGTCGGTCGGCAACCTCGGGGCCGAGATGTCCGCGAAGAACCCGCCCGCAACCCCTGCCGCCGCAAGCACGCCGAACCACCACAAGGGCTCACCCCCTCGCCGGAGCGAGAACGCCAAGAGGAACAGTAAGAATCCACTCGCCGCGCGCATCCCTGCGGCCCCGATCGCGGGGCCCGTCAGCTGGGGGATCCGCCCTCGTCGACCGACGTCGGGCTTCCGCGACGGCTTCACGTGCGGATGCGGAAGCCGAAGGTTCAGGAGCGCCGAGATCGCGTAGACGACGGCCGCCAGGTAGATCGGTCCCGTCGCGCCCCACGCCTTCAGGAACAGGTAGCCGAACGGGAATACGACGATCACCCCCGCGACAGCGATCCTGCCCAGCCGGGCGTTGGACCGCATCAACCCCTCGTCGGGAGGCGCGTAAGCCATCGTCAGGCCGTTCTTGGTGATCGCGTGGACCTTGGAGAGCACGAGCAAGATGAGCGCCCCCGAGAACAGCACCAGCGTGCCCACGCGTGGTGCCGCATAGATCGCGACAACCGAGCGCCCGGCGGCGGCGGCGAACGAGATCGCGCGACGCGGACCTGCGCGATCGAGTAGCGGAACCAGCAGCGGTCCGGCGAGCGCCAGCGGCACCATCGTGAGCAAGAGGTAGAGCGCGACCCTGGTCTTCGCCTGCCCGATCGGGATCGAGAAGAACACCGAGTCGGCGAGCGAGATCGCGAGGAGCGCGTCCCCGCCGACGCTCGTGAAATGACACAGGCCGTATCGGTCGATCGGCTGGTCTGAGCGCCACATGCGCCGCAGTGGCCACACGAGCGACTTCGCGGCGCCGGCGATGCCCAGGAGCACGAGCTGCCACCAGGGGTAGCGCGGCGGCTTGTTCGAGACGCGCACCGCGTCCTGCGGCTATCCGCTCAGGCGTTCGCGCAGCAGCTCCTGCGCGACCTTGGGGTTCGCTGAGCCGCCGGACTTCTTCATGATCTGACCGACGAGGAAGCCGATGACACCCTCCTTGCCCGACCGGAACTGCTCGACCGCATCGGCGTTCTCGGCGAGCACCTGGTCGGCGATCGCACCGAGCGCGCTCGTGTCCGAGACCTGGGCGAGGCCGCGACGCTCGACGATCGCGCCGATCCCATCACCGGTCTCGACCGCCTCTTCGAGTGCCTGCTTGGCACCGGCGCCTGAGATCGCGTCGCTCGCGAGCAGCTCGAGCAGCTCCACGACATGTTCGGCGGTCACCGGCGAGGAGGCCGGGTCGACCCCGTGCTTGTTCAGGAAGCCCGCGAGGTCCTGGGTGATCCAGTTCGCGGCGTCGCGCGTGGGGGCCCCGAGCGCGATCGAGCGCTCGAACAGCACGGTCGAGGTGCGGTCGGCGACCAGAACCCGAGCGACGTCGGGTCTCAGGTCGAGCTCGGCGACGTACCGTTCGCGTCGCGCGCGCGGGAGCTCCGGAAGGGACACGCGGATCTCCTCGACCCACGCGGGATCCGGCTCGAGGGGCGGGATGTCGGGCTCCGGGAGATACCGGTAATCGAACGCCTCCTCCTTCGACCGCATGGACTTCGTGGCACCGGCGTCCTCGTCCCAGTGCCGGGTCTCCTGCACGATCGGCTCGCCGTTCTCCAGCGCCTTCATCTGTCGCGCGATCTCGTACGTGAGCGCGCGTTCCATCGAGCGAACCGAGTTCATGTTCTTGATCTCGACCTTCGTGCCGAACGCGTCGGAGCCCTCCGGTCGCAGTGAGATGTTGGCGTCGCAGCGGAGCGACCCCTCCTCCATCCGGACGTCGCTCACGTCGAGCGCCTCGAGCGTGGCCCGGAGCTCGCGGAGGTATGCCGCCGCCTCCTCCGGGGACCGCATGTCGGGCTCGCTCACGCATTCGACGAGCGGCACACCGGCGCGGTTGTAGTCGATCAACGCGTGATCGGCGTCGTGGATCCGGCCCGACGCGCTGCCGTGCGTCGTCTTGCCCGTGTCCTCTTCCATATGGACGCGTGTGATACCGATCCGCCGTGTGATGTCATCGAGCTCGATGTCGAGATGTCCACCGATGCAGATCGGTAGGTCGTACTGGCTGATCTGGAAGTTCTTCGGCATGTCCGGATAGAAGTAGTTCTTCCGGTGGAAGAGCGAGTGGGGTGCGATCGCGCAGTCGAGCGCGAGGCCGATCTTCACGATTGACGCGATCGCCTCGCGGTTGGGGACCGGGAGCGAGCCGGGATGCCCCAGGCAGACCGGACAGACGTTCGTGTTCGGCTCGGCGCCGAACGCGTTGCGGCAGCCACAGAACATCTTCGTTCGGGTCGAGAGCTCGACGTGGCACTCCAGCCCGATGACGGTCTCCCAATCGGCCATGATGAGGGGCAGCTTATCGGAGACCGCCGACGAGCCTGAGCGACGGCGCCACCTATCATCCGTGGATGTCCCGCAGCCATGGCGTCGAGCACGCCCGCCCATCGAGGCTAGTCTGGGCAGCGCTCGGAGCCGTCTACGTGATCTGGAGCACCACGTATCTGGCGATGCGCGTCGTGAACGAGACGTTGCCGACCCTGTTGGCGACGGCGCTCCGGTTCCTGGTGGCGGGGAGCGTCTTGTACGCGATCGCGATCCGGCAAGGAGACCGCGCGGGCGATCGGCCGGGCCCGACGCAGTGGCGGGCGGCAGTCATCGTCGGCACCTTGCTCATGGTCTGCGGGAACGGCGGCGTCGCGTGGGCGGAACGAACGATCCCGAGCGGTCTCGCCGCCCTCGTGATCGCCACCGTGCCGCTTTGGATCGCGGTCATCGACCGGATCATCTACCACCGTCGACAGCCCAAACTCGTGATCGGCGGACTGGCGCTCGGGTTCCTCGGAGCGACCATCCTCGTCGGCGGTTCGATCGCCGGACGCGTCGACGCAGCCGGCGTCCTGATCGTCATGGCCGTCGCGATCTGCTGGGCAACCGGTTCGCTCTATCAGCGACGGGCGCCGCTCCCCCGCCGGCCGTTCGTCGGTGCCGGTATGCAGATGCTCGTGGCCGGAGGGATCCTGCTGGTGCTCGGGACGATCACGGGGGAGTTCGGCCAGATCGACACATCGACGTTCTCGCGGGCCTCGGTGCTGGCGCTTGCCTACCTCATCGTGTTCGGATCCTGGCTGGGATACACGTCCTACCTGTGGCTGCTGCGCAACGCGCGGACCTCGCTCGTCTCGACGTATGCCTACGTGACGCCGGTCGGGGCGGTACTGCTCGGCGCCGTGATCCTGAACGAACCGATCACGCCGAGAACGGTCGTCGCGGGGACGCTCATCGTCATCGCGGTGGCGATCATCATCACGGCCGGCAGAGCCACGGAGGTGATGGCAACCTCAGACGCCGGCGAGGAGCGGCGGGCGGAGATCGAGCCCGAGCGCGGACTCGAGTGCGTGGGCGGCGTTGAGGAGCGCGGGTTCGCCGAGGACGGGCGCGGTCAACTGCACACCGACCGGGAGCCCGGCTGAATCCAGGCCGCATGGGACGCTGATCGCCGGCACCCCTGCCAGGTTCGCCGGGATCGTGAACACGTCGGAGAGGTACATCGCCATGGGATCGCCTGCGCGCTCGCCGATCTGGAACGCCGTCGTCGGCGACGTCGGCGAGAGCAACACGTCGAATCCGCCGAACGCCGCCTCGTAGTCGCGGATGATGAGCGTCCGGACCTTCTGGGCCTGGCCGTAGTAGGCGTCGTAGTACCCCGCCGAAAGAGCGTACGTGCCGAGCATGATCCGGCGCTTCACCTCGGGCCCGAAACCCTGTCCGCGCGTGGCCGACATCATGGCGATCGAATCTGCATGATCACCTTCGGCGCGGAATCCGTAGCGCACGCCGTCGTACCGCGCCAGGTTGGACGAGGCCTCCGACGGGGCTATCAGGTAATAGGCGCTCAGGGCATGCTCGGCATGGGGCAGGGACACATCACCAACCACCGCACCGAGCGATGCGAGACGATCGACGGCGGTGCGCACGCCGTCGCGAACGCCTGGTTCCACCCCATCGCCGAACGTCCCGTCGATCACCCCGACCTTGAGCCCCGTCACGTCTCGATCGATACCGGCCGCGTAGTCGGCGATCTCGGCGTCGAGGCTCGTGGCGTCCCGGGGATCCTTCCCGGCTATCACCCCGAGGAGGACCGCGGCATCGCGCACGCTCCGAGTGAACGTCCCCACCGTGTCGAGCGACGACGCGAACGCGATCAAGCCGTAGCGGCTGACCAGGCCGTACGTGGGCTTCAGCCCGACGACCCCACAGAGCGAAGCGGGCTGGCGGACCGATCCGCCGGTGTCGGTGCCGAGGGCCCAGACCGCCTCGCCGGCGGCGACCGCGGCCGCGCTCCCACCGGAGGAACCGCCCGGCACCGCTTCGAGGTCCCAGGGATTGTGGACCGGCCCGAACGCCGAGTTCTCGTTCGAGGAACCCATCGCAAACTCGTCACAGTTGGTCTTGCCCACGAGTACGGCGCCGGCGCCGGACAGGCGCGTCCATGCGGTGCAGTCGTACGGCGGTATGTAGGACTCCAGGATCTTCGAACCGCAGGTCGTGCGGATCCCATTCGTCGCCAGGACATCCTTTAGGGCGATCGGGATACCGGCAACGTCCGACTGCGGGGCCCCCGTCGTCGCGTGGTCGTCGACGGCCGCCGCTCGCTCACGGGCGACCTCGGGCGTGGGGGTAAGGATCGCCATCACGCGGTCGTCAACCGCGTCGATCCGGTCGAGCGCGGACGCCGTGAGGTCGCTCGACGTCAGCTCGCCGGCCCGGAGCTGCACAGCCAGATAGGAGCCCGTCCGGTCGCAGGGCTGCGTCACGAGCCGGTCTCCGCGATCCTCGGCACCTTGAAGCGCCCGCCCTCGGCGTCCGGAGCGTTCGCGAGCGCGGCGTCGCGCTTCAGGCTCGGTGTGGGCTCGTCGTCGCGGAACACGTTCGCACGGAGGATGGCCCACGCCGTCGGCGGCACGTCCGCGGCTGCCACCTCCCCGACCGCGGCCGCGTGCTCCAGGATCACTCCGAGCTGCGCCTTCAGCCGCTCCTTCTCGTCCTCGTCGAGATCGAGACGCGCGAGACGCGCGACGTGGTCGATGTCGATCTCAACCGGCATGGCCGCAGTCTAGCGGCGGCCCGGGCGGGCCGGATCAGGCTTTCAGGCGCCGCAGGAACTCAGCTTCGTCCACGACCTCGACACCGAGCGAGATCGCCTTGTCGTACTTCGAGCCGGGGTCGGCGCCGGCGACCACGAAGTCGGTCTTCTTCGAAACGCTCGACGAGACGCGCGCGCCGGCCGCCTTCGCACGCTCCGACGCTGCCTCGCGCGAGAGCGACGCGAGTCCTCCCGTCAGCACGATCGTCCTGCCCTCGAGCGGCTTGGGGCCCGCGGCGGCCGCGCGTTCCTCGGCCATCCGGACGCCCGCGGCTCGCAGGCGCTCGATCAACGCGGCGTTCTCCGGCTCGTCGAACCACGCCCGGACGCTCGCGGCGATCTCCGGCCCGACCCCCGGAACCGCGTCGATCTCGTCCTCGGTCGCATGCAGCAGCCCGTCGATCGAGCCGAACGCGTCCGCCAGCACCTGGGCGACGTGCGAGCCCACGTGGCGGATGTTCAGCCCCACGAGCAGCCGCCAGATCGGACGGTCCTTCGACGCCTCGATCTGCGTCAGGACGTTCGTTATGGCCTTGTCCTTGAACCCGGGGATCCGCGACAACTTCTTCGCGTCCAGGGCGTAGATGTCTGCCGGATCCTCGATCGACCCGTTCTCCATCAGGCGCATCACCGTCATGTAGCCGAGGTGTTCGATGTCCATGGCGCCGCGCCCCGCGAAATGGAAGAGCCACTCGATCCCCTGGGACGGGCACCCCCGCTTATTCGGGCAGCGCCAGTCCGCTTCACCCTCGGCGCGGACGAGCGTCGTGCCGCACGAGGTGCAGGTCGTGGGGAACCGCCAGATCCGGGCCCCGCGCTTGCGCTTCGACGGCACCGGTCCCACGATCTCGGGGATCACGTCGCCCGCGCGGCGAACGATCACCGTGTCCTTGGGGCGCACGTCCTTGCGGCGGACCTCGTCCTCGTTGTGCAGCGTGGCGTAGGTGATCGTGACGCCGCCCACCGAGACCGGGTCCAGAACGGCGAACGGCGTGACCTTGCCGGTCCGTCCCGTGTGGACGTCGATCCGCTCGAGCAGGGTTGTCCGTTCCTCCGGCGGGAACTTGTAAGCGATCGCCCATCGCGGAGCGCTCGACGTTGCGCCGAGCTCCCGCTGCAGGTCGGCCTGGTCCACCTTGATCACCGTGCCGTCGATCTCCCAGTCCACGTCATGGCGATGCGCTTCCCAGCGGGTCAGGTACGCCTTCACCCCGTCGATGGAGTCGCGGGCCTCGGTGGTCGGCGGCACGGGGAGCCCCGCGTCGGCCGCGAGCTCCAGGAACGCCATGTGCGAATCGAAGGCGACACCCTCGGCGGCGCCGAACGAGTGCACCCACAGGCGGAGCGGTCGCGACGCCGTCACCCTCGGGTCCTTCTGCCGCAGCGACCCCGCGGCGGCATTCCGCGGGTTCGCGAACGGACGCTGCCCATCGGTGAGCAGCTGCTCGTTCAGCGCCCGGAACGCCTTCACCGGGAAGTACATCTCCCCCCGCACCTCCAGCACCGAAGGCGGATCGTCGAGCCCCAGGCGTCGTGGGACGCCCTCCACCGTGCGGACGTTCGCCGTGATGTCCTCACCGACGCGGCCGTCGCCACGCGTGGCGGCGCGTATGAGGACGCCGCGCTCGTACGTCAGCGCGCACGCGACGCCGTCGATCTTCAGCTCGCAGGCGAACCGCGCGCCGGCGCCAACGCCGCGCTCCACGCGCTGCGCCCACGCATCGAGCTCCTCGAACGAGAACGCGTTGTCGAGCGAGAGCATGGGGGCGCGGTGTTGGACAGGTGCGAACAGCTCGGCCACCGCCCCGCCGACCGTCTGCGTCGGCGAGTCAGCCGTCACGAGCTCGGGGAAGCGATCCTCCAGCTCACGGAGCTCGCGCATCAGCTCGTCGTACTCAACGTCGGCAACCTCAGGATCGTCCAGGACGTGGTACCGGTAGCGATGGTGGTCGATCTGCGAGCGCAGCTCCTCTGCGCGGAGCTTGTCTCGGGCGAGCTCCCGGTCGGCCGTGCTCGCGGTCATGCCGACTGCGCGATCTCCACGCCGCCGGCCACACCGATACGCTCGCCGACGACCACGACGCCGCCCCGCACACCCGGCACCTTCCGCAGGTACTGCAGCGCCAGCTTGAAGCCGCCCTCCTTCGGGAGGAGCGCCTGAACGCCCGCCGCGACGGCATCGGCGAGCATGCACGACGACGCGATCACCGCGAGGCCGTCGGGCCCCGCGTGGTCACGCCCGCGACCGAGCGTCGTCGACACGCCGACCCCTCGCTTCGACGGCTCCACGGCGACCACGATCGGAGGACCGCCGTGCCGCTTCACCGCGAGGCGCATCCGCTTCTTCGTCTGGATGAAGTAGTCGCCATCGCAGGAGACCGTCACCTCGGAGAGCGTCCCCGCCAGGAACCGGCCGACCTGGTCCGTCACGGCGCCGCGGAAGGTGAACATCGGGCCCACCCCGGCGTTCTTCGAGGCCGCGACCATCTCACGGACCACCTCCGGCGCATCGTCGGGGACGCTCTTGAGCGGACGCTTGGATGTGCGGAACTCCGGGTTCCGAAGCGCGTATGACTGGAGTTGCTCCCAGAACGACAGGGCGGCCGCCCGCGACTCTTCCGCGAAGTCGTCGGGCGCGCTGATATGGAGGACCATGTCCTGCACCTGGATGTCGAAACTCTTCGCCCTGCGCTTCAGCAGTCTCACGCGGGCAGTCTAGTGCCGGACGCCGACGGCTCCGGCCGGTCGGTCAGCCGTTCAGCACCGCGTCGACGACAGCCTGGTCGGTTCGCAAGTCGACGTGTCAGCGGATCGCTGAGGCGATGCGACCGCCACCGAGGAGCTCGTCCCCGCGGTAGATCACGACGCTCTGGCCGGGCGCGATGGCCCGCTGGGGAGTTCGGAACTCGACGCAGATCCGCCCGTCGGGCGAGGGATCCACCGCGGCGGAGATAGCCTCACCGCGGTAGCGGATCTGGACCTCAGCTTCGAACACGCCGGCCGGCGGTTCCCCCGAGACCCACGAGACCCGGTCGCCGATCAACCCCCGGCGCGCGAGGAGCTCCAGCGGGCCGATCACGACGCGGTTCGCCGCGACGTCGACGTCGATCACGTACGCCGGCGAACCGAGCGCGACCCCGACCCCTCGCCGCTGGCCGATCGTGAAGCGCGACGCGCCGTCGTGCGTGCCGAGGAGCCGGCCGTCGGCGCCGACCACCTCGCCGGGACCACCCAGATGCGGCGCGAGCGATCGAACGAACTCACCCGCCTCTCCTGAAGGCGCGAAACACAGTTCCTGAGAATCGGGCTTCGACGCCACCGGCAGCCCGAACCGCTCCGCCAGGATGCGCGTCTCCGACTTCGGTCTGTCGCCGATCGGGAAGAGCGACCTCGCGAGCTGCCGCTGCCCCAGCATGTGGAGCATGTAGCTCTGATCCTTCGCTCGATCGGCGCCTCGGTGCAGGTGCCACCCCGAGTCGTCCCGGAGCGTTCGCACGTAGTGGCCTGTCGCGACGAAGTTCACTCCGAGCTCGTCGGCGCGCCGCAGGAACGCGCCGAACTTGATCTCGCCATTGCAGCGAGCACAGGGGTTCGGCGTCCGGCCGGCCTCGTGCTCGGACACGAAGTCCCCGATCACGGTCGTCTCGAACTCATCCGACAGATCCACGATCTCGAACGGGAAGCCTGCGATCCGCGCGACGTCGGCCGCGTCGGCGCGCGCTGCCGGCCCGCAGCAGCCGTGCTCGACCCCGTCCAGATGGACGAGGTTCATATGGGAGCCCACCACCTCGTAGCCCTGCTCCTGAAGCAGGCAGGCCGCGACCGACGAGTCGACCCCGCCCGACATCGCGACCAGCACGGATCCCTTCGACGCGCTCACGCGATCGAGGCTATCAAGGCTTCGTCGTCCACCCGAGGATATGCGGCTTCGCGAGCGTCGCCCCCGGCTCATCGAAGTGCCCGACCTCCTGCACCTCGAACCCCGCACGTCCGATCGCTCCCAAGTAGCGCGAGAGGAGGTCGCGAACCTCCTCAGCGTCGCGAGCCTCCGACAATGTCGTGAAGCCGACCAGGTCAGCGAAGAACACTGAGACCAACCGCCGTTCGGTCTCGGGAGCCTCACGTTGGAGAGCCAGTGCGGCCGTAGGGACGGGCGCATGCTCGCCGAGTGAGGCTCCGCATTCGCCGCAGAACTTCACGCCCGGGGCGTTCGGCGACCCGCAGGTTGGACACGAGACGGCCAGCCGGGCGCCGCACTCACCGCAGAACTTCCGGGCCCGGTTCGTTGTCCGAGCCGCATGACGCACAGTTCATGGAACCTTCCCGAAGATCGGCCGGACGGTCGGCAAAGGCCACTGCCCCAGGTGGAGGCACGGCCACCGGCTGAGGTCGAGGGTTCGGACGCCCGCTATCCTCGGGCGTCATGGAGGTCGTCGTGCTCGTGAAATCGATCCCCGATCCGAGCGGGGACGCGCCGCTCGGCGAAGACTTCCTCGTCGAGCGCGACGGCGAGGGAACGCTCGATCCGGGCGACGAGTACGCGGTCGAGGCGGCGCTCCAGCTCGTCGAAGGCTCCGGCGGCGAGGTGACGGCGGTGTCGATGGGTCCCTCCGGAGCCGCAGCCGCGATCCGTCGCGCCCTCTCTATGGGTGTGCACCGGGCGATGATCGTGACCGACGATGCGCTCAGGGGTGCCGACGCCCTGGCGACCGCTCGTGTGCTCGCCGCGGCCGTCGGGCGCGCGTCGTACGACGTGGTCCTGGCGGGCGTCGAGTCTACCGACGGGTACACGGGCACCGTCCCCATCACGGTCGCGGAGTTGCTCGGCCTGCCCGCCGCGACGTTCGCGCGCAAGCTCGAGGTTTCCGATGGGTCGATCCGTGTGGAACGACAGACCGAGGCCGGCTACGACGTCGTCGAGTCATCACTTCCCGTGCTTGTGACGGTGACGGCCGGCGCCACGGAACCGCGCTACCCAACGCTGAAGGGCATCATGGGCGCGAAGCAGAAGCCTCTCGAAGCCGTATCGCTCGCGGACCTGGGCTTGACAGGCGACGACGTGCACGCGACCCAGCGAGTCGTGGCTGTTGAACCCGCTCCCCAGAAGGCGGCGGGAGAGGTCATCCCGGCCGAAGGAGCCGCCGCCCGGATCGCCGACCTCCTCGCCGACGCGAAGGTGATCTGACGATGGCAACGGTCTGGGTCTTCTCCGAGCTCGCCCCCGACGGCCCCACACCCGCGACGCTCGAGCTTCTGACGAAGGCACGGTCGTTGGGCGACGCCGTCGCGGCCGTCGCCCTGGGCCCAGGGGCGACGGCCGCAGCAGGCGCGCTCGGGGAGTACGGCGCGCAGACGGTCTACGCGAGCGACGGCGCCGTCTACGACGAGTTCCTGGCGCGCCCCGTCGCGCACGCCCTCCACGCACTCGTGCAACAACACACGCCGGACCTCATCCTGTTCGCGGCGACGTACGGTTCCCGCGACGTCGCCGGGCGGCTCCAGGCGCGCACAGGATCGACCCTGATGGGCAACGCGATCGACGTGCAGGGCGTGGATCGGACGCGCACGCAGATCGCCGGAGGCTCGCTCTTCGTCGACGTCGTGCTCGAGGGGCCGGCCCCGCACCTCGTGCTCGTCCGTCCGAAGTCGTTCACCGCCGAGCCGAACGGAGGAACCGCAACCGTGGTCCCGGTCGACGTGGAGATCCCCGACGAGCTCTGCACCATCCGCAGGATCGAGCGCCACGAGGAGGCCGCGTCGGGCCCCAAGCTCGAGGAGGCGAAGGTCGTGATCTCCGGCGGCCGTGGCCTCCAGGGAGCGGCGAACTTCCGGCTGCTGGACGAGCTCGCGGGAGCGATCGGGAACGCTGCCGTGGGTGCGAGCCGGGCGGTCGTCGACGCCGGGTGGGTGCCGTACAGCTATCAGGTCGGGCAGACCGGGAAGACCGTGAAGCCCGACGTCTACATCGCCGTCGGGATCAGCGGGGCCCTCCAGCATGTGGTGGGCATGAAAGGTTCGAAACGGATCATCGCGATCAACAAGGACCCCGACGCACCGATCTTCCGCCTCGCCGATCTCGGCGTCGTCGGGGACGCGCTCCAACTGCTCCCCGCACTCATCGCGGAGGTCCAGGCGCGCCGCGGCTGACGCCGGGCGGTCGTGCCGATCCCTGGCAAGCTTCTCCGGTGATCGAAGCGCGCTTCGACGACCTGACGGGAGCCTCGTCATCGTTCCGCCTGGCGGATCCGGTCGGCATCCTGGAGGCCACCCGGGCCGACGAGGTGCTCCCGACGATCGCCGCGGCCAACGCCGCGGCGACACGGGGGCTGTGGGTGGCGGGGTTCGTCGCCTACGAGGCCGCTCCTGGCGTCGATCCTGCGCTGACGGTCCGGTTGCGCGATCCGGACGACCCCCTGGCCCGCCTGCCGTTGGCATGGTTCGCCATGTTCGAGCGCCGCGACGAGACGGTGCTGCCCTCCCCGCGCGAGGACCAACAGGAGGCGGCCGGCGAGGTTTGGCGCCCCTCCGTCGACCGTGCGCGATACGACGACGCGATCGCACGGATCCGCGAGCACATCGCGGCCGGGGACACGTATCAGGTCAACCACACCCTCCGGCTACGCTCGATCGTTCGAGGCGACGAGCGCGGCCTCTACCGCGATCTGTGCTACGCGCAGCGCGGAGCGCACGCCGCCTACCTCAACACCGGCCGCTACCGCGTCCTGTCGGCGTCGCCCGAGCTGTTCTTCCGTATCGACGGCGGTCAGCTCACGACGCGACCGATGAAAGGGACCGCCCCGCGTGGCCGGTGGCTCGCCGAGGATGAGTCGATCCGCGCCCACCTCGCCTCCTCCGTCAAGGACCGAGCGGAGAACGCGATGATCGTCGATCTCCTCCGCAACGACCTCGGGCGGATCGCCCGCCCGGGCACGGTCGAATGGTCGAGGATCTTCGAACCGGAGCGCTACGAGACCGTGTGGCAACTGACGTCGACGGTCACGTGCGAGCTCTCACCCGGGGTGGATCTCGCGGACGTCTTCCGCGCGCTCTTCCCGTCCGGGTCGGTCACCGGTGCGCCCAAGGTTCGCACGATGCAGATCATCGGGGAACTCGAGGACTCGCCGCGCGGCGTGTACTGCGGGGCGGTCGGGTACTTAGCTCCGGCCGGCGGAGGCCCGCCGTCTGCGTCGTTCAACGTCGCGATCCGCACCGTAGTGCTGGACGCGGAGTCCGGCGCCGCCGAGTATGGCGTCGGCGGTGGTATCACGTTCGACTCGTCGGCCGAGAACGAGTTCGATGAGACGGTCGCCAAGGCGCGCGTGCTCACGGCCAGGCGCCCACCCTTCGAACTGTTCGAGACGATGCGTCGCGATCCCGGCGAACCGGTGCGCCGCCTGGAGGAACATGTGTCGCGGTTGCGCGACTCGGCGGCGTACTTCGGGTTCGCCTTCGACGAGGACGAGGTCCGCGCCTTGCTCGAGGCGACCGGGGGCGACGTCGAGCGATCCATGAAGATCCGGCTCGCCCTCGCGCGGAACGGCCACCTCACGCTCGCCATGACGCCCCTCGAACGAGGTGCGTCCGAACCGCTCCGTCTGGCGCTCGACGACGTGCCGGTCGACCCCGCCGACGTCTTCCTTTTCCACAAGACCACGCGCCGCCTTCGCTACGTTGAGGCGAGGAACCGCTACCCCGACCACGACGATGTGGTGCTCGTGAACCTCCGAGGCGAGGCTACCGAGACGAGCATCGCCAACATCGCGGTCGACCTCGATGGCCGTTGGTGGACTCCCCCGATCGACGCGGGATTGCTGCCCGGGACGGAACGTGCCGCGCTCCTGGCAGACGGAACGCTCGCGGAGCGGGCGATCAAGGTGGATGAGCTCCTGGCCGCCAGGGAGATCGCCGTCCTCAGCTCGGTGCGCGGCTGGCGGCACGCCGTGCTGGCTCCGTCCCCCTAGACGTCGGGGGCAGCATCCTCAGCCGGGAACGAGAAGGGTCGCATCCGCTGCTCGTCGATCGGGCATGCGCATAGCGGACACCTTGGCGGCTCCTCATAGACCAGGACGGTTCGTTCGCAGAAGGGACAGTCGCCCTCGCGCATCGCTGCAGCGTCGTCGATCTCGTTCGGCATAGGTCTCGCGCGCTCGGGGGGAGCGGTCCTCACCATCATCGGTCCGGGGTTGCGCCTCCTTGAACCGTCCCGATGGGCACCGGAACGCACGAAGGCCCTCCTGGGGGAGGGCCTCGGCCTTGGTGTCAGCGAACCTACGCAGCGGCGCGACGCTTGCGCTTGCCACGAGGGATGTAGGTGTGCACGGGCTCGTGCTGCCAACAGAAGTCCCACTTGTTGTAGACGGAGAGCTTCGTCTCACACCCGGATGCGGCGCAGACGCGCCCCGGCCCGTACAGCTTGTTCGGCCGCGGGAGTGTCCGGACCGAAGCACCCCGGAACTGCTCCTCTGCCACGTTCCTCACTTCCTTCCCAAGAGCCGCTCGATCGCGCGGATCGCGTCCCTTCAACTCCCTGTTCGAACGGGCGAGCGATCCGGTTCATTCCCCGGCGAGGTGTATCGAGCCGTTCGCAGAGGTTCTCGGATGGTTCGGTCGGATCAGACGCCGAAGCGGGGTTCGCGCTTCTCGATGAACGCTCGCATGCCTTCCCGCTGGTCAGGGGTACCGAACAGGCCACAGAAGAGCTCGCGCTCGACCCGGAGCCCGGCAGCGCCGGGCGTCTCCGTCGCGGCCCGGATCGCCGCCTTCGCGGCCGCGATCGCCGCCCGTGGCCCGCGGGCCAGCGCCCGTGCATCGTCGAGGGCAACCGCGAATACCTCGTCGGCGGGCAGGACCAGCTCGGCCAGTCCGAGGTCGGTGGCCTCCTGGGCGGCCACCTGCCGGCCGGAGTAGACGAGCTCGCGCGCCCTCCCGGGCCCGACCAGCTGCGTGAGGCGCTGTGTGCCACCCGCGCCTGGGATCACGCCGAGCCGGATCTCCGGCTGGCCGACGTTCCCATCCTCTGCGAGGTACCGAAGATCGGCCGCGAGCGCCAGTTCGAATCCACCGCCCAGCGCGAAGCCGTTGATCGCCGCGATCGAGACCTTCGGCATCGCCTCCAGCATGTCGAGCGCGTCCCCGAGCGCTGCAACGACGGGGGCGATCTCCTGCGGGCCGAACGAAACCATCGCCTTGATGTCGGCGCCGGCTGCGAAGATCCTGGGCCCGCCCCAGACGACGAGCGCTCCGACGTCGTCTCGGTCGGCGGCCTCGCCGAACGCCTCCTGAAGCTCGAGACCCGCCTGGTGGTCGAGCGCATTCGCAGGAGGCCGCTCCAGCCGCACGATGCCGACGCCGTCGTCGACCTCGAGCCGGACGAACTCCGCCATGGCTCCGTAGCCTATCGACCCGCGGTAGCAGCCCGCTGCATCGTCCGCCGCAACCCAACGTCGAACGGGGTCCGCTCCACGCCGAACGCCGAGGCGGCGTCCGGCGCATCAGCCCGTGACGGGAGGGCAAAGAGCTCGGTCGCGGACACCGACACCGGCGTGCCGAGGCGTTCCGTCAATCGCCCGGCGGCCACATCCGGTTGCAGCGGCACGGGGTCGACGCCGAAGCTCCTCACCAGCTCGGCAGGCGTGAGGGCATCGATCCCTTCTAGCCCCCATGAGCCATGAAGTTCGCCGGTCCGGTCGTCCGCCGCGGCGATCACGGCCGCCAGATCGTCGGCCAGGATCGGGGCGATGATCTGATCACCGGCCCCGACCACGAACGGCGGGACCGCGAGGGCTCCCTCGATCACGGAAGTGAACCAGAGCCCTCCGAGCCCGTACACGTGGGTGGATCGCACGACGGCGTACTCGAGCCCGCTGTTCACGACCGCTTCCTCGGCAAGACCCTTGGCCCGCAGGTAGGGATGCACGGCATCGACGGCGGCGCCGGGAGCAGACACGAGGATGAATCGACGCACCTTCGCCTCTTTCGCGGCGACGAGCGCGGTGATCACCGATCCGTGATTGGCCGCCAGCATCCGATCTGGGTCGGACTGGTTCGGCCCCCCGACGAGGTGGATCAGCGTGTACACGCCTCGGAGGATCGCCGCCAAGGCATCCGCATCGTCCGAGCGACCGATCGCGACCTTCGCTCCCGCGGCGCGGAGCGGGTCGGCCGCATCGGCTCGCCGCACGCACGCACGCACCTCGTCCCGTGCGGTCAAGAGTGGCACCAGGCTCCGGCCGATGACACCCGAGGCACCCGTCACCATGACCGTCACAGCCGGATGCTACCGACGGGCACGACCGTGGCCCAGTCGCCACCCCCCTTTGCACCTGCAACTGACTGCTATCATCCGCGCCCGTGGAGACCGTTGGCCAGGCGGACGTGTTGGGATCCCTGCGGGCGCGTGGACTCCGGATGACGCCTCAGCGTCGAGCCATCGTCGCCGCTGTGATGCGCGCCCAGGGTCACATCTCCCCCGCCGACGTCACGCGTCAGATCCAGAGCGAGATGCCCGGCGTGAACGCGTCGACCGTCTATCGCACACTCACGCTCCTCGAAGAGGTCGGCGTGCTCCAACATTCACATCTCGAGAGCGGCGCCGAGTATCACAGGACCGAGGAGGCCGAGCATATCCATCTGATGTGCTCGAACTGTGGGCAAGACGATCCACTTTCGCTCAAGGAAGCGGCCGCCCTCCACGACCTGATCAAACGCCATCACGGGTTCCAGGCAGATCTCACGCACTTCGCGATCACGGGGTTGTGCCGTGAGTGCGCGCTCGCCGCCAGCTAGTCCAGATCAGACTAGTCGGTCACGCGCGGACCGCGGTGGGTTCGTGTGACCCTTCGTCCACATGATGCTCGGCCGTGTGCTCGTGCACGTGTGGCGCGTCTCCGGCATGCAAGTGGCTGTGCTCGTGGATGAGGTTCACCCCGAGCAGGAGCTCGCGATCGGCAAGGATCTCCCGAGGGGGTCCCTCGGCAACGATCCGATGATCCTCTGAGAACACCAAGCACCGATCCGCGATCACGTCGAGCACGTCGAGGTCGTGGGTCGCCATCACGATGGTCTTCCCGTGCGCGTTGAGCTCCACGATGAGCTCGATGAGCCACTGTTGCGTCCGTGGGTCAAGCGCCGCCGTAGGCTCATCGAAGAGCAGCACGTCGGGGTTCATCACCAACACGGACGCGATCGCGACGCGCTTCTTCTGCCCACCGGAGAGCTGGAACGGCGCGCGATCAGCCAGGTCCCTGATATCGAGCATCTCCAGGACGTCGCCGATACGCTTCTCGACCTTCTTCTTGCCCCATCCCAGTTGCAGCGGGCCGAACGCGATCTCCTCGCGGACGGTGGGCGAGAAGACCTGCGCGTCGGAGTTCTGAAAGATGAAGCCCACCCGGGAGCGGAAGCCCATCGAGAACTGCTCGTCTTCAAGGTTGTCCTCGATCACGGGCTGTCCGAATGCTTCGAAGGTTCCGGAGTCGGGGAAGAGGAGGCCGTCCAGGATCTTCAACAGGGTCGACTTACCGCAGCCGTTAGCGCCGAGCAAAGCGATCTTCTCCCCTCGGCGGACGCTGAAGGAGACATCGTCGAGCGCAGGGTAGCGCTCGAGGTAGGCATACGTGAGCCCGCGACACACGAAGAGATCGACCGGCTCAGCTGCCGAGGAGATGGTCGCCTCCGAGGAACACTGCTGCCGCGACGACACATGCGATCACGAACACGATGTCGATCGCCTGGATGCGGAACCCCGAGAGCGTCTTTGGTTCGCCGCGATACCCACGCGACACCATGGCCATGTGCACCTCTTCCGACAGGGCGTGAGCCTTCCCGAATATCGCACCCGCGGTCGCCGTGACGAAGGTCCGGCCCTGCTTGTAGTCACCCTGGCCGTTGCCGACCGATCGGGCCTTCCGCGCCGTGTACATATCCGTCACCGAGTTCAGTAGCAGGAAGATGTACCGGTATGCCATGCCGATGATCAAGATGAAGATACGCGGCACGTACAGAGCTCTGAGCCCGGCGAGGAGCTTCGTCCACGGAGTGGTGAGGGTGAGCAGGACAACGAGCGACACCGACGTGGCCACGCGCATCACCAGAAGGCCGGCGCCCGTTAAGCCCTGCGACGTGATGCCCACCTCGTGACCGTGCCAGGTCCACAGTGGAAGGACGATGTTCCCCGGCGTGATGAAGCTGAACATCGCGGGGATCACGATGATGCCCGTGAAGATCGGGATGAAGAGCCAGACGCGCTTGACGAAGAAACCGACCGGCAGAGCTGACACGATCGCGAGCAGGACCGTCGCCACGTACATCGCCACGAGCGTCGGGATGTTCCGGATGAAGGCCGTCACGATCAGCAGCCCGAGCAGCGAAACGATCTTCACGCGCGGGTCGATGCGCTGGAGCAGGCCGCGCTGCTGCGCGACGTCGTCGCCGAACATCGCGCTACGCATCACGTTGGATGCACCGGACAGGGTCTTCTCGATGAAGCTCCCCTTCTTCCGCTTCCCGATGCAGCCGCAAGGGCAGAGTGCAAGCTCACCCGTGACCAGCCAGTTCGGCGTGCCCACCCTCGTCCCCCCTGACGGCTGGGCGGTCACACGGTCACCGGCGGGATCTTGTCGACGTCCGAGCTGTCGTCGTCGCGGCGTCGGCGACCGGTGACGAGTCGCACCACGAAGATGAACCCGAAGACGAAGATGCTGATGAACAGGATCCCGACGAACGCCGACACGAGGTAGCCGATCACCGGATGATCGCCACTGTTGAAACCGTACCCCCCCAGCAAGGTATGGCTCCAGAAGCTACTGAACTTGTCGAGACCGGTGGGGACCGCGGAGAGGTGGTACTTCGCAAGATCAAGGTCGGCTGGAACATCCTCGCCGAACGCACCGCCCGGAGCCAAGAGACCGATAGGGGTCAGCACGATCATCACCGCGAGTCCGATCATCGCCCATCGCCACCCCATCGGCTTCTTGACGAGTTCCTCGTCCGTGACCGGGACATCGGAGTGGTTGAGCTTCAGCAGCGGAAGGTTCGCCCGCTGGAGGTAGGCGATGATGCCGAGGGTTGCGCCGAACTCCGCGAACCCGGCGACCGTGAGATGCGCGAGCATCATCGCCGGGATCGTCTGCGAGAGGTGGAATGGCGCATAGAGCGGAACGCCCGCCGCCGTGTGGAACAGGTCGGGTTGGATCCCGAACTCGATGGCAGCGCAGAGCGCTGCCGCGTTGATCCCCACGTAGCCGCCGATCCCGCCCGCCAGCGCCCGCTTGCCCGACGTGAGCGAGGTGTTCGCGGCGATCACTTTGTAGACGTAGTAGCCGACGAACGGCAGGACGAACGCCATGTTGAAACAGTTGGCTCCGATCGCAAGGACGCCGCCGTCTCCGAAGAAGAGCGCTTGGATGATGAGCGCGATGCTGACGGCGATCACCGCGGCCCATGGGCCAAGAACGATCGCGATGATCGTGGCACCCACCGCATGTGCGGTCGTTCCGTCCGGCACCGGGATGTTGAACATCATCACGAGGAAGCTGAACGCCGCGCCGACCGCCAAGAACGGGACGTACCGGCTCTTCACGATCTTGCCGACGGTACGGGAGGCCTTGTACCAGATCGGAAGCATCACCGCCGTGAAGAAGCCGCATGTGGCCGGGCTCAGGTAGCCGTCGGGTATGTGCACGGATCCCCCCCAGGACGCGTCGATAGCGTCCCTCAGGCTTGTTGCAGGTGCAAGTTCCTGCAATATGTTGCGATAACTATATAGCTCGGGTTCGCGGCGAGCGTCAAGACGGATCCAGCCAGACCTCGGGGTCAGAACCGAGGGGTCTCGCGGTATCCGCCGAAGACCTCGGTCAGCACTCCAACGATCTCGCCCTCGGTGCACAGGCTTCGCGCGCAATTCACGAGCGGATCGATCAGGTTGGCATCGGTGTTCGCGCCCGCCACCAGCTCGTCGAGCGCAGCGCGAGCCGCCTGCTCGTCCCTCGACGCGCGGAGTTCGGCGAGGGCGATGATCTGCCGGGACTCCCCTTGGGGATCGATCACCAGGGTGTCCACACCCTCCTCGTGCTCGTCCGCGAATGCCGTGACGCCAACCTTCACGAGATCACCCGACTCCATCCGTTGCTGTTCACGGAACGCGGAATCCGCGATCGATTGCTGGAACCAACCGCGCTCGATGCCATCCAGCACGCCTTCGAGCATCGAGCCACCGCCCCTCCCCGCGACGTCCGTCAAGAGGTCCTCCGCCCGTTCCTCGAGTCGGTCGGTAAGCGACTCCAGGTAGTACGAACCTCCGAGCGGATCGGCGACGTCCGGCACCCCACTCTCGTACGCGATGACCTGTTGCGTACGTAGCGCGATGCGCGCGGCGTCTTCGGTGGGAAGCGCCAAGACCTCGTCTAACGCGTTCGTGTGGAGCGACTGCGTCCCGCCGAGGACCGCGGCCAACGCCTCGATCGCGGTGCGCGTCACGTTGTTGGTGGGCTGTTGAGCCGTAAGCGAAACACCCGCGGTCTGGGCGTGGAACCGCAACCGCATGGCATCCGGATCCGTTGCGCCGTATCGCTCCTTGAGCCACCGCGCCCAGATCCGCCTCGCCGCTCGGTACTTCGCGATCTCTTCGAAGAAGTCGATGTGCGCGTTGAAGAAGAACGAGAGCCCGGGCGCGAAGACGTCGACGTCGAGTCCGCGCGACAGGCCGAGCTCCACGTAGGCGAACCCGTCGGCGAGCGTGAACGCCAGTTCCTGCGCGGCCGTCGCCCCCGCCTCCCGGATGTGGTAGCCGCTCACGCTGATCGGATGCCACTTGGGGGTGCGCTCCGCGCAGAACACCATCAGATCGCCGATCAGCCGCAGGTGAGGCCGCGGGGGGAAGAGCCACTCCTTCTGGGCGATGTACTCCTTGAAGATATCCGTCTGCAGCGTCCCGTCGAGCCTGTCCCACGGCACCCCCTGCCGTTCCGCGGTCGCCAGGAAGAACGCGAAGACGACCGCCGCTGGCCCACTGATCGTCATCGAGGTCGAGATGTCGCCAAGCGGGATCCCTTCGAAGAGCGTCACGAAGTCGTCGAGAGAGTCGGTTGCCACGCCACAGCGGCCGACCTCCCCCTCGGCCCTCGGGTCGTCGGAATCGACGCCCATGAGCGTGGGCAGATCGAACGCGACCGACAGCCCGCCCTGGCCGTGCTCCAACAGGAACCGGTACCGCGCATTCGTCTCGCCGGCCGAACCGAACCCGGCGAACTGCCGCATCGTCCACAGACGCCCCCGATGCATCGAGGGATAGACGCCGCGTGTGAACGGGTACTCGCCGGGCACCCCGAGCGCCGTCCGGGGATCGAAGCCCTCGAGATCCGCCGGTCCGTACACGGGCTCGAGCGACTCGCCAGAGAGCGTGGTGAAGCGCTCGACCGGTGCGCTCTTCCGCTCCACTGGCTCGCTCAACGGCTCTCGTCGTCCAGGATAGCGGCGGCACGGTACGGATCGATGCGGCGAGCCTCGAGCGCCTCGACGAGGTCAGGGGCGGCCTTCAGCTTCGATGCGGCGTGGACCCGGAACCGCTCGGCCGCCAGGCTCTCCACCTCCCGAAGCAGGCGCGCCCGGCGTTTCACGCCGAGCTCCCCGGACGACACCAAGTACCCGCGGTGCGAGGCTACGGCGGCGGCGAGTTCATCGATGCCTTCCTGCCGCAACGCTGAGGTCTGCAGGACGGGGGGCTCCCACGCGCGCGCGGCGCCCATGTGCAACATCTGCTGGAGCTCGCGAGCAACGTCGCCGGCTCCCTCGCGGTCGGCCTTGTTCACGACGAAGACGTCGGCCACCTCCAAGATCCCGGCCTTCGCCATCTGCACAGCGTCGCCCATGCCCGGCGCGAGGACGACCACGGCCGTATCGGTGGCCGCGGCAACGTCAACCTCTGCCTGGCCGACACCGACCGTCTCGACGATCACTTCCTGGTAGCCGGCTGCGTCGAGCACCCGGACGGCCTCCGGCGCAGCGAGCGCCATGCCGCCGAGGTGCCCACGGGTCGCCATCGAGCGGATGAACACGCCTGGATCGGTTGCGTGCTCCTGCATCCTGACGCGGTCCCCAAGCAAGGCCCCGCCCGTGTAGGGAGACGTCGGGTCGACCGCCAGCACCGCCACGGAACGTTCGGCTCCGCGTTCGACGCGGACGAGCTCGGTGGCGAGCGTGGACTTCCCGACGCCGGGCGCGCCCGTTAGGCCGAGCGTGGCGGCTCGACCCGTGCTCGCGTACAGACCGGCGCTGAGCGCCTCGAGGTTCGCCCCGCCGTCCTCGACGAGCGAGATCGCGCGGGCGACGGCTCGACGGTCACCCGCGATCACACCTGTTATCAACGCTTCGACGTCCACGCGCCGAAGCCTATCGGTCGAACGGAGCGCCGGCCGCCGAGGCGGCCCCGGGGATCGCGTTCAAGGCATCGCGCAGGGACGCGCAATACGCCCGTTGCTCAAGGAGCGCCGGATCGTCGTCCCCGACCTTCGACCGCACCATCGCGAGGTTGATCTGCTCGCGGTGGAGACGACGCAGCAGCGAGGCGGCGTTGCCGCCGGCGCGCAGGCGCATCTGCCGTACCGTCGCCCGGCGGCGGCGAGGCTCTTCGAGGACCGCGAGCTCCTTCGCGGAGATGCCGACGGATCCAACCTCGGGGTCGAGCACCCCGCTGAGCCATCGGCGTTCCCGGCGCCGCGCTAGGACGACCGCGAGCGTCACGAAGACCAACAGCGGGAGCCCCTTCACGGCGGTCGCCACGGGGATCAGCACGAGATCGGCGCCCGTCCAGGGACGCGACGGGAACAGATCGAGCAGCGGCGAGTTCCAGAGGAGGTGTCCGAGCACGGCGACGGCGGACAATCCCACGACGACCCCGATCCTGCGCAGGAACGACCGTTGCTCGCGACGCGACACGAAGTAGCCGATCCCCATGCCGACGAGACCCGTATACAGGACGTGGGAGTAGAGGCCGCTCGCCACCACGCGGACGAAGAACCCTTTCAGGACGCCGCTCGGAGTTCCTCCGAAGACCCCCATGAAGTAGAAGACGTCCTCGACGACCGCGAACCCCAGGCCGCACACGGCGCCGTAGACGAAGCCGTCCATCATGTCGTCGATCTCGTCGGGAGCGATCAGATAGATCAGGACCACGCCGAGCCCCTTGAGGGTTTCCTCGACGAACGGTGCGGTGAGCGCGGCCGTCCATCGAGCTGCGAACTCTGGTCCGCCCGCGCGCGCGACCACGAGGCCCCACCCGTCGTTCGCGTACCCCGCCAGCGTGGTGGCGGCGATCCCGCCCCACAGGAGCGCTCCGATGACAAGCGAGATCGGTTCGCGTTCATACAGGTCGAGGGCGTACACCAGCAGGAGCACCGGCAGGGCGTACAGCGCGAGGAGCACCCAGGACAGCAACCATCCGGCGGGTGCGATCTGGCGGAAGATGCTCTGCTCGGCGACCGCCACGATGCCGGTGACCAGGAGGATGGCCAGGTATACCCAGAACGCCGGCCGATGCGGTCGAAAGAGCGTGCCGTCGTGCAGCGGCGACCGGTGGCGGGCGGGCGGCGCGGGGGTGACGCTCACGTCACGAGATCTCCGCGCGCGCGATCATCGTGTCGATGTCCGACCGAACGAACGAGAGAACCCCGGCCGGGGCCCACCCGTCGAACACGACACCGTTCCCCGACGGCGCGATCACGGCGGTGACCTCGCCCTCGATCGAAGCGCCGGTGTCCGCCACCACACCGACATAGGCGAAGCGCACCCCCCGCAGCCCGGAGCGCAGCCGGACGTCGTCGAGGCGCCTCGAGATCGAGAGCTGACTGAGGCGGGGCTCGAGGACGATCCGCGCGTAATCGATGGCAAGGCGCTCGGCGTCGCCGCCGCGCGACGCGAGCGCGGTCGTCGCGAGGTTGCCGCTCCCGCGAGTGATCTGCGCGAACGGCACACCGGCAACCGTCCCGCGCCCTGCGAGCGCCCAGCCGGAGAGCGGCTGCACCTGCACGATCCCCGCCACGTCGATCGGAGGGCCCGCGGGCGCGGACAGCGCCGCCGCGACCACGTATCCACCGAGCACGACCGCCACGATCACGCAGACGACCACGAGCGTCGCCCAACCGCCACGAGAGTGAGCTCGCAGTCCCGGCGGGAGATCGGGCCGGGATGGCCGGGCACCGGTCGGCGTTCCGACGCCGCTCACGCCACCGAGAGGAGGGCCGAAAGACGGGCGAGGCGCCGAGGATGCAGGATCAAGCCGCGGATGCGCACACGCCGGGTCACGACGTCTGCGATCACCGCACGCCCTCGAGCATCGAACGCGTCGGGCAGCCCGAACCGAAGCGGGGCAGCGGTCAATGCCAGCAAGCGAGATGTTTCTGCGGTGATGGCGACGTGGGCGCTCTGGGTGAAGCCATCCGAGATGTCCACCTGCCCGGGAGCCGTGACGATCGTGATGCAGACGTCGGCATCGCGCGCGACGATCGTCACGATGGCCGGGCGGAGCAACCGCCCACGCGCCGGGTCCCTTGCCAGGTTCTGCTCGATCAGCCCCCCGACGATCGACGCGAGACCGCTGCGCTCGTCATCGTGGTAGCCGACCGTCACGGTATGAGCACCACCTTCGTCGCCTCGCGTCGATCGAACAGGGCGTACCCCTCCGCCGCGTCATCGAGCGGGATCCGGTGGGAGATCAGCGGGAGCGGATCGATCCGGCCGGACCGAACCTCGCCCATCGCCCGCTCCCACCACGAGTGGACCGGACAGATGCCCGTGAATCGGAGCGTAAGCGCGCGAGCCCAATACACGCCCAGCTGCACCTCGACCGACTCTCCCGCGTACACGCCGATGACGACGACGCGCCCGCCGCGCCGCACCATCTGCACCGCGTCCTCGAACGCGGCCGAGGTGCCCACCGCCTCGAGGACCACGTCGGCCCCGCGCCCGTCCGTCGCCTCGGCGAGCGCGGTCTGCGGGTGCCGTTCGCCGGCATCGACCGGGACGGCCCCGGCGCGCCCGGCGAGTGCGAGCCGCGCCGGCTCGCGATCGACCGCGTAGACTCGCCGCGCGCCCAATGCCCGTGCGGCCAGCACGCAGAAGAACCCCAAGGGTCCGCACCCGACGACGGCCAACGTCTCGTCGGCCGCGATCTCGGCGATCGACGCCGCGTAGTACCCGGTGGTGAGTACGTCCCCGACGAAGAGCCCGCGTTCGTCGTCCACATCTTCGGGGATCACGAGCAGGTTCACATCGGCGAACGGCACGCGCACGTGCGTGGCCTGTGCGCCGGGGAGCCCGCCGCCGAACGCCCCCGCGCCGAGGTTGCGGAAGTCCTCGCACAGCTGCGTCTCACCACGCGTGCAGAACCAACACGTGCCGCAGGCGATGTTGAACGCGACGACCACCCGGTCCCCACGCGCGAACCTCTCGACATCCGGGCCTACCGATTCGACGACGCCTGCCGCCTCATGACCCATGACATGCCCGGGGTCTATAGGGGCCTTCCCGTGGAAGAAATGCAGATCCGAGCCGCAGATCGCCGTTCGGGTCACCCGAACGACGGCGTCGCCCGGTTGCTCGACGACGGGATCCGGTACATCGGTCGCGCGCACCTTCCCCACGTCGTCGAACACGACCGCGCGCATCGGGCGGTCAATCCCGGTCGGGGAACTCGGTGTCGACGGTTCCGGTCAGGTGCACGAGCTCGTTCGCCGCGTTCACGTAGCGGATGATCGTCGGGAGGTCGCCACTCACACGAAGCTTGCCCTGCATCATGCCGCGGATGGGATCCAGGTCCCCTTCGAGGACCTCACGCCACCGGGAGTACGGGGCGCTGATCACGTACCGGGAAATCGTCGCCTTCTCCTCGTCCACGACGCCGCCGGACCGGCAGACGCCGTGCCACAGGTCGAGCCAGCCCCAGACGGTCTCGGGAACGTTCTTGTCGGGTTCGGCCTCGATCTGGAAGGCGACGTCGCCCTCCCAATCCGCCGCCGCCTGCTGGTAGCGATCGGACGCGTTGATCGCCACGACGAACTCCTGGAACCACGCGTCGGTCGGGAACCTTGGGATCGGCACCACCTCCTTCGTGAGCAAGGAGCAAGCATACGGACCTGCGCCGCTCCGCTACCGGATCAGGGCGTGGATCGTGACGAGACCGATGACGTTGAAGACCATATGTGCCGCCATCGGGGACACGAGCGTCCCTCGGCGTTCGTAGATCCACGCGAGCCCTATGCCCGTGAAGATCATCGTGACCTGCAGGAGCAGAGCATCGATCGCGGGCGAGGGCACGTAGTGCAGCAGCCCGAACGGCACCGCCGAGGCGAATGCAGCGGACCAGAACCCATGACGATCGCGGACGGTGCGGAACAACACGCCTCGGAAGAAGAACTCCTCGGTCACCGGAGCCACCACGACGGCAAGGAACACCAGTGCGAGCACCGCGGGCGTGCCGAGCCCGGGTGCCACTTGACGCGGTGTCGAGACGAAGTGTCCGACGGCCTGTTCGAACAGCGTTCGGAGCGCGTAGCTCACCAAGCCGACCGCCGGCACCAGGACCGCGCCACCGATCGCGCCGACCGTCACGTGCCGCCAGATGGTGCCGCTCTGCGGCGGCAGCACCATCGCCTGCCGCCACCCCTTGTGCCAGCGGGCCAACCAGCTCACGAGGATCCCTGTGATGATGACGTCCGCCACGATCGTGGCGACGATCTCGGTCGGCCCGATCCCGCCGCCCACGCTCGTGTCCCCGAGCACGGCGATGATCGGGATCGTGGCGAATCCCGCGATCAGGAACGCGACGAAGTAGACGCCGACCGCCTCGAACCATCCCCAGGTCGAGCGCAGGCGGACGTCGGGCAGCTCGACGGAGGTGGCACCGACCGGCTGGCCGGTGTCGGGTCGCGGGGGGACGGGTGTGCTCACGGTTCCTCCATGATGTCGTTCCGGCGGAGCAACGACACGTACAAGAGCGCCGCGAACGACGTGGTGAAGCCCTCCCCGATCGCCGCGGCCCCGGAGTCGTTCGCCAGGTAGGCCACGATGCTAGCCAGGACGATCGCGAGGAGCGCGGCCCGCCACACCGGCGCCTCGGTGAACGTGAGACGCACGGGGGCCGGAGGCCAAAGGACCAGCGCGAGCGTTCCGAGGACACCGAGCACCGGAACCAACGCGAACGGGTTCCGCGCGATGAGGTCGGTCCCGACCTGCAGCCTGTCGATGAGCTTGCTCCAGAAGCTCGCAAGCCCCTCGGTCCGCTCGGCGAATCGGGTGATATGTGTTGGGGCCGATGTCAGGTACCGGTGCGCGAAGACGACCGCCCCCGTACCGACGGCGACGGCGACGATCGACGCGAGCGTCGTTCTTGCCCACCCGAGTTCTCCTCGCAACCCCCACCAGATCCCAGCGCCCGCGAAGAGCGTCACGGCCGCGCCGAGGTTGGACCCCGTCCATGGGAGACCGGCGAACAGCCCGGTGCCGGCGATGACCACGGCGCCTGCTGCGCGCGGCAGACGCTGCGCGACGTAGATCGAACCACCGAGCAGGAGCCCGATGAACGCGTTCGGCAGGCCGAAGAACCGCCCGCCGTCGAGTTGCGAGCCACCGAGCAACGGCGTGAGAGCCGCGGTCCATCCGAGAGCGGCCTCGACCACGAAGGCCGCCAGCAGGATCGAGCCCGCGACCGCGAGCGCGACGAGCGTGCCCTTGCGGCGCGCGACCGGGACCAGTGAAAGCGTCCCCAGCACCGTCACCGCCACGACGAACGTGATCGCCGTGGCGTACGTGAGCGATGCGAGGTGCCCGGCGAGCAGTAGCGATAACGCCAGGAAGGGAGACGAGATCGCCACCCACGCCAGCAGCGAACGTGACCAGCGGGGTGAGGCCCGCCACAGGAGAGCGGCAAGGGCCAGCAACCCGGCGATCGTGACGAACAGACCCGCCGCCGTCCCGATCGGAACCGACAGTCGTTTCGACTGGATGTACCGGTCGTACAGCCCGAGCGGCGGGGGAACGTCGACGCCTTCGATCCGCGCACCCTCCTCGAACGCCGCATCACCCGTTCCTGCCACTGCGAGCCCGCTCTCGACGAGGTCTGCGCTCGTAACGACGCCGAGGCGGCGCGTCGAGTCCGAAGTCAACGTCGAGAGCGGCACCCCTTTCGGGCCATCCCGCATGGCGTCGGCGAGGTCGGCCGGAGGTCCGTGCGCGACGATGACCCCGGCGAGACGCCCGCCCGAGGCAGCCGTCGAAGGTGGGCTGGCAACGACGATCGCGACCACCTCCTCGGCGGTCGACCGATCCAGTTCCCGCTCCAACGCCCTCGCCGACGCCTGAAGGCTCACGGGGGAGGCTGCCCCCCCGCCCCCAGCTACCGACCCATAGTCCAACGAACGCACCCCCACCGATGCAGGTGAACGCGCGGCGGCATCGGCGAGATCGGCCGGAACGTCACCCGAACCTTGCATGACGACGAGTCCGGCGCCCCCCTGGTTCGCGAGCGCGAGGAACCCTGGGGTGGAAAGCAGATCGGCGAGCGTGGCGTCGTCGACGGCGACGAGGATCACCTCGCCGGGTGGATGGAGCCCTTGGGCCGACGCTCGATGCGGCGGCGTGAGCAACGCGAGCAACATCGCCACGAACACGGCCGGCCGAGCCGGACCTCTCACGGGAGCGTGACGAGCTCGCGTTCGCGCCGGACCTCGGCGCCGAGCGCTTCGAGCTTCACCTCGAAGTCCTCGTACCCGCGGTCGACGTGCTGCATGTCCGCGATCTCGGTCTGTCCCTCAGCGCCCAGGGCGGCGATGACGAGCGCGACGCCCGCCCGGATGTCGAGCGCACGGACCGGCGCGGCCGACAGACGCGGAACACCACGGATCACGGCGTGGTGTCCCTCCGTCCGGATGTCCGCCCCCATCCGCGCGAGCTCCCCCACGTACAGGAACCGGCCCTCGAAGACGTTCTCGGTCACGATCGCGGTGCCTTCAGCGGTGGCGAGCATGGCCAGGAGGATGGGCTGGAAGTCGGTGGCGATCCCCGGGTACGGGAGGGTCACGAAGTCGACCGCGTGCGACCGGCGCTCCTGCCGGATCCGCAACCCGGCGTCGCTCACCGAAACGTCGGCGCCCGCATCGCCCAGCTTCGCTAAGAACAACTCGAGGTGCTCGGGCCTGGCGTTCGTGATCGTCACGTCGCCCTGAGTGGCGACCGCGGCCGCCGCCCACGTGCCGGCCTCGATCCGGTCGGCGACGGCCGTATGCTCGGCGGGCCGCAGCTCATCCACGCCCTGGATCTCGATCGTGCTGGAACCCGCGCCATCGATCAGCGCGCCCATCGTGACGAGATACGCCGCCAGGTCAGCAGTCTCCGGCTCGCGCGCGGCGTTGTCGATCACGGTTGTCCCCCTCGCGAGTACCGCCGCCATCAGCAGGTTCTCGGTGGCGGTGACGCTCGGGTAGTCGAGCGTTATCGGCGCACCGCGCAGCTCGCGCGCTTCGGCGACGAGGAACCCGTGCTCGGACCGGAACTCGGCTCCCATGCGCTCGAGCCCACGGACGTGCAGGTCGACCGGCCGGGAACCGATCTCGTCGCCGCCAGGCAGGGAGACCCGCGCACGTCCGCAGCGCGCGAGGAGCGGGCCGAGCACCACGATCGACGCACGCATCTGACGCACGAGCTCGTCAGGCGCCTCCACGTCGTGCACCTCGCGAGCATCAAGCTCGGCGACGCCATCCTCCAGCCGGACGCGCAGCCCGAAGTGTTCGAGCATATCGACCATCACGGTGCAGTCCCGGATCCGTGGAACGTTCCGCACCAGGCTCGTGCCTGGCGCGAGCAGCGACGCGGCCATGAGCTTCAGGGCGGAGTTCTTGGCGCCGGAGATGCGCACGGATCCCTCCAGCCGCGCACCACCGGTCACGAACAATCGGTCCATGATCGTCTGATGCTAACGCCGAGAGTGGAGCGCACCCCGGAGATGCTGTGACCTTCTGGTCACGGCATGCCTGGGGTCAGCCGGCGAGCTCGACACGCGCGAGCGCTTTCTGGAGCTCGCCCTTCATCGATAGGAGCTCGGCCTCGGCAAGGTGCGTGTCGAGGTTCTGCAATCGAGCGACCGTCTGTCGCGCCGCCTCCAGGTCGATCTCTTCCTTCAGCTCGGCGAACGCGGCGAGCACGTCCGCCCGGGTGACTCCCTCGTGCGTGCCGACGTGCAGGAATCCTCCATCGACAACGGCCTCGAGGGTCTCACCCCCCTCCACATGAACCTTCACTGGACCGATCGCGAGCTGGGCCAACAGTGGCGCATGACCTCCCAGGATCCCGACGTCCCCGTCGACGCCATGTGCGATCAGCATGTCGGCCATGCCGACCCAGACCTCGCGTTCGGGGGTGACCAGATGAACTTCGAGCGCCACGGCTACGCCGCCTCCATCTGCTTCGCCTGCTCCACGGCCTCTTCGATCCCGCCGACGAGGAAGAACGCCTGCTCCGGGAGGTGGTCGTACTCGCCCTCGCAGAGGCCTTTGAACGACGCCACCGTCTCGTCGATCGGCGTGTATTTGCCGGGCAGTCCCGTGAACTGCTCTGCGACGAACATCGGCTGCGACAGGAACTTCTGGATCTTGCGGGCCCGCGAGACGATGACCTTGTCCTCCTCGGCGAGCTCGTCGATACCGAGGATCGCGATGATGTCCTGGAGATCCTTGTACCGCTGGAGGATCTCCTGCACGCGACGCGCGACGGCGTAGTGCTCGTCGCCGACGTAGCGCGGGTCGAGGATCCGACTGCTGGATTCCAGCGGATCCACGGCGGGGTAGATGCCGAGGGAAGCGATCTCGCGCGAAAGCACGGTCGTCGCGTCCAGGTGTGCGAACGCTGCGTGCGGCGCCGGGTCGGTGAAGTCATCGGCCGGCACGTAGATCGCTTGCAGCGACGTGATGGACCGCCCGCCCGCCGACGTGATCCGTTCCTGGAGCATGCCCATCTCGCTTGCCAGGTTCGGCTGATAGCCGACGGCGCTCGGCATACGCCCGAGCAGCGTGGAGACTTCGGACCCAGCCTGCGTGAACCGGAAGATGTTGTCCACGAACAGGAGCACGTCCAGGTGCTTCTCATCGCGGAAGTACTCGGCCATCGTGAGAGCCGAAAGGGCGACCCGCAGACGCACCCCCGGCGGCTCGTCCATCTGACCGAACACGAGCGCGGTCTTCTCGATGACGCCCGACTCGGTCATCTCCAAGAACAGATCGTTACCTTCGCGCGTGCGCTCGCCGACACCCGCGAACACCGACACCCCACCATGTTGCTCGGCCTGCCGGCGGATCATCTCCTGGATGATCACGGTCTTGCCCACGCCCGCGCCGCCGAACATCCCGATCTTGCCGCCCTGTACGTAGGGCTCCAAGAGGTCGATGACCTTGATGCCGGTCTCGAGCATGACCTTCTTCGGTTCGAGGTCTGCGAACGGTGGCGACTCGCGGTGGATCGGCCAGTACGTGTCGGGATGGATATCTGCCATGCTCGCGTCGAGCGGCTCGCCGAGCACGTTGTACACGTGACCCAAGACGCCTTCGCCAACGGGCACGCTGATGGGAGCGCCCGTGTTCTCAACGGGAGCGCCGCGAGTCAGCCCGTCGGTCGGCTTGAGGGCGATCGCGCGCACCTGGTTGTCGCCGATGTGCTGCGCAACCTCGCACGTGATCGTCGTCGTCTCGTCGGCAAGCGTGAGGTCTACCTTCAGCGCGGTGAAGATCTCAGGCAGCTCTGCCGGTGGGAACTCCACGTCCACCACCGGCCCGATCACCTGCACCACCCGGCCCTTCGCGTGTCCGTTCTGCTCAGTCATCGTCACTCCTCCGATGCCGCGGCCAGAGCCTCAGCCCCACCGACGATCTCCAGGATCTCGGTCGTGATCTCATCCTGGCGGGCTCGGTTCGCCTGCCGGACGTACCGCTTGATCAGTTCCTCAGCGTTGTCGGTGGCGGCCTTCATCGCGCGCCGCCGGGCGGCGTTCTCAGACGCCGCGGATTCCAGCAGCGCCGCATATACCTTGGTGATCACGTACTGCGGAAGCAGGTGGTCCAGGATCTGCTCGGGTTCCGGCTCGAACAGGTACTCGGCGGGAACCATCCCTCCGCCGCTGCCGGTGACCTCCTCGGGCGCGATCGGAAGGAACCGCTTCGACGTCGCTCGGAGCGTGAACGCCGACCGGAAGTCGGTGTACGCGCAGTGGAGCTCGTCGATCTCCGAGTGCGCGAAATCGTCGATCAGCGCACGGCCGATCTCCTCGGCTTTCGCATACGGCGGAACCTCGCTGAAGCCCTGCCACGAGGTACGCATCGGGACACCCCGGAAGCGGAAGTACCCGACACCCTTCTTCCCGATGACATAGACGATGGGCTCGACGTCGCGACGTCGGACGCTCGTCAGGATCTGCTCGGCGATCTTCAGGACGTTGGAGTTGTACGAACCCGCGAGGCCGCGGTCCGACGTGACGACCAGCACACCAACCTTGGCGACCGTCTCGCGCTCCTCGAGCAGGGGGTGCACGATCGAGCCCGTCTGGCGCGCGACGTCTTCCATCGCCGCCGTCAGCTGCACGGCGTACGGGCGCGAGGATTCCACCCGCTGCTGCGCCTTGAGGATCCTCGAGGACGCGATGAGCTCCATCGCGCGAGTGATCTTCCTCGTCGACTGGACCGACTTGATCCGCCGACGGACGACACGGAGCTGTGCGCCCATGGGCTAGGGGGCCGCTGGCTCGTCCGGGCCGCCCGGCTCGTCCTCGTCCGCGGAGGACATCCGGTCCCAGCCCACGTCCGGCTTGACCTCGTCGGGCGGCGTGGTGTCGCCGATCCCCGACTCGGAGCCGGCTCCGGCCGACGTCGGGACGAACGTCGCCTGGAAGGCGTCGAGGGCATCCTTCAGCTTGGCCTCGGTCTCATCCGACAGGTCGCCGGTGTCGCGGATCGCCGAGAGGATCTCCGGGTGACGGGTGTCCGCGTAGTCGTTGAACGACGACACGAACCGCTTCGCGTCCTCGACCGGGTAGCCGTCCAAGTAGCCGCCCGTGACCGCGTAGATGGCGGTCACCTGCCGCTCGACCGGTTGCGGCTGGTACTGCGGCTGCTTGAGGACCTCGACGACGCGCGCGCCGCGGGCGAGCTGTTGCTGCGACGCCTTGTCCAACTCGGAGCCGAATTGCGCGAACGCCTCCAGGGCGCGGAACTGTGCCAGGTCCAGGCGGAGGCGGCCGGCGACCTTCTTCATGGCCTTGATCTGAGCGTTCCCACCTACGCGCGACACCGAGATCCCCACGTTGATGGCGGGACGAACACCAGAGAAGAACAGCTCGGGCTCCAGATAGATCTGCCCGTCGGTGATCGAGATGACGTTCGTCGGGATGTAGGCGGATACGTCGCCGCCCTTCGTCTCGATGATCGGCAGCGCGGTGAGCGAGCCGGCACCGAGGTCGTCGGAGAGCTTCGCGGCACGCTCCAGCAACCGCGAGTGCAGGTAGAACACGTCGCCCGGGTACGCCTCGCGACCCGGCGGACGCCGGAGCAGCAGCGAGATCTCGCGGTACGCCACGGCCTGTTTCGACAGGTCGTCGTAGACGACCAGCGCGCTGTCGCCCTGGTACATCCAGTACGCGCCGAGCGCGGCGCCCGCGTACGGCGCGATGTACTGGAACGGTGCCGGGTCCGACGCGGACGCGTTCACGACCACCGTGTACTCGAGCGCCCCGTTCTCGCGGAGCGTCTCAACGACCTCGGCTACCGTGGAGGCCTTCTGGCCGATGGCCACGTAGATGCACTTCACCGCGTTCGGCGTGCCCCAGTTCTCTCGCTGCGCGATGATCGCGTCGATCGCGACCGCGGTCTTGCCCGTCTTCTGGTCCCCGATGATCAGCTGCCGCTGCCCTCGCCCGATGGCGGTCATCGCGTCGATCGCCGAGATCCCCGTGTAGAGCGGTTCCTTCACCGGTTGGCGAGACACGACGTTCGGCGCCTGCACCTCCAGATTGCGGGTAGCGTCGGAAGGGATCGGACCCTTGTCGTCGAGCGGCCGGCCGAGCGCATCGACCACCCGCCCGAGGAACCCGTCCCCAACCGGGATCGAGAGGATCCGGCCGGTCTGCTTGACGGGGTCGCCCTCCTCGATCTTGTCCGATTCGCCCAGGACGATGCAGCCGATCTCCGCCTCTTCCAGGTTGAACGCCAGCCCGAACACTCCGCCGGGGAACTCGAGCAGCTCGTTCGCCATCGCGCGAGGCAGGCCCTGCACGCGTGCGATACCGTCGCCGGCCTCCACGACGCGCCCCACTTCTTCGCGATCGACCGACGGGGACCAACTCTCGACGTTCCGCCGGAGCGCCTCCGCGATCTTCGCCGGATCGATATCCAGTGCCATCACACGCTCCCTAGTGCTTGTTTGGCGTCCACCAGACGGCTCGCGATCGAACCGTCGAAGACCTCATCGCCCACGCGGGCGATCACGCCGCCGACCACGGACGGGTCGACCACGACCTTCACGTCGACCTGGCGACCCGTGGCCCGGGACAGAGCCTCGGCCAAGCGCTGGCGCTGATCCGCGGAGAGGGCTACGGCCGTGCGGACCTCTGCGAGCGCGTGCTGGCGCTCTTCGGAGGCCATCCGTGCTAGCTCGTCCACGATCTTCGGCAGCTCGCGGGCGTGTCCGGCATCGATCACGAACCCCAGGAGATTGACCGTGACTGGGTTGGCCCGCCCGCCGAGCAGGTCGGTCACCACGGCCTTCTTGTTCTCCACCGGCAGCGCCGCATCGGTCAGCGATTGCCGCAGGTCCGTGTGCTGCTCGAGCGCCTTGCCGAACGCGTACAGCTCGTCCTCGACCGCCGGAAGTGCGTCCTCGGCGCGCGCCACGGAGAACATCGCCTGCGCGTACCCGCCGATGAGCGCTTCCCTCGTCACGTCAGTTCTGCCCGTTCCCGGACCCGACCTGGTCGATGTACTCGTCGATCAGCCGGCCGTGGGCCGAAGGGTCGAGCTCCGCGCCGACCACCTTGCCGGCCAGCTCCACCGCGATCTCACCTACCTGGATCCGGAGCTCCTGGAAGACCCGGTCGCGCTCCGCGCGGATCTCCTCCTGGGCTCGCAGCACGATCGACTGCGATTCCTGCTCGGCCTTGGCCTGCAGGTCAACGCGCAACTGATCGGCGGTGCGCCGGGCCTCCTCGATGATGCGGTTTGCCTCTCCCTGCGCGTCGGCGAGCTTCGCCCGGTAGCTCGCGAGCTCGGCGTCTGCCTCCTGATGGGCCTGCTCAGCCTTCTCCATCTCGCCCTGGATCTGCTCGCGGCGCTGCTCTAGGAGCACGTTCACGCGGGGCAGCACCCACTTCCACATGAAGAAGAAGATGATCGCGAACGCGACCGCGCCGACGATCAACTCGGCGGCGTGTGGGTAGAGGTTCTCCTTGTCGCTGGACCCGGCAGCGAGAAGTCCGAGCACCGTTCTTAGCATCGGCCCTCCCCTCTTAGATGATGAACGAGAACGCGATGCCGAACAGGGCGAGCGCTTCGATCAGACCGATGCCGATGAACATCGTGGTCCGGACCTGCCCGGCATACTCGGGCTGGCGGGCCATCGCTTCCACCGACTTGCCGATCAGGATCCCCAGACCGATGCCTGGCCCGATCGCGGCGAGCCCGATGACGAGCCCCTTGCCGATGGTGGCCAGGCCGTCAAGGTTCCCCGAGACTTGCGCGATGAGATGGAACATCCAGTGCCTCCTTCTAGTGCCCCTCCGCCATCGCCTGCCCGATGTAGGAGGCGCTGAGGACGGCGAAGATGAACGCTTGCAGGGCCGCGACGAAGAGCTCGAGTCCGACGAGCATCAACGCGAGCGGGAACGACAACGCGGCGAACGGCCACGTCTTCGGGCCGTCCTCGAGGAAGAAGACGGTCCCAAGGAAGAAGATCGCCAGAAGGAAATGCCCGGCCACGAAGTTGGCCGTGAGACGGACCGTGAGCGTGATCGGCCGCACGATGATGTTCGAGATGAATTCGATCGGCATCAGAAGCCCGTAACGGAGGATCGCCGGCGCCTCCGGGATGATGCAGGTGTGCCGGAGGTAGCCGAAGAAGCCATGTTTTCGGATCCCGACGGTGTTGTACGTGAACCACGAGATCAGGGCGAGCACGAGCGGGATCGCGACGCGGCTGCTCGCCGAGAAGTTGATCCCCGGCACGATCTCGAACATGTTGCCGATCAGGATGAAGAAGAAGAACGACGCTAAGAGCGGCATGAACGGCCCGGCGTGGCTGCCCAGCATCGGCTCGGCGATGTTCTCGCGCACGAACGATACGCCGAGCTCCATCATCAGTTGGAACTTGCTTGGCACCACCTTCGGCTTGCGGAAGGCGACGATGAAGAGCGACAACACGATGATGGTGGTGAGCGTTACCAAGAACGTGATGAAGTTGTAACAGAGGTTGAAGCCGGCGATCTTGACCGACGGCCCCCAGCAGCCGTAGACGAAGTCGTTCGTGCTGGGCGGCTCGAACGTGGCGGCGAGGATCCCGCTCACGGCCGCCGACCTCCTTCGAAGGTCCAGAGATCGGCCTGCATCCGTCCGGAGAGCGCTTTGGTCTCGTAGATGAGGAGCGCGACGATCGCCGGCACCAACGCGAGCGCGAACGCGACGGGCGAGAACCACAGCAGCTGGTTCAGCAGCACGAGGGTCAGGGTGTAGATCATCAGTCGGACGACGTACCCGCCAAGCGCCACGATGCTCACGAGCGTCGGCGAGATCGTCGCGGCCCAGGCGATCGACAGGGCGTTCGCGACGAAGTTCAGATAGACGAGCGCGATGGCGATGGCTGCCGACCAGCCTGCGTCACGCCCGCCGATGAGTGAGGCGACGACGAATGCGAGTAGCGCAGCGGGGAGCGCCACTGGCGAGACGCGTCGTATAAGTTCGCGCTCTGGCTCAGGCGCCGCCACCGTCTCCCCCTCCGTACCGCAACCAGATGATGTACACCGCCGCTGCCGCGCCCAGGACGAACCCGATCGCCACGAAGACGTGCTCCGTGCCCAGCAGTCGGTCGACCAGGTACCCCAAGAACCCGATGGTGGCGATCCCACCGATCATCGTCGAAGTGATCGCCCACCCGGTTCCCATGCCCGACCAGGCGTCGTCGTGGTGCTGCTGGGAGGTCATGGGCGCCACAGTATAGGCGGGGCTTCCGGAGACCGTCAAAGTGCCGGAGGCTCGTTTCCGCAGGTCAGAGCGCGTTTCCTTGTGAGCTTGTGAACTCTTTCACGAGGCCTGAGCCGCGGCGACGCTGGCCCGATCCTGAGCGAGTCTCCGGGCGTCCGCCCTGCCTTTCACCTGCGCGGATCCGAGTTGGAACAGCACGACGAAGATCCCGAACGCGAACAGCAACGTCCCCATCACGTTCACCTGCGGCGGGATCCCTTGCCGGCTGACGCCGTAGACCCACAGCGGGAACGTGTTGGAGGACCCGGCGACGAAGTTGGTGATCACGAAGTCGTCGATCGAGAGCGCGAACGCGAGCAGAGCCCCGGAGATGACGCCGGGCAAGATGATGGGAAGCGTGACCTTCACGAAGGTCGTTCGAGGGTCGGCGCCCAGGTCGCCCGCCGCTTCCTCGAGCGATCGATCCATCCCCTGCACGCGCGCGCGGACGGTGATCGCGACGAACGCGATGCTGAACATGATGTGAGCGAGAAGGATCGTCGTGAAGCCGAGGGGAGCCCGAGCGTTCACGAACATCGTGAGCAGGGCCGACCCCAGCACGATCTCGGGTGATGCGATCGCCAGGAAGATGATGAAGTTCGCCGCACCTGCGCCGCGGAAGCTGTATCGGCCAAGCGCCAGACCGAGGAACGTGCCGAGGATGGTGGCGCCGATCGTGGCGAGTATCGCGATCTCGAGCGAAAGCCGGATCGAGGCGGTGAGCTCCGGATCGAAGGAGAACACCGTTCGCCAGGCTTCCAGCGACGCATGCTCCCACTTGATGTTGTAGCGGCCCTTCGGGGTGTTGAAGCTGAAGACGATCATCACGGCGATGGGCAGGACCAGATAGATGATGAACAGCGCCGTGTATGTCGGCAGGATGAAGCGGGTCCATCGCTTCTGCGACTTCGGCTTCGGGGCCGACGCCCGCGTAGGAGCGACCCTGTCGGTGGTGGCGATGGCGCTCATCCCGTCACCGCCCCTCGCGTAACGTCCTCAGTGCCGAGCACCTTCGCGTAGATCGACGCGCCGATCAGGAGGGCCCCCATCAAGATGAACGACATGGCAGCAGCGAGGGGATAGTTGAAGTTGTTCAGGAACTGCGTTTGGATCACGTTCCCGACCATCGTGTTACCGGGCCCTCCGAGGATCTGCGCGTTGATGTAGTCCCCGACGGATGGGACGAACGTCAGCAGGAACGCGGCGAACACGCCGGGAAGCGAGAGCGGCCAGACGACCTTCCGGAACGTGGTGAACCGATTCGCGTACAGGTCCTTCCCGGCCTCGACCAGGCGCTTGTCGATCCGCTCGAGGGCGACGTACACGGGGAGCGCGGTGAAGGGCAGGAAGTTGTACGTGATCCCCGCGATCACGGCGACCGTCGTCCCAAGCACCCGATAAGACTGCGGAACCAAACCGATGTTCTTCAGGAACCCGAGGATGATGCCGTTGTCGCGTAGCAGGAACTGCCACTGGATCGTCCGGATCACGAACGAAACGAAGAAGGGCAACAGGAGCAGGAACAGGAATACCGACTTGCGCTTCCCGCCGTAGAACGCGATCCAGTACGCCACCGGGTAGGCGAACAGGAGCGCGAACACCGTGACCAACCCCGCGTAATACAGCGATCGCACGTAGATGTACCCGTACTGCTGGATCGCGCTCGAGTAGTTCTGGAAGTGCCACGTGAAGTTGAAGTCGCCGATGAACCCCGACTGGAGAGACGTGTAGAACATGTAGAAGATAGGGATCATGAAGAAGATCCCGAGGTAGAGCGCAGCCGGCGAGAGAAGGCCGTAGGGCACCAGCCTCTTGCGACGGCTCGGCTGACGCTTCTCGATCAGAGGCGTGTTGGCCTTGACGATCTCGTCGACCGACGGCACGCCCATGCTCGAACTCCCTCTCCCGGCCCGCGACTGCCGGCTAGCCTTGGTAGATCGGTTGGAACAGCGCGTTCCACTGATCCAGCTCGTCCGGGGTCTTGAACACGTAGTACGAATACGTCTTCGCTAGGTCCTCCTCCGACGGGAAGACGAGCGGGCTGTTGGCGATATTGGGATCCGTTACCTGGTCCTTGGCGGCCGGGACGGGGCAGATGTAGGCGACACCCTCCTCGATGATCGCCTCCACCTGTGGCTGGTAGACGTAGTCCATGTACGTGAGCGCGGCGACCGGGTTCTCCGCGCCGTTGGGGATGCACATGTTGTCCGTCCAGATCACCGCGCCCTCCGTCGGCACCGTGAACTGCAGCCCGGTCGACTCACCACCCTTGTTCAACTGATACAGGTCACCCGACCACGCCATAGTGACGGCGATGTCGCCGTTCTGCAGAGCGTTCGTGTACTCCTGGCCGTAGTACGCGCGGACGATCCCGTCGTCCCTCTGCTTGTTGAGGACGTCGGCCGCCTGCTGCCACTGGTCCGGCGTCGAGGTCTCGGGGTTGATCCCGATCCCGACCATCGCGAGGCAAGCCAGGTCCGCGGCGTTGTTGAACATGCCTACCTTGCCCTTGAACGCCGGATCGAGCATGTCCTGGAAACTGTCGATCACCGGCTTGCTCGGCCGCAGCTGCTTAACCTGAACAGGGTCCCAGCCGATCGCGGTCAGGCCCGACTGCCAGGCCATCGTGTGCTTGTTCCCGGGGTCGTACGCAGGATCCTTGACGGCCACGCTCGCGTTGGCGTCGAAGTTCGGGTGCATGTCGGCCGGCAGCTCCACCAGGTAGTTCAGCCGCAGGAGCTCATCGAGCGTGGTTCCGTTCGTGATGACGATGATGTCCCAGCCCGTCGGTTGGCCCGCCTGAAGCTGAGGCTGGATCTTCCCGAAGAAGCCTTCGTTCGTGTTGATGACCTCGCGGTAGTTGACCTCGATCCCGCTCTGCTGGGTGAACTGGTCGATGGAGGGGTGCGTGGTCTGGCCGTTCACGTTCTTCTTGTCGATGTAGAGCGGCCAGTTCGCGAACTTGATCGAGCCGCTGGGCGTCGCCGTCCAGTCGATCCCCCCGCCTCCGCCTCCGCCTCCCCCGCCGCCAGCGCCGGTCCCACCACAGGCTGCGAGGATCGCGCCGAGCGAGAGGGCGCCGGCGCCTATCCCCGCGGAGCGGAACAGATCGCGTCGAGACATCCTTCGCATCGTGAGCCCTCGCAGGAACGCGGGATCCCTCAGCAGTTCGTCGATCCGACTGGCGGTCATACTTCGTCATCCTCCTCGGAGATAGGGGCCGTCGAGGGCTCCACCACGAAGGTGTGCTCGGGGAGCCACTCCAACCTGACCTTCTGGCCAGGATGCGGCTGCGAGCCGGACGCCCCCAAGTTCTGGACGTAGACCGTCAACTCGTGGCCGCCCGGACCATCCACCTTGTACTGATAGTTCACGCCGATGTACGTCGACATGCGGAGCAGTCCGGTGACCGAGTTCCGGTCAGTAGGGGCTGAGCCGTCGTCCTCGACGATCGTGATCTTCTCGGGGCGAACCCCGACCTTCACGGTCGAGGCGCCCGGAGGGACGCGGTCGGTTCTCGCCAGCACCGTCCCTCCGGTGGCGAGGGCGACGGTCGTCCGACCATTGTCCGTCTGCTCGATCTCGCCGTCGAGCATGTTCGACGCGCCAAGGAACCCCGCGACGAACTCCGTCGCCGGCGACTCGTAGACCTCCTCGGGCGGACCGATCTGGTCGATCTTGCCGTGGCGCATCACGGCGAGCCGATCGGACATCGTCATCGCCTCTTCCTGATCGTGCGTGACGTAGATGAACGTGATCCCGACCTCTTGCTGGATCCGCTTCAGTTCCAGCTGCATCTGCTTACGGAGCTTGAGGTCGAGGGCACCGAGGGGCTCATCGAGCAGGAGGACCTTCGGCGAGTTGACGAGCGCCCGAGCGAGCGCGACCCGCTGCTGCTGTCCGCCCGACATCTGGGGCGGCTTGCGGCGTTCGAACCCCACCAGATCGACGAGCGTCATCGCATCGCGGACCCGGGTCTCGATGCTCCCCTTCTCGACCTTCTTCCGACGGAGCCCGAACGCGATGTTCTCGAACACGTCCAGGTGCGGGAAGAGCGCGTAGGACTGGAACACCGTGTTGACGTCCCGCTTGTACGGGGGCAGGTCCGTGACATCGCGGCCGCCGAGGTAGACCGTCCCGTACGTCGGCTCCTCGAACCCGCCGATCATCCGGAGCGTGGTGGTCTTCCCGCACCCAGACGGCCCGAGCATCGAGAAGAACTCGCCCTCGGCGATGTCGAGCGACAGCTCGTCGACCGCGGCGACATCGCCGAACAGCTTCGAGACACGCTCGAGCCGCACATCGATCTCCGGCATCGCACCCCCCCTTGCCGACCGTCGCGGGCATCATGCCACAGTGCTTAGGAAGCGGTCACCCGTTATGTCTAGCCCTCCGCACCGTGCGGCTCCTCGCCCCCGGCCGCGGCGCGATCGATGGGCTCGTTCGCGTCGCCACCTCAACTCGTCCCCGCCAGCGATCCAGGCGCGGATAGGCCGTGACCACGAACAGCAGCACGGCCACCACGACGATCACGCCCACGGCGAGGCGCCCGTCGATCAGGCCGACCGCCAGAGCGCTCGCGGAGATCAGCGCGCTCCACAGGTACATGAGGAGGACCGCCCCCCGATGGCTGTGGCCGATGTCCATCAGGCGATGGTGGATGTGCTCCTTGTCCGCCTGCCCGATCCCCTTCCCGCGCCACGAGCGGCGAACGACGGCGAGCACGACGTCGAGGAACGGGATCGCGAGCACCAACAGCGGCACGAGCAACGTGCCGGCGATCGCCGCGAGGTCTCCACCGCTGGGACGGTACGGGTTGCGTCCCACGCCCGAGATCGTGGCGATCGTGAGGAGCATCCCGAGCAACATGGAGCCCGAGTCCCCCATGAAGATCTTCGCCGGGTAGAAGTTCCACGGGAGGAACCCGACGCAGATCCCGACGGTGATCGCCGAGAGCAACGCCGCGGACGACGCGTCGAACGCGAACGTGCTTGGGGTCCCCGACATGTAGATGAAGAACGAGGTGGCCGCGATCGCCACCATCCCGGCGGCGAGGCCGTCCAGGCCATCGACCAGGTTGACCGCGTTCACCACGAGCGTCATCCACAGGAGCGTCAGCAAGACCGCGAGGTCCGAGCTCACGGACACGATGCCGGCCCCCGGGAGCCAGAAATAGAGGACCTGCACGCCGAGCAAGATCAGCAGACCGCCGATGAAGATCTGCGCGGTGAGTTTGGCGAGGGCCGACGTGCCGCGCTTGTCGTCGATCGCCCCGAGGCCGACCATCGCCGTGCAGGCGATCAGCGCGGCGAGGGGCTCCGCGCTCTTCGCGTTCATGTCGGCGAAGAACGGTAGGAACCTCGAGAGCCCGAGACCGACCAGGAACCCGGCGTACATCGCAAGGCCACCCATGGTCGGCGTGGCCTTCGGGTGCACCTTGCGGTCGGAGGGTTGATCGATGGCGCCGAATCGGATGACGAGACGGCGGACGGCCGGCGTAAGCGCGAAGGTCGTCCCCGCGGACGCCAGGAACACCAGGAGGTAGGCCATCAGGGTTGGCCCAGCGTGCGATCCGCCGACTCGCGTCGCACGCGAGGTCAGTCCGGATAGACGGGGAAGCGTTTCATCAGTTCACGCACCCGACCGTTCGCTGCTACCTTCACCGCGGCGTCACCCGGGTGTCGTAGCACGTCCCCGATCACGCCCGAGACCTCCTTCATCTCCGGCTCGTCCATCCCGAGCGTCGCCGGCCCGGGGGTTCCGACCCGGATCCCCGAGGGGGTCGACGGAGGCTGTGGGTCGAACGGGATCGCGTTCTTGTTGATCGAGATGCCGACTTCGTCCATCACGGCCTCGGCGTCCTTGCCCGAAACGCCGAGCGGGCGGACGTCGGCCAGGATCAGGTGCGAGTCCGTCCCGCCTGAGACGATCCGCAACCCTTCATCGCTCATCCCCTGTGCAAGGGCACGGGCCGTTCGAACCACGCGCTGCGCGTAGTCCCGGTAGGCAGGGGTCATCGCTTCCTTGAGGGCGACCGCCTTCCCCGCGATGCAGTGCTCGAGCGGTCCGCCCTGCATCATCGGGAAGACGGCCTTGTCGATCGCCTTGGCATGCTCCTCGCGGCACAGGATCATGGCGCCGCGCGGTCCGCGGAGCGCCTTGTGCGTCGTGAACGTCACGACGTCCGCGTGCGGCACCGGCGACGGATAGGCGCCGCCTGCCACCAGCCCGATGAAGTGCGAGGCATCGACCCACAGGAGCGCTCCGACCTCATCGCAGATCCCGCGGAACGCCGCGAAGTCGATCTCGCGTGCGTACGCGGTGTAGCCGGCCAGGATGATCGTCGGCTTGTGCTCCTTCGCGAGATCGCGGATGCGGTCCATATCCAGGCGCTCGGTCTCCCGATCCACCTCGTAGGCGACGAAGTTGAACCACATGCCACTGACGTTCACCGGGGAGCCGTGCGTCAGGTGGCCGCCGTGCGCGAGCGCCATGCCGAGCACTTTGTCCTTCGGGTTGTTCGGTTCCAAGAACGCGCCGAAGACCGCCATGTTCGCCTGCGCCCCGGCGTGCGGTTGCACGTTCGCGTGATCGGCGCCGAACAGATCCTTCGCGCGATCGATCGCGAGCTGCTCGGTCACGTCGACGAACTCGCAACCGCCGTAGTAGCGACGGCCCGGATAACCCTCCGCGTACTTGTTGTTCATGGACGATCCGATGGCCGCGAGCACGGCGGGGCTCGCGTAATTCTCCGACGCGATCAAACGGAGCGTGGTCCGCTCGCGCTCGAGCTCGCTCGCGATCGCCGAGGCGACCTCGGGGTCGGTGGCCTTCAGCGCATCCCAGCTCGCCGCGTAGTCCTTCATGGTTACAGCTCCCCTCGCTCGATCATCGTGATCTGCTCGATCCGTTGGACGTGGCGGCCCCCGTCGAACGGTGTCGCGAGCCACAGGCGGACGATCTCTTTCGCATAGGCGGGCGCGATGATCCGGCCGCCCATCGCCAGGACGTTCGCGTCGTTGTGCTCGCGCGCCAAACGCGCGGTATAGAGATCGTGACAGAGCGCCGCGCGCACACCCTGAACCTTGTTCGCCGCGATCTGCTCACCCTGACCGGAGCCGCCGAGGACGATCCCGCGCTCCGCCCGTCCCTCGGTCACCTCGCGAGCCGCGGCGGCGCAGAAGGCCGGGTAGTCGACCGGGGCCTCGGAGTTCGTCCCTCGATCGATCACCTCATGGCCTTCCGACAGCAGGAACGACTTCAGCTCCTCCTTGAGGGCGAACCCCGCGTGATCCGTACCCAACGCGATCTTCACGATCACGCCCCTCCTGCGGCCGCTTCCTCGGAGGTCACGGGCCCGTAGAGCCCCACGAGCGCTCGCTCGATCCACGTCTCCAGCTCCCATGCGATCGCGCGGTAGGCCTCCAAGGGCTGCCCCAGCGGGTCCGCGATGTCGTCGTCCTGCGACGGAGGCACGGCGCCGGCCTGGCGCGCCGCGTCGGCAGCGGATAGACGAACCTCGAACGGATCGCCATCGGGCACGGGCAGCGACTCGAGCAGTCGCACGAGCTCCTTCAACGTGAACGTGCGAGGGGCGAGCGACGGCGTGGCGGCCTCCACGATCGCTCGGTGTTCGCTCGCCATACAGAGCAGCAGATCGGCCTCCTCGGCCATCGCCGTCGAGAGGCGGCGGGCGACATGCCCCTCGATATCGGCCCCGAGCTCCCGGGCCGCCTCCACACCCTCCGGGCTCGCCTCGTACCCCTCGAGTCCCGTCGTGCCCGCGGACGAGACGTCCGGCGCACCGACGCCGAACCGCCGCTCCAGCGCGACGCGCAGCAGCCCCTCGGCCATCGGCGAGCGGCAGATGTTCCCGGTACAGACGACGAGGATGGAGGTCATCGAGAGGGCATCACCTTCGGAGAGGGCGAGTCTAACAGTGGCGCTTCGGAGCCCAAGACGTCCTCGAGGCGCGCCGACGTCACCGCTCCGGCGCGCAAGAGGCGGGCCGGCCCATGCGCGAGATCGACGACCGTTGAGGCGTCGCCGTCAAGGGGACTGTCCTGGCAGAGGTACACGGAGACAAGATCCCCGAACGTCGAGCACAGCTCCTCGCACGTTCGCGCCGGTGGTTCGCCGGATCGGTTCGCACTGGTGACGGCGAGCGGCCCGGCCGCTCGAAGGACCGCGAGCGCGAGCGGATGTCCCGGTACGCGCACCCCGATCGAGTCACCCGTTCCACCCAGCGCCCATGAGGCGCTCGCCGTCGAGCGCGGCAGCACGATGGTAAGCGTCCCCGGCCAGAACGCGAGCGCCAATCGTTCCGCGCGGTCGTCGAAGGCCGCAACGTCCCGTGCTGAGGCGATCGACGGAACCAACACCGGCAGCGTCAGGTCCTTCGGGCGGCGTTTGGCGTCGAACGTTCGATCCGTCGCAGCGAGGTCGTCGGGCCGGCAAGCCAGCCCGTACACCGTATCCGTCGGGAAAGCGATCAGCTCCCCTCGACGGGCCGCGGCGGCGGCATCGTCGACGGCCGTCATGAGGGGACCCGCGCGATCAGGACGCGATCGCGACCGTTCAGATCCGGCGCGACGTCCACGACGAGGAAGCCGGCCGCGGAGGCCACGTCGCGGATCTCCTCACCTCGGGTCTCCTCGATCTCCACCACGACGGCGGCGCCGGCACGAAGCGCGTCCCTCGCTTGCGCGAACAGCCGTTCGTACACGTAAACGCTGCCGATCAGCGCGGCGAGTGGGTCGGCGAGGACCTCACGCGACAGCGACGCGAGCGCTCGCTCGGTAACGTAAGGGGGATTGCTGATCACGAGGTCGACCTGACCGCGGATCGAGCCCGGTAACGGCTCGAGGAGATCGCCCTCGAGGACCTCGATCGGGAGCGCTAGGCGCTCGGCGTTCGCCTTCGTGAGCGACACGGCCTCGAGCGACACGTCGATAGCGATCACGCGCGCGTCTGGGCGTTCATCGCGAACCGCGAGTGCGATCGCGCCCGACCCCGTGCCGACGTCAACCACGATCGGGGCTGCACGACCGGCGATCGCCGCGAGGGCCTGGTCGACGACCACCTCGGTCTCAGGCCGCGGGACGAACACCCCTGGCCGGACCTCCAGGATCAGCCGTCGGAAGCCCTGCTCCCCCGTGATGTGCTGCGTCGGCTCGCCCACACACCGACGGCAGAGTGCCCGGCCGAACCGGCGCGCCTCCGCTGCCGAGAGCCCCTCCTCCCGGGTGTACAACCCCACCCGATCGGTTACGAGCACATCCCTGAGCAACGTCTCGGCCGTCAGCAGCGGACTGGCGACGTCGTGGCGCGCGAGGTAGTCGGCAGCTCGGCGGACGACCAGGGCGGGACGCATGCCTCAACCCGAGCGGGCGAGCTGCTCGCTCCGCTCGGCGGATCGGAGCAGGTCGATGAAGGCTTCGAGCTCCTCGCCTCCCGCCAAGACGTCCTGCAGCTGATGCGACGTGTGCTTGATCCGATGATCGGTCACGCGGCCCTCGGGGAAGTTGTAGGTGCGGATCTTCTCCGCGCGTTCGCCCGTCCCCACCTGGGAGCGGCGGTCGGCGGCCTCCTTCGCCTGAGCCTCGTCCTGCGCCCGCTGGAGCAACCGCGCCCGGAGGTACCGCATGGCCTTCTCACGGTTCTGCAGCTGCGATCGCTCTTCCTGGCACTCCACCTTGATCCCGGTCGGTTTGTGAACGATGCGCACCGCCGAGTCGGTGGTGTTGACGCTCTGTCCGCCAGGCCCCGACGAGCGGTAGACGTCGACCTGGATGTCCTCCGGCCGGATCTCGACCTCCACGTCCTCTGCCACGGGTAGCACGGCTACGGTCGCGGTGGACGTGTGGATCCGTCCCGACGACTCGGTGACGGGCACTCGCTGCACGCGATGCACACCGGATTCGTGCTTCAGCCGTGTGAACGCGTCTTTGCCCCGCACTTCGGTCACGACTTCCTTGAAGCCGCCCACCTCTGCCTCCGACGCGGACAGCACCTCGACCTTCCAGCGGTGCCGTTCGGCGAGGCGCCGGTACATCTCGAACAGCTCCCCGGCCCACAGGGCCGCCTCCTGCCCGCCGGCACCAGCGCGGATCTCGACGATCACATCCTTCCCGTCGTTGGGATCCTTCGGGACCAGCAGGCGCTCGAGCCGGCCGCGGAGATCCTCGACCTTCGCCTCGGCATGGTCCGCCTCGTCTTGCAGGAACGCGGCCATCTCAGGCTCGGACTCGACCTTCGCCATGTCGCGAGCCTCTTCGCCCTGGCGACGCGCCGCGAGGTACTCGCGATAGGGCTGCACGATCTCGGAGAGCTCCGAGAACGTCCTTCCCAGCGTCCGCATCCGCTCCTGGTCGCCAGCAACCTCGGGAGAGGCAAGCTCCGCCGAGACGGAGTCGTAGCGCGCGGCGATCTCGGCGAGGCGGTCGTCGAACGAAGAGGCCATGCTCCGATTATCCCGGACGGACGGAGCGCGCAGGCGCGCGCGGCGCGCTACTCCTCCTCGTCGTCGAAGTCGAATTCGATCGGCGGGAGGTCCGGAAGATCCAAGCCGTCCCCCAACATGCCCTCCAGGCTGTCGACGGCGTCCTCGCTCTCGCGCTCGACATCTCCCGGCGATGCCGCCGCGGCAGCCTTCGCCGGCGGCTTCGCGTTCGTCTTCTCGGCCGTCGGGTCGCCGATCGCCACCTCGAGTTCCTTCGCGACTCCGAGGAGCCGATCCTGCATGTCCTGAAGGTGCTGGACCATGTCCTGCCGGCGAGCGGAGAGCCCGACCAGCACGCGGTCCGACTCCTCCTTGGCCTTCTCGAGGAGCTCGTTGCTCTCCTGGCGAACCTCCTCCGCGTGAGCCTGCGCGTCGACCCGGATCCGGTCGGCCTCGGTCCTGGCTTCCTCCAACATGCGCGCGGCGTCGGCGCGGGCTTCCGTCAGGATGCCCTCGGCCTCCTGGTCCGCGGTCGCGAGAAGAGCGGTGAGCCGCTTCGAGAGCCGCTCGTACGGATCCTCGGAGGGAGGCGGTCCCGGGGGAGGTCCGGCGGAGCCACCCTCCTCGAGGCGGGCCTCGCGGAGCTGACCCTCGAGGTTGTCGACCTGCTCGGCGACCTGCGTGAGGTAGTCACGAACCTGATCGGGGTCGTACCCGCGCCGAACCGAGGCGAACTCGCGACGGCGGATCTGCGCGGCGCTCGGCAGGAACGGCAGATCGATATCGGTGCCCATGGCGACAACCTCCCGAGATGGTCTGGGAACGGACCCAATCTTCGAGCGAGAACAGGGTCGATGCAACGACCCTCGGAAGTGGGGTTCGGCGGGTCAGACCGCTAACTGGAGGTTCCGGCGGCTTCCGCCTCGCGCCGCAGTACCTCGCCGAACGAGGCGATGGCCACCTGGATCTGGCCTCGATCGGGAGGTTGGGTCGTGATGCGTTGAAGCCAGAGCCCGGGGGCCATCACCGCGCGCATCAGCGCCGACCCGTGGAACTTCGCTCCCAACCGGAGCGCCTCGTAGGCGACGCCGGCGATCACCGGGATAGCGATGACCCGGGAGCCGATGCGCCACCAGATGCCCGGTGTCCCGAACAAGGTGAAGACGAAGATCGTGATGATCATGACGATGATCAGGAAGTTCGTTCCGCAGCGGACGTGGAGCGTCGAGTACCGTTCGACGTGCTCCGCGTCGAGCTGCTCTCCGTGCTCGTAGGCGGCGATCGTCTTGTGCTCGGCACCGTGATACTCGAACACTCGATGGATGTCCTTCGTCCGGCTGATCAGCCAAAGGTAGCCCACGAACAGCCCGACCCTGAAGAGGCCTTCGAGGACGTTCGTCAGCAGGCCTCCGCCGACACGGTCCTGGACCCAGGCGAACAGGATCGTGGGCCCCAAGACGAAGACGGCCATGAACGCGACCAACGCGAGGACGAGCGCGAGTCCCACCTGGCGCGAGGTCAGCTGATCGTCCTCCTCCATCGACATGTTCGTCGCGATCAGGAGGGCGCGGGTGCCGATGGCGAGCGATTGGCCCAACACGATCACGCCCCGCAGGAACGGCTTGGCGAACACCGGGTGCCGCCTGGCGACCGAGTCGATGTCGTGCGATTCGACGTGGATATCCCCGTCGGGCTTGCGTACCGCGACCGCCCAGTGATCCGCTCCGCGCATCATCACGCCCTCGACGACGGCTTGCCCGCCGTAGAGGTGGGAGGCCGCGGGCGCGGGCGGGCGATCGCTCACGGATCGCGAGGCGAGCTCAGCGGGTGGAGCCTTGCTGGGTCTTCGCGTACCGACGCTGGAACCGCTCGACGCGTCCGCCCGCATCCATCAGCTTCTGTTTGCCCGTGTAGAACGGATGGCAATTCGAGCAGATGTCGGAGCGGATCTCGCTCACCGTCGACCGCGTCTGGAACGTGTTGCCACAGGAGCAATGCACGTTCGCGATCTGGTAGTCGGGATGGATACCCTGCTTCATGTCGCACTCCTCTCGGGCGCGCCAGCCTACTAGTTGCCGGAGGGCGCCTTCGCGATCTCCTTCAGGAACTGCTCGTTCGACTTCGTCGCGCGGATCTTGTCGGTCAGTAGCTCGAGCGCCGCCCCCGGCTCTAGTGCATGGAGCACCCGGCGGAGCTTCACGACGAGCGCAAGCTCCTCCGGCGGCATCAGGAGCTCCTCCTTGCGAGTGCCGGATGCGTCGACGTTGATCGCCGGGAACAGCCGCTTCTCTGCTAGCGAACGATCCAGTCGCAGCTCCATGTTCCCGGTGCCCTTGAATTCCTCGAAGATGACCTCGTCCATGCGAGATCCGGTCTCGACCAGCGCGCTCGCGATGATCGTGAGCGACCCACCCTCCTCGATGTTGCGCGCCGCGCCGAAGAACCGCTTCGGCGGGTAGAGCGCGGTGGAGTCCACGCCGCCCGAGAGGATCTTGCCGGAGGCCGGCGCTGCCAGGTTGTAGGCACGGGCGAGGCGCGTCACCGAGTCGAGCAGGATCGCAACGTCCTGACCCATCTCGGCAAGACGGCGGGCGCGCTCCAAGACGAGCTCGGTCACCTGGATGTGCTGGTCCGCAGGCTTGTCGAACGTCGAATACACCACCTCGGCGGCCTGCACCGTCCGCTGCCAGTCCGTGACCTCCTCGGGACGCTCGTCCACGAGCAGCACGATCACGTGGGTGTCCGGGCTCGAATTGATGATGCCGTTCGCGATCTGCTTCAGGATCGTCGTCTTGCCCGCCTTGGGGGGCGAGACCACCATGCCTCGCTGGCCCTTCCCGATCGGGGCAACCATGTCGATGATCCGCTGCGCAACCTCGAGCGGGCCGCCTTCCAACCGGAAACGCTCGTCCGGGAAGAGCGGCGTGAGCTTGTCGAAGTTCGGACGTGTCCTTGCGGCCTCGACGTCCATGCCGTTCACGCTGTCCAGTTCGAGCAGCGCGAAGTACTTCTCATTGTCCTTCGGCCGCCGAACCTTGCCGGCGACGGTGTCGCCCTTGCGCAGCGAGAACCGCCGAACCTGAGAGAGCGACACGTAGATGTCCTCGGGCCCGGGCAGATATCCCGAGGTTCGCAAGAACCCGTAACCCTCGGGCAGGATGTCGAGCAGGCCGGTCAGGACGGGGGCGTTCTGCAGTTCCTCCGCTCGCTCCGCCTCTTCGCGGAGCCGGCGCTCCTCGCGGATCCGACGCCGGTCCTCTCGCGAGGGTCGAGCGCGACGCTCGCGACCGCCCCCTTGGCCGTCGTCGCGACCGTCCGTGCGCTCGCCCTGCGGACGGTCTCCCTCGGGACGCTGATCCCGCGGACGGTCGTCGCGGGGCCGGTCGTCGCGCGAGCGGTCGTCGCGGGGACGGTCGTCACCAGGGCGGCTTGCCCGCGGGCGGTCGTCCGTCCTCGCCTCGCCGTTGGACGGTATGGAGGTCTCGGTCCCAGCTGCTTGCGGATCGGCAGACCCCCCGGTCGTCGCGGACGATTCGGGCGACCCGCCCGTGTTCGACACGATCGCGTCGATGAGCCCGGCCTTGCGCAGCTTCTGAGCGCCTTCGATGCCCATGCCCTGCGCGATCTCCTGCAACTCGGGGATCAATTTCCCCTCGAGGACGCTGCGGTCCGTCGTCGTATCCATGAGGCTATGCCTCTCCCTTCAACTCGTTCTGGAGCGTGGTCCAATCGGCCTGGAACTTCTCGAGGCCGCTGTCGGTCAGCGGGTGCTTCACCAGCTTGGTGAACACGTCGTAGGGCATCGTCGCGATGTCGGCGCCCGCCAGGGCCGCATCGATCACGTGCATCGGATGCCGCAGCGAGGCGGCCAGGACATTCGTCTCGTACCCCTGCATCTGATAGACCTCGCAGATCTGCCGGAGCAGGTACATGCCGTCGCTCCCGACGTCATCGAGGCGGCCGAGGAACGGGGAAACGATGTACGCGCCGATCTCGGCCGCGAGGATCGCCTGCGCGGGTGAGAACACCAGCGTGACGTTGACCCGGATCCCATCATCGGTCAGTCGCTTGCCGCACTGAAGCCCGTCGGGCGTCATCGGCACCTTCACGACCACCTTCGGCGACTTCTCGGCGAGCCGGACACCCTCCTCGTACATCGCGTCGGCCTCGGGTGCGATGGTCTCGAGGGAGATGTCGCCGTTGACCTCGTCGAGGATCAGCTTCCAGACGGCGTCCGGATCCTCGTTCTCCTTCGCCACCAAGGACGGATTCGTCGTGACGCCCTTGAGCACGCCCCAGCGATCGATCTCGCGGATCTCGTCGATGCTCGCGGTGTCGAGGAACAGCCTCAAATCGTGGGTCCTTCCGCCGCGGCCTTCACGGGCTCGGACGGTTCGACGAACGAGACCTGCTCGGCGACCTCGTCGGCACGCGCCATGGCCCGTTCCATCACCAGGTCGATCACCGCGGCGATCGATTGATCGAACCCGTAATTGGGGATCACGGGCACGTCGTGCGCGAGCGCCTGGCTCTTCACGTACGCCTGCAACCGACGGATGTTCGCGAACCCGGCGGCATAGCGCTGCGCCGGCCGCGCCGCGATCGAGTCTTCACGCGCGCCGAAATGCGAGCGGTGGCGCTCCTCGTCATCGACGGAGATCACGAACGGGACGGCGAGGATCCGCCCGGCGAAGGCCTCCAGGTCGAAGAAACCGGGCACCACATGCGCGCCCTCGATGATGATGCTCGTCCCCTCGAGAGCGGCGCGCTCGATAAGGGCATGGATCCCGACGGCGACCGCCGCCGTCTGCTCACGGAACCCGACGATGAGCGGATCGACCTCGCGCGTGGGTGGCTCACGGAGCGCCGCGTCCGCTTCGAACGAGGACGTGTGCAACGTGGGCATCAGCTCCGGGGAGAACATCGATCGCATGACCTCGCGGATCGCGTCGGTTGCGACAAACCGGACGATCCCCAGACGCGCGGCGAGCTGCGTCGCGATCGTCGACTTGCCCACACCCGTCGCGCCCCCGATCAGGATCACGATCGGAACGTCCAGCTTCTCGACCTCCCGCCACCGAATGAAGTTCTTCGCGTAACGCTCCCCGGCAACGTGGGTGAGGACCTCGAGCGCGAGCTCAGACAGCTCATGGGTCGTGAGCGACGTGGCGCCGCGTTCGCGGAGGCGATCCTCGATCTCCTCGGCAACCTGATATGCGCGGAACGGCGAGAGTCCGGTCACCATGACCTGGGACGCCATGAGTCCCTTCGAATACGGCAGCCCCGGTTCGCGATCGGAGATCACGATATGTGGGGTCTTGGTTCCCTTCTCCGTCACTACCTTCTGCCCCGTTCGTCGGCTCGTTCTTCAGCCTCGTTCTCGGCCGCGTTCCACGGCCAGCTCGATCATCGCGCCGAGCGCCGTGTCGAGATCGGTATCGCCTTCGACCACGATCGCCCGGTTGTCCACGAACACGACCTCCGCCCCGCGGGCGAGGGCCCGCTCGACGCCGACATCGACGGCGGCGGCCTTCAGCTCCGTGAGGAGGATGTCGAACCCCTCGGCTCCCTCCATGTCCTCCGCCAAGCCGGCCCGATCGGCCAGCCGGGCGCTCCACCCAACGATCGTGCATCCGTGCGTGGCCTCGAGGTGTTCGACCTGCCTCGCTGCCACGTCTCCGGGCGCCGTCGTGGTGAAGAACACCCGCTCGCCCTTCACGTCTTCCAGCGGTACCGGGATGAAGTCGGTCACGATCTGCCGCGAGTCATCGAGGAAGCGGCTGACGTGGGAGCGAAGTGCGGAGACGTTCTCGTGCCCAGTGACTGGGCTGGTAGCCATGGTAACAACGACAAGGTCCGACAACAAGAGCCTGAACGGACCGAGATACCCGCCCACGTACTCGGGCGGGGCGTCCGCGGGAACGACGAGGATCCCCGCATCCCACGGGATCGGCGGGATGGAAGCCCCGCTCCCCTCGAGGATCACGAGCCCGGGGCGACGATCGGCGGCGAGCTCGGCGGCGGCGCGGACGTTGGTGGCGAACGGGGCGCCTGCCAGGCCGCCGCCGGCCCTCCGGGCACCGATGGTCGTGACGCCGGTCGTGAGGGCATCCTCCAGGTAGTCACTCGCCGCATGCTGCCCGTCACGGACCAGGCGGAGCAGGCGCGGGACGTCGACCGAGCCGGCCTCGGCGACCTGCGGCTCGGGCGGCCCGCCGCGCCCCATCGCCACGACGATCGGCCCGAGACCCCGCCGGGCAGCCGTCCTCGCCACCTCCCCCGCGATCGCGGTCTTCCCCGTTCGTTTCCCCGTCCCGATCACGGCGAGCGTCGGCACCGGAAGCGGCGGGCCTTCGATCGACGGGTCGAGCCGGAAGTCGGATCCGAGGTACGGCACACCGCGTGAGAGTGCGACGGCCACGAGCTCCATGCGCTCGCGGTAGCCCAGGACCGGCTCATCGGAGAGGTCGAGCACGGCCTCCGGAGCGAACACATCGATCGCCTCACCGAGGCTCGCCATGCGATCCGCGCCGGCGACGCGCGTGGGAACGCCGAGATCGGGAACGTGCCCGGGATCGATCTTCTCGATCCCGCCGACCAACAGGGCACCGAGCACGTCGTAGCCGCGTTCACGCGCCACGTCGATCCCCCACCGTGTCACCGGTGGGTAATGCTCGCCGTCCACGAGGACGATGACCCGCATCTTCGGGAGACCCTCTCTTGGGTTGACGGTGCGATGACTCCGGCCGCTACTCGGCCACGGGCGCGGTGCGTTGCTGCACCGGGAGCTCGTGCTCCCTGTGGAACTGCGCGCCGGTGAGCGAGAAGTGCGCCATCAGGTGCGATTCCCCGAACGGGAACTTCCGGTGGATCTTCACTTCGGAGCCGTCGAACTCGAGCACGTTGTAGCAGGGTTTCGTGTAGCCGCGCACGCGAAGCGACGAACATGTGCCCGCGCTCGCAAGATACATGTCCTCCAGGCGCCACACGTAGGGCACGTGCTTGTGGCCCGATAGCACGACGTGCACGCCCGACGAGATCAACACCTCGAGCAGGTCGCCGGCGTCCATCACGGTGCTCCGCTCTCGGCCCGTTCCCGGGATCGGGATCAGGTGGTGGTGCAGGACGAACACCTTGAGGTCGGCAGGACCCGTGAATTCGTCGCGTATCCAGTCGTACCGGCTGCGTCCGACCATGCCCTCGTTCAGATCGGGTTCTGACGAGTCGACGCCGACGACGCGGATCCCCGAGACGCTCTCGGCCCACATCCTCGGGCCGACCAGGTCCTCGAAGTGGAGGTAGCCGACGTTCCGCGAATCGTGGTTCCCCGGAACGGTGAGCACGGGTGCCTGGATCCGGTCGGCGTATGCGGTCCAGTTCTTGTACTCCTGGCGGAAGCCTTCGGTCGTCAGGTCGCCGCTGCAGATGACCGAGTCGGGGGCCAGCTCGTTCAGCTCGGCGATCACGCGGTTCATGAGGTTCGGAACGAAATAGGGTGACCCAACATGGGGATCGGAGATATGGGCGATCGTGACCACCGATGCAGTCTAAGGGCGAGATCGGGCGCTAGCCGAGCATCGGGGGCGTCGCCGTGCGGAGGCCCGCGCGCATGCCGCCATCGACCAAGAGCGCGACCCCGTTCACGAATGCCGCGCGGTCGCTCGCCAGGTACACGGCCGCCTCGGCCACGTCGCTCCCCCGGCCGATCCGCCCGACCGGGGGCACGGCCCAGCTAGATGGATCGCCTTCCTCGGCTCGCTCGAGGTCCCCGGGGGGACCCATGTGGCGCATACCGGGCTCGATGTCGCCCGGGCAGATCGCGTTGGAGCGAACCCCGCGACGTGCACCCTCGATCGCCAGCATCGACGACAGCATGTTCAACGCGGCCTTCGAGATTGAGTAGATCCCGATCTCGACCTCGCCCACCACGCCTGCATCGGAGGAGATATGGATCATGCTGCCCCCGCGGGCCTCGAGGTGCGGGAAGCACGCCTGCGCGTAGAGGAAGGCTCCGCGAACGTTCACCGCCATCACTCGGTCGAAGTCCTCGAGGGGCGTCTCGAGCGGGGTGGCCATCACACCGATGCCGGCGTTGTTCACGAGGATGTCGAGGCCACCGAGGAGCGTAACCGCGCGCGCGACCGAATCCGCGACACGTGCCGGCTCGGCGGCGTCCGCGCGAAGGAAACGCGCCTCGCCATGGCTGCGGAGCCGGGATTCAGCCTGGGCACCGAGTGCGGTGTCCCTACCCGTGATCACGACGCGCGCCCCCTCACGGAGGAAGGCCTCGGCGATCGCGAAGCCGATACCGTTCGTGCCGCCGGTGATGAGCGCCGATCTCCCTTGGAGCTCCATCGAACCTACGCCTCCGAAACGTCGACACCCGTGGGCGCCACCGAGAGTCGGAGCACTCGCCAACCCTCCCCGGGATCCGGCACGGGATCGTCCGGCAGCTCGAACGCGAGCAAGGTCGGTCCTGCGCCGCTCACACACACCGGAACGCCCACGGCGATCAACTCGTCGAAGACAAGCTTCACGGTGGGGACGAGCGCTAAACGGGCCTCTTGGTGGAGTCGATCCCGCAACGTCTGGGTCAACAGCGCTGGCTCCGAGGTGAGCGCGACCACGGTCGCGGCGGCATGGGCCGCGTTGAACACGGCCTCCGTACGCCCAACCGTGTCCGGAAGCGCTGCACGGGCATCGAGTGTGGGCAGCCGCACCTCGATCGGGATCAGGGCGACCGGCACCAGGGATGGATGAGGGTCCAGCCGGATCACCCCGTCGCCGAACGCCAGCGTGAAGCCCCCCGCGATCGCGGCTGCAGCGTTGTCCGGATGACCTTCCAGCTCACCGGCGAGCTCGAGCGTCTCTTCGGGCTCGAAGCCCAGCTCAAGCAGGCGGTCGGCGAGCGCGATCCCGGCGACGCAAGCCGCCGCCGACGACCCCAGCCCACGCTCCACGGGGATCCGGTTCCGACCGCGGAGCCCGACCGCTGGCATCGGCGCCCCGCCGACGCGGGCCGCGTGAGCCATGGCGCGGCTCACCATATCGGTCCCGTCGGTTGGGAGCTCGTCGGCACCTTCGCCCTCCCAAACCACCCCAGGCTTCGCGTCGGTGTCGACCGTGACCTCGTTCCACAGATCGAGTGCCAGCCCGAAGCAGTCGAATCCCGCCCCGACGTTCGCCGACGTCGCCGGCACGCGAGCCGTAAGGCGCACCGCGCTAGAGCCCCAGCTCGGCGGCGACCGCGGCCGGGTCGGGAGGCACCGTCGCGGGGTGCGAGGCGCCGGAGATCGCCCACTCCGGATCCTTCAAGCCGTGCCCGGTCAACACGCAGACGACGGTCGCGCCGCGTGGCAACGATCCGTTGGCATGCAACTGCAGGAGGCCCGCAACGCTCGCGGCCGACGCCGGCTCGGCGAACAGCCCTTCGTGGGCGACGCGCCGGTACGCAGCCAGGATCTCGCGGTCCGTGACGGCCGCGATCGCGCCCTCAGACTCGGTGGCCGCGGCGACGGCCTTGGCCCACGACGCCGGGTTCCCGATCCGGATCGCGGACGCGATGGTCTGCGGGTCTTTGACCGGTTCGCCGAGGACGATCGGGGCGGCTCCCTTCGCCTGGAACCCGAACAGCTGCGGCGGCTCGGTGATGATGCCGTCCGCAAGGTACTCCGAATAGCCCATCCAGTGGCTGGAGATGTTCCCGGCGTTGCCGACCGGTACGCAGTGGATGTCGGGCGCGCGACCGAGCGCGTCGCAGATCTCGAACGCCGCGGTCTTCTGCCCCTGGAGCCGGAAGGGGTTCACGGAGTTCACTAGCGTTACCGGATACCGCTCGGCGAGATCCTTCGCGAGCTCGAGCGACGCGTCGAAGTTCCCCTCCACCTCCAGGACGCGGGCCCCGTGGACGAGCGTCTGGGCCATCTTGCCGATCGCGATCTTGCTCTTCGGGACCAGGACGGCGCAGGTGAGGCCCGCCCTCGCGGAGTACGCGGCGGCACTCGCCGACGTGTTGCCCGTCGAGGCGCAGACCACCGCCTTTGCGCCTTCCTCGACCGCCTTGCTGATCGCGAGCGTCATGCCGCGGTCCTTGAATGACCCTGTCGGGTTCGCACCGTCGTACTTCAGCCAGACTTCGCAGCCGGTCTCGTCGGACAGGGGCTCGGATCGGACGAGCGGCGTTCCTCCCTCCCCAAGCGTGACGACCGGGGTCGCCTCCGAGACCGGCAACCGTTGGCGGTACTCCTCGATCACACCACGCCACTGATGGGCGCCCGCGGACCTCACTCCTCGCCCTCCACCCGCAGCACGCTCGAGACCGCGCGGACCGCCGAGAGCTCGCGGAGCTCCTGCAGCGTCTTCTGGAACGCTCCCTCCTGCGCTCGGTGCGTGACGAAGACGAGCGCAGCTTCGTCGCCGAAGCCCTCCTGCCAGACGCGCTCGATCGAGACGCCATTGCGACCGAAGTGATCCGCGATCTCGGCCAGGACGCCGGGTCGGTCCTCGACATGCAGGTTGAGGTAGTACTGCCCATGCGTGTCGTCCATGGAGCGGATGCGCCGCTCGTACACGCACGTGCAGCCGATGCCCCTCGTGCCAGCGAGACGGTTGCGAGCGACATCCACCAGGTCGCCGACGACGGCCGTGCCCGTCGGGTCACCCCCCGCGCCGCGACCGTAGAACATGAGCTGGCCGACCTTCTCGCCCTCGACGAACACCGCGTTGAACGCGTCGTGCACCGAGGCGAGCGGATGCGCCGCCGGGACCATCGCCGGATGAACGCGTGCCGAGACCTCTCCGCCTTCGAGCTCGGCGATCGCGAGCAGCTTCACCACGTAACCCAGGCGCGCGGCGTCCGCGATGTCTTGCGGCTGTATCCGCGTGATCCCCTCGCGGAAGACCTGGTCCGCGACGACGCGGGTGTTGAACGCGATCGACGCCAGGATCGCGCACTTGGCCGCGGCATCGGTCCCTTCGACGTCGGCGGCCGGGTCGGCCTCGGCGTAACCGAGCCGCTGGGCTTCGACGAGTGCGTCGTCGAACGACCACCCGTGCTCGGACATCTGGGTCAGGATGAAGTTGGTCGTGCCGTTCACGATGCCCAGCACCCGCGAGATCCGTTCGCCCACGAGGGATCGTTTGAGCGGACCGATCAGCGGGATCCCGCCGGCGACGGCGGCCTCGAAGGCGAGGTCCACGCCGGCCGTGTCCGCGGCGTCGAACAGCTCCTTCCCCGCGTTCGCAAGCAGCTCCTTGTTGCCCGTGACCACGCCTTTGCCGTTCGCCAACGCGCGCAGGATCAACGAACGGGCCGGCTCCATCCCACCGATGAGCTCGCACACGACGTCGATCGACGGGTCGTTCACGACCGAGACGCCGTCGGTCGTGAACGTCTCTCGAGCGAGCGGCAGGCCTCGATCGCGCTCGCCGTCTCGCACCGCCACCCGAGCGACATCGATGCGCACGCCGGTGCGGGCCGCGATGTCCTCGCCGTGCTCGTGCAAGATTCGGACCACCGCCTCCCCGACGGTGCCGCAACCCAACAATCCGATGCGCACGATCCGCTCGCTCATGAGGGCCGTTCCTCCCCGATCCAGGCCGACAGCAAGAGCTCGTCCTCGTATCCGGAGGACTTCCGGGAGTGTCCCACGAGCCGCCCTTCCTCCACGAACCCGAACCGTCGGTAGAGCGCGATCGCCGCGACGTTGTACGGGTAGACGGAGAGCACGATCTTCTCGACACCGACGCTTCGCCCCCACCGGAACGCCTCGGTCATGAGCGCCGTGCCGACGCCGCGCCCGCGGTGGTCGGCGGCGACGGCGAGTCCGATCGTAGCCACATGCCGGGTCACCGGATGTTGCTCGCGCTGGACGTAGATGTGTCCAACGACCCGATCGCCGTCCATGGCGACGATCTGAGCCTCGCGGTCTGTCCAGGAACCTCGGAACCGCGAGCGGTACACACGGGCCGGAGTGTTCGCCTCCTCGGTCCGCACGTACCGTCCTTCGGCGACGATCTCGCGCCAGAACGAGCCGAACGACCGGGCGTCGCGAGGGCGGGCCGGCCGCAGCAGGATCCCAGCCGGAGGCGCGACCCTCGGCTCGGGACCCGGCGAGGGGGGTCGCTCAGCCATCATGGCGCTCCATCGACTCCGGCGCCGAAACCCCGAGCACACCGAGCAGGTTGGCCAGGACCTGTTTCGTTCCTGCACAGAGCCACAAGCGAGCCTGCGTCAAGGCATCGTCCTCGGAGACTACCCTGCACTCCGTGTAGAAGCGGTGGAACCGCGCGGCCAAGCTCTGCGCGGCGTGCGTGATGCGGTGCGGCGCGCGCTGCTCGGCGCTTTGGGTCAGCTGTCCGGGAACCTCGGCGATGGCTCGCAGCAGGTCGAGCTCGGCCTCATGGGAAAGCGTGGAGAGATCCACGCCGGCGAGCGCCCCCATGACGACGCCCTCCCTCTCGGCCTTGCGAAGGATCGACGCGATCCGCGCGTGCCCGTACTGCACGTAGTAGACGGGGTTCTCCATCGTCTGTTGCTTCACGAGCTCGATGTCGAAGTTCATCGCCGAATCGTTCGAGTACTGGAGCAGGGTGAAGCGAGCGGCGTCGGTGCCTACTTCGTCGATCAGCTGATCGAGGGTGATGAACTCACCCGCGCGCGTGCTCATCTTGATCGGCTCCCCGTCGCGCAGGAACGCAACGAACTGGTAGAGCACCATCTCCACCGCAGCCGGATCGAACCCGAGTGCCTGCGCCGCCCCCTTCACGCGGGCCACCGTGCCGAAATGGTCGGCGCCCCAGACGTAGATGACGTGGTCGAACCCGCGCGAGAACTTGTCGACCACGTACGCGCAGTCCGCTCCGAAGTACGTATGCACGCCGTTCGACCGAACGACGACGCGGTCCTTGTCGTCGCCGAAGTCGGTCGAACGGAACCACACCGCCCCTCCTGCCTCGTAGATGTATCCGGCGTCCCGCAAGCGTCCGATCGCCTCGTCGATCTCACCGGCATCGGCCAGGTCACGTTCTGACCTGAAGAGGTCGAAGCGCACCCCGAACCGTTCGAGCGTCGCCTTGATCCCGTCGAGGATGCGGCCCGCACCGGCGTCCCGCAGCCGGGCGAGCCGCTCGGCGTCGGGTAGGTCGGCGAGCCCGGGCCCCTCGGCGCGGAGGATGTCGCGCGCGATGTCTGTGACGTAGTCGCCGCGGTAGCCGTCCTCGGGGAGCTCCGCGTCGCGGCCGAGCTCCTGGAGGAACCGCGCGTCGACAGACGCACCGAACCGATCCATCTGCCCGCCGGCATCGTTGAAGTAATACTCGCGTTCGACGCTCCATCCGGCGTGCTCCAGCAACCGGGCGAGAGCATCGCCGATCGCGGCGTTGCGAGCGTGGCCGATCGTCAGCGGACCGGTCGGGTTCGAGCTTACGAACTCCACCTGCACACGCTTCCCGTTCGGCTCCGAACGCCCGTAGGCATCCCCGCGTTGGATCACCTCACTGAGCGCGTCGTGGAGCCAGTCGGGCGTGAGGAACAGGTTCAGGAATCCGGGGCCGGCAACCTCGACACGGGAAAGGAAGGGCGCTTCGGGGAACGCCGCCCGGATGGCGTCAGCGACCTCGCGCGGAGGCCGACCCGCCCGGGAGGCGAGCGCCAATGCGACGTTCGTCGCGAAGTCGCCGTGGTCCTTCTGTTTGGGCGCCAGCAGCTCCGGCTCGGGCAGCTCTCCGTCGACCCCCAGCCCGATCGCGGCCGCACCGAGCGCCTCGCGGATCAGCGCGAGCAGCCGATCCTCGATCACGTCGCGTCTCGTTCTCCGACCCGCCGGCGGACGAGCGCGACGATGTCCGCCGGTTCGAACGGCTTCGCGATGAAGTCGATCTCGCCGAGGTCGCTGGCCTCGGCCTGCTGATCCTCGGGGGGTCTGGCCGTCAGGAACACCACTGGCACATCGGCCAGGTCGGGGATCTGCCGCATCTGTCGCGCGACCTCGAACCCACCCAAGCCGGGGAGCATGACGTCGAGGACGATGGCGTCCGGCGGGACGGCTCGCGCACGCTCCAGCGCGGCATCCCCACGAGAGGCGATCCCCACCTTGAACCCCTCCAGCCGGAAGTTCACCTCGAGGAGACGGGTGATGACCGGATCGTCGTCGACCAACAGGACGACGGGAAGACGCGGCTCGTTCGAGTCGTTCGGCTCTGACATACGGGGAGGATAGCGGCAGGAATGTCCGGGGCCGCTGCGAGCGGGCGCCGGATCGCCCGTTGCTAGACTCGAACACCGGGTGAACCACGCCCCCGTAGCTCAGAGGATAGAGCGCCGGCCTCCGGAGCCGGGTGCGCAGGTTCGAGTCCTGCCGGGGGCACCGGCTGACTCTGACCTAGGTGGAGCGGGCGGGGCGATCCGATCTCTGTCGACAGTGGTCATCGCCTCCTCATATCGTGGACCGCTGCGAACCCAAGCGGCGAGCGAGCCTCGACGTCAGCGGCCGGCTCTGCAACGCCAACCCCCTCCGTACTTCCCGAATGCGGGGGGCAGCACACTCGTGCTGCATCGAGGTATCTACTGGCTGAATCACCAGCCTTCGGAGTTCAAGGCGCTCGGGATGTTCACGATCCACTGGCACCGGATCACGTCTTCAAACGATCCTTGGTGCCCTCAGGACCGGGCATATACCGCTGGGATCGCCGAAACGACACGCTCGCGTTCGAAGCCATCTCCGGCGCATGCGTCTACGAGGAGGCCAGAGCGAACGACCTGACCAGGGTTCAATGGACCTAGATCAGGCCGTGCGTCTACCGGATCGAACACCTCTGGCCCGGTCCGGTGGCCTGCTGACTCGAGAATACTCGGGAGGACTTCGGTACAGTCGGCGCAACGTGAGCGGCAAGCCGGATCTCTCGCTCGAGGTCGAGGACCTCACCCCCGATCCGATGATCCAGTTCCGGCGGTGGTTCGAGGACGCCGAATCCGAGGGGATCCACCTCGTGAACGCGATCGCCCTCGCGACCGCCGGAGCCGACGCGCGTCCGGGGGTCCGCCACGTGCTGTTGCGAGGCTTCGATGACCGCGGCTTCGCGTTCTACACGAACTACGAGAGCCGCAAGGCCCAGCACGTGGACGAGAACCCGCACGCGGCGTTCGCGCTCCTGTGGAAGGAGCTCGATCGTCAGGTGTGCGTCACGGGATCGGTCGAGCGGACCTCGGCCGAGGAGTCCGACGCGTACTTCGCGTCGCGCCCCCGAGAGGCACAGGTCGGGGCGTGGGCGTCGCGCCAGAGCACGGTCCTCGCGTCGCGGGATGACCTGATGGTGCGCTTCATCGAGATCGACGCCACACATCCCGACGTCGTTCCCCGCCCTCCATTCTGGGGTGGCTTCCGGATCGTTCCGGACACGGTGGAGTTCTGGCAGGCGCGCGCGTTCCGCCTCCATGACCGCTTCCGTTACTCGCGCCAGGACGTCGACCAGGACACCTGGCGCATCGAACGACTCTCTCCGTAGCCGATCGGCCCGGTTGGACCCGCCGCGCCCGGGACCATCGACCCTGCTAGCGTCTCCGACCGGCCGCGACCATGTTTGCGTGGAAACCCGCCTAGGACCGGGAGCTGACATCGCCGTACGTCGGCATGTGACCGTCGACGGCAACGAGGCCGTCGCGCGCGTCGCGCACCGACTCTCGGAAGTGATCGCGATCTACCCGATCACGCCATCCTCCCCGATGGGAGAGCTCGCCGACGCGTGGTCCGCCACGGGGCACACGAACCTGTGGGGAGCCGTTCCGCATGTGATCGAGATGCAAAGCGAGGCCGGGGCGGCGGGAGCTCTGCACGGCGCCCTGCAAGGGGGCGCACTCGCCACCACGTTCACGGCCTCCCAGGGTCTCCTGCTCATGCTCCCCGACATGTTCAAGATCGCCGGCGAGCTCACGCCGTTCGTGATGCATGTGGCGGCACGGACCGTGGCCACGCACGCCCTCTCGATCTTCGGCGACCACAGCGACGTGATGGCGGCGCGGACCACCGGGTTCGCGATGCTCTGCGCCTCGTCGGTCCAGGAGGCGCACGACCTCGCCTTGGTGGCGCACGCGGCCACGCTCGAGGCGCGGATCCCGTTCCTGCACTTCTTCGACGGGTTCAGGACCTCGCACGAGGTCGACAAGATCGAGGCGCTCGAAGACGCGGACATCCGGGCGATGATCGACGACCGGCTCGTACGGGGGCACCGAGCGAGGGCGCTGACCCCGGACCACCCGGTGTTGCGCGGCTCGGCGCAGAACCCCGACGTCTTCTTCCAGGCGCGCGAGGCAGCGAACACCTTCTACCTGGAGGTCCCCGACATCGTGCAGGCCACGATGGACCGGCTCGCCGAGTTCTCCGGCCGCCCCCACCGCTTGTTCGACTACGTCGGGCATCCCGAAGCGGATCGCGTGGTCGTCCTCATGGGATCGGGGGTCGGAGCGGTCGAGGAGACGGTCGAGGCGCTCGTGGCTCGCGGCGAACGGGTCGGAGCCGTGAAGGTCCGGCTCTTCCGGCCGTTCTCCCCCGAGGCGCTCGTGGCCGCCATACCCCAGTCGGTCACAGGGATCGCGGTGCTCGACCGGACGAAGGAGCCCGGCGCGCCGGGCGAACCCCTGTACCAAGACGTCGTCACGGCGCTCGCGGAAGAGGTCGCCGGTGGCCGGGCTCGCTTCCACCACGGGATGCCGCGCGTGATCGGCGGACGCTACGGCTTGTCCTCCAAGGAGTTCACTCCGGCGATGGCGGCGGCCGTGTTCGCTGAGCTGGACGTCCCGGAGCCCAAGAACCACTTCACCGTGGGGATCGTCGACGACGTCACGAACACCAGCCTTGCGTTCGATCGGTCGTTCTCCACCGAGCCGGACGACGTGGTCCGTGCGGTGTTCTTCGGACTCGGGAGCGACGGCACGGTGAGCGCCAACCGGAACTCAATCAAGATCATCGGCGCCCGCACCGATCTCCACGCGCAGGGTTACTTCGTCCTGGACTCGAAGAAGGCCGGTTCCGTCACCGTCTCGCACCTCCGATTCGGACCACACCCGATCCGCTCTACCTACTTGATCGAACAGGCGAACTTCGTGGCCTGTCACGACTTCGAGCGGCTCGAGCGGTCGGACGTGCTCGGCGTCGCGGCCCCCGGCGCCACGTTCCTGCTGAACAGCCCGTTCGGGCCCGACGAGATCTGGGACCGGCTCCCCTTTGAGGTGCAAGAGCAGATCCAGGAGAAGGAGCTTCGGTTCTACATCGTCGACGCCTACCGGATCGCGAAGGAAGCGGGGCTCGGGACGCGGGTGAACACCGTGCTGCAGACATGCTTCTTCGCGCTCTCCGAGGTGCTGCCCGTGGAAGAAGCGGTCTCCGCGATCAAGGAGGCGATCGTCTCCTCGTACGGCAAGCGCGGAGAGACGATCCTGTCGCGCAACTTCACCGCCGTCGACGCTGCGATCGCCGCGCTGCACGAGGTCTCCGTGCCGACCGGCTCCCGGAGCGGGCGACACGTACGACCGCCGGTCCCCGGAGGGTCGCCGGACTTCGTCCGGAACGTCACCGCGCGCATGATCGCCGGCGAGGGCGACCTGCTGCCGGTCTCGGCACTCCCGGTCGACGGGACCTTCCCGACCGACACCGCCCGATGGGAGAAGCGGAGCATCGCTCAGGAGATCCCGATCTGGGATCCCTCGATCTGCATCGACTGCGCGAAATGCGCCCTCGTGTGCCCCCACGCTGCGATCCGGATGAAGGTGTTCGAACCCTCCGCGCTCACCGAGGCGCCCGACGGGTTCAAGGACAAGGAGTGGAAGTCCCGCGAACAGCCCGGCATGCGCATGACGATCCAGGTCGCGCCCGATGACTGCACCGGTTGCGGGATCTGCGTCGATGTGTGCCCGGCCCACAGCAAGGAGCAGGTGAAGCACCGCTCGATCGACATGGAGCCCAAACTCGAGCACCTAGAGGATGAACGCCGGTGGTTCGACTTCTTCCTGACGATCCCCGACCCGGAACGCTCCGACGTGCGGGCGGACACCGTCAAGGGCTCCCAGCAGCTGCGACCGCTCTTCGAGTTCTCGGGCGCTTGCTCCGGATGCGGCGAGACCCCGTACCTCAAGGTGCTCACGCAGCTGTTCGGTGACCGGATGCTCGTCGCGAACGCGACCGGCTGCTCCTCGATCTACGGCGGGAACCTCCCGACGACCCCGTGGTCGGTCGGGCCCGACGGGCGCGGGCCCGCGTGGTCCAATTCTCTGTTCGAGGACAACGCGGAGTTCGGTCTGGGCATGCGTCTCGCGCTCGACGCGCAGTGCGACCTTGCGCGGACGCTCCTCGAGGAGCTCGAGGACGAGCTCGGGTTGAACCTGGTCGCCGGACTCCAAGACGACAGCCGCGCGCGCAGCGACGACCGCGTCGCGCAGCAGCGCCTGCGGGTCGAGCAGCTCAATGAACGCCTCTCCCGGCTGGAGGGACCCGTCGCCCGCAACCTCGAGGCCGTCGCCGACGCGCTGATCCCCAAGACCGTGTGGATCGTGGGTGGGGACGGCTGGGCCTACGACATCGGCTCGGGCGGCCTGGACCACGTGCTCGCCTCCGGCCGCGATGTGAACGTCCTGGTCCTCGACACCGAGGTGTACTCGAACACCGGTGGCCAGGCGTCGAAGGCGACACCCCGCGGGGCGGTCGCGAAGTTCGCCGCCGCAGGGAAGTCGAGCGGCAAGAAGGACCTCGGGCTGATCGCGACCGCCTACGGCAACGTCTACGTCGCACAGATCGCGATGGGCGCCGATATGCCCCAGACGGTCAAGGTGCTATCCGAGGCCGGATCGCACCGCGGTCCGTCGCTCGTTATCGCCTACAGCACCTGCATCGCGCACGGGATCGACATGTCGACGTCGATGGGTCACCAGAAGGAGGCGGTCAACAGCGGCTATTGGCCTCTCTATCGCTTCGACCCGCGACACGCGGAGGCCGGCGAGCATCCCTTCCACCTGGACAGCAAGCGGCCGTCGATCCCGCTCACGACCTTCACCTCGAAGGAGGCGCGCTACGCGATCCTCGCCCGAACCGACCCCGATCGTGCGAGGCACCTGCAGCGACAGGCCCAAGATGACGTGGACGCGCGCTGGCACCTGTACGAACAGCTCGCCGACGTCGAGCGCTCGAGCCCAGAGGCAGAACCCGAACCCGACGAGGAGGATACCGACCCATGACCGCCGATCTGCGTACCACGTACCTGGGCCTGGAGCTCGCCAATCCGATCGTGCCGTCGGCTTCGCCGCTCGGCCAGCGGATCGATACGCTCCGCCGCCTCGAGGACGCGGGCGCGGCGGCGGTCGTGCTTCCCTCCCTGTTCGAAGAGCAGATCGAGCACGAGGAGCTCCAGATCCACGGCGCGTTCGAGACGGGCGCGGACAGCTACTCGGAGGCGCTCTCCTACCTCCCATCTTTCGAGGAATACAACACCGGCGGCGACGTCTACCTCCGCCACCTGGAGGAGACGAAGAAGCAGCTCGGGATCCCCGTGATCGCGAGCCTGAACGGGATCTCGATCGGCGGCTGGACGAAGTACGCGCGCCGGATGCAGGAGGCGGGGGCCGACGCGCTCGAGCTGAACGTCTACTTCATCGCCGCCGACCCGAACGAGCCCGGTGAGGCGGTCGAGCGCCGGTACCTGGATCTCGTCGGCGCCGTCCGGGCGGAGATCACGATCCCGCTCGCCGTGAAGATCGGCCCGTTCTTCAGCTCGGTGGGACACGTTGCCCGGCAGCTGGTCGACGCCGGGGCTGATGGGCTGGTGCTCTTCAACCGGTTCATGCAGCCCGACATCGACCTCGAGGAGCTCCGCGTCGACCCCACCCTGCACCTGTCGTCCCCCGACGAGCTTCGCCTGCCGCTTCGCTGGATCGCGATCCTGCGCGGGCAGATCGAGGCGTCTCTCGCGGCGACCACCGGAGTGCACTCCGGAGCCGACGCCCTCAAGCTGCTGCTGGCGGGCGCGGACGTCGCGATGATGGCTTCTGCGCTGCTCCACGAAGGACCCGAGCACGTCGGCGTCGTGCTGAAGGAGGTCCGTGCCTGGTTGGACGAGCGGGGATACGGATCCGTCGACCAGCTCCGGGGCTCGATGAGCCAGGCGAACATCCCCAACCCGGTCGCCTTCGCCCGCTCGAACTACGCGCAGCTCGTCACGTCGTTCGTCAGTCCCTACGACTGGCGGATGGCCGAGAACGAGCCACACGCCTGAACACGCGGTATCGTTCGCGGCCAGTGAACATCGACGAGCTCCGAGCCCGTGTCGCGGCCGAGATGCCGCGTGCGACCAGCGAACTGGAGCGGCTGGTCCGGATCCCGTCCATGGGCTATGCCGACTACGACCCGGCGGAGGTTCGCGCCTCAGCACAGGCGACCCGCGACATCCTGGCCGACGCGGGGTTCGCCGACGCGCGGCTCCTGGAGCTCGAGGGCGGGCACCCAGCCGTGTTCGGCCAGATCGACGGGCCCGTGGGTGCGCCCATCGTATTGCTGTATGCCCACCACGACGTGCAACCCGAGGGCCCTCTGGAGCTGTGGGAGTCGCCGCCGTTCGAGCCGGAGGTCCGCGACGGCCGGATGTACGGACGCGGCACGGCCGACGACAAGTCCGGCATCGTGATCCATGCGGCAGCGATCCGCGCGCTCGCCGACGATCTCCCGGTCGCCGTGAAAGTCCTTGTCGAGGGCGAGGAGGAATGCTCCACCGCCCACCTGTCCGAACTCGTTCGCGGGCACGCCGACCTGATCCGGGGGGACGTCGCCGTCGTCGCCGACGGCGGGAACTACCGGACCGGCGTCCCCACGATCACGCTCAGTACACGCGGGGTCACTGACTGCGTGATCCGCGTCCGGGTCCTCGAGCAGGCGCAGCACAGCGGCTCGTACGGCGGACCGATGCCCGACGCGATCACGGCCCTTGCCCGCGTCATCTCTGCCCTGCATGACGATCGGGGCAACGTGATGATCCCGGGCCTGCAGCGTTCGACGTGGACGGGCACCGGCTGGAGCGAGGAGGAGTTCCTGGATGAAGTCGGGGCCGTGAAGGGGATCCAGCTGACGGGTGATGGTTCGATCGCCGACCGAGTATGGAGCGGCCCCGCCGTGGCCGTCCTCGGGATCGACGCCCCGGCCATCGAAGGATCGTCCAACCAGATCGTGCCGGAGGCGCGGGCGCGCGTGAGCCTGCGCTTGGCACCGGCGGAGGACGCGGCTGCCGCGAGCGCCTCGCTCCAGACCTTCCTCGTCTCGGCGGCCCCGTGGGGGGTCGAGGCGACGATCGAGGGCGGCGCGTTCGAGGCGGGGAACGGGTACGTGGTCGACACGTCGGCGCCCGGATACGAGGCCGGACGCCGGGCCATGTCGGAGGCGTTCGGTGGCGAGGTCGTCGAGATCGGGTCGGGCGGGTCCATCCCGCTCGTGCCGATGCTGGCGAAGACGTTCCCAGGCATCGCGGTGCTGATGTGGGGGGCGATGGACGAACGCTCCAACATCCACTCGGTGAACGAGAGCGTCGACCTCGGTGAGATCGAGCGCATGGCGGTCGCCGAGGCTCGATTCATGCAGCTGCTCGCCGGCCAGGTCTAGCGACCCGATGTTACGTTGAACGGTATGAGCACCGAGCCCGAGCCGCCGCCCGTGGAGGTCGTGCAGGCCGTACCTGTCGACGCGGCCGACGCGCCCCTCGATACCTCCGCGTCGGAGGAGACGATCACCGAGCCGGCCAAGCTGCTCCGCATCGCGAGCATGGTCCGCGAGCTGCTCGAAGAGACCCGCCAGGCGCCGCTCGACGAGAACGGCCGCCGACGTCTGGCCGACGTCTACCAACGTTCGGTCGAGGAGCTGGGAGAGTCGATCTCCGGCGATCTCCGGGAGGAGCTCGCGGCCCTCGCTCCCCCGGTCGACGAGGTCCCGAGCGCGTCCGAGATCCGCATCGCGCAGGCGCAGTTGGTCGGCTGGCTCGAAGGTCTGTTCCACGGGATCCAGGCCGCGATGTTCGCGCAGCAGGCGGCGGCACGTGCCCAGTTCGAGGAGCTGCGTCGTCGCGGGCTCCCCGGCGCGCAAGAAGCCCCCGGCCCCGACGGCTCCCAGCGCAGCGGCCAATACCTCTAGACCGCGGTCTCCGCGGCCGTTTCGGTACCGACCGGGTCCGTGCGGCCTTCCCCGCGAACTGCCCCCGATCCTTCGCCGCCACCCCCCGCCAACCGCTGCGCGATGTACACGGGGATGAACATCACGAGGATCACAAGCACCGCCACCACATTGACGATCGGCCGGTTCTTGGGCAGCCGCACGTTGTTGTAGATGAACTTGGGGATCGTCATCTCCGCCCCGGACGTGAAGTTCGTCACGACGATCTCGTCGAACGACAGGGCGAACGCCAGCAGCGCGCCTGCAACCAGCGCGGTCCGGATGGCGGGGAACGTGACGAATCGGAAGGTCTGCCACCCGCCGGCACCCAGGTCCTGGGACGCCTCGATCAATGACGTCGGTGTCCGACGCAGCCGGGCGATCACGTTGTTGTAGACGACCACGATGCAGAACGTGATGTGACCGATCATGATCGTGTACAGGCTGAACGTGAACCCGAAGTTGTTGATCGAGGCATTCAGCGCGATCCCGGTGAGGATGCCCGGCAGCGCGATCGGCAACAGGAGCAGGAACGAGACCGAGTTCCTTCCGAAGAACCGGAACCGGTGGACCGCGAGCGCGGCGGCACTCCCCAGGACCAGCGCGACCACGGTGGCTACCAGGGCGATCTCGATCGAGTTCTTCAGCGCCGAGTGGAGGAGGCTGTTGTGCCATGCCTGGCCCCAGTACTTGGTCGTGAAAGAGTCGATGGGCCACTTCTGCCCGATCCGATCGTTGAACGCGTACACGAAGACCAGGGCCAGCGGCACGTAGAGGAACACCAGCGCGAACAGGGAGCCGATCCGGATCAGGACTCGCGCGAACCTGGACTCCACGTCGCCTCCTAGAGCGCCTCGAACGCGCCGGCTCGCTTCGCCAACAGCAGGTACACGGCCATCACGGCCACCGGCACCATCGCGTAGGCGGCGGCGAAGGGCACGTTGTTCGCGACGCCCACGCTGTCGTAGATCACGTTGCCGATGAACTTGGTGTTGCCCACCAACGAAGGCGCGATGTAGTCGCCCAAGGTGAGCGAGAACGAGAAGATCGAACCCGCCACGATGCCCGGCACGATCATGGGCAGGATGACCCGGCGGAACGTGAGCCATCCTCGAGCGCCTAGGTCGCTCGAGGCTTCGAGGAACGAGTTGGGGACCCGCTCAAGAGCGCCGTAGATGGGCAGCATCGTGAACGGCAGCCATAGGTACACGAACGTGAGCCAGATACCCCACTGCCGATACCCGATCTCGATATGCATTCCGAGCAAGCCGAAGAACCACGACATGAAGCCACCCTGCGACAGGATCAACCGCCACGCGAACACGCGGACGACGTAGTTGGCCCACAGGGGAAGGATCACCGCCACGAGGACCGCGTTCCGGCGCCGGACGGATGCCATCCGCGCCGCGTAGTACGCGAGGGGGAAAGCGAGGATCACGTCGGTCACCGTGACTGCAAGCGCGATACCGACCGTGCGGATCGTGATCGTCCGGTAGACCGGATCGTTCAGCAGTGTCTGGAAGTTCTGGAGGCTGAACTCTTTCACTACCTTGCCGGTGAAGACGTCGAGGTGCCAGAACGCCGACACGAAGAGCACGGCGAGCGCACCGATGTAGAAGATCAGGAACCACAACAGCGGCGGCGTGAGGTACCCACCGAGCTTCAACCACCGGTGGCGATAGAAGAACGCCGAGAGCCGGTTGGATCTACCGCTCGCTACGTCGACGTTCGCCGCCACCCTCCCCCGCCTCCTCGATCGGATCCTTGGACGTGCGGCGATCCCCGGGGGTGTCGTTGCCCCCGGGGATCGTGCGAACCGTCGCTACGCGCCGCGGATCTCCGTCCACTTCTGCTGCCAGACCGAGTAGTCCATGCAGGTGTTCCCCCGGTCGTCACCACAGTCGGCCACCGGTGTGGTCCACGCGTAGATCGAGCTTAGGAACTCCGCATCGCCGCAGTAGCCGTAGCGGAGCGTGTCTACCAAGTCGGCATCCTTGCCCAGCGCCTCCTTGATGAGCGGACAAGCCTGGACGTTGCTCGTCGCCGCTCCGTACCAGACCGCGACCTGCGCTTGGACATCGGCGTTCAGTGTGTGCTTCATCCATTCGAGCATGCAGTTCGGATGAGGTGCGTTGGTCGAGATCATCCAGGTGTCGAGCCAGCCCGTGACCCCCTCGGACGGCACGACTGCCGAGACCGGCGCATCCGCCTCCGCGTAGCTCAGGTTCACGGGCCATGCGGTGCCGGCCACCATGGAGCCGTTCACGAATCCGTCGATCTCGTCCGTGTACAGCGCCCAGTACTTGTCAACCATCGTCGCCTGCTGCTTGAGGAGGGTCACTGCGGCGTCCAGCTGATCGCTGGTCAGCTCGTACGGATCGGTGATGCCCAGATCGGGCTGGTGCGCCATCAGGTACATCGCGGCGTCGGCGATGTAGATCGGTGCGTCGAACGCCGTGACCTTCCCCGCGTACGGATTGGGCTGGCCGTTGAGGGTGCTTTCGAACACCACGTCCCAGCTCGATGGCGCCGGCTTCACGACCTTCGTGTTGTACATCAGGAAGTTGGGACCGTACATATACGGCACGCCGTACTGCGCCCCGTTCACGATGTACTGCTTGGTCCGGTCGCCACCCGGCTGCAAGGGGGCGATGACGTTGGACATCTCAGGGAACAGGCTCGGGTCGACCGCGGCCACGTCGCCGCCGGCGATGAGCCGGTTCGAGGCGTCGCCGGAGGCGGAGACGCCGTCGTAGGTCGAGCCTCCACCCTGACGCATCAGGGTTACCATCTCGTCGGAGGTGTCCGCGTACTTCACCGTGACCTTGCACCCCGTGTCCTGCTCGAACGACGTGACCCAGTCGTAGTTCGGGTCGTTGCTCCCGTCCTCGACGTAGCCGTTCCAGGCCACGAGGTTCAGCTCCCCTTCGGTGGCTCCGATCGTGTCGTAGGTCTTGGCGGGCGTGACGCTTTCACCTCCGCCACCTCCGCCGCTATCGCCACCGTTGCTGCAGGCGGCGGCCACCAACGTCAACACAGCTGCGGTCGCCAGCCATCGGCTCACCTTCGTCATCCGTGCCCCTCCTCCTGGTCCAAAGACCCATCGAGCGCGCCGGCGGCCTCCTCGACCGGTCGGTTGTTCTTGCGCTCCCACACCAGACGCACTTGCTTCCCCTGAACCTGCAGCGCCTCCATCGAGGACGTCGAGAGGTTCTGTTGCATCACCACCAGCTCGCCTCCCGCGTCCAGCAGCACGATGTACCGCGTGATGGCACCCAGATATACGACCTCGCGTACATGTCCGGATGCCGAACAGTCGTCTGGTCCGACCGCCGCATCGGGCTCACGCATGGCGATCTTCTCGGGCCGGATCGTGAACGCGTGCTCGTCGCCCGCGATCTGCTTCGCAACTTCCCCGTCCAGAACGTTAGATACGCCGACGAAGCCGGCCACGAACCCCGTGGCCGGCCGTTCGTAAACCTCTGCCGGCGTCCCCACCTGTTCGATGTTGCCGTGGTTGAACACCGCGAGGCGGTCGCTCATGGTGAGCGCCTCCTCCTGATCGTGCGTAACGTAGATGAACGTCAGGCCTACCTCCTGCTGGATCTCCTTCAGTTCGATCTGCATCGCCTGCCGGAGCTTCAGGTCGAGCGCGCCGAGTGGCTCGTCCAGTAGCAGCACCTTGGGGCGGTTCACCAGGGCTCGGGCAAGCGCGACACGCTGACGCTGTCCCCCCGAAAGTTGCGCGGGCTTGCGGCCTCCGAGCGCCAACAACTGGACCATCGCGAGCGCCTCGCCCACTCTGGTGCGCCGTTCGTGCTTGGCGACCTTCTTCACGCGGAGGCCGTACTCCACGTTCTCAGCAACCGACATGTGCGGGAAGAGCGCGTAGTCCTGGAAGACCGTGTTGACGTTCCGCTCGTAGGGAGCCAGGCGCGAGACGTCTTGGCCGTCGAGCAGGATCGACCCCTCGGTCGGCGCATCGAACCCGGCGATCATCCGGAGACAGGTGGTCTTACCCGACCCCGACGGCCCGAGCATCGAGAAGAACTCGCCCTCGAACACGTCCAGATCGACGCCATCCACGGCCGTTACGTCGGCGAACCGCTTGACCACGCCCTGGAGACGAACGGCCACTCGCCCCATCATGCCGGGAACGTCGGTCGTGCTCACGGCTGCTTCCGCCAAGCGGTACCCCCTCGATCACCCTGGATCGGGACATCCTGAAGGGGAAAGCATCTGACGGCAACACCGACTCCGGCGTCCGTTCCGCCTAAGGTCGCATCCTGATAGCGTTTCGGTCACGGGTCACGTGAGATGACCGAGGTTGAGCGGGACGCTCGAGGGAAAGGGGCACGGATGCTGGCAACGGAGTGGAACCTGGGAAGCGTGATGTGGGCGATGCTCGTCTTCTTCTTCTGGTTCATGGCGATCTGGATCTTCATCACGATCTTCGCCGACATCTTCCGCAGGAACGACATCCACGGAGGCGCGAAGGCCGGATGGATCATCCTGATCTTCATCCTGCCGTTCCTGGGGGCGCTGATCTACGTCATCGCCCGGCCGAAGATGACCGAGCAGGACAGGCAGATGATGGAGCAGGCCGCGGAGGCCCAGCGTCGCATCGAGGGGTATTCGGCGGCGGACGAGGTCGCGAAGCTGGCGAAGCTGCGCGACTCCGGCGAGATCACCGCCGAGCAATACGAGGACATGAAGAAGAAGGCGATGATGCAGATCTAGCGTCGCCGAACCACCGCTTCACGCCGCTGGCTCGGACGCTCCCGCGAGCGCGCGCACGGACGTGCCGCGCTCCCCGAGCGCCCGAGCCAGTCCGCGTGTGAGCGTGCCCACGATCCCCGGCCCTTCGTAGATCAGCGCCGAATACACCTGCACGGTCGTCGCCCCGGCTTCCAAGCACGCGAGCACGTCGTCACCCGTCGAGATCCCGCCGCTCGCGTTGATCGCGATCGCTCCGCCTGTCGCTGCCCGGACGTCCGCCACGATCTCGAGCGTCCGTTCCCACAACGCGCGGCCGGACACTCCTCCCGCTCCCACCGAAAGACGCTGATCGCTGACGGGACGCGTGTTCGAGCACGTGAGACCCGCGGCCCCAGCCTCCTGCGCGATCGACGCGAGCGCCAGAACCACATCACGCTCCACCCCGGTCGCGAACGGCGGCAGCTTCACGAAGAGCGGGCGATCGGTTTCATCGCGGATCCCGCCGACCAGCTGGCGCAGATGCGTTTCGTTGTCGCGATCGCGACCCCACGACACGTTCGGACAGCTCGCATTCAGCTCGATGCCGTCCGCGTGCGGAGCCAGCAGTCGAGCGGTCGTGACCGCATCCTCGAACGCCTCGTCGGCGACGCTGATGAAGCGAGGCGTGCGGCCCCGGGTCGTCATGGTGGAAGCGACCCGGTCCACGCCGGGGTTCGGCAAACCCATCGCGTTGGTCATGGAGAACTTCGATGGATAGCGGACGATGCGCGGCCTCGGGTTCCCGGCCCGTGGGGCGCGCGTGATCGTTCCCCCGACCACGTATCCGAACCCGAGCTCGCCGAGGGCGTCCAGGTGACGGCAGGTCTTGTCGAATCCGGCAGCCAGGCCGATCGGGTTTCGCAAGGGGATCCCGCCGAGCTCTACGTGGAGTCGAGTGTCGTCGAGGGCGTGGCCGATCCGGGTCCACGGCAGCGGGAGTCGGAGCACGGCGCCGGCGAGCCGATGCGCAGCTTCCGGGGGGAGGGCGAAGAACAGCGGGCGGCCGATGGCCGGGTACCAACCCATCGACCACCTATGCTACCGGCCGCATGGACGACACCTCGACCGACTCGCTGGTCGCCCGCCTGGTCGAAGCCTCCGAGTTGCACGGCGACTTCGTACTGTCGAGCGGCGCGCGTTCGAGCGTGTACTTCGACAAGTTTCGGTTCCTGACCCGGCCCGATCTGCTCCGCGACCTCGCCCACGAGGTGGCCGGGCTGATCCCCGACGACACCGACCACCTCGCGGCGCCGGAGGGTGCGGCCATCTTGCTCGCGGCCGCCGTCTCGCTCGAGACAGGCCTTCCATTGGCCGTCGTTCGCAAGGAAGCCAAGCCTTACGGCACGAAGGCCCAGGTCGAAGGGCACGCCCCGCCAGGTGCACACGTAACGCTGCTCGAGGACGTCAGCACGACCGGACACCAGGTGCTCGCGGCCGCGAAGGCTCTGGAGGCGTCGGGCGCCCACGTCACGCGGATCGTGCTCGCGATCGACCGAGGCGGCGCCGACCACCTCCGCGATGCCGGCTACGACGTGGCCGCGGTCGCGGTGCTGCGACCCGTCGGCTGACGCTCAGGCTGCGGCTGCAGCCGTGCGCCCCAGCTTGCGGACGCTGAACGAGGCCACGATCTCCATAGCGCCGTAGACGATCAGCCAGATCCCAAGGACCCACGCGAGCGTGGTCAGCGAGATCGCCGGCTGGAGCAGCACGACGAGACCCGCCACGAACCCCGGGATGCCGATGAAGATCCCGGACACGAACAGCTGGATCCCGAACAACACCGCGATCACGGGAACTGTCTTGCCTGGCCAGGTCGGCGCCAGGATGCCGCCGATCTACTCGCGCGACAACATCGCTTGGGCCTGGCGCTCCAGGTCGAGGTAGGGCTCGCCGCTCACGTCGACAGCCAACCGCTTGATCGTGCCGCCCACGAAGCGGAAGGGCGCCTCGCCTGGGTAGTCGTCGGTGACAGCCTCACCGCTGTCGCGTCCGACGCACAGGCCCTCGCCCGCGAGCGAGAAGAAGCCCGGTTGCGTCTTGATCCGGCCCTCGCCGACCTTCCGGTCGCCGTGATACAGGGACAGGATCCCGGTCGCGACGCCCGGCGGATCCTCGCTGTCTTTGTCGAACGACGCCGACAGGATCAGGTCCTCGCCCGTAGGAAGATCCTCCGTCCCGTCGATCTTCTGCTCCGTCATGCCGACGAAGTTGTAGACGTAGTGCAGCCGGTTGTCCTTCACGTACAGGGCGTGCCCGCCGAAGCGCGCGCCGTGGGCGAACAGCACCCCTTCCGCGCCGGGTCCGGGGATATCGACGAGCGCACCGATCGCGTACGAGCGGTTGCGGATGTTGACCGACTGCGATTCCGGGACGTCCGCCGTGTCGGGGAAGTAGACGTAGCGGTCGCGCGGCGGGGAGACCAGCGGCCTCGGCGTCAAGATGATCTCGAGCGCTGAGCGGTCGTCGAGCGGGAACGCCCCGTTCCGGCCCGCCTCCGCGAACCACAGGTTCACGAGCTCGCGCAGCTTCTCCGGCTGCTCGGCCGCGAGGTCGTGGAGTTCGGAGCGGTCGACGTCGGTGTGGTACAGCTCCCACTCGTCGTCGTTGAAGTTGCTCCAGCCGGCGATCGTCGGGTGGGTCGTGATCGCCTTCCATCCGTCGTGCCAGATCCCCCGTGACCCGAGCATCGAGTAGAACTGTGTGCGCCTCGTCGACGTCGCCGAGGCATCATCGAAGCTGTACTTCATGCTCACGCCGTCGAACGCGCTCTGCACGTGCCCCTTGATCCTCGTCGGAGCCTCGACGCCGAGGCAATCCAGGATCGTCGGCACCAGGTCGATCGCGTGGTGGTACTGGGTGCGGATCTCACCCTTCGCCTTCATCCCAGCGGGCCATGAGATCATGCACGGATCCGACGTCCCCCCGTTGAACTCATAGCGCTTCCACATCTTGAAGGGCGTATTGAACGCCATCGCCCAGCCGTTGGCGTAGTGGTTGTAGGTCTTAGGGCCGCCCAGCTCGTCGAGCACGGCGAGGGCTGAGTCCAAGTCATCCGGCATACCGTTGAAGAGCCGGTTCTCGTTCACCGACCCGTTGGGCCCGCCCTCGCCGCTCGCGCCGTTGTCGGACACCAGGATCACGATCGTGTTCTCGCGCTCGCCGGAGAACTCGAGGAAGTCCAGGAGGCGGCCGATGTGGTGGTCGGCGTGCGCGAGGAATCCCGCGTAGACCTCCGCCATCCTCGAGAAGAGCTCCTTCTCACCGTCCGAGAGCGAGTCCCACGGCTTCGTGACGTCCATCATCGGGAAAGGCTTGTCGTCGGGCCCGGTGCGCGTCTCGGTCGTGCCGATCGGATTGATGGGCGGGATCTCGGTGTCGGTCGGAACGATGCCCATCTCCTTCTGGCGCGCCAGAGTCTGCTCGCGCAGCGCCTCGTAGCCCATGTCGAACCGCCCCTTGAACTTCACGATCCACTCCTTCGGTGCGTGGTGCGGCGCGTGGCACGCCCCGGGCGCGAAGTAGAGGAAAAACGGCTTCTCGGGCGCGATCGCTTTCGCGTCCTTGATGAACTCGAGCGCCTTGTCGGTGATGTCGTCGGTGAAGTGGTAGCCCTCTTCAGGAGTTGCCGGCGGGTCCACAGGGTGGTTGTCGTAGACGAGCTCGGGGTACCACTGGTTCGTCTCGGCACCGAGGAAGCCGTACCAGCGCTCGAACCCGCGGCCGCTCGGCCAGTTCCGGCGGGTCGCCGCGAGGTTCATCTCATCTGTCGGGCACAGATGCCACTTGCCGACCATGTAAGTGTTCCAGCCGAGCTCGCCGAGGATCTCGGGGAGCATGCCGTTCTCCGGCGGGATGGTGCCGCTAGCGTTGGGGAAGCCGATCGCGGCCTCGGTGATGCAGGCCATCGAGTTGCGGGTGTGGTTCCGCCCGGTCAGCAGGCACGAACGGGTGGGTGAGCAGAGGGCGGTCGTGTGCCACTGTGTGTAACGCACGCCCTCGGCCGCGATCCGGTCGATGTTCGGCGTCTCGATCGGTCCGCCGAAGGAGCTCATCGCAGAGAAGCCGACGTCGTCGAGCACGATATAGACGACGTTCGGTGCACCCTCCGGGGCCTTGGGTGGCTCGAACGGCGACCAGTCGGGCTCTGAATCCCTGATGTCGATGTTGACGGTTCCATTGAAAAGCTCGCTCGGCATCGGCGTTCCCTCTCTCGCGTTGAAGCCCAACTCTTATCGGATCAAGGTGACCAACGGACAAACGCGCCGCACGAGAGCCATTCACGATGATCCCGTGTGCCGCGTAGTCTTTCACACCGCGGCCTACCCGGTCGCCCCGTCTCACCGAAGGAGGCCGAGTGTCTAAGCAGGTCTTGAACGATCAGACGTACTCCCCCGCGCACACCCAGCAACTGACCGGCGGCCGAGCCGTCACGAAGACGATGACGTACGGCGGGACGATCGTCCGCTCGCTGTTCTTGATCATCATCACCCTGGGCTTCGCTGCGGTCGGCTGGCAGTGGGCGGCTCGTGTCGCGACCACGTCCGGGATGTGGTTCTTCCTCGGATACATCCTGCTCATCGCACTCACGTTCGCAGCCGTGAACAACCCGCGGATCGCCGCGGTCGCCGGGATCGTCTACGCGGCGTTGATGGGGACGTGGATGGGCTCGATCTCGCGCATCTACGAGGCGTACTACGAAGGGATCGTCGGGCAGGCGCTCCTCACGACGGTGTGCGTGTTCATCGCGTGCCTGCTTCTCTACTCACTGAGGGTCGTGCGGGTCACGGGCCGGTTCGTGCGGATCCTGATGGTCTCCATCGCGGGGATCATGCTCCTGTACCTGTTCGGCTGGTTCGTCAGCATCTTCGGCGTCCGCTTGAACTTCCTCTACAACGGCTCGACGACCGGCATCGCGATCAGCGTCGTGATCTGCATCGTCGCCGCCATGAGCCTGATCGCGGACTTCGCCATCGTCGAGACTGGTGTAACGTCCGGGGCGCCGGCGGCGTTCGAATGGTACGCCGCCTTCGGATTGCAGACCACGCTCGTCTGGCTGTATCTGGAGATCCTGTACCTGCTCGCTCGGGTCCGGGGGAACGGGTGACCTGGATCGCGACGTCACGCGACATACGAACGGAGGGATCATGAGCGACACCCCCACCGAAGGCACCGTGGATCCTGCGGAGATCCTCGCCGAGAAACAGGAACTGGAGCATAAGCTCGAGAAGTACGAAGGCGAGAAGCGCGCGAAACGCCTCAACCTCCGCAAGATCCTCGTCGGGATCCTGGTCGTCATCACTTGCCTCTCGATCGTCGTGACCACCGTCGACACGTGGGCGCACCGGACGTTGCTGAACACCGACGCCTGGGTCGACACTGTGGCGCCGCTCGGAACCAACCCTCAGGTGACTGCGGCACTCGCGACCTATGTCACGGATCAGATCGTGACGACGCTCGATCTGCAGCAGCGGGCCCAGGATGCACTCACGCAAGCAGCGCCCCAGGCCGCGTTCCTCGCAGGTCCGATCACGAACGCGATCCAAGGGTTCGTCCACGACAAGCTCGTCGAGTTCTTCAACTCATCCACCTGGGAGACCCTGTGGACCGAGGCGAACCGCGTCGCACACGAACAAGCCGTGAACATCCTGCGTGGCCGTCAGGGGACGGTCTTGACGATCGAGAACGGGCAGGTGACCCTCAATCTCCTGCCGGTCATCACGGCCGTCCTCCAACGCATCGAAGCCGTCGCCCAAGGGTTGCTGGGTGACCGGATCACGCTTCCTCAGATCTCCGGGACTGAGCAGGTGAGCCAAGCGATCGCCGCGCTCTCGTCCGCGCTCCACCGGCCGCTCCCGCCTGATTTCGGCCAGATCGTGGTCTTCCAATCTGACCAATTGGCCAAAGCGCAGAACGCCGTCAAGCTCTTCGACCGGCTCACGTATGCGCTGATCCTGCTCTCGCTTGTGCTCATCGCCGTCACCGTGGCGCTCTCCGTGAACCGGCGACGCACCGTGGTCCAGCTCGCGATCGGGGCCATCGTCGGCGTGCTGATCGCCCGGCTGATCATCAAGAAGGTCTCGAACGAGGTCGTGGCGTCGATCGCCTCCCAGAACAAAGGTGCCGTGAAGGCCGTGCTGGATGACGCATTCGGCAGCCTGCGGGGATTCACACGCTGGCTCTTCGCCATCGCGTTGATCGTCGCGATCGTCGCGTTCCTGTTGGGCAAGCGCGAGTGGCTGAACGCGGCGAGGTCACAGGCCGCCCGCGCCTACGGGGCCGGCAAGGACATGGCCGTATCGGATCGGCCGTTCGCCCAGTGGATCCGGAGCCATGCCGACGGGCTGCGGATGGCAGGTCCGATCGTCGTCGTGGTCCTGCTCTTCTTCGTCGGCGTGTCCTGGGTCTCGGTGATCCTGCTCGGTGCCCTGCTGGTGGTCTACGAGCTCGGCATCCGCTGGCTGGCGCCGAGTGGACCGCTTCCGGAAGGACCGGCCGACGCAGCAGGCTAGACCCCGGGCTCGGCCTGGATCTCTCCTTTTGCGATCGCCTCGAGCATCGTCTGGTGGTCGAGCTCGGCCTGATCGGCGTAGCGCTCTGAGAACTCGGCGATAGCCCTCGCGAACGTGTTGCTCTTGCCCAGGTAGGCCGCGATCGCGATCCGATCGCCCGAGCGAGCGTGCGCACGAGCCAGGGCCCAGCCACAGAGGCCCGCGTACGCGACGAAGGTCTCAGGCGGCATGTTCTCGATGACGGCGGAGCCCTTCATATCGCGGAGCTGCCGCCAGTAGAAGTCACGCTGTGGCCCTCGGATCCAGCCGAGGAAGATATCGCTCGCGGCCTGCATCAGACGCTGGCCGGCCACGACCCGCTGGCCGTGATTGCGGTATCGACTCTTCGGAAGATGCCGTTCCAGCACCGAGCCCTGAGCCTCCTTCACCTGGAGGAACAGTGGGTCCGCGTCGTCGCGGCCGGCCATGAGCGCGATGAAGCAGGCGGTGCCGACGCTTCCAACGCCGACCACCTTGCGCGCCAGGTCCACGACCTCGTACTGCTCCAGGAGATGCTTCCGGTCGTCCTGGAGGGTGCGCCGGTACTGTTGGAGGAGGGTCTCGACGTCGACCGGAAGACTGGCCGGGTCGACGCGGACGAGGAGCGGCGGGTCTTCGACGATCCGAGGCTTGCCGTCGACCACCGTGGTGAGCTTCGAGAACGCCTGCAGGCTGTCCTTCGTCCTCGCCTTAGCCATCCCCGCCTCGGCGCGCTTGCGCATGGACGCGGTCGTGGTGGCGGCCAGGATGTCCTCCGACGAGATGTGGGAATACCAGACGCCCAGATCGCCCATCGTCGCGTACTCGGCCATCCGCACCCGATAGGACTCGACCGATGCGATCGCCGCCTGCTTCCCGGTGCCTTTCGGGAACGTGACCGATCGAGCGCCGACCACGAAGCTCGCGGCCATCCGCTTGACGTCCCACTCCCAGGGCCCCGGGAGCGTCTCGTCGAAATCGTTCAGGTCGAACAGCATCTGACGTTCCGGTGAACCGAACACCCCGAAGTTCGACAGGTGGGCGTCCCCGCAGAGCTGCACCTTGATCCCGCTGGTGGGGGACGCGGCCAGATCATCGGCCATCACGATCGCCGACCCGCGATAGAAGGTGAACGGCGAGGCCGACATCCGGCCGTGCCGTATCGCGATCAGGTCGGGGAGTCTGGTCTCGGCCTGCTCCTTGAGCAACGACACGAGATCGGGCCGGTCGGGCGATGGCTCCCAATCCGCGTGGCTCGCCCGGGGGGTCGATTCGCGGGCGGCCTTACCTCGAGCGATCCGCTCCTCAGCGGACAACTTCCGCTCGCGCTTCAGCGTCTTCACTGCTTCAGTGGTCTCCGCTGTCTTCGCCATGATGACCTCCCACGTGGGCGCGCCGGTATGGCACGCAGATGTTCGTAGCAGCAACGGTATGAACGCGCAACCTGGCGCACCCTACTTGGCGACTTCGCCGGGTGGCGATCCCTGCTCAGGCTCACCGGCTGCCGGCCGGCGCCGTGCCTTCCCGAGGTTGGTCACGAGGAGCGCCACCACCGTGACCAGGAAGAGCTGACCCACGAGAGCCTCGCCCACCGCAAGCATCTTGCCGAGGTTCTCCGCCGCGCTCAGGTCCCCGTACCCGACGGTCGAGATCGTCACGTAGCTGAAATAGACGTAGTTCACGCTGGTGCCGGCCGAAGCTCCCTGGGCGAAGAACGGGTCGCCGGAAACGGTGGCGAGTTCGGCGAAGACGGTCGCGAAGAGCAATCCCAGGAGGAGGTACATCGAGAGAGCGCCGAGTACCGTCTGGAAGGAGATCGTCGTGTGGGCCGTCTTCAGACGATCGAGGATCGCCATGAACGCCGCCATGACCAGGAGCCCGCTGATCGCGGTAGAGACCGCTTTCGGAAACGACCCCTCCGACAGAGCGCTCGATATGGCGGCGGCGACGATCATGATGGGAACGAGAACGGTTGCGAACCGCCGGTAGCGATGTCCGGCGCGAGACGTCCACATCGCGAACAGGAGCGTGCCGCCCAGGAAGACGAGCGTGAAGATCCGGCCCAGATCGGTTCCCGACACCGCTGCCGTCACCACGATGGACGAGAGGATCATCACGAGGACGAGGCCGTAGCTGTCGGGCGACGCGCAGCCGTTCGCCCAGCGTCATCTTCCGGTGTTGGAGGATCGGTTCTGGGTCGCTCACCGCGTCCCCGTCAGGTGCGGATGCAGCGCCAGATCTGCAGACGCCAGAGCCACCGGCTGCCTCGGCGATGGAGGTTCAACAGCCCCTCCTTCATCATGCGCGCGGCGGCGACCGATTTCCCCACGATGTCAGGCAACGGGAACTCGCGTTCGATAACTGGCTCCATGTTGTCGCCGAACACCCGATGCGCAGCCTCAAGGATGGACTTCTCGTCCTGGATCGTGCCGGTCGGCAGGTAGAGCCGCCCACCGTGCGCGAGCGTGTCGCCGATGCTCTCGATCATCATCCGGGGGAGCTCGGCGCCGGTCGGTCCGCCGGCGCGGCCGTCCGGGAACCACCCCGTGACCTCGGCGATCTCGTCGGGGATGCCGGACACGTCGCCGATCAGCACCGACGCCTGAACGTCGCGCACCGGCTCCAGGAGGCTTCCCGCACGGAACTCCACGCGATCGTCCAGCCCCAGACGCTTTGCGTTCTTCGCCGCGGCCTCGACCGCCTCCTCGGAGATGTCGCACCCGATCACGCGCTTCGCCCCGAGCCGGGCAGCAACGAACGAGAGGATGCCGCTGCCGCATCCCACATCGATCACGGTGTCGTCGGGGCCGATCTCGAGCGCTTCCGCGAGCGTGCGACTGGTGTGCGTCGGACTGAAGACGCCGGGGTTCAACAAGATCGTGAAGGGCCCGGTCCGGCCCTTCCACTCCATCTCGGTCTGCGCGATCTGACTCATCGTTCCTGCACAGGTTACACGTCGGGCGGAGCGAACGCTGCGCCCTCGCCCGGGACGAGCGCTCCGCTCTCCACGAGCATGGCATCTGCTTCGAGCCTGTCGTGCAACGCTTCCGTGTGGATCCCTCGGTATCCGTCCGGGTACCGGACCACGCGTCCGGATGCTCGGCGGAGCAGCGTCACGGTGCCGTGCGCGTTCCCTCTCAGCAGATGCACGTAGCCCGCGCCCATCTGCGAGAGTCCCTTGAAGAATTCGGCGTCGTCGGTGCCTCGCGCCTGCTTCCACGCCGTCTCCCACGCTTCGTGGGCCGGGAAATACTTCCCCTCTCTGACGAACCGCCGACCGAGCTCGTGGTTCTGCTCGACGCTGAGCGCGTCGAAGTCCGGCATCTCGAGCTCGTTCGGCGCGTCCCACGGCTGCGGGCGGCCGAGCAGATCGCGGGGGCGTTCCGGCTTCTGCCGTTTCTCGCTCGGGAGGCCGGTTTTGCCCTGCGCTTCCTGAGGCATCCCGACATGCTACCCAGGAGGCTGCGTGCGAGACTTCGGCGCCATGGATCCGATCACGGTCACGTTGGTGCCGCACACCCATTGGGATCGCGAGTGGTACGAACCGTTCAGCGTCTTCTCCAAGCGACTGGTCGCGATGATGGACACGCTGATCGAACTCGCCGAGGCGGGATTCCCACACTTCCACCTCGACGGGCAAACCGCGATGATCGACGACTACCTCGAGCTGCGGCCCGAGCGAGCCGGGGACGTGGAACGGCTCATCCGCGAGGGCAGGCTGTCCGCCGGACCCTGGTTCACGCAGATGGACGAGTTCCTGACGTCCGGCGAGTCGCACATCCGCAACCTGGAACGCGGCCTCGCGCGTGCGCGGGCGCTCGGTCGCGCGCTCGAGGTCGGATACCTGCCCGATCAGTTCGGCCACATCGGGCAGATGCCGCAGATCTTGCGACAGGGCGGCGTCGAGCGCGCGATCGTTTGGCGCGGCGTCCCGGCAGAGATCGACCGTGACACGTTCCAGTGGGAGGCGCCCGACGGCAGTCACGTCCTCACCGAGTACCTGGCGTTCGGCTACTTCGCCGGGGCCGCGTTCGACAAGACGTCTCACCCGTCCGAGCTCGCGGAGGCGATCGTCCGCTCCGTCCAGCGCCAGCGACCGTTCATGGCGAGCGACCGCATGCTCGTGATGGTCGGCTACGACCACGCAGGGCCTGACGCCACCCTGCCCGACCGGTTGGCGTTGGCGAAGGCCAACCTCGACGAGGTCGACGCATCGATCGGCGGCCTGGAACGGCACCTCGCCGAGCAGCGGCTCGAGGCGGACCCGCCGATATGGCGTGGCGAGCTCCGGTCGTCGGCGCGCGCACATCTGCTCCCGAACGTCACCTCGGCGCGCGTCCACCAGAAGCGCGAACGCGGCCGGGTAGAAGCGCTGATCGAACGCTATGCGGAGCCGCTCGCCGCGCTGGTCACCGGCGTCGGATGGCCGGCCGGTGAGCTCGACCGCGCCTGGACCCTGCTGCTCTGGAACGGAGCGCACGACTCCGCGTGCGGGTGTTCGCACGACCAGGTGGCCCTCGATGTCGACGCGCGGTTCATGGAGGCGCGCACCATCGGGGAGCGGATCGTCCAAGACGCGCTCACAGCGCTCGGCCGCCAAGTCGATCGGGCTGGCGAGCTCCGCTTCAACCCCTCGCCGTTCGAACGGGAGGGCGTTCCCGGACTCGGGTGGCGCGTCGCCTCCGACGCGCACCCGCCCGGCGACCTGCCAGTCGAAATGCGCGAAGGCCACGACGGCTCGATCGTGATCGACGGGATCGAGCTCGTCCTGCTGGACGAGCCTGACGTCGGCGATCTCTACAACTACTGCTACGCGGAGCCCGGACAGGTCCCGAGGCGGCCCGCCCAGTTGCACGTGAGCGGCCGAGAGGCGCGGGCGTGGTTCGACGATCGACTCGAGGTGGCGCTGCGTTTCGCGCGACGCGCGGGAGAGCCATTCGTGCGCGTCGATGGCGCGATCGAGAACGGGCGGCCTGACCATCGCCTGCGGCTCCACGTGCCGCTCGGCGGCGCGACGCAGACGGTGCTGGCCGGCTCGCCGTTCGAGCTGGTCGAGCGTCCGCTGCGGTCAGAAGGCAGCGAGCTGGAGGCCCCGTCCGCGACCTGGCCCGCCCGAGGCGTCGTCCTCGCGGCCGGCACGGCGATCTTCCAGGAGGGCGTGTTCGAGTACGAGGTGGTCGGCGGCGAATCGCTCGCCGTGACGTTGCTGCGATGCGTCGGCACGATCAGCCGGAAGGTGCTTGCCACCCGGCCGTTCGACGCAGGCCCCGACGTCCCGACGCCGCTCGGGCAGATGCTCGGGCGGACGACGTTCTCACTCGGGATCTGGCCGAACGCCAACCGCGGCGGACTGCTCGCCAATTGGGAGCGGTTCGCGCTGCCGTTCGCCACCGCGACCTCCGCCGGCCTCGGAACCCGGCCCTCGAGCGGCTCCCTGCTGGAGCTGGCGGGCGCGGCACAGCTCTCGAGCGTCCGCAGGAGGGGCGATCGGATCGAGGCCCGACTGTGGAACCCGCTCGCCGGCACGCCGATGCGGATCGAGGTCGCCGGACGCGCGGTCGAGATCGGACCTGCGCGGATCGAGACCGTGGTGCTGTGACCGACCGGCTCAGGACGACGGATGATCGGAGGACGACGCGATCGCGTCGAGCGCCTCACGCAACGCCTCGTAGCGCCGCTCCCCAAGCGTCCGACGGGTGCGCGACTCGATCGCCTGCACCGTGCGACGGGTCTCACCAGCAGCTCGCCGGCCGTGGGCGGTGAGCTTCACGACCTTGGCGCGCGAGTCGTCGGGATCGGGAGCGCGTCGCACGTACCCACGGGACTCGAGGTCGTCCACCACGAACATCATGCCCTGCTTGGTCATGTGCGCCCGGCGGGCGAGCTCCGTGAGCCGCGTTCCCGAGCGGCGATCCACGTGGAGGAACACCGCTGCGTGTCCGGGTCGCAGGTCGTCGTAGCCGCGTTCGGCCAATCCGGCGACGAGTTCGGCGGCCAGCGCGCGATGCGATTCGAGGAGCTGACGCGAGAGATCGGATTCCGACACCGGGGCATCTTCGGGCATCGGCCCGCGATGGTCAATCTGGCTGACCATCCCCATCGGCTAGCCTGCCGCCCGTGACGATCGAGATCCGTGAAGCCGGTCCCGACGAGTACGGCGCCGCCGGTTCGGTCACCGCGGAGGCGTACCGCGAGTTCGCCCGCGAAGGCAGCGCCGACTGGGTCGACTACCTGGCGCGCATCGAGGATGTAGAGGGCCGCGCGGCGCGAACGACGATCCTCGTCGCGGTTGAAGACGGTGAGATCGTGGGCTCCGCGACCCTAGAGCTCGAAGGCCGGACCGAGGCAGACGACGACCCGCTCGCGCCGCACGAGGCACACATCCGGATGCTCGGCGTTCACCCGGATACCCGAGGCCGGGGGGTAGGACGGCTCTTGATGTCCGCTTGCGAGTCGCGGGCACGCGATGCCGGACGCACGACCGTCAGCCTACACACGACGCAGCGGATGCAGGCGGCCCAGCGCATGTACGAGTCGCTGGGATACGAACGCGGGGACGACAGGGTGTTCCCCGACGGGTTCGTGCTCCTGTCGTACGAGAAGCAACTAGTCTGAAATAGACTAGTTGCTCGCGGTCCGGACGATCTCGCCCGAGGCCAGGATCACGCCATCCTCGAACACCGCCTGGATCAATCCACCGCGGAACTGCTGCTCGTACAACTGCGCGTACAGGCCATCGAGCGCGAGCAGCTCGTCGTGGGTACCGCGCTCGACGATCCGGCCCCGATCGACCACGAAGATCACATCGGCCTTCAGGATGGTGGAGAGGCGATGCGCGATCGCGATCGTGGTCCGGCCCTCCATCAACGGCTCGAGGGCGGCCTGGACCAGCCGCTCGGACGTTGTGTCCAGCGACGACGTGGCCTCGTCCAGGATCAGGATGCGCGGGTCCTTCAGGATCACGCGCGCGATCGCGAGGCGCTGCTTCTCACCCCCGGAGAGCTTGTACCCTCGCTCCCCGACGATCGTGTCGTAGCCCTGGGCGAGCTCGGCGATCCGGTCGTGGATGTTGGCGGAACGAGCCGCCTCCTCCAGCTCTTCCTGCGACGCGTCGGGCTTCCCATAGAGCAGGTTGCGGCGGATGGTCGTGTGGAACAGGTACGTCTCTTGCGTCACGACGCCGACCATGTCACCGAGCGACTCGAGCGCGATCTTGCGGACGTCGATGCCGTCGATCTCGACGGCGCCTTCCTGCACATCGTAGAGGCGTGGAACGAGGTAGGTGATCGTCGTCTTGCCGGCGCCGCTCGGACCGACGAGCGCGGCCAGCTGCCCGGGGAGGATCTCCAGATCCACGCCGTTGAGCGTCCAAGGACGCGGTCCTTCCTGGTCGTCCTGAAGCGCTGCGCCCTCGTCCGGGGGCGACACCGGTATCTGGTCCGGGGGCGGGGTGTCGTAGTGGAAGCGCACGTCGCGGAGCCGCACGTGCCCTCGCACCTGTTCCGGGTCGATCACGACCGCATCGGGCGCGTCCATGATGTCTTGCGGCATGTCGAGGTACTCGAAGATGCGGTCGAACAGCGCGAACGACGTCTGTACGTCGTTGGAGACCTGCAGCATGGATCCGATCGGGAAGAAGATCCTTGACTGCAGCGTGGTGAACGCGACGATCGTCCCCGCTGTCATCGCCGCGGGATCGTTCGAGGTCACCCAGCCGACCACGAGGTACGTGAGCGCCGGCATGATCGAGAAGAAGGTGCCGACGATCGCGAAGAACGACTGACCGATCATCGTCTGGCGGATCGTGAAGCCGGTGAGTCGCTGGTTCTCCTCGCGGTAGCGGTCGATCTCGTGTCGCTGACGGCCGAACGACTTGGACAGGAGGATGCCGCTGACGCTCAACGTCTCCTCGGTGATCGCCGTGAGATCCGCGAGGGTCTTCTGCGTGCTCGTTGCGACCTCACGCCGTGCCCTTCCCACCTTGACGGTCAGCCAGATGAAGACCGGCGTGATGCAGAGAGACATCAGCGTGAGCTGCCACGACAGCAGGAGCATCGCGATCAGCGTGCTGATGATGATCACGATGTTTGCGAGCAGCGATGCCGCCGTGCTGGTGACGACCGATTGAACGCCTCCGACATCGTTCGCCAGGCGCGATTGGATCTCGCCCGTTCTCGTGGTCGTGAAGAATCGGAGGGGCATGAACTGCAGGTGCTTGTAGAGGGCGTTGCGCAGGTCCTGCATCACCTTCAGGCCGACGAGGTTCGACAGGTACGTCTGGCCGACGCCGATCGCGCCCGTGATGATCGGGATCGCGATCATCAGCGCGACCAGCCGGTAGAGGACCGGGAGGTCGGGGTGGCATGCCGTCGTCGTGCAGTTCAGGCCGGTGTCGAAGACCCGCTTGATCAGGAGTGGGTTCACGATCCCCAGGGCGGATGTCACGATGATGGCGACGGCGACCACGGTCACTCGCCGTCGGTACGGGCGGAAGGTCGCGACGACACGGCGGATCGTGGTCCGCGAGATGGGACGTTTGTCCCCTTCGGCGATCGGCGCCGCCCACATCCGCCCATGACGACCCATACGGCCAAGGATACGAGTGACCGCCGATACGTCTGGGCCGTCTACTTCACGGCGCGCGACCCGCCGCCAGCGCGCGGCGCATGACGTCATCGAGCATGGCGGGAGTGAGCTTGCCGGTGAACGTGTTCTGCTGGCTGGGGTGGAAGCAACCCAGGAGCGCATATGGCCCCACCGCCGACTTCGCGCCGTGACCGAACCTCGGCTTCGGCCGGACCAGATGTCCGAGCGCACCGAGCGCTCGGAACGCGCCGTCCCACGCGTAGGCCCCCAGCGCGACGATCACGCGGAGGTCAGCCAGAGCGGTGATCTCGCGTTCCAGGAACGGCAGGCATCGGTCGCGCTCCTCCGGCAGTGGCTTATTGGCCGGCGGCGCGCATCGGTTGACGGCGCTCACGTAGGCGCCGGCGAGGAGCAGGCCGTCGTCCCGAGCGACTGACGTCGCCTGGTTCGCCAAGCCCGTACGGTGGAGCGACGCAAAGAGGAAGTCCCCGGATCGGTCACCCGTGAAGATCCGGCCGGTTCTGTTCCCGCCGTGTGCCGCGGGCGCGAGCCCCAGGATCAAGACGCGCGCGTCAGGATCCCCGAAGCCCGGGACAGGTCTCCCCCAGTATTCCTCATCAGCGAAGCGCGCGACCTTCTCGCGCGCCACCTCCTCCCGCCAGTCGACCAATCGCGGGCAGGCGCGGCATATCACGACATCACGCTCGATGCGACCGAGCGCGACGTCGGTCACGACTTCGATCCCCCTCCGCGCCGCGCCGCCGCCCAATCGTCGAACCCGCCGACCGACGACTGCACGTGACCGTCGCCCAACTCAAGGATCCGGTCAGGGATCCGGTCCAGCAGGTAGCGATCGTGGGAGATGACGATCACGGTCCCGTCGAAGGACTCGAGCGTCGATTCAAGTACCTCCATGCTCTCGATGTCGAGGTGGTTCGTCGGCTCGTCGAGGAGCAGGCAGTTCGCGCCGCCAAGCATCAGCAAGCAGAGCTGCAGCCGCGTGCGCTCACCACCGGACAGCGTCCCGACCGGCTGCCGCATCTGGTCGTACCGGAACAGGAACCGCCCGAGGAGCGAGACCGCGTCCTCCTCGTACATCGGCTTCACGTTGCGGACGAACTCGATCGGCGTAAGATGCGGCGGCTCCGTCTCATGTCCCTGTTCCAGGTAGCCGAACACGACCGACGGCCCCGCCCAGCGCTCGCCGACCGTCGGCTCCATCCTGCCTGCAAGGATCCTCCCCAACACGCTCTTGCCGGAGCCGTTCGCGCCGATCACCCCGACCCGCTCGCCTCGCGTGATCGTCAGGTCCACGTCGAGCAACACGGGATCGTCCTCGAACGCCATCGTCACGTTGCGGAGCTCGACGATCTTCTGCCCGCCACGCTGAGCGGCGCGCATCTCGAGCGCGATCTTCCGTCGCTCGAACACCGGCCGCTCGATCTGGTCCATCCGATCGATCATGCGTTGCTTGTTCCGCGCTTGGATGATGTGGTGCTCGTTCACCACGATGCTCGCCCACAGCTTGAAGCGGGCGATCGCCGCCTCCAGGCGTGCGATCTCCTTCTGCTGGGTCACGTAGAGCTGCTGCTGCCGCTGAAGCGCGATCTCCTTCGCGACCGCGTACGCGGAGTAGTTGCCCGGCCAGAGCGTGATCCTCCCGTCGGCGAGCTCGCCGATCAGATCTACCGTGTCATCGAGGAGGTATCGGTCGTGCGACACGGCGATGACTCCTCCGGGGAACGCTCCGATCGTGTCCTCGAGCTGTTCGCGGCGGTCTGCATCTAGGTGCGTTTCGGGTTCGTCCAGCAGCAGCAGATCGGGCTGGCGGATCAGGCAGGCGGCGAGCGCGACGAGCTTCCGCTGTCCGCCCGAGAGCCGGGCGGTCGGGAGTACCAGGTCCTCCTCGGGCAGGCCGAGAGCGAGCAGCTGCGCGCGAACCTGACCCTCCAGACCCGGCCCGCCGATCTCGACCCATCGGTCGAGGAGTCCTTGCTGTCGTTCGAGGACGCGATCCATCCGCCGAAGATCGCCGATCACCGCCGGCTTCGCGAGCTCTGACTCCACTGCCCGAAGCTCTACGTCGAGGAGGGCGACGTCGGGTCGTGCGGAGAGCACGGTCGCGATCGCGGTGCGCTCGTCGCCGTCGGGGTTCTGATCGAGGTAGGCGACGACCAGACCCCTGCGTCGGACGACCTCGCCCGAGGTCGGCGCCTCAAGCTCGGCCAGGATCTTGAGCAGCGTGGACTTCCCGGCGCCGTTCGGACCGACCACGCCGATACGCGCGCGGTCCGTGACCTCGAAGTCCAGACCCTGGAAGACCGTCCAGGACCCATACGTCTTCTCGACGCCGACCAGGCTGGCAAGCGTGGTCACGTTCGGAGCGCGACGTTCAGCGCGCGTAGCGAGGGCGGCGGATCGGCCGCGAGCCATCGCTCCATGTTGGCCTTCACCGCCGGCCACTCGTGATCGAGCATCGCGTACCAGGCCGTGTCCCGGTTCCGGCCCTTGATGATCATGTGCTGGCGGAACACACCCTCGAATGTGAAGCCGAGCCGTTCGGCGGCGGAGCGCGAACGCGCGTTCAAGGCGTCGCACTTCCATTCGACCCGTCGGTGCCCGAGCTCGTCGAACGCCTCGCCGAGTAGGAGATAGACAGACTCCGTGTTGGCGCGCGTCCGCTGAGCCCGCGGCGTGAACCAGATGTTCCCGAGCTCCAGGTGCTTCATCGCTAGATCGACATTCATGAACGTCACGATGCCGACCGGGTCGGTTGTCTCGCGGTCGATCACCGTCAGGAACAAGGGGTCGTCGGAGGCCAGCAGCGAGTCGAGCCACTCGCGCATGCTCGCCTCGTCTTCCCAAGGACCGTATCCCATGTACGTCCACATGCGTTGGGCCTCGTCGCTCCCGTCGTGCGCGTTGGCGTAGAGACCGTGGGCGTGCACGGACGGATCCACCGGGACCAGCGAGACGAACCTCCCGTCGAGCGGCGACCTCCGAGGACGGCCCGCGGGCCTCACGTCGACCGGTTCGCCGACGGGGAGCTCGTCCACGGCTACTTCCGCGCGGCGAGCGCCGCGTCCGCGAGGACGTCCAGCGCCTCGGCGAGCTGCTCGTCCGTGATCACGAGCGGTGGCAGGTGCCTGAGCACGTTGTGATACGCGCCACAAGAGACCGTGATCAGACCGCGCTTCTGAGCCTCGGACATCAACCGCCCGACGAACGCCGCGTCCGGCTCCTTCGACTCACGATCGGTCACCATCTCGACTCCGACCATCGAACCGAGGCCACGGACGTCGCCGATCTGCGCGACGTCGTCCGACAGGGCCTCCCACCGCGCGCGGATCGACTTGCCGACGACCTCGGCGTGTTCGATCAGTCCCTCCCTTTCGATCACGTCGAGGACCGCGACCGCGGCGGCGCAGGCGACCGGGTTCCCGACGTACGTGCCCCCGATCGCCGAAGGGCCGGGAGCGTCCATGATCTCCGTCCGACCGACGACGGCCGAGAGCGGATATCCGCTGCCGAGCGCCTTCGCCAGGATGACGATGTCGGGATCCAGGTCGAAGTGCTCGCTCGCCAAGAACCGGCCGGTCCGGCCGCAACCCGACTGGATCTCGTCGGCGATCGTCAACATGCCGTGCTCGCGACAGAGCTCTTGCACTCCCGGCAGGAACGCGGGCCCCGGCACGATGTAACCGCCCTCTCCCTGCACGGGCTCGAAGAGCACGGCGGCCACCGAGCGTGGGTCCACCAACGTGGCGAACGCGTGCCGGAGCTCGTCGAGCGCGAGCCGGCCCGAGCCGTCGGCCTCGGTACTCCGGTACGGATAGCTGAACGGGACGCGGTAGACCTCGGGCGCGAACGGCCCGAACCCCTCCTTGTACGGCGTGTGTCGGCTGGTAAGCGTCATCGTGAGCAACGTCCGCCCGTGGAACGCGCCCTCGAAGCACACGATCGCGTGACGACCGGTCGCCGCCTTGGCGAACTTGACGGCGTTCTCCACCGCCTCAGCCCCCGAGTTGAACAGGGCCACTTTGCGGTCGCCCCCGACGAGTCCGACCAGTCGCTCTGCGAGCTCGACGTAGATCTCGTACGGCAGGACCGAGAAGTCGGTATGCGAGAAGCGCGCTGCCTGGCGCTGCACCGCCTCGACCACCTTGGGGTGCGAATGCCCGACGAGGAGGCAGCCGAGGCCGCTCGACAGATCGATCATCGTGTTGCCGTCGACGTCGGTGACCACGGCGCCCATTCCGCTTTCGATGATGGCGTTCACGTGCAGGTCCACCGGGTCGCAGACCACCTGCTCCTTGCGGGCGATGATCGCCTTCGACTTCGGGCCGGGGAGCTCTGTCCTCATCCGGATCGCCGGCACATCGTTCCTCCTCATGGGTCGCGCTCGTCGGTCGTGCCGGCCGATTGGGGGTCGGGCGCCGGCCGGGGGAAGGCTATCGCGGCATGGTCGCCGCGGCAGCCGACCGAACGGTCAGCGCGACCCGAGCTCTCGGAAACGCTCATCGGCCGACGCGAACGCGTCGAGCGGGGCCAGCAGCTGCTCGACGGCCCAGATCAACCCCTCGAACCCTCCCAGGTCGGGGGCCTCCTCGCGGAAGCTCCTGGCTCGAGCGCCCGCCTCGTCCAGACCGGCGGCGCAGGCCGACCATTCAGCCTCCACCTGAGGCGCCCGCCACGCCGGCATCAACGGCCGCGCACGCTCGAGCCCGCCTTCGAACTCGGACAGGGCATCCGGGAGCGGTCGCCCCGGGAGGCGGGTGGTTGGCATGACCTCCGTGAGTGCGGCCTTGGCAGGTTCGAGCTCGAGGAGGACGGCGCGGAACGCCGCCAACGACCCCTCGAGCTCCGCGGGCAGGCGCTTGCGCCGGACCATCAATGCCCGAACGCAGCGCGGCGCGCCGCGACGATCGTCACCGGATCGTTCGTCGCGACGGCATCGACGCGCATCCGCATCAGCTCGACGGCCGTGTCAGGGTCGTCGGTGATCCAGGTGCCGATCCGCATCGCCGCCTCGTGGATCTCGCCGACGAGCGGCGCCCCAGCCGACCGAACGTCGTCCACGAACGGCAGCACCCAGTCGTGTCCATGCTCACGCGCGAACGCGAATGCGGCGCTCGCGCCGACATCCGGGATGGTCAACAACCCGGTGGCGACGCCGGGAGCCATCGATCGAGCATGCGCGATCGACAGCGGGTTGAAGCTCGAGAGGAGGACCGGACCGACGAAACCCATCGCGTCGACGGCGCGGATGGTCGCGTCCACCGCCGGCTCGCGCGTGCCGTCGAAGTCCGGCTCACCCGGGATGTTCTTGATCTCGACGTCGGCCGCTGCCCGTCCCGACAAGCACCGGAGCGCCTCCTCGAGCGTGGGGATCTCGGTCGTGCCCCCATCTCGGGTGCGGATCCGCAAACCTTTCAGCTCGGCCAGGCGAAGGTCGCGCACGAGGCCGGCGCCGTCCGTCGTGCGATCCACGTGTGGATCGTGCATCACGATCGCGACTTCGTCGGCCGTCATCCGCACGTCGAACTCGATCACGTCGGCCCCCGCGGCGATCGCGAGCTCGAAGGCCTCCAGCGTGTTCTCCGCCTCGGCGGCGGAGGCCCCGCGATGGGCTACCACGAGGCGTTCGGCCCCTTGACTGAATGATCGTTCAGCCACTACGCTCGCTCCCACTCCTGGCCCCCTGGGCCCCTGATCGACCCTCGGTGTCGCATGATTGAACGAAGGTTCAGGCACGATCCCGCCCACCTGTCGTGGGTGGAGCGCGCACGCTGCGTCGGTGAGGACCCGGAACTGTTCTTCCCGATGGGCGCGCCGCGCCTGGTGATGGTACAGACGGCGAACGCCAAGGCAGTCTGCGACGGGTGCCCCGTTCGACCAGAGTGCCTGGAGTGGTCGCTCGTGACGGCCCAGGACGCGGGCGTGTGGGGCGGCCTCGACGAGGACGAGCGCAGAGAGATCCGTCGGCAGCGCCGGCGGAAGCGTACGCTCACCGCGGTCGGCGGCTAGCCGCTTCAGACGACGCTGGAAGGGCAGATGTCGCTCACCGGGCATTCGCCGCACCGCGGCGTGCGCGCGACGCAGACGGCCCGCCCGTGGTCGATCAACGCGTAGGTGAAGTCGAACCACCGCTTCCGCGGGATCAGCCGCATCAGGTCCTGCTCGATCTTGTCCGGGTCCTTCTCCGAGCTGAAGCCTAGGCGTTCGGAGAGCCGTCGGACGTGCGTGTCGACGGCGATCCCCTCCACGATCCCGTAGGCGTTGCCGAGGACGATGTTCGCGGTCTTGCGCGCGACACCCGGGAGCGTGATGAGGTCCTCCATCGTGTCCGGCACCCTGCCACCGTAGACCTCGACGATGCGCGTGCACGCCCCCCGGATCGACTTGGTCTTCTGGTTGAAGAACCCCGTCGGCTTGATGTCGGCAGCGAGCTCGGCCTCCGGGACCTTCAGGTAGGCCTCGGGCGAGCGGTACTTCCGGAACAGATCGACCGTGACCTTGTTCACTCGTTCATCGGTGCACTGCGCCGACAGGATCGTCGCGACCAGGCACTCGAGAGCGTTCGTGAAATTGAGCGCGACGTGCGCGTCGGGATAGGTCTTCGAAAGACGCTTCACGATCTCGGGCGCGCGCAGCTGGATCGAGCTGTCACGCGTGAGAACCGAACCCGTCACCATCATCGATCAGCTCCGTCGCCGCCTAACGTTCGCCGAACAGGTCGAGCGCGAAGCTGGCGCCCGCGACATGATCTGCCCAAGCGCCCTCTTCGAGGATGTGCACCCCAGATCGTCCGGCGACCGTCCACGACTCACCATCGCCGAACATCGCCGTCTCTTCGTCGATGGCCACCAACCGGCCGCCGTCCGGCACCGACGAGATGATCATCTCTGTGGCACCGGGGATCCACGTGTTCAGCATGTCCCAGTGCGGGCCGAAGAGTGTCCCCCGCACGGTACCGAGTCCCGGTTTGAACACGTTCTCGAAGCCCTGGGCGTCCGAGTCATACGTGAGCTCGCTCAGGCAGGCGACGCCGGCGCTGCACCCCGCGTAGGCGAGCCCGCTGCCCAAACGCTCATCCATCGCTCGGAAGAAGGCCGTATCCCGCAGGGTCTCCGCGAGATACCAAGGGTTCCCTCCCGAGAAGAAGACAATGGAGGCCTTGGAGACCTCTTCGACGAACTCCGGATCCTCGGCGTCCTCGTGCTCGCGGATAGGCACGATGCGGGCGGGGATGCCGAGTCGCTCGTAGTGCGCCAGGCCCTTCGTTCCCCATCCCTCGAACACCTCGTCGCCCTCCCGGGCCGATGCGGTCGGCACGATCAGCACGGACCCGTTCCCGTCGGTGTGCTCGAGCAGCCAGCCGTCCACGTCCTGATGCCAGGGCTCGAACTCACCCGATCCCATCAGCGCGAACGCTCCCTGGCTCACGTTCCCGCCTCGGCGATCGCTTTGGCGAACCCAGGGATCGCACGCTCCACCATGTCGTCGTTCGCCGTCAGGGAGATCCGGAAGTACCCGGGCATCTCGAACATCGCGCCGGGCAACACGTACACGTCGTGCGCCGCCAAGATCTTGCAGAACGCTTCGTCGTCCTCCATCGGCGACCGCACCAACACGTAGAAGGTCGCCTCGGGGTTCACCGCGTCGTATCCCTGCTCCCGGAGAGCACCGACGAGCACGTCGCGCCGCCGTTGGAGCGAGTCGATGTCGGGTGACAGCCTCTCGAGGTCTGGAACCGCGTGCTGCAACGGCGCGACGGGGAAGGCCCAGCCGTACGTGATCTGCCCGATCAGCAATGGGATCCGGACGTCCGCGCTCTCCGGCATGCTGGGCGGCGTCGCGATGTAACCGAGACGCGACCCCGGGGAGAGCAGCGTCTTCGCGTACGTGTACAGCAGGAACGAGTGTGGATAGTGCGCGACGGGAGTGGGGAAATCGCGGCCGTCGAAGATGATGCGATTGTACGCCTCGTCCGAGAGCAGGTAGATCCGACGCCCGTTCCGCTCCGATGCCTCTTCCAGCAGCGCGGCGAGGTCGTCCAGGAGCCTGGGGGCGTAGATCCGCCCCGTCGGATTGTTCGGCGAGTTCACGATGATGGCGCGGGTTCGCGCCGTGATGGCCCCGGCGATCGCCTCGAGATCCAGATCGAACGTGGTTCGGTCCGCGTAGACACGGACGGGCGTGGAGCCGGACCCTACGATCAGCGCCTCGTAGAAGAACCACGGCGGCGAGACGAAGATCACCTCGTCGCCGGGGTCCGCGAGCAGGCGGAGCAGGATCGCGAGCCCGGCGAAGTTCCCGTTGGTCATGTGGACATCCTCATCACGGAACGGGAGCCCGAACCGCTCCCCCAGCCCGGCGCTGATCGCAGCCGTGGCGGCGGGAAGGTCCATCGTGTAGGCGTAGTGGTTCTTCCCCCTCGGCTCGAGCCCTCGCCGGAGCGCGTCCACGTAGCCGGGGAGCGGCATGTCGTGCGGATTGCCGAACATGAAGTCGCACGCCTCCGGTCTCCGTAGGACCTCCCACAGCTCCTCCGACGTCCCGAGATCGGCGAACCCGCCGAGTCCGTCGATGATCGCGCGCATCTGTTGAGACATGGCGAACTCCATCACGCCTCCTTCACCGGCCCCGGCCGGAACCATTCGGCGAACATCGCGCGGCGGAAGATATCCTCGCCGAACGCCTCCACCATCCCGCCCACCTGGCTGTCGTGGGCTTCGATCGCACGGAGCTTCAACTCGAGCAGGTCGGCTGGAAGTGGGAAGTCGATCGAGAGCTCGTCGCGCGGGGTCACGGGCGGAGTGCCGGGCCGGAATACGTCGAACCGGTTGTAGATCGGCACGAACTCGTCGGCCCACTCCTGGGTGTACGTCGCGTAGTGGACCTGCGCTCCTGGCTTGCCTACCTCCACCACCGCCCGGGTCGCCCATTCGCTCACCGACATGTGTGCGACGTGTCCGGTCATCCCGTCGGGCCCGAACGTGAGCACGGCGTCGGGCTGAACGTCCTCCATGATCGCGCGCACGCGCTCGTAACCGGCCTCCGGGAGCGGCGTGTCCATGTCGATATCGGGAAGATCGAGCCAGTGATGTTCGGTAACGCCAAGGATCTCGAAGGAGCGCATCAGCTCGGACTCCCGGACCTCCCCCATGGCTTCCGGCGGCCACAGCTCCTCGTCCATCGACCCACCCTCGCCGCGGGTGGCCGTCACGCACACTACGCGCCGTCCCTCGCGAGCGGCGCGCGCCATCAACCCGGCGGTGAGGTAGGTCTCGTCGTCAGGATGCGCCCAGATGCCAAGGATCGTTCCGAGTTCGTTCATGGTCCACCTCCCTTCGAGTGAGGCATCGTAGCCCGAAGCTGTGGGTTCGGCGCGGTCGACCCGGACCGGTTCACGCCTAGGCTGAAGGGAGCTCGTGTTGCTGGATCATCGCGCGTATCCGCACCCGCAGCTCGTCGGGTACCGGCTCGCCCGCGCACTTCGACCCGATCATCACTTTCAGGTGCCGGCTGAACTCGACGTGCCGCATGCACGGGGGACAGTCCTGGAGATGGCGCTCCAGCAGGGACCGGACGTCGATGTCCATCTCGCCGTCCAAGAAGCGCTCGATCTCACGGAGCGTCTCCCGGCAGTTATAGGTTGCCTCACCCATCGACCAATCCCCGTTCCTTCGCCGTGTCCCACAACGCCTTCTGCAGGGCTTTCCTTCCCCGATGTAGTCGAGACATCACGGTTCCGACCGGCGTGTCCATGATCTCCGCGATCTCTTTGTAGCTGAAGCCCTCGACGTCGGCCAGCAAGACGGGTAGCCGGAAGTTCTCCGGAAGCGATTCCAGCGCGGCTTTCACCGACTCGTCCGGGATCTTGTCGAGCACTTCGACCTCGGCTGAAGGCTCGACGCTTCGCGCGCCGAGCTTGTCGAAGAGGTACCACTCATCGATGTCGTCGGGGCCTTCGACGAGCTGCGGCTCGCGTTGCTTCTTGCGATACGTGTTGATGAAACTGTTGGTGAGGATCCGGTACAGCCACGCCTTGAGGTTCGTGCCCTCCTGGAACCCCCCGAACCCGCGGAACGCGCGGAGGTACGTCTCCTGGACCAGATCCTCCGCGTCGGCGGGGTTGCGTGTGAGCCTGAGGGCCGCTCCATAGAGGCTGGACAACAAAGGCAGCACGTCACGCTCGAAGCGATCGCGCAGCTCGGCGTCGTCCGTAGGCGTCGACGTCTCTCCGGTCACGGCCATCCGGTCCAGTATCCCGGATTGGACCCCCGACGTGTGCGTTCCCTGAGCGCTCGCCGGGAGCGTGCTGTCACATCGCGAACCCCGGTGGGAAGATGGTCGGTATGCCTGACAACAACAGCCGCGGTTCGGGTGGATCCGCCACGCCCCGACCCCGGTTCAGCCCTTGGCTAGCGATCCCGCTGCTCCTGTTGGGGCTGCTGGTATTCAACAGCTGGCTCACGCGGGCGAGCGTGACCCAGATCGACTTCTCGACCTTCATCGACCATGTGGAAGCGGGCGAGATCATCGGAACGGTGGATATCTCCTCCTCAGACGTCTCCGGACAGATCAAGCACGAGGGAGGCGCACAGTCGTTCACGGCCACGATCCCGCCGAACTACGACTCATCGAACCTCACCACGTTGCTGCAGGACAACAACGTCGACTACAAGGGCGTCCAGCCGAGCGTGTTCGCCTCGCTGCTGATCAACATCTTGCCGTTCGCGCTCGTGATGATCCTCATCTACTACTTCGTCTTCCGCCGGATGGGCTCCGGAGCGAACGCGGCGCTCAACCTGGGCCGGAACAAGGTCAAGATCTACGACCGCAAGGAGATGAAGACCAACTTCAACGACGTCGCCGGCGTCGACGAGGCCAAGGAGGAGCTCGGCGAGATCGTCGAATTCCTCAGTAACCCGAAGAAGTACCAGCGCCTGGGCGGCCGCATCCCGAAGGGCGTGCTGCTGCTCGGCCCCCCAGGGTGCGGCAAGACGCTGCTCGCGCGCGCCGTCGCCGGTGAGGCGAATGTGCCGTTCTTCTTCATGTCGGGCTCGGAGTTCGTGGAGATGTTCGTCGGTCTCGGCGCCGCGCGGGTGCGCGAGCTCTTCCAGCAGGCGAAGGAGAAGGCGCCCGCGCTGATCTTCTTGGACGAGATCGACACGATCGGCAAGGGTCGCGCCGGTGCGATGGGCGCCGGCTTCGGCGCCCACGACGAACGCGAACAGACGCTGAACCAGCTGCTCGTGGAGATGGACGGATTCGACTCATCCAAGGGAGTCATCATCATGGCCGCCACGAACCGCCCGGACGTGTTGGACCCAGCCCTCGTCCGGCCAGGACGCTTCGACCGCCAGGTCGTGGTCGATCGGCCCGACCTGCGCGGGCGCGAAGAGATCCTCCGGGTGCACGCCCGAGGCGTGGCGCTCGACCCCGACGTCCAACTGCGCACGATCGCCTCGCGAACCCCTGGGTTCACCGGCGCCGACCTCGAGAACGTCGTGAACGAGGCGGCCCTGCTGGCCGCCCGCCGCGAGAAGAACTCGGTCACCGAGGACGAGCTCGAGGAGGCGATCGACCGCGCGAGCATGGGTCTGGAACGCAAGTCGCGCGTGATGAGCGAGAAGGAGAAGATCCGCGTCGCCTCCCACGAGATGGGCCACGCGCTGGTCGCTCATTTCAGCGACAACCTCGATCCCGTTCACCGCATCACGATCATCCCTCGCGGCACGGCGGCGCTCGGCCTGACCATGGTGCGTCCGCTCGAGGATCGCTACCTCGCCACGGAGCCCGAGCTGAAGGACATGCTCGCGTTCGCGATGGGCGGGCGCGTCGCCGAGGAGCTCTGCTTCGACGAGATATCGACGGGCGCGCAGAACGACCTGGAGCGCGCGACACAGGTCGCGCGCGCCATGGTCGCCGAGTATGGGATGAGCGAGGAGGTCGGGCCGTTGTCGCTCGGTCACGAGGACGCGAACTCCATGTTCAACGTGCCGAAGATCTCAGGCGCGACCGCCGAGAAGATCGACCAGGAGGTCGGACGACTGCTGGGTGAGGCGCACGACCGCGCCGAGAAGATCCTGATCGAGCATCGGGACCTGCTCGAGAAGCTCTCCGGTGTGTTGCTCGTCACCGAGACGATCGACGGGACGGACCTGGAGGCCTACGCCACCGGGACGAAGCCGATCCCCGACCCCGCGTCGATCCCGCCGAACGGCAAGGTCAAGGCCCTCGAGAAGCCCGTCTCGGAAGGGGAGAGGGCGTCCTCCGCGTCCTCCGCGTCCTCCGCGTCCCGCGGCGGGCCGCCGACACCGCCGATGCCCTCCCTCGACTAGTCCGTCTCCGACCCGGGGTGGTTCTCGTCGTGTCCAGGCGGCGCCCCTGAAACCGTGAGGTCGAACCGGTCGCGCCACCGATCGAGGAACCGGTAAAAGTTCCGCTTCGACAGCCTCGCCCGTTCCGCGGGCGGCGTCTCGAACCACATCCGATGCTCGTGTCGCTCGACGGGTACGGGAACGACGACCGCGCGGAGCCCCAGGTTCTTGATCCGGAACGAGTAGTCGACGTCCGCCGTTCGGTACCAATGGAACTTCTCGTCGAAGCCGCCGGCATCCTCCAGGATCTCTCGCCGGAACGCCATGCAGTACCCCTCGATCGCGTCGCACTCCGGACCCTCCGTCGACTCGAATTCGCGGAGGTCGGGCGTCGCGATGCCGAACGGCCCGCACACGCCGATGGTCGGGTCCTCCAACGCGGCCTCCAACGGTCCGAGCACGTCGCCGGTCGCCTCGATCGAGCCGTCCATCACCAGGACGATCCGACCACGTGTTCGCTCGAGGCCCGCGTTGCGCGCTGTGGCCCAGCCTGTTCTCCGCTCGAGCGAAACCACCTCCACGTCGTCGCCGAACGACGCGGGATCCTCGCCCGTCACGTCGGCCACGACGTACTGAACCGCGCGATCTCCGGACCAGGAACGGAACGACGCGACGGCGCGGCGAACGTCGTCGGGCCATCCCTCCACCACCCAGTGGATCGACGCGTCCGCCGGCTCAGGTTCGGCCTCCGAGATCGGGACGGGCTCCAACCGCCAACCGCCAGGCTCGTCGACGACCACCCATCCGGCGGACGCGATCCGCCCGCGGATCGCGTCGGCTCCCTCGAAGTCCTTCGCGGCGCGGAGCGCGGCGCGCTCGTCAGCCAGCTCCTGAACCTCTCGGGGGGCATCGCTCACGGGAGCATCCTCCCCCCGCGACGCGGGTATCAGGCGGTCGCGGCCTTCGTCGCCGAACGGAGGCGCCCGGCCATCTGCTGGAGCGTCTTCAACGCGATAGAGGGATGCTCCACCATCAAGCCGCGGAATACCCATTCGGTGAGCCCGATCAGTTGCACATCGGTCTTCGCGGTGACGGTCGCCGTGCGGGGGCCCCCGTCCAGGAGCGCGATCTCCCCGAAGAAGTCACCGGGGCCGAGCGTGGCCTTCTTCCTGCCGCCGATCGAGACGTCCGCATTCCCGCTCAAGATCACGAACAGACCCACGCCCGGCTCGCCCTCGCGCGCGATCACCGTTCCGGCAACGTGCGGGATCTCGCGGACGACCCGCGCGATCGTCTGCATGTCGCGGCTGGAGCAGTCGGCGAACAACGGCACCTGCGAGAGGCTGCTCACGAGCTCCTTCGTCGTCGTCAACGCACTTCCCCTCTCCAACACCCGATGGAACCAGAACGACCGCTTGGCCGGATTCTAGCCCTCGACCCCGGTGCTCAGTCCACCCGCCAGTCCGCCCAATAGGTGGCCGGGTCGAAGCTCAGGCCGTCCGCGATCGCGGCCGCCTCGATCGCCGCCTTGAACTCACCGGTCCGGCTGACGCCGAACCAGTGGGCCTGCACGTAGTCGCGCAGGATATCCCCGAACCGATCTAGGCCGAAGCGGTCAGCGAGGTTCGCCAACAGACAACCGCCGCCGTCGTAGACGGTGGAGTACTCGCCGAGTCTGGTGGCCCAATACGCCATGTCGTTCGTGATGCGAGCGGTGTCCGACGGCCACGGATAGTACGCACACGCCTTCCACGCCCCGAACGGCAGGTACGAGACCCAGGTCGCGAACGATTCATCGAGCCAGGGTGCGTGGAACTCGTCGTCCCCTACGATCCCGTAGAAGTACTGGTGCGCGAGTTCGTGCGCGAGCGTGAGCTTGTCGCGATCCGTGAAGATGATCGTCGGATACTCCATCCCGCCGAACGCCGTGAACCCCGTCAGGACGACGTCCATCTCCGGATACGGGAACCTGCCGAAGGCGACCGAATAGGTGTTGAGCGAACGTACGGCGTACCCGAGAGCGGCACGCCCCTGCGCGCGTGAAAGCTGGCGCGGCCGGTACGAGACCACGACCTGCGTGCTTCCCGCCCGAGCCCTCACCGTCGCTAGGTGCCCTGCAGCCCATTCGAAATCACGGACGTTGTGGGCTTCGTACGTCGTGATGCGGCGGTGGCCATCGATCTGGGACGAGACGGCGACGCCGGTGGTCGGCGTGTCCAAGCCGATCGGCACATCCAGCGTCACCAGGTAGCTGCCCACGATCGAGTAGTAGCTCTCGCCCAGGTCCACGAACGGGTCGAGGTGCCACCCGAGATCGTCGTGTATCGCAAGCGTCGGGAGTGCCGTTCCGAGGAGCGCCATCCCCGCGTGGTAGCCGAACCGGTCGTTCCGCTGGGGAAGGTCGATCGACAGGCGCATCTCGATCGTCGTCCGTTCACCCTGGGCGAGTGGCGCCGGCAGGTCGACGGGCAATGCGGTGCAGTTGCGGGAGAGGCCTCCCATCGTGCCGCCCGAGACGTCGGTGACCATGATCGCTTGGACCCCACAGCCGTTGACGCCGTTCGACCAGAGCCGGAGCCAGATCCCGGTGAGTGGCTCGACATCGAGGTTGGTGAACGAGATGCGCTCCGTCCCGCGCCACGAGTGACCGAGTGGCCCGCCACCGAGCGAGACCACGTACGAAGGCTCACCGGGGTTCCGGACGATGGTCGTGGCCCTTGCAGGGACGCCGCGCGCCTCGACGACCAGACTCAGGATCAGGACGAGCGGAACCAGACGTCGGAGCGGGCTCATGGCCCGTGAGTCTATCGGGCGTAACCGATCTGGAGCCGCGCTGGTTGCTGGCCCGAGGCGCTAACGGCGACGGGCGGAGCGACGCCCGGTCGCCCGACGCTCCTCTTCGGCTTGAAGTACGAGACGATCGGACACCGCTCGTCGCAGCTGGCTGTCGAGATTGACGTATCGGAGCGGCTCGGCGTCGGACAGGCGGTCGCGGAGACCGGCCGTCGAGCGGTTCGTTGGGGTGCGGGTTGATCCCAAAGGGTCCTTCCTGTGAGCAGAAGGTCACCGTATCCGAGCGGCCGGCCACCCGATAGACGGCTGTCGGTCATTCCGGGGCGCGATGGTCGTACGTCTCCTGCTGATCCTTCGTTCGGTTTGCACCACCCGGCCGCTGACGGGCCCAGCCTGCATATGCGGCTGGGCAGGAGGCGAGGATGGTGTCGCGTGAGCGGTCTGTGGATGGAGGCGCCGCGCGCTTGCGCGGTGCCTCGCTGGTCACGCGCTAGGCGATACCCATCACGGTCTTGGTGAGCCGCACGGCGGCGCTGGCATCGGGTGCGAACCCATCGGCTCCCACGCTGTCGACCATGGCCTGGTCGACCGGGGCTCCACCGATGAGGATCTTCACCCGATCGCGCAGTCCCGCCTGTTCGATCAAGTCGATGTTCCGTGCGAACTCGAGGGCCGTGGTCGTCAGGAACGCGCTCATGCCAACGACATCGGGCCGAAGCTCATGGATCGCGTCGACGAACGCCCGTCCTGGCACGTTGATGCCCAGGTCGATCACTTCGAATCCTGCGCCCTCCAGCATGACGTTGCAGAGCTTCTTCCCGACGTCGTGGATGTCGCCGGCGACGGTGCCCATGACGAACCTACCGATCGTCTCCACCCCGGCGGCCACGATGAGCGGGCGGAGGATCGTCATCGCTCCCTGCATGGCGTTCGCCGCGATCAGCATCTCGGGCAGGAAGACTTCCCCGGTTTCGAAGCGCCGACCCACCTCTTCGAGTGCCGGGATCATCGCGTCGAAGAGCAGAGTGGTCGGTTCGACGTCATCACGGAGTCCCTCCTGCGTCACCGACACCGCCTGGTCGACGTCGCCGGACAGAACGGAGGCATACAGGCGGTCGAGGAGCTCCTCCTGACCGCTCATGCCGACCTGCCTCGGGCTATCGGATACGTCCCGCACTCTTCGACCGCATCGACCATGGCGAGGATGTTCTCCGCAGGCACGTCGTCCATCACGGTGTGGACGGAGCTGACCATGTAACCGCCGCCGGGGGCGAGGATCTCGATCACCCGCCGGACCTCCGCGCGCACCTCGTCAGCGGTACCGGTCGGCAGGATCCGGTGGGTATCCACACCTCCACAGAACGTCAGCCGGTCGCCCCATCGAGCCTTCAACGCCTCCAGGTTGGACATCTTGCCGGCCGAGGTCTGGATCGGGTTGAGGATGTCGATCCCCATCTCGACCAGGTCGTCGATCAGCGGGAACACGTCGCCATCGGTATGGAAGAAGACCTTGGCCGGCGTCCGCTCGCGGATGAAGCGGATGTAGTCGGCGTGGATGGGCTTGAGGATGCGGCGATACATGTCCGGGGACATCAACAGGCTCTCCTGGGTACCGAGGTCGTCGCCGATCTTGATGATGTCGACGTTGTCACCGAGCGCCTTCAAGAAGTGACCCATCAGCACTTTGCACCGCTCCTGGATCTTCCACAGCAGCGCTTCAGCGAACTCCGGATGGAGCGCGAGGTTCATCAGGAACGTGTCCATGCCCTGCATGGCGAATGCCCGCTCCAGGGGGAAGAGCAGCCAGGGCGTTGCCATGATCGCGTAGCGGTTCTCGGCAGCGAGACGAGCAGCCTCCGCAGCGACGTGGGCGACACGGCTGGGATCGTCCATGTCCGGCCAGGGGTAGTCCTCGATCTCCTCGACGGTCGTTGCCGACGCCATCGGGCATACCATCGGGAACCACTCGCCCGGTCGGATCTCCCGGGCGCCCGAGCCCCACGAGTTGATGTAGTCGGCATGCGGCGCGCGGGCGGCGTTCCTCTCGAGAACCCAGGCCGGTTCGACATCGAGGACGCCCCGGACATCGGACCTGAGGCGAAGCAGCGTCTCCTCGTCGACCGCGGCCGTCCCCAGCTCGGGCCAGCGGTAGAGGTACCGGTCGTCAGCGTCGATACCGAGCAGTTCTTTGAGCTCGCGGTACGGCTTCATCTTGATGCCGGTCGCGTTGCTCACCCCCAGAACGATCGGGACGCGGTCCGGCTCCTCGTGGCTTATCGCTGCCAGCACGCGTTGGCGCGGCGTCATGGTCAGATCCTCACCGCTCACGAGGGGGGTCAGGCGGCCGAGGCGCGTCCCGGCATCGAGTCCCGCTGGGCGTACGTGTTGGCATAGTGCCCGAGGTCGAGTGCGACGGCGATGCCGATCCACAGCCAGTCCCAGCCGTGTACGCCGAGCGGCGGCGCGCCGAGCAGGGTCCACATCAGCGTCGTGAAGGGAAGGAAGATCAACCCGAGGAGCGGGAGGATCCACGTGTCGTATACCGCGTTCACGTACGTGGGTCGCGCGATCCAGATGATCAGAAACACCAGACGCGGCGCGAACGCCGCCATCAACGCCAGGAGACATCCCATCCCGCGATCCTCTCTCGTCTAGGTGGTCGCGCGAACGATACGTCGATCCGCTCGCCCTCGAACAGCTACGCCTCGGACGGAGGCGCGCACCTCTTCCGCGTCCGCTCAGACGCCGGGCGGCACGTACCCCGTCTGGATGCTTCGGGCCTCATCGACTTCGGCCGGCGTGAGTAGCTTCACCGTCTCGATCCCGGCTGCGCCGGACGCGGCGACGGCGAGTGCGATAGCAGCCGCGGTCGTGTCGCCCGGCAGGTCGGCGATGACGTAGGCGTCCGTGTCCCCGAACGCGAAGTAGAAGCCCTCCACCGTTCCGCCGTTCGCGCCGGTGATCTGGCCGATCTGCGCGGCACGATCAACGGCTCCTTGCTTCACGAGCCCGCGGATCCCGTCGATGGAGTAGGAAACCTTCCACATGTACTTGGGCACAGCGCCCTCCTCCCTGCGTGCCCGAAGAGTCTAAGGGAACTCTGCCTCGACGAGGAACACCAACGTGTCTGGAAGCACGCCGTCATATTCCATCGCCTCGGCCATCGCCGGGTCTGCATCGCGGCCATGACGGCATCCAAGTCGGCGACGTCCATGAGCACCGCCACTTGGGTCGGGTTCTGTTTGCCCGCGGAGGCGGCGCGCGTTCGACGGTGGCGCCCCCCCGGACCGCCCCGAACCGCTCAGCGCGCGAAGCGGTCCGGTTCTCGGATCGTCCAGATCCCAGGGCGATCAGAACCGATGCACCGTGATCCGTCTACGACGGGCTCGCCGTGGGGTCCCAACATGGCATGTGGTCCCATCGCCGACGTTGCCGGAACCTGGCCTCCGATGCCGACCGATCGGCCGCACACCTGGCACTCGACGACCCAGTAGATGTCCATGTAGGCAATATCGGTCCCCGGGTGGTGGCGATAACCGGTTCGCGAACAAACCCCCATCATCAGGTAGACACGGCTACTCATCCGCGGGCGGTGATCGGCCGACACCTGACTATGCCGTACGCCGGAACCGATACTCGGACGACCCGTACGGTCCCCGCTTGCTCACGCGGCTACGGAGCCGCTCGACGTCGGCACGGAGCTACCGCGTGATGCAAGAGGGGAACCCACTCCAAGTGGGTTCCCCTCCACGATCGCTCTGCTCAGTCAGCGTCGCGATCGGTGCGTATGGAACGTGTTGCTAGACGGTCGCCGGCACGCCTTCGAGGAAGGCGAGGGTCCCGACGTGACTCGACTTCAGGACAACCTTGTCGCCGAGGTTCTCGCGGGTCCACGTTGCCGCCACAGTTTCTGAGGCGACAGCATCTTCACGCGTGTTCCAAAGGCTGATCGACAGGCAGTTCTGCTCGCCCATGTCAGCCAACCCGTAGCGGATGAACCCGGTCTGCTTCTGGAACTTGGGGAGCAGGTCCATCTTCGCCTTGTCGGCGATCTCCTGGAAGGTGCCCTTGTTGATCGTGTATTTCGCGATGCGTACGTACTCCATGTGCTCTCCTTCGATCCGTGGATAACGATGCCCCTGGCGCTGAGGCCAATCTGAGCCAGATCGAGAGCGAAAGCCCGCTCGGGGTATCAAGCCCACGCTGAGACCAGCGATGGGACTGGGTCGGAGGCGAATCCCGTGAGTTCCTACTTCTCCTCACGCTAACGGAGGTCGCGTCCTTCACAAGTGTACTTCTTTGACACGTCGTGCCCCGGTTCACCGTCGTGTTCCTCGATGGATCAACGTCCGATATCGGAAGCGGCAGGCGCGTTCCCACGCCGAACGTTACCTCTACCGCTACGGGCGACGTTGGGCCGTGCTGAGCCAGCGTCTCGAAAATATCTCTCGAAGAGAGCGCCGTACTATTCCGACGTGGGTGAGGATCTGTCGAGGCAGGAGCTCGAGGCCGCGCACTGCTGGGAGGCGGACGACCGGGTACCGCGGCGACCGCAGATGACCGAGTTTCGTCGAAGGCTCCGCTACCATCAGTCACAGTGGCGTGAGGCGGAGGGGCATCCGATCGGTTCGCAGCCGATCGCGCCGAAGCCGGGCGGGACTGTGCGGCTTGTCGGGAGTCGCCTCCCGCTCGACTACGCTCGAGAGACCGGCGCGAACTTCCTGACCGCAGGGGCACTGGACGCGGCGAAGGCTCGAACGTCGGCCAAGGAGCCTCACCAGACGTTCGACCGCCAGCGGCTGTGGGCCGATCTGCTGTGGTCGACGACGATGGCCTTCAACCTGTTCGGCGACCTGGCAGCCGACCTTGGGCTCGCCGACCGGGTGGTTCATACCTGGTGGCCGGACGTGCCCGGCACGGTGTCCGACGTCCGCTTCGAGCACTCCCCGGGACGACTCGATCGTGCGTACATAGGGAGTCTTATCTCGTTCGATGCGGCGTTCGTGCTCGACCTCGGTGATGGAACACAGGGGATCATCGGCCTCGACATCAGGTACCACGATCGAGCCAAGCCCGAGACACCGAAGCCGCGCAACCTCCGGCGGTATCTCGAGGTTGCCGAGAGATCGCGCGCCTTCAAGGCGGGGGCGATCGCGCCGATCAAGGGGAAGACCGATCTCGCCGAGATGTGGCTCGAGCATCTGCTGCTGCTGTCGATGCTCCAGCATGCGAGCAGCAGGTGGAGCTGGGGCCGTTACGTCGTCGTCCGCCCCACCGGCAACACGGACTACGATGACGCGTGCGCTCGATACCGAGGCCTCCTCGCGGACCGGTCGACCTTCTCCTCAGTGACCGTCGAAGAGCTCCTCGACGCCAACGTTCTCCCGGCACGCTGCGGCCGCGGCCTTGCGTAAGCGGTATCTGCCCAGCTGACACTCCTCGCATCTGGCGCCTGTCACGCGTGGCCGGCAGCAGCACTCTGAGATGCGCGTGAGTGCCCTACATGTACCTGGAGAGAGGTGAATCTTGATCCTTCGGGTCGACGAGGACTGAGCGACTCCGAATCGGAACCGCGCGTCATACTGATGTCGGTGTCGCAGCCGGGTCCAGACCGTGGGCTGATGGACGAAGAGGAGCTGGCTCTACTACGAGAAACGCCTTCCGCGGCTCCGAGGGTGGTGGGTGGGCGAGCTCGGTTGATGGCGCTCAGTGTGGCGTCCGTGCTCCGAGGAAAGAGCGATCGCCGATCCACAGAGCGGGCGGCGCTGCCAACAAGACGGCGATCGCATCCAGCCGCCGCGCGTACTTCTCCCGCTTCTCCGTGAATCGGGCATAAGCGTCGTCCACCGGACGAACGGAGAAGCCCTCATCCTTCATGTCTTGAAGGACGTCCTCGAACTCATCGCGTGAGATCACTGCCTCCTGCTCCGTCAGCCGGAAGTAGTAGAAGAGGTCCTCCACCGCGTGAACCCCGGTCCCGTACAGGAGCTTCGCGCGCTCTTCGGGCTCGTCGTCCACCGATGTGATGATGAGCGTGGCCGCGTCGAGCACGGAGCCGAGTGCGGTGACCCACGAGGTGTCTTCGTGGGGCGAACGGAACACGGCAAGGAGGGGATAGGACATGTGGGTCTCGAGGACGTCGGCCACCCATCGCTCCCACTCGGCGAACAGCTCGGGCAACGACGAGGCCATGCCGGCGCCTCCCATCCTGTGGAGCAGCTCGGGACCCGAGGGCGGAGATCCGGCCCGTGCGTCGAGCAACAGCACGCCGACCTCGCGACGATTGAACGCTTGATACAGCACCGGGAGGTAGGCGATCACCACGGCGAACAGCCCCAAGCCGGTCGCTCCCGCGATGACGACCACCGCCCGGGTCCATCCCGTGGCCGCTACATCGCCGAAGCCCAGGGTGACCAATGAGGAACCGCTGAAGTAGATGGCGGTGCCGAACGAGCCGTCACCACGCTCCACCCCGTGCGCGAACGCGGCGCTCCACAGGATCAGCCCGAACCCGAGCACGACCAGGGTCGCCCAGCCGACAAGGAGGACGAAGAAGAAGAAGGGAGCGGCCACAGCCAGGACACGCTCCCGGGCCTGCGCCGTCTTCCGGCGCACGCCGATCCATCGCCAAGGGCGCCACAACAGCTGGAATAGGATCCGGCTCAGGCGGGTTCGCCCGCGCGCCGCCCGCGGTGTGACCAGGGTCCGAAACACGTCGATGAGCGCCCATGAGAGGAGCACGATGCCCGCTGGAAGGGCGACCCACCGCATCGAGGTAGCCTACCTGGCGGGTCCGAGACATCTTGCCTTGACCGCGATCCCCAACGGCCCCGACGAGTTCCCGCAGTGCAGCGCCTCGGTCATGTGCAGCCACTCGACCTCCGCTTCCAGGTCGTCGACACCTCTGCCAAGCCACGCAGCGTCGTCGCGGTGAGACAGCCGTCCCCTGCTCCACGAGAAGCTGCATGCGAGCGTTACCCGGCGGGGTGTGGCTGTTCCCGGATTTGCCGCATCCCATCCCGGGGACGATGATGGCCAGACCTTTCCGATATGAGGAGGTTCACATGTCAGTGCTCGTGCAGATGCGAGTGACAGCACCGGACGTCGATCAGTTCGTGGCAGCGCATAACAAGTTCGCCCCGCTCTTCGCAGAGATGGGTGCGACGAATCGCCGAGTCTTCCGGAGCGAGTCCAACCCGAACGAGGTCACCTTGATGGCGGATTGGGAGTCGCACGACGCCATGCACGCCGCTAGCGAGAAGTACGGAGACGACTTCAACAAGGAGGCCGGAACGGAAGGGATCGAGTGGGAGACCCGGATCTGGCACCAGCTTGGCTGAAGTCGGATCTCGACCTCTCCGCACCGACCGCAAGACCCCAACACCTTCTGGGCCCAGATCGAACTCGAGAAGTCATCGCACGCGCGAACCGTCGTGCTTTGCGACTCGGCGAGCGCGAACTGGTGGCCGCATGGGGTGACCGCACAAACGACTCAAGACGTTCGGCGACGAGGATGCAACCTTTGTCGCCCCGAAATGGCCTACAGGCGTCTTTGATTCCGCCTCGACCTTCTCTAGGTTTGCAGCGCCATGACCATGCGAGCGAAGCGGGAACCTGGACGGCAATGCTCCGCGCCCGCCTGCACTACCGTCCTATCCATCTACAACTCCGACCACCTGTGTTTCGCGCACGCCGACGAAGCGACTCGTGCTCACTTCGAGCGCAGAGGGTCGGCTTGGCCCCAGCCCGGCTCCTTACCACCAGGTGATCGATTCCTCCAGTCGGTGCTGTCATAGCCTGGCGTCCGGCGCGTCTGGGGCCCGTCGTCGAACGCCCCTCGTTCCTCGGGCAAATGTTCGCGTTCCCAGGAACGCAAGAGGGGTGCCGGTCTCCCGACACCCTCCTGACCTATCGTCGCGGGGACAGGATTTGAACCTGTGACCTCTGGGTTATGAGCCCAGCGAGCTACCGGACTGCTCCACCCCGCACGATGATGCTAGCGGAGGTGGCGTTGCCCCGACAAAGCCGACGGGGGATAGGAGATAGACCAACGGCAAACGCCGCCCCCTCCCGCTCGGCGCTGCCTAACGACGCCCCCTCAGGTCAACCTGTCTGGAGCACCGCCTAACGCCGCCCCGAAATCGATTGACCCGGATCGCGGTCGGCGACATCATCCGATCCTGATGGGCGAGACGCGCCGAAAGAACCTCGGGGAGCCGGACGAAACCATCCGGTTCCCGGGTGTCATCAACGACATCGTGGATCTTGAGGACATGTCGATCGCACGGGTGCTCCACGAACCAGGGTTCCGGTGGTCCACCCACATGCGCCCGCTGGTTGGAGGCGACTGGTGCGAGATCCGGCACGTCGGCTACGTGGTCTCGGGACGGCTAGGGATGCGCCTGCGCGACGGCTCCACGATCGAGTTCGGGCCCAACGACGTCTTCGACGTTGGCCCCGGTCACGACGGCTACACGATCGGTGACGCGCCATGCATCGCGATCGAATGGGTGGGCAATCGGGCGTACATGGGGTTCCGCGGTGGAATGCAAGATCGGGTGACCGCAACGCTGTTGATGACCGATCTCGTTGGGTCGACCGCGGAGGCTGTCCGCATGGGCGACATGGTGTGGCGCGAAGTCTTAGCGCGCCACCTCGGCGCGGCACGTGAGCAGATCGTACTGTTCCACGGCCGCGAGGTGGAGACCACCGGCGACGGCATGCTCGCCATGTTCGACGGAACGGCACGGGCTCTGCGGTGCGCCGCTTCGATCCGGGAGGCCGCGCGACACTCCGGCCTCCGGGTGAGGGTCGGCGTCCACGTCGGTGAGGTGGACGTTGTCGGCACGGGTCTGCGAGGGGTCGCGCTGCACGAAACCGCCCGCATCATGGCGGTCGCGGCTCCCGACGAGATCCTGGTGTCGGAGACGACCAGGGCGGTAGCGCTGTCGTCCGGCCTGTCTTTCGAGGATCGAGGGCCGCATGAACTCAAGGGGCTATCCGGCGCTCGAACCCTCTTCGCTTACGTGTCGACCGAGGTAGACACGGCTACCGAGCCCACGCAGTGATGCTGCGTCGCCCGCCGAGAGCGGGGACGGGCCGACCTGGAGAGGGCGGCGAAACGCCGCCCCCTCTCCCGGACGGGACCGCTCTTTGGTGTCCTAGACGAGGCCGTCACTCATCTCCTGTTGACAAAGACTGTGGTCACAGATCCATCCAAGATCGGCGCGATGATCTCTGCGACGTGGTGAGTCGGAGGACCTGGCTTGCGACTAGCAACGTGGAACTGTCAGTCCGTCGGTCAGTGCAGTCGAAGCGACGTGTGGATGTCCTCGATGCCGAGCCCAATCTCTAGGGCAAACAGCATCAGCTCATTGCTTGGGTAGGCCGCCAGGTCAGCTCGCGCCGCGAGGGCCTCCTGGCTTGGAGTAAGAGACCCACTTCCCGTAGTCATCTGCCGAATGTTAGCCAAACGCACCGACGCCCCGTACTTCGCCGACACTCACGAGATAAGGAAGCATCGGATCGCGGGGGCGGCGTTTGCCGTTGGTCTATCTCCTATCCCGACAAAGCCGACGGGGACTGGGAGATAGGGCCACGGCAAACGCCGCCCCCTCTGCCTGGCGGGAACCGGATCGACGCCGATGTCAAGAAGCCCGAAGCGGGCTGACTCCGTGCGGGCGCGCAACGACCTGAAGGCGCAGCTTCGGAACTGACCGATCACTGCGAACATGACGAAGGCTGGGTCTCATCGTGTCCGGGCCTTCGTGTGGGTTCAGCGCGAGAAGGTCAGGTGCGTGATCCCGCTCGACGCGACCTCCGATGTCACGTTGTAGCCATCCTCGAAGCCGCGAAGGTCGTCCCAGAGCCGGATGCCGCGGCCGAGCAGGATCGGGACGATGGCGACGTGGAGCCGATCGACGAGTCCGGCGTTGAGGAACTCGCGGACCACGGTCGGGCCGCCGCCGATCCGAACGTCCTTGCCGCCCGCGGCCTCGAGCGCCAGGTCGAGCGCCTCGCGGGGCGTCGCGGAGAGGAAGTGGAAGGTCGTGCCGCCCGTCATCTCGAGCACCGGGCGCGGACTGTGGGTGAGCACGAACACCGGGACCCGGAACGGAGGCTCGTCGCCCCACCAGCCGCGCCAATCGGGATCATCCGCAGCGGCGTGGAGCCCGAACATGCCGGCACCCATGATCTCCGCGCCGACCTCGGCGAAGTACGCCTGCGCGTACTCGTCGTCGACGCCGGTCGTTCCCTCACCCGACGTTTCGTGCAGCACGCGGGCCCGGAACGTACGGGTCGCGATGTAGGCCTCGACGAGACGCGCCCAGTCGTGCCCGAACGGGTTCTCGCGCGTCTGGTCGGTCGTCGTCGCGAAGCCGTCGAGCGAGATGTTCAGGTCGACACGCACGGCCATCGGCGTTCCCTTCGGAGTGACTGCAATGCGCAATCACTACATGTGGCGATCGAGCTTGTAAAGGAGCCGGGCCGGGATCGATCCCTCGGTGGTCCAACCGGGAGGGGGCGGCGTTAGGGAGTGCCTCATCTCCTATCCCGACGAAGCCAACGTGGGGTAGGCATTAGGCTTGATCGGTTCCCAGCGAGTTGGGGGGCGACGTCGCCGTGACCCGAATGCCCATCCCGACAAAAAGACGACGAACGAAGGATGCGAGAGTGCCCGGGATGAAGCGGCTCGACCGTATCTCCGTGGTGCAGACCCTCACCCAGGCGGGATGCATCGCTGCGTCGGATGAGGCCGATGAGCTCATCCGGGCCGCCGCCGGAGATCTGGAAGTGCTCGATGAACTGATATCTCGTCGCACGACCGGTGAGCCGATCGCATGGCTGACCGGCGCTGTCACGTTCTGCGGTCTCCGGCTGTTCGTTGGACCGGGCGTCTACGTGCCGCGCCGACAGACAGAGCCGCTGGCGCGACGAGCAGCGGACCTCCTCCCGCCGGAGGGGGTGGCCGTGGATCTCTGTACGGGGGTTGGTGCGATCGCGGCGGTTATGGCCGCGGCCGCCCCATCGGCACAGATACTCGCGACCGAACTCGAGTCGAACGCGGTGCGATGCGCAAGACGGAACGGCGTCGAGGTGTTCGAGGGCTTCCTGGATGAACCACTGCCGCGAGCGCTCGAGCGGCGCGTCGACGTGCTGACGGCGGTCGTGCCGTACGTGCCTACGGCCGCGCTCGGTCTGCTCCCACGCGACGTTCAGACGTTCGAGGCACGGCTGGCACTCGACGGCGGCGTCGACGGCACGGAACTCCTGGTCGAGGTCGCGCGTAGAAGCATTCGTTGGCTCAGTCCCGATGGGTGGCTCCTGATGGAACTCGGCGGTGATCAAGCTGAACCGATCGGACGACTCCTCGAAGGACTCGGCTTCTCGGGGCTAGCGGTCATGGCCGACGAGGAGGGCGACCCTCGCGCGATCTGCGCTCAGCTCCAGTAGAGGGATCCGAGCGCTTAGGGCTTCTTGCGGCGGATGGGACGCTCAGCTTCTGGACATTCCGATCGAAGAGTCAGACGAGGGATCCGAGCCCAGCGTCCTCGCCATAGTGCTGCGGTGGGCCAAGCCGACTGTTGAGCGGCCCGAAGGAGACTCGCCTCTCGGATCGATGGCTTAGCGTTCGAGTTGTCCTCGAGTTGGGGGGCGACGTTGCCGTGGCTCCAATGCCGATCACGCGACGCCTATACTCACCGCCCATGACCGAGCTGGACGAGCATGGTCGCCCGGAACCTCCCCTCACGGCCGACGAGACCGCCACCCTCCTGGGCTTCCTGGAGTATCAGCGCGCGACCCTGGCCTGGAAGTGCGCGGGACTCGACGCGGCGGGCCTGCGGGCGACCGCCGCCGCCTCGTCGATCACCCTCGGTGGGTTGCTCAAGCACCTGGCCTACGTCGAGAGCGACTGGTTCTCCCGGTGGCTCTACGGGCGAGACCGGCAGCCCCCGTGGGACACGGTGGACTGGAAGGCCGACCCCGACTGGGAATGGCACTCAGCGGCCAAGGACTCACCTGAACAGCTGCATTCGCTCTGGCAGGACGCCGTGGCCCGCTCCCGCTCTCTGGTGGCGGAGGCGCTGGCCGACGGCGGCCTGGAGCGGCTGGCCCGGCGCACCTGGCCGGGCGGCGAGGTACCCAGCCTTCGATGGATCCTGCTTCACATGATCGAGGAGTACGCGCGGCACAACGGCCATGCCGATCTCATCCGGGAGTCGGTAGACGGGCTCACCGGGGAGTAGCCGCCGGCGAACGGTCCGTCGTTCCCGTCAGTTGCCCGACGATGTGTCGCCTATCGATCCCGCCCGAGGGGCGGTGATCCGACCTCTGAGATAGGCGGCGGCGAGCTCACCGATGGGAGTCACCCCCGGCCGGGCAGCGCGGTCCGCGAGCGCGCCCAGGATCCCGCCCAGCAACCCGATGACCAGCACCATGGTGACGACCCACGTCAATAGCCACATCTCAGGTCCGATCCTAGTCTCTGCTCCGGCACTAGGGCCGCTTCCGGCGGATCGGACGTTCGCCCTTGTTCACCTCGGTGAGGTAGATGTCCACATCCTCGAGTCTGCGCAGGATCCGTTCGATCCGGCCCTTCGGCGGCGGATCGGGGTCGAGCGGCCGCTCCGCCTCTCGCCGCGTCTCCATCCCCTCGCCAGCGAGCGCTGACAATCGCACGGCGGCCGACAGATCCCCGGACGATCGCTTCAGCCGTGCCAGATCGTCGAGCGCCGCGACGCGGATCAACACTCCGTGCCCGGCGTCGATCTCGATCGCGTTCTCCGACAACGCTTCGAACTCCCCGGGGCTCTCGAGCACGTCCAGACGTCCGGCCGGCGTGCTGAACGAGACACGATGCTCGTACGCGGCCTCGGGAGCTGGCAGCCCGCCCAGCTGCCCCAGTGCGAGCGACAGACGTCCGAGGTTCTCGTCGTCGTCGGAGACGCAGATGTCGACGTCGTCGGTCTCGACCGGGGAGCCGTGAGCCGCGGCGCCCAGCCCGCCGACCAGCACGTACGAGACGCCGTGCGATTGAAGCCCGGCAAGGATACGGATCGGGTCGAAGTCCTCGGGCATGTACCCCACCTCCCCCTCGGTCCAATCATCGGCTCGAAGGCCCGCAACTCTGAAGTGGCCCGGCCGCATCCGCTCGTGGGACGATGGGGCATGCCGCGAACCGTCTCGTCGTTGATCGGTGGACGTGTCATGCGTGATGCGCCCGGCGGCCGACTCACCGTCGCCAACCCGGCCGCGCTCCTCGACACGGTCGCGAACGCGCTCCTGGGCGATGCCGCGACCTTCGTCGAGGCCTGCAGCGCGGCTCGAACGGCCCAACCGGCGTGGGCTGCGGTCCCGGCACCTGTCCGCGGCCGAGCGATCCAGCAGCTCGGGCGGTTGGTGGAGGAGAACAAGGAGGCGCTCTCCCGGCTCCTCACACGCGAGATCGGCAAGCCGATCGCCGAGTCGCGTGGGGAGGTCCAGGAAGTCATCGACACATGCAACTTCTTCCTCGGCGAAGGTCGCCGCCTCTACGGCCAAACCGTGCCGTCGGAGATGCCCGACAAACAGCTCTTCACGTTCAGGATGCCGGTGGGTGTGGCGGCGATCATCACCGCCGGGAACTTCCCGGTCGCGGTTCCCTCCTGGTACTTGATCCCGGCCCTTCTGTGCGGGAACGCCGTCGTCTGGAAGCCCGCGGAGTACACGCCCGCGACCGCCGAAGCGTTCGCGCAGCTGATCCTGCACGCCGGATTGCCGGACGGCGTGTTCAACATGGTGCTCGCCGACGGACCGGAAACGTTCGCGGGGCTCGAGCATGCACTGGGCGAGCGCTTGGTCGACAAGGTCGGGTTCACCGGCTCCACCGACGTGGGCGCGCGGATCGGCGAGCTTTGCGGGCGCCACCTGCAGTCGCCCTGCCTCGAACTCGGCGGGAAGAACCCCCTCGTCGTGATGCCCGACGCCGATCTCGATCTGGCGGTCGAGGGTGCGCTCTTCAGCGGGTTCGGCACCGCCGGCCAACGGTGCACGTCGCTCGGCGTCGCGATCGTGCACGCTGACGTGCACGACGAGTTCGTGGCGCGGTTCGACAAGGCGGTGCGCGACGCGCCGATCGGCGATCCCACGCGGGACGTCTTGTACGGCCCGATGATCAGCCAACGGTTCTGCGATCGCTTCCTGGGCTGGCTGGAGTTGATCCGACCGCATCACGCGGTGAGCGGATCGAGCGGCAGCGGGCGCATCGGCTCCCGCAATCCGCGCGATGGGTTCGTCGGCGATCCCGACGAAGGCATCTACTGTCACCCGACGATCGTGGACGGTGTGACCGGAGACGACGAGCTGTATCGCAGAGAGACGTTCGGGCCGATCGTCGCGGTCGCGTCGTTCGGAACGTTCGACGAAGCGATCGCGCTCGCGAACGGCCACGGGTACGGACTGTCGTCGTCGATCTACACGCGGGACCCGCTCCACGCGTTCCGATTCCGCGAGCGTGTCACCGCCGGGATGGTCTCCGTGAACAACTCGACGTCGGGCGCGGAGGCCCACCTGCCGTTCGGCGGCAACGGAAAGAGTGGCAACGGCTCCCGGCAGTCGGGGATCTGGGTACTCGATCAGTTCACGCGCTGGCAAGCCATGAACTGGGACTACTCGGGCCGGCTGCAGAAGGCCCAGATGGACGTCGCCGACATCGAGGCCGACCTGGGCTTCCGCCTCCAGGACTGAGGCGTCCTACGGAGACGGACTCGCCGTGGGCGTCGGCGTCGCGCCTCCCGCTCCACTCGCGCTCTGCTGGGCGATCAGGTCGTTCGCCTGTTGGACGAGCTGCTGGGCTTGGTCGAGCTCCGACTGGTAGGTGGCCAGGTTCCCCGCGGTGAGCGCCGCGTTGGCCGCGGCGAAGTGCTGCAACGCCTGATCCAACAGCCCGGCGACCTGCTCGTCGATGCTGCCTCCGGGCGGAGGTGTCTCCCCACCGCCACCCGATGGTTGCCCGCTCGTGGAGTCGGCGATTGCCTCGGAGAGGCTCGTCCCCAGCCCGACCGTGTTGCCGTTCACGACCACCACGCGCTTCAGCTCGGGGATCGAGTTCTCCTGGTTCGAGCGCACGTAGACGGGTTGGACGTAGAGGAACGAGTCGTTGATCGGTATCACGAGGAAGTCGCCGAACACGATCGTCGATCCTCCTTGACCGAGGAGCGTCCTCAACGAGGAGAACGCCGGATCCTGATTGATCTGCGCGAACACCTGGGTCGGACCGTCGACGTTTCTCCCCGATGGGAACGTATACGCGGTCAACTTGCCATAGGAGATCGGGTCGGAGTCCGCGGCCATCCATGACGTCATGTTCTGCCGTCCCTCGGGCGTGAACGGCAGGATCAGCTGGAAGTGCTCGTCGGTCGCACTAGGCAGGCGCATCAGCGTGTAGTAGGGGCGTAGCGGCCCCCCCGCCGCGGTCGTGCCCGCCGCCGCGGGGTTGTTCCCCGCGATCGTCGGGTCGGTCGGTAACTGCCACACGTCCTGCTTCTGGAAGAACACCGCCGGGTCCGTCACGTGGTATGTAGAGAACTGCGTCGCCTGCACCTGGAAGAGGTTCTCGGGGTAACGGAAATGCGCCAGCAGGTCGGGCGAGGCGTCCGAGAGCGGCGTGAACATGTCGGGGAAGGCGCGAGACCACGCCACCGCGATCGGGTCGCTCGGGTCCACCAGGTAGTAGGTCATCGCCCCCGTGTAGGCGTCCACCGTGACTTTCACCGAGTTCCGCATGTAGTTCGAGCGACCCGTCATCAGACCGTCGGTCGCGTCACCGAGGTCCACCGCCTGCGAGTACGGATATTCGGTCGTCGTCGTGTACGCGTCGTAGATCCACGTGAGCTTGCCGGCAACGATCGCCAGGTACGGGTCCGCATCGAACCGCAGGAAGGGGGCGGGCTTCGGGACACGCTGCTGGATCTGGCGGAAGATCATGATCCGGCTGTCTGGATGGATCAGTCCCGAGATCAGCAGGTTGATGTCCTTGAAGCGCCATGCGAACAACGCCCGCTGAAGCATGTTCCCCATCGGGATCCCGCCGGTTCCGGAATAGACCGTGTCCTGCTCCTGTGACGCGCCTTCGTAGTCGAGCTCTTTCGAGCCCGTATTCGTCACCACGAACGGCACGTCGTTCAGCTCCCCGAAGTAGAGCTGCGGCTGGGAGATCGCCGGCTCGCCCACCGGCGGGATATCGCGCAGCGTGAGCGAAGGAGCGCCTTCGGTCGACGCGGTGTTCACCTGCGCCGCGACGGCACCGTACCCGTGCGTGTACACCAGGTGCGTGTTCTGCCACGTCTGGCCGCCGGAGGGGATGCCGTTCTGCGTGACCTCGCGCCCCGAGACCATCAAGACACGCTTGCTCCCGGACAGGTCGTACCTGTCGACGTCGACATCCTCGAACTCGTAGTACTGCCGGATCCGTTGCAGCGATTGGAAGTTCTCCTTGAGCACGGAGGGGCGCCACAGCCGGATGTTGGACACCGTCGCCGCGTTCTGGTCGAGCGCGTCGGCAGAGACGGCCGGATCAGCGGGACGCTCGGAGACATCGATCGTGTCCAGCTTGAAGGCCCATCGAGTGCCGGCGATGTTGTCCTCGATGTATGGGGTCTCACGCTGCTGTTCCTGCGGCTTGACGCTGAACTGCTGCACCAGCGCGGGGTACACCGTGCCAAGCAACACCGAGACCAGCGCGAGCAGACCAACGGCGATCACGGGCAGGCTCCACAGGCGCACGCGGATGTTCACCAAGAACAGCACCGCACAGATCACCGCGACGATCGCCAGGAAGTTGAGGGCAGGCAACTGCGCATGCACGTCGGTGTACGACGCGCCCTCCACCACGCCGCGAGGCGACGTGAGCAGATCGAACCGGCCCAAGTAGTAGCCCCAGGCCTTCGCCAGCATGATCAACCCCAGGAGCACCGACAGGTGGGCTCGAACGGCGGGCGAGACCTTGTCCGCGAACGCCGACGCCTGAGGCTGGATCCCACCCCAGAGGAAGTGCGCGATGATCACGATCAGGGTCACGCCGACGAGCGACGAGAACAGCCACCCCTGCAGGAACCGGAGCCACGGCAGGTTGAAGATGTAGAAAGCGGGATCCCGATGGAAGAGCGGCTCCGGGTGGCCGAACGTGAGCCCGGCGCCGTTGCGCCACAACAGGAACGTGGACCATTCACGCGACACGCCGATGCCGACGATCAGCGCGAGCGTCGCCGAGCCGAGCGGGATGAGCCAGCGTAGGTACGGCTCGAGGTTCTGTCGGACACGTTCAACCGCCTCCTGCTCGGGCGTGAGGATCCGCGTCTCGGGCGTGATCCACCGGACGATGAGGAGGTTGACGTACAGCAACGCGAAGAACAACAGCCCGAAGATCAACCCGAGCACGAACTTGGTGCGCAGCACCGACCAGAAGACGCTCGAGAGCTTGACCTCTTTGAACCAGAGCAGGTCGACGTAGAAGCCCGACATCACCGACAGGAGGATGAACAACAGGACGACCACGGCAACCACGATGAGCGGCCAACGGCGGGTTCCCGCCGGGATCGTCCGTCGCATCATGTCGGTGTTCCGTCTCCCTCGCGCGACCGAGCCTGGCCGCGGACGGCCAGCCTAACCCATGGCGTACGGAACGAACGGGTTAAGGCCGCGGGGCTCCCAGCGCATCCAACGCCTCCTGGAACGTCGCCACCGGCGCGAGCCGCATGTCGCCCGTGTCCACGCCCTGCAGGTCCTTCATGTTGTCCGCCGGGACCAGGAACAGGTCCGCGCCCTCCCGTTCGGCACCGATCACCTTGTCCTGGATCCCTCCGATGGGCCCGACGCGGCCGCGCGTGTCGATCGTCCCCGTGCCGGCCACGGTTCGTCCACCCGTGAGGTCGCCGGGCGTGAGCAGGTCGTACAGGCCGAGCGCCCACATGAGCCCGGCCGAGGGTCCCCCGACGTCTCCGCTCGAGATCCGCACGTCGAACGGGAACTGATCGATCAGGTTGATGCCGACGAGCGGACGATCCGTCCCGGGACAGCGGCCGCGCGTGACGCGCAGGTCGTGGGTCTCCCCGGCGGCCTCCACCTGGAACGTGATCGGTGCGTGGAGCGGCGCGGCGTCGAGCGCGGCGGCGGCCTCGTTCTGCGAATGCACGGGAGACCCGTTGACCTGATGGATCACGTCCCCGGCGAACAGTGCCCCCTCCGCGGGGCATCCGGGATACACGAACTCGATCAACGCTCCATCGCCGTGAGCTTTCGGATAGCCGGCCAGGCGCCTAAGTACGACGTACGTTGCGTCGATCTTGCTCTGGTCCATCTGCGACAGCGCCCGCTGAGTTTCCTGCTCGGCGCTCTCGCCGGGTGGGTAGAGCACATGCTCGGACACGACCGCCTGATGCGGATCGAGCCACGCGATCAGCGCCCCCAACGCGCTCACGGTGTGGAACCGGACCGTGGTCATGATGAGCTCACCAGGTGACGGGAACTCCTGGTGGCCCGTCACGTGGATCAGTGGCTCGACGTCGCGCGCCGGACCGGGCCCGAGCGAGTAGTACGGCAGCTGGACCCAGCCGAGCAGGAACGCGAGACCGATGACGAGCGCGACGACGAACCCGGAGATGAAGCGTCTGAGTCGTGACATGACCGAAGAGCCATCGTACGGGCCGCGGAGGTGAACGAGCGGGCACGTTCGGGATAGGCTCGCGCGCAGATCCCATGGCTTATGTGATGGTCTTCGCCGTGGCGCTCGCGACGGGCGCTCTCGTCTTCTGGCTCACGCTCCGCGCTGGCCAGGACGTGGCGACCGCGTCCGACGGCGACGGGTTCTTGTCGGAACCGCCGGCTCGAGGACCCGATGCCGGCGACGGCGTCTACGTGCCGATCGGTTCCGACAGGCGTTCCTGGCAGACGCGGGCGGCGGGCGTCCTCGGACTGTTGATCGCGATCACGCTCGCGGCGGCGCTCCTTGCCTTCGCGCTCTACCAGGCGGGGTCGATGATCGCGGATCTACTGTCCAAGGCCGCGTCCTAGCCGCTATTCATCGACTCGCCTTGCGCCGCACGAGCTGGAACGAGGTCTGGTAGTCCGCCAGATGCTCCAGCATCCGTCCAGCTCCGATCACGACCGTCTCGAGTGGACGTTCGGTGGCGTGGACCGGCACCTCGCACTCCTGCGCGAGCAGCATGTCGATCCCGCGGAGCATGCTGCCGCCGCCCGTCAGGAATAGTCCGGTCTCCAGGATGTCGTGGGTGAGCTCCGGCGGCGCCTCGGCAAGACACAGGCGCGCGGTGTCGACGATGTCGCGCACCGTGCCCGACATCGCCTGGCGCACCTCGTCCTCGCTCACCGTCACCTCGATCGTGTTCCCGGTCGAGAGCTCGCGGCCTGTCACGACGGCGGCCTTGCCTGTCGAGGTCGGGAACGCGGACCCGATCGAGATCTTGATCTCCTCGGCCGCCTTCTCCCCGATCGCGACGCCGTAGCGCTCGCGGATGTCTTCCTGGATCGCCGCGTCCAGGTCGAACCCACCGAGCTGGACCGAACGGCCGCTCACGACACCGCCCATCGAGACGACGGCCATCTCCGAGCGTCCGCCGCCGATGTCGACGACCAGGTTGCCGATCGGCTCGTGGATCGGCAGACCGGCGCCGATCGCCGCCGCGAGCGGCTCCTCCACGAGCGTGACGTTCCGGCCGCCACCCGCGGAGCGGATCGCCTCCTCGACCGCACGCTTCTCGACCTCAGAGGCCATCGAGGGGACCGCGACGAGCACCCGCGGCTTCGGGAACCGTGAGGCGGCCGAGCGCCGCACCACCACTTCCAACATCCGTTGCGTGATGTCGAACTCGGTCATGACGCCGGTCCGCAGCGGCCGGACCGCGACGACGTTGCCCGAGTCCCCGCCGACGAGACGCCAGACGTCGTCGCCCATGGCCACGACCTCTCCGCTTCCCGCGTGCATCGCGACGACCGTCGGCTCAGCGAATACGACGCCGTCGCCCTGCCGATACACGAGCGTATTCGCCGTGCCGAGGTCGATCGCGAGGTCGCGTCCCATCAGCTGCCCATCACCCAATGTGCCTCGCCGGTAACGAGCGACTCCTTCTTCCAGATCGGGACGTCCTCCTTGAGGCGCTCGATGCCGTGACGGCAGGCTTCGAACGCATCGGCCCGGTGCGGTGCGGAACACGCGACCACAACGCTCAGCTCCCCCACGCCGAGGTCGCCCGTGCGGTGAAGGATCGCCACCTTCTTGACCGGCCACTTCTCGGCGAGCTCCTCGGCCAGCTCGCCGAGCCGCGCGATCGCGAGCTCGTCCCAAGCCTCGTATCGCAAGCCGGTCACGTCTCCCGCCTCGGAGTGGTCGCGAACCGTGCCGACGAACACGCAGATGCCGCCGGCCGAGGGATCGGCAACGAACGCGAGTGCCTCGTCGACCGACAGCGGATCGGTGGTGACTCGAACACGGGTTGGGACGGACACGCAGGTCATCCTATCGATGGGCCGGTCGTACGATGGGTGCATGGACTTCCCGTTCGGTGACGACCCCGAAGCGTTCGCCGACGCGCCGCTCTTCCGCGAGCTGCAGCGGGTCATGTCCTCGTCGTCCGGCCCGGTGAACTGGGAGCTGGCGAGGCAGATCGGGATCGCGAGCGCGCAGGAGGGACACGAGGACCCAGCGCCGACCGACGCCGACCTGACCACGTTCCAGGAGGCCGCCCGCGTGGCGGAACTCCACGTCGGCCGCTTCACCGGACTGGATGCTCCCACCGACGTCGCCGACGTCAGGCCGGTCCGGCGCGCCGAATGGGTGAACGCGAACACCGAGAGCCTGAAGACGTTGCTCGAGCCCGCCGCGAAGACGATCGCCGCGGCCATGGGCGACGCGTCCCGCGAGGCGATCGGCGGGCAGCTTCCGCCGGAGATGCAGGGCATGGCGGGTCTGTTGGAGCAGCTCTCGCCGTTGCTGCTCGGTGCCCAGGTGGGCACCGTGCTCGGGTTCCTTGGCCAGCACGTTCTGGGCCAGTACGACATCGCGGTCCCGCGATCGGGCCCCGGCGCGCTGTTGTTCGTCGTCCCGAACATCGCTCGGTTCGAACGCGATTGGTCGCTCGACCGGACCGAGTTCCGCACCTACATCGCGATCCACGAGGTCACGCACCGGTTCGAGTTCGCGCAGCCGTGGGCGAGCGGGCGGTTCTCCGAGCTCCTGGCGGACTTCCTCTCCACGCTGAAGATCGACGCGGCGCAGATGCAGGAACGCTTGTCGTTGCTCGACGCGTCGGATCCCGAGGCGCTCAGATCGGTGATGGAGTCCGAGGACGGTCTGTTCGGCGCCGTGCTCGACGACGAGCAGCGGATCAAGCTCGGCCGGATCCAGTCGTTCATGGCCGCCGCGGAGGGGTACGGCGACCACGTGATGCACGCCCTCGGACGCGAGCTGTTGCCGTCGTACGGACAGATCTCGGAGGCGATGCGTCGCTACCGCGAGGGCGAGGCCGGGGATCCTGTGTTCGAGCGTCTGTTGGGGATCGAGATGAAGCGCGACCAGTACGTCCAAGGCCGCGCGTTCTGCGACACAGTGGTCGAGCAGACGGACGAGGCCACGCTCACCCGCATGTGGGACTCCGCGGAAGCGATGCCGTCGCTCCCCGAGATCGAAGAGCCACGCTTGTGGCTCGCCCGCACCGTTTGACTCACCACAACGCCGAGCCGTCGCCATCGGGGCAAGACCGGTCGTATATCCTTCGCCCCGATGATGGTCGTGGGGGAACTCGTCGCGGCAGCCGTAGTGGACAAGCGCGTCTGGGACGCGTACGGCAACGAGGCGAACGACGGCGTCTACCTGGTGGGCCAGCCCGGGCCGGCGCTCCCGTTCGTCGTGTTCCGCGCGTGGAAGGTGCCGACCGGCTTCGTGAACGAGGAGTTCCGGCTGATCGGACCGTCGGGCCGCACGATCTACCGCTGGGGACCCGAAGCGCGCCGGATGGTCGGCGCGATGGACCTCACCACCGAGGTCGACCTGATCGACGACGCCGTGTTCGACGAGACGGGCACGTTCGTGGCCTCGTTCATCCTGAACGGCGAGATCGTCGGTGAGATCGACATCCCCGTCTTCGTGCAGACCGCGCCCACGAAGCTCCCGAAGGAGACCGAGGACGGGCTCAAGAAGTCCGACGTGATCTGGATCGGGACCGAGGCGCCGAACGGGAAGCGCCGGATGGCGCCGGCCTGGTTCGCCTACAAGAACGGCAAGATCCTCGTGCTCTCGCAGAAGGAGCCCGGCCCGGAGGAACAGACGATCCCCGGCGTCCCGGACGCCCACCAGCTCGTCGTGATCTCGCGCCGGAAGCTTCGCGACACCTCGCTCGAGGAGTTCTACGCGGCGCAGCGAGAGCTCGAGGGCGCGGAATGGGAAGAGGCGGCGAAGGTCCTGGCCGACAAGCGCAAGAGCCGCGCCGGCGCGCCCGCCGAGTCGATCACTCGCTGGCGCACCACGTGCCGCATCGTCGAGCTGACGCCCGACGTCTGAACCTCGCTAGTGGTTCACCGGGCGGCCGACGGCCGACGCCACCGCCTCGAGCTCGCGGCCGAGCAGGATCATCTCGTCGGGCGTGAGCGCCTGGGGGCCGTCGCAGAGGGCCTGCTCGGGATCTGGATGCACGTCGATCATCACGGCGTCCGCGCCGGCCGCGACCGCCGCCAGCGCCATCGGTACCACCAGGTGCCGTTTCCCCACCGCGTGGGACGGGTCCACGATCACCGGCAGATGCGTCTCGGCCTGGGCGACCGCCATCCCCGCGAGATCCAGGGTGTTGCGCGTGGACGGCTCGAACGTCCGGATCCCACGTTCGCACAGGATGATCTCGGAGTTGCCGCGCTGCGCGATGTACTCGGCGGCCTGGAGCCATTCATCGATCGTCATCGCCAGGCCGCGCTTCAGCATCACGGGCTTGTTCGTCTGTCCGACCTCCTTCAGCAGCTCGAAGTTCTGCGCATTGCGGGTCCCGACGCGTATGCAGTCGGCGACCTCGGCGACGGATGACACTTGCGAGACGTCGACGACCTCGACGATGATCGGCAGACCGGTGTCGCGCCGGCACTCCCCCAGGATCTCGAGGCCGAGCTCGCCGAGCCCCTGGAACGAGTACGGCGAGGTGCGCGGCTTGTAGATGTCGCCACGCAGGATCGTGGCGCCGGCGTCCTTCGCTGCCCGCGTCGCTGCGAACGCTTGCTGCTCGGACTCGACGGCGCACGGACCCGCGATGATCGTGAAGCTGTCGCGGCCGACCGGCGTGGTGCCCACCTTCACCGTGGTCGTCTCGGGGTGCAGGTCGCGCGCGACCATCTTGTAGGGCTTGCCGACCTGGATCACGTGGTCGACGCCGGGCATCTGCTTGAACGGGATCGTCTGGAATCGCCCGGTGTCGCCAACCAGACCGATGATCGTGTGGACCGTTCCTCGCGACACGAAGGCCTCGCCGCCCGCGGCGCGCACCTTCTCGGCGACGGCCTCGATGTCCGCCTCCGTCGCGTCGTGCTTCATGACGACGACCATCTCGTCCTCCGTTCCCTCGAGGCCCGCGGGCAGCCCGGGGATGAAAGAACCCCGGGTCCGGCCCGGGGTCGCTGTCGGTGACGTCTCGTCAGGCGACTACGCCGGGCTTGGCCCGTCGTAGGCAAAGGAACCGTACGCCACGTCACGCATGTGGTCGTCATCCTGCCACTCGCACGGTGACGGTGACAAGCACCTCTACGTAGGATGCCTCCCGTGCTGACCGTGCTCGATCATCCGCTCGCCGGCGACCTGCTCACGAGACTGCGGGACGAACGCACCGGCCCGGCCGAGTTCCGTTCGCTGACGCGTCGGCTGGGTGCGATCCTCATCGTCGAGGCGACTCGGGGGCTGCCCGTTGTCCCGGCCGAGGTCCGGACGCCGCTGGAACCGATCACCGGGTCCGCGCTCGGCGTGGGCCTGGTGGCGATCCCCGTGCTCCGCGCCGGCCTCGGTCTCCTCGACGCCGTGACCGACCTGTATCCCGACACCGTGGTCGGCTACCTGGGCATGGAACGGGACGAGGAGACCCACCTCCCCCGCGACTACTACGCGAAGCTTCCACCCATGAGTGGGAAGAACGCGCTGCTCCTCGACCCGATGCTCGCGACGGGTGGATCCGGTTCGGCCGCTGCCACCTACATCAAGCAGGCGGGACCGCGGAACATCACGTTCGTGTGCGTGGTCGCGGCGCCCGAAGGGGTCGCGCGGATGGAGACCGATCACCCGGACGTGGGGGTCGTCGCCGGCGCGCTCGACCGTCAGCTCAACGCGAACGCGTACATCCTGCCCGGGCTCGGCGACTTCGGCGATCGCCTCTACGGGACGCAGTGAACGTACTAGTCTGTAACGGACTAGGGAACTACGCCGAGCTGCCACCCTCGTAGGCGCGACCCGCGGCTGCAGGAGGCCGAACCTTTCCCACGAAACCCGCGATCGCCACGATCGTCACGATGTACGGGATCATGCGGATGAACTGGGGCGGCAGCAGGTTGAGCCCGGGGGCATCCTGGAGCCGCAGCGGTATCGCCACCGCGAACCCGAACAACCACGCGAAGAACATCAGCCGGATCGGGTTCCAGTTGGACAGGATCAATGCGGCGAGCGAGATGAACCCCAGACCGAGCGTCTGACTCTCGCGCCAGTTGCCGATGACCTCGGCGGCGAGGAACGCGCCTGACATCCCGGCGAGTGCCCCCGAAAGGAGCACCCCCTGGTAGCGATACGCGGAGACCCGCACGCCGAGGGAGCGCGCCGCCTCCGGGTTCTCTCCGCAGGACCGCAGACGCAGACCCCATCTGGTCCGGTAGAGAGCGAACCACACGGGCAACGCCAGGAAGAACGCGAAGAACACCATCGGGGAGAGGTCCTGGAAGGCGCGCCCGAGACCCGGTATCGACGACAGGAGCGGGACGCTGATGGTGCTCAGGTGAGGGCCACCCGGGTCCGACTGGGTCGATTGCCCGAAGAAGGCCTGCGAGAGGAAGCGGGCGAGCCCGATCGCGACGAGGTTGATCACGACGCCTGACACGATCTGGTCGACCCGGAACGTGATGGTGGCGATGGCATGGATGCCGGCGAAGGCCAGCCCGAAGAACGCGCCCGTCAGGATGCCGAGGATCGGTCCCCAGGGGAGCCCCAGTCCGAGCGTGTCGGTGAAATAGCGGGCACCGAACGCTCCGGACACCGTGCCGATGATCATCAGGCCCTCAAGGCCGATGTTCACGATCCCCGATCGCTCGCTGAACAGACCACCGACTCCTGTCAGGTAGATGATCGTGAAGTAGGTGAACGAGATCTGCAGCGCTACGCCGACGTCGGTCAGTGACATGTCAACCGCCCTCCTGGGCCATGCCCTCGATATCCACGCTGGCCTCGGAGTCCTCGAGGGCGCCGATCGCACCGGCACGCTGGAGTTGGCGCGCCGCCAGCCGGCGCTTCGCGATCTGGTACGTGATCACCACCGACAGGATCAAGATCCCCTGCAGGATGATGATGAACTCGCGAGGAACGTTGCTCCCGATCTGCAGGGCTACCTCACCGCGGGAAAGGATCCCCCACAGGATCGCCGCGAAGACGATCCCGATCGGGTTGTTCTGCCCCAGGAACGCGACGGCGATGCCCGTGAATCCCAACTGAGCTACGTAGTTCTGCCCGAGATATCCCTTATCCGCGAGCAACTGCTGCATCCCCACCAGCCCGGCCAGAGCTCCCGAGATGAGGAACAGGCGGAGCTGGGTAGATCCGATCGAGATCCCGCCGGCGCGCGCGGATCCTTGCGACGAACCGAGGGCGCGGGCCTCGTATCCGAGGCGCATGCGACGCATGAGGAACCAGACCGCGATCGCCGATGCGATGGCGAGGAACAGGAGCCACGACAGATGGGCGCCCGGCGTGATGCCGAACGCCTTGCCCATGTCGCCGACGAGACCGTGATCCGGGAACTCGTCGGTACGCAGGTCGACGTTCTGCCCGGGCGGCGCGTTGTGGAACTTCAGCGGGAAGTTGATCGCCCACGCCAACAGGCTGATGGCGATGCCGTTCAACATGATCGTCGTCACGACCTCATGGGCTCCGGTCTTCACCTTCAAGATCCCCGGGATGGCGGCCCAGGCCATCCCCCCGAGCATCGCGGCGAGCAGGATCGCGGTCACCAACAACGGGGCGGGGAGGAACTCGAGCGAGAGGGCAGCCCATGCAGCCGTCACCATCGCCACGAGGTATTGGCCCTCGACGCCGATGTTGAACATCCCACCCTTGAAGCAAACCGCGACGGCGAGCGCGGAGAAGATGAGGGGAGTGGCGATCGACAGCACATAGCCGAACCCGTCCAGGTTCCCGAGCGACGCCTGGAAGATCTGCGAGTACACCTGTCCGGGACTCTCTCCGTAGGACAAGATCAGGAGCGAACCGAGCCCCAGGGCGATCAAGAAGGAGACGACGAGGGCCAAGGCTTGCCCCCCTACCCTTTCGAGCCAGTCGGACCGTACGCGCGGGAGCGTCGCGGGAGCAGCCATCCCGGTCGCCGCCATCAGCCCGCAATCTCTTGCTTGATCCCGCCGAGCATCCCTACGCCTACCTCTTCGGGCGCAGCATCCGGCGGGTACTCGCCCGTCAACCGCCCCTCGTAGATGGTGACGATCCTGTCCGAGAGCGCATAGATCTCGTCGAGCTCAGCCGAGATCAGCAGGACGGCGCGCCCCGCCGCCTTCTGGTCCAGGATCTGCTTCCACACGAACTCGATCGCACCGACGTCGAGACCTCGGGTGGGCTGCGCCGCCACGAGCAGTTTCGGATCGGTCTCGAGTTCGCGCGCGAGGATCAGCTTCTGCTGGTTCCCCCCGGAGAGCGTCGATGCGGTCACCTCGATGCTGCGGGTGCGGACATCGAACAGCTCCACGAGCTTCGTGGCGAGCGCCTTGATCTTGCGGATGAACAAGACCCCGAGCCCGCTCGAGAACTCCGCGTCGTCGTGACGGCCGAGCACGGTGTTCTCCCAGAGCGTCATCGACAGCACGAGTCCCTGCTCCTGCCGGTCCTCAGGTATGTACGCGACCCCGGCGTTCCGCACGTCCCGCACCGACCATCCCGCGATATCTCTGCCCTCCAGGAGGACACGTCCGGCGGTCGCGGGAAGCAGCCCGATCAGCGTCTCGGCGAGCTCTCGTTGGCCGTTGCCCTCGACGCCGGCCACACCGAGGATCTCCCCGGCACGCACCTCGAACGACAGGCCGTGCAGCTTGCCCCCGCCCTCGAGCCCTTCGACGGACAGGACCGGGTCGCCGATCTCCACCTCTGGCTTCTCTAGCCGGAACAGCACGGGCCGGCCCACCATCATCTCGGCAAGCTTGGCCTTCGATGTCTGCGCCGGCGTCGTCTCCCCGACCACCGCCCCCCGACGCAGCACGGTGATCCGGTCGGCGATCTCGAGCACCTCGTCGAGCTTGTGGCTGATGAACACGATGGACTTGCCGCTCTCCTTGAGCTTGCGGAGGTTGTCGAACAGCTCCTTGGCCTCGCCCGGCGTGAGGACAGCTGTCGGCTCGTCGAGGATCAGGATCTCCACTCCGCGGTAGAGGGCCTTCAGGATCTCGACGCGCTGCTCCTCGCCCACCGACAGGTCCTCGATCACGGCATCCGGTCTGACCACGAAGCCGTACGACTCCGCGAGCTCCCGGACCTTCCGTTCGGCGTCGCTTCGATCGAGCACCGCGCCGTCCTCGTCGCCCAGGATGATGTTCTCCGTGACCGTGAACGGGTCCACCAGCACGAAGTGCTGGTGGACCATGCCGATGCCGAGCGCGATCGCGTCGCGCGGCGACGCGATCTTGACCTCCTGGCCGCGGACGATCATCCGGCCCTCGTCGGCCGGGTACATCCCGTAAAGCACGCGCATCAGCGTGGACTTCCCCGCGCCGTTCTCCCCGATCAGCGCGTGCACCTCGGCGGGGCGCAGTTCGACCGAGACGTCGTCGTTCGCGAGCACTCCGGGGAACCGCTTGGTGATGTGCTCGAGGACGACGAGGGGCGGGGCGCTCCCGCGCCCCGCCCCGGAGTCGTTCGTCATCGGACCTGTCGTTCCCGGATCAGACCTTCTTGGGGTCATCGGGGACGACGATCTCGCCCGAGATGATCTTGGCCCGGAATGCCTCCAGCTGGTCGATGATGTCTTGCGTCATCAGAGTGGTGTTCGACTGGGAGTAGTCGACGCCGTCCTCGGCCATACCCAAGACCGTGGCTCCAGCCGCGAAGCTTCCGTCACCGACCTGCGTGATGGCGTTGTAGACGGCCGTGTCCACACGCTTGATCATCGAGGTGAGGATCAGCGGCTGCTGCTCGGGACTCGCGGTGAGGTACTGGTCCGAGTCCACGCCGATGGCGAGCTTGTTCGCCTTCACCGCGGCGTTGAACAGTCCGGCACCCGATGCACCCGAGGCGTGGTAGATGATCTCCGCGCCCGCGTCGTACATCTTGGTGGACAGGGCCTCGCCCTTGACCGGATCGTTGAACGCGGTGACGTCGTCACCGATGTACTCGACGAGGACCTTGATCTTCGGGTTCACGGCCATGGCGCCAGCCATATACCCCGCCTGGAACTTCCCGATCAGCGGACCGGTCTGCCCGCCCAGGAACCCGATCGTGTCGCACGCACACTTGATCGCCGCGGCCGCTCCGACGAGGTACGAGCCTTCCTGCTCCTTGAAGTCGAAGTCGGCAACGTTCGTGAGGTTGTCGTTGTCGAGCCCGCAAGCCTTACCGCAGGTCGCGTACCCGTCGACGACCATGAAGTCGGTGTCGGGGTAGTCCGGCGCGATGGTGTTGATGCCGGGCGAGAACGCGAACCCGACGCCGACCACCAGGTTGAATCCGGCGTCGGCGAGGGCTTGCACGTTCTGGTCCCGATCGGAACCGGTCGAATTGGCCTCGTTCACGGTCACGTTGGAATCACAGACAAGCCCGTCTGCGATCGCTTGCTGCAAGCCCGTGTTGGCCGCGTCGTTGAACGACTTATCGCCGAGACCTCCGACGTCGAAGGCGACCCCGACCTTGATGTCGGCGTTGCACGCCGGACCGCTGCTGCTGGCGCTCCCTCCCCCACCGGCGTTGTCATTGTTATTGCTACAGGCGGCCGCTACGAGCCCGAGTAGGGCCAGTGGCACCAGGTATCTCACGATGCGTCCGCGCATCACGTTCCCCCTCCTATCCATCCCAACCGGGCGACCCAGGCCCGGACGCACCGGATTGTGCGTTTCGGTCATGGTGGCCGTCAAACGGACGTCCCGTGGGAGACTACGCAGCCGGAGGGTGGAGCGGATGGATGAACAGGTGGGGCTCGTCGAGAGCCTGCGAGAACAGCTGCAGGGCACGGCGTTCTACCGATGGGCCGGTATCGAGCTGGTCGAGGCGTCGCCGGGCCACGCCGAGGTCGCGCTCGAGGCCGGGCCCGAGCACGTCAACCTTCAGGGGCTCATCCACGGCGGGATGCTCGCCACGCTCGCCGACACCGCGATGGGCCTGGCGGTCCGAACGGTCCTGGGATCCGGGCGGCGGCACGTCACGGTCCAGCTCAGCATGGAGTTCCTCGCGCCAGGGAAGCAGGGGCGGATCGTCGCCAGAGGACGAACGGTGAAGGTCGGCCGACAGCTCGGCTTCGCCGAGGCCGACGTCGTCGATGGCCGCGGACAGGTGCTCGCGAGGGCGCGTTCGACGCTCTCGGTGACCCCCGCGAAGGGCTAGTACTCGACGTCGATCGCGGCCATCGCCCCTGGGAGCAGCGACAGGACCGCCTGGAGCCCCAGCAGCATCCCCATGTTCCCCGCGACCTTGATCTTCCCGGTCATGAACGCGGTCACCGGCGAGAGCTCGCTCTTGGCGAGCGCAACGGCGGTGTCGTAGCTCTCGGTGATCGTCGCATCGGGGTTCGACGTGTCGCCCACACCCATGTCGATCGTATCCTCGGCGATCGTGATCCAGTACCGCGTCTCGCCGTCGGGGCCGCCGATCACCTGCTGGATCGCCGCGGACTTGCCGGCAGCCGCTTCCTTGAACTCAGGACTCGCGTTCAGCTGATCCTTGAGGGCTTCCGCCCACTCTTCCGAGAGGAACTTCACGGTCACGGGGTTCGCTCCTTCGCGCTCGAGATGTGCGGGCGAGTATAGGTGAGGCCCGTCTCCAGCCCCGAAGAGGTCTGGATCGCTCAGGTGCGCGGTGTCGTTCAGGAACCACAGGTGGCGCTCCTCACCGTCGACGACGATCGTGTTGAGGCTCGTGTTATCGGGGAGCATGAACATCTCCTGGTCGCGGAGCCCGAGCACGCTCCCGACATAGGCATTGATCACACCACCGTGACACACGATCCAGACGTCGCCACCCGGGTGCCGGGCCAACGCTCCTTCGACCGCGCCGACGACGCGCCGCTGGAACGAGATCTGATCCTCTCCGCCGGGAGCCAGGTGCCAGATCGGGTCTTGGCTCCTGACGAGGCCCGCGACCTCCGGGTGGTCGCGGAAGATGTCCTCGAACTCCTTCAACTCCCAGGCGCCCCCGTACCACTCGGCCAGATCGTCGATGTACATCACGTCGGTGCCCGTCGCCTCCGCGATCGGCGCCACCGTCTCTCGTGCGCGCCTCAACGGCGAGCAGAGCACCGCGGCCGGCGCAGGCATCAGCCGGAGGCGGCGCGTGAGGAGCCGCGCCTGTTCCCGCCCGGAGGCGTCAAGGGGCGGATCGGCCTGCGGGCCGAGGCGGGTCTGGAGCACGTCGTTCGCGCGACGGTCCGCGCTGCCGTGTCGGATCAGGTAGAGGCGCCGCATCACGTGACGGACTTCGGATGGCGCGCCCGCCACTCCTCCGCGAACCGCTCCACGTCTTCGCGCAGCCAGATGCGTCCGGATGCGAGCGAGGTGAGCGGCTCGGGGAACTGACCTCGGTCGATGTAGGTGACCACGCGGCGCTTGTCCCACCCCATGATCTCCGCGGCCTCGGCGACCCCGACGATCTGCGGCACGACCTCGATCGTCAGGGAGACGTCTGGGCCCGTGGTCCTGCGGAGCTCCTCGAGGCAGCGCTCGCGCGTCGTCCCGGTCACTTCGATGAACGCGGGCGCGTCCAGGATGTGCGCGTACCAGCGCCCACCTGTTTCCCAGAGTCGAACCCGGACGTCGTCACCCATCCCGCGCGGATGATAGTCGGGGCCCGGGACGTGCACTTGTGCGACATCCCCATCCTCCATAGGGTTCCATCCGATGAGCCAAGCCGAGACGATCTCTGCGTTGCGGGTCGTTCCGCTCTTCGGCAGCTGCTCGCGCCGCCAGCTCAAACACATCGCGGCCAACGGCTGGGAGCAGACGTACGAACCTGGTCAGATCCTGTGCGAGCAGGGTGCGATGGCCGACGACTTCTTCGTGATCCTCGAGGGAGACGCCGACGTACGGCGCGGGGACAGGAGGGTCAACTCGCTCGGCGCGGGGGACTACTTCGGCGAGCTCGCGTTGCTGCGAACGCTGATCGGGCGGAGCCCACGCACCGCCACGGTGCAGGCCGTGACACCGATGCGCTGCTTCCTCTTGGGACGGAGCGAGTTCCAGAAGGTCCTGTACGAGGAGGACATCGCGGTCAAGATCCTGCGCGCCGTCGTGCAGCGGCTCGACGCGACGTCAGCCCTCTGACGACGCCCGGTACCGTCCAAGGCGTTTCAGCTCTCGTCGCCAACACTCGGTGTGCCAGTGACGCCGGGAGTCCGGATCCCCGTCTGGCACGACCACCAGGTGCCACACACCCTGTCGAACGATGTGGTCACATCCCGGGCATCGGTACTCCTTCTGTCCGCCGACGTGTCTGACGTCGTACCCAGGGACCTCGGCCCAAAGGGGCGCGTCCGCTCGCGCGGGTGGCGCCTCGGGAGCGGTGAAGTACTCGGGGTTGCGCCGGTTCTTGCGCGGCATCAGACGTGCCCCCGGATGAAGGCGCCGACGGGCGTCGCCAGTCCCGCGCCGACCGCGCGCGCATCGGCCTTCACGCCGCGCACGTTGAAGGAATGGTCACCACCGTCGATCCAGACGACCGACGCGCGCGGTCCAAGCTTCGCTGTCACTCCTTCCAGAAGCTCGCGCGTCGCGAACGGATCGCGCGTGCCTTCCAGGAACAACATCGGCACCGTGATCGCGTAGAGGTGCTCATCGCGAATCGCCTCCGGCTTGCCAGGGGGATGGAGCGGGTACCCCAGGAACACGAGTCCCGCGGCGGACATGCCATCCGCCACCGCCATCGAGGCCATCCGGCCCCCGAACGACTTCCCGGACGCCCAGACGGGCTCGCCGGCCGCCGCGCGCCGTGCCGCCTCCTGCATCGCGGCCCGCCAGGTCGCTATGGCCACCGGCGCCCGGTCCGGCGAACGCCGGCCGGCCTCCGTGTACGGGAAGTTGAACCGCAGCGTGGCGATGTCCTCGTCGTTCATCGCCCGGGTGAACCCCACCATGAACGGGTGATCCATGCCGGCGCCCGCGCCGTGGGCGACGACGATCGTGGCGATCGGGTCCGCAGGCCGCGCGTAGACGCCAGACACCCTCGAAGGACCGCCCGCGATCGTCACGCGTTCCTCGGGAACGCTCATGCGTGTCATCATGCCACCGTGACCGGATCCTTCTACCTGGGAACGTCGGGCTACGCCTACGACGAGTGGAAGCATGGCGTCTTCTATCCGGAGGGCCTCAAGAACCGCGAGATGCTCTCGTACTACTCGTCCCAGCTCTCGTCGGTCGAGGTGAACTACACGTTCCGGCGCTTCCCGACCGAGAAGTCGATGCTCACGTGGCGCGAGCAGGCGCAACCCGGGTTCGTGTTCACGCTGAAGGCGAACCAGCGGATCACGCACTTCAAGAGACTGCGCGACGCGGACGACGACGTCCGCGACTTCCTGGAACGGGCGCGACTGCTGGGCGATCGTTTGGGATGCATCCTGTTCCAGTGCCCGCCGTCGCTGCACTACGACCGCGAGCTGATCGAGTCGTTCGTCGGGTACCTGCCGCCCGGACCACCCCGCTTCGCGATGGAGTTCCGCCATCCATCGTGGACGGAAGCGCGCGAACTTCTCTTGTCACAGGGGGTCGCGTGGTGCGTCGCAGAAACTGACGAGCAGGATCCCGGTCCGAACGACCTCTCTTGGGAACCGGCGGGATACCTACGTTTGCGCAAGACCGAGTACACCGACGATGAGTTGACCGCGTGGGCCGACCGGATCCGCCCGGCGCTTGATGCCGGCAGCGACGTCTTCTGCTACTTCAAGCACGAAGACGACGGCGCGAGCCCGAAGATGGCGAAACGGCTGCTCAACGCCCTCGACCGAGCGTAGCGGGCGAATCTCTCGCACGGATCATGCACACCGCACAGACTCGAGACATGGCGACCATCGTCGTGCGGGACGGCGTCAAGGGCAGTACCTACCGGGTGGTGCATCATCGCCCTCCACCCCTACCCTGAAGACTCGGCGGACGCAGCCGCTCTTCGTTCGAGGTGGCACGGGGGTCCGCGAGTTCTGCTCCCACATCTCCTTGATGGCTCGCCATCATCGCTTGGCACTTCGCCATGGCCCGCTTGCCCAGCGTCGGTCCGAAACGACGGAGCGCGACGAAGGTCAGCACGAGGACCGCAGCGACGACCATCATCTTCTTCATGTCGATTCTCCCTCAGAATCACCTCAGAGCGTCCGCCTGACGCCCCATGCTTGTTCGCTGCTTGGGTCTACGGACGACCCCAACGCACAGTTCAACCTGCGCGGCACCGGGCGCTTCCTGCCGTCTGTTTCCTCCGCTACCGCGACCAGAACGGCGACGATTGGGCCGACATCATCGACCTTCTGACGATGTACCCGGACGCTCGCCGGCAGGTAGTGCGGTTGCTCGCGGAGATCGACGCGGCGAGAACCTGACCTATCCCGTTCACGAGCTGCCACGGTGCTGGTCGCGACTGCTCGTCACATCGCTCGAGAATCACAGGCCCCCTCGATGACACGCTGGGTCGGAACCGAAGGTTGTGGAAATGCCCCTCGCAGCCAGCGCTCGTACCCGTTTCCCCGAGGTGGCCGACCGCTGCCAGCACCCCGGAGCCCACGACCATGACCGACATCAACGCGTACAGGTGAGAGCAGGTCGTCTTGGCCGGACGCGAGGAGCGATCGAGCCTGCGCGGGACCCTGCCCACCCTTTGGTGACGCACGGCACGCTGAGAGTTTGCTGAACATCACGTGCCACGGGCAAACCGTCGGATGCCCCCGCCGGTACTACCCATGCAACCACCGAGCAGATGAGGAGGTGGACATGGAAACGGAACGGTCGGCATACGAGCGGAAGTGGAAGAGGTGGCTCGCGATCTACCTCGCGGTTGAAGCGGTCACCCACGTCGTTCCAGTACGTCGCGTTCTTCCATCACGGGAGAAGCGGCGGCGGATCTAGTAGGAAGGAGTTAGAACGATGTCTGCACAACCTCGATGGGATGACACGGCACCCGCTCAGCGCCCGGTCGCGGTGGCGACGAACGGGGCGGTGGCGGAGCAGGATCGGAGCGCTGCACGGATCGTGTCGGTGATCGCCCTGGCCAGCATCGCTGCCGGCGCGATCAACATCGCCGCGGCGGCGACGATCGGGGGCAACAACGCGCAGACCCATCTGTTCTTCGCAGCGGTGGGCGCGGCGCAGGTCGTCTGGGGCCTCCTGGCACTGATCTGGGCTCCCGCCTGGTGGCTCGTGCTCGGCGCGTTGGGCAACGCGGTCGTCGTGGCCACGTGGCTCGTCTCCCGGACGGTGGGGCTCCCGTTCGGCCAGTTCGCCCACGTCGTGCTGCCCGTCCGGTTCCCCGATAGCGTGGCGACGATCCTCGCAGCGGTGACCGTCGTCGGTGCGGTGGTGCTGGTGATCCGCGGATCAGCTACGGCACGGGCCGCAGCACGTGTGCGGAGCTTCGCGCTCGCGGCCGCGGTGGTGATCGGGGCGCTCGGCCTCGCCGGCGTCCTGTCGCAGACCAACGCGTTCGCGTCCGGGGGAGGCGGCGGCGGCCAGAACGGCCCGACCGCGCCCTACGGTGGGAACGGTGGTGGCGGAGGTTCGTCCGGCGGCTACGGCTATTGACGGGCATCGCCGCTCGACCAGCGACACGCACGCGCGGCGCCCGGCCGTTCTCCGGCCGGTCGCCGCGCGGACGCCGCGACCCCGAGGCCTCAGATCGCTCGGATCCAGCTCCGGATCCGGGCGAGCCTCGTCGCGTTGTCGAGCCGCGTTCCGTACGAGGGCCTTCAGGGGGCTGGTTACTAACTTGAAGGTCGTGCGCATGGACACGGCTGCCCTCCGGTAGTCGCGCGTCCGCCCAACGCGATGACTCGGCGAACCGGAGACCCAGCGGACCCACGATCCTCTCGATCAGATGCAGCGGACAGGAGGGGCGGGCGGCGGAAAGTGTTACGGGGCAGGGGGCTGTGGCTTGCTGCCTCTGTGCGCGGAAGAGGCCGGCTGAGACTACGCTCGCCGAGGGCGCAGCGCTCCCCCGCTCCCCTCAGGTGAAAGGAGCGATCGGTGATACGGACCTGGCATCGCGCATCGGCTCTCTTCGTATCGTTGCTCACGCTGCTCGGAGGGATGGTCGTGATCGCTCGACCTGTCGTCGCGGCCGCGTGCTCGGTCCGGAACGATGGAACGGGGATGACCTACGACACGTTGCAGGCAGCCGTTGACGCCTCGGCGGAGGGCGATTCCTTACTGGTGGAGGGCACCTGCGTCGGAACAACGGTGATCCACCATACGACGTTGCGCCTCAGGGGCGTCCCATCTATCGGGCAGCCTATATCCACGCTCGAAGGAGCAGGCTCAGGTCGGGTGCTGCGGCTTCGCTCTGCCAACGTCGTGATCACGGACCTCGCGATCACCAACGGGAGCAGCCTCCGCGGGGCGGGTATCAAGTTCTCGCATGGTCGGCTCGTGCTGAACGGGGTCACATCGATATTCGGGAATGCCGCGACTGAGGGGGGCGGCGGCATCTACCAAGCAGTGCTCGACTTCTCACGGCCTTCGTACCTCTCCTTAACGGACTCGGCGTCGGTCAGTGGAAACACCTCGGAGGGCGATGCGGGTGGAATCCTGGGGAGCAGCTGGGCCCCGATCACCATGAACGGCGCCGCGTCGGTGACCGGGAACTCGGCAGCTGGAAGCGGTGGCGGGATCGAGGGGTACAACATCGTCCTGAACGACTCGTCCTCCGTCTCTGGCAACGTGGCGGGGTCGGACGCCGGGGGCATCGACGCCTTGAACACCCTGTTACTGAACGACTCGGCGTCGGTCAGTGGAAACACGGCGGCGGCCAACGGGGGAGGGTTGATCACTTGGAGCAGTCTGATCATGAGCGGCTCGTCGACGGTCACCGGGAACACGGCCGGGGGTTCGGGCGGCGGCGTCTCTACCGACGACAGCGTAACGATGAACGATTCATCATCGGTAACCGGCAACACCGCTGGCGTGGCGGGTGGCGGGATCTATCCGGACTCGCACGGGATCCCCATCCGGGTGTGCTCGGACGACGCGGCGATAAGTCCGAATGACCCCGATGACCCGCCGACGGCCAGCCACATCTGCTCCTGAGCCGGTCGGCCGCCCTTTGGCGTGCGCAGCACGACCGCACGGGACGCTTCCCCTCCCATTGATGCTCCTTCGTGCGGTCCTCCCTTCCAGGAGCCGCCAGACCTGAGTCGGGTGGGATCGTGTCGGCCCGCCGCGGTAGCGTCGGCGTGGTGCCGGACCAAGACTCCCCGCGGGGCGCCGACTTCTCCCCCGGATCGAGCTACGTGCCCGTGACTACATCGTCGGAGAGATCGGACCGAGCAAGTGGATCCGGTGGGGTCGGCTCATGGGTCTCGTCGAGGCCGTGCGCAGCCCGGTGGCCGCGATCGCGGATCGAGCTGTCGTGATGGTCATGCCTCATCCCTCCCGGTGTCGTTCGGATGGCAGCGGCGGATGGTGATATCGCCGTAGGAAGTCCGGGCGCGCACGTCGACCGCCTCCTCGTCCGGGGTGGGACGATCGGAAGCCTGGAGGTCGTTCTGAACGTTGCCGAACGCCGTCTTGAGGTCCAGCCAGGCCGCCACGCCGTCGCGGATCCCGACGTCGATCCTGCCGTTCGCGCTTTCGGCGAGGACAGCACCACGTTCGACCTCGACCAGGCGCAGGTCGCCGTTGGCGGTCTTCAAGGTCGCCGCGGCCCGCGCCCGGTCGATGGTGATCCTGCCGTTGGCCGCTTTCACCCGCACGTCGCCCGTGACGTCGCCGATCCACGTGTCGCCGTTGGAGTTCTTGACCACCGCCACCCCGTCGACGCTGCCGATCCCCACGGCTCCGGCCGTCGAGACCTCGGCATCGCCGATGACCTGTCCCACCGTGATGTCGCCGGCACCGGCTTTGAGCTCGAGCGGGCCCGCTTGGTCGAGCTGGATGTCGCCGACGCCGGTCTTGAACCGGCATCCACCGACGCGACCGGTGCAGTGCAACGCGGCCACCCCCGCCTCACCGCTCACCTGTGATCCGGCAGGAAGCTCGATCTGCACGTCGATCGAATCCCGACCTGCACGGAAGGACCACCGCCACCCCTTCTGCGCCCTGACCAACAACCTGCCGCTCGCGTACTCCACGCGGGTCTGCTCGGCGGCGGTCACATCGGACTCCTTGGCTGGGTCGCTCGGGCGAACATCGACGACGGTGTCGGTGCGATCGCTCGCCACGACCTGGATGTCACCCACGCCAACGTCCAGAGTGACGGCGATCGGTTCGGGCGTATCGAAGGTCCGCATCGAACATCTCTCCTGACTAGCGCGCCCAGCCCGAGTAGCGCTGAGCGCCCTTCGGCGCACGTCGTTCGGCTCGACGTGCCGCATCGGTTCGGTCGAGCCGCGCGGTGGCAGCTCGCACGAGCCAGGCGTTGACCGACAGACCGTCACTGACGGCCGCATGCTCGATCCGGGCCTTCAGGTGATCGGGCATCCGGAGGTTGATCCGGGACATCGTGCCCTCCTCGCCCTCGGTCGGAACGCCGACCCCACCGGTCGGCCATGCGCCCGGCATCTTCTCGTCGCCCTCGAGCGACTCCTCCCCGGAGGGATCGTTCGTCGGCAGCTTCACCACGAACTCAGGGTCACGACCTCGCAGTCGTAGCTCGACCGACCCCGGTGCGAGCTCGGTGGTGATCTCCTCTGTCGCCGCCGCGAGTGCGTCCTGCAACGCCAGGCGGATCGCCGCGTCCAGCGGCGCGACGAGACGCTCGGCTAGCGCACGAGCCTCAGCACCCCCCGCCCCGGCCGCCACCTCTAGTTGGCTGTGGATGCTGTCCACGTACGGTCCCAGTTCCATGGCGCCATGATGGCATCAGCCAGTGCCATCGTCAACCGCTAGTGGCATCATTGTGATGCCATCGCCCTCTCAGACAGCCGAACGAGGCTCCAGCATCTCCCCCCGCTCAGCAAGCTGAGGTTCGCGACATTGACCCCTCCAGCCAATCTGGCCTCCAACCTTTCGATCCGCCTCGCTCCGGTCTGTATGTCGGGCCCATTCACCATCACCTCAGTCACGATTCTGAAAAGACCCTTCTGGGCTGGAGGGCTAGTCGGGTCAGAACGGATGCCCAGCAACGATTCAGCTAGAGCGGGAACGGAAGTGACCCGGAGGATCTTTGATCCAACTGGCTGCAAAGATCGTTGTTTGGGGGCCGCCGACGGCTCGCCATCTCTGGCACCGCCGCGAACCGACGCGCCGTCTCCATTGCTCACGTTAGGGACGGGAGAACGGTCGTGTCAGAGACGAAGCTCCTTTCCAAGTCGGGATAGGTAAGCAGCCGCCGCCACTCGTCGATGCCTACACCGTGCCTGCTTGGAGCTGAAGATCTGCGGGCAGTACTGAACCATCCCTTGCCGATCGGCGAAGCGACGACTCCCTCAGATGTTCAAGATCCGCGAGCGAAGAGTCCACTCAGTCGGAGCCGATGGGCTTGCCCCGAGGGCGCCGGTGTCCAATCCGGGTGCTCGGTCTTGCGCAGCCTTCCGCAAAGGTCCACGAGTCTCGCTCGGTCGACCTGCGAGTCATCTCCGCAATCACTCGTATCGCCCCCCACATCGTGCAGGCGCCGGCACAGTTCCGCGGACACTGCTCGGGCGATAGCCGGCTCTTTGTCCAAGATCCGAAGGAACGCTGAGGGGCTAAGTTCGAGCGCGGACACACGGGTCGCCGCAGTGATCGTCGCGGCCCTCGGCCCGCCGTCGATGGCGGCCATCTCACCGAAGTACGCTCCTGGCCCCAGCGTTGCCATCTCGTTTCCGTCGACGAGAACCTTGACGCTTCCATCCGTGATGGCGTAGAAGCCCTTCCCCTCATCGCCTTCCTGGATGATGTCCGACCTGGGCTGGAATTCGATCGCGTGAGCCGCTCGGAGGATGGACATCAACTGGGGGTCGGACAAGCCGCTGAAGAGCGGGACAGATCGCAACGCCTCCAGATGTTCTGACCTGATCCAGCGTAGCCCCGCCAGGCAGACAACAATCACGACGAGGAACATGAGCGCGGGAACCAACCATGACGCCACCACGCTTGCGCCTAGCGATGAACCGAACACCTACAGGGTCTCCACCCAAGCCGCCAAGATCTCTCTCCCACGATGGGCTGCGAAGAACGGCCGACGCACGCGTTCGGGAGACGATAGCCCCGTCCGCCGCGCGGAGGCTAGCGTGATGACGACATTGTCACGGAGAGACTTCACATCCGGCGCTCGACGGGCTGAGCGGCCACGGTGCCGCGAGGGCATGTTCGCATCTCCTCGGCGTGCAGGGATGCGAGCCCGCCTTCTTCAGGGTGGTGACATAGGTTCACTTCACTTGACCTCAGTCACTCCCGCGAGAACCCCTTCTAGGAAAGAAGGATGGTCAGAACGGGTGCCCAGCAACGATTCAGCTAGCGAGGCCTGGCAATGATCTCGGAGATGTCATCCAACTAGGCGGTTCGGTGACGCTTCAGACCATCCATGCATCTTCGTCAGGGACTGACCCGGAACGTCACAGATGTAGTCACTGGAGGGCGGAACGGCCCGTGATCGGAGGCGACGAGATCTGCGCGCAACGTGTGCTCCCCCGGCACGACGATGATGCTCGCAACGAGTCCAGTCATCGATAGGAAACGATCGTCGAGCGATACGTGGACATGCCCTTCATCAGACACCGCACCAGTTGACGCGGTTGAGACGATCTTCCCTCCGTTCAGTTGGAGGATCACCTGCTGGAGGATCACCTGCACGGTGGCGGGGTCTCCGCGCAGCGTCTCACCGCGGAGGGGGGACAGGATCAGCAGATGGGCGGCGGAGGACGGTCTGTTGAACGACGGCCCGAGTGGTAGAGGAACGGCATGGCGGTCGCGAAGCCCAGGCACCCCACCGCTATCAACGCCAGGCCGATCCTCTCGGCTCGTTGGACGGCCGTATCTGGCTGGCCGGAGATCCACTTGAACCCGACCGCTGCGCCCATTCCCAGGAAGAACAGCGCCATCGCGATCAGCGGCCCGTAGCCAGGACCCATTATGTGGGCGAGCATCCCGACAGTCGGGGTTCTCGGACGACTGAACGCGGACATCAGGGTGGATGGTTGCACGGGCGGGCCGAACAGTTGAACACGAGGCGGCGGCACCCACCGATTCACCTCGGAAGCAACCCGACGTGTATCCCGAAAGTGGGTCTTGGCCTGGCCCGGACGCCGTGGCGATGCACCACCAGGGCTGCCCTCTCGAACCGCCCTCACGCTCCACCTACACGTCGTCGAGTGCGTTCACCACCACCTCAGTCACGTCCCTGAATGACCCTTCTGGACTGGAGGACTAGCCGGGGCCAGAACGGATGCCCAGCACCCGATTCAGCTAGGGCGGATGTGGCCGTCTGCGTCGTCGACGCTGGCTAAACGGGCTCCCACCAGCAGATCCATGTCGAGCGGTTCGCGCGCTCGGCTTCGCACTGCGGGTCGTCGCACCACGTGATCCGTGAAGCACCTTCAAGCACGGGCACAAGCCTGAGTCATGATCGAACCCGTATCTGGAGACCGTGATTTCAGCTGCGGCCTCCCGCCACCGATATCTCCTGCAGGCGCACGACCGGTTCGGGACGGACCCGGGCCTTTCCTGCAGGGGGACGAGCAACGGTGGAGACGGATCAGGAGCTCGACGGCATCGAGGGCATGGTGCCCCGCCTGCACGACGGTTCTTTCGGCTCCATCCTGATCCGCTTCCGTGAGTCCTACCCGCACTTCCGGATCGATGACGATGTCATCCGCCGCTACCACCTGGCGATGTCGACGCGTGGCCTCGTGATCGTCTGCGGGCCGAGTGGAACGGGGAAGACCTGGCTCGCTCAGGCGTATGCATACGCCGCAGGCGCTCGTACCAAGCTCGTCGCGGTGGATCCGAGCTGGACGTCGAACGAGGACCTGCTCGGATACCTCTCCCCCTTGGACGGCTTCTACCACCACACCCCGTTCAGCGAGTTCGTCGCGGAGTCCTCCCGCGAGTGGGATCTTGCGAATCGAGAGTCGCGCCTGGCACGCGAGTACCACGTGCTCCTGGACGAGATGAACCTGGCGCGCGTCGAACACTACTTCTCTCGGTTCCTCTCGGCTATGGAGGTCAGGACGCGCGACGGCGTCGCCCACCTCGATCTCGCTCCCGGCCACCGCGTGACGCTCACCCCCAATCTGAAGTTCGCCGGGACGGTCAACATGGACGAGACCACCCACGGGTTCGCCGACAAGGTGTACGACCGGGCCCAGCTCATCGAGCTCCCGCTCGACCGCCGGGACGTCGGCGCGCACCTCGATGGGTTCCCATATCGCGGCATGTTGCTCGACGCCTGGGACGCCCTGGGATCCGTCGCCCCCTTCGGGTTCCGGGTCCTCGATGAGATCCACGCGTACGTCACGGCAGCCATCGAGGAGGGGACACCGTGGGAAACGGCGCTGGACGAGCAGCTGGTCCAGAAGGTGCTCCCCCGCGTCCGCGGGGCGGATGCACGAGTCGGCCAGGTGCTCGACGACCTCCTTGTCGTGTTCGACGAGCGATTCCCTCTCGCCCGCGCCAAGACCCTCGACATGCTCGACGGGTACACGAGGCATGGGTTCACCTCCTTCTTCTGAGCTCGCGCGCCTTCGCGACATCGTCCACGGTGCCGACGGCCGCCCCGGCTTGGCAGCCATCCTCCCCATGCTCCAGGGCCGGCACCACCGGGTGCTCTTGCGTGTGGAGCACTGGACGAGCGGAGACTTGGCGCGACACCCCGAACCGCGAGAGATGGCGAGGAGCATGCGCAAGATCGGGAATATCGACAGCCACGGCAAGCTCGTTCGCACGTTCGAGATGCGCCGCTTCGTCACCGAGGACGTCTACGAGAACCGGTTCGTGCGGCACGTGCTCGAGGAGGTGAGCCGCCGGCTTTCCGCCCTCCCGGACGAGGAAGCGGGGGTCCTGGAGCGCGAACTGAACGCCGCCAAACAGCTGACGCCGTTCCTCCGTTCGGCCGGCACGCTCGCCCACTCAGCGGCAGAGCCGACCGCCGTGTTGGTGCGCGACCCCCTCTACCGCGCCGTCTACGAGATCTGGCGCTCGCTGGGCTCCGATTGAGCCCTGCGAGTGCCCCACCTGGGCACCGCGGACCCGTGATCGATGCGGGTACGGGGCCTGGTTAGAATCGGACCCTACCCGCACATCGACACCGATCCGAGGAGGGAACCATCATGGGGAAGGACGATCCGAAGGTCCTGTACATCGCCGCCTACGACGACGCGGGCGGCGCGAAGAGCGATTTCGAGGCGCTGAAGGAGCTCGTTCGAGAGGGCGCGATCTTCATCGACGTCGCGGTGCTCGTGAGCCGTGATAACGAGGGCAAGCTAAAGGTCGACGAGAACGCTCATGAGGTCGCGGGGGGCTCGATGGTCGGGGCCGCGGCCGGCTTCGTGATCGGCCTGATCTTCCCGCCGGCCCTGATCGCCTCGACCGTGGTCGGCGGCGCGGCCGGTGCAGGCGTCGGAGGGCTCGTGTCGCACCACCGCGGGAGCGAGATCAAGAAGGACGTCGAGGACGTGCTGCCCCCCGGCTCGTCAGGGATCGTTACCGTCTTCGACATCACCCTCAAGCCCAAGGTCGATGAGGCTCTATCGAAGGCTTCGAAGGTCGACGAGGAAGAGGTCGACCCTGCGAGCGTCGAGCGGGCGAAAGAGGCGGCCGCGAAGTCATAACGACTCTCGAAGATCGACTTCTAGGCGCCACGCCTGCTGATCGCGGCCGTCATTCCCTTCGCTCTGCATCGGTCGGCCGCATCCGCCCGAGCGGTCGTCGCCTCTTCGAGCATGGCCATGTGCCGGTCGCGCCCGACGAACGGCGTTTCGTTCCGGGACGTGACCGGACGGACCCGCAACACACGCCAGGCTGGCACGGGTTCAGCCTTGCCTCTTGCGAGCAGCGGTTCGATGGCTTCAGCCGCGACCGCGTCACGCACGAGGCGCCAGGTCGGCTCCCCGATCAGCACCGCGCCGGGCTCGGCCGCGGTCTGCAGTCGCGAAGCGGTGTTCATCGCGTCGCCGATGATCGGCGTGTCGTCGCCGGGAACGAGCACCTCACCGGTGGTGATCCCGATCCGCGCGGCGAGCGGGATCGGTGAACCGTCGCAGAAGGTCTTGAGGCGCTCGTGCATCTCGACCCCGGCGCGCACCGCGCGGAGGGCGTCGTCCTCGTGAGCCACCGGCAGACCGAAGATGGCCACGACGGCGTCGCCGATGAACTTCTCGACCCGGCCACCGTGGCGCTCGACGGCGCCACGCATCTCATCGAAGTATCGCTGCAGGACCGGGCGGAGGGTCTCCGGGTCATGTCGCTCGCCGAGGGACGTCGAGCCCACGAGGTCACAGAACAGCGCGGTGACGGTCTTGCGTTTCTCCGGGACGCTCGCCGATGCGCCGAGCGGCATCCCGCAGATCATGCAGAAGGAAGCCTCGGCCGGATTCTCCTTCCCGCAGTTCGAGCAGACGTGTATGGTCGATGCTATCCCTCAAGGAGCACGTGACAGGAACGCACCGGTCACGCACAATCCGAAGCCACCCTGCGGGCCCCACGAACTACTCTCGCGCTAAGGTTCGGTCGATCACGCCAGCAGAGAACGCACGGCCCGTTCGATCGCGGCCACCCGCTCGGCGTCGATGACCTTGCTACCGACGTCGTCGCGTACGTAGAAGGCGTCGATCACGCGGTCGGTGTAGGTGGCGACCTTCGCCAGATGCACATCGAGCTTCAGGTCCGCGAGCGTCCGCGTGATGTCGTAGAGCAGGCCGATTCGATCGGAGGCGCCGATCTCGATCACGGTGAAGAAGTCCGACGCATCGTTGTCCACGCTCACGGTCACCGGCGTGTTGCCCGGCTGAGGGTAGTGTCGTCGCTTCTCGGCCATCCGGTGTTCGAGCGAGACTCGTCCTTCGATCGCCCGGCGCAGGACGCCCCTGAACTCGCGCCATCGCTCCTCCCCCACCTCCGGCTCGAACGCGCCGGCGACCTCGAAGACATCCGCGGCCACGCCATCCTCGGTTGTGAAGACCTGTGCGGTGAGGATCGAGAGCCCCGCCAACGAGAGCGCCCCGGCGATCCAGGACAGAAGGCCCGGGCGGTCGGCCGCGACCACGAGCAGCTCGTACGATCCCGCGCGCGATCCCCCTCCCGGCGCCGTCCGCACCTCGTTCCGCCCGATATCCGGTGCGATCGTCGCGTAGTGGCGCACGATCTGCGCCGGCGCGAGCGAGAGGAAGTAGCTGCGGGGCATCCGCAGGATGAACCGTTCCACGTCGGCGGGGGACTCGTCAGCCAGCAGGTCGCGGACGCGCCCGATCGCGTCGGTGAGCCGTTCGGCGATCTCGACCCCCATCTCGCCTCGCTCGAACACGCGCTGGATCTTCACCACGAGCTCTCGGATCAGCGTTTGGCGCCACGACGTCCACGCCGCCGGACCGGTCGCGCGGGCATCCGCCTTCGCCAGGAGATAGAGCGCCGCGAGATGTTCCGGTGAGCCAACACGCGCCGCGACGTCGAGGATCAGGTCGTCGTCGGTCAGGTCGCGGCGTGTGGCCGTGTCGGGGAGCAGCAGGTGCGCGCCGACCATGAACCGCGCGACCTCGAGCGTGGCCGCGGGCAGCCGCATCCGCTTCAGGACGTTGTTGGCGATCCTTCCGCCGACCTGCACATGGCCGCCTTCCCCGATCTTGCCGACGTCGTGGAGCAGCGCGCCCATGAGCGCGCCGTCGCGGTCCCCGATCTCGGCGACCGCCGCCACTTCCACGGGATCGGACGCATCCGGCGCCGCGAGCGCGAGCGCCATCCCCCCGAGCGCGCGCAGGAGATGCACGTCGACCGTATACCGGTGGTACGGGTCCCGCTGCGGGCGGCATCGAACGTCACGCCATTCCGGGATCAGGCGGACCAGCAACCCGAGGCGATCGAGGTGCTCGAGTCCGGCGACCGCGTGCGGACCGCTCCGAACGATCCTCAGGAACGCGTCGCGCAGGTCGTCGGTCCATCGTGAGTCTTCTTCGAGATCGGCGCCCTCGATCGCCTCGACCTCGAGCGCGGTGAGCACACGGTCGGCAGCGGCGGCTTCGGCGACCACCGTGACCGCATCCGCCAAGCTCTTGATCGGTGGAGGCGGCGGACCTCCGGATCGACCATGGCCCACGATCACGTCGTTCGTCAGCGCATCCACGGCGCGTGCGTGCTCGAACACCGCGCGCATCAGCCCGTCGACGGCGATCAGCCGCGGTTCGTCCTCGAAGCCGAGGACACGTGCGACGTTGGGTTGCTGTTCGAGCAGGAGCCGGTCCGCCCTGCGGCCCGCCTCCAGATGCAGCGCGCTCCGCACCCGCGTCAGGAACTCCTCCGCCGCGTCGAGCCGGTCCCGCTCCGAGGCGCGGAGGAGCCCGTCCTCGACCAGCGTCCTCCCGCGCACGATCTCGAGCCAGCCGAACGCATGGATGTCGCGGAGCCCGCCGCCGCCTTCCTTCAGCTCGGGTTCGAGCAGGTAGGTCGCCGAGCCGTAGCGATCGCGACGCTCGCGGGCGTTCGCGGCGAGCGAAGCCGTGAACGCGTCGGGATCTGCACTGAGCGGCGCCAGGACCGCATCGCGGGTCTCGATGCAGAGAGCCGTATCGCCGGTGAGCGTGCGAGCGTCGAGCATCGCCGTGGCCGCGTCCAGCCGCTCACCGGCGAGCTGCGCGGTCTCCGCGGGGGTCCGGACCGCGTGCCCGACGGTGTAACCCGCGTCCCAGAGCGGATAGAGCAGCCGTTCGGCGAGCGCACCCACCGCACCCGGATCCGCGCCATCGTGCAGCATCAGCAGGTCGATGTCTGAGTGCGGACAAAGAGCACCGCGGCCGTAGCCGCCGAGCGCGACCAGGGCCAGCCGCGGCGCCCGTGCCCCGGCAGGCCGAGCGGCCTCGAACAGCTCAGTGAGCGCTGCGTCGACCAGCCCCGCGCGCTTCCGGGCAGACCACAGCCCATGGTGCCCCGGGGAATAGGCGCGCTCGAGCGACGACAGCTCGTCCTTCAGCCTGGCGATGGGCGCGGCCGACGCGCCGTCGGCGTTCACGTCAGAGCGCGTCGGGGCCGCGCTCGCCGGTCCGGATGCGAATCACCTGCTCGGCCTCGGTGACCCAGATCTTCCCGTCGCCGATCTTGCCCGTGCGCGCCGCCTTCTCGATGACATCGATCACGCCTTGGGCGTCGTCGTCGGCCACCAGCACCTCCACCTTGACCTTCGGGACGAAGTCCACCTGGTACTCGGCGCCTCGATAGACCTCGGTGTGACCGCGCTGCCGCCCGAACCCCTCCACGTCGGTCGTGGTGAGACCGTTCACGCCGATGTCGCGCAGCGCCTCCTTGACCTCTTCGATACGGTGCGGCTTCACGATCGCGGTGATGAGCTTCACCTGGATCCTCCCCGGCCGGGACAGTAGCCTAGTCGGCCTCCAGGTGTTTCTCGAAGAGGCGCCACTCGCGGACCTGGCGCATCCCCACAGAGCGGTACAGCTCGAGGGCCCTCGTGACGTTTTCGGTATCGACCCCCAGCCGCGCCACGCCGACCCCGTAGGCCGCGAACATCGCGAAGGAATGGCGCAGCAGCGCGCGGCCGATACCCCTCGCTTGCCAGTCCCGGCGTACGCCGAGCTCGTAAACCCACCCCGTCCCGTCGATCACCCCGTTGATCGACGCCCCGACGATCTGCCCGTCCACCTCAGCGACGAACCCCCGACCTGCATCGAACGTCTCGTCGGCACGTTGATGCTCCCACCACGCCTCGAACGGCTCCGCGACGTAGCCGAAATGCGTCGAGAACGCCTCGTCCAGCGTCGCGTGAACCGCCCGATCGTCCGCGCCCTCGACGTGCCGGCGAACCGTTACCCCTTCGGGCACAGGACCGGCGTCGAACGATCGATCGAGGTCGATCCGCATCTGCCAGAAGGTCCGGATGAATCGATAGGCATGCTCGTCGAACAGACGGAGGGCGCTCTCGTTCGGGGCACCGGTCGCGTTCCACACGCGTGTGCGGGCACCGGTTCGGAGTTGCGCTCGGGTCCGTTCTTCGGTCCATGCCAAGATCGTCGAGCCGATCCCTCGTCCCTCGTGCGCAGGATGCACCACGGCGTCGACCTCGTAGCGGTCGGAGGGATCAGGGGTCGTGTGTTGGACGTACGCCACGAGCGTTCCGTCGTGGCTATGGATGACCCGCACATCACGCTCGAGATCCACCCACGGGGCACCCCACTCGTACTGCAACGCGACGCGGTTCGGACCCGCTTCGCCGAAGTAGGTGAGATCCCACATGTCTTTCAGCGCGGCGACGTCCTCCAGGTTTTCGCGGACCGCAGGACGCGCGGTGTACCCCTCCGGGACGTTCACTCCCCCGAAGCGCGTTTGCGCGCAGCTGGTTTCCTCGCGGCGGCCTTCTTCGCGGCCGGCTTCCGGGCGGGCTTCGCCGACTCATCCGGCTTCTTCTTCGCAGCGGCGACGCTCGCCTTCAGCGCCTCCATCAGGTCGACGACCTTAGCGGTCGGCTCGGCCTCGACGATCTCGATCTCTTCGCCGGCGATCTTCGCCTCGACGATCTTCAGCAGGGCCTCGCGGTACTCGTCGGTGAACTCCTCGGGGTTCCAGTCGGAGGTCAGGTTCTCGATCAACGTCTTCGCCATCTCGAGCTCCTGCGGACGGACCTTCGCATCCACGTTCACGTCGCCGAACTCCGCGGCACGGATCTCGTCCGGCCAGTACATAGTCTCGAGCACGAACGCGTCGTCTTTGAAGCGGAGCGCGGCCAGGTGCTCCTTGTCTCGGAAGCTGACCTTCGCGACGCCGACCTTGTTCTCCTGGACCAGCGCCTCGCGCAAGAGCGCGTACGCCTTCGCGCCGGTCTCCTCCGGGATCAGGTAATACGACTTCTTGTACATCATGGGGTCGATCTCGGAGAGGTCGACGAACTGCACGATGTCGATCGCACGGCTGGACTCGACCGGCACCTTGTCGAAGTCGTCGTCGGTGAGCACGACGTACTTGTCCTTCTCGTACTCGTACCCCTTGACGATGTGGTCGAACGTCACCTCTTCGCCGTCGATCGAGCACGTGCGCTTCATACGGATACGCCCGCCGTCGTCCTCGTGGAGCTGGTTGAAGCGGAGCGTCTTCTCCTCGGTCGCCGGGTAGACCGACACCGGGATGGTCACGAGGCCGAAGCTGATGGCCCCCTTCCACATGGATCTTGGCATGTCGTCCTCCAGGAGAGCGTGTTCCCACCGGCACGCAGCAGAGACGCGATTCTACCCCGCGGAGCCGACACGTCTCAGGTGAGGAACACGCCGCTGAACGGAAATGGGGCAAGAACACGCACGCCGTTCGTTGCGACGAGCACTTCGTCACCGAGCTTCACCCCGTGATCGGCGCCCACCTCACCCGCGTACAACTCGACCACGAGGGCCATGTCTTCCCGGATCACGCGGTCGGGATTCGACTGTCGATCGATCGGATAGCAGACGCTCGGGCTCTCCTCTTCGAGGCCGATGCCGTGGATCATGCACTCGTAGCGCTGCGGAAGGTACTTCTCCGGGAGCGTCGGCGCGATCGCCGCGAGCTCGCCACATGTGAGGCCAGGCCGGAGAACGGCCTTCATCCCATCGAGCCAGTCGTACGCGGCCTTGTACGTGTCGCGTTGCGCGGCGGTCGGCGGCCCGTCGCCACAGAGGAACGTGCGCGACACGCAGAAGAAGTACCCCTCGATCCCGACGGCATCGGTGTCGACGTACGCGAGGTCTCCGGCCTCGATCACGCGATCGGTCGCTTCCGACCGCCACGGGTTGGTGCTCGGGCCAGAGCACACCGTGCTCGTCGCGAGGTATTCACCTCCGCGGCGCAACATCGTGTCGGAGAGCACGGCGAGTAGCTCGCGCTCGCGCACACCGGGCACGAGCGCGGCCTCGAACGCGGCGAGCATGTCCACCACCATCGCGCCGTTGACGTCGAGGAGCTGGATCTCCTCGGGCGTCTTCACCTCGCGGGCTGCCTGAGTGACGAGCGCCGAGTCGATGATCCTGATGCCCTCCCGCTGGAGCGCGAGGAAGCCCGGCGTCCCGAGTCGGTCGACCGCGATGGGCGCTCCGGCAACACCCATCTCGCGCATCGCGTCGACGGTCTCGCGCGCCCACGTCGCCGCCTCGAGCGCCGGATCGTCGTAGAACTCCCATGCATGCATCGGCCGCACGTCGTCCGCGATCACCCGCGACCGATGCATCGAATTCCCGTGCTCGAAGAGGATGGGGCGTCCCTCAGCCGGGACCAAGGCGCACCGGACGAACGTGCTCATCGCCCAGATGGGCATCGCCGACACGCCCGTCGCATACCGGATATTCGGTTCGTTGAAGAGAAGGCAGGCGGCGACGTCGGCGGCTCGCATCGAGTCCTGCAAACGCACGAGCCGGCCTGAGCGCAATGCCGCGAGGTCGACCACGTGATCCATCCGCGGGAGCCTACGCCGCTACCATCGCGGTATGCCAACGAAGCGGACAAGGGCACGCATCTCGCCGGAGCCCTTCACCATCGAGTTCCCTCAGCCGATCGGCGCCAGGAAGGACGGCGATGCCTGGTGGTTCGAGGTGGACGGGCGAGAGCTCCGCCTTTCGAACCTGGACAAGATCTTCTGGCCGGACGAGAACTACACGAAAGGCGACCTGCTCGCCTACTACTTCAACGTCGCGCACCTGATCGTTCCGCACTTGGCCGAGCGCCCGCTGACGTTGAAGAGGATGCCTGACGGCATCGACGGCCCCCACTTCTACGAGAAGTCGGCGCCGTCCCACGTCCCCGACTGGATCGGGCGGTGCCCGGTGATGAGCGAGGACAGCAAGAAGGGCGTGATCGACTACATGACGATCGCGGACACGGCCGGATTGCTCTTCATCGCGAACCTCGGCTGCATCGAGTTCCATCCGCTGCACTCGCGATGCGAGGACGTCGCGCATCCCGACTACCTGTTCTTCGACCTCGACCCGTTCCCGCCGTACACGTACGAGGACGTCCTCACGGTGGCGCGCCACATCAAGGTCCTGCTCGATCAACTCGGCCTCATCGCCTTCCCGAAGACTTCTGGCGCGACCGGCCTGCAGATCTACATCCCGGTCGAGCGCGGCCTGTACACGTACGACGAAGTGCGCGCGTTCGTGGGGCGCTGTGGACGGATGATCGCGAAGGCCGATCCCGACCGCGTAACGATGGCCTGGAAGATCGCCGACCGCGCCGGCAAGGTCTTCATCGATCACAACATGAACCGGAGCGGCGCGAACATCTCGGCCGCCTACTCGGTCCGGCCGGAGTCGCGCGCGCCGGTCTCCACGCCGCTCACGTGGGATGAGGTCTTCGAAGGTGGGTTCGAGCCGCAGGACTTCCGGATCGACAACGTGTGGGAGCGCTTCGAGCGCCTGGGCGACCTCTTCTCGGGCGTACGAACCGAGGCGATGAGCCTCACGAACGCGTTCGAGGCGGTCGGTCTGAGCGTCGACGACGACCCACCAGTGCAGCGGACGCGCACCTCCGCCGAGGTGATCGCCGCCTCGAAGGACCCGAACCTGGCCGAGTACATCCGCAAACGCAACTTCGCGGGCACCCCCGAGCCCGCGCCCGGCACCACGGCCGGCCAGGGCAACTCGTTCGTCATCCACAAGCACCGCGCGACCCGGCTGCACTACGACGTTCGCCTGGAGCGCGACGGCGCACTTCCGTCGTGGGCCGTCCCCAAGGGGCTCCCGACCGTCAAGGGTGACAAACGGCTCGCCGTCCGCACGGAGGACCATCCGCTCGAGTACGGGTCGTTCGAAGGGACGATCCCGGAGGGTCACTACGGCGCCGGCGAGGTCCGCATCTTCGACGACGGCTGGTACGAGCCGGTCGAATGGGACGACGAGAAGGTCTCGTTCAGACTCCACGGCCGTCGCTACCCGGGGATCGAGTTCCACTTCGTGAAGACCCGGACCGACTGGCTCGCGTTCCTGGCGAGCGCGCAGGACGCGCCGCTGATCGCGTCGCCGCCGCGCTATCAGCCGATGCTCGCCGAGGGTGGGTGGAAGGCGTTCGACGACGAAGGTTGGTCGTTCGAGCCGAAGCTCGACGGGATCCGCTGCCTGGCGGAGATGACGACCGGAGAGACGAAACTGATCACGCGGACCGGTCGCGACGTCACGTCGCAGTATCCGGACATCCACATGATCCACGAGCTGATCGACCAGGTGAACGCGGTGCTCGACGGCGAGATCGTCGCGTTCGACGCCGAGGGCAAGAACTCCTTCGAGGCCTTGCAGCAGCGCATGAACCTCGCCAACGAGCGCGAGATCAAGCGGATGGCCAAACAGCTCCCGGTCGCGCTCGTCGTCTTCGATCTGCTCTGGCTCGATGGCCACGAGACGATCGGGCTGAGCCTGGAGGAGCGCCGCGAGCTCCTGGGGTTGATCGTGGAGCAGGACGATCGCCTTCAGGTGATGACGCACGCCGAAGGCGAGGGTAAGGCGTTCACGAAGGCGGCCCGCGGGTTGGGCCTGGAGGGCGTGGTCGCGAAGAAGAAGGGCTCGAAGTACCTGCCCGGCAAGCGCTCCGACACGTGGCGCAAGATCAAGCTCACGAACACCCAGGATTGCGTGGTCCTCGGCTGGACGCCCGGGCAGGGAGGGCGCTCGAAGACGTTCGGAGCGCTGCTGGTCGGCGCGCTCGACGACGGAACGTGGCGATGGATCGGTCAGGTAGGCACCGGTTTCACCGACAAGATGCTCGAGATCGTTCAAGCGCAGCTCGACCCGCTCAGGCGGCCCACGGCGCCGATCGACGACCCGGACCTCGCCGCGCTCAAGGACGTGACGTTCGTGGAGCCCGAGCTCGTCTGCGAGGTCGAGTTCCTGGAGATCACGAAGGGCGCGAAGAAGATGCGGGCTCCATCGTTCAAGGGACTCCGCCCCGACAAGACCCCCGACGAGTGCATCTTGGAGCCCGCGACGCTAGAACGTCAGAAGGGTTCGTAGCCCGCGCGGACCAGCAGCGCACGCACGTCGCGCTCATCCATCCCGCGACCGACGAGCTCGTGATACAGCCGCACGGCGCCGATCGACCGGCCGCAGCGCGGGCAGAACTGGAAGTGCGGCTCGAAGACGGTCTCGCACCAGGGACACCGCGCCACCTCGATCTTGCGGTCGGGCTCGAGACCGGTGTCGGAGAGGGCGTCGATGTAGCCCTTCCCGTAGTCCCACTGGATGTACTCCTCCTCCTGGATATCGAACGCCGGCTCGTGCATCCGTGGCTCGCCGGCCTCGAGCATGTGTTCCAGGTTGTCCTTCAGGAGCTCCCATTCGTAGAAATGGTTCGCGCCGCAATCCTGGCAGGCGATCACCACGCCCTTCACGCCCTGCGCGGCGAAGAGCACGCGCATCGCCGCTAGGTCGTGCAGATCGGCCTCGACGTCCGCACGCTCTTCGGACGTGAGCTCGATCTGCTCCTCGGGTTCTTCGGGGTTGTGCTCCATCAGCGCTCGTCTAGGTCGTCGTCAACGAAGCGGAAGGTCTTGAACCCCTCGCCGTAGGGGTGCCCGGCCTCGGCGCCGACCTCCTTCGCGCGCTGGCGGACCCGTTCCCCGACGTCCGCGCCTCCCTGCGACACATGCCGGGAGAGCGCCTCCACCTTCAGATCGATCGTCTCCGAGATGTCGACGTAGGTATCCGGCTCGTTCGAGCCGAGCCACAGGTTCGGCACCTCGAACGGCTCGAGACCCTCATCCAAGAGCTCGGGGAACATCAGCCGGGTCGGTGCGTCGGGCATGACCGCCGAGAGCGCGAGCATCCCTGCCGCCTTGTGATCCGAGTGGTTGATGTAGCCGCTGCCGAACCAGAGTCGCGAGGGATCCGGGGCGACGATCACCTCGGGCCGATGGCGCCGGACCTCGCGCGCCACCTTCCGACGCGTCTCCAGGGTGACCTCGAGCATCCCGTCGAGCTCTCCCAGGAACGTCACGGTCCGCACGCCAAGGACCTCGGCCGCTCCCCGCTGCTCCCGCTCCCTGACCCCGCGCAGCGACTCTCGAGTGGTCCCGGGGTCGTTCGAGCCGGCCGACCCGTCGGTGATGACCACGTAATGGACCTCACACCCCGTGCGCGACCAGACGGCGATCGTGCCACCGCACATGAACTCGGCGTCGTCTGGGTGGGCGAAGAGGATCAGGGCGCTCCGAAACGGCATGTCAGGAAGGGTAACCCTTGCCCCACGCTGCGAACACCACGGGCACCCCTTCACCCGATAACTCGGCCGGTCGATACCTGGAGGGTATGCGTGCACGGGCCCCGAGCGGTGGGCGTGAGGTGCCGGAGACGCGGATCATCACATGGTTCGCGCTGACGAGCTTGGTCGTGTTCGTCCTCATCGGTGTCGGGATCACCTGGTTCCGAACCCGCGACGTTCGCACCCGCGAAGAGCGCGCGGCTGCGAGCCGCGCCGAGCTGGTCGCGAACGAGGCGATCGGCCCGGTGTTCACGGCCGCCGATCTCTCCGCGCCGATCCGCGGAGCGCGCTACGACGTGATCCAGCAGCGGGTCGACGCCGTCGTGCACGCCGACCCCGGGATCCTCAGGATCAAGGTCTGGGGAACGGACGGGACCGTCCTTTACTCGAACGACCCCGCCGAAGTTGGCACCAAGCCGGACATGGAGGACGACCTCAAGGAGGCGGTCGGCGGCGAGCTCGCGAGCGACGTCTCCGACCTCACCGCCGACGAGAACGTCGGAGAGCGGATGCTTGGCGACCGACTGTTCGAGACGTATGTGCCGTTCCGGCTCACCGCCGATGGACCGGTCATCGCGGTGTTCGAGGCGTATCAGGACTACTCCGTGATCGAGACGGAGATCTCTCGGCTCACCAGGACGCTCTCGATCTCGCTCGGCGCGGGCTTGATCGTCCTGTACGCGGTCGTGCTGCCGCTGATGATCGGGATCACGCGACGGCTCCGCCGGCAGAACGCTCAATTGCTGGAGCAAGCCCACCAGTTGTCCGGCCACCTGGAACGAGAGCAGGCGACGGTTGCGGAGCTGCGCGCGCTCGACCGCATGAAGAGCGACTTCGTGGCCGCGACCTCGCATGAGCTCCGCACACCGCTCACCAGCATCCGGGGGTACGTCCACATCCTCCGCAGGTCGACGGCGAGCCAGGATCCGGTCGCCGCGGAGGCGATCTCCGCGCTCGAACGACAATCGAGCAGGCTCTTCCGGATGATCGCCAACGTCCTGCGTGAGTCGAACCTCGAGACGGAAGACACAGGCGACGCCGTCTCGACGTTCGACTTCCGTGAACTCGTGCAACAGGCGATCGCTGACTTCCACGGATCGGGGGAGCGGATCTCGAACGACGTTCCCACCGACCTCGCGCCGGTGGCCTGTGACCGCGCCCGCGTCCAGGACATCCTCGTGAACCTACTCGACAACGCGCTCAAGTACTCCATGGCGCCGGACCCGGTCGCGGTCGGCGCCCGCTTCGACGGCGCGAGCCTCACGTTCTGGGTGACGGACTTCGGGGTCGGCATCGCCTCCGGCGACCTTCCGCGGGTCTTCGACCGCTTCTACCAGGTAGACCAATCGTCCACGCGCGCGTACGGCGGCGTCGGCCTTGGCCTGCACATCGTCCAAGGTCTGGTCGAGGCGCTCGACGGACGCATCGAGGTCCGGAGCGAAGCGGGTGAGGGCAGCACCTTCAGGGTCACGGTGCCGCTCGCCTCGCCGCGCGAACCGGTCGCCGAGGACGCCCTCGGCACGGCTCGCGGCTGACCGCTCGCGCCATCCGCCCCACGGCGCGAGGGTCTCGCGACCCTGAGCGATGCGAAGCGTCCGCGGGAAGATACCGCCCATGACCGGCTCGGCGATCGTCTCCAGCGGAGTGGTGCGCACCTTCGGCCGCCTCCGCGCGTTGGACGGCTTCGATCTCGAGGTCCGCCGCGGCGAGACACTGGGGTTGATCGGTCCGAACGGGGCCGGGAAGTCGACCTTCATCCGCGTCGTCGCCGGCTTGCTCGCGCCGACCGAGGGGAGCGTCTCCGTCCTGGACCGACCGCCCGGGCGTCAGATCGCCTCGCACATCGGCTACATGACGCAGGCGCCGGCCCTCTACGACGACCTCTCCGTCCGCGAGAACCTCGAGTTCTTCGGCCGGATCTACGGGATCCAACTGGGCGACATCCGCAGACGCACGGTCGAGCTGCTCGCACTCCTCACGCTGTCCGACAAGATCGACCAGCCGATCCGCGAGCTGTCCGGGGGCCAGCGACAGCTCACGAACCTCGCGTGCGCGCTCATCCACGAACCGTCGATCATCCTGCTCGACGAGCCGACGGTCGGGATCGACCCGGTGTTGCGCCGAACGCTCTGGTCGTACTTCGCCGGCCTGCGCGACGAGGGCGCCACGATCGTGGTCACCACACACGTGTTGGAGGAGGCGGATCGGTGCGACCGTGTCGCGTTCGTGTCGGACGGCCGCGTGACCGCCGTGGATTCCCCCGATGAGCTGCGGCGCCGGTCGGGCGCCGACGCCTTGGAGGACGCGTTCCTCGTGTTCCGTGACGCCGGAGAAGGCAAGGCTCCGTGAGCGGCGCGCGGATCGGTGCGCTCGCGCTCCGCATCGCCCGTGGGTTCCGCCGCGACCCTCGCTCGTTGGCGTTGATCGTCGTCGTCCCGCTCATCGTGATGGCGTTGATCGGGTACATGGTCTCCGGTAACCGGGAACCCCTCAAGGTGGGAGTGGTCGAAGTGGTCCCCGATCCCGGCGGCGCAGACGCGCCGGTCGTTGCGTTCCAGGAGGTACTCCGGACGCAACCCGGCCTGGAGGTGGTGACCGTCCCGGACGAGGCCACGGGCCGAGCGCAGGTCGAGGACGGCACGCTGTCCGGACTCGTGCTCGCGGAAGGCGTCGGCGTCGGCCCGGCGGCGACGCTAGGTCCCGTCCTGGTGGTCGTCCGAGGCACCGACGTCCAGGTCGAGGCGCCGATCACCTTCGCGGCCGCGAGCGCGGCCGCGGCGACGCGGGGACAGCCTGTCCCGCCCGGCGACCTTCCCGGCATCACGGTCGAAAGGATCGACCTGCCGACGAACGAGCGGCCTTCGACGATCTCCTACGCGGCGCCCGCGATGATCACGGTCTTCGCGTTCCTCTTCACGTTCATGTTGACGAGCGTCTCGTTCCTGCGGGAACGGTCGTCTGGGACGCTCGAGCGACTGCTCGCCTCGCCCGTGACGGAGAGCGAGATCCTCGTCGGGTACCTGCTGGGCTTCCTCGGATTCGCGATGATCCAAGGGCTCTTGGTGCTCGGATACGCGACGCTCGTGCTGCACGCGGAGATCGCCGGTCCGACCTGGATCGTGTTCACCGTGTTGACCCTGTTGGTGGTCGGTGTCGTGAACCTCGGGATCGCGCTCTCGTTCTTCGCGCGGAACGAGCTTCAGGTGATCCAGTTCATCCCCCTCGTGTTGCTCCCCCAGGTGTTCCTCGGCGGCCTCTTCTGGCCTGTGCAGACGCTCTGGCCTCCGCTGCAGTGGCTCTCGCGTTTGTTCCCCGTCACGTATGCCGTCGCCGCACTCCGAGCGGTGATGATCGGCGGCTCGGGGCTCGACGAGGTAGCTGGCTGGCTCCTCGCGCTCGTGGCCTTCGCGTTGGCGATGATCGCGCTCGGCATCGTGGTCCTGCGCCGCTCGCGAGCGTGAGGAACCCGAGGGGCGATCGACACTAGACGTCGTGTGTTCGGCCGGCGAGCGCTCGTTGGATCGCCTCCGCCTGCGTGACGACGCTCTCCGGAGAGGGCCCGCCCGACATCGCGCGGGAGCGGATCGCGACGTCGGGATCCAGCATCGAAGCGCCGTCCGTCAGGCCGAGGTCCTTCCACTCGTCGTCCTTCAGGTCCCGGAGCGATCGGCCTTCGCTGGACAGGCGCCGCAGCAACTCTCCCGTCTGCCGATGCGCCGTCCGGAACGGCACGCCTGCCTTCACGAGCGCCTCGGCCAGGTCGGTCGCGAACAGCTCGTCGGCCTCGGCCGCCTTGCGCATCGCGAGGACGTCGAACCGCACCGTCTCGACGGCCCCGATCAACGCCGCCACCACCAGCTCCAGGGTGTCCGCGGCGTTGAACGCGGGCTCCTTGTCCTCCTGGAGGTCCCGGTGGTAGCCGAGCGGCAGACCTTGAAGCACCGACGTCAGACCGGAGAACCCCGCCGCGATCCGCGCCGCCTTCGCACGCGCCAGCTCGGCGGTGTCGGGGTTCCGTTTCTGGGGCATCATGCTGGACCCGGTGGCGTAGCCCTCATCGAGCTCAGCCCACCCGAGCGTCGGGTCGGTGAAACGCGCGAGATCGGCCCCCAGCCGCGACAGATGCGTCGCGCAGATCGCCGCGTCGGCGAGGAACTCCTGCACGAAGTCGCGATCGGAGACCGCGTCGATCGAGTTCGCGAACGCACGGCGGAACCCCAGCCGGGCCGCCGTCATGTCCGGATCCAGCGGGAGCGTGGAGGTCGCGAGCGCTCCCGCACCCAGAGCGCCTGTCGACGTCCGGTTCGCCCACTGATCGAACCGCTCCAGATCCCGGAGCGACGCCCAGGCGTGCGCGAGCAGGTGGTGGCCGAGCGTGACCGGCTGTGCCGGACGCAGGTGGGTCGTCCCCGGCATCGCGGTGTCCGCATGCTCGCGTGCCCGTGCCACCAGCGTGCGCACGAGCATCGCGAGCAACCCGTCGATCCGCCGCCCGGCGGCGAGCAGCCACAGGCGCAGATCGGTGACCACCAGGTCGTTCCGGCTACGACCGGCGTGCAGCCGCGCGCCCAGGTCGCCCAAGCGCTCGGTCACGCCACGCTCGATCGCGGAGTGGATATCCTCGTCCGCATCGTCGAACGCGAACCTTCCCTCAGCGATCTCGTGACCGACGGCGGCGAGCCCATCCTCGAGCTGCGTCGCCGCCTCCTGGTTGAGCAGTCCCGCATCCTGCAGCGCGCGCACGTGGGCGATCGACGCGTCCACGTCCTGGGCCGCCAGACGGACGTCGAACCCGATGCTCCGGCCGAGCGCCTGTGCTTCGGGCGCCGGCGACGTGGAGAACCGCCCGCCCCAGAGCGGAGCATCAGTCCGGGCCGGGTCGGTCACACGCCGCCCTGCTTCGCGGACCAAACCTTGAGCGGCAGCCCGTAGAGGCGGACGAAGCCCTTCGCGTCTGACTGATCGAACGCGTCACCGCTCCCGTACGTCGCGAGCGAGAGGTCGTAGAGGGAGTTGGCCGAACGCCGCCCCACTACGGTGCACGCCCCCGACTCGAACCGGAGCCGGACGTCGCCGGTTACCTGCGTCTGCGTGGCGTCGACGAACGCATCGAGCGCCAGACGGAGCGGCGAGAACCACTGCCCGTCGTACACCAGGTCGGTCCACCGCTGTTCGATCCGCGGCTTCTCGTGCGCGACCTCGCGCTCGAGCGTCAGATCCTCGAGCGCACGGTGCGCGGTGATGATCGCGAGTGCGCCCGGGACCTCATAGAGCTCGCGCGACTTGATGCCCACGCGCCGGTTCTCGATCATGTCGACGCGACCGAACCCGTAGGACCCACCGAGCGCGTCGAGCGTCCGGATCAGCGCGGGCAGATCGGTCGCGTCGCCGTCGAGCGCCGCGGGCAGGCCGCGCTCGAAGGCGATCACGATCTCAGCTGGGCCAACGGGACGTTCGGTGGGCGCTGCGGTCCGGGCGAAGGCGTCCTCCGGCGGTGCCACCCATGGGTCTTCGAGAGGACCACATTCGGCGGTGCGGCCCCAGAGGTTCTCGTCGATGGAGTAGGAGCTGACGATCGATGCGACGGGGATCCCCCACTCCTCGGCCAGGATCAGCGCCTTCTCGCGAGGGATGTTCGCGTCGCGTATCGGCGCCAGCACATCCAGATCCGGGGCGAGCACGCCGAACGACAGCTCGAACCGCACCTGGTCGTTGCCCTTACCGGTGCATCCATGCGCAACGACGCCGGCGCGCACCTCGCGCGCGACCTTCACCACCTCCTCCACGATCAGCGGTCGCGCGAGGCCCGACACCATCGGGTACTTGCCCTCGTAGAGACCGTTCGCCTTGATCGCGTGCGTCAGGTACTCCTGAGCGAACCGGTCGATCGCATCGACGACGCGCACGTCGGCGGCGCCGGCCAGCCGTCCGCGCTCGACCACCGCCGCGAAGTCCTCCTGCTGCCCGACATCGACGGCGACAGCGTGCACATCGTAGCCCTGCTCCGCCAACCACCTGATCGTGACGGACGTGTCGAGTCCGCCGCTGTACGCGAGCACCGCTCGTTTCATCGTTGTGCCTCCATGATCTGCGTGAGGGACCGCTCGAGCGTCGCCGCGGTGACGCCCTCCCGGCCGAGGACGAGGATCGTGTTGTCGCCGGCGATCGTGCCCGCCGTGACGAAGATCGCGGCAAGCCCGAAGGCGAGGGTGAGGCCGGTGACCGCGACCTCCATCCGCACTTGAGGGACGGTGTGGAGGTCGAGGTCGATGTGCCGCCGATCGCGGGCCGCGCCGAACAACGCACGAGCAGCAGGAGCAACGTGAGGACGAAGCCGACGATCTGGCCTTCTGAACCGATGCCGCCGAGGTCGTTCGCAGTGACGGTCAGGATCGTCGAGGGCCGCATGGGCTTCGCCCACGGAGTGCCGGTGTGAGCCGCCTGGTAAGCGAACGAGGGAAGCCACGGGACGAACGCGAGGCTCCCGACCGCGGATCCGCGACCACTACCCGGAGGCCGCCCGCCGCGTGTCGCGCGACGCATCCGCAGCGCCAGAAGCACCACCGTCGCCGCGACGAATACAGCGCCCAGTAATGCGTCAGCAGGAGTGTGGCTGTGACCGCGACGATCCCGACCAGCCACCAGACACCGTCGTCTTCGAGCGCCTTGGTCACCAGCAAGTAGCCAGCGAGGACCAGCGCGACGACGAGCGAGTACATCCGCGGTTCGGTCGCGTAGCGCAGCGTCCACGGGTTGAGTGCGAGCAGCACCGACCGCGATCCCCACGCCGTTCGCCCACCGAGCCGCTTGCCTGCAAGCCACATCAGCGGCAACGCGGCGACGGCGAACACTCCCAAGAGTGCGCGCACCGCCCGGTCGCTCTCTCCGAAGACCGACATCCATCCGTGGAGAGCGCGTAGTAGAGCGGCGGATGCCCGTCGTGGCGGAGCGCCTCGGGGATCTCCCCGATCCGGAAGTCGGGCGATGTTGACCGACAGGGCCTCGTCGAGCCAGAGGTGCGACCGCGTCCAGAACCGCAGCCACCCCCACGGCGACGGCGACCCCGACTGCGACCCAGCCCGCCCTGACCAGCCGTCAGAAGGGCGCTTCGTGGGGGTCACCTCAGGCTCGGCGGGAGGCGCCGTGGCCTGGGTGTTCGTGACCGCCACGGCGCGAAACGGTAGCCTTCGCACCTACTGCGGCCCAATCATTGCCGCGCCCACCCACCTCTCGAGCACCACCCCCGACTGCAGGAGCGCGCCGACCGCGATGGCCGACACTGACACTGGCACCGACACCGACACTGAGACAGAGCAGGTCGAGCAGGTTGTCATCATCGGCGCCGGGCCCGCCGGGCTCACTGCGGCATGGGAGTTCACCAAGCGCGGGCAGGTCGCCACGGTGCTCGAGGCCGACTCGGTGGTCGGCGGCATCAGTCGCACGGTCGAGCGGGATGGCTGGCGCTTCGACATCGGGGGCACCGCTTCTTCACCCAGGTGCCGAGGTCGAGACGGTGTGGCACGAGATCCTCCCGGACGAGGACTTCCTGCTTCGCCCCCGCATGAGCCGCATCTATTACAAGAACAAGTTCTTCGACTACCCGCTGCCGCGCGATGAACGTGCTCAAGGTCGTCGGGGTCTGGGAGTCGTTCCTCTGCGGGTGCTCGTACATCGGGGTCCGCATCAAGAAGCCGACGGACCAGACGACCTTCGAGGGCTGGACCGCGGCCCGCTTCGGCTGGCGCCTGTACCGCATGTTCTTCAAGAGCTACACGGAGAAGGTGTGGGGCATCCCGGCCGACAAGCTGCCGGCGGATTGGGCCGCTCAGCCTAAACCTCTCGTTCGGCAAGGCGGTCGTCAACGCGATCCTCCCGAAGCGGAACCAGAAGGACATCACCTCGCTCATCGAGGAGTTCAACTACCCGAAGTACGGCCCCGGGATGATGTGGGAGGTGTGCGCCGAGAAGGTCGAGGCGGCGGGCACGAAGGTGCTGATGGAGACCTCGGTCACCCAGGTCGACCATCACGATGGCCGGGCCGTGACCGTGACCGCGGAGACCGACGGTGTGCCGACGACCTATGTGGCGACTGCCGTGATCTCGTCGATGCCGATGAGCGCGCTCCTCCGGGCGATGGATCCGCCTCCGCCCGCGGAGGTGGTCGCCGCGGCCGCACGCGGTGAAGTACCGCGACTTCATCACGGTGGCGCTCGTCGTCCCTGACGCCTTCTCATTTCCCGACAACTGGATCTATGTGCACTCGCCCGACGTGATCGTCGGCCGCATCCAGAACTTTCGGAACTGGTCGCCGTACATGGTGAAGCCGGGCCACACGTGCCTCGGCATGGAGTACTTCGTCAACGTCGGTGACCAGAGCTCTGGGAGATGGCCGACGACGATCTCGTCACGCTCGCCGCGTCCAGCTGGCGCACATCGGGCTCGTCGACCCTGACGCGGTCGAGGCCGGCTACGTCGTGCGCACACCGAAGGCGTACCCCGTGTACGACTCCACCTACGAGGCGAACGTGCTGGTGATGCGAGGGTGGCTGGAGGAGCACGCACCCAACGTCTATCCGGTCGGCCGCAACGGCATGCACAAGTACAACAACCAGGACCACTCGATGCTCACGGCGATGACGGCCGTCGACAACATCCTTGACGGTGCCGCACCAGCGACATCTGGGCGGTGAACACCGAGCAGGAGTACCACGAGGAGGGCTCCTCCTCTCACTCGAAGGGCACCGGGCGAAGCGTGCCCATCACCGGATGAGCAGATGACCACCACCACGGCCGCCGATCTCGGTTCCGGCCATGCAGGGTCGGTCAACCGTCACTTCGCGTGCTTCGACGGCCTGAGGGCGATCGCGGCGACGCTCATCGTCATGCACCACTCGGGATTCGCGTCGGGAGACACGTTCCGCTACGGCTGGGGCGCGTACGTGGGCCGCATGGACATCGGCGTGCCGATCTTCTTCGGGCTGTCTGGCTTCCTGCTCTTCCGCCCGTATGTCTCGGCGCAGTTCTCCGGCACGCAGCCGATCGGGCGGGCCGACTTCTGGACCCGCCGGGTGCTCCGCATCTTCCCCGCGTACTGGGCGGCGCTCTTCCTCCAAGTGATCCTCGGCGGCATCGTCGTGCACAGCCTCTTCGGCTTGCTCGTGTACATGAGCCTCACCCAGATCTACTTCATGCGGTTCGTGATCGGGGCCATCACGCAGTCGTGGAGCCTCGCGACCCAGGCGAGCTTCTACGTGTTCTTGCCGTTCTGGGCGAGGTGGATGCGCAAGCTCGCGGGCACGAGCACCATCAACACGCAGGCGATGCGGCTGCTCGCGTGGCTCGGCGGGCTGGTCGTGCTGTCGTACGTGCTGGCGCGGGTTGGTCACCCTGGCTCGACCCGAGCTGGAAGCCGCTCACCGCCTACTGGCTTCCGTCACTGATCGAGCTGTTCTGCGTCGGCATGGCGCTCGCCGTGATCTCAGCATGGGCCGATCACCGCTCGGTCGTGCGCTCGGCGACTGACGCCATCGGACGTCACCCCGCCGGTCTGCTGGCTGGATCGCGATCGGCCTGTTCTGGTTCGTCTCGACCCAGCTCGGCCTGCTGCTCGGGCTCTTCAGGGCGAGCGACGGCCGAGAGATGCTCCGCCAGACGATCTACGGACTCGCGCGCTCTTCCTCATGCTGCCCGCGGTGTTCGGGGACCAACGCAAGGGCCTCCTCCGGCGCTTCCTGTCGCATCCGTTCATGGCGTACATGGGATCGATCTCGTACGGCATCTACCTGTGGCACCAGTTCTTCATCACCCACATCTCCGACTGGTTCGGATGGGGCAATGGGAAGCGCCGTTCCCGCAGCTCTTCCTCATGACCATGGTGCTCAGCAGCGCGACGGCCGCGATCAGCCTCGAGATTCCTCGAGCGGCCGATCATGGGGCAACGCAAGCGGGTGCTCGCCGCTCATCGGGAAGGCATGACCCGTGAGGATGAGGCTGCGACGATGAAGATGAGTCGGGCGCGCGTCGATGCGGTGGAACGACGCTCTCGATCGCTGGGTGCGCCCCGCTCCGCGACTCGTGGTTGTTTGCGGCGAGCTGCCCGATCGATGTACGGCGAGCTGCCGATCCCGATCGACGAGCTGAAGGGCGCGCGTTTGCACGCTCTCGCCTGAGGAGTACGGCGCGCTCTACCGCAGCCTCCAGACCCGATTCGAGCAGGGCGACACCGATCTCACGACCGAGTCGCTCGAGGGCGTCGTCGCTTCGGTCGTGGGCTCGACCGTGCTCGACGTCCGCGCTGTGGCAAGGGATACCTGGCGAGCATCCTGGCTCGTGAGCACCGCGTCGTCGGTGTCGACGTCGCACTCGCAACCGGTGACCGCGCCATCCGCCATCAGGGCCCGATCCTCTGTGAGGCGAACATCGAACGCCTGCCCTTCCGAGACGATGCATTCGACACCGTCGTCTCCACGCACACGCTCGAGCACGTGCAGCACCTCGGGGTCGCGGTCGCCGAGCTGCGCAGAGTCGCGGCGAAGCGACTCGTCGTCGTGGTGCCTCGGCAACGGCCATACCGGGTCACGTTCAACCCGCATATCCACTTCTTCCCGTACAAGTTCTCGGTGCTCGCATGGACAGGCACCGACCGGCCCTATCGGTGTGAGCTCGTGGGGCGGCGACTGGCTGTATGTCGAAGAGCAGATCGGATGAGCGGCCCGCGCACGCTCGTCGTCGTGCCCGCGTTCCAGGAAGAGCAGGCGCTGCCGGGAACCCTGGAGTAACTCCCGTGACGTCGTGCCCGACCTCGACGTGCTGGTCGTGGACGACGGTTCGCGAGACTCCACGGCCAGGGTGGCCGCTCTCGCTGACGTGAAGGTCGCTCGGCTGCCGTTCAACCTCGGCGTAGGCGCCGCAGTGCGCACAGGGCTGCGCTATGCGGTGGACCAGGGATACCAACGGGTCGTCGTGGTCGACGCCGACGGCCAGCACGACCCCGCGACGATCGGAACGCTGCTCGACGGCTCGACGTGGGCGCCGACATGGTCATCGGGTCACGGTTCGCCGGCATGGAAGGCGCTTCGTCGTTCGAGGTGAGCAAGGTGCGGGAGCGCGCGTGAAGTCCCTCCACCGGGTCGTGCGTTGGCAGACCGGCCAGTCGTTCACCGACACGACGTCCGGCTTTCGTGCCTTCGACGGACCCGTCGTCGCCATGCTCGCTCGCGACTACCCCGTCGAATACCTCGCCGACACCGTCGAGGTGCTGCTCATGGTGTGCCGGGCCGGCTACCGAGTCGTCGAGGTGCACGTCGCGATACGCACGCGCGCCGGCGGACAGCCGAGCTCCCGTCATCTGCAGCGGCTCCGCGTACAACTACTTGCGACTGATGATCGGCATCGTCGCGTCGGCCTCCCCGGAAGGCGATCCCGCCGCCGGCGGAGCGGTCGTGAGCACCCGGGCCCAC
>CAVOIB010000008.1:0-62479 GCA_963695975.1 uncultured Actinomycetes bacterium | reverse complement strand
TACTTCCGCGTGAAGGTGAATTCCCCCGAGGGATCCCGCTGCTTGAGGGCCTTTACCTGGCCGTTCTCGACGACGAACTCGAAGATCACGTCGGAGAAGTCCGGGATGCGGAACTTGAGGCCCTTGTAGGGGATCAGCTTCTCGTCGGGCTGCCCGGGAAGCACGACGAAAGGCTGCCGTCCTCCTTGAGGACGACCTGGAACTTGGCGCCGTTGGGGGTCTCGTAGGTCCCCGCGAGCTGCTCGCAGGAGCTTCGGGTCGAGCGTCTCGGGCTTGCGCGTGAAGGTCGCCTCGCGCCTCGTCCAGCGACATGAGCGCCTTGTCGACGTCGCCCTGCGGATTCGTGCCGAAATTGACCGACCACTTGCCGAAGTGCTCGTCGTCGGGCGTGTCGAAGCGATCGTAGTGGAAGTGCGTCAGCGGGAAGCGATCTTGTGGAAATCGAACTGGAGCTCGCCGTCCTTCATCTCGATCTTGATGACGCCGTAGGCCGGATGCTCGTACTCGCCCGCGTAGTCGGCCAGCGGGTGCGAGGGCTTGGTGTCCTTGGCACTGGTCGGCGCCGGCCTTCGCCCGCGCCTCCGTTCCCGCCTTCTTGCCCTTCAGCCGCATCTCGAGCCGCCGCTCGCTCCAGGGCGTCTGGTCCATGCCCAGCAGGCGCTCGTAGACGTTGTAGCTGACGTGTTGTAGAGGCTGGCGCAGTGGTCGCCGATGACGAAGACGATCACGCCGATCCGTTCCTTGGGCATGAAGGAGACCTGCGAATGGAAGCCGTCGAGGTCGCCGCCGTGGTAGGCCAGCAGCTGCCCGCGATACGAGGCGGTCCAGCGGCCCATGCCGTAGGCCGGATTCAGGATCTCCCAGTAGCCGCGCATCTCGCCCGAGCGTGTTGGGCAGGCGCGATCGCCGGCTGGAGCGTGGCCTTGAGCACGTCGGGCGGGCAGGACCTGGTTGCCCTCGTACTTCCCTCGTTCATCAGGGCGATCAGCCAGTGGGACATGTCCTCGATGTTGGAGATGATGGCGCCGGCGGGGCCATGCCGGCCGTGTCCTCGTAGTAGGGGATCTGTAGAGCTCGAAGGTGTCGCGCTTCTCCGTGTAAGGGCGACGCCGAAGTCGGGCTGCTTCGAGCATGTCGGCGACCGAAAGACGACGTGTTCATCTCGAGCGGCCTGAAGATGCGCTCGCGACGAACTCCTCCCAGGTCTTGCCGGACTGCAGCTCGATCAGGTAGCCGGCGCCGGCATACATCAGGTTGTTGTAGAGGAAGATCGTCCGCGGCGGCTCTTGCGGCTCCAGGTACTTCAGCGCCGAACAGCTCCTTGCGCGAGAAATCCGACTGGTACCAGATCGTGTCGTGGCGGGTGATGCCGGTGCGGTGGGCCAGCATGTCGCGCAGCGTGACGGTCTTGTTCAGCTGGTCGTTGTAGAACTGGATCGACGGGACCGACTCGCGGACCGGCTTGTCCCAGGTCAGCTTCCCCTCGTCGACGAGCAGACCCGCGGCCACCGCCGTGAAGAGCTTCGTGTTCGACGCGATCTGGTAGAGGGTCTTCGGGGTGAAGGGGAGCTTCTTCCCGTAGTCGCGATAGCCGTAGCCCTTGGCGAAGACGAGCTTGTCGCCGACGACGATGCCGACGCCGATCCCGGCGCGTTCCAGTCCTTGAGGATCTTGGCCATATAGGCGTCGAAGCCCTGGAGCTTCTTCGACGAGCGCCGCGTCCTGAGCCGTCGCCACGGCCGCGAACGCCAGTACGGCGAGCACACAAACTGCTACCACACGTTGGCTAGATCGCATCTGTTCCTCCTCTTCTCAATGGATTGTTTGGGCGCTGCCGGAGCATGGCGAAGCTCCGGCCGCGAAAGTGCACCCCCGATTGGGGAGAGCACGGTGTCTGTTTCCTCACGCCCCTATCTACGTCCGACGGTACCTCGGGGTTCTCGTTTGGGGATGGTGCCACGGCGCTGCCAGTTGCGTTGTGCCGTCCCCTCACCCTGTCCCTCTCCCCCTGGGAGAGGGAATAGAGATGGGCCGCCTTGCAGCACGGTGGCATCGAACTCCCTCTCCTTTTGGGAGAGGGCTGGGGTGAGGGCAATACCCGTCGCCAACGCTGTGTCCATCGCGTTGTGCCGTCCCGCACGATTACGTCATTCCCGCCCCGGATCGGGGTCCGGGGCAGGCTCCGGCGGGAATCCAGAGTGGCGGAGTGATCGGAACGCAGGCAAGGAACGGCGCCGCTGGATCCCCGCTTTCGCGGGGATGACGACTGCGTGCGCGTCTGGTGTTTGGGCGGCACGCAGCCGGCCGCCGGGCGGCCGCTACGAGAAGCATGGTGTCAGCAGGGCGCTGCATTAGAAGACCCGAATGTCCCCTTCGTCGCAATGGAGGGTTTGAGAGCAAAGCGCTCCAGGTGCGGTGGATCCTTCGCCCGCCGGCGGCGGGCTCAGGATGACACCCAGTTTGAGGGCGATCGGCGGTCCCCTCACTCCTTCCTTCTCCCCCTGGGAGGGTGGACTGCCACGGTCACCTCGTGAGGTTGGGTAACAGAAGGCTACCGCGGTGCGGGTCCGCGGACGAAGGGGGGCTGCTGCTCGGCCAGGCCCATGTCGTCCGCGGCGAAGTACCCGACGACCATCTGCTGGGCACCGGGGCGCGTGTAGACGTCTGCGCGCGGCTTCTCGATGACCTCGGCGATGACCTTGGCCACCTCCTCGACCGGCTGGGCCCCGGAAAGCTGGCGGGATCCGAAGCACGTCTGCTACGTCTGGTTCGACGCGTTGACCAACTACATCACCGCCGCTGGTTACGCCGACGACGCCGAGCGGTTCGCGCGCATGTGGCCGGCGACCATCCACTCGATCGGCAAGGACATCCTCCGGTTCCACGCGATCTACTGGCCCGCGATGCTGATGGCGGGAGGCGTCGAGCCGCCCACACAGGTCTGGGCCCACGGGTACCTGACGGTCGGTGGGAAGAAGATGTCGAAGACGAACCTGACCGGGATCCACCCTTTCGAACTCCTGGACGTGTTCGGCGTGGACTCCTACCGCTACTACTTCATGCGTGAGATCCAGTTCGGCCAGGACGGCAGCTTCTCGTTCGAGGCCATGGTCGAGCGTCACAACGCCGATCTCGCGAACGGTCTGGGCAACCTCGCGAGCCGGGTCCTGGCGATGCTCGCGAGCGGCTTCGACGGGATCGTCCCCGCCCCGATCGTCGAGGGCGCCGACTCCGATCTCCCGGCGGTCACCGGTCACGCCGCCGAGCGCTACCAAGCCCATATGCACAACGTAGAGCTCTCGCCCGCGTTGGCCGCCGTGTGGGACATCGTTGCCAGGGCCAACCATTATCTGGTGGAGAAGGAACCCTGGAAGATCAAGGACCCGGCCAGGCGCGATGAACTGGGCAGCATCCTGTACGCCGCGGCCGAGACGCTTCGCATCCTCGCGGTGCTGATCTCGCCGATCATGCCGCGCGCCGCCGCCGAGCTCTGGTCGCAGCTTGGTCTCACGGATCTACAGGACCGCCGCCTGCCGGATGCCGCCGCGTGGGGCGGCCTGGCCGCCACGACGAAGACGACGAAGGGCGCGTCGCTTTTCCCCAGGCTCGACTCCGCGTAGGGCCCACGCCTCCACTCCCAGGTGAGTCTTGACGGATCCGTGTTTCACGTGAAGCTCCCCGTATCGACCGAACCGTGAGACCCGGTATCGTGGCCGCTCGATGGGAGACCAGAACCCTGAACTGACGGTGAAGCCGGGCGCGGTGGATACCCACTGCCACCTGTTCCTCCTCGACAACGAACCTTCAGGTGCGGTCGAGGCTGCTAAGGCTGTCGGCGTCGATCGGCTGATCTGCGTGGGCGTGGACCCCGAGACGAGCCGCCGCTCCCTCGAGCTGGCGGATTCGATCGAGGGTGTGTTCGCCACGGCCGGTATGCACCCACACGACGCCAGCCTGTTCGACAGTGAGGCGGGCGCCCGGATCGAGGAGCTGCTCTACGATCCACGCGTCGTCGGCGTGGGGGAGTGCGGTCTGGATTTCTTCCGGATGCATTCGCCCGTAGAGGATCAGGTGCGCGCGCTCAAGATCCATATCGCTCTGTCGAACGAGACAGGTAAGCCGCTCGTCGTCCACGTCCGCGAAGCGTGGCCCGACGTCCTTCGAGTATTGGATGAGGGATCGGCCGAGCGCGTCGTGATCCATTGCTTCAGCGGCGACGCGGACATCGCGCGCGAGTGCGCGGCGCGCGGCTACTGGGTGAGCTTCGCCGGCAACATCACGTATCCGAAGAACGAGCGCTTCCGGCAGGCGGCGCAGTCGCTGCCGCTCGATCGCATCCTCGCGGAGACCGACAGTCCGTTCCTCGCGCCACAGAAACTGCGCGGCTCTGACAACGAACCGGCGAACGTCCTCGCGGCGATCGGCGAGATCGCGCGCGTCCGCGACGCCGATGTCGCCGAGATCGTCGACGCGACGACGGCGAACGCGCGCTTCGCGTTCCCTGGACTCCAGTAGAAGGCGACCGGAACGCTCGGGAGCGGGCGGAAGTGCACCCGGTTTTCCACCGAACGGGCGTTCGCTCTCAAGGTTGCAGTGAGGGTTGAGGGTTTGCTAGGGTCACGGCCCGTGCGTACGAGGGCTTCGGTCCGGCCCAGCCGCTTCCCCCTGAAGCCTTCCTCGATCCCTTGGAGGAAGGTTGGCGGTTCGCCCCTCACGGGTCCGCAGATTGCGGATCCATCGAACGATCCAGGCGACAGCGTTCGCCGTGGCTCTCGCGTTCGTCGGCGGGGCGCTGTTGTTGGCCTCGCGCACGAACGTCGTGCTGATCGTGGGCCAGCAGGCGCGATCGATCAGCACGAACTCCGTGAACGTCGGGGACCTGCTGGAGAGGCAAGGCATCGAGCTCTCCTCCGGAACCCGCGTGGCGCCGCCGCTGGCGACCGTCCTCGCCGACGGCATGACCGTGGTGGTGAGTCCCGCGCCCCGCGCGTCGGTCGGCTCGCTCACCGGGTCGGCCGCGTTCGACACGTTGTCGAGCGTGGTGAACCCGGCGCTCACAGGTGTGGGGGTCTGGGTGGTGGAAGATGCGAGCAGCGGACCCGCAGCGAGGATCGCTGCGGAGCTCGCCGAGGCTCCGGCCTCCGTGGACAACGCCGGAACATCTCCGGTGGTGAGCGTGAGAGCCGTCGTGGCGGGGAAGGTCTACGGCGTCATCTCCAACGCACGCACCGCCGGGGAGCTCCTCTCGGCCATGGGGATCACTCCCGGCGTCGATGACCGCGTCCAACCACCGCCCAGCACCCCCCTTCACTCCGGCTCGCTCGTCGTATACGACCGCGTCCAGGTCCTGACACGCTCCGCCATCCGCTCGATCCCGTTCGCGACACGTACGACATGGAGCGCGCAACTGTCGGCGGGCCAGGTGCGCGTCGTGTCCCCCGGCAGGGCGGGTCTGGCGAACGTGACCGAGCGTGTCGTGATCGTCAATGGCCGCGTCGAGACGCGCACGGTCTTGATGCGCGACACGTTCCGCCATCCGACCCCCGAGGTTCGGGAGTCGGGACCGGAGAGCCCCAACCTCCTCAAAGGATCGAGCGGGCGGGCGACCGGGAAGGCCACCTGGTACGACCCGCCGTGGTCGGGCTTCACGGCGGCGAGCCCCTGGATCCCCTTCGGGACGCCGGTCACCGTGACCGACCTCGCCACCGGCCGGACGGTTATCGTCGTGATCGATGACCGAGGACCGTTCTCACCGGGGCGCATCATCGACCTCTCTCCCGAGGCCTTCTCGATCCTCGCCCCTGTCGGGCGAGGGGTCCTCGACGTCCGCATCGACTGGTAGCGGTCTGGGGGCGGCCGCTCTCCGCGAGCTGGCCGCGCGCCACGGCATCCGACCGTCCAAGGCCCTGGGCCAGCACTTCCTGATCGACCCGAACCTGGCGAGGGCGATCGCATCGCACGCGCGCGTCGGACCGGGCGACCATGTGGTCGAGGTGGGCGCGGGTTTGGGGTCGCTCACGCTCGCCCTCGCGGCGACCGGCGCGCACGTGCGAGCGATCGAGTTCGATCGGGCGCTGATGCTCGCGCTCGCCGAGGCGACGGCCGGCGAAGACCGTGTCGCGATCGTCGCCGCCGACGCGACGAGGCTCAACTGGCCGACGGAGCTCGGCGGGGGCCGTTGGACGCTCTGCGCGAACCTCCCCTTCAACGTCGCCGTGCCCGTCGTGCTCACTGTTCTCCGTGACGCGCCGATGGTGGCACGCATCGTCGTCATGGTTCAGCGCGAGGTCGGCGAGCGGTTCGTGGCGAGACCGGGCGACGATCACTACGGGCCGGCCGGCCTCCGCGTCGCGTACCACGCGCGCGCGGAGCTGCTTCGCCGGGTCCCACCGTCGGTGTTCTGGCCGCGGCCGTCGGTGGGCTCGGTCGTCGTCGGGTTGGAGCGGCTCGAACGGCCTTCGGTCGACGTCGGCCCTGACCGGCTGTTCCGTATCGTCGACGCCGGGTTCGCGGAACGACGCAAGACGATCCGGAGCGTGGTCGTGCGGCTGGGCGTCGACCCCGGGCGCGCGGACGACCTCCTCCGCGAACGAGGTATCGAGCCGCGCGCCCGCGCCGAGCGGCTCTCGCTGCAGGACTTCTCGTCGATCGCCGAGATGGTGCCTTGACGCCGCCCCGATCCATCACGCGAGCGGCATACGCGAAGCTCAACGTATTCCTTCGCGTCCTCGCGGCGCGAGAGGACGGCTACCACGAGCTCGAAAGCCTGGTGCTCCCGTTATCGCTCGCCGACGAGGTTACGGCGGCGGATGCGGAGAAGCTGGACGTGGCGGTGGACGCCAAGATCCATCTGGCGGAGGCGGTCGACGCCGGGGGGATGAACCTTGCGCTCGTTGCGGCCCTGGCGCTGGCGGAGGGGTGTGAGGGCCGCGGGCGTGGCGCGGAGATCCGAATCGTGAAACGGATCCCGGTCGCGGCGGGCCTGGGAGGCGGCAGCGCCGACGCGGCGGCGACGCTCCACGCGCTGAACGAGCTGTGGGGCTGCGGCCTGGCGCACGAGGCGTTGACCTCGATCGGCGAACGGGTTGGCTCCGACGTGCCGGCGCTACTCGCGGGCGAGCCGGTCGTGGTCCGCGGGCGCGGGGAACGTCTGATGCCCGTCCATGTCGTAACGACGTGGTGGGCGGTCAGGCCCTTCGATTTCCCGACGCGCTCCCCCGACGCGTTTCGATGGTGGGACGAGGACGGTGCCGCCTCGGGCCCCGACCCGGGGGCGTTGGTGGCTGCGCTGGAAGCGGGCAACCTCGAGCTCCTCGGCAGTGCACTCTTCAACGACCTGGAGGGCCCGGTCGCCCGGCGTCATCCGGAGATCTCGGAGGTGAAAGGGGCCTTCCTCGGGGTGGGTGCGCTCGGAGCCGTGATGAGCGGCAGCGGGCCGACGGTCGCGGCGCTCGCGCGGCACTTGGGTCACGCGGACCGATTGGCGGCCGCCGTCCCCGGGTCGTTCGTCGTGTCGGGTCCGCCGGGCGTGGCATGATTCCGACCGCCTGATCCGGGGTGGTCTAACGGCAAGACGCGGGCCTTTGGAGCCCTAGATGGAGGTTCGATTCCTCCCCCCGGAACCGCGAGAGCGCCAGCGCGTTTGTCACCCGGACCGCCCACCCTCGATGATGTGGGTCCCTCGACGCCTGGACGCGCGGTTGGCCGAGAACACGAAGAGGTCCCCGACGCTGGCGGCGGTCATCCTCGCCGCCGGCAAGGGCAAGCGTCTGAAGTCGCAGACGCCCAAGGTGCTGCATCCCATCTGCGGCCGCCCTGCCCTCTGGCACGTCCTGCGGTCGGTCTCCGCGGCTCGCCCCACGAAGATCGTCGTGGTCGTCGGACACGGCGCCGACGAGGTGCGCGACGCCGTCCGTTCGTGGGGCGTGAAGCCGGCGCCCGTCTTCGTGGAACAGACCGAGCTGCTGGGCACAGGGCACGCGATGCTCTCGGCTCGCCGGGCCGTCGGCCGGGCGAGCGACATCCTGGTAGCCGGCGGCGACTTCGACCCGATCGCGGGCGACGACGTGAAGCGCTTGGTCCAGGTCCATCGGCGATCGAAGAGCGCCGCCACGATCTTCGTGACGGAGTTGGACGAACCGGGCGGCTACGCACGCGTGGTACACGAGGGCGGCCGGCTGCAGCGGATCGTCGAAGGTGTGGATGCACCCGCCGACCTCCGCGCCAGCCACGAGGTGTCGCCGCTCACGATGGTGTTCCGGCGCGAGGCTCTGCTCCATGCGCTGCCCGCGGTCGGCCGCCAGAACCGCCAGGGCGAGTACTACCTGAACGAGGTCTTGCCGATCCTGATGAGCGAAGGTGAGCGGGTGTCGGTCGTTCCGGTGGACACCGGCGGGACGTTCGGCGTCAATTCGCGCGGAGGGCTCGCCGCGGTCGAGCACGTGATCCGCGCTCGTATCAATGATGCTCACATGGCGAACGGCGTCACGATCGTCGACCCGGCCGCCACGTATATCGACGTCGGCGTCGCGATCGGGCGCGACACCGTCGTGCTCCCCTTGACCTTCCTCGAAGGAGCCACGCGGATCGGATCGGGATGCTCGGTCGGACCGTCGACGCGGGTCGTCGACTCCACCATCGGCGACGGGAGCGAGGTCACGTTCGCGGTCGTCCTGGGCTCTCAGGCCGGAAAGGGGGTGCGGATCGGGCCGTTCACGCGGCTCCGGCCTGGGACGGTGATGGCCGATGCCTCCTATGCGGGCCCATTCAGCGACATCAAGAACGCGACGATCGGGAAGGGATCGAAGGTGCCGCACCTCGCCTACGTCGGTGACGCCACGCTCGGACACCACGTGAACGTCGGGGCCGGGACCATCACGGTGAACTTCGACGGGTTCCGCAAGCACCGGACCGTGATCGGGGACGGCGCGTCGATCGGTTCCGATACGATGTTGATCGCACCGGTCGAGGTCGGTCGGAACGCGAGCACGGGGGCGGGATCAGTGATCTCGGAAGACGTGCCGTCGGGCGCATTGGGCATCGAACGCGGCCAGCAGACGAACGTCCGCGGATACCGCAAGCGCAAGGAAGCCCAACATCGGGGCTTGGGGAAGAGCTAGGGGGCGTGGTGGAGATCATCACGAAGAAGCGGATGATGCTGTTCACCGGCACCATCCATCCGGCGCTCGGTCACGAGATCGCCGAGAACCTCGGCATCCCGGTGAGCGAGTCGGAGATCCGCCGGTTCGCGTCGAGCGAGATCTACTTCCGCGCGGCGGAGAGCGTTCGCGGGGCGGACTGTTTCGTCGTGCAGTCGCACTACGAGCCCGTGAACGAGGCCATCATGGAACAGCTCCTGATGATCGACGCCATGAAGCGGGCGTCGGCCAAGCGCATCACCGCGGTGATCCCGTATTACGGCTACTCGCGGCAGGACCACAAGGCACTGTCTCGCGAGCCGATCAGCGCTCGCTTGGTCGCCGACCTGTTGTCTACGGCCGGCGCCGATCGCGTCGTCTCCGTGGACCTGCACTCCGGACAGATCCAGGGGTACTTCGATGCGCCCTTCGATCACCTGACGGCGCTCCCGATCCTCTCCGACTATCTGGAGAACACGCTCGGTCTGCGCGGCGACGACCTGGTGATCGTGGCGCCGGATGCCGGCCGGATCAAGACGGCCGAGGTGCTACGCAAGTACCTCCACGCGGACCTGGCGTTCCTCTACAAGCGTCGCTCGAAGATCGAAGCGCACAAGATCGAAGAGATGGCGGTCGTCGGTGAGGTCGACGGCCGCCCCTGCGTGCTGGTCGATGACATGATCGACACCGCGGGCACGGTCGCGAAGGGGGCGCAGGCGCTGCAGGCCCAGGGCGCGGGCCCGATCTTCGCCGCTGCGACCCACGCGATCTTCTCGGGCAAGGCGCGTCAGTTGCTGGAGGAGGCCCCGATCGAGCAGGTGGTCGTGACGAACACGGTGCCGATCCCCGAGGAGCGGTCGTTCGCGAAGCTGAGGGTGCTGTCGATCGCGCCGCTGATCGCGATGGCTCTCCGCGCGGTGTTCGAGGACGCGTCCGTCAGCGAGATCTTCCGCGGCGACAACCAGGTCTAGCCGACGTCGGCGCGGTCGGCCTTGCTGGTCAGCCGGTACCATATGCGGCCGAACCCGACGTCTCCCAGAAGGAATGACCATGGACGCGAAGCTGGATGCCGAACGGCGCGACGACAGCGGCAAGGGGGTAGCACGCAAGCTCCGGGCGGCAGGCCGGGTGCCCGCGGTCTTCTACGGACACGACCAGGTGGCGATGCCGCTCTCGGTCGATGCGCGGGAGATGGTTCACGTGCTCCACACGTCCGGAGGTTCGAACGTCCTGCTCGACCTCGTGGTCGACGGCAAGCCGCACCTGGCGATGCCGCGTGAGATCCAGCGCGATCACATCCACAACAAGCTCATCCACATCGACTTCCTCGCCGTGTCCCGCACCCAAACCATCACCGTCGAGGTCCCGGTCGTCGAGGTCGGCGAGGCCGCCGGCGTGAAGGAAGGCGGCGTGGTCGAGCACCACCTGCGCGACCTGCGCGTCGAATGCTTGCCGCAGGACGTGCCGGACCACATCGAGGTCGACATCACCGAGCTGAACATCGGCGACATGATCCACGTGAGCGACGTCGTGGTGCCGAAGGGCGTCACGGTCCTCACGAACCCGGAGGACGCGGTGCTGTCGGTGATCACGCCTGCCGCGCTCCGCACCGAGGCCGAGCTGCTTCTCCCCGGAGAGGAAGCGCCCGAGGCCGTCGAGGTTCCGGTCGCGGAGGGAGAAGAGGTTCCCGTGGGGGGCGAGGGTGCGCCTGCTCCCGCCGCCGAGGAGGGCGGCGAGAGCTAGCTCATGGCCTGGCTCGTCGCCGGTCTGGGCAACCCCGGCGACCGCTACGCGAAGACCCGCCACAACCTCGGCGCGATGGTTGTCGACCAACTCGCACGCGGGGCGGGCGAGCGCTTCCGGAAGGCTCGGTTCGTCCCCGTGGAGGTGGCGGAGATCTCGGTCGACGGCCAACGCCTCTGGCTCGCGCGATCATTGCGCTACATGAACGAGTCCGGTCCGTCGTACTCATCCACCGCCAAGAAACATGACATCCCGCCCGATCGTGTGATCGCGGTGCACGACGAGATCGACCTGCCGTTCGGAGCGCTGCGGCTCAAGATGGGAGGTGGAACCGCCGGCCACAACGGGCTGAAGTCCCTCCAGCGGTCGCTGCGCACGCCGGACTTCTGTCGTGTGCGGCTCGGAGTGGGTAGGCCGCCTGGGCGACAGGAGCCCGCCGATTACGTGCTGGAGCCGTTCCCCAAGCGTGACGAGGCGGATGTCGCGCTCCTAGTCGAGCGCGGCGCGGATGCGGTGCGATCGCTCGTAACGGAGGGGTTCGCCGCCGCGCAAGATCGCCACAACGGACCCGGCTAACGGGCGTCATGAAGGCGGCGAGCCTTCACAGGCTCCAACGCGTTGATCATCGAACGGATCTGCCGCACCGCGGATGCATCCAGCGAATAGCAGATCTGCGTCCCGCGGCGCTTGGTCGTGACGATCCCGGCATCACGCAGGACCCGCAGATGCTCGCTCACGGTCGGCTGGCTGACCTCGAAGACGTCGGCGAAGTCGCAGGCGCACGTCTCGGGCTCGCGCGCCAAGCGCATCGCGATGCCCAGGCGCACAGGGTGGCCAAGGGCCTTCAGGCGGTTCGCATCGACGGCGACATCTCTTGACATTTCGCTTGACAGGTTAGACCCTCCATCGGAGGATGTCTATATAGGCAGATGACGATGGATATCGGGACGATCGACATCGACGAGGTCCGGCGCCTGATGGCTCACGCCACGGGTGACGAGAAGCACGACGAGAGCAGTACGTCCACGCTCGACGCGCTCGCCGTGCTGTACGGGCGGGTCCTTCACATCGATCCCGCTGACCCGAGCCGGGCGGATCGCGACCGGTTCATCCTCAGCAAAGGGCACGGCCCGGTCGCGTTCTACGCGATCCTCGCGCATCTGGGGTTCTTCCCCGCGGAGTGGCTCGACGGCTTCATGGAGTGGGGGAGCAAGCTCGGGAGCCATCCGGACCGGGTGCTCGTTCCGGGCGTAGAGGCATCGACCGGTTCGCTCGGCCACGGGCTGCCGATCGCGGTCGGGGTGGCGCTCGCGTTGCAGGCCAAGGGACTCGCCGAGCAGCGGGTCTTCGTGCTGACGGGCGACGCTGAGCTCAACGAGGGCTCGAACTGGGAGGCGATCCTGCTGGCACCGACGCTCGGACTGACGAACCTCACCGTCGTCGTGATCGACAATCACAGCAGCCACCTGTCCATGGAGCCGTTGGACGCGAAGCTGGAGGCGTTCGGCTGGCGAGCGACCGTCGTCGACGGGCACGACCACGATGCACTGGAAGCGGCGTTCCGCGTTCGCGACCTCGGGCGACCCACCGCGGTCGTTGCCGACATCCCGGAGGGAGAATGGTGAGCGGTCGCTCGATGCGCGAGCAGGCGGGGGAGACCGCCGCGGACCTGATGGTCGACGACCCTCGCGTGGCGCTCGTGCTGGCGGAGATCAGCACCGAGCAGTTCGGCCGGGCGAGGCATCACGACCCGACCCGCGCTGTGAACGTCGGCATCATGGAGCAGACGATGGTCGGGGTGGCGGCGGGCTTCGCGATGGAGGGGTTCCTCCCGATCGTGCACACCATCACGCCGTTCTTGGTCGAGCGGCCACTCGAGCAGATCAAGCTCGACTTCGGCTATCAAGGGCTCCAGGGGACGTTCATCTCCGTGGGCGCCTCGTACGACTACACCGCCGAGGGGTTCACGCATCACTCGCCGGGCGACGTGCAGGCGATGCTCACCGTGCCCGGCATGCAGGTGCTCGTGCCGGGCACGGCCGACGAGCTCGACAGCCTGCTGCGGGCCAGCTACGCGAACGGACATGTCACCTACATCCGGCCGAGCACGGCGACCAACGCCGAGAGCCGCGACGTACAGATCGGGCGGCTCGAGGTGATCCAGCGGGGACACCGGGCCACGGCGATCGCGGTCGGCCCGATGCTGGACCGGACCCTGGAGGCCGTGGACGGCATGGACGTGACGGTGCTGTACGCGACGAGCATGGCGCCGTTCGATACGGACGGGCTCGCTCGTGAGATGGCGGACGCGGACGAGGTGATCGCGGTGACGCCGTTCTTGGAGGGAGCGATCGCGCCGGCCATCACGTCGGCGCTCAGCCACCGTGCGGCCAGGTTCGCATGGATCGGGGTGCCGCCGACGATCCTCCGCGAGTACGGGACCCCGGCGGATCACGACCGTGCCCGGGGGCTCGACGCCCAAGGGATCCGAGCGCGGGTCGCCGCGTTCCTCGAGCGGTAGCGCACCGCGTACGATCGGGCGGTGACGGAGCTGCCACCCCGCGTGCTCGCACGGCTCGGGTCCTCTCCAGAGGACCTCACCAGGCTCGGTTCCTCGGCCGTTCTGCGCGGCAACGGCCTGGTCGCCAAGTTCGGCGCTGAGGATCGGTGTGCCCGCGAGGCGTTCATCTTCGAGCAGGCGGATGCCTTACTTCCCATCGACACGCCGGCCCTGGTCGACTCGGGGCCAGGCTGGATCCTCATGAAGGCGATCGAGGGCGAGCCGGCGGCCCCTGGCGATGTGCGTGGGCTTGAGCGGCTCGCGCCGATGCACGAGCTATTCGAGGGTGCGACCGGGATCGACGGGCGATTCCGGGATGTCTTCGGGCGCGAACGCGAGGAGTTGCTCGTGGGATCACGCGCGTGTCCCGCTGCATCCGGCCTGCCCGATCCGTTGGCAGCCTTCCTCGCCGACCCCTCCCGGCTGTTCGCGTTGGTCGACGAAGAGCCGCGGACGCTCGTCCACGGCGATGCCTGGTACGGCAACGTGATGACCCGGGGCTCCGACTCGATCGTTTGGCTTGACTGGGAGGAGGCCGGCGCCGGACCCGCGGCGTTCGACCTGGCGATGTGGCTGTACGGCTCCCCATGGGCGCCCGGCTCGATGGATCCCGAGCGCGACTTCGGCGCCTACCTGATGGCCCGCACCGCCCCGGTCGAGCCGAGGGCAATGAAGCGAGCAGTGGACGCGGCGGCGGTGCTCTCGTTCCTCCTCCTCGATCTGGCGAACCTCACCGAAGGTGAACCGGAGCTGACCGCAGGGATCGTCGAGCGGCGCAACCAGCTCGTGAGCAACACGTTCGACTGATGGAGAGGAAGTCGACCGGCATCCTTCCCGCACCGACGGGTCGGTACACTCCCGCGGAGGCCCCGTCGCGACGCGACGAGGCCTGTTCGTGCTGTCCGGACGTTCTTGCGGAGGCAACGTGAGCGTTGAAGACGCCCTGGGGACGCTGATCGGCTCGGAGCCGTTCGAGCGGCTCCTCCTTGAGCGCGCCCGACCGATCCTCGCGCATGCCGATGCGGGTGTGGACGCGGTCGTCGCCGGGCTGGCGCGCGCGCTCGAAACGTCCGTCCTGGCGGTCACTCCCGGCCCCCGCGAAGCGGAGGCACTCGTTGCCGGCGCGTCTGCGTACCTCGGCGATAGCCGGGTCGCACTCCTGCCTGCCTGGGAGGCGCTGCCGTACGAAGGCATCGGCCCGACCGCCGAGGTCGCCGCCCGACGTGCCGACGCTCTCCATCGGTTGCGGGAGGCGCGCGGTCCCTTCCTGCTCATCGCCCCGGCGCTCGCGGCGATGCAGGGACTGATCCCGACGCTGGGGTCGATCCCACCGCTCGAGCTCGTCGTCGGACGCGAGCTGCCGCCCGACGGGCTCGCGGAACGACTGGTCGAGCTCGGTTACACGCGGGCGGACATGGTCGAGCACCGCGGCGAGTTCGCCGTCCGCGGAGGGGTGGTCGACGTGTTCGCCGGCGACGCGAGGCGTCCGGTACGGCTCGAGTACCTGGGCGACGAGGTCGAGTCGTTGCGGGAGTTCTCCCCGTCGACGCAGCTCTCCACCGCAAAGGTCGCGCGGGTGCTCGCGCCGGCCGTACGCGAGTTGATCCCCGACGACGCGCTCCGTTCCCTCGCCACCCGTCGCGCGCAGCTCGAGGGCGATCGGTTCCGCGACGCGCTGCAGCGGATCGGCGACGGGCTGTTCGTCGAGGGAGCGGAGACGTACGCGCCGTTCCTGTTCGATCGGATGCCGACGGTCGCCGAGCTGCTCCCGCCCGGGGCGTGGGTCGTGTTGACGCAGGCGCGCCGCACACAGGACCGGGCGCGACAGGCCTTCGAGGAAGGGGAGGCGCTCGCCGAGGCGATCGGGTGGCCGGGTCCGCACGTCCTTCGGCCGCTCGACGAGGCGCTCGGCGAACACGTGCAGCTCCATCTGTCCGACTTCGCGGAGGGCCTCGACCTCGGCCTGACCGACTGGGGGAGCGCGCAGGGCAACCCCACCGAGCTCGGACACCGCCTGGTGGATCTCTCGACGCGCGACTACCGGCTGCTGATCTCGTCGCGCGGACATGGTTCGCTCGAGCGTGTGCGCGAGGTCGTGGGGGACGTGCCGCGACTGGAGACGGTCGAGGTGCCGCTCGTTAACGGATTCGTGTTCGCGGCCGGCAAGCTCGCGATCGCGACCGAGGAGGATCTGTTCGGCTCGCGCCGGCACACGCGGACCGCGCCGCGGTTCACGCGCCGGCGGACGGACGCGATCGCTGAGGAGCTCGAGCCCGGCGACTTCGCCGTCCACCGGATCCACGGGGTGGGGCGCTACACCGGCATCACGCATCGCGCGCTCGCCGGCGCGGAACGCGACTACCTGATCTTGGAGTACGCGGAGGGCGACAAGCTCTTCGTCCCGAGCGACCAGGTGGGGATGGTCGCGCGCTACCTGGGCGGCGACGCACCACGCCTGCACCGTCTGGGCGGCTCCGATTGGGCGCGCGCCACCGCCAAGGTGAAGCGCGCCGTTCGCGACATGGCCGGTGAGCTCGTGCGCCTCTACAGCGTGAGGATGGCGGTGCCCGGCCACGCGTTCGGGTCCGACACGCCGTGGCAACACGAACTGGAGGATGCGTTCCCGCACGACGAGACCGGAGATCAGCTAACCGCGATCGAAGAGGTCAAGCAGGACATGGAGGTCGCGAAGCCCATGGATCGCCTGATCTGCGGCGACGTCGGATTCGGCAAGACGGAGGTTGCGGTCCGTGCGGCGTTCAAGGCCGTGATGGACGGCAGGCAGGTGGCTGTGCTCGTCCCCACGACACTGTTAGCCGAGCAGCACTTCATCACGTTCAGTGAACGCTTCGCGCCCTTCCCGGTGAAGGTGACGATGCTCTCGCGGTTCGTGCCTCCGTCAGAGCAGAAGCGCGTGATCGCAGAGGTCGCTAAGGGAGCGATCGACGTCGTGATCGGGACGCACCGGCTGCTCTCGAGCGACGTGACGTTCAAGGACCTCGGGCTCGTTATCGTGGACGAGGAGCAGCGGTTCGGCGTGGTCCACAAGGAACGGCTGAAGAAGCTGCGTGCCCACGTCGATGTGCTCACGATGACGGCGACGCCGATCCCCCGGACGCTCGAGATGGCGCTCACCGGGATCCGCGACATGTCGACGATCGACACGCCGCCCGAGGACCGTCAGCCGGTGCTCACGTACGTCGGGCCGTATGACGAGAGCCTGGCGCTCGGCGCCGTCCGCCGCGAGCTCCTGCGCGAAGGCCAGGTGTTCTGGGTCCACAACCGGGTCGCGACGATCGACCGGCAGGCCGCGTGGTTACAGGAGCAACTCCCGGACGCGCGCGTCGTGGTCGCGCACGGCCAGATGGATGAGGCCGATCTCGAGAAGCAGATGATCAAGTTCTGGGACCGGGAGGCGGACGTGCTCGTCTGCTCCGTGATCATCGAGAGTGGCCTCGATGTCCCGAACGCCAACACGCTCATCGTCGACACCGCCCACCTGCTCGGTCTGTCGCAGATGTACCAGCTCCGCGGGCGCGTCGGTCGTTCGACCGAGCGGGCGTTCGCCTACTTCTTCTTCCCGCCGACGCGCGAGCTGACGGAGGAGGCGCACGAGCGCCTCGCGACGATCGGCAAGCATCAGGCGCTCGGCAGCGGATTCCAGATCGCCCTGCGCGATCTGGAGATCCGCGGCGCGGGCAACCTGCTCGGCGCCGAGCAACATGGGCACATCGCCGCGGTCGGGTTCGACACCTACTGCCGGATCCTCCAGCAGTCGGTGGCCGAGATGAAGGGGGAGCCGGTCGTCGTCGAGAAGGAGCTCCGGATCGACCTCCCGGTGAAAGCGTTCGTGCCGCCGGGTTGGGTGGCGCAGGAGGCGCTCCGGCTGGATCTGTATCGGCGGATCTCGACGGCCGGTGACCGCGAGCAACTCGAGCACGTGCGCGCCGAGACGGTGGACCGCTACGGCGCGCTGCCGGCGGAGGTGCAGACGCTGTTCGCGGTGGCCGCTCTCCGCGCAACCGCCGCCGCCCTCGGCGTGGAGGAGATCACCACGTTCCGCGAGCAGGTCCGGATCCGCCCGGTCGCGCTCTCCGAAGAGGTCCTCGCGGATCTCGGCGAACGGGTCCCGGGCGCCACGTTCCACGACGCGAAGCAGACGCTGAACCTGGTGCCCGGGCGGGTGTTCGGGCTCGAGCTCGTCCGGTGGGTCGAGGACCGCCTTGGTGACGCGGTCGGTCGCACCGAGCCCGTCGGATAGACTGACGCGTTGTGACTCCCCACCTCCGGTTCCGTTCCATGCTGCTCGTCGTCCTGATCTTCGGGCTGACATCGCTGCTCGCGTGCAGCGCCGCGGCCCCCCCCGCCGCCACGATGGGCGAGACCGAGGTGACCGACGATGAGCTCGCCCACGAGGTCAACGTGTTCGAGTTCCTGTCGGAATTAAGCCAGAGGCCGTGCGGGACGAAGGAGGCCGGTGAGACCGAGCAGTCGGCGTGCGCGAGGTTCGCGCTGTCGAGCGTGATCGAGGAGCATTTCGCCACGGAGTACGCGGCCGCGAACGACATCACCGTGAGTGATGCCGACATCAAGCCGATGCTCGACAACCTCGATCAACAGGTTGGGAAGCAGAAGGTCGACGACCTGTTGGCCGCGCACGACCTCACCCGCGCGGACCTGAGCGCGATCGCCAGGCGGTCCCTGCTGATGGGGCACGTGCAGTCGGCGGTGACGGAGTCGCGGCTGACCGATGCCGAGCTGCAGCAGCTCTACCAGCAGAACATCCTCGACTACACCACGGTCGAGGTCGATCACATCCTCGTGAAGACGAAGGCGGAGGCCGACGCCGTCTACGCGCAGGTCACGGCGCCCGGGGCGACGGAGAAGGACTTCCAGGATGTGGCGCGGCAGGTATCGATCGACCCGAGTGCGAAGCAGAACGGCGGCAGCCTCGGGTCCGCGGCCGCCTCGAGCTACGTGCGGTCGTTCGGGCAGGCCGCGGCGGCCCTTGAGCCGGGCGAGATCTCGCAACCGGTCCACTCGCAGTACGGCTGGCACGTGATCCGGATGGTGAACAAGCAGGTCACGCCCTACGCCGATGCCAAGCAGGCGTTGATCGACTCCCAGGCGGCCGTCGGGTTCAACGCGTGGCTCCGCGACGAGATCACGACCCAGGGTGTGGACGTGAACCCGAAGTACGGCCGGTACGACGTGCAGCAGCTCCAGGTGGCCCGGATCTCGAGCACCGCCACCGGCATCGACACCACCTCGTCGCCGAGCCCTTCGGCGTGAACGATCCGATCGACCACGTCCCCGACGGGCCGGTTCCTTCGAGCCGGGGCGGGGAGCGGCTGCTCGATCTGATCCGCGTGCAGGCGAGGCTGCGGGCGCCGGACGGCTGCCCATGGGACGCCGAGCAGACGCACGCGACGCTCGCGCGGCACCTCTTGGAGGAGACCCACGAGTTGCTCGAGGCGATCGACGCCGACGACTCGGACGCGATCCGAGAGGAGCTGGGCGACGTGCTCCTCCAGGTGACCTTCCACGCGCAGATCGCGGCGGACGAGGGCCGGTGGGACGTGGACGACGTCGCGGATGGCCTGGTGCGCAAGCTGATCCACCGGCACCCGCACGTCTTCGGCGACGTCGACGTGCGCGATGCCGACGAGGTGCTGGTCAACTGGGAGCGGCTCAAGGCCGAGGAGAAGGGCGAGCAGGCGATCGAGGACGACATCCCGGTCACGCTTCCGGCGCTCGCCCGCGCGGGCAAGGTGCAGCGTCGCGCGGCCGGGTGGGGGTTCGAGTGGCGGTCGCCGCAGAGCGCGCTCACCGCGATGCGTGAGGAGGTCGACGAGCTGAAGGTTGCGATCGAGACCGGCGACGAGGCCAACGCCGAGGAGGAGATCGGCGACGTCTTGTTCTCGGTCGTCGCGGTGGCCCGTGCGCTTCACGTTGACGCCGAGAGCGCGCTCCGACGTACGATCCGGATCTTCGCCGATCGCTACGAACGGTTCATGGCGGTCGTGAAGGAGCGCGAGCTCGACCTGGATGCGATGTCCGAGGCGGAGGTCCGCGCACTGTTCCGGGAGACCCGATGAATGAGCTCGTCGGGGCCGCGGTCGGTCGCGACGACATCCGGGCCGCACGGGATCGGATCGCGTCCTACGTCCGAGTGACCCCTGTTCTGGAGGCGGGTGCGGGAGCGTTCGGTGTCGACTCGCCCCTCACGTTGAAGCTCGAGCTGCTGCAGCACACCGGCTCGTTCAAGCTTCGGGGCGCGTTCAACAAGATGCTCTCCTCCGAGGTCCCGGACGCCGGCGTGATCGCCGCGTCCGGGGGGAACTTCGGCCTCGCGGTCGCGCACGCCGCGCGCGAGCTCGGGCACCGCGCCGAGATCTTCATCCCGGATACATCGCCCGCCGCGAAGATCGAGCGGGTGCGCGCACTAGGGGCCGATGTCCTTGTCGTCCCCGGCTACTACGACGAGGCGAGCGCGGTCGCTCGGGAGCGGCAGACGGAGACGGGCGCCCTGTGGATGCATCCGTTCGATCAACCAGAGGTCGTCGCGGGCGGCGGCACGGTCGGCATGGAGATCGCGTCGCAGGTGCCCGACGCCGACTCGATCCTCGTCGCGATCGGCGGGGGCGGGCTCATCGCCGGGATCGCGGCTTGGTTCCGCGGTGACGTCAGGGTCGTGGGCGTCGAACCGGCGGCCTGTCCGACGATGCACGCGGCCCTTGAAGCCGGCACACCCGTCGAGGTTCAGGTCGGCGGCGTCGCGGCCGACTCGCTCGGTCCGCGTGTTGTCGGGGACATCGCGTTCGACCTGGCTCGATCCTTCGTCGACAGGGTCGTCCTGGTGCCGGACGATTCGGTCAAGGAAGCGCAACGCCGGCTCTGGAACGAGTTGCACCTGATCGCCGAGCCGGGCGGCGCCGCGTCGCTCGCCTCGCTGCTGTGTGGCGCGTATCGTCCCGCGCCCGGCGAGCGCGTCGTCGTTCTGGTGTGCGGTGCCAACACCGACCCTGCCTCCGTGGCCTGAGTACATGGGTGACCGGATGGAGCTCGAACGGACCCTCGCGTTCGAGCGCCGGATGGCCGAACGTGTGAGCACGCGGCTGGTGCCCTTCCCATGGGGGACCGCGTACCTGAACGACGGCTATCGCGAGCGTTGGGACAGCAACTTCCTTTGGGTGGACGCGCGGGGCGGCGCGGACGCGTGGGATCTGACGACCGAGGCCGATCGCGTGCTCGGCGGTGCAGGGCTCATGCACCGGGAGATCCGTGTCGACGACGACGCCTACGGTGCCTCACTCGCGCCGGCGCTCGGGTCCGCTGGCTACGGCGGGGACCGGCTGGCCGTGATGGCTCTCCGACGCGAACCCGACCGTCCGCCGGTGGCCGAGGCCGAGGAGATCGACGCTGGCTCGCTTCGATCGGCGATCGAGACCGTCCTACGGCGCGAACCGTGGGCCACGTCGGAGGAGGTCGTGCAACGCCTGGCGGACTTCCGGAACGAGCTCGAGCAGCGCGCGGGCGCGCGCTTCTTCTGCGCTCGCGCCGGCGGCGAGATCGTCAGCATGTGCGAGCTCTACCTCGAGGGAGAGGTCGCGCAGATCGAGGACGTGAACACGCTAGAGGAGTTCCGCGACCGGGGCCTGGGGCGAGCCGTCGTCCAGGCAGCGATCGACGCCGCGGTCTCGAGTGGTTCCGAGCTCGTGTTCATTCACGCGCTCGAGGACGATTGGCCGAAGCAGCTCTACGCGAAGCTGGGGTTCGACCCGATCGGACACGTTTGGTCGTTCGTGCGCCCGAACGCTCCGCTACCGAAATCCCCGGCCTGAGCAGGGCGTCCGGTACCATCGTCCCCCCGATGTCCACGATCCAGAGCGTCCGCGCCCGCGAAGTGCTGGATTCGCGAGGGAACCCGACGGTCGAGGTCGATGTGTCGCTCGACGACGGCGCGTTCGGACGCGCGGCGGTGCCGTCCGGCGCCTCCACCGGCGAACATGAGGCCCTCGAGCTCCGCGACGGCGACGAGCGCAGGTTCGGCGGCAAAGGTGTGCTGCGCGCGGTCGCGAACGTGAACGGCCCGATCGCGGCCGAGGTCACCGGGCTCGACGCCTTCGATCAGCGCAACGTCGATCGCGTGCTGCAGGATCTGGACGGGAGCGCCGACAAGTCGGCGCTCGGCGCGAACGCGATGCTCGGTGTATCGCTCGCCGTGGCACGCGCCGCCGCCGAAGGGAACGGCCTCCCGCTGTACCGATACCTCGGCGGTCCGAACGCGCACATCCTGCCCACACCCATGATGAACGTGATCAACGGCGGGGTGCACGCCGACAACGAGCTCGAGCTGCAGGAGTTCATGTTGATGCCGGTCGGTGCGGCATCGTTCTCCGAGGCATTGCGGTGGGGCGCGGAGACGTTCCACGCCCTCCGAGCGCTGCTCCACGAGCGAGGCTTGGCCACGGGGGTCGGCGACGAGGGAGGGTTCGCGCCCGAGGTCGGGACGGCGACCGAGGTCCTCGAACTGCTGATGCGTGCGATCGAGTCGGCGGGGCTAGAGCCCGGTGCCGAGATGGCGCTGGCGATGGATCCCGCGACCTCGGAGCTTGCCGGTGACGACGGGCGATACCGGCTCGAGGGCTCGGATCGCACGGCCGACGACCTGATCGCGTTCTGGTCGGATCTGCTCGATCGGTTCCCGATCGTCTCGATCGAGGACGGACTGGCCGAGGACGACTGGGACGGCTGGGCTCGCATGACCGCGGAGCTCGGCGAGCGCGTGCAGCTGGTCGGCGACGACATCTTCGTGACGAACCCCGAGCGGTTGGCGCGCGGCTTCCGCGAGGACGTCGCGAACGCGATCCTGATCAAGGTCAACCAGATCGGATCGCTCACCGAAACACTGGACACGGTCCAGCTCGCCGCGTGGAACGCCTACGGGGTAATCGTTTCGCACCGGAGCGGCGAAACCGAAGACACGACGATCGCCGACCTCGCGGTCGCGACGAACGCGGGGCAGATCAAGACCGGGGCGCCGTCGCGCGGCGAGCGCACCGCCAAGTACAACCAGCTGCTCCGGATCGAGGAAGCGCTCGGCGAGAACGCACGCTACGCCGGTGCCGATCCCGTCGTGGGGTCGGGCGCATGAGCGCCCAGGTGGAGACGCACTCGGTCGAGGTCCATCCGAGCAGGAACACGTCGGTCCGCCTGAGTGCCCGCGCGATCGCACTGCTGTTCTTGGTGTGCGCGGTGATGCTGCTCGGGATCGCTCCGCTCCGCGGCTACCTCGACGAACGCGGTCAGCTCGCCGATCTCCGTCATCAGGCGACGCAGCTCGAGTCCGAGAACGCGAAGCTCCTGACGCGGATCGCCCAGCTGAACGACCCGACGTACCTGGAACGGCTGGCGCGCGAGTGCCTCGGCATGGTGAAGCCCGGCGAGACCGCGTTCGTCATCGTGCCCAAGCATGGGAGGCCAACGCTTCCCGACTGCTGACGCCACGCCTGAGATCCACGACCGTCCCGGGGGGAACGACATGGTCCCGTGACATCCACGGCACGCTCCCGCAACGTGGGCGTGGCACGCTCTTCACGAGAGAGGCATCTGGGTAGGAGGTCGAGGGTGCGTCCGTTCGTCCGACGATCGATCGTGTTGTGGCTGCCGATCGCGGCCGTCTCGACGGTGTTCGCGGGGGTGGTCTACGCGACGGTGCAGCAATCGCAACGAAGCTCCGCGAACGATCCACAGTTGCAGATGGCTGAGGACGCGGCGGCGCGGCTGTCAGGTGGCGCCGCGCCGCAGACCGTGGCCGTCGGCAGCCCGGTCGACATCGCGCGCAGCTTGGCACCGTTCACGATCGTGTTCGACGGCGATGGCGCGGTCCGGGCGTCCACGGCGGAGCTCGATGGCCGCACACCCGTTCCGCCGCAGGGAGTCTTGGACACCGCGACGGCGAACGGGGTCGACGCGATCACCTGGCAGCCGCGCGAAGGCGTCCGGGCGGCGATCGTCGTGGTTCCCTATGAGGAAGGCGGCGCGAGCGGAACCGTGCTGGTCGGCCGCTCGCTCCGCGCGGTGGAGCAGCGCGAGGACCGAACCCTGTTGATCGCGGGACTCGCGTGGCTCGCCGCGCTGTTCGGCGGGGCGGTTGCGGCGGGGCTCGGCGCATACGTCTGGGGGAAGGGCGACCCCCCGGCCTGACGTGTCACCAGCCGTTGTGGTGGATCTGCTCCTCGAACGGGCGGCGTCGCCGCTTCATCCATGAGCCCGTCGGCTCCTCATCGACGGCGGAGAAGCCGAACCCGATGATCCCGATCGGCCGCAGATCGGGCGGCGCGCCGAACCGGTCGAGGAGCTCGCGCTCGCCGTGGACGATGCCGAAGTACCACCCCCCCAATCCCTCGTCGACGGCGGCCAAGAGCATCAGCATCGAGGCCATGGCCGCGTCGATGTCCCAGAATCGCACCGGCCAGTTCGTCTCGTCGTCCATCCCGAACCCGATCTTGTCCGGCTGCGAGTACCGTGCGATGTAGCGCGCCTTGTCGGGGAGCGGCAGCACCAGGACGGTCGGGCCGACCGCGATCTCGTCGTCCTCCCACGGGAACTCGGGGTCGCGCGTGATCGCCCAGAACTCCGCGACGGTCTCGGGTGTATCCAGCACGAGCAATTCGAGACCCTGCGAGAAGCCTGCCGAAGGCGCTCGCCGTCCGCGGTCCAAGATCCGGTCCATCACGTCGCGCGGCACCGGACGCTGGTCGAACCGCCGGACCATGCGGCGGTGACGGACGACGTCGGCGAACTCCATAGCGCTCGGGGACCCTACCGCACCGACATTGACGTGCGGGAACGATTCCCGCACACTGGGCGCCTGTCGCTCGGGACCGCCTGAGCAGCCTGCACGGAAAGGGGTTCTCCACATCGCTGAGATCGAGATCGGCGCCGTGATCGACGGCACCGTCGAACGCATCACCCCGTACGGCGCTTTCCTCAAGCTCGAGGACGGTCGCTTGGGACTCGTCCATATCTCCGAGATCGACCGGAACTATGTGAAGGATGTCCACGAGCACCTCCGCGAAGGTGACGTCGTCCAGGCGAAGGTCCAGGCGATCAAAGAGGACGGGAAGATCGACCTCTCGATCAAGGCGTTGCAGGACCCCGCGCCGGTTCGGGCGCGCCGGGGTTCAGATCCGGGCTTCGAGCAGATGCTCAAGAAGTTCATGAAGTCCAGCGAAGAGCGTCTGGTCGATTACAAGCGAGCCGTCGAGCACAAGCGCAAGTAGTTCCCACCACGCGTGACGAACCGCGAGCTCCGCGCCTCCGATGTGATCACCGTGCGTGAACAGCTCGGTCGCGAGCCCACGACTGTGTTCGCGGTCGTCGCGCGCTGCACGGGCGGGCACCCGCTCGTCATCCGGAACGCGCCGATCGATGCGGCTGGCGCCCCGTTCCCCACCACGTACTGGCTGACCTGCCCCGCCGCCGTGAAGGCGGTCGCGCGTCTGGAGGCCGGCGGCGCGATCGCACGTTTCAATGAGCGGTTCGAGAACGAACAGGCCTTCGCTCAGGCGCTCGGATCGGCGCATCGCGCGTACGCGGAAGACCGAGCGAGCGAGCTGGCGGATGCGCTCGGATGGGGTGGCGTGGGCGGCACGGGGCGCGGGGTCAAGTGCCTACACGCCCACTACGCGTTCCGACTGGCGGGAGGCGACGATCCGGTCGGTGCCTGGGTGGCCGGCGAGGTGGAACCGGTCCACGGGGAGCAGCGGCCCGGTCGCGTTGCCGCGATCGATCAAGGCACGAACTCGATCCGGCTGCTCGTCGTCGAGCCGAGTGCCGCCCCCGAAGGGGCGCCGACCGAGTTAGCGCGGGACATGGTGATCACGCGGCTTGGGCAAGGTGTGGATGGCACCGGCCGGCTGGATCCAGCCGCGCTCGAGCGGACCACGGCGGTCTTGGATCGCTTCTGTCGGCGGGCCCGCGCGCTCGGCGCCGAGCGGATCCGGGTGGCGGCGACCAGCGCCGTCCGCGACGCTGAGAACCGCGAGGAGTTCGCCAGCGTGGTCCTGGATCGTGCTGGATCCGAGCTCGAAGTGATCAGCGGCGAACGCGAGGCGGGCCTGTCGTTCTTGGGAGCCACGCACGGGCTGGACCGGAACGTCGCGTTACCGCCATACCTCGTGCTCGACATCGGCGGAGGCTCGACCGAGTTGGTGGTCGGAACCTCGACGGACGCCGGCTCGCTCGTGGCGATCTCCACGCAGATGGGGAGCGTGCGGCTGACCGAGCGGTTCGTCCGCGGCGATCCACCCGCTGTGCACGATCTCGCTGAGCTCGAGATCGCCGTCGACGAGGCATTGGATGATGCCGAGGCGCACGTCCCCGTCCGTGACGCGCGCACGCTGGTCGCGGTGGCGGGAACGGCAACCACGCTCCAGGCGATCGCGCTCGGCCTCGATCGGTACGACCCCGAGGCGATCCATCGGACCTGGCTCACTTCGGTCGACGCGGCTCGCGCGGTCCACGGCCTCATCCGGATGACGAACGAGGAACGAACCGCGCTCCCGATCATGGCTCCGGGTCGCGGCGATGTGATCGTGGCCGGCGGCATGATCCTGACGACCGTGATGCGACGCTTCGGTTTCGAGCGCGCGTTGGTGAGCGAGACCGATATCCTCGATGGGCTCGCCTTCGAGATGCTGGACATCCGGTAGGCTCGTCGGCCGGATGGCCAAGCGAACCCGCAACCGTCACCTCGCGAAGCTCGCCGCACGACGCCAGGAAGAACGCGCCAGGCGCAAACGTCGTCGCGATCGGATCATGGGCACGATCGCGATCGTCGTCTCGGTCGTCGTCGTGGGGTTCTTGGCGCTCTCCGTATTCAACGGGGGTGGGACGGATCAGGCGAGCGCCACGCCCAGCGCCAGTGCGAGCGTCAGTTCGAGTCCCAGCGCGACTCCGGAGGTTGCCTGCGGCGGAACCGTTCCCAAGGCAGCCGGTGAGCAGAAGCCAACGTTCCCGAAGCCGCCGAAGATGACGATCGATCCGAGCAAGACGTACCTCGCGACGATGGTGACCTCATGCGGCACGGTCGAGATGCAGCTCGACGCGAACGTGGCGCCCGAGGGCGTGAACAACTTCGTGTTCCTGGCCGACCAAGGGTTCTACGACGGCACGACCTTCCACCGGATCGTCAAGGACTTCGTGATCCAGGGAGGCGACCCGCAAGGCACCGGCCAGGGCGGGCCCGGCTACGGGTTCGGCATCGAGACGGACCCCTCAGCGACGTTCGATCAGCCGGGGATCGTGGCGTACGCGAACAGCGGTCCCGATACGAACGGGAGTCAGTTCTTCATCACGCTCGCGCCCGAACCGGCGCTGGACCCGACGCCCCAGGGCAGCTACACGATCTTCGGTCACGTCGTGAAGGGCATGGACGTCGTCCAGACGATCGGGAAGATCCCCGGCACGCCGAACCCGGGAATCCCGGGCGAGAACAGCGTGCCGACCCAGACCGTCTACATCGAAAAGGTGACGATCGAGACCGCTCCCTAGCGCCGGCGATCATCCACGGTGAGCCACGAATCGATGTCCCGCTCGATCCGCGCCTTCACGTCAGCGTCGGCGAACGACGCGCGCACGCCGGTCCGCGCGATATCGGCGAGCTCCGCGTCGTCGTAGCCGAAGACCTCGCGCGCGAGCAGGTACTCGTCGCTCACCCAAGATCCGAACATCGCGGGATCGTCGGAGTTGAGCGTGACGATGACGCCAGCCTTCCGAAGCGCCGGGAACGGGTGCTCCTCGATCGAGGCGAACACTCCTGTGGCGACGTTCGATGTCGGCGAGATCTCGAGCGGTATCCCGATGTCCGCCAGGTGGCGCACCAGGTCGGGGTCGCGGATCGCGGCGACGCCGTGGCCGATCCGCGACGGCATCATCGTTTCGAGCGTCTCCCAGATGTTCTCCGGCCCCGCCCATTCCCCCGCGTGGGGGACCGACGGCAGGCCGGCGGCGACCGCCTGACGCACGAGGTCCGCGTAGCGGCCGGCCGGGAACCGCTCGCTCCCCGCGGAGTTCACGGCCACCACGCCGCGCCCGGCGTATCGGAGCGCCACCTCGAGCGTCCCGCGCGCCTGCTCCTCGCCGAAGTCCCGGATGAAGTCCGGCTCCAATCGCACGATCGTGCCGTGATCCCGCTCGCCGGCCGCGAGCCCGTCGAGGACCGCCTCGATCGGGCCGTGCCAGTCGCCGAGACGATCCGCGTGTTGCGCGGGTGAGAAGACCACCTCCGCGTAGCGAACACCCTGCCCAGCAAGGTCTTCGCAGATCTCGACGCCGATCCGTCGGAAATCGTCGAGCTCCTGCAGCAGATCACAGACGAGGCCGTACTGGTCGAGGAACCCCAGATATCCGTTGAACCGCCAGACGTCGTCGGGCCCCAGCGCGGGTGGGACGGACACCGATGCCCGATCCGCGAGATCGCGCACCGTCGCCACCCGGATCGCGCCTTCGAGGTGGAGGTGGAGCTCGGCTTTCGGCAACGACACCAGGTCTCTCATCGACCGATGGTAGCGTCGGCCGAAATGGGTGCGCGGCCGGACGGAACGACGAACGCGCGGTACACCTATGGAGACTCGGCGTTCGCCGCCGATCGCCTGGACCTGCTGGCGCGCGCCCTGGAGCCCTCTTCTCGAGCGTTCATGGAACGAGCGGGCGCGGCGCGTCCGTCCCTAGTACTTGACCTTGGCTGCGGCCCCGGGAATACCACACGCCTGATCGCCGACGTCCTGCGGTCCCAACGCACGATCGGCCTCGACCGATCGTCGTCGTTCATCCACAGGGCGCGCGATCACGCGCCGCCACGTGTCGTGTTCATGGAGCACGACGTCACGCTCACGCCGTTCCCGGTCGGGCCTGCCGACGTCCTGTTCAGCCGGCTGGTGATCGCCCACCTCCGCGATCGCGAAGAGGTGATCGCCCGGTGGGCCATGCAGCTCGCCCCAAGTGGCGTCTTGCTGCTCGAAGAGATCGACCACGTCAGGAGCGACGAGCCTGCGTTCGCCGAGTACCTGACGCTCGCGACCGAGGTCGTCGGACGAGCCGGTGGACGTCTCGTCGCCGGGCCCGAGATCGCGGCGATGCCCGACCCGCCGGGGACGGACCGCACGACCGACGACATCAGGTCGGTCGACATCACGTCAGCCGATGCTGCCGCGATCTTCGGCATGAACCTGCAGGTGCTGGTCGAACGCGGCGAGCTGGGGCCTCAGCCGGCTCTCGTGCGAGCGCTCGCCGATCTGGCCGCGAACGGCGGAGCGCCCATCGACTGGAAGATGCGCCAGATCGCGTTCCGGCGAGGCGACGGCTCAGCCTAGTATGGCTCAGACTAGTAGAGGATATCGAAGCCCGGCGCCGGGTTCGAGTGAACGGAGGATGCCAAGCATCCTCGGGTCCGGCTCGAACCGACTAGCATCGTGACGAGCCCGGGTGTCGGAACTGGCAGACGACGGCGCCTTAAAAGCGCTTGCCCTTCGGGGCGTGTGGGTTCGAATCCCACCCCGGGCACGGATCCACGAAAGCCGACCGGCCTATCATCGTCGCAGCGATGAACGCCGACGGGTTCTGGCGAGAGATCATGGACCAGGGTGTCCTTGACCGTGCCGTGGAGCGGTTCCGAGCGGATCGGATCCCCCTGCCGACGTTCCAGGAGCTGGCGGATCCAGCTTCGGCGCCCGGCGTGCTGCACGCGGCGCTGCGCGATGTTGACGCCGACGCGCCCCATCCGCTCAACCTGTTCAGGGTGCACTGGTTCAACGGGGTCGGCCGCCGGGATCGGGTCTCGGTTCCCCAGCACGTCGTGCTCCCTCGAGAGCTGACCGGTGTCGACGCGAGGATCGTGGTCGCTCTCGGAGATCGATTCCCGATGATCGCCGCCCACAAGGTGCTCGCCGCATATGCATGCCTGGCGCCGCGCGTGGTGACCGGGGCGTTCGATCCGACGACGCAGCGGGCGGTGTGGCCGTCGACCGGCAACTACTGTCGCGGCGGCGTCGCGATCTCGCGGATCATGGACTGTCGCGGCGTCGCCGTGCTCCCGGAGGGGATGAGCGCGGAGCGCTTCGAGTGGCTCGATCGATGGGTGGCCGATCCGGCGGACGTGATCCGAACGCCCGGAACGGAGAGCAACGTCAAGGAGATCTACGACGAGTGCGCTCGGCTGGCGGCCGATGAGCGCAACGCGATCCTGAATCAGTTCTCGGAGTACGGGAATCACCTCGTCCACTATGCGGCGACAGGGCGAGCGCTGGAGCGCGTGTTCGAGTCGCTGGCCGAGAGGGAGCCGCAGCTTCGACTGTCGGCGTTCGTGGCGGCTTCCGGGTCCGCGGGGACGCTCGGGGCGGGCGACTATCTCAAGGAACGTCATGGAGCCCGGATCGTCGCGGTCGAGGCCCTGGAGTGCCCGACCATGCTGATGAACGGGTTCGGCTCGCACAACATCCAAGGGATCGGGGACAAGCACGTCCCCCTGATCCACAACGTGATGAACACCGACGTCGTGGTCGACATCTCCGATCGGCACACCGACCGACTGAACGTCTTGTTCAACACCGACGTCGGCCGCGCGCTCCTGGCGGCCCGTGGGGTCTCTGACGAGGTCCTCGACTCCCTCCGATCGTTCGGCCTCTCCTCGATCTGCAACGTCTTGGCCGCGATCAAGACGGCACAGGCCTTCGGGATGGGTGCCGACGACGTGATCGTCACGGTCGCGACCGACGGCGCAGCCATGTATGCAACCGAGATCGAGAAGGTGCTCCCGCGCGATTTCCCCGGCGGGTTCGACGCGACCGCCGCCGCCGAGGTGTTCGGGGAGTCGCTGGCGGGGGTCGACACCGATCACTTGCTCGACTGCACCGCCCTGGACCGCGAGCGCATCTTCAACCTCGGGTACTTCACGTGGGTCGAGCAACAGGGCGTCTCGATCGAGGATTTCGAGGCTCGCCGGTCAGCGTCGTTCTGGCGGTCGCTCCACGATCTCATCCCCGTGTGGGACTCGCTGATCGAGGAGTTCAACGCGCGTACCGGGGCACGGGAGGCGTGGTGAAGGACCGGGCCGAAGTCGCTGGCGCCATCGCGCCCCACTCGCATCCGGCGCCGGCGTCGACGGTGTCGTGCGCGGCATGCGGCTTCGAGGCGGAGCCCAGCGAGCTCCTCCCATTCCGATGCCTCAACGCCGGAGTTGACGACGCCGATCACGTCATGGTCCGGAGGCTGGATCCGGATCGCGTACGGTTCCCCACGCGCGACGATCCGAACGCCGATGCTAACCCGTTCGTCCGCTACCGCGAGATGTTCCACGCGCACCACCTCGGGCTCGCCGAGGGCCTGTCCGACGCTGCGCACGTGCGGTCGATCCGCGAGCTGGACGGCGCCGTCGCCCAGGTCGATGGTCACGGGTTCGAGGTGACGCCGTTCGGGCGCGCCGTCGAGCTTTCCAGCAGGCTCGGCTACGCGACGTCGGGCGGTGTGTGGGTGAAGGACGAGACCGGGAACGTCTCGGGGTCCCACAAGGCACGCCACCTCATGGGCCTCATGGCGCACCTGCGGGTCGTCGAGGCGATCGAGGGAGCGGGAGCGGAGCCCCGCGATCTCGCGATCGCGAGTTGCGGTAACGCGGCGCTCGGAGCAGCGGTGGTCGCGAAGGCGGCGGGCCGGCGTCTGCTCGTCTTCGTGCCGGAGTGGGCGGACGCGGCCGTGATCGCGAGGCTGCGGGCGCTCGACGCGGTGATCGAACAGTGTCCGCGGAGTCCGGACGTCCCGGGCGACCCGGCCTACCACCGGCTCCGCCGGGCGATCGCCGAGGGGGCGATCCCGTTCACGTGCCAGGGGCCGGACAACGGCCTCACCATCGAGGGAGGACAGACGCTCGGATATGAGCTCGTATCGCAGCTGTTGGCGTCGGGGGAGCGGCTGGATCGTATCGTCATCCAGGTGGGAGGCGGGGCGCTGGCCACATCCGTCATCGGCGGGTTCGATGACGCGATCGCGCTGGGAGCCGATCTCGACCTGCCGACGATCGATACCGTGCAGACGGAGAGCGCCTGGCCCCTGCGGCGCGCGTGGCAGCGCTTCGCGCATGGCGTGCTGATGCGCGCAGGCCACCACGAGCCGGAGGCCTATCCGGACCGCGAGCTTGCGGAGCTGCTCCTTCACCCCTCGGTGACCGACGACGTGGAGGTGGCACTGGTCGAGGCGCGTCGTCACCGGTCCGAGTTCATGTGGGCCTGGGAGCAGGAGCCGAAGAGCCTCGCGACCGGCATCCTCGACGACGAGACCTACGACTGGGCGGCGGTGCTGGAAGGCATGGTTCGAACCGGCGGGGTGCCGGTCGTGGTCGACGAGGCAACGATCGCCGAAGCCAACGAGCGTGCGACAGCCTCGACCGGGATCGACGTGGACCACACCGGCTCGGCGGGGCTCGCGGGACTGATCGCGATGCGGCGTCGGGGTGACGCCGACGCGGAAGAACGTGTTGCCGTGCTATTCACTGGAGTGCGCCGCGAGGCGCCCGAGGACCACGGAGGGAAGGAGTAGGGATGCGGAGCTTCCTCGGCAGGGACATCCTGTCGCTCAAGGACTTCGAGCGAGACGAGTTCTTCCACGTCTTCCACGTGGCCGACGAGCTGAAGCCGTTCGCGAGGGACCGGCGGAACGCAGACCTGCTCGCGCAGAAGTCGCTCGTGACGGCCTTCTACCAGCCCAGCACGAGGACCCGGCTCGCGACCGAGGCGGCGATGCACCGGCTGGGTGGGCACGTCCTCGGCTTCAGCGACGCGAAGATGACGCGGGCGGGCGACTTCTACCAGGAGTCGATCAAAGACACCGTGCACATGCTCGAGTACTACGGTGACGTCATCGCGATGCGTCACTTCCAGCAGGGCGCCCCCCACGAGGCCGCGCGGTGGGCATCGGTCCCCGTGATCAACTGTGGGGACGGCTGGGGCGAGCACCCGACGCAGGTGCTGACCGACCTCTACACGATCTGGACCGAGAAGGGCACACTCGACGGGTTGCGGATCCTGTGCGTGGGCGACATGCGGATGCGCACGATGCATTCGATCCTGTACGCCGCCTCGCAGTTCGACATCGTCGCCGACGTGGTCGGCCCGCCGGAGATGTCGCTGCTGCCCGAGTTCAAGGAGGAGTTGGACGAGCGCAACGTCACGTACAACGAGGTGGATTCGGTCCAGGCGGCGATCGCCGATGCAGACGTGATCTACATGGAGCCAGTGGTCCAAGCCGACTATGCGAAGGGCCGCGACGAGCGGGGCGACGATCTCACTTCGACGCCCGAGGAGTACCGGGTGACCCGGGAATTGCTGCGGGACAGTGCAAAGCGGGATGCGATCATCCTGCATTCGCTCCCGAGGATGGACGAGCTGCCCTCCGACGTCGACGGGACGCGTCACCAGCGTTACTGGGTCGAGGCGTTCAACGGGGTCGTCATGCGGATGGCGCTGTTGTCTCTCGTGCTCGGGGCCATGGAGTAGCGAGGCGGGCCCGTGGACTTCACGCTGAACGGCCGGCCGGTCTCGATCGATGTTCGGGAGGGCGAGACCCTCCTGGACATCCTCCGGGAGCAGTTCGGGGTGACCTCCGTCAAGGACGGCTGCGCGCCCGAGGGGTCGTGCGGCGCGTGCACGGTGCTCGTGAACGGCCGCCCACGTGTCTCCTGCGCGCAGCCCGCCCGTCATGCCGAGGGCCGCGAGATCGTGACCCAGGAGGGCCTCGACGAGCGGGTGCGTCGGGTGTGGGCCGATGCGTTCGTCGTCGCCGGAGCCTCCCAGTGTGGGTTCTGCTCGCCCGGGATCGTGATGAAGGCCGAGGGTCTGCTCGCGAAGCGGACGGAGCCGACCCGCGAGGAGATCGCCCGCGACCTCGCCGGGAACCTGTGCCGATGCACCGGCTACGTGAAAGTGATCGACGCCATCGACCTGGTTGCGCGGGAGCGCCGAGGGGAGGCGCTCCCCGCCGCGCCTTCGGGCGACGGCGTCGGCGTGCGCGCCCCCCGGTATCAGGGCAGCGAGCTTGCCCTCGGCGACAAGCCGTACGTGGCCGACATGGTCGCCCCCGACATGGTGCACGGGGCGATCAGGTTCTCCGACCACCCGCGGGCAAGGGTGCGCAAGATCGACGTCTCCAAGGCGAAGGCCCACCCGGGCGTCGTGGCGGTGGCCACGGCGGCGGACGTGCCCGGCGAACGAACCCAAGGCCTGATCACCCAAGACTGGCGCCAGGTCGTGGCCGAGGGGGAGACCACGGCGTACGTGGGTGACGTCCTCGCGATCGTCGCCGCTGATAGCCGCCACGCCGCCCGCGAGGCCGCCGCGCTCATCGAGGTCGACTACGTCGTCCTCGAACCGGTGACCGACGCGATGGTCGCCATCGGCGAGGGCGCCCCGGCCGTGCACGCGACCGGGAACCTGTTGTCGACCTCCGTGGTCAAGCGCGGCGATGCCGACGCCGCGATCGCGGCGTCGGCGCACGTGCTGCGCGAGACCTTCCGGACACAGGTGATCGAACATGCCTTCCTCGAGCCGGAGGCCTCGCTCGCCGTCCCCGAGCAGGACGGATACCACGTCTATTCACAGGGACAAGGGGTATGGGAGGACCGCCGACAGATCGCCTCCTTCCTGGGGTTGTCTCCGCAGCGGGTCCGGGTGACGCTCGTCTCCAACGGCGGGGCGTTCGGCGCCAAGGAGGACCTCAACGTCCAGTGTCACGCCGCGCTGCTCGCCCACGTCACCGGGCGTCCGGCCCTGCTCGTCCTGTCGCGGGCGGAGAGCCTTCGCTTCCACCCCAAGCGTCACCCGATGGTGATGGACTACACGATCGGCGCCGATGAGCAGGGTCGTCTCACCGCGCTGCGAGCCCGCATCCTCGGGGATACCGGCGCCTACGCGAGCGTCGGCGACAAGGTGCTCGAGCGGGCGGCTGGTCATGCGTGCGGTGCCTACGAAGTCCCCAACGTCGACGTCGAGGCCCGTGCCGTCTACACGAACAATCCGCCGTGCGGGGCGATGCGCGGGTTCGGCGTGAACCAGGTCACGTTCGCGGTCGACGGCATGCTCGATCGCCTCGCCGAGCGGGTCGGCGTCGACGGATGGGAGATCCGCTTCCGCAACGCGCTCGACGTCGGCAAGACGTTCGGGACCGGGCAGGTGCTCGGAGCCGGGGTCGGGATCAAGGCCTGCCTCGAGGCGGTGCGCGACGCCTACCGAGGCGCAGCGTTCGCGGGGATCGGGTGCGGGGTGAAGAACACGGGGATCGGGAACGGGCTGCCGGAGCACGGCAAGGCGGTGCTCCGGCCCGAGGCCGACGGCTCGGTCACGCTGTTCCACTCCTGGACCGAGATGGGCCAGGGGGTCCACACGGTGCTCCGTCAGATCGCTTGTGAAGAACTCGGCCTCCCCGCCGAGAAGGTGCACGTGGTCGTGGACACCGAGCGCGAGCTCGATACCGGACAGACCACCGCGTCGCGCGCGACCTTCTTGGGCGGCCTCGCGGTCATCGACGCGGCCGAACACCTCAAGGAGAAGCTCGACGGCGAGCGCTTGGAAGATCTCGCCGGACGCGAGTTCTCGGGCCAGGTCACGTTCGACAGCACGAACCCGCCCGGCGCGGACGTCGAGCGCCCGGTGACGCACATCGCCTACGGGTGGGCCGTCCAGGTCGTGCTCCTGGATGAGGACGGGAGGCTGCTCAAGGTGATCGCCGCCCACGACGTGGGGAGGGCGATCAACCCCACCCTCCTGGAAGGGCAGATCGAGGGGGCCGTCCACATGGGTCTCGGCTTCGCGCTCACGGAGGAGTTCGTCGTGGACGGAGGCAGGCTCGTGACCGACACCCTGAAGTCCCAGGGCATCATCCCTCCCGCCGGCATGCCGCCGGTCGAGGTGGTCCTCGTCGAGGTGCCCCAGCCCGAGGGACCGTACGGGGCGAAGGGCGTCGGCGAGATCGGGCTCGTCCCGACCGCCGCCGCGGTCGCCGGAGCGCTTCACGCTCACGACGGCCGCTGGCGGACCGACCTCCCCATGAAGGACTCCCCGGCGGCCGTAGCGGCCCTGCCGAAGCTGGCCGCGGCCGGGCGCAAGGGGTAGAGCGATCGATGTTGGCGCTCGAGGGCGGGACGGTGGTCACCTCCCTCGATCCGCCTCGGATCGAGCGCGCGAACGTCGTGGTGAACGACGGCCGGATCGTGGAGGTCTCGGACCGGCCGGTCGCCGGCGACGCCACCGTCATCGATTGCTCGAGATGCGTCGTGATCCCCGGCAACGTCTGCGCGCACCACCACCTGTACTCGGCGCTCGCGCGGGGGATGCCGTACGACCTGGCGCCACCGGAGAACTTCGTACAGGTCCTTCAGCGGATCTGGTGGCGCCTGGACCGGGCGCTCGACGCGCCGTCGAACCGCGCGTCGGCGCTCGCGGGCGGCGCCGATGCGCTGCTGGCGGGAACGACCACCATCGTCGATCATCACGCGTCTCCTGAGGCGATCGACGAGCAGCTCGAGGTGATGGGGGGCGCCCTGGCCGAGCTCGGCGCACGATCGGTGCTGTGCTACGAGGTCACCGACCGCGACGGTGCCGAACGCGCCGCCGCCGGGATCCAGGAGAACCGCCGCCACTTGAAACACGGTGTGGGGGGGCTCGTTCGGGGCATGGTTGGGGCGCACGCTTCCTTCACCCTCTCGGACGAGACGCTCGACGCGTGCGCCAGGCTCGCGAAGGAGTTCGGCGTGGGTATCCACATCCACGTCGCCGAGGACGCCGCCGATGAGGTCGACGCACGGGCGCGCTTCGGGAAGCGGGTGCTTCAACGGCTGGCCGACGCTGGCGTGATCGACCGGCGGGCGCTCCTCGCTCACTGCGTCGACGTGGACGGGTCCGAGCTGGAGCTGATCGATGCGAGCGGGGCCACCGTCGTACACAACGCCCGGTCGAACATGAACAACCGTGTGGGGCATGCGCCGGTTGGGTCGTTCGCTCGGCTCGCGCTCGGCACCGACGGGATCGACGGGGACATGTTCGCCGAATCGTGCGCGGCGTTCTGGCGGGCGCGCGAGGCGGATCCGGCCGTGGGACCAGGGTGGCTCCTGGCGGCGATCGCGGGATCGGCTCGGTTCGCCGGAGCCTGTTTCGATGAACCGCTGCTCGGCAGGATCGAGGCGGGGGCCCCCGCGGACCTCGTGGTGCTCGACTACGATCCGCCGACGCCGCTCGAGGCCGACAACCTGGGCGGTCACTGGGTGTTCGGATTCACGAGCCGCCTCGTGCGAGACGTGCTCGTGGCGGGCGAGGTGGTCGTGCGGGACCGGATGCTGGCGCGCGCGGATGCGCGCGAGATCCGGGCGCTCGCGCGCGAGCAGGCGGCACTCCTGTGGGAGCGCGTCGCGCGAACGCCGGCACATCCGTTCGAACCGGAAGGCGGCGCATGATGGCCGTGAGCTCCGAGGGCCGCGTCGCCCTCTACCTCCAAGACAAGCACCCGCTTCGTGAGGCGATCGGCTACGCGCGGTACGCGGAGGAGCGGGGATTCGAGGCCGTGTGGCAGGCGGAGAGCCGACTGGTGCGCGAGGCCACGGTTCCGATGGCCGCCTATGCCGCCGCGACCGATCGCATCGAGATCGGGTCGGGCGTCGTCAACTGCTGGACCCGGAATGTCGGCCTGCTCGCGGCCACGTTCGTCACCTTGGACGATCTGGGGCCGGGCCGGATCAAGCTTGGGATCGGCGCGTGGTGGGACCCCCTGGCGCAGAAGGTCGGGATCGAGCGCCGGCGCCCACTCACGGTGATGCGAGAGGTCGTCGACGCGACCCGGCGGCTGCTCGCGATGGAGAACGTCACCTTCGAGGGCGAGCACGTCCATCTCGATGGTGTCGAGATCGACGTGGTGCACGGCGATCGCTCGCCCCGTCACGTGCCGATCTACATCGGGGCGACGGGCATGAAGATGATGGAGCTGGCCGGGGAGATCGGCGACGGCGTCCTGCTCAACTACCTCGTCGGGCCCCGCTACAACGAAGCGGCGATGAAGCATCTGGCCGTCGGAGCCGCGCGTGCCGCCCGCCGGGTGGAGGATATCGACCGTCCGCAGCTCGTGGTCTGTTCGCTCGACAGCGATCGGGCGCTGGCCCTGGATCGAGCGCGCGAGCTGGTCACCCAGTACCTGGGGCAGCAGCCGCACATCGGGAAGGCGAGTGGCGTCGACGAGGGTCTGCTGGAGCGGATCCGGGCCGTGCTGACCTGGCCGGCCGGGCCGGAGGAGATCCACGCGGCGATGCAGCTCGTCCCCGACGAGGTGGTGCAGATGGTGGCCGCTGCGGGAACCGCGGACGAATGCCGGGCGAAGGTGCGAGAGTTCGTCGAATCCGGGAGCACCTGCCCGGTCCTGTACCCGCTGGGTGATGACGTGCGGGCGATGATCGATGCGTTCGCTGAAGGGGCGTTCTAGTGGATGTCCTCCTGCCAACCTCGCTGGAGGAAGCCCTCGAGATGCTCGCCGAGCGGCCCGAGGCCGTTCCGATCGCGGGCGGTACCGACCTCATGGTGGCGCTCAACTTCCGCCGGCTCAGGCCGGAGGCGATGATCGACCTCACCCGCCTGGCGGAGCTTCGGGAGGTCCGACGAGCCGACGGCGAGATCTTCTTGGGCGCGGGCGTCACGTACGCGCGGATCGTGCGCGAACTTCGGGACGTGCGAACCCTCGTGCAGGCCTCCCGGACCGTGGGCTCCCCCCAGATCCGCGCTCGGGGGACCGTGGGCGGGAACCTCGGGACGGGGTCCCCGGCCGGCGATGCGCTTCCCGTGCTCGCGGTGCACGACGCCGACGTCGAGCTGGTGGCGGCTGGAGGGCGGCGTCGATCGGTGTCGTGGCACGAGTTCCTGCTCGGTCCGAAACGGACCGCGCTCAGGGACGACGAGCTGATCCTGGGCGTTCGGTGGCGCCCGATCGACGGCCCGGGTTCGTTCTCGAAGATCGGTACCCGGAACGCGATGGTGATCGCCGTTGCGAGCATGTGCCTCCAGGTAGACCCGGTGACGCGCTCGGTCCGCGTGGCGCTCGGATCGGTCGCCCCGACGCGTGGTGCGCGCGCCTGAGGCCGAAGCCTTCGCCGCGGAGTCGCTGGCGGAAGCAGGGTTCTGGGACGACCCTGGGGCGGTCGTCGAACAGGACGTGGCCCGGGAGTTCGGTGAGCTCGTCGCTCGCGCCACGGCGCCGATCGACGACGTCCGAGGCTCGGCTGCCTATCGGCGTCACGCGGTGAACGTGCTGGCACGGCGAGCGCTCACATGGGCGACAGACCGACGGGCGGCGGCGTGATGCAGGTGCGCGTGCATGTGAACGGCGACTGGCGCGAGGCGGACGTCTGGGCGGCCGACAGCCTGCTGACGATGCTCCGCGAGTCGCTGGGTCTCCTCGGTTCGAAGAACGCGTGCGAGCAGGGGGAGTGCGGATCGTGCTCCGTGTGGCTCGACGGTGACGTCGTCTGCTCGTGCCTCGTGCTCGCCGCCCAGGCCGACGGGCGTGACGTCCGGACCATCGAAGGGCTCGCGGGTGAGGAGACGCTGCACCCGGTGCAGGATGCGTTCGTCGCGGCCGGAGCGGTTCAGTGCGGGTTCTGCACGCCGGGACTTGTGGTGGCGGTGGCCGATCTCCTCGAGCGGGATCCCTCAGCCGACGAGCTCGCGATCCGCGAGGCGCTCGCGGGCAACATCTGTCGGTGCACGGGGTACGAGAAGATCCTGGACGCCGTTCGGCTGGCAGCGGCTTCGAAACAGGCGGGTGCATGGTGACGCGCCTCCTGGTGGAGGCGTGCGACGTCGTGGTCGCGATCGACGACGCCGGCACCGAGATCGCCGGCGGCTCCGTCCTGGTGGATGACGGCGAGATCGCGTGGGTGGGCAGCGGCGCGCCGCCCACCGCCCCCGACGAGCGGTTGGACGGTCGCGGCACGGTCGCGATCCCGGGCCTGGTCAACACCCACCACCACCTGTTCCAGGCGCTCACCCGTTCCCGCGCACAGGACAGCGGGCTGTTCGAGTGGCTCGTCGAGCTGTACCCGACCTGGAGCGGGCTGGACGCCGAGTGGGCCCGGGTCGCGACCCTCGTGGGTGTGGCCGAGCTCGCCCTGAGCGGGTGCACCACCACGACGGACCACCACTACGTGTTCCCGCACGGACGGGCCGGCGTGCTGGAGGCCACGATCTCCGCCGCCGAGGAGCTCGGGATCCGGTTCCACCCGGCGCGGGGGTCGATGGACCTGGGCGTCTCGCAGGGCGGGCTGCCTCCCGACGACGTCTGCCAGGACACCGACGAGATCCTCGCGGATACGGAGGAGGCCGTGCGGATGTTCCACGACCCGTCTCCGGGTGCGATGGTGCGGATGGCCGTCGCGCCCTGTTCCCCGTTCTCCGTCTCCGAACGCCTCATGCGCGGGTCGGCCGAGCTCGCGCGGCGGCTCGGTGTCCGGCTCCATACGCATCTGGCCGAGACGCGTGAGGAGGAGGCCTACTGCCGTGAGCGCTACGGACGCCGGCCGACCGAGCTGATGGAGGACTGGGGCTGGCTCGACGACGACGTGTGGCTCGCGCACTGCGTCCACCTGGACGACAAGGACGTGCGGCGGATCGCCGAGTCCGGATCAGGGGTCTCCTGGTGTCCCAGTTCGAACCTCCGCCTCGGCGCCGGTGTAGCGCCGGCACGGGCGCTGCTGGACGCGGGGGGAACCGTGGGCCTCGGGGTGGACGGATCGGCCTCGAACGATGCGGGGAACCTCGCCTCCGAGGTCCGCCAGGCGATGCTCGTCACGCGCGGGGCACAGGGGGCCGGCTCGCTGTCGGCGCGCGAGGCGTTGCGGGTCGCCACGCGGGGCGGGGCGGCGTGTCTCGGCCGCGACGACATCGGTTCGATCGAGGTGGGGAAGCGGGCGGATCTCGCCCTGTTCCCGGTGGACGGCCTCTCGACGGCGGGCGCCGACGCCGATCCGGTGGCCGCGCTGGCGCTCTGCCGGCCGGAGCGTGTCCGGCATCTCCTGGTCGACGGACGGGTGGTCGTCCGGGACGGGACACTCGAGACGGCCGACGAGTCCGCGATCGCGGGCCTCGGACACCGGACCGCGCGCGCCATCGCGGGAGCGGTCGGGCGATGAGCCCCCCGGTGGACCTGCGGACCAGGCTTCCCGGTGGGGTCGGCTCCTCCGTTCGCCGTCCCGACGGGGTGCCGAAGGTGAAGGGGACGTTCGCGTACGGCAGCGACCTGTGGGACGAGCGGATGCTGATCGGCGCGACGCTCCGAAGCCCGCACCCGTTCGCGACGGTCCACTCCGTCGACCTGTCCGGCGCGCTCGCCCTCCCGGGGGTCCGTGCCGTGCTCGTTGCCGACGACGTGCCGGGGCACGCGACGTACGGTCTCGAGTTCCGGGATCAGCCCGTGCTCGCATCGGACGTGGTTCGCTACGCGGGCGAGCCGGTCGCGGTCGTCGCCGCCGAGTCGCCCGAGCTCGCCGCGCGCGCCCTGGAACTGATCGAGGTCGACTACGAGGTGCTGGAGCCGCTCACCGACATGGAGCGGGCGCTCGCGCCCGATGCCCCGCAGCTTCACGCATGGGGGAACGTGGTCCGTCACGTGCGCATCGAGCACGGCGATCCCGAGGCCGGCGCCGACGTGTGGGTCGAGGGCTACTACGAGACGGCCTCGCAGGATCAGGCCCCGCTCGGCCCCGAGGGCGGTCTCGCCATGCCCGCCGAGGACGGCGGCATCGACCTCTACGTGTCGACGCAGTGGCTCCACGTGGACCGGCTGCAGATCGCGCCGTGCCTCGGCCTTCCCGAGGACACAGGTTCGGATCCATCTGGCCGGCATGGGTGGGGCGTTCGGGTCGCGCGAGGACCTCCACGTGCAGATCCACGCCTGCATGCTCGCGCTGCGCACCGGCCGTCCCGTGAAGATGACCTATGGGCGCGAGGAGTCGTTCTCCGGACACGTCCATCGCCATCCTTCGCGGATCTGGATGCGTCACGGGGTGTCGCGCGAGGGCATGCTCGCGTGCGTGCGCGCTCGCGTGCTGATCGACGGCGGGGCGTACTCATCGTCCTCGCCCGCCGTGATCGGGAACGCGACGACGTTCGCGGCCGGACCGTACGAGGTTCCCAACGCGCTGCTGGAGGGAACCGCGGTCTACACGAACAACCCGCCCTGCGGTGCGATGAGGGGGTTCGGCGCCCCGCAGGTGACGTTCGCGTTCGAATCGCAGATGGACAAGTTAGCCGCCGCGCTCGGGATGGATCCCGTGGAGCTCCGGCGACGGAACGCCGTGCGGACCGGGTCCGTGCTGCCGACGGGGCAAGTGATGAACGGGAGCGCGCCGGTGCGCGAGGTGATCGACGCATGCATGTCGATCCCCATGCCACCGCAGACCGATCCGTCCGACCGCGACCCGATCACCCTCCCCGGCGGCACGGGTAACGTCGGCCGAGGGGAGGGGCTGCGTCGCGGTGTGGGATTCGCGCTCGGCTACAAGAACATCGGCTACAGCGAGGGATTCGACGACTTCCACCAGGCTCGGGTCACGCTCGTGCGCGGTGTGGACGGGCCGGTCGCCGAGGTGCGGAGCGCAGCGGTCGAGGTCGGGCAGGGTCTCGGAGCCGTGATGACCCAGGTGGTGCGCTCGGAGCTGGGGATCGAGCACGTGGTGCTTCACACCGCCGACACGGAGCTGGACTCGGCCGGCTCGACGTCCGCGTCTCGCCAGACGCTCATGGCGAGTGGGGCCCTGCAACTGGCGTGCCGAGGGGTGCTCGAGGAGCTCGCCCGGCGAGCGGGAGCGGCCTCGGTCGGAGAGGAAGGCTCGACGACGATCGAAGACGGGCGAGTGTTCGTCGACGGACGCCCGGTCGGCGATCTGCTGGAACTGCTGGACGAGCCCGTGGCCGCGACCCGGACGTTCCGCCACCGCCCTACCACGCCCATGGACGAGAAGGGACAGGGCGACCTTCACCCGCTGTTCTCGTTCGCCGCGCAACGTGCGGTGGTGGATGTGGACCGGGAGCTCGGGCTGGTGCGCGTGGTGCACATCGCCTCCGTCGTCGACGTGGGCACGGCGATCAATCCGCAGCTCGTCGAGGGCCAGAGCGAAGGAGGAGCCGCGATGGGGCTCGGGCTCGCCGTGATGGAGGAGCTCCAGGTTCGCGACGGCGTGATCCGCAACCCGTCGTTCACCGACTATCTGCTCCCCACGATCTTGGACGTGCCGCCGATCGATACGGTGATCGTCGAGGAGCCTGAACCCGGCACCCCGTTCGGGGTCAAAGGGGTCGGGGAGTCCGCGACGATCGTCGCGACGCCCGCCATCGTGGCGGCCATCCGGGACGCCACCGGGCTCGAGCTGAACCGAGCCCCGGTCCGCCCCGACGACGTCGCGGGGCTCGCGGGGCCCGTCACGAGCGGTGGCTGGCCGCCTATCCCCGATGTGCCGGGGCAGGAGCCGGTGCCGACCTACGAGGGGGCGACCCTGTCGCAGCGCGCGACCGGAGAAAGGGAGGAAGCGTGACCGAAAGACCATCGCTCGCGGGCCGCGACTACATCGAGACGCTCGACTGGACCGTCCAGGAGATCGATGAGGCCCTGGCCGTGGCGAGCGAGCTGAAGACGAAGTTCCACTCCGGCGAGCCCCACCGGCTCCTGCCGGACAAGACGCTGTTCATGCTGTTCCTGGATAAATCCACGCGGACGAGGAACGCCTTCGAGGCCGGGATGACCCAGCTCGGTGGTCACGCCCACTACCTGGACGCAGAGAAGACACAGGTCGCGCACGGGGAGAGCCCGAAGGACATGGGCATCATCTTGTCCCGTTACGGCCACGGCCTCGCGATCCGGCACGACCTGGTTCCCGGGGAGGGGAACACCTACATGCGCGAGGTCGCGCGGTGGGCAGATATCCCCTTGATCAACCTGCAGTGCGATGTCGACCACCCCACGCAGACGCTGGCCGACCTGATGACGCTCCGCGAGCATCGGGGCGACCTCCGCGGACTGCGGGTGGCGGTGACCTGGGCCTTCGCCCCCTCCTACGCGAAGCCGATGTCGGTGCCGCAAGGCCTCGCCGCGCTCCTGCCCCGCTACGGGATCGACGTCGTGCTCGCGTACCCTCCGGGTTTCGACCTGATGCCCGACCTCATGACGAGGGCACAGGAGGCCGCCGCCGAGGGAGGCGGGTCGATCTCCTTCGCCGACGACATGGACGAGGCCTTCCGCGGAGCCGACGTCGTCTATCCCAAGTCGTGGGGAAGACTCGATCTGTTCGGCGATCAGCAGGCGGCGTTGACAGATGCCGCCAGGTACGACGATTGGATCTGCGATGCGCGTCGCATGAGCTTGGCGGCGAAGGATGCCGTGTACATGCACTGCCTTCCGGCCGACCGGGGAAGCGAGGTCACCGATGAGGTGATCGACGGGCCCCAGTCGATCGTCTACGACGAGGCCGAGAACCGCCTCCACACCGGCAAAGCATTGATGTCGCTGACGATGGGCGGCTATCGGTGAAGGAGCGGTCTGCCTTCGCCCACGATCTGGGCCACCGGCTCGCGGTTGCGCGGGGCGACGAGCCCGCTGATCTGGTCCTGTCCGGCGGCCGAGTGCTCTCCGTGTTCACCGGTGAGCTGTTGGAGGCCGACGTCGCGATCGCGGGCGAGCACGTGGCAGGTGTCGGGAGCTACGAGGGGCGCGAGGCGTTCGATGCATCCGGGCTGATCCTGCTTCCGGGGTTCATCGACGGCCACATGCACCTCGAGTCGACCAAGCTGATGATGGACGAGTTCGCTCGTACGGTGCTTCCGTGGGGCACGACGACCGTCGTCCTCGATCCCCACGAGATCGCGAACGTGTTCGGGATCCCGGGCGTACGTGCGCTGCTCGCGGAGGCCTCGACCGTGTTCCTGGACGTGTTCGTGATGGTGTCATCGTGCGTCCCTGCGAGTCCATTCGAATCGAGTGGTGCGGAGGTCACGGCCGAGGAGATCGGGCGCTTCTTGCGGGAAGAGCCGAACGCGATCGGGGTCGCGGAGATGATGGACTTCCACGGAGTGGTTCGCGGCTCGGAGGATGCTCTGGCGAAGATCGAGGCGGCGATGGATGCGGGTGACCGGCACCTCGACGGTCATGCGCCGGGCCTCGCCGGCCGTGATCTCAACGCCTACCTGGCCGCCGGTATCCGCAGCGACCACGAGTGCACCGGGCTGGAGGAGGCCCTGGAGAAGCGTCGCCTTGGGATGTGGATCATGATCCGCGAGGGCTCGGCGGCGAAGGATCTCGAGGCGCTCTTGCCGCTCGTCCTCGAGCATGGCCCGACGAACTGCCTGTTCTGCACGGACGATCGGGAGCCGGACGACCTCGTGCACGCCGGGCATATCAACGACATCATGCGCAAGGCGGTAGCGCTCGGCTGCCCTCCCGCCGAGGCGGTGATGCTCGGAACCCTGAACACCGCCCGGTACCACAGGCTGCCACGTCACGGCGCCGTGGCCCCGGGCTACCTCGCAGACGTCGTGGCGGTCGCCGATCTCGAGGGGTTCCGACCGGTCCGCGTGTGGAAGCGCGGACGTCTCGTGGCGGCCGAGGGCGAAGCCATCGGCGTGCCGTCGATCCGCCCTCCCGCATGGATGCGCGACAGCGTGCACGTGCCCACGCTGTCGGCCGAGGACTTCGCGATCACGGCCGCCGATCGGGTCCGAGTGATCGGCGTCGAGCCGGGACAGCTCGTGACGCGGTCCCTCGTTGTGGACCCGGCGCGGTCCGACGGCCACGCGGTCGCCGATCCGGGTCGCGATCTCGCGAAGGTCGCGGTGGTGGAGCGCCACAAGGGGACGGGCGCGATCGGCCTGGGCTTCGTAACCGGGTTCGGCCTGTTACGCGGCGCGCTGGCCTCCAGCCACCAGCACGACGCGCACAACGTGGGCGTCGTCGGTGTCGATGACGATGACATGGCGATAGCCGTGAACCGACTGACGCAGATCGGAGGTGGCCAGGTCGTCGTGTCGGCGGGCTCGATCATGGCCGAGCTCGCGTGCCCGGTCGGCGGGCTGCTGTCGGATCGGCCCGCGAAGGAGGTCGCCGACGAGGCGGTGGAACTGGATCGGGCCGCACGGGGGCTCGGGGTCACGCTTCCGGATCCGTTCATGGTGATGTCGTTCCTCGCCCTCTCGGTGATCCCGGAGCTGAGGCTGACCGATCAAGGACTCGTCGACGTGGGACGGTTCGAGCTCGTCGATCTGGCGGTCGGGTAGCCTCATCCATCCGGATCGATCGGAGCTGGCCGAGCGGATCGTGAGCGGTCGCCACCGTCGGAGAGCGTCAGCGTGGGTTGACGACCCCGCGCCGGTGGGCGATACGCTTCTTCGTCAACCCTCGCATATGGGTACTGCCCCGACAGGCATGAGGAAGGGATCCGGATGAAAGCAGTGCCCGCGATCGGATCGGCCGATCTGCTGGACGAGCTGGCGCCGGTCGTGGCGGCCGGACTCGACCGACACATCGCGACGACCGCGGAATGGTTCCCCCACGAGTACGTCCCGTACGAGTTGGGACGGAACTTCGTCACCGATCCCTGGTCGCCCGCGGACAGCGCGATCTCCGACATCGCCGGCGTCGCGCTCGAGGTGAACCTGCTGACCGAGGACAACCTGCCCTACTACCACTTGAACCTGTGGGACGCGTTCCACCGGCATGAAGGTTGGGCGGAGTGGCTCCGACGCTGGACCGCCGAGGAGGGCCGGCACTCCATCGTCCTCCGCGATTACCTGACCGTAACGCGGGGCGTGGACCCGGTGCCGCTCGAGCGAGGTCGCATGGAGATGGTGCAGATCGGGTACCACCCGAAGTGGCCGGCGCTCGGACCGCTGGACACCGTCGTCTTCACCACGCTCCAGGAGCTGGCGACCCGCGTCTCCCACCGCAACACGGGCCTCATCACCGATGACGAGACGGCCGAGCGCCTGACCTCGCGGATCGCCACCGACGAGAACCTCCACTACATCTTCTATCGGGACCTGGTGACGGCGGCGCTCGAGATCGACCCGTCGTCCGCGGTCCTCGCGATGCATCGCCAGGTGATGGGCTTCGAGATGCCTGGGGCGAGCATGCCCGGGTTCGTCGAGAAGGCGAAGCGGATGGCCGCGGCAGGCGTCTACAACTTCCGGATCCACTTGGAGCAGATCCTCACGCCGGTACTCCTGTCGCATTGGCGACTGAAAGAGCTCGACGGATTGTCCGATGATGCGGAGCTCGCCCGCGACGAGATAGTTGCCTACATGGAACGGCTCGAACGCGTGGGAGACAAGCTCGATCTGCCCCGCGGTCCCGTGGACCAGGCGGACCACCTCGATCCGCCTACGTAGAAGTACGTAATCGTCTTCCGGGAAACGCGGAATACCGCGCGAGCCTCCCGAACCCTAGCGTTGCACCAGGCGTTCTGTCTCCTTCGTTAGGGATCGGATGATGATCACAGACCGAACCAAGAAGAGGCTGCACCGCGAGGAGAAGGGTGCAGCGGCGGTCGAGTTCGCGATCGTCGCCACCTTGTTCTTCATGCTCGTCTTCGGGATCATCGACTTCGGGTTCGCGTTCCACTCGTGGAACAACGCGGTGAACGCGGCGCGCGAGGGTGCGCGCACGGCGGCCGTCGATCCGAACATCGGGGATATCACGACGCGCGTGCAGACCGCCGCCTCGACGCTCGACCCGTCGAAGCTGACGATCTCTCTCCTGTGCAATCGACCCCCCGCTACAACGTTCGGCGCCTGCTCCTCGACGCCCGCCAACTGGAAGGAAGGCGACATCGTCCGCGTCATCGTCGACTACCGGTACTCCATGCTCACGCCGGTCGGATCGTTCGTCCCCGGTCTCGGGACGACCCTGAACCTCCACTCGCAGTCCGAGTCGAGGTATGAGGGATGACGAGGCTCTCTGACGCGGGAGGATCGGAACCGCGCCTCCACGAGGAGCGCGGCGCCATCGCGGTCCTGTTCGCGCTCACCATCATCGTCTTGTTCGCGGCCGTTGCGTTCGCCGTCGACATGAGCCGCCTCTACCACGAGCGGCAGGTGCTTCAGAACGCCGTCGACTTCGGCGCGCTGGCCGCCGCTGCGAAACTGCCGGTGCAAGGGTCGTCGGCGGCAACGACCACCTCGGCACTCGCCACCACCGTCGCGCTGGCCAACGCTCCGCAGGTCGCGACTGCCGGGCTCACCATCACCTACCGATGCATCGTGGGCGACGAGAACGCCGACGGGATCCCCGATCCGGGCGACGTCCCGGCCGTGTGCGGTCCGGTCGCCGGCACCTGGTCCGGCTGGACCGCGAAACCGGGGCGCCTGATCCATTCCTGCGACCCGTTCGCCGGCGACAAGTGCAACACGATCCGTCTGTCGACCAGCAACACGATCCCGTACTACTTCGCCCCAGTGATGGGGATCACGACAGGATCGACGGGAGTGGTGAACTCGTCGGCATGCACGGGGACGTGCGGTGCCGCGGCGAACCCGCTCGATGTGGTGATGGTGCTCGACCGAACGGGTTCGATGACGGCCTCGGATGTCGTGAACGTCAAGAACGCCGCCATGTCGATCCTGGGCCTCTACAACTCGTCCAAGCAATGGGTGGGTCTGATCACGCTCCCGTACGGCCAACCGGGGAACAAGTGCATCGCCTACGGGAACTCGAACGCGAGGCCTCCGACGTATCAGATCTATCCGGACTCGAACTACACGGATTGGCAGGCCGCTCCGCTCAGCACGGACTTCAACCCCACCGGCACCGCCGTGAACGCGAGCAGCCAGCTCGTCCAACAGATCAACTGCTTGCAGGGCGCCCCGGGAACGGTGCAGTCGATGTCGGACGGAGTGGGTCCGAGCGGGAACCACACGAACCTCGGTGACCCGGTCGACGCGGCGCGTGCCATGCTCGCGGCCGAGGGCCGACCGAGCGTCCCCGACGTCATCATCTTCGAGACGGACGGACAGGCGAACCAGCCCAGCACGCGGCAGCCGTGCAACTACTTCAACACGAAGGCCTCGGCCGCGAAGCTCGCCGGCGCCACGATCTTCACGCTCGCGTACGGGCTCGACAGCCCGCCGGTGCAGTGCACGGATACGAGCTTCCCGTGGGCCGGCAAGTACGCGACGACGAACCTGGCAAGCGCGGCGACCGCCTCCAGCGACGACGTGCCCGGCGGCTGCGGTCCGAACGAGAACAAGGACGGCGACAACTACTTCTGCGTGCCGGGGAGCACCGACCTCACGGCGATCTTCCGCGCCGCCGCCGCGGCTTCCCTGTCCCGACCGCACCTCGTCGAGTAACCTCGGCCTCGCACCGGTACCTCCGACCCGCGCTGCGGTAGCTTCTCGACCGTGACCGCACCCCTTCCCACCAAGCGTGAAGCGATCGCGATCCTCGAACGAGGCGACCGCGAGATCGAGCGGCTCCTGAAGGGGCTCCCGAGAGGGGGGCTCACGCGGCGCGGGATCGGCGGCGGCGACTGGTCCCCCGTCGATCTCCTCGGCCATCTGGCCAGCTGGGAGCGGCATGCGGTGGATGCGCTGGAGGCCTGGCGCGCCGGCCGGCGCGCCCCGATCGACCTTGAGCTCACCGAGCGAGGCGTCGGCGGCGTCAACGCGGCCGCGCTCGTCGCCGCGGCCGTGCTTCGACCGGCCGACGTGTCGCGAGAGGCACGCCGCACGCACGCGGCTCTGTTGGAGGTCATCCGACGGTTGAGCGACGACGCCTGGGAGCGACCTCCCCTCACGCGTGGGCGGCCCCTCGGCCTCCGGCTGGGATCGATCCTCGGGGGTCCCGCGGGACCGTTCCGCCACGCCGACGCGCACATCCCGGACCTCAGCGCGTTCGTGATTCGTCGTCCCGTTTCGTAGTCTCGACATGCAACGACACGCCTGGAGGGGGAACGATGAACACCGACACGCTGCGATCCACTGCCCGAGCCCTCGTCGCACCGGGGAAGGGCATCCTCGCGGCCGACGAGAGTAGCGGCACCATCAAGAAGCGCTTCGACTCGATCGGCGTTGAGTCCACCGAGGAGAACCGGCGCGCGTACCGCGACATGCTCCTCACGACGCCGGGGCTCGCGGAGCACATCAGCGGGGTGATCCTGTTCGACGAGACGATCCGGCAGTCCTCGCTCGGCGGCTCGCCGTTCGCGGAGTTGCTCGCCGGCGACGGCGTGATCCCCGGCATCAAGGTGGACACCGGAGCGAAAGGTCTCGCCGGCTTCGCCGGCGAGACCGTTACCGAGGGCCTCGACGGGCTGCGCGAGCGGCTTGGCAGAGTACGCGGAGTTCGGTGCGCGGTTCGCCAAGTGGCGCGCAACGGTCTTCTGCGGCGAGGGCCTGCCGACCGACTACGCGCTGCATGCGAACGCCCACGCCATGGCGCGCTACGCAGCGCTCTGTCAGGAGGCCGAGATCGTGCCGATCGTCGAGCCGGAGGTCCTGATGGACGGCACGCACACGATCGAGGCTTGCGAGGACGCGACCGGCCGGACGCTCCGTGCGCTCTACGCGGAGCTCGCCGAGGCGCGGGTCGACCTCTCCGGATCCCTCCTGAAGGTGAACATGGTGATCTCGGGCAAGGGTTGTCCGACGCAGGCCGGACCGGTCGAGGTCGCCGAGGCAACGGTTCGCTGCCTCATGGCGAACGTCCCCTCCCGGGTCCCGGGTGTCGTCTTCCTCTCCGGTGGACAATCCGACGAGGACGCGACCGTCCACCTGAACGAGATGAACCGCATCGGGCCGCACCCCTGGGAGCTGTCGTTCTCGTACGGGCGCGCGCTGCAGGCGCCCTCGCTCAAGGCCTGGGGCGGCGACCCGGCGAACGTGGCCGCGGCTCAGCGGGCGCTCGCTCACCGGGCCCGAATGAACGGTCTGGCCCGCAGCGGCGAGTACTCCTCCGACCTCGAGGATCCGGCTGCCTGAGATCGACGCGGCACGGAGCGCTAACAGGGGGGTGAACAACAGGCGCGGTGAGTCGGCCCGCCGGCCGCCCCGATAGGGCGAATGGACTACAGTAATCCCTGCAAAAGGAGGGGGACGTATCACCCGCTTGGCACGCATAATCCAGGTGCGACCCCGGTCAACGGGCGAGGGAGCTCAGCACAAAGGCGTCGTACTCGGGTTCGGCCCGAGCCGCAGGGTGTGAGGGGACGATGGCGCAAGAGATCCGGCTAGGCCAAGGAGGCGAGGAGGTGATCGTCGACCTCGGTGCCTCTCAGGCCGACGTCAACGGGTTCCTCGTCCCGGATGAGACCATCGTTCCTGCGCGGCACGGACTCTTGGGGGCGACAGGCTGGCGGTTGGCGGTGAAGCGTGTCGTGGACGTCGTCATGAGCGGTCTCGCGATCATCGTGTTGGCGCCGTTCCTGGCCGCGGTCGCCCTCCTCGTCAAGGTGACGTCGCGCGGCCCCGTCTTCTTCGTGCAGGAGCGGGTGGGAAGAGGCGGCGAACCTTTCCGGATGATCAAGTTCCGCTCGATGTACGTGGACGCGCACGACGATCGTGATGAGCACCTGGTCGACAACATCCATGACGGCCCGATCTTCAAGATCCGCGAAGATCCCCGAGTGACGGCTGTCGGGCGAGTCATCCGACGACTGTCGATCGACGAACTCCCACAGTTGTTCAACGTGCTGAAGGGGAACATGAGCCTCGTCGGTCCTCGTCCGCCGCTCCCCGAGGAGTTGCTCACCTACACGGAACGCGAGATGGAGCGACTGTTGGTGAAGCCGGGCATCACGTGCATCTGGCAGGTGAGCGGCCGCTCGGATCTGGACTTCCAGACCTGGGTGGACATGGACCTCGAGTACATCGACAACTGGTCCCTCCGGTTGGACCTCAAGCTGCTGGCGAAGACGCTGCCGGCCGTGATCACCGGCCGCGGCGCTTACTGATCCTCCTCCCGAGGCCCTCAGGGGACGGGAGACTTCTTCCTCAGCCTCCACGGATCCGGAGTGGCCTTCCCCTAGGCTGAGCGGTGACCAGCCATCAGGAGGGGTGAACCTCAGATGTCCCTGGCTCGATCCCGATCCGTCCGACTTCGCAGGTGGGCTTTCCGGTTCTTCATCTGCGCATACCTCGTAGCGTTCGGGGTGTTCTGGGTCGAGGGCGCTCGAGCGTATCTGCAGGTCGCAAGCGGTCCCGCGCGCATGTTGGGATTCGCGTATCTCCCTATCTTGTTCCTCCCGGTCATCGGGAACGGCACCGTCGACGGGATGGTCGTGCGAAGCGCCGTTTGGTGGTGGCTGTTCGCCCTGCAGATGGGCCTCGGGGTCGCCGCGATGTTCGTCTATCCGTCGGAACGACCCCCATGGCGGCTCTCCGATCGCGCTCGCCGCTCGCTGGCCCGGAGCGGTGGTACCGCCATCGCGCCGCCCCGAAGAACTAGATAGGTTCAGGGCCGCCCGCCGAGCCCTCGCGCTCGTTGCGGGTGAACCTTCGGTAGACGATCGCGGCCGCCGCGACCAGCACGGTCGAGGTCACGAGCGTGATCGTGGCGAGCGCGTTCAGCGACGGCAGCGGCGATCGCCGCGCTGAGCTGTAGATGATGATCGGGATCGTCTGGGTCGAGGCGTTCACCGACAGTCGCTGCGAGATCACGAAGTTGTCGATCGCCGACGCGAACACGATCGCCACGCTCGCGAAGATCGCGGGCGCCAACAGGGGGAGCGTCACCCGGCGCATCGCCTCGATCGGTGAGGCCCCCAGGTCCATCGCCGCCTCCTCGTACTGAGGACCGATCGACAGCAGCCGTGCGCGCACGACGATCACCGGGTACGCGATCTCGAACATCGACAGGCCGAACACCTGCGCCTTGAAGCCGAGCCCGACCCCCGCCACCAGCTGCGTGAACATCAGGAACAGCCCGACCCCGATCGCGATCTCGGGGGTGATGAACGAGAAGAGCATCAAGAAGTTGGCGCCCTTGGCGCTGCGTGACTGCCACCGGTCGAGCGCGAGCGCGAACGCGACGCCGAACGGCACGGCGATCAAGACCGTGATGGTCGACAGCTTCAGGCTCTGGAACAGGGCGGATCGGAGCTCGCTGTCCTGGAACACCGAGTTCACGTCCGTCACGTACCAGCGCGTCAGCGAGAAACCCTGCCACGTCGTCTGCGCCTTGCCCGCGTTGAACGAGAACGCCACCGCGATGAACACGGGCAGCAGCGTCCACAGCACGTACGCGACCGCGATGACCCACAGGAAGCGCGCCCGAGCCCACGGGTTCATCGCCCACGCGATCGGGCGTGGTCTGCTCGATCGGACCTCCATCCGCGCGCTCATCGGCGGGCCAGCTCCCGGGCGGCGTTCGTGCTCCGCAGGTAGTAGAGCATCGGGAGGATCAACACCGCGATCATGATGATCACGAGCGAGGCCCCCTGGTTCACGAGTGAGCTGTCCATGGAGCTCACGATCAGGTTGCCGAACATCGAGGTCTGACGCGTGCTCGCGAGCAGCGTCTGCGTGAAGTAGTCGCCGAACATGGGCAGCGCCACGATCACGCAGCCGGCAAGGATCGCCTGGCGCGACTGCGGGAGCGTCACCCGGAAGAACGTCTTCATCTGCCCCGCGCCCAGGTCGCGCGCGGCCTCGATCCCGGAACGGTCGATCCGGTCGAGCATGCCGTAGAGCGGAAGGATCATGTACGGGACGTAGCCGTAGGCCAGGCCGAAGATGACGGTCGATGGTTTCCCGTTCAGCCACAGGCGCGGTTCGCTGATGATGCCGAGCCGCTCCAGGACACGGTTCACGTAGCCCTCGGGCTGGAGCAGGTTCACCCACGCGAACATCCGCATCATGTAGCTGATCCAGAACGGCGCGATGAACGCGACCAGGAACGCCACCTTCGCCCGCCCCGCGTGCCTCGCCATGAAGTAGGCCACCGGGTAGCCGATCAGCAGGCAGATGATCGTCGCGATGCCCACGTACACGAGCGTCCGCACGAACGTCTGCTGGGTGATCGACTGGCTCGTGAAGAGCTGGGACACCACCTCGCGGAACGGGCCGGTGTCCCATCGCACGGGGTTGTACACGGGTGTAGCCGTCAGGAAGATCGGATCCAGGCCGCCGAACGCGACACACAGGATCACGTAGAACGGCAGCACGAAGAAGAGCAGGATCCATGCGGTCGCCGGCGCCGCGAACGACGGCCAGAAGGCGCGAGGGAACCAGGTTCCCTCCCGATCGTTCTTACGCGCCACCCGTCACTTCTTGGTAGATCTGCTGGTACAGCTGGTTGACCGCGGGCGCCAGCTCCAGCTCGCTCACGCCCATCGGGAACATGTCCTGCGTCACGAACGTGTAGTCGAGGCTCGGTGGCAGGTAGCCCTTCGACAGGGCCGTGTCCTTGTCGAGCGAGTTCACGGTGGGCTGGTAGCCCTCGTACTGGTAGTTAGCCAAGGCGTTGTCCGGCTCGTACAGATAGTCGATCAGCTTGTGCGCGAGGACCGGGTTCGCCGCGCCCTTCGAGATCGCGAACAGGTCGTGGGAGATGAGCCCCATCTGTCCGCCCGAGCCCTGCGGCGGCCAGATGTAGGAGAGGGCGGTGATGTCCAGACCTTTGGGCAGGTAGTACTGGTAGTAGACCATCTGCCCCGACCACGTCCCGTGGATCTCCCACAGGTTGTTGGAGAGCTCTGTGTAGTCGACGTGGTCGTACTTCCACCCCATGGAATCGGCGCCCGCGAGCAGATCCTGCTTCACCTGATCAAGGATCGTCGGGTCCGACTCGTTCGGGTCGTAGCCCTTGCGGAGCAAGCCCGTCGCGATCGTGTCGCGCGAGCCGTTCAGCAGGTGGACCTGGCCCTTGTACGTCGTGTCCCACAAGACGTCGTACGGGTTGTCCATGCTGCTGATGTCGTCGCTCACCAGGTCGTTCCGCCACGAGATGCCGGTCGTGTACACGACGTAGGGGACCGAGTACTGGCGGCCGACGTCGTAGAAGTCGGGGATCCCGGTCCAGAGTTGGTCCTGCACGGTCGGGAGGTACGTGTGGTTCAGCGGCTGGACCAGGCCGCCCTGGGCCAGCTTCCCGATGTTCTCGAGGGTCACCGTCACGACCAGGTCGAAGTCGGAGGCGTTCGACTGCATCTTCGCCACCATCTCGTCGGGCGTGTCGAAGACCGTGTATTCGACGTCGACTCCGTACCTGTCGGCGAAGCCGTTCCGCACCTTCTTATAGATGTAGTCGTTGTACCCGAAGATCTTGAGCGGCCCCGCCTCGGGCGATAGACCGTCCGCGATCGCGGGGTTGGCGTCGGTTACGGGGAGCGTCACGGGATCGTCGGGGCGAGCCAGCTGCAGGGCACTCGACGGACTCGCGCTCGAGCCGCCACCGCCGCCGGAGTCGGACGAGTTGCCGCAGGCAGCGAGGATCGCCGCCAGACTCGGCACGGCCGCGCCGGTGACGGCGGCACGACGCAGGAATTCCCTCCGGGAGAGCGGCGGGACTCGGTCCTTCGGGTGTGACATATGACCCCTTCCGGTTTGATCGACAGGGACGTAGCGCACCCCTTGTAACACCGAGCGTCGATAGGCGTAAAGCCAGCGATGTCCTCTCGCGTCACGTTCGCGGACATCGGTCTCTTGACCTAGGCGCCGCCCCGCGGAGGGGCGTGGCTCGCCCCACGTAGAACTACCGACGCTTCCTCAGGGAAACGCGGAATTCCCCGGCGGTCGGCTCACGCCTACCGTTCCTCTTGGCGGCGAGAACGTCGCCCGGGTTCTCGCCCGAAGGTCATCTGAGAGGAGGTGTCATGTTCCTTCGTCTCTACACCGGTGCTCAGACGTACTGGGCCGACCTCAAGTCTCGCGCGAGCGAGGAGGGCGGTGCGACGGCGGTTGAGTACGCCCTGATGGTCGCGCTCATCGCTGCAGTCATCATCGGCGTCGTGACCACGCTCGGTCAGAACGCCAGCACCAAGTTCGACCAGGTCGGCACCGCGGTCGGCAGCTAGCTGATCGGTCTCGTCATACGAGCGGGCTTCGCCGGCCGCTCACTCCAGGTGCGGTAGAGTGAGCGGCCGGTCCCGCGAGCAGCACTTCGTGTCCCGCAAGGTGTCGGACGGTAAGGTTGCGTCCGATGCGGGCACGACGGCTCTTCACGCTCATCTCGATCACCGCCGCTCTCGGCATCCTTCCCGTGGCCGCGCGTGCCGCGGCGTCATGGGGCCCGCAGCGCACCATCGCCCAGTGGAGCTGGAGCGGCGGGCAGACGTTCGCGGTGTCGGGGGCAGGGGACCTCGTGGCCCTCACGTCGAGCGACCGCGTCGGTGGATCGTTCGCGACCGATCACGCACCGTACGAGGGCGTGTTCGCGCGGACGAGCTCGAACAACGGCCAGGGCTGGTCTGCGCCCGTTCGGGTGAGCCAGGAGAACCGGCAGGCGGACAGGGGGGCACTCGCCGCGAGCGGCGGTTCGCTCTTCGCCGCATGGGTCACACAGGCGAGCTACGACCATTACGACCCTGCGGCCAAACGCGTCCTGTGGTTCCGCTCGAACACCGGGGGAGGGTGGGGAGCGACCCGCCAGCTCTCGAAGGACAAAGGACGTGTCGACGCCCCCTCGGTAGCTTCCGCGGGCAAGCGGGTGTACGTCGCGTGGACCGACGCGAACGAAGGGAACGTGCTGGTGGCGCGGAGCGCCGACGGCGGCGGTCATTTCAAGAAGGCGTCGATCGGTAGGACCACGGCGGTCGCCACCGACGGCGAGGGCAACACGGGGCACCCGAGCGTCGGCGCGACGGGGAACGCGGTCGGGGTGGCCTGGATCGCGAGCGGGTCGGGCTCGATCAAGGCGCGTGTGTCCACGAACGGCGGCAAGCGGTGGCAGGACGCGCTCACGATCGTCGGGTCGCTCGGCGCCGCGAACGGCGGCACGCCCTCGCTGGCCGGTTGGGACGGGAAGCTCATCGTTTCGTGGACGACCCCGAACGGTGTGTTCGCCCGGGTATGGTCCGGCTCCTGGGGAGCGACCCAGACCGTGGCCACGTTCGCGCCCGACGGTTACGAGGGCGGGTACGACGTGACGGTCGCTCCCGCCGCCACGGGCGCCCGGCTCGGGATCGCGTGGAGCGCATGCCGGACCTTCCGCTGTGACCCGCTGTCGGCGGAGACGCGCACCGACGTCGTGTGGAGCGTCTCGAACGACGGCGGGGCGACGTGGTCGCAGCCCTCCGTCGTGCAGGGCTCCCAGCACACGGACCAGCGGATCAACGAGGGCCCCTCGGTCGCGTGGGTGGGCACGAGCCCGGTTGTCGGCTACACGGGCCGGGCCGCGGGTTACACGAGCTACGGGGTCTTCCTCCGGGTCGGTTCATAGCCCCAAGGAAAGCGACAAGAAGCCTTCCGATGAGATACCCGGGAAGGACTGGGTGCTAGGCTTCCTGCGAACGGCCGGTCAAGTCGGCGAGGGGCGGTTGCCGATGAGGGAACCCAGAACGCGGGACCCAGCGTCCGATGTTCTCGGGTTCGAAAGGTGGATCGTGGCGACACGTGTAACCGACATCCCAAGAGCGAACACCGCCGAAGGGCTCGACCTCGACGACCGCGAGCTGGTGCTCGCGTTCCAGGCGGGCGAGATCGACGCCTATTCGGACATCTTCGTGAAGTACCGGCGCCTGGTCGCGCAGATCTGCTACCGGATCTTGGAGAACCGCGACGACGCCGAGGAGGCCGTCCAGGAGACCATGCTCCGCGTGTACCGCGGGCTCCCGCGCTTCAACGGTCGCTACCAGCTCCAGGCGTGGGTCGCGCGGATCGCCACGAACGTCGCGCTCGACCAGGTCCGGGCCCGCCAACGGCGTCCGCTCAGCGACTCTCCGCTCGAGCCCGACCGCGAGACCGGTGCTTTGAACGTCGCCCCCGACCACGAGCCGCCCGACGAGCTCGAGCGGCTCCTGGACCGGGAGGACGTCCGCTCGGTCCTTGGCGAGATCCCCGATCACCACCGCGACGCGCTCGTGTTGCGGGAGTTCGAGGGGCGCAGCCACGAGGAGATCGGCGACGCGCTCGGCGTCTCTCCCGCCCAGGCGAAGGCGCTGATCCACCGAGCGAAGAAGAGCTTCCGCCGCGCCTGGGGCGAAGATGGAGAGCGGCGCGGCATCGCGGCGTTCGCGCCGATCCTGCTGGCGGTGTTCAGGTTGCCGGGGCTCCGCCGCCTCGCCGGATCCGCGCGCGAGGTCGTCGCGAACGCGAGCGCCACCGCGACGCAGGTCGCGGTGAACGTGACGGCGGCCCCCGCCGCGGTGCAGACCTCGATGAGCGTGGCCGACAAGGTGACCGCCGCCGCGCTGACGGTGATCGTCGCGGGCACCGCCACGGTCGGGGCGGTCGCGATCCGTCGCGCGGCGAAGCCAGTCGCCAAGCCGAGCCCTTCGGTCGCCGCGGCACCGGCGCCGTCGACGGTTCCCGCGGTCGTCGCCGTGGTCCCGACGAAGGCCAGGCCGGTCGTGCGTCAGCACCACTCGAAGCAGCACGCGCAGACGAGGGGCCGCGTCCGAGCCGTCTTCGACGCGCCTTCGGCGACGCCTTCGAGCGACCCGAGCGCGAGCCCGTCGCCGGGTGGCTCGCCGACGCCGCCGCCTCCGCCGCCTCCCGCCCCCGCCTGGTCCGGGTCGTTCTCGACATCGGTGGGGCTGAACGTCGCGCATCTCAGAGAGGTGTCGCAGCAGGTCACTCCCCAAGGCGACGATCAGATGCTCTTCATGCAGACCGCTCACGGAGCCCTGGTTGGGCCCAAGGGAACGGACATCGGCGACGTCTATCTGGACTTCGGCGGCGTCGTCGGTCCAACATCGGGCCGCCTGAGTTCGCTCTGGCTGTTCATCGACACGCCAGAGGGTCGGTATTCGTACGCGGCCGACGCCAGCCTGTCCTCGGTGAATCACGCTCGAGACGGGTCCTCCGTCTACGTGCTCTCAGGTGGCTACGCGTTGAACAGCCTGCCGGCGACCCTCAAGACGCTCGTCCCTCACGACGGAGCCATCGAGATCCGGCTGAGCTTCTGGCAGGACGGGTCCCTCTTCGCGACCGGCGTGAGCATGTCGGAAGCCTGAGAAGCTCCCTCACCATCCACGCAACCTTCAGGAGCGAGCGTCGTTTGCTTCTGTAGGAGACCCACGCGCAGGGTCCGATGAGCCGCGGAGGGAGGTGGGGGTCGCAAGGAAAACGGGCAGGTCGAACGTTGACTCGCCCGCGGCCAGCCAGTACATTCTGGCGAGCTTCCCCCCCTCGAGGCTTTGTAGGCCTGCGCGGGGAACGGATAAGGGACGAGAAGTACGAGCAACGGAAGGGGTGAGTACATGAGTTTCCTGAAAGGCAAACTTGGCCGCTCTGCAGCGGTCGTTGCCTTCACGGTCGGGGCATTCCAAGCCCTGGCATTGGTAGGCGCCACGCCCGCCTCTGCTGCACCAACGTGTAGCTACTCGAGCGGGGCGCTGACGGTTACGGACGACTTGAACGCTACGACCGTCAACTTCCAGCAAGACAACCAAGGCCAGGTGGGGGTCTGGGGTACCGGCGCCGTAGCTTGTTCGGGTGGTCCGATCTTGGTCCAGAACCTGACCTCGGTCGCCATCTCGGGCGGGATCGGGGATCAGCAGGTCACCGTGTGGATGTCAACCACCGGAACCTGCGGCTTCACCGCGCTCCCGGGCGCGAACACCGGCGCCGCCTGTGTTCCTGCGGGAGTGGTCAAGCTGGCGAGCTGGGGCAAGGTGAACTGGTCGATCTCGCTCGGCGCTGACAATGGCACGAGCTTCCCGAACGGGGACCGCTTGTTCATCGACCAGGCAGGCGCTGCGCACTCGGACGCCTTGAACCTGGCCATGGGCGCGAACGGCATTGACCTGAACAATGACGCCGACCTTGACGTCACGGTTGCGGGTATCGAGCACTACAAGATTGAGAGCGATGGGGCTGGCAAGGACGTCATCAATGCCGGCGGTACCACGACGACCGGCGCCGCGTTCCCACAAGCTCTTGACGGTCTTGCAGCGGGTGACTTCGGGATCCAGGCCAACGAGCCGGGGACCGCGACCCCTTCGCATACAGCTTGCCGCCTTGAGGCATCGCCGTTGGCGGCTGGATGTCACGACAAGACTCTGACGGGTGGCGCTGGAGCCGACCGCATCTCGGCGAGCGGCGATGGCTACAACACGGTCGCACCAGGGGCCGGCGATGACTTCATGGCCGGCTGTGGCATCGCGATCTGCGACGGCACTGGCGGCGACAACCTTGACTACTCGGCGTCGCCGAGTGCCATCAATGCCAACTTCCCAGGTGACACAGTGAACGGTTGGGGTCTCGACACGTGGACGCCGCCGTTCGGCTTCACAGATATCGTCGGTTCGAAGCAGGGCGACACCCTGCTCGGCGGGGACGCGGAGTACAACTACTTCATCCCCGGTGCCGGGAACGACACCGTTACAGGTGGCGCGACCGCGTCAACCAACGGCGATTTCAGCGATGCCTACGATGTTTCCGACGCAGAGACCGCCGTTACGGTGGATCTGAGCAAGGGGACGTCCACTGGTGGTTCGGGCACCGACACGCTCGTCGGTATCGAGGACGTGTACGGCACCGAGGCTGACGACACCATCACGGGCACGTCGAGCACCACGGTCGGCAACTTCCTCGCCGGCGCCGGTGGGAACGACACCCTCGCTGGTGGACCCGGCAATGGTGACGGGCCCGACTGGATGGACGGCGGTTCGGGGATCGACACGGTCGACTACGGGGCCAACACCTCGGGGACCACCGTGCAGCTTGCCCAGCCGAACTGCGCGTTCGCGTTCCAGGACTTCTTCCCGGACCACGGTCTCGGTGACGGCGTCACTTGCTTCAACGACGCCGGCGTCGTCGTCGGGGCGACCATCATGAAGAGCGGTGTCGGTACTGAGGGCGACGTGAACATCAACGTCGAGAACGCCATCCTCGGCTCCGGCAACGACACGTTCACCGGTAGCTCCTTCAACAACACCGTGTGGCCGAACGGGGGCAGAACGTGCTCAACGGCTGTCCGGCGGTAGCAGCGGGAGTTACGCCGGCTTGTGGCATCGACACGGTGAACTACACCCAGGGGTACAAGGCTGGCGTGACCGTCAACCTCGCTGGTGGTGGCCCGTCGGGCGGTAACGCCGACTCGATCGTTGGATTCACCAACGCGGTCGGCACGCCGTTCAACGACACCATCATCGGGACCGACACGAGCGTCGGTAACTCGCTGAAGGGTGGAAAGGGAGCTGACGATCTCTCAGGCAACAACGGTCCTGACTACGTCCTCGGTGGCGCCGGCGCGGACAGCATCCGCGGCGGTGGCGGCGACGACACCCTGAAGGGTGGAGACGCGAACGACACCATCCGGGGCGCTGGCGGAGATGACAACATCTACGGCCAGAAGGGTAAGGACAAGTGCGACGGTGGCAAGGGCAGCAACATCGTCAAGTGCGAGAAGAAGCTCAAGGGCAAGTCGGCCAGGGCGAGCGTTGCCCGCAGAGTGGTCGGCAAGGTCTAGAGCGATAGTTCCACCCTGGGCTCCTCGGAGCTTGGGTAGAGAGTCGAGAGAACCGGCCCCTTCGGGGGCCGGTTCTCTTATCTTCACAGGCTCTCGTGTCCGTCAGGGTCAACCCCGTCGCTCGCTGGATACTGTGTATATCCGCGCATCGAGCCGGCGCGTGCTGTCGCGAGGGAGGCTGTGTGGCAAGGCCCGGACCCGAGTACACGTGGTTCTTCCGTTCGCAATACCCCATGGTCCTGCGGACCGTGTTCCTGATCCTGGGCGATCGAGGGCGAGCGGAGGAGGTAACCCAGGAAGCCTTCATCCAGCTGCTCACCCACTGGAGGAAGGTCTCTCGGTATGAGCGGCCGGAAGCGTGGGTACGTCGGGTCGCGATCCGGCTGGCGGTCCGCACGGTCAGGCGCGATCGGCTTCGGACGGTGCTCGAGCGCGAGGCGCCACGCAGGGAAGAGGGGCGGCCATTCGATGTCGACCTCGCCGACGCTCTCCGTCAGCTTCCCGTGAAGCAGCGCGCGTGCGTCTTGCTCTTCTACTTCGAAGACCGTCCGATCGCCGAGGTCGTCGACATCCTCGGGATCTCGGACGGGGCGGTGAAGGTCCATCTTCACCGGGCGAGGAAGCGCCTCTCGGAGCTGCTCAGAGAGGAGGTGGACGAGGATGCGCCTTGAACGCCGAATCCGCGAGGGGACCGAGCGGAACGCCGGCGTGCTCGAGCCGGACGTCGAGCGGATCGTTCTCCACCGTGGTCCGGGAGGTTCGCCGCCGACGGCGGATCCGCTGGGCGCTCTCGAGCGTCGTCGCGGTCACCGTCGTGGCTGCAGCGATACGTCCTCGCACCGGGAGTCCTCGACGCGCTCCGGGTGCCTCGTAATCCCGCGATCGGGACGGTGCCCACACAGACCACGTCGCCGAGCCCGGCGGGGGTCGGCCCACCCGCGACGTTCGCTAGGACCGTCTCACGGGGGCTGGCCGTCGTTCGCGCCAACGGCCTGGTCGGCAGATGGAGCATAGCTATCGATACAGAAGGTCTGGTGCGGTTGAAGGCGCCCGCGGGGTTCGGCGGACCCGTCGACTCCTGGCAGCTGGACCTGGGTGCCGGCGAGCTGCGCACTTCCGTGTTCGCTGGAGATCTGTGTTCTGGCTACCAGGCCGGCACGTACCGCTGGACGCGTGTCTCACGCTACCTGATCCTGGACACGATCCACGACCAGTGTGACGCCCGGGTCTGGTTGCTCACCTCGGGGCCGTGGAGGTCCAGCGTCTCGGCGTGAGTCAACCGATCGGTGCGGCCGGAGCTGTAGAGGGGTAGAAACCGGCCCACTCGGTCCGCCGGTCACATGACGGTCGGGCGACACTCGCCCAGGAACGGAGGCATCTCATGCGACATCGACTCCTGTGGCTC
>CAVOIB010000007.1:0-126760 GCA_963695975.1 uncultured Actinomycetes bacterium | reverse complement strand
CCGTTCGCGAGCGTGATCTTCTTCGCGTTCGCACGGTACTGGCCCTTGCGATCGCGGATGTACGCCCGGTAGGTGCCGTCACTGCCTGTCGATGTGGTGGTCATCCAGTGCCACTCTCCGTGGGCAAGGTGCTTGATCACCACCGGGACCTGCGACGAACACGCCTGGTAACCGTCGTTCGCGTTCACTCGACCCGTCGCGTAGAGGTGACCGGAGAGGTCGAGCGTGACGCTCCGTTCATGGGCCGAGACGGTCACCGTGAACGAGGCCGCGCTCGTGGCCGTTCCTCCGGAGGCCGTGACCGTGATACGGCCGCTCATCGCTCCGACGGGGACCGTGGTCGTGATCCTCCCACTGTTCGAGACCGAGAATCCGGCTCCGATGCCGTTGAACCTCACCGCGCTCACGTTCGTGAAGTTGGTGCCGTAGATCGTCACGCCCGTTCCCACGGTGCCGCTCGAGGGCGAGAAGCTGGTGATGGTTGGGCCCGTGACCGTGAAGTTGCCGCTGCTGGTGGCTCCCCCCGCGGGGGTGTTCACCGTGATCCTGCCGGTGGTCGCTCCGGCCGGAACCACGGCCGTGATCTTGCCGCTGTTCTGGACGGAGAAGGTGGCGGCGACGCCGTTGAAGGTCACGGACGTCGTACCTGTCAGGTTCGAGCCGTTGATGGTGACGTTCGTGCCGCTGGGGCCGCTCGTCGGCGAGAAGCTGGTGATCTTCGCACCGCTCATGGTGAACGTTCCGGAGCTGGTGGCCGTCCCGGAAGGCGTCGTGACCGTGATCTTCCCGGTGGAGGCACCGCTCGGTACCGTTGCCGTGATCTTCACGCTGGTCGCCACCGCGAAGCTCGCGCCGACCCCGTTGAACGTGACCACCTGCGCTCCGGTGAAGTTCGTCCCGTTGATCGTCACGCTCGTGCCGGCCGCGCCGCTCGTCGGCGAGAAGCTCGTGATGGTCGGGACGGCGCCGCTCGGGACGGTGAAGCTCGACGAGCTCTGCACGGTGCCGAGCGGGGTCGCGACGGTGATCTTGCCGGTGGTGGCACCCACGGGAACGGACGTCGTGATCTGGGTGTCCGAGTTGACGGTGTAGACGGCCGACGTGACGTTGAACTTGACCGACGTCGCTCCGGTGAACCCGCACCCTGCGATCGTGACGGTCGTCCCCGCGGAGCTGGTGGTCGGGTTGAAGCTCGTGAGGGTCGGGCGTGCGCTCGTCACCGTGAACGAGCCTCCGCTCGAGATCGTCCCGCCCGGTGTCCCAACCGTGATGACGCCGCTCGATGCTCCAGCCGGAACGGACGTCGTGATCTGGGTGTCCGAGGCCACGCTGAACACGGCAGGCGTCGAGCCGAACTTGACCGAGTTCGCCGCGCCGCTGCTCGTGAAGTCCTTCCCCGTGATAGTGACCGTCGTCCCCGCAGGGCCACACACCGGGCTGAAGCTGGTGATCGTCGGCACCGCCGCCTGCGCGACCGTGGCGGTTCCGACGGTGAGCATCATCGCGACCGCTGCGACCAGTGCCTTCTTCATGGTTGCGCTCATCTCGCTGCCTCTCACCCGGGGCGGAGCGTGCGTCCTAGCCCGGAGCGCCAATCATGGTCGGGTGCAGCCCATGGCCGCAATGGGTCGAACGACGGATGTGTTGCGGAAGGCCTAGGTCTTCACAGGAGCACTGACTGCCCACGCCAAGGGTCGCAGCACTATGCTCGACGCACGTATGCGAGCGATGAGATCCATCCGAGCGGTTTCACTGGGATCGGTCGTCCTGGTGGCCGGCATCCTCGCTCAGCCGATCTCTGCCCGGGCCACCTATCCAGGATCGAACGGCAGGCTGGTCTTCCCGTCCACCGTCTCGGGCAGCCTGCAGATCTGGAGCATGCTTCCCGACGGCACCGGCCAGACGCAACTCACACACGTTCCGGTCACCGCGGTGGCGGAGTTCCCGGACGCATCTCCCGACGGGACGAAGATCGCATTCACGAGCGACATCACGGGGGAACTCGAGCTCTACACGATGAACGCCGACGGCAGCGATCTCACCCGGATCACGCACGACCCCAAAGCGGCCGACTTCACGCCGAGGTTCTCTCCGGACGGCACGAAGCTCTTGTTCTATCGATGTCCCGGGCGTGCTCTGTCGCCGTTCTCCGGGAACTTCGGGGGATGCAACGTGTGGGTGATGAACGCCGACGGCACCGGCGGGCGGACGAAGCTCACGACGGGCGAGGCGATCTCGGGGAACGCCTCCTACTCACCGGACGGATCCAAGATCGTCTTCGAGAGCACGCGTAACGGGGCCGCCGACGCGATATGGGTGATGGACGCGAGCGGGGAGAACCTTCACCGCCTGACCCCGAAGAAGATGCAGGCCGCATGGGCGGATTGGTCGCCGGACGGGACGAAGATCGTGTTCATGGACAACTGCTGCCGGCCCCACAGCTCGCTCTGGCTGATGAACGCCGACGGATCCGGGCTCACGAGACTCACCGAGCCTCCCGGCCAGCGCAACGACATCTTCCCGTCGTTCGCTCCGGCGGGGGACAAGATCGTCTTCACGAGCGATCGGCCTCACCCCGGAGGGGGCCTGAGCGTCTACACGGTCAACGTCGACGGGACCGACATCACGAGGGTTCCCGCCGACGTCTTCCCCGATCTGGCGTGCGACTTCTGCGGCCCGAACGCCGACTGGGGATCCGCGTAGTTCGTTGACGCTGTAGCGGCACGTCCGTAGGGTCGGTCTCCATGCGCCGTCGAGCCTCGCTGCTGTTGTGCGCGTTCCTTTCGAGCGCGATGGTTCTGCTTCCATCGGTTCCGGCCTCCGCCGGGTTCGCGGCCAACCCCGGCCGGCTCGCGTTCATGAGCATGCGGGACGGGAACGCGCAGGTCTACGTGTCCGCGGTCGACGGGTCGGGCGCCGTCAACCTTTCGCAGAGCGCCAGCCAGGAGATGGACCCCGCGTGGTCGCCGGACGGGACCCGGATCGCGTTCGTGAAGACGCTCCGCGCGGGGGGCCGTCCGGACCTGTTCATCATGAACGCGGATGGGAACGGGGGCGCGCGGCTCACGGTGAGCACGCTCGCCGAGCGGCAGCCGGCCTGGTCTCCGGACGCCACGCGGATCGCGTTCGCGCGGCGGATCTCGGCCGGCGGACCCTTCCGCATCTTCGTGATGAACGCCGACGGGACCGGCACGGTGCAGATCACGTCGGAGGCCGGTGACGGCGACGACCTCGCGCCCGCCTGGTCGCCCGACGGCTCCCGGATCGCGTTCGCCAGCACGCGCGCCGGCGGGTTCCCGGAGATCTACACCGCCACCCCGACCGGCGAGGGCGTGAGGCGGCTCACGAACAACGACGAGATCGACGGCAACCCCGCATGGTCGCCCGACGGCACCCGGATCGCGTTCGAACGGTGTTGCGGCGGCGGCGGGCTCGGACATCTACGTCATGGACGCTGGCGGCGGTGGCGAGCTCGACCTGACGCCGGGTGGCGACGACGAGTCGAGCCCCGCGTGGTCGCCCGACGGGCTCAGCATCGCGTACGTCGGGTTCCCCGCGGGTGGCGGGCCCACCGACATCTTCGTGGTCGATGCCCAGGGGCAGTCCCGCGTGCAGGTGACGAGCGACGCGACCTCCGACCTCTCGCCGACCTGGGAGCCGGTCCCGGCGTGCACGATCCCTGGCACGGCGGGCCCCGACACGTTGGTGGGCACGGATGGCGACGACGTGATCTGCGGGCGCGGAGGAGACGATGTCATCGACGGTGGAGGCGGTAGCGATCTCCTGATCGGCGGGCCGGGCAACGATTCGCTCGCCGGAGGCGATGGGAACGACGATCTCCAGGGCGATAACGGTTCCGACGTCGTATCCGGCGGCGCCGGGTACGACGCGCTGAACGGCGGCGCCGGAACCGACACGTGCTCCGTCGATGCCGACGGGGGCTTCATGCTCCGCTGCCCGTAAGCTCGATCCATGCCCAGACGCGAGGACATCCGCAACGTGGCCATCGTGGCCCACGTCGACCACGGGAAGACCACGTTGGTCGACGCGATGCTCTGGCAGTCGGGAGCGTTCCGCGCGAACCAGGACGTGGCCGAACGCGTCATGGACTCGATGGACCTTGAGCGCGAGAAGGGGATCACGATCCTCGCGAAGAACACCGCCGTTCGTCACGGCGACCTGAAGGTCAACATCGTGGACACGCCCGGCCACGCCGACTTCGGCGGCGAGGTCGAGCGCGGTCTGACCATGGTCGACGGCGTGCTCCTCCTGGTCGACGCCAGCGAGGGCCCGCTTCCGCAGACGCGGTTCGTGCTGCGCAAGTCGCTCGAGTCCCACCTGCCGGTGATCCTCGTCGTCAACAAGGTGGACCGGCCCGACGCGCGCGTGACGGAGGTCGTGGACGAGGTCTACCAGCTCTTCCTGGACCTCGGTGCCGAGGACCACCACATCGAGTTCCCGATCCTGTACGCGAACGCCCGCGAGGGACGTTGCGGCGCAGACCCTCACGACCTCGGCGAGGATCTGGAGCCGCTGTTCCAGGCGCTCCGGGACCACATCCCGGCGCCCGAATACGAGGTCGATCATCCCCTCCAGGCGCTCGTGACGAACCTGGATGCCTCGCCGTACATCGGTCGCCTGGCGCTCTGCCGGGTACGCCACGGGACGATCCACCGAGGACAGACCGTCGCCTGGTGCCGGGCCGACGGCACGATCGAGCCGGCGAAGATCGGCGAGCTCTACGTGACCGAGGCACTCGATCGCGTGGAGGCCGAGGAGGCCGGGCCCGGTGAGATCATCGCGGTCGCGGGGATCGCCGACATCACGATCGGTGAGACGCTCGCCGATCCCGACGATCCCCGGCCGCTCCCGGTGACGCACGTGGACGAGCCCTCGCTCTCGATGACGGTGGGCATCAACACGTCGCCCCTCTCGGGGCAGGACGGCGACAAGATGACGGCTCGCCTGTTGAAGGGACGGTTGGACCAGGAGCTCGTGGGCAACGTGTCGATCCGCGTGTTGCCCGCCGATCGCCCCGAGCGATGGGAGGTTCAGGGTCGCGGCGAGCTTCAGCTGGCGGTGTTGGTCGAGATGATGCGGCGCGAGGGGTTCGAGCTCACCGTGGGCAAGCCACAGGTGGTGACGCGAACGGTCGACGGCAAGCTCCACGAGCCGGTAGAACGTGTCGCGATCGACGCGCCCGAGGAATACCTCGGCGTGATCTCCCAGCTCCTGGCGCTCCGGAAGGGACGCCTGGAGAACATGGTGAACCACGGGACGGGGTGGATCCGCATGGAGCACCTCGTCCCCGCTCGCGGCTTGATCGGCTTCCGGACGGAGTTCCTGACCGAGACGCGCGGGATGGGTCAGCTCCATCACGTGTTCGAAGGCTACGAGCCGTGGCACGGCGATCTGCGGACACGTCCCACCGGATCGCTGGTGGCCGACCGGGCCGGCGCGACCACGGGGTTCGCGCTCCAGACCCTTCAGGAACGCGGGTCGATGTTCGTCGCCCCGACCGAAGAGGTCTACGAGGGCATGATCGTGGGGGAGAACTCCCGTGCGGAGGACATGGATGTGAACCCCACGAAGGAGAAGAAGCTCACGAACATGCGCCAGTCAACGTCGGAGGAGTTCACGCGCCTGATCCCCAAGCGAGAGCTCTCGTTGGAGCAGGCGCTCGAGTTCATCCGCGAGGACGAGTGTGTCGAGGTGACGCCGAACCACGTTCGCCTGCGGAAGGTGCTGCTCTCACAGCAGGAGCGGGTCCGCGCGGGGCGCCGAGGACGCTCCGCGCTTGAAGCCGCGCCGCTAGTTGCCGGCGTGAACCAGTAGGGCGTTGGGCACGGAGCGCTCGAATCCGTCCGAAGGCCGGTTCACGACCTGTCCCTTGACCACCATGGTGCTCGAGCCTCCGCCGTCCAGGTTCATCGCGGAGACCGCACCTAACCGGACGAAGAAGCTGGCGAAGGCAGGGAGCGACATCCCGGTCGACGGCCGTTGCCGGCCGTCGACCACCACGAGGACGATCCGTCCGTCCGCGGTGAGGCCGATGCCGGTCCGTGGGTTGGGTGCGCAGATGGCACCGGAGCAGGTGCCCAGCGCGGCTCGGCCGTCCTGCACGAGCAGGTGGCTCCCGCCGATCGCGTCGACCACCCCAGGCCAGCCGAGGGACCAGTCGACCCGCATCTCTTCGCCCTGTTGCAGCGACCGGACGAACGTCGCCTCGTCGGTGGTCGGAACGGCAGAGATCACGACGCCTCCGTCGGTCCGAAGCCTGTTCGAGTAACACCCGGTCTCATCCACCGTGTACGTGCGGGTGGTGCCGGCGTCCGTCGCCGACGAAGGCCCAGTCGGCAACAGCCGCGCTGAGCAGGTGAAAGCTCGGGGCGCCTCGAGCGCCCCGCCGAGATCCGTATAGGCGGTGAGCTCCCCGATGCTCGGCCGGCCGTGGTTCCACGACGCGATGGGCAGGGTCTGGTTCGTGCTCACATCCGTGACGCTCGCACTCTGGCTTGGCTTGCCGATCCGCAGCGCCCCGTCGGAGGAGATCGAGAACATCGCGCCGAGCGCCGGCGAGGTCTGGACGAGATCGCCGTTCAGTGCGAACGGGTGTGCGGGTCGGTGGCTCAGCGCGCCGAGATCGCCGTTGATCGCGACGATCGCCCCGTGATCTTTCGCCATCCCGCTGGTTGGCTCCAGCTCGCCGAGCTGACCGTGCGCGAGCGCCAGGTCGATCGAGGCTCCCTGGGCAGGGTCGATCCACAGGACGTAGGCGCGGACCGGAAGCCGGCGGTCGGCGTACGTGGTGAGCGCGATTCCCGGCGCGATCACGCGGACGTTCGGGCGGCCCGTGGTGCCCATCGCGACCCGGGCGCTGAGCAGAGCCGACAGGAGCACGGCGGTGGCGACGCCGACCCCCGTCAGGGATCGGACGCGGTAGCCGGGGAAGGACATGCGGCCCATCCTACCGGGCGGCTTCCGGGTAAACGAAGGAGCGGCCCCTGAGGGGGCCGCTCCTTGTTCGACGTCGGTGTTCTGACGTCAGCTGTGCGTGTGCTTCACGGTCGGCGACGTGTCCTTCACGCAGATGTCGTCGCCGCCGTTCAGCGTCTTCTTTCCGACCAGTGCGCGGTACTTGCCGGAGTTGTCCTCCACGGTCTTCTTGTACTTCCCATCGGAGGAGGTCTTGTCCGACCCGACCTTGATCCAATTGCCGTTCTTCAGGCGCTGGATCTCGACGGTCACGTTGGACCGACAGGCGTTGAACCCATCGGCGACCTTGACGGTCCCGCTCGCGGTCAATGACCCCTTGAGCTTCAGGCTCACGGAGCGTTCGTGCTTCGTGACCGCGCCTGTCACCGTGAACTTCGTGGCGCTCGTTGCCGTTCCGCCTGGGGTCGTGACCGTTATCTTGCCGGTGGTCGCACCCGCCGGAACGGTCGCGGTCACCGACGTGGCGGTGCTCGTCGTGAACACCGCCGTGACGCCGTTGAACTTGACGGCCGTCACCCCCGTGAGGTTGGTTCCGGTGATCGTGACGCTCGTCCCAACGTCGCCGCTCGTCGGCGAGAACGACGTGATCGACGGTCCAGCGACCACGGTGAAGCTGGTCGCGCTGTTCGCGGGACCGCCACCGGTGGTCGTCACGTGCAGCGGACCGGTCGTGGTGCCGGCCGGCACCGTCGCGGTGATCTGGGTCGCCGAGTTGACGACGTAGGTCGTCGCTGGCGTGGTGTTGAACACGACCGACGACGTGCACCCGAAGTTCGTTCCGGTGATGACGACGCTCGATCCCACGCTCCCGGTCGTCGGCGCGAACGATGTGATCGTCGGCACCCCTGCGGCGGCGGGGATGAAGTTCGCCGTGCTCGCGGTGTCGGCGGCCGGGGTCTCGACGGTGATCGGCCCTGCCGCGGCACCCGCAGGCACCGTCGCGGTCACCTGGGCGTCCGAGACGAAGACCTCGCCCGTCGAGGACGTACCGTTGAACAGGACGTCGGTCATCCCGGTGAAGCCGCTACCGTTGATGGTGACCACGGTCGCGGCGATACCGCACGATGGCGTGAACGACGTGATCGTCGACGCGGACGCGGGAAGTGCCGTCACGAGCACCGCAGTCACGCCGAGTCCGAGGGCCAACGCGGTCGCGCGGGCCGATACCTTCATCTTCTGGAACCTCAAATCGGGTTCCCCCCTTCTGGCGTACGGGAGCGAAGCGATGGGCGCCACGAACCCCTAATCCCGACTGCCGGTCGTTGGCTTCGTTCCGTGGCGAGCCCTATTACCCTACTCGAGACGCGAGCGGTCGGACTCTGCCGCGACGTGCGGTGCGGGGGAAACCTTCGTTCAGGGGACCGCCCGGACCGCTGCTAGATCTCCTTCAAGACCCGCAGCACGGTGTCGCCGATGTCGGCCGGGTTCCGGACCGTGTGATGGCCCATCGCCTCGATCGCGTCGAGCTTCGCCGTTGCCGTGTCCGCGTCACCGCTGATCACGGCACCCGCGTGCCCCATTCGGCGCCCGCGCGGAGCCGACACGCCCGCGATGAACACCACGAGCGGCTTGGACATGTACTGGCGCGCCCACCGTGCGGCCTCGACCTCCTGCTGGCCGCCGATCTCGCCGATCATCACGACCACGTCGGTGTCGTCGTCGTTCTCGAACTCGTGCAGGACCGTCTTGAAGTCGGTGCCGTTCACGGGGTCGCCTCCGATGCCGACACAGGTGGATTGGCCCAACCCGAGCTTCGTCATCTGCGACACGGCCTCGTAGTTCAGCGTGCCGGAACGCGAGACCACGCCGATCCGGCCAGTGGAATAGATATGCGACGGCATGATGCCGACCTTGCACTCACCGGGCGTGATGATGCCCGGGGAGTTCGGTCCGATGATCTGGGTCTGGCGTCCGGCGAGGTAGCCCTTCGTCTTGACCATGTCCTGCACCGGCACGCCGTCCGCGATGATGACCGCGATGGAGACGCCGGCCTCGGCCGCCTCCAGCAACGAGTCGGTGGCGAGGGCCGGCGGCACGAAGATCCCGGTGACGTCGGCGCCGGTTTCGTCGACGGCCTCGTCCACGCTGTTGAAGACCGGCAGCCCGAGGTGGGTGGTTCCGCCCTTCCCGGGTGTGACGCCGCCGACCACCTTGGTTCCGAACGACATCGCCTCCTCGGCATGGAACGTGGCGTGCTGTCCGGTGAAGCCCTGGATGATGACGCGGGAGTCCTTGTCGACGAAGACGCTCACGCGGGCACCTCCGAGGCGGCCGCGGCGACGGCCTTGCGTGCCGCGTCGTCGAGGTCCTCGGCCTGGATCAGCGAGAGGCCGCTTTCGTCAAGGATCGCCCGGCCCTCCTCAACGTTGGTCCCGGCCAGGCGCACGATGACGGGGACCTCGATGGCCTGGTCTCGCGTCGCCTGCACCACGCCTTCCGCGATCCAGTCGCACCGGTTGATCCCGGCGAAGATGTTCACCAAGATCACGCGCACGTTCGGGTCCTTCAGCACGATCCGGAACGCGTTCGCGATCTTCTCGGGGCTGGCGCCCCCGCCGACGTCCAGGAAGTTCGCCGGGCGGCCGCCGTGGTGCACGATCGCGTCCATCGTTCCCATCGCGAGGCCCGCGCCGTTCACGATGCAGCCGACATTCCCATCGAGCGCGATGTAGTTCAGGCCGTGCCCGGAGGCTTCGACCTCCTTCGGGTCCTCCTCATCGAAGTCGCGGAGCTCCACGATGTCCCCCTGGCGGAAGAGCGCGTTGTCGTCGAAGCTCATCTTGCAGTCGAGCGCCACCAGCTCGCCGTCCTCGGCCTCGATGAACGGGTTGATCTCGAGGAGCAGGCAGTCGCTGTCGCGGAACAGACGGTAGATGCGCTTCAGCAGCCGGGTGAACGATGTGGTCCTGTTCCCCAGGCCGATCGCGTCCGCGACCTTGCGGCACTGGAAGTCCAGCAGCCCGACGCCGGGATCCACGTACTCGGTGTGGATCGCGTCGGGGTCACGCGCCGCCACCTCCTCGATGTCCACGCCACCTTCGGCGCTCGCGATCACGACGACACGCTGGGAGTCGCGGTCGACGAAGAGCGAAAGATAGAACTCGCGCTCGATCCGTGAGGCCCGTTCGACCAGGAGCCGGCTGACGTGCTGTCCCTCCGGCCCGGTCTGGGGCGTCACGAGCGTGGACCCCAGCATCTGGTCGGCGAGCTCTGCGATCTGCTCGGGCGTGGTGGCGATGCGCACACCCCCGGCCTTGCCGCGGCCGCCCGCATGGATCTGCGCCTTCACGACCCAGCGGCCACCGCCGAGATCCTCGGCGACCCGAGCGGCGGCCTTGGCCGTGTACACGACCTCACCGCGCGGGGTCGTGATCCGGTAAGAGCGGAGCAGCGCCTTCGCCTGGTACTCGTGGATGTTCATCGGGCCTCGATCTGGTCGACCTTCGCGATCAGCGCCTCGGCCATGCGGATCGACGCGGCGTCGATCAGCCGGCCGTCGAGCGCCACCGCGCCCTTGCCTTCCTTCGCCGCCTGCTCCATCGCCTCGAGGATCCGCCGGGCCTTCTCGACTTCGTCGGGCGACGGCGTGAAGACCTCGTTCGCGAGCGTCACCTGTGAGGGGTGGATCGCCCATTTCCCCTCGCACCCGAGCGCGGCGGCGCGTCGCGCCGCCGCGCGGAACCCCTCCGCGTCCTCGTAGTCGCCGAAGGGTCCGTCGATCGGACGCAGGCCCTCCGCCCTGCATGCCGCGACCATCCGTGAGATGCCGAAGTGCCACTGGTCACCCCAGTGCAAGGCTCGCTCGCCGGCGGCGTCGGCGTCGGTGAGCACCGCATAGTCGGGGTTCGCGCCGCCGATGTTCGTGGTGCGCGCTCGAACGCTTGCCGCATAGTCCGCCACGCCGAACACCATGGCCTCCAAGCGATCTGGGCGGGCGCGCGAGATCGACTCCACGTTCGCCATCCCCTTGGCGGTCTCGATCAGGATGTGGATGCCGATACGCCCGGCCGGCCAGCCGTTCCGCTGCTCGATCTGATCGAGCAGCGTCGCGACGAACTCCACGTCCGAGGGCGAGCCAACCTTGGGAACCAACACGGTGTCGAGGATCTCGCCGGCCTGTTCGACGACCTCCACGACGTCTCGGTAGCACCAATGCGTGTCGAGCCCGTTCACGCGGACGCTCACGGCGCATCGGGTCCAGTCCTGGCCGAGCAACGCCTCGATGACGTTCGTTCGTGCTTGCTCCTTGTCGTCGGGCGCGACCGCGTCCTCGAGATCCAGGAACACCAGGTCCGCGCCGAGCGTAGGCGCCTTGGTCATCGCCCGGACGTTGGTGCCGGGGACGGCGAGCTCGCTGCGGTGCGGTCGGTCTTTGCGCGCCATGGCGCCTACCGTGGCAGCACGGCGTCGAACGCAGCGATGACCCGATCGGCGGTTTCCCGGTTCGCGTTCACGCCCATCAGGCCGACACGCCAGATCGGCGGGGCGGTCGGCCCGAGCCCGCCGCCCACCTCGATCCCGAACTCCCGCAGGATCCGCGTCTGGACCTCCTTGCCGTCGACGCCTTCGGGGACGTCGATGGCCGACAGCTCCCAGAGCTGATGCTCGGGGTCCGAGAGGAACGTGTATCCGCGATCACGCATCTGCTGCTGGAAGTATCGGCCGGCGTCCTCGTGTCGCGCCCAGCGCGCCTCGAGACCTTCCTCGAGCGCCAGCCGGATCCCTTCGTAGAGCGCGTAGTACTGCAGGATCGGCATCGTGTGGTGGTAGGTGATCGGCCGCTCGATCCAATACTTGCGCAACAGCTCGATGTCGAACGAGAAGGAGGACACGGGAGCCTTGCGATCCGCGATCCGCTCGAGCGCACGCGGCGAGAGGCTGAACGGCGAGAGCCCCGGGGGACAGCCGAGCGACTTCTGCGAGCAGGAGTACGCGTAGTCGATGCCCCACGTGACGGGGGAGACCTCCTCGCCTCCGAGCGACGTCACGCAGTCAGCGAGCAACAGGGCATCGTCGGCGCCGGCCGCGCGGATGGCGCCTCCCAGCCCGTCCACCGGGTAGCGCACGCCGGTCGAGGTCTCCGCGTGGGCCACCCCGACGAGCTTCGTGTCGGGGTGCTTGATGAGGGCCTCCGTCACCTGCTCGAGCGGGACGATCTGCCCGAGCGGCGCGGTGAGCTCGATCAGCTCCGCGCCCGCGCGGCGCGCCATCTCGGCGATCCGCGCACCGAAGAACCCCGAGTGGATCACGACCACTGGATCGCCGGGTTGCACCAGGTTCACGAGCCCCGCCTCCATGCCGGAGGTGCCGCTGGCGCTCAGACAGAGCGAGAGCCCGTCCGGACGGCGCCAGAGCGCCTTGAACCCCTCCACCAGGTCCAGCAGCAGATCCCAGAAGTCGGGATCGAGGTGCCCGTTGATCGGCAGCTGCAGTGCCTCGAGGACTTTGGGATGCACGTTCGACGGACCGGGTCCGCACAAGAGGCGGTCTCCGGGATGGATCGGGGGGATGGAGGTCACGAGTTCGGCCAAGATGGGCTCCTTCGGTTGAACGGCCGTTCAGGAGACGTTCGAGTATAGGCCAGGCCCTGTGACCGGCGATAGTCGGGCGAACGAACCGTGGTCAGCGATCGCGTGCGGCGTTCATGATCCGATCGCTTCGGGGTTGAGCAACGTCGGTGGCCGTTCGCCGTCGAGAGCCGCGAACACGTTCCTGACCGCGAGGTGTCCCATCGCGTCGCGCGTGTCGACGGTGGCGCTGCCCAGGTGCGGGATCACGACGACGTTCTCGAGCGAGAGCAGCCGCTCCTCCACCTCCGGCTCGCGCTCGAAGACGTCGAGTCCGGCGGCGAAGATCTCGCCCGCCACGAGCGCATCGGCGAGCGCCGACTCATCCACGACCGGGCCGCGCGACGTGTTCACGAGCACGGCGGTGGGCTTCATCCGCGCGAACGCGTCCGCGCCGAACAGGTGTCGCGTCTCGGGCGTCAGGTTCGTGTGGATCGAGACGAAGTCGGCCTCGGCCAGCAGGTCGTTCAGTTCGCGACGTTCGGCACCGGTCTCGGTCTCGACCTCAGGCGGCATCTGGACGGCGTCGCTGTAGAGGACGCGCATGCCGAAGCCGCGGGCCCTGCGCGCGACCGCCTGCCCGATCCGACCGAACCCGACGATCCCGATCGTCTTGTGATGGACGTCTTGGCCGAGCATCATCAGCGGGCCCCAGATCCACGATGTGCGGGCGCGGAGGAACCGCTCGCCCTCGCCGATCCGGCGTGCCGCGGACATGAGCAGCGCGAACGCGGTGTCGGCGGTCGTCTCCGTCAACACGTCGGGGGTGTTCGTGGCCAACACGCCTGCGGCCGTGCACGCCGCCACGTCGATGTTGTCGAATCCCACGGCGTGGTTCGCCACGATCCTCAGCTGGGGTCCCGCGGCCGCCAGGAATTCGGCATCGACCTTCTCGGTGAGCATCGTGATGATCGCGTCGCGTCCGCGCACGACCTCCAGGAGCTCCTCCCGTGGGATCCCGAACGCGTTCTCGTGGATCGTCACGTCGCACCGCTCGCGGAGGACGCGCATAGGCTCCTCCATGATCGGGCGGGTGACCAAGACGTTCGGACGTTCGCTCATCGTGGGCTCCTCCCGGGAAAGAAGGGAAGTATGCGCGGCCCGACCGGGATGGTGCTAATCGCCACAAGCGCTCTGGGAACATCCTCGGATGTCCGCGGTGACCCCTCCCAGCCTCGAGACCGAGCGACTGCGTCTCCGCCCGCTGACGATGGAAGACGCCGAGCCACTGAACGCGATCCAGTCGGACCCCGTCCATATGCGGTTCTATCCCCACCCGTTCAGCATGGAGGAGTCGCGCGACTGGATCGCTCGGATGCAGGAGCGATACGAGCAGATCGGGTTCGCGCTCCTCGCGGTCGAGGATCGCTCGACTGGGGAGTTCCTGGGTAACGTCGGTCCGCACCTCCAACACGTCGATGACGTGGACGAGATCGAACTGGGCTGGTCCATCACGCCGACCCGGGCTCGGCAGGGGATCGCGACGGAAGCCGCGTCGGCGTGCCGGGACTGGGTCTTCTCGACGTTAGACGTCGATCACGTCATCTCATTGATCCTGCCGGAGAACTCGCCGTCTCGCAGCGTGGCGGAGCACCTCGGGATGACCGTCTGGAAGGACGTGATGTGGGGGAGGGAGCGACCGCTCCTCCACCATGTCTACCGGCTGGACCGGCCCGTGGCCGGCTAGCCGAGATCGAGCAACCCGCGCACGTTCGTCGCGACCGCCAGGCCGATCGCCCGCTGCTCTTCCGACTCGAAGTGGACGCCGTCGATCGGGCTGGACGTGACGTGGTCGCGTAGATCCAACAGCGAAACGTCGATCTGCTTCTCCGCTGAGGAGGCGGCCGCGTCCCGGAAAGCCTGACTCAGGCGCTGCGACTCACGCTCGGCGCCGGGCGACTCGCCCAGGTCCCACCCGCTCAACGGAGCGAACGGGGGAGGGACGACGACCAGCACCGCCGGCGGCCCGCCGGCGGGGCCCGCCCCGCTCGTGAGGGCGACCTCGGCCAGTCTCATCGCGCCGTGCGCCGCGTGGTAGGCGTTCACTCCCGGCAGGAACAGATCGTTGGTGCCCAGCAGGATGACGACGATGTCGAGGGGAGCGTGCGTCTGCAAGGAGACCGGAAGGTAGGTGAGCCCGTTACGGTCAGCTTCGAACGGGACGTCGAAGGCGGTGGTCCGGCCGCTCTGTCCTTCCTCGATCACCTGGACGTCGTCGCCGAGCTCGCGTTGGAGGACGCCCGGCCAACGGTCCCACCGCCCGAGGCGTTCTTGCGTGGACGCCTCATACCCCCACGTGTTCGAGTCGCCGTAGCACAGGATCGCGGTCACACTCAGTCGCTGATCTCGATCCGTTCGACCACGATGTTGTCCTTCGGCTTGTCCTGCGCTCCCGTGGCGGCCGTCGCGATCTTCTCGACCACGTCGTAGCCGTCGGTGACCTGCCCGAAGATCGTGTGACGACCGTTCAGCCACGGCGTCTCCGCTACCGTCACGAAGAACTGCGAGCCGTTCGTCGCCGGCCCGGCGTTCGCCATGGCCAGACGACCGACCTGATTGAACGTCGGGCCATCCGGCGGGCACTCGTCCTCGAACTGGTATCCAGGGCCGCCCCTGCCCGTACCCGCCGGATCGCCGCCCTGGATCATGAAGCCGTCGATCACCCGGTGGAAGATCGTGCCGCTGTAGAGGGGGCTCGTCTTCGTCTGGCCGTCGCGGGGATCCTTCCACTCGCGTGCGCCGGTCGCCAGGTCGACGAAGTTCGCGACGGTCTTCGGCGCATGCTCGGGCATCAACGTAACGGTGAACGAGCCGAGCGAGGTGACGAACGTAGCGGCGGTCAACGGCGGCCTCCTAAGGAAAAGGACGCCCGAGTCTACGCGCCGGCCCCGTTGGCCGCTTCGGCGAATCGGCCATCGAATACCAGGGGCCAGCCGTTCGTGTATTCGGCCCGCGCCTCATGGGCGACATCCCCCAGGCGTTCCCAACCGCGATGTTCAAGGTCGACCCGCGTCGTGCCGTCGTCGTGTTCGATGAAGAGGACCTCGACCTCGGTCGGAGGGAGCGCGGTGCGGTTGGGCTTCCAGGCCATCAGGAGGCGGTGCGGAGGATCCCAGGCCAGGATCGTGCCCCAGCTCGCCTCGGAGCCGTCCGAGATCGTCTCGAAGATGCGTCCGCCGACCCACGGTTCTACGACGACGTGCTCGGTCTTGAGCGACGCGTCGTCCTGATCGCGGGCCCGAGAGAACTCCTCGGTCGGCCACCACGTCCCCATGCCCTCGGTGAACACCGCGAACGCGCGCTCCACCGAGCAGCTCACGAGCACGCTCCGACGGATGGGGTCGATCATGGTTCGTCTCCTTCCTGTTCGGCGGCCCCTTTGAACGACGCCAGGGTGTCGGCCCAGAAGCTCTCCAGGTAGGCGCGGAGAACGGCAAGCCCTTCGGGGTCGATCCGGTAGAGGTGGCGGGTTCCGTCCTTCCGCTCGGTCACGAGCCCGGCCCCCTTCAGTACGCGCAGGTGCTGCGAGACCGCAGGGCGACTCACCGGGAGCTCTGTGGCGATGTCCACGACCGCTCGGGGACCGTCGCGAAGGAGCTCGAGGACGGCTCGCCGGGTGGGATCACCCATCGCGTCGAACACCTCGGCTGCGGATGCGTAAGTCATAACTTACGGTAAGTCTGGACTTACGAGAAGGTCCTGTCAAGCTTCTCCGAGAGCGCTCAGCGCCTTCGGCACGGTGTCCTTCGCCGCGACCTTGTACCAGGCGTGCTCGATGCGCCCGGCCTCGTCGATCAAGAAGGATGAGCGGATGATCTCCGCATCCTCCGCGCCGGGGACCGACTCCTCGCCCCATACGTCGAAAGCCTCCGCGATCGCGTGGTCCGGGTCGGAGAGCAGCGGGAAACCCAGCCTGAACTTCTCGTCGAACCGCGTCTGCGCGTCCGGCTGATCCGGGCTGATGCCCACGACGTCGACGGCCAGCGCCGCGAGATCCTCGCGGGCGTCGCGCACCGCACAGGATTGCGTGATGCATCCGGGCGTATCCGCTTCCGGGTAGAAGTACACGAGCAGCTTCCGACCTGCGAAGTCCGAGAGGTTCACGGTCGACCCCGACTGGTCGAGCAGCGAGAATGCCGGCGCGACGTCTCCCGGTTCCAGCATGACTCGTAAGGATACGCACGACCGGCATCGCCGAGGACCACGACGGGTGCCTAAACCTCGAGCTGTTCGCGGAGCGCGGCCGGATCGGTCACGGGCATCTTGCAGGCGAACCGTTCACACACGTAGGCGGTCGCGTGACCGTCGCGGGCCGTGCGATCCCGCAGGAGCGGGACCACGACGCCGGCATGTTGGTCGTTCGGGGAGCACACCGCGAGCACCACGTTCGGCCTGAACGTTGACCCGACCACCGTTGCCGCGAGCGCGGCGGTCGCCTCGTCGGTTGGGTCTCCCACCACGGCGACCTCCCGAGATGGACCCAAGTACAGATCCAACGCACAGAGCGCGTGTCCGAAGCCCGTCGGAGCGCCGCTCATCGCATCACGCACGAGCCGGATCGCCGAGATCGCCGCGCTCTCGTACGCGTCGTCTCCCGTCAGGAGCGACAGCCGAAGGAGGACATCGGCGGCCACCGAGTTCCCCGACGGCGTCGCGTTGTCGTACAGCTCCTTCGGGCGCAGGACGAGTGGCTCCGCGTCGGTGCCCGTCTGGAAGAACCCACCTCGCTCGTCGTCGTGGAACAGACGCAGCAGATCGTCGGCCAGAGCGACGGCCTCCTCGAACCACCGCAGTTCGAACGTCGTTTCGTACAGCGTGAGGCACGCGGATGTGAGCAGCGCCTGGTCGTCCGCGAACCCCGGACGGCCGCCCACGCCGTTCCGCCACGACCGAAGGACCCGACCGCGCTCGTCGCGCAGGTGGGTGAGCACGAAGTCGGCGCAGCGCGTCGCCGCCGTGACGAACGCCGGTTCGTCGAACGCGCGGCCCGCCTCGGCGAGGGCTCCGATCGCGAGTGCGTTCCACGCCGTGAGGATCTTGTCGTCGGTCGCCGGATGGGTGCGACCCTCCCGGATCTCGAACAAGGCGACGCGGGCATCCTCCACCTCTGCCTCGAGCTCCGCCGGATCCCCGCCGTGATCGGCCGCGACGGCGGCCACCGGCGCCGGGTGCCAGAGCACGTTCGCGCCCTCCCAGTTCCCCTCCGAGCGAGCGCCGAAGCACGCGGCCACGGCCGGGCCGACCTCGGCGACGAGCTCGTCCCACGACCAGGCGAAGAACTTCCCCTCGACGCCTTCGCTGTCGGCGTCCTGGGACGAGAAGAACCCGCCCTCCGCGTGCTGCATCTCCCGAAGGAGGTACTCCACCGTCTGAACCGCCACCCGGCGGTATCGCGGGTCGCGGGTCACCTGCCACGCCCGCGTGTAGAGGCGGGCGAGCTGGGCGTTGTCGTAGAGCATCTTCTCGAAGTGCGGAACGTGCCACGTGGCATCGGTCGAGTACCGCGCGAACCCTCCACCGAGCTGGTCGTAGATCCCGCCGTCCGCCATCCGGTCGAGCGTCGTCGTAACGATCCGCATCGCCGGCTCCCAGCCGCGGATCGCGCACCGCAGCGCGAACTCGAGTGACATGGGCTGCGGGAACTTCGGCGCTCCCCCGAAGCCGCCCCAACGATCGTCGAAGGCTTGATGGAGCCCAGACAGAGCTGCGCGCGTCGTGTCCTCGGTGAGCGGGTCGTGGGAGCCCGTCAGGAGGGTCACGCGCGCGATGTGCTCGGCGATCTGCGTCCCCTGCGCCTCGATCTCGTCCCGGCGGTCGCGCCAGGCCTCCGCGATGCCGGCGAGAACCTGGAGGAAGGACGGCAACCCGTGCCGAGGCGTCGGCGGGAAGTACGTCCCCGCGTAGAACGGCGCTCCGCTCGGCGTGAGGAATGCGGTGAGGGGCCAGCCGCCGCTGCCGCTCATGGCCTGCGCCGCGTCCATGTAGATGGCATCGAGGTCGGGCCGCTCCTCGCGATCCACCTTGATAGAGACGAAGTGCTCGTTCATGAACGCGGCCGTCCGTTCATCCTCGAAGGACTCACGCTCCATCACGTGGCACCAATGGCAGGCCGCGTATCCGATCGACAACAGGATCGGCTTCTCCTCGGCGCGGGCTCGGTCCAGCGCCTCGGGTCCCCACGGGTACCAGTCGACCGGGTTGTGTGCGTGCTGGAGGAGATAGGGGCTGGTCTCCTCGGCGAGGCGGTTGGCTCGCGGCGCAGTCATCCCGACAGTTTCTCTCGAAGGGGTCCGAAGCACATCGTGCCGGAAGTTCAGGCCGAGCCCTCGAAGTGCCGATGCTGACAGCGGTGGTCATGAGCGAAGACATCCGCGTGCTCGTCGTCGACGCATGTCCCGCATCTCAGGACGCGCTCAGCTGGCTTCGCGGCGACGGGATCGAGATCCTGGGGCCTGTTCCCGACGCGCTCTCCGCGCTCTCCGCGCTCGATGCCGAGGACGTGAGCCTCGTGCTCGTCGACCTCGATCGCGCGGACGGCTCGGGGATCGAGACCATCCGCGTGATCCGCCAGGGGGCTACGCGGTCGCGCGTGCTGGGGATCACCGAGCAACATGGATCTGATCTGGCTGCGGGCGCGCTCGCGGCGGGCGCGTGCGGGGTCGTTTCGTTCGAGCCGAACGCCGATGCTTTGCGCGCGTCCTTCCGCCGGGCGCTCGCCGGGGAACTCGTTCTGCCGGCGGTCCACCTGTCCGGGCTGGTCGACCGGCTCCGAAGCGGACGCGAAGAGTCGGCTGGTGAGCGGCTCGGCTTCCTCACCGAACGCGAGCGTGAGATCCTCCGGCTCCTGGCTGAGGGGCTTTCGACCGCCGAGATCGCCAGGACGCTCGGCATCCGTCCGATGACGGTGCAGAGTCACGTGAAGAACATCCTCCCCAAGCTCGGTGTGCACTCGAAGGTTGAGGCGGTCACCTTGGCCTGGCGGCTCGGACTGGGGACCGTTACCCGCACGGGGTAGGCGCAGGGGATAGCCTTCCGAACATGCTGGAGGGGCGCCGAGCGTGAGGCTGGTCGTCGCGGATCCGCATCCGGTCGTGCGAGCTGCGATCCGACTGTCGTGCGAGAGCGTTGCAGGGATCGAGATCGTCGACGAGGTCGATTCGGCTGCGTCGCTTCTCGCGGCGTGCCGGGCGCTTCATCCCGATGTGGTCGTGCTCGACGTTGCGATGAGCGGAGGTTTCGAGGCCGTCCGGGGATTGAACGAGGACAAGCTCGCCGGGTCGATCGTGGTCCTCACGGATCTCACGAACGGTACCGCCGTCCTCGACGCGCTCCGTCTCGGCGCGAGCGGGTACCTGATCAAGTCCTCGGAGCTGCCGGTCGTCGGCGAGCGGATGGTCCAGGTGTTCGCCGGTGAGCGGGTGATCTCGCCCGAAGTCGAGGAGATCGCGGTCGCCGAACTCGGCCGGTTCGCGAGAAGGGCGCGTGAAGGAAGCGAGCTGCGGTCGTCCCTCACACCGCGCGAGCTCGAGATCCTGGTCTTCATCGGCCGAGGCCTCACGATGCGCCAGATGGCCACGCGGCTCGGTATCTCACCGAGGACCGTCGAGACGCATGTGGCGAAGCTCTACCGCAAGCTCGACGTCCGTACTCGGACCCAGGCCGTGTCCCGGGCTGCCTCGCTCGGCCTCATCGAGCTCGACGAGCCCTGACCTCAGGGCTCGCGGCTTGACCTTGACTCAGCCTCGAGTCTCGGGTGGCCGATAGGGAGGTATGACCAAGGGAAGCGCCGGGGGAACCATCCCCAAGAAAGCCGGGCCTCGACCTATCGGCGTGATCGTGGTGGATCCATTGCCGGTCGTTCGTGCCGGCCTCCGACTCCTGATCGACGACCGGCCGGACATGGAGGTTCTCTTCGAGTCGGGGACCGCCGACGAAGGGCTCGCCGCCGTTCAGCGGGTCCGTCGCACCATGGTGGTCGTGCTGGTCGGGTTGGGATTGGACGGCGAGCACGATGCGTATTGGCTGATCCGGACGCTTCGCCAGCGGTTCCCTTCGCATGCTGTGCTGGGCTGCGGCGCGAACGCCGACCCCACCGCGATCAGCCGGGCCCTGTTCGTCGGCGCCGACGGGTTCGTCGACAAGAACATCGACCCCGTGGACTTCCTCCAGGCGCTCCGACGGGCGGCCCGGCGCGAGATGGTGCTTGCGACGCCCGCGTCATCGTCGGTCGGACAGATCGTCGAGGGCATCGACCGCCGTCGCGAAGTGGAAGTGAAACTCACTGAGCGTGAGCGCGAGGTACTGATCGTGGCGGCTGAGGGGCTGACCGCTCGACAGATCGCCACGCGGCTGGGCGTTCGTGAGCGAACCGTTACGACGCATCTCGCACGGATCTACGGCAAGCTCGGCGTAGGAAGTCGATTGGCCGCGATCCGGATAGCCGCCCAATCGGGCCTGGTGAGCGTCGGGTCGCCCGAGTAGGGTTCGGCGTCCGATCCGTCATGTGCGGAGAAACACGGAGCCGAGATCGTCGCGGTACGCCAACCGCCACCCCGGGTCCTTCGCGATGAGCGACCCGAGCGTGGTGTCTTCCGCCCGGAGCACGACGGCGTCGACGCTCCAGCCGGTCAGTACTTCCTGCCACCCCTCGTCCCCGTGCATGACGTCGAGGTAGTCGTTCCACACCCGGTCAGGGAAGATCTCGATCCGTGAATCGACGAACACGGGTCGATCCGGCAAGGCGAACTCGAACCACGAGGCCCAGGTCTGCGAGACGAAGACGTGGCCGCCGGCGGGTACCGAGCCTGATACTGCTAGAACGAGGTGCTCAGGCGCATCGACGAGTTGCGAGGAGGCACCCGAGCGTGCGTCGAGTTGGGAGCGCCACGGCAGCATAAGACCGAACAACGCGATCAGCGATACGACCACGACGAGGTTGATCGGATTCCTCTCCTGCCGGGCACCCACCGGCGGATCGCCGTGCACGAGCAGCCCGGCAACCACGGCAGGTGCGACGAGCGACCACCACACGACGCCCCGAAGCGCCGGCAGTGCGATGGCGAAGAACAAGCCGAACCACATGAGCTCGGACCACGGCGCCGGTTCGCGTCTGCGCGCCAAGAAGACGGCGACCGCCGCCGCGGAGGCGAAGAAGAGCACGCCCGAGACGTTCCCGACCGACGTCGGCGCCCACTCCGTCACCGTGTTGCGGATCGTCGGGCTCCCTGCGATCGCGAACGCATAGCGCCAAGCGCCGACGCCGAACGGCGTCACCAGCGTGGCGAGGAGCGTCGCCACCGTGACCGCTGCCGTGGTTGGAGCCCAGGCGACGCGGCGCCGAAGATCCTCGACGAGCGCGAGGGTCAACACCGCGGGTGCCAAGACGAAGCTCCCGTGGAGGTTGGTCCACGCGACCGCCAGGAGGGGGATCACCCACAGTCGCCCCGGGTGACGCTCCCGGTCGAGGACGAGCCACACCGTGCAGCTGAAGAGCGGCAGGGCCAGCATCTGCGGACGCATCCCGAGGTTGCTGAGGCTCATGCCGAACGCGGCTAATGTCAGGATCGACGCCGTCCGCGGCGAGGCCCCGCGTGCGCGACAGGCCAGCCATATCGGCACGAACGTCAAGAGCATGAGGCCGGCACGAAGTAGCGAGAGCGCGGGCCAGGCTCCCACGCGATAGACCAGTGCGAGGATCACTTGCGCGCCCCATTGCTGGTCGATCCAGGGTCGCCCAGCGGCGGTGAACGTGAGCGAGTCGACGTACGGGATCCCGTGACGAAGGGTCTGTTCGCCGACGCGGACGTGATACGCGAGGTCGATCGTGCGCATGTGGATGAGGCCGGCGATCATCGGAGCGGCGAGCGCCACGAACACCCACAGTTGATCGATCGTCGGTACCCATCGCGAGGGCGACCACGCCAGGGAAACGGGGGCGGGATGATCCTGGGAGCGCACGTCATAGGTCTCGGTGCGGCCGAGCCGCATCCTTAGGCCGGGCGCTCCCTCTCGGCCCGGATCGACTGATCTCGCTGGTCATCCGGCATACGTACGTAGAACTACCGACGCTTCCTCAGGGAAACGCGGAATTCCCCGGCGGTCGGCTCACGCCTACCGTTCCTCTTGGCGGCGAGAACGTCGCCCGGGTTCTCGCCCGAAGGTCATCTGAGAGGAGGTGTCATGTTCCTTCGTCTCTACACCGGTGCTCAGACGTACTGGGCCGACCTCAAGTCTCGCGCGAGCGAGGAGGGCGGTGCGACAGCGGTTGAGTACGCCCTGATGGTCGCGCTCATCGCTGCAGTCATCATCGGCGTCGTGACCACGCTCGGTCAGAACGCCAGCACCAAGTTCGACCAGGTCGGCACCGCGGTCGGCAGCTAGCTGATCGGTCTCGTCATACGAGCGGCCTCGCCGGCCGCTCACTCCCGGGTGCGGGGGAGTGAGGGGCCGGCGAACCCGTCCGGTGGGGTGTCCTATCTGGGCGCTCCGCAGAACCCACACAGGATCCGAGAGCGGAAGGTTCAGGAATCGGCGGCGACGCCGATAACGCGAACGACACGGTCTCGAAAGGAGACGGAGAGATGAGGTCACGAGGTCTGGTGGTGGTCCTGGCCGTGCTCTTCGCCGTGATGGCGGCGGCGGCGGTCATCCTCTACACGAACGGGGTCAAGAAGTCGGCGGAGACGGGTGGAGAACTGCAGACCGTCATCGTGGCCACTCAGGACATCCCGGCCGGCACGAGCGTGGACTCGCTCATCGATCAGGGCGCGTTCAAGGAATTGAACGTGCCTCTCGACGCGGTCGTTGCCGGAGCCGTGACGAACCTGGATGGACTGCGGGGTCAGACAACGACCACGCCGATCGTTGCGAATCAGCAGCTGGCTGCATCGAGCCTCTCGAGCGGCGAGCAGGTCCAGGGCGGCATGCTCGGTATCTCGAAGGACCACATCGCCGTGACGATCAAGCTCGCTTCGCCCCAAGGCGGAGACGGGCACATCCAACGCGGCGACAACGTCAGCGTGTACGCGACGTTCACGGGCGTGTCGATCGTGAAGGGCCCGATCGCTCAGCTCACGAACCCAACGGCAACCGGAGTCTCGGACAGGCAGGACCTCCCCGACTTCACAGGAACGCTGATCCCGACCGTCAGGGTCCTCGACGTGGTCAACCCGGGCGTGGACGAGAACGGCGATCCCACGGGCGACTCCGTCACGGTTACGCTCGATCTCACCAAGAAGGACGCGCAGAACCTCGTGTACGCGCAGCAGAACGGGCAGATCTGGCTCGGCCTGCTTCCTCCGGGTGAGAACGGCCAGACGTTCCCGGCCGCGACCGTGCCCGTGGAGCTCCTCCTCGGGAGGAAGGCCGCATGACAGAAGCGAGCGTCGTCGCCGTCGGGACGCCGCAGTCCTTCCGCCTGCAGATCGCCAGGGCACTGGAGGTCGAGCCGGAAGAGATCGGATGGGCGCAGTCTGCCACGGTTGCAGAGGAGCTCCTGATCAACGCGTTCACGTCGATCGACGTCCTGGTGCTGTCGCCGGAGGTGAAGGAACCCGATGCGCTGGGTCTCGCGGAGTTCGTGGGACGCCAGTCGCCGGGGACCGCGATCGTCCTCGTCCGCGACCACACGTGGAACGGGCTGCTTCCCGCCGCGATGCGCGCTGGCATCCGGGACGTCGTCGACATGACGCAAGGAACCGAGGAGCTTCGAGACGCTGTCGAGCGTGCGGTGCTGTGGGCGACCAATCTCCGGTCGATGAGCAGCACCTCAGCCGACAACATCATCGGGCAGCGCGGCCGGATCCTCTCGGTCTTCTCCTCCAAGGGTGGGAGCGGCAAGACGTTCCTGACCACCAACCTGGCGGCAGCCATCGCCGATATCACCGGCCAGGACACGGCGGTCGTCGACCTCGACACCGACATGGGCGACGTGTTCACGTACTACGGCCGCGAACCGATCGCGGGCATCCAGGATCTCATGAGCATCGGCGAAGGTGCCGATCACGACCGGATCCGCGAGTTGGGTGTCCCGTTCGGCGAACGGCTGTGGGGCTTCGGTTCTCCGCCCGATCCGGCTGCCGAGCCGCCCGCTGGCGAGGCCGTCGGCAAGTTCCTGCGGACACTTCGGGCCGACTTCTCGTGGGTCGTCGTGGATGCCTCGGTCGACTACTCCGACTCGGCGCTCGTCTGCTTCGACCTGTCGGACGCGATCTGCCTGGTGACACCCCTCGACGTGGTAGGCGTGAAGCACCTATCGAAGGCGCTCGACACCCTGCTCACGATCGGGTTGCCGCGCGAGCGGTTCCGCGTCGTGTTGAACCGCGCGGATAGCAAGGTGGGTCTGGACTCTACCGACGTAGAGCGGGTCATGAAGATCACGGTCGATGCCATGATCCCCTCCAGCCGTCTGGTCCCGACCGCCCTGAACAAGGGGCGACCGGTCGTGCTCGACGAGCCGACCTCCGACGTCTCGATCGCTGTTCGTCAGCTTGCCTCTAGGTTCACCGGGCAGTTCGAAACGATCGAGGCCGAGGTCGCCAACGACAACGGCAAGGCCGGTAAGAAGCGCAAACTCTTCTCGAGGACCTGAAGGAGGCCCCCCGATGTCACTGGCAGATCGACTCGCGAAATCCTCGCAGCGAGACCGCGTCGCTGAGGTACGCCTCCGGGTGCAGGAGCGCCTGGTGGAGGTCCTCGGGCCCCGTCTGTACGACGCCACGCTCTCGGACAACGAGCTCGAAGGTCTCGTCCACCAGCGCCTGCGGGAGCTCCTCGACGAGGAAGAGGCTCCGCTCTCGTCGCAGGAGAAGCTCCTCATCGTCCGGCAGATCGGCGATAGCGTCCTGGGGCTCGGCCCGCTCGAGCCGTTCGTCCGCGATCCGGACGTCACCGAGATCATGGTGAACGGCTGGGACACGATCTACGTCGAGCGTGCTGGAAAGCTCTACTGGACCGGGACCAAGTTCCACGACGAACAGCAGCTGCGTCGCACGATCGACAAGATCGTCGGCAAGGTCGGCCGGCGCGTGGACGAGGCGAGCCCGTACGTGGACGCCCGCCTGCCCGACGGCTCTCGTGTCAACGCCATCATCCCGCCGCTGTCGATCGACGGCCCGTCGCTCACGATCCGCAAGTTCTCAGCCGATCCTTACGGCGCCGACGACCTGATCGAGTTCGGCACGATGACCTCGGCCGTGAGTCAGTTCCTGGAGGCCTGCGTCCGTGGACGCACGAACATCATGGTTTCCGGCGGAACCGGCGCGGGGAAGACCTCGACCCTGAACGTCTTGTCGTCGTTCATCCCCGACGACGAGCGGATCATCACGATCGAGGACGCGGCCGAGCTCCGGCTTCAGCAGCCCCACGTGATCCGGCTGGAGTCGCGTCCGCCGAACATCGAGGGCAAGGGCGCGATCACGATCCGCGACCTGGTCCGGAACTCCCTGCGTATGCGTCCCGACAGGATCGTCGTCGGGGAGGTCCGTGACGCCGCGGCTCTGGACATGCTCCAGGCGATGAACACCGGTCACGACGGCTCGATCTCGACGATCCACTCCAACTCGCCGCGCGACTCGCTGTCCCGCCTCGAGACCATCACCTTGATGGCCGGGATGGATCTGTCGCCGCGATCGATCCGCGAACAGATCGCCTCGGCGATCCAGCTGATCGTGCACCAGCAGCGTCTGAAGGACGGCACCCGTCGATTCACCCATGTCACGGAGATCTCGGGGATGGAGGGTGACGTGATCACGCTCCAGGACATCTTCCTGTTCGACTTCGCGGCAGGCGTGAACGAGGAAGGGAAGTTCCGCGGCCGTCTGAAGTCAACGGGCCTGCGGCCCGCGTTCCTGGACAAGCTCGAGGAGCGAGGTGTGTTCGTCAACCCGGACGTCTTCGCGCTTGAGTCGAGGGGGTACGAATGATCGCCGTCTCCTCGTTCTGGGGTAGCTCGGCCGCGCTCGCCCTCGCCATCGCGCTCGTGAGCGCCGCCGCGTTCTTGATCGGCGTCATGCTCTTCGGCACCGCGGCCCGCAAGCGCAAGCAGCGCGTCGTCGACGAGAGGATGGCGGCGGTAGGGAACCGAGGCAAGCGTGCGTCTACGTCGCAGGTCGAGCGCGGTAGCGGCGGCTGGATCCCCGACAGCGTGACGGGGTTCGGACGCCGTTTCGCGGATGCCCGCGGGTTCAGCGCGCGCCTCGACGCCGAGCTGGAGGCCGCGAGCGTGAGTTTGCGGGCCGGGGAGTTCGTGATCGTGACCGCCGCCGCCTCGTTCGGTGGCCTCCTCGTGGGTTACGCGATCCTGCGGAGCCCGTGGCTCGCTGTCGGCGTTGCGGTGTTCGCGGGTCTGGTTCCGACGCTGATGCTGCGCATCGCGTTGAAGCGGCGCGCGGAGAAGCTCCGCGAGCAACTTCCGGACGTCCTCACGATCTTGGCGAGCTCGCTGCGGGCCGGTCATAGCTTCCTCCAAGCGCTCGACACCGTCGCGAAAGAGGTCGCACAGCCGGCGGCCACCGAATTCCAGCGCGTCGTCGCCGAGGTGCGATTGGGCCGAAGCGCGGAAGACGCGCTCGAGGCGCTCGCCGAACGGGTCGGGAGCGCCGACTTCAAGTGGGCGGTTCTGGCCGTCAACATCCAACGCGAAGTCGGAGGGAACCTCGCCGAGATCCTCGACAACGTGTCCGACACGCTTCGCGAGCGTGCGCAGATGCGCCGGCAGATCGTCGTGCTCACCTCTGAGGGTCGCTTGTCGGCCTGGGTCCTTGCCCTGATGCCGTTCGCGATCGGCCTCTACATGTTCGGCACGAACCGCGCGTACATCATGCTGCTGTTCAACACCAAGATCGGGATAGTGATGCTGGCTGGGGCTGGGTTCTTGCTCGTGGCCGGCATCCTCTGGATGAGGAAGATCGTGAACATCGATGTCTGAACTCTGGTTGCTCATCGCTATCGCATGTGTGTTCTTCACGGTGATCTTGGTCGGATTCGCGCTCGACCAGACGGCGACCGAGAAGAAGCGAACCGTCAGGCTCCTCGAATCACAGGTGACCGGATCGTCGTCGGTCGCAGCGTCGGCCGACCTCCGTCAGCAGGAGATGGCCCGCAGCTTCGGAGATCGCGTGCTGGTTCCGATGGTCGGCGGAGCGGGCCGGATCGCGAGGCGGATCACGCCGATCGACGCTCGAGACCGAGTCGCGAAGAAACTCTTGCTCGCCGGAAGCCCGCCCGCATGGGACGCCGAACGAGTCATCGCGTTCAAGGTGATCGGCGCCGGCGCGGGGTTCGCGGCTGGGGTGGTCGTGTCGACGGCGATCCTGCACCTCACCGGCGTGGCCGGGTTGGTCGTGATCGGCTTGCTCGCGATCGCCGGCTTCCTGTTGCCTGACTCCATCCTGGCCCGCAAGGTCGATGAGCGGCAGAAGGAGGTCCTCGGGACGCTCTCGGACACCCTCGACCTGCTGACGATCAGCGTCGAGGCCGGGCTCTCACTGAACGCCGCGATCGCGCAGGTGGTTCAGAACGTTCCGGGTGTGCTGTCGGCTGAGTTCGCGCGGATGCTGCAGGAGATCCAGTTGGGCGTCCCCCGGTCAGAGGCGTTCCGGCAACTCGCCGAACGCACCGACGTGGAGGAGCTGAACTCGTTCGCGCTGGCCATGATCCAGGCCGACGTGTTCGGTGTGAGCATCGCGAGCGTCCTGCGCACCCAGGCCAGTCAGCTGCGGATCAAGCGTCGGCAGCGCGCCGAGGCCAAGGCCCAGCAGACACCGGTGAAGATCGTGTTCCCCTTGATCCTTTGCATCCTGCCCGCCCTGTTCGTGGTCATCGTGGGGCCGGGCGCGATCAGGATCATGAACAACGTCTTGCACTAGTCACGCGGCCGGGACTCAAGCTCTCCGGGGCGTTCGACCGATACCCCTCCTATGTGGAGGAACCGGCGGACGCTCGAGAAGATCCAGCGGGCGTTCGCCGATGCTGTCGCCGCCGGGGAGTTCGAGAAGGCAGAGGGCTGGCTCGCTGTGGCTCGCTGGGCGCAGGCGAACGCTGCCCCGGCCATCCGGGCAGCCGCTACGGCCCGCTGAGATCGTTCGGACTAGCACGAACGCCACGCACGTTAGGCCTTTGGTCGCGTTGCGCCGTCCCCAGGCGTGCCGTACACTCTCGCCGTACGGGTAGTCCGTTCGGGCCACCCGTCAGAGAGAAAGGCGTTTCGATGAAGCGGATCGGCATCTTGATCGCCTCGGCGACTGCCTTCGTGGTGTGGACGGCCGTTCCTGCGTTCGCTGGCGGCTGCGCTGGCTCCGGCTGTCTCAACCGAGCGGCGGCCCGGCCGTGGGTGGTACAGCGGCGGCGTTGGCGGGACCGCCTTCACGGGCGCGAACGTCTCGACGAGCTTGCTGTTCTTGGTCGCGCTCGTCGTGATCGGCGCACTGGCGCTCTTCGCCAGTCGACGTCGGATCACCACGACTCGGTAGTCGCGGCTCAACCCCGAAGGGCAGACCCTCACCAAGGGGTCTGCTCGTCGCGTTCGGAGCCGTTACGAGAAGGCGTCCACGAGGCGTTCGCCAGATCCTGACCGGGAGCGATGGGAGCGAACGAGGCCTCGAGGTCTAGGTTCCCCCTGGGATGACCCTCGTAAACCAGGTCCTCCCCCTCTCTTGTCAGCTGGTCGCTCGCCGATGTGAACGCCATGCCGTCCGGTGCATGGACCACCACCCGGAGGGTAATCGGACGGATCGTGGTCTGCCCGATGAAGCTCAGTCGGTATGTGCCCCCTTTGTCGTCGCCGACCCACGCGTCAGGGAGGAAGAGGTTGGCCTCGATACTCGACGTCTCCCCCGACGACGTTCGCACGTAGTCCTCGAAGAAGGGGAACCCGGCCTGCTCGCGCCGGCGCAGCCGGACGGGATCCCCCTTGTGCGTGGCGCCTTGGAGGATGCACCCGCGGTCACAGTAGAGGTGGACGAGGGCGGCGTTCTCACCCGGCTCCCGCGAGAAATGCTCTGTTCGGACCGATCACGTACGGCGGGTACCCGGATGTCGGCGATGGGTTCCCGAGCTCGACGACGAGGAGGCCGTGGCCATCTCGGCCGGGCCGAGCCGCACATCGTACGTGACTGACGCGGTCCTGGTAGTAGTCGAGCTTCGTTCCCGAGAAGCTGTTCGTCACCACCGACAGCGAGTCGGTGCCCGAAGGGCGGTAGCCACCCCCGGCCGTCGTGAGGGCTAGCCCTCGCTCGATCGATGGATCGTCGCTCCAGACCTTCACGTGACCGTCGCTGAAGGCGGCGAGGGCCGCTCGCAGTCGAGCGATGGACGCGCCCGACCGTTCGAGGTACGACTCCAGCACGGCTCCGGCGACGCGGCCCAGCACCAGCTTCCGCTCCTCGCTGTTCCCGAAGAGCGCGTACGCCTGGTTCGTGACGAACGGGACGACGCTGTCCTCCGTCACGGTCAGTCCAGTCTTTCCGACTTCGACCGGACCGGTCACGCCCATCAGCGCTTTCAGCGCGAACGGGTCGGCGACGATGATCCCGTCGAGCGGCTGTCCGGTGCCCTGGCGATACGCGAGCCAGATCGCTTTGGCGTCGAGCGGGAAGTCCGGACTCATGTTGATGTTCAGCCAGAACGTGTCGGCGTCATGGCGGAAGAAGTCGAAGTTGCTCGAGTACTCGGCCGAGGGGGAGGGGACCTGGCTCACACCAGGGTGCGGCACGGATTGTATAGGCCGGAAATCCGAGAGGCTCAGACGGCCCCGGTCGATCGTGAGGATGGCGTAAGCGCCGATCAGACCACCGGACCCGCGGAGCTCGGCCGGGTTCGAGGCGCCGATGAAGTAATGGCGGGGCCCGTCGGCTCCCAGGAAGGCGGGTAACCCCTTCAGGATGAGAGAACCGGCCTCGAGCTGGCCGTGGACATCCTCGAGCTGCGCACGGGCGGCATCACGTGCCGAGGCGACCTGAGGCAAGACCAATCCGGTGGGCGTGGCGTCGAGCGTTCGGATCGCCTGCCCGGTCAAGGCGGTGGCGCGAGCGACAGCGTCGGCCAGGACGGGGAGCCGATCGGTCGGGATGCCGTGGGCGGTCGGCGCTAACGCCGCAAGCCCGCCCGGCAGGTCGGCGATCGCCGAGGCGAGACCGGCTGCCGCCTCCCCGGTCTGGACGCTCGCCTCAGCGACCGCCCGGACCGTGTCCGGCGTGCGACCGAGGAACGGGATGAACCCAGCGACGGTGAGCCACGGCGACCCGGCCTCGCTGGCCGCCGTGCGGAAGGCGTCCTCCGCACGCGCGAACTCGTCTCGAGCGACGGCCGCGTCACCGTCGGCGAGCGATGATTTCCCTGCCGAGAGCGCGTCTCGGCCGTCCACGAGATGTCGTCGAACACCGAGCGCCGATACCGCTGACAGCGCCAGGATCGCAACGAGCGCGATCGCGGTCCCCGCGCCGACGAGCCATATGACGCCAAAGCTCCGTCGACGCGATCGCGCGACGGGCTCGGCTACGGGCTCGAGATCGTTGGGTTGGTCCATGTGCGGGGGACCCGCCTGCATCATGCCTTCAGGCGGTACCGGTCCACGGTAACAGGCTCTGAGGCGAGTCCTGGCATCTCCGTTCACTGGTGGGAGCACTGTTACCCTCTGCCACCATGAAGGTCGCCTACCAGGGTGAACCCGGCGCCTACAGCGAACGTGCGGTGAGGTCGCTGTACCCGGACGCGGAGGCACTTCCCTGTGCGACCGTGCGGCTCGTGTTCTCTCGCGTCACGAGCGGGGAGGCCGACTTCGGCGTCGTACCGCTCGAGAACTCCCAAGCCGGCTCGGTGAACGAGACCTACGAGCTGTTGTTGCATACGAGCCTGCTTCGGATCGTCGGCGAGGCGATCGTTCGGGTAGATCACGCGCTGCTCGGCAAGCCGGGAACCCGCCTGGAAGAGGTCAGGCGGGCGCACTCGCATTGGCAGGCGTTGGCCCAATGCGAGGAGTTCCTGTCCTCGCTCAGGATCGAGCCGGTCCCCGTACACGACACAGCCGGGGCCGCCCGCATGATCGCCGACTCGGGCTCCGGTGAGGATGCCGCGATCGCGAGCGTCGAGGCGGGCGCCCTGTTCGGTCTCGCGGTCCTGGCGGAGCGGATCCAGACCGAGAAGGAGAACTTCACGAAGTTCGCGGTGATCGGGACGGTGCCCGCGGATGCCGGTACGAGCGACAAGACGTCGCTCGTCATGGCCGTCCTGGACGAGCCGGGCTCCCTGCTCGGCGCGCTCCAGCCGTTCGCCACGCGCGGGATCAACCTCCACAAGATCGAGTCGCGCCCCCGCCGTGGGAAGGCGTTCGAGTACGTGATGTACGTGGATGTGATGGTGGCGGGCAGCGATCCCGCGCTCGCGGACGCGCTCAGGGAGGTCGCCGCCCACACCTCGATGCTCCGGGTATTGGGCTCGTACCGAGCGGCGGACGAGCCCGCCTAGGGTCGCCCGTGTCCAGGCGTGCGGCTCGTCACGCGGCGCGCTCGAGGGTGTCGTTCCCGGTGCTGCTGGCCGGGCTGGCCGTGGCCGGAGGGGTCACGCTCTGGTGGGTAGCGTCCTCCTCAGACCGACCGGACGTCGTCGTCGCCACGCCACCCCCGCCGAGCTCCTTGTCGCCGTCACCGACGGTCACCGCCTCGCCGGCGAAGCCGACGGGGCATGAGGCGGCGACGGCGGGTCCCATCAACACGTCGTTCCCCGGGATCACGACGTTTCGGGGGAACGCCTCACGCGACTTCTACGGGCAGGGTCCCGTCCCCCGACACCCGGTGATCCGCTGGCAGTATCCGCAGAGGGGCGGGATGTGCTCGACCTCGGCCGACCAGTTCGGCGCGCGTCTTTGGTGTGGGACCGGGTGGACCGGCCAACCGAACGTGATCGTTCACGACGACGGGGTGATCGAGATCCGCGAGGGCGCGTACGACGGGCACTATCACTTCATGGAGGGCAGAACCGGGCGGCCGATCCACCCCGATGTGGTGACGGGCGACCTCGCGAAGGGCTCGGCAACGTCCGATCCCGATGGCTTCCCCTTGTACTACGCGGGGTCGCGCGACAACCTCTTCCGGATCATCGCGATGGACCGTCCCACACCCGCGATCCTGTGGTCGATGAACAGCGAGACGACCGTCCCGCGGCCGCTCTGGAACAACGATTGGGACGGGGCGGCTCTCGTCATCGGCGACTACCTGCTGGAGGGCGGCGAGAACGGCTGGTTCTACGTGGTCAAGCTGAACCGCGACTACGACGCGAAGGGGAAGGTCACGGTCGACCCGAAGATCGTCGCCACGATCCCCGGGTTCGACGAACAGTTGCTGTCCGACATCGGCGACCTCGATGTCTCGATCGAGAACTCGGTCTCGTTCCGCGACGGCGTCGTGTACTTCGCGAACTCCGGAGGGCTCGTGCAGGGATGGGACATCTCCGATCTGCTGGCCGGTGGGAGGAAGTACCACCGTGTCTTCCGGTTCTGGACCGGTGATGACACGGACGCGTCGGTCGTGATCGATCGGCGAGGCGACCTCTACGTGGCGAGCGAGTACCAACGGTTCGACGAACGGAGCAAGGTCCTCGGCCAGCTGATGAAGCTCGACCCGTCGAAGCCGAATGACCCCATCGTATGGAGCATCCCCGCGACCGAGATCGGGTTCGAGGGGGCGGGTGGGAGCTGGTCCACACCCGCGCTCTACGGCGACTACGTCTACTTCACGACCGCAGCCGGGCGGGTCCTGGAGGTGAGCCGCAGGAGCGGGAAGATCGTGTGGGAGCTGCAGATCGGGGCGCCCGCGATCGGCTCGCCGGTGGTCGTGGACGGCGTGCTGATCCAAGGAGACTGCACCGGCGCTCTCTACGCATGGGATCTCTCGAAGCCCTGGAAGACGCCGCCGCGGTTGTGGGCGATGCAGCTCTCCGGCTGTGTGGAATCGACGCCGGCCGTATGGCACGGGTGGCTCTACGTCGGCACCCGTGCCGGCCAGCTCTACGGTATCGCCGACCCCGCCCGGTGACGCCGGCTCAGCCGAGACCGGGGAACTGTGCGTGCAGCTGCGCGGTGTGCCACGCGACCAACACGAATGCACCCACGAGTATCCCGGCGAACCCCAGGACGAGGATCGCCCGGCGCTGCGACGGCGTACCCACACCTTCCGCGACGAAGCCGGCGACGAGGCCCGATACGAACCCGCCGACGTGGGCGCGCCAGTCGATCCCCGGTATCGAGAACGCGATCAGCATGTTGACGACGATGAGCGCGAGCGCGCTCCGCAACCGTGCTGCGGCGATCGCCAGGTGTCGACGCCGGTAGTTGTAGGCGACGAACGCCCCGAACACGCCGAAGATCGCGCCCGAGGCGCCGACGCCGACGGCGTTCGGACCGAAGGCATAGGACGCGGCGCTCGCGAAGATGCCCGTCGTGAGGAAGATCAACGCGAATCGAAGGGAGCCCAGCTCCTCTTCGACGACCCGCCCGAAGATCCACAGCGCATACGCGTTGAACGCGATGTGGATGATGCCGGCGTGCAGGAACATCGCGGAGAACAGCCGCCAGTACTGGCCGGTTGCGATGCCCACGAGATCGCCGCCGGGCTTCTGCGCGACGGCGACGGACGCGCCCAGATCGATCAGCTTGAGGCCCGATGGGCCGTTCATCAGCGATCCGGGTCCGCCGGCCGCGACCTCAACGACGAACATCGCCCCGATCATCAGCAGCAGGATCATCGTGACCGACGTCTTGCTGCGGACGTTCGCGGCGGCGATCCGACGTCCCGGGCCCTGTCGGAACTCGCGCCGTGCCTCGGCCACGCATTCGGGGCACTGGTGGCCGACGGGAGCGGGGATCATGCACTCGGTGCAGATCGGACGTCCGCACCGGGTGCAGTGCACGCCCGTCTCGACGTCCGGATGCCGGTAGCACCGTTCCGTCGTCGGCGGCGGCGGGAGCGTGGAGGCTTCGTTCACAGGGCGGCGAGCTCCTTCGCAACCTCGTTCTCGTCGAAGAGCGGCCCCCAGCGGTCCAGGATGACGCCGTCGGCGCCGATCAGGTAGAGCCAGGGCTCTGTGAGGTCGTTGTTGCGCAGGAGCCAGTCGGCGGCGGCCTGGTTGATCACGCTCTTGTTGAAGTTCCGCCAGATCTCGACGTGGATGAACGCCGCGTTGTCGGCGTACTGGGCGGCGAGGGACTGGACGCCATCGACCTCGGGACCGCAGAACTGGCTCTGGCAGTAGGTCGGGGTGGCGAAGATCACGAGGACGGGCCGGTGCGCCGCGATCGCGGCGGCGATCGTGGTCGCGTGAAGCCCGGGGTCGGGCACGGCCGCACCATCCAGCGCACGCGAGTCGATCGCCGACGCTGGCACGCCCTTCGAGTCCATCGTGAGGTTCTCGGTTCGGAGCGCCCTGTCCCCTGGGGCCGGCAGCGACGGCTTCGCCGCGACCGGGAACTGCGACGACAGGGTCGTCGAGCCCGAGCCGGGGACGTCGATCGTCGTGTCGACCTGCCACGTGCCAGCTTGGTCGAAGGTGATGCCCTCGGCCTGGTACACACCCCTCGCCTCGGATGGGGCGGAGAAGGTCGGTGCCGGACCGTTCTGAGGTGTCCCGAAGGCGCCCAGGTAGGTCCCAGTGGCGCTCGGACCGGGTTGCGGGGCGCCCGAGCCATCGCCGAGGAACGAGAAGGCGAAGTCCACCGTGCCGAACGTGAGCAGCGACACTCCCTGACCGTCGCTCTTGAACACCCCCAGCTCGAAGTGCTGGGGAGCCTTCGCCCACAGGTCGGAGCTCGCGACGGAAGCGGCCAGGTTCGAAGGGGGAGAAGACCCTGTGGGAGTGGATACGTTCGGGTCGTCGGATCCGGAGCAGGCGGTGGCGAGCACGCCGAAGGCGATCGCAGCAGCGATGAAGGTTCGACGGAAGGGCATCCGGCCCATCTTCTCGCAGCCAGCCGTGAACGTCCGGCTAGACCGCTCCCTCGTGGCGCAGGAGCCAGCGCTTGCGATCCTCGTGGCGACCGTACCCGCGGATCGCCCCGCTCGCGTGCACGACCCGGTGGCATGGCACGAACAGCTCGATCGGGCATCGGTTCAAGAGCGTTGCCGGCGGCCCGGCCCCCGCGAGGCACCCCCGCCGCCGCGGCGACGTCGCCGTAGGTCACGAGTCCGCCGAACGGGATCCGAGCGGTCTCCTCCAGCACGCGTCGACCGAAGCCCGGCGGCACCAGGGACAGGTCGACCGGGGTGGAGAACGGTCGTGGCGACCCACGGAAGTAGCGAGCCACCTCCCCTCGCACGGCGGCGAGCCCTCTGCCTCGGCGGCCCACCGGCGCACCGATCGTCTCCTCCAGCCGTCGGAGCTCGACATCCGGGCCGTCGTCGTCGAACGCCGTGGCCAGCACACCCTGCGGTGAAACCACGACGATGAGCTCGCCGAGCGGTGTGCTCACGGTTGTGGCAGCGAGCGGCCCGGTCACACCGGCGGCCAAGGGTACGGACGCCCAGGCCCCGGTTCGGGGAACCGCGCGCTCGAGATGAGCCGATCGAGGCGTTCATCGAGCGCGACTCGCTCGTCGGGGGAGAGCAGCGGGGTCAATCCGTCGTGGAGGGGGCCGTTCGCCAGGTCGTCGCGCACGCGCTCCAGATCTGCGAGCAGCGGGTCCGGGATCGGTTCGCCGACGAACGTCCAGATGACGGTGCGGAGCTTGGGCTCCTCGTGGAAGCACACGCCGTGGTCGACCACCCAGATCGTGTCGTCGGACGCCAGCAGGCAGTGCCCGCCCTTGCGGTCGGCGTTGTTCACCACCAGATCGAAAAGCGCGACGCGGCGGAAGTCGTCGTCGCGCGTTCCCTCCATCGTGAAGAAGTGCTGTTCGGGATCGAACGCGACGAAGAGCTGCACCGAGCCCTCTCCCTCAGGGCCTTCGCGCAGGAGCGTCGCAGGGATGTTCGGCCAGCCCAGCGCCCCCGCGAGTAGGTACGCGGCCACCTCCCGCTGGCAGAGCGTGCCCCGTGGGAAGTCCCACAACGGCGTCTCGCCGCGGCGAGGCTTGTAGACAGCGAGCAGTTCCTCGTCGGCCGTCGTTGCCCGCGCGAGGAACGTGTAGTTGGACGAGTTCGGCAGGAGACCGAGGATCTCGAGCTCGCCGGTCGCGAGCGCCGCGGGGACCCGAGGGTCGGTCAGATCCGCTTGGAGTGTCCGTTCATCGCGGGACACGCGTGTCCTTCCGGATCCAGTGGATTGCCGCAGAACTGGCAGGTCGGCCGGCCGCGCTCAACCACGGCGGACGCATGCCGCGACAGCGCGAACATCTGCTCCCGGGTCGCGTGTAGTCGCAGGACCTCCGGCTCCTCCTCGAGCAGCGCGCGAGGATCGTCGTCCTCGAGCTCCGGCCGGAACTCCTCGATCTCCAGGAGGAACCGATCGTGATCCTCCTCGTAGCCGATCGAGAGGCGTCCTGCGCGCCAGCGCGGTTCGAACGGCTGCACGAGTTCCATCGCCTCTTCTTCTGGGCCCGTTCCAGTCTCGAGGCCGATGCTCGCGAGGAGGTCGAGAACGGACGCGGCCAAGAGCTCGACCTGCTGCTTCTCGACGATGAGCGTGACCAGCTCGGCGGCGGTCCGCGCCTGGAGGTAGAAGGTGCGGGCCCCCGGCTCTCCGACGGCGTCGGCGGTGATCCGGTCGACGGGGCCGAGATCCATGACGGCTATCCTCGCAGGTTCCTACCAGCCCGCGATGGGGGAGCGAACCGCTCGAGTCCTCCCGTGTCGTTCACGAGCAGGACGCGCGGGTGCCCCTCGCCGATAGTGACGACCGACACCGAGGCCGGATCCGACATCGTCCGTTGGAACAGGTCGAGATGCGCCCCCGTGAAGTGGGCGACCAGCATCCGGACGATGTCGCCGTGGGTCCCCACCACGACGCGACCCCGGGGATGCCGGGCGGCGATCGCGTGGATCTCGGCGAGCGCCCGCGCCTGCGCCTCCGCGAACGACTCCCCGTCCGGGAACCGGAAGTGCGACGGACGATCGATCACGTCACGCCAGCGTCGTGTCCGGCGCAGCTGGGCCAACGGGCGGTTCGTCCAGGCGCCGGCGTCCATCTCGATGAGCCCCGGACGCTGGGTCACCGATAGCCGTCGAGCGTTCGCGAGCGGCTCGACCGTCTCGACGCATCGCTCGAGGGGACTGGAATAGATGTCGGTCACGCGCACGGGCGCGAAGCGCGCGGCGAGTTGCTCCGCCTGCGCTCGGCCGCGCTCGTCGAGTGAGATCCCGCGGGTCCGGCCGTACAACGTCTTGCCGGTCACGGCCGTGAGACCGTGCCGGAGCAGGAACAGGGTGGTCATGGACGAGCGGCAGCATACGCGGCGTGCGTGCGCTCAGGTGTGCACTGGCATCTGCGTGGTCTCCGCAGGCAGGCGCACCTCGAACGTCGACCCACGACCGAGCTCGCTCTCCACGGTGACGGTCCCTCCGTGGTTCTCCGCGACGTGGCGCACGATCGCCAAACCGAGGCCGGTGCCGCCGGTTTCGCGGGAACGGGCGCGATCCACCCGATAGAACCGCTCGAACACCCGGGAGAGGTCCTTCGTCGGGATGCCCACGCCGGTATCGAGGATGCGCAGGATGACGTTCCCCTCATCGGCCGAGACAACCGCGTGGATCGACCCGCCCGCCGGGGTGTAGCGGATCGCGTTGTCTAACAGGTTGCGGATCAGCAAGAAGAGGTCGCGCGCGGATCCGTGCACGGCCGGCACGGGCGGCGCGTCGATCTCGAACGTAAGCCCGGCGCGATGGGCCGACTCCTCGCACCGCTGCCCCTCCTCGCGCAGCATGGCGTCCAGTCGGACCTGTTCGTCGAGGTCGCTGCCGGCTTCGAGCCGGGAGAGATCCAGGAGATCCGCGACGATCCGGGAGAGCCGCAGGGCCTCCCGCTGCAGCTGCTCCGCGAACCGGGGCACGGCGTCCGGATCGTCGCGCCAGACATGAAGGAGGGTCTCCGCCGCCGCCTGGATCGACGCGGCGGGCGTCTTCAGCTCATGGGATGCATTGGCCACGAAGTCGCGCCGAACCGCATCGAGCTTTCGGGCCTCCGTGACGTCGCCGACGACGACCAGGACGGACCCATCGCCGTCGACGGGGGTCGCGGTGACCCGCAGCCATCGGGAAGGATCACCCATCTCGAACTCGGCGATCTCCGGGGTCCCGGTCTCTGCCACGCGTTTGATCGCCTCTCGGAGCCCCGCCGGGAACACCTGGCTCACGGCGTCGGGGCGAGCGCCCAGGTGTCCGGCCAACGCGTCGTTCGCGAACACGGTCCTGCCGCCCTGGTCGAAAAGCAGCACGCCTTCCTGCATGGATCCCAGGATCTGATCCTGAACGCGCCGGGCGTCCCTCGACGCGTGGGCCCGTTCCTCGAGCGCCCGTCCCGATCGCCGGTTCGCGTCCTCGAGTTCTCGTATCCGCGCGTGGAGCGGTCGTCGTCCGAGGAGGAAGCCAGCAACGGCAACGAGGAGCGTGATCGCACCGACCTCAGCGACACCCACCATGCTCACGATCGAAGTGTAGAGAACGCCCCCAGCCACCGTGACGTCGGCGTTCATCGTTCGTTCGCTTGTGCAGCTCCGTTCACCTCGTGTTCATCTTCGGGCTACGGTCCGGCCATCCAGCCTCCATACGCTTGGGCCCGGCCAACCCATCGCAGCCCGGCCAACCCATCGCAGCCCGGCCAACCCATCGCAGCAGGAGGAGATCGGATGTCAAAGGCTCGTCGGTACGTGTGGATCGCGGCGGGATTGCTCGCGCTCTCGGTGGTCGCCGCCGCGTGCAGCAGTAGCGACAACAGTGGCGATGGTGGGAGTGCGAGTGGCGGAGGCGAGCTGACGGGTTCGCTCAACATCTCCGGCTCGTCTACCGTCGAGCCGATCACGTCGCTCGTCGCGGAGAACTTCCAATCCGCCAATACGGGGGTTGAAATGGCCGTGGATGGTCCCGGGACCACGGACGGATTCGCGCTCTTCTGCAACGGTGAGACGGACATCAACGACGCATCCCGCCAGATCTCGGATGACGAAATCGCGGCCTGCAAGGCGGGCGGGGTCGACTATATCGAGCTGGCGATCGGGAAGGATGCCCTGACCGTCGTCGGGCATCCCGACAACCCAGTCGATTGCCTGGCGCTCGGCGATCTGTACGCTTTGTTCGGCCCAGAATCGCAAGGGATCGACAACTGGTCGGGTGCGAACAGCCTAGCTAAGCAGGTCGGTGGCAATGGGGGTCTTCCCGACCTCCCCCTCACGATCGTTGCACCCGGGGAGGAATCCGGCACCTATGGATCCTTCATCGACTTGGCAACGAAGAGCATCGCGGACACGCAAGGTCAAGACCCGGATAACGTACTGCGACCCGACTACCAGATCTCGGCGGACGACAACGTGATCATCCAGAACGCCGAAGGGACACCTGGAGGCCTCGGGTTCGTGGGGTTCTCCTACGCGCAGAACGCTGGTGGCAACATCAAGGAGTTCAAGATCGACAACGGCGGCGGTTGCGTGGAGCCGTCGGCCGCAGCGGTGAACGACGGGACATACCCGCTTGGCCGGACGCTGTATCTCTATGTCAACAAGGAGAAGCTCGCATCGAACCCGGCCCTCAAACCGTTCGTCGACTACTACTTGAGCGAAGAGGGCATCAAGGCCGTCACCGATGTGCAGTACATAGCGCTGCCGACGGCGGACCTTGAGGCGTCGCGCTCCAAGTGGAGCACGGAGTCTGGAGCATCTTCGTAAGGCACGAGCTTCGTCGAGGTGAGTCGGGTGTACCCCGGCTCCATCTCAGTGACGAAATCGGTAGATTGCTCCAGTCCGACCGCCCCAAGACCGTGGCGGCGAGTCACTGCGGAGGAAGGTGCGATGGCGCAGCCGGCGGTTGAAGGCCGGGTCACGGCCGCCGCGTTGCGTGGCGATCCGGTCCGGCTCAGGCGCGAACGTCGGATGCGCGCGATCTTCTTCTCCGCAGCGTTCCTCTCGGTCGTGATCAGCGTCGCGATCGTGCTGAGTCTGGCCGGTGGCGCGCTGGACTTCCTCTCCAAGGTCGACATCGGCACCCTCTGGTCCGACGGCTGGTTCCCGCGCCGGAACATGTTCGACGTGAGGACGATCCTTGCAGGCACGTTGATCGTGGCCGGCATCTCGATGCTGATCGCGGCTCCGCTCGGGCTCGGTGCGGCTCTCTACCTTTCCGAATACGCCAGTCCACGCTCCCGGCGTTTCTTGAAGCCGATCATCGAAACCCTCGCGAGTGTCCCCAGTGTCGTGATGGGGTTCTTCGCGCTGTCGGTGATCAGCCCGGAGGTCGTGCAGCGTCTTTTCGGCTCGGACGTTCCCATCTTCAACCTGATGGCCGCCGGCATCGCCGTGGGCCTCCTGGTCACCCCACTCGTCGCGTCCGTGGCCGAGGACGCGATGCATGCCGTCCCGCACGCGCTCCGTGAGGCGTCCTTCGGTCTCGGGGCGCGGCGTCGGGCGACGAGCGGCCGCGTGGTCTTCCCGGCGGCCGTGTCGGGGATCACCGCGTCGCTGATCCTCGGTGTCTCGCGGGCGATCGGCGAAACGATGATCGTCGCGATCGTCGCCGGGGGAACAGGCGGATCCCTCTTCAACATCGATCCGCTCAAAGGCGGACAGACGATGACCGCCGCGATCACGGCGCTCGCCACCGGCTCGGATCAGGTGCGCGGCGCCGGGCCCGCTTATCCGAGCTTGTTCTTCGTGGGACTGTTGCTGTTCCTGATCACGCTCTCTCTCAACATCCTGTCCGAACGGTTCGTCCGGCGCGTGCGGAGGCAGTACTGATGGCGCACTCCGCAGCGATCACTCATGCGACACAGGATGAAGTGCGGCGAGCTCTTGCCGGCCACCGTCGGAACGTCAGCGAGACCGTCTTCAGCCTGCTGCTCTTCTTGACGCTCGTCGTGGTCCTCACGGTGCTGATCTCGCTCCTCTTCAGCGTGGCACGCATCGCGATCCCGGTCATCCGCGATCGAGGCTCGTCGATCGTCACCAATGGATACTCCTCGTTGCCACAGAACGCCGGCATCAAGGCCGGCTTGATCGGCTCGATCTACCTGATGTTGTTCGTGCTCCTGTTCGCCGTTCCCCTCGGCGTCGGTGCCGCGGTCTACATGGAGGAATACGCCCGAGACACGCGCCTCGCGCGGTTCATCAACGCGAACATCCGTAATCTCGCGGGGGTGCCGGCCATCGTGTACGGGATCCTGGGGTTGGCGATCTTCGTCGAGTTGCTGAAGCCGCTCACGGGGCCGGGGTCGGTCGAGGGCAAGAGCTTGCTTGCGGGCGGCTTCACGATCGCGTTGATGGTGTTGCCGATCGTGATCATCACGACCCAGGAGGCGCTTCGGTCGGTCCCACGGAGCATCCGCGAGGGCGGTTTCGGTGTCGGGGCGACGCGGTGGGAGGTCATCAGGAGCCATGTCTTGCCGAACGCTGCGCCGGGGATCCTGACGGGCTCGGTCCTATCGATGGCACGGGCCCTGGGTGAAACCGCTCCACTCATCATGGTCGGTGCGGTCACGGGCTTCTTGGCCACGAGCGGCGGGCTCTTCGCCTCGCTCCAGCAGCGGTTCACCGCCCTTCCAACGCTTATCTTCGCCTTCGTCAAGAAGCCGCAGCAAGAGTTCCAAGACCTGGCGGCGGTCGCGATCTTGGTCCTCATGGTCATGATCTTCGTCGTCAACTTCGCCGCGATCCTGCTGAGGAACCGGTATGAGCGAAAGTGGTGACAGGATGGAATCCTCGGAATTGATGGAGGCGGATACGGTCGAACCACGAGAGGCATCGGGTGCAACCGAAGAGGGTGCGCGCATCACGGTGAAGGCGCCGCGCGAGCCGGCCGAGCAGGAACGCACGCGGGAGATCGTGTTCGACGTCCAGGACGTATCCGTGTACTACGGAGAGTTCCGGGCGGTTCGCAACGTCACCCTGCCGATCCTGCGCAACGAGATCACGGCGCTGATCGGTCCCTCCGGATGCGGCAAGACGACGTTCCTCCGCTGCTTCAATCGGATGAACGACCTCATCGAGACCGCACGCGTCGAAGGCCAGGTCTTCTACCACGGCGTCGACCTCTACCAGGAGGACGTGGATCCCGTCGAGGTTCGTCGCCGCATCGGCATGGTGTTCCAGAAACCGAACCCGTTCCCGAAGTCGATCTACGACAACATCGCGTTCGGCCCCAAGATCGCGAAGATGAAGGTGAACATGGACGATCTGGTCGAGGAAAGTCTCCGGCGGGCGGCCCTCTGGGACGAGGTCAAGGACAAGCTCAAGGAGTCGGGTCTCGCGCTCTCGGGCGGTCAGCAGCAGCGGCTCTGCATCGCGCGCGCGATCGCCACACGGCCGGACGTGATCCTGATGGACGAGCCGTGCTCCGCCCTGGACCCGATCGCCACCGCGCGGATCGAGGACCTGATGCAGGAGCTCCTCTCCGACTACACCATCGTGATCGTGACGCACAACATGCAACAGGCGGCGCGCGTGAGCGACCGGACGGCGTTCTTCACGGTCGAGGTATCCGACTCCGGACAACGGACCGGCACGGTCGTGGAATTCGATCGCACGGAGACGATCTTCACGAACCCTAGCGACGAGCGCACCGAGGACTACGTGACGGGGAGGTTCGGATGACGCGCGAGAGCTTCCACGAATCATTGGAGCGGATCGAGCTGCAGCTGCTCAGCATGGGCGAGCTCGCGGGCATCGCCGTGCAACACGCGGTCGAGGCCATCGTCGAACGCAACGACGACAAGGCGCGGGCGGTGGTGGACGGCGACGACCAGATCGACGAGCTCTACCTGAGCATCGATCAAGAGGTCTTGGAGCTGCTCGCCCTCCAGTCGCCGGTCGCCGCCGATCTGCGGCTGATCTCGGCGATCCTGCACAGCTGTCTGCATCTGGAGCGCATCGGCGATCAGGCTGTCAACGTAGCCAAGCTCTACATCGAAACCCAGAACGAGCCCGGGAGCGAGACGATGCGGCAGCAGCTCGCCGAGATGGGCGACGTCGTCGTTCGGATGCTCCGGACGGCGATGGAGGCGTTCGCTCGTCGCAACCTCGAGCTCTGCCTCAAGCTGCCGGGCATGGACGACCCCGTCGACCGGCTGAACCGGAGTACCCACCTCGAGGCGTTGAAGCTCGCCGACGATCCTCGGAGTCTCGATTGGGGGCTGCACATGAACATGGCGGCCCGTGCGCTGGAGCGCGTCGGCGATAACGCGGTCGATATCGGCGAGCAGGTCGGCTTCCTGATCACCGGTGAGTTCCGCGAGTTCACGGACGCATCCCACGCCGTGGACGTCTGAGGCGATGATGGTCGACCCGGGACAACGGATCCTGATCGTCGAAGATGAAGAATCGCTCGCCGATTCCGTTCGTTACAACCTGGAGCGGGAGGGCTACGCGGTCTCGATCGCCATGGACGGGCGGAAGGCGCTCGAGCGGTTCCGCAAGGAGCCCCCGGCCCTCGTGATCTTGGACCTGATGCTCCCGGAGGTTTCGGGGCTCGACGTTTGCCGAGCGATCCGCGCCGAGTCGCTCGTTCCGATCATCATGGTGACCGCGAAGGACTCGGAAGCGGACAAAGTGGCGGGGCTCGAGCTCGGTGCGGACGACTACGTCACCAAGCCATTCTCCGTGCGCGAGTTGGTATCGAGGGTACGTGCCCATCTGCGACGCGCCTCGATGTCGCCCGAGGCGACGATGGACGTCGTGCTCACCGGCGGACCGATCGAGATGGATGTCGTGCGCCACGAGGTCCTAGTGGCGGGGGAGCCGGCTGCGTTCCCGCCCAAGGAGTTCGAGCTCTTGGAGGCGTTCCTGAGGCGGAAGGGCCGACTCCTCACCCGCGAGTTCCTGATCGAGGAGGTCTGGGGGACCGACTACTTCGGCGATACGAAGACGCTCGACGTCCATGTGAAACGCCTGCGGAAGAAGATCGAGCACGATCCCCATCAGCCGGTCCATCTCGTGACCGTTCGCGGGCTCGGGTACAAGTTCGTCGATTGAGATCAGGAACCGTACCCCTGCGCGGAGAACACCGGCCGTTCATGCGTCGTTCAACTCCGAGTCACCTGCGCGGATCCTTCGTCACATAGAGTTCTCACCCGACATATCGATTTCCCGTCGGGTGGGAGGGGGGCATGCCTGAGGCCAGCGGGTCTGATCGCCTGCTCAGTGAGATCGAATTCAGCCGTACGGTGGCGGCCCTGTCGCGTGAGTTCCAGGGCATCTTCGCCCAGGCAACGATCGCCCGTTTCGTTAAGGAGTCACTCGAACGGTGGCCCGCGCCGAAGATCAGGGCCCATGTCGAAGTGCTCGCCTATCGCTTCACTCGTGAGCGGCTCCGTGCCCTAGGCCAGGCAGAGGGAACGATCGCGAAGGATTTCCCCGAGGTGCTATTCGTCTGTGTGCACAACGCGGGGCGGAGCCAGATGGCCGCCGGGCTCTTGGAGCAACACGCGAAGGGCCGGTTGCGCGTTCGCTCGGCGGGGAGCACACCGGCCAACGAGATCAACGCTGCGGTGGTCCAGGCGATGGACGAGCTCGGACTCGATATCTCGAAGGAATACCCAAAGCCACTCACTGACGAGTTCGTCAGGGCAGCAGATGTGGTCATCACGATGGGCTGCGGTGACTCCTGCCCCGTCTTCCCAGGCAAGAGGTATCTCGATTGGGAACTGGACGATCCGGCCGGCAAGACCGTTGAGGAGGTCCGACCCATCCGGGACGAGCTCGACAGACGCGTTCAGGCCCTCCTCGCCGAGATCCTCGTCGACGCTTGAGCGATGCCATAGGAATACGCCTGATGGCTGAGTTCGTCGATTCGCCCTTCTTGCTCGTGGCGTCGTTGGCTCAGGCGGGATTCGATGACGAGGAGGACCTCAGTGCCGATCCTTTCGATGCGGAGGAGCAAGAGGTTCGCAAAGCTGGTGCGCTAGGCTCGCTCGATGATCACCGCCCAGCTGTACCGTGCTGGCACGCGCGCCTCCGAGGCCGTCGACCTCACCCGAGCGCGCGAGCTCATCGCGCGGAACGATACGTTCCTGTGGCTCGATGCCGTCGACCCCAGCGACGATGACCTCGAGCAGCTCGCCGTGACCTTCGGGCTTCATCCGCTCGCGATCGAGGACGTGAAGCACGGGCAGCAACGCACCAAGGTGGAGCTCGATCACGACGTCGCGTTCGTAGTGCTCCGACCGATCGGTCTGACGGACGACGACATGATCGAGCAGGAGCTGTTCGCGTTCGTCGGAACGCGTTTCCTCGTGACGCTCAGGCCATCGCCGGCGTTCGAGATGCGCGAGGTCGTGAGCCGGTGGGAGCGTCAGCCCGATCTCTTCGGCGAGGGCGGGGGGTTCGCGATCTACGTCTTGATCGACGAGGTGGTCGACGACTACCTCACCGCGATCGAGCGGTTCGAGGACCGGACCGACGACCTCGAGAACGCGGTCTTCGCCGAGGATGGCGCGGATACGGATCAGGACATCCAGCAGGCGCTGTTCCGGCTCAAGCGGCAGGTCGTCCACCTGCGGCGGTTCGCGATGCCGGTCCGTGCAGCGTTGGACCGCCTGCAGGAGCGGCCCGAGATGGCGCCGCCGTCGCTCGGTCCATACTTCCGGGATGCCACGGATCATGTGCTCCGGGTGGTGGATCTGGCCGACAACGTCCGCGACCTGCTGACGTCGCTGCTCGAGGTTCGCGTCGCGCAGGCCGCGAACCGACTGAACGACATCATGAAGCGGGTCACTTCCTGGGGCGCCGTGATCTTGGTGCCGACCCTGATCGCGGGGATCTACGGGATGAACTTCCGACAGATGCCTGAGCTCCGTTGGGAGCTGGGCTATCCGATGTCGCTCCTCACCATGGCCTTGGCGGGCGGCGGCGTCTGGTGGTTCTTCCGACGGAAGGATTGGCTGTAGCGATGTGCCGGGCGCTGAAGGTGCTCTGTGTGGCGTCCGATCGCGACGCGCTCGTGGCGCTCAAGCGCGCCTCGGTCTCCGCGGAGTGGGAGCTCGCGCCCGGCGCCACGACCGAGGCGGACGCGATCGGCCAGATCGATGCCGAGCGCCCGCACATCCTGGTCGTGTTCGGTTCGTTCGAACGTCTCGTGTCGCTCGCGCGCGATCGGTTCCCGGCGATGACGATCGTCACCGACCGGGACACACCCGGGGCCACTGCGGTGGCGGCCTCCCTTCAGGAGGTCCGAGGGCTGCTCTTGGCGAGCCCGCGCCCGGGCGGTCCGGTCGGCTGAGGTCCTGGGATCAGCTCCCCCAGGGACCCCATCCGGTTCGCTTCACCATCCGCATCGTCACGATGATGTTGGCCCGGGCGTTGAACGCGGACCATCCGCGGAACCCGTAGGCGGCCGCCCGTCCCGGCCAGTAGCGCAGCATGTGCTGGTAGATGCCTGCGCAGCCGGAGGGGTTGTAGGCGTTCGGATGGAACTCGGACTCTCGGTTGGCGACGTAGAGCGCCATGTCCGCCCCACCGGGAACGTTCCAGTGGTTGGCCGCACAGCGGATCAATCGCCTGACCTGATACGAGCCTTCCCGCCAATCGTAGTTGCAGATCTTGGCGGGTACCTGTACTTCACGCCGGGCACTGAGTGTCCCCGCCTGCGATGTCGAGGCGGGCACGATCGAAAGGACCGCGGCGATGGAGAGAGCCGCCACACAGTGGCGGCGCATCTTCATGATCGATGTCATAGCTGGATCCACCCTCGCGGTGGCTCGGAGCTGGCGGCCCCGTTCCTTGCGACCGGACGGCTACGGACTCCGCCGGAGCCGGTCGACCCGCGATAGGTCGTGGGTGTGTGCATCACCTCCTGTGGTCGGTGGTCTCCGTGTGACCTATCGTCCGCATCCGTTCGGGCGTCCCAGAACCCCCAACACGCGCGCGTACGCCAACCGCCCTGGGAAGGTGGAAGCGCACTCGGGTGCGGGGGGAAGGAACGGACGACCGTCCGTCGTGGACCGGCCAACCCTAGACGGGACGTTCAGGATCTGACAACTCGAACATGACCCCTGGTCACAACATGAGGATGAGCGATCGAGGTTGCCGGGCACGCGGCTACCATGGGTGACGTGAGCGGCGGCAAGGTCCTCCTCGCGTCACCCCGCGGCTACTGCGCAGGTGTCGACCGCGCGGTAGACGCTGTCGAGCGGGCGCTCGCCAAGCACGGTGCGCCCGTGTACGTCCGCAAGCAGATCGTCCATAACTTGCACGTGGTCCGCGACCTGGAATCCAAGGGCGCGGTCTTCGTCGAGGAGGAGACGGAGGTCCCGGAGGGCGCGGTCGTCGTTCTGTCGGCGCATGGCGTGGCGCCCGACGTCTACTCGAACTCGAGGCTTCGTAGCCTCGAGGTGATCGACGCCACGTGTCCGCTCGTCACCAAGGTGCACGTCGAGGCCCGGCGGTTCGCCGCCGCCGGCGACACGATCATCCTGATCGGCCACGCCGGTCACGAGGAGGTCGTCGGGACCACCGGGCAGGCGCCCGAGCGCACGATCCTGGTCCAGAGCCCCGAGGAGGCGCGAACCGTCGAGGTCCCCGATGCCGAGAACCTTTCCTACCTCACCCAGACCACCCTGTCCGTGGACGAGACCAACGAGATCCTCGCGATCCTGCGCGAGCGCTTCCCCGCGATCGAGGGGCCCCCGCGCGAGGACATCTGCTACGCGACCCAGAACCGGCAGGACGCGGTCAAGGAGATCGCTCCCCGGGTCGACGTCCTGCTCGTGATCGGCTCGACCAACTCGTCGAACTCGAACCGGCTGGCCGAGGTGGCTCGCGAGCGCGGCACTCCCGGCTACCTCGTCGACGACGAGAGCCACGTGGACCCGGCCTGGTTGCTGGGCGCCACGACCGTCGGCCTCACGTCGGGGGCCTCGGCGCCTGAGTGGTTGGTGGATCGGATGCTGAGGTGGCTGGCGTCTCAGGGGTTCGACGACGTGGAGATCGTCACGCTCGCCGAGGAACGGGTGCGCTTCTCGCTGCCCGCCGGCGTCCGTGAAGTACCGGTCGCCGGCGCTTAGCTCCAGGCGCTGAACTGGTCGCGGTCTTCGTCGGGCTCCTCGTACGCGATCGACACCAGCGTCTTCGTCGAGAGGATCCCCGGCAGCGCATGGATATGCTCGAGCACCACGCCGCTGGCCACCTCCCACGGTTGAGCGACGCAGATCAGCAGGTCCCACTCGCCTCCGAGGACGGCGACACCGGCGACGTCGGGCATCTCCGAGATCCGCTCGACCAGACCGGCGGCCGCGCCGGCTTCGGTGCGCACGTGCACGTAGCAGGCGCCGCCGATGATGGGCGGCGGCTGCACGGTTCCCCATCCGGCGATGCCGATCCGGTCGGGCGGGACGGCGGGAGCCGTGAGCGTGCGCGAGACGCCCTCCACGTTGTGGATCTGGGACAACACCGTCATGGCGATCTGCTCGAGATCCGTGCCCTCCACCTGGACCAGCACATCCCAGTCCCCGACGACCGTGATCGCACGGCGGAGCCCTTGGCGGCCCGCGAGCTGGGTGAGGACGGAGCCGACCTTCCCCGGTTCCACCCGGAGGTAGACGTAGGCGTCCATCAGCGCTCCGCCGCAGCGTGGCGGTCAGAGCTGCACAGGACGAGGAGCTCCTCTTCGCCCTCCTCGGGTCCGACGGAGATCAGCCGGTCACCCGCGTGAAGAACGAACCGTGCCCGCGGCCGGTACGTCCACCTGGAGCCCCGCTGGACCGCGAGCACGAACATGCCCGTCTCGGTCTCGAGGCGGAGATCCCGCAGCGAGTGCCCGTCGGCCTGCGCTCCGTCTTCAACGACCGTCTCCGCGAACGTCTCCTCCGTCTCCTCGAGCGCCATCTGAACGACGGGGTGAAGGGGCTCACCGTGCTCGACGTACCAGGTCATGTCGCGAGCCGCGTCGCACATGTACTCGCTCGCGCTCGCCAGGCGGAGGAGGCCGCGGAGCTCGTCGGGGTTGCGGGCCTCTGGTGCCGCTCGCAGGACCCAGGACTCCAGCTCGTCGTGGAGGATGTCGCTCCGCGCCTCGAGCGCGCCGACCTCGGCCGCGAGCGATCGGTTGTTGAATAGCAGCGACGAGTATGCGAGGCCGACCGCCGCTTCCGCCAGGTCCTTCATCTCGACGAGGATGTCGACCGCGCGGTCAAGCTCGGAGAGCGCCGGCGCGTCGGCGTCCTGCGGCTGGGCGAGCGGCTCGGCCGCGGCGAGCTCGCGCACGAGGTTCACGCCCTCCTCCGGTCCGCGGATCAGCAGGACGTCGTGCTCCGAGACCACGTCGTCCGGTCCCGGGTCGAACCGCCAGTCCATCCCGCTGCGGATCGCCATCACCCACATCCCCGTCTCCGTTGGGAGCGAGAGGTCGCGCAGGCTCCTCCCGGCGCCAGGTGCGTCGGGCCGGACCTTCACGCGTGCGGTCATCTCATCCGCGTGGCGGAGATCTTGGCGGAGCGCGTCGGGGATGCCGAGGCGGGCCGCCACCACTCGCGCGATGTCCGAGGCTGCATCGCCGATCCGTTCGATCGCGTCGGCGATCCACAGGACGCCCGCCATGCCCTCGGCGTCCTCGGGGCTCCGGGCCGCGAGCATCGCGATGGTCCGGAGCCGCCTGAGGTAATGCGTCATCCGCTCGTCCAGCCGGCCGACCTCCCGCGCCAGCTTCTCCTCGTTGAAGAAGACGGCCGCGTAGGCAAGGTCGACCATGAGCTCGGAGGCGTCCTTCAGCTCGACCAGCAGCTCTTTGACGGTCTTCGGTTCGTCATCCATGCGGCAGCACTCCCGATACTGACATAACGAACAGGACACAGGCGACCCCCGCCAGGTCCATGACGCTCGTGATGATCGGCACGGTCTGGTTGTCGGGGTCCAGCCCGAAGCGATACGTGACGATCGCGAGGTAGTAGCTGATCACGATGGTGACCGGGGTGGCGATCAACCCGGCGATCAAGGTTCCTGTGATCACGCTCGCGGGTGATGCCGGCGCCCGGCCGGTGACGTCGGCGAGCGCCACTGCCATCACACCGATCAACGAGAACACCACGACGCTCGACACGAAGACGATCGCCCCATCGACGAGGGCGGGCGTCTCCGGGAGACCGCGGGGCGTGATGACACCGATCTGAAGCTTCGAGCTGATCCGCGACGAGAAGATCCCGCCGAGCGCGCCGGCCTGCGACACGAACGGTGGGATGAGGATCAGCAGTACCGGAACGGCGGTGAGCTCGTTGAGCCGGTTCTCTTGGAGCGCCCCGGACAAGATGTCGAGGATCGGCGTCAACAGGATCACCGCCGTCATCTCGAGCACGATGCGCCGTACCGCAGCGGAGTCAACCGTGTACGCACGCACGATCGCGTACACCGCGATCACAACGCATGTGCCCGACACCACGGCGTTGACCGTGCCGTTGTGCACCAGGAACGTTGCTAGATACAACGTGGGCAGGGTGACCATGTCGCCGAGCGCGGTCACCATGGGCGTGGAAACGGAGTCCAGGTCCCAGCCGCGCCGGTACGACAGCACGGACAGCCCGACCGTGACGACCAGGATGAACACCGAGCCCAGTGCGCCGCCGACGACGGAGATCGTCACCAGGCTCCACACCGAGATCGTTGGCGTGCCGAACGCCGCCGCGGCGAGCTTGGCGAGCACTGCGAGCCAGAGCGCGGATCCGAGCGTGGTGACGACCGCCACGTACGTGTTCTGGTACAGCACGCCGTCCCGGCGGCGCGAGACCTCGAACGTTCCAGCGGCGTTCGTCGTACCAAGGCGGGCGCCGATCGCGCCGAAGATCGTGCCGCGCATGCCGACGGCCGCGGGGATGAGGATCAGCAGGCCGGGGAGCGCCTGAAGGGTGGAGCCGATGCCCGAGAGCGTCAGGCCAGCGACGAAGCCCGCGATCGTGCTGAGGATGAGCGCCACCAGGCCCTGCCTGAGCGTTCGACGCTCGGCTCGCAGGGAGCGGAAGATGCGCTTGGCGCGGCGGGGCATCGCCATAACGGCACGCTCACGGTTCGATACCTTCCGATCAGGGGCTGGAGCCCGTCGGGCCCTCAGGCAGTATGGCCTGCGGTGGAGGCCTGGACAACCCTCGTCAGGAGACCCAATCCCGCGTAACGAACAGCCAGAACGCCAATCCGGCGTCCTCCCCGTAGCCGCGGAAGCGGCTCTCGATCTGTCGGTCGGAGACGGTCTTCTTGCCGACGAGGCGCGCGTACGTAGGCCGGGTCCACGAGTCGAGGATCAACCGCGAGTTGCGGCCGATCGTCATCATGATGTGGGCGGTGGCGTAGGGACCCACGCCGGGGAGCGCGAGGAGCTGCTCCTCCAGCTCGGCGTCCGGGAGTTCCTTCGGGGTGGCGCGACCGAGCGACTCCAGGTTCAGCTCGCCCTCGGCCACCATCCGGGCGAGCCCGATCAGATACGCGCCTCGGTACCCGGCGCGAGCGACGTCGCGGTAGAACGACTCCGGCGTCTCGGCCATCCGCGCGGCGGTCGGGAAGGCGTTCGTGAGCGCCACGCCACCGCCCCCGACCGCGGGTTCGCCCAGATGTTCCACGAGCGCGTTCACCATCCGCACGGTCGCGCTCCAGGCGCAGTTCGTGGTGCAGACGGTCTTCACCACATCTTCGAACACGGTCGGGCTCCGGAGCATGCGTCCCGCGCCCGACGTGGCCCACGCGAGGTCGGGGTCCTCCGCGGCCTTCGCGTAGAACGCCGAGAGGTCGTGGTCCATCCGGAGCACGTGCCGGACACCCGTGAGGAGATCCGTGCGGATGCGCGGCCCAAGAGCGGGGCCCAGGATCTCGACCGCGGCCTTGCCGCCGCGAGCGACTCCGATCCGGACCCGGCGCGGCTTCCCACCTCGCGGCCGAAGTGTGACGCTCAGCGTGCGTGCGCGTTCATCCAGCAGCGTCGGCGCGAGCTCCGCGAAGCCGTGCGAATTCATCGTGCGCCACAGATCGACCGGCTCGCCTCCGGGTCCGACGAGCTTGAGGGTGGTCCGCGTGCTCACGGGCGCATGCTACGTCGGGTGCGTCGCCCTGGCCCGCCACCGCGTGTCCGTAGACTTCGGACCGTGATCGAGATCACCGACCGTGCGTTGGAGCTGCTCGCGAAGGCCACCGATGCCGCCCGTCGCTTCGATCCCGCCGCCCGGATCCGGATCGTGGGGGAACCCCAGAACGTGCGGTTCGAGCTCGCCGACGGTCCCGAACCGAACGATCTGACTGTGGAGCGCGGCAACGTCACGATCCACGTCGAAGCGCATCTGTCAGGGCGCATCGACGTCGAGGAGCCGCACGATCGATTGGTGCTGCGGCCACTCCCGGGTTGAAGCTCGTCGGAGCCGCGGGGGGCGCGGGCTAGACTGCATGCTGTGACTCGTTCATCGAAGGGCCCCCTCTCCTCGGTCGCGGGGCTCGGCACGGCCGGGCCAGTGATGGTGATCGGCGGCGCCGAGGACAAGCTGCGCGACAAGACGATCCTGGCGCGGTTCACGCGGTTCGCGGGCGGTGCCGACGGGCACGTCGTGGTGATCTCCACCGCCTCCTCGCTCGGGGACGCGGCATCGGTGATGTACGGCGAGCTCTTCCGCGGGCTGGGGATCGGCCGCGTGACCGGACTCCGTCCCGAGGAGCGCGAGGACGCGAACGATCCCGAGACCGCGGCCGTGTTGAAGGACGCGACCGGGGTGTACCTGACGGGCGGCAACCAATCGCGGCTGGCCGCGGTGGTGGCCGGCACCCGGCTGGGAGATGCGCTGTTCCTGGCCCACGACCGCGGCGCGGCGCTCGCCGGCACATCCGCCGGCGCGAGCGCGATGGCGTCCCACATGGTGGCGTTCGGACGCTCCGGCTCGACCCCGAAGAACCGGATGGCGCAGCTCTCGGCGGGCCTCGGGATCCTTCAGGGCGTCGTGATCGACCAGCACTTCGAGCAACGCGGCCGGATCGGCCGGCTCCTCGCGATCGTTGCGGGATCGCCGTCGCTGCTCGGCATCGGCCTCGACGAGGATACGTGCGCCATCGTGCACGCGGACCAGTCGATCCAGGTGATCGGGCGCGGCTCGGTGACCATCGTCGACGGCTCGCACGTGAAGACCGACGCCTACCACGGCAAGGGGTATCGCCCGCTGATGATCTCGGGGGCGATCCTCCACACCCTCCCGTCCGGGTACTGGTTCGACCTGCGGACCCGGCGGCTGATGGCCGGCGAGGGCGCTCTCGAGGAGGAGCGGGAGGCATCGGAGTGAGCGCGGTCCCGGCCCGAACCCGCGCCGATCGCCAGCGCGCCAAGCGAGAGCCGGCCGCGAAGAAGAAGACAGGGGCGAAGCCCGACCTAACGATCGTGCAAGCCCAGGTGTTCCGCGGCCCGAACTACTGGTCGTACGAACCGTGCATCCGGTTGCTGGTCGACCTCGGGTCGCTCGAGGAGTGGCCCTCGAACACCATCCCCGGGTTCAACGAGCGGCTGCTCGCGCTCCTGCCCGGTGTGGGCGACCATTCCTGCTCGCTCGGCAAGCGCGGCGGGTTCCGCGAACGGCTCGAGGACGGCACGTGGCTAGGCCACGTCGCCGAGCACGTCGCGCTCGAGCTCCAGCGACAGTCCGGGGCGCAGATCTCGCGCGGCAAGACGCGGAGCGCCGGTGCACAAGGTCAGTACCACGTGATCTACGGGTATTCCGAAGAGGTCGTCGGCACCGAGGCCGGCCGGCTCGCCGTCCGTCTGGTCAACCATCTGGTGAAGGCCGACCCGGGGTTCGACTTCGGGCAGGAGCTGGAGCGGCTGATCCTGCTCGCGGAGCGTCGCCAGTTCGGACCGTCGACCCAGGCGATCCTGGACGAGGCCGCGAGCCGCGACATCCCGTTCATCCGGTTGAACGCGGCGTCGCTCGTGCAGCTCGGGCAGGGGAGGTATCAGCAGCGGATCCGCGCGACGATGACATCAGCCACCTCGGCGCTCGCCGTCGACATCGCGGGCGACAAGAAGATGACGAACGAGCTGCTGGCCGCCGCCGGGCTCCCGGTCCCCAGGAACGAGGTCATGCGGACCGAGAACGAGGCGGTGGCCGCTGCGAAGAGGATCGGCTTCCCCGTCGTGACGAAACCGCTCGACGGGAACCACGGGCGCGGTGTCGGGTTGGACCTTCGCACCGAGCGGGCGGTCCGCGCGGGGTTCAAGCGCGCCCTCAAAGAATCGCGCAACGGCCGCGTGGTGGTCGAGAGCTTCGTCAGCGGAAGGGACTACCGCGTGCTGGTGATCGGCGGACGGATGGCCGCGATCGCTGAACGGGTGCCCGCCCACGTGATCGGCGACGGCAAGCACGACGTGAGCGCGCTGGTGGAGCTGACGAACCAGGATCCGCGCCGGGGGATCGGGCACGAGAAGGTCCTCACCCGCATCAGGATCGATGAGGCGGCGATGGACTTGGTGAAGAAGCAGGGGTACACGATGACGGACGTGCCGCCGAAGGGCGAGATGGTGCTCCTCGCGGCGACGGGCAACATGTCGACCGGCGGCATCTCGATCGATCGCACGTGGGACGCGCACGAGGACAACGTTGAGATCGCCGAGGAGGCGGCGCGGGTCGTCGGCCTCGACGTGGCGGGCATCGACTTCCTGACCCCCGACATCACGCAGCCCGTGCGGGAGACAGGCGGGGCCATCGTCGAGGTCAACGCGGCGCCGGGGTTCCGCATGCACACGCACCCCACCGAGGGCGAGCCGCAGTACGTCGCGAAGCATGTCGTGGACCTGCTGTTCCCGCCCGGGACGCCTGCGCGGATCCCGATCGTCGCCGTCACGGGTTCGAACGGCAAGACGACGACGACACGGATGATCGCGCACATCTTCCGGGGGATGGGGCGGCAGGTCGGCATCACCTCGACCGACGGCATCTACATCGACGAACGGCTCGTGAAACGGGTCGATGCCTCGGGACCGAAGTCCGCGTTGATGGTCCTGCAGAACCCGCGCGTCGACACGGCCGTGTTCGAGGTTGCGCGCGGCGGCATCCTCCGCGAGGGCTTAGGCTACGAGCGCAACGACGTGGGCGTCGTGCTGAACGTCACCGGCGACCACCTCGGGTTGCGGGAGATCGACACGCTCGAGCAGCTCGCCGCCGTGAAGCAGGTCGTGGTGGAAGCGGTGCCGCGCAACGGAACCGCGGTCCTGAACGCCGACGATCCGCTCGTGCTCGAGATGCGCCGGCACTGCAGCGGGAACGTGATCCTGTTCACGATGCAGGAGAAGCACGACCTGGTCGAACGATGGATCCGTCGCGGTCGCAAGGCGGTCGTGCTCGAGCGGAGCGCGCGGGGCGAGATGATGGTGATCAAGGAAGGGCGCCGCACGATGCCGATCGCGTGGGTGCACACGCTGCCGGCGACGTTCGAGGGCAAGGCCCGGATGATGGTGCAGAACGCCATGGCCGCCGCGGCGGCGGCCCACGCCGCGGGTGCCCACCTGCACGACATCCGCCAGGGGCTCCGATCGTTCACGACCTCCGTCTATCAGGCGCCCGGCCGGCTCAACCTGTTCGACCTCGATGGGGTGAAGGTGCTGATCGACTACGCGCACAACGCGGCCGGTCTCGAGATGGTGGGCGACTTCGTCGACCGGATGACGTCTGACGTGCCCGTCGGTGGACAGCCGGGCGAGGCGTCGTGGACGGCGAACCTTCGCGTCGCGGTGATCGCGACCGCGGGCGACCGGCGCGACGACGACATGCGAGAGCTGGGCCGGGTCGCCGCGAAGTATTTCGACGACGTGATCATCCGCGAGGACCGGCATGCGCGCGGACGGCCGTTCGGGCAGACGGCCGACCTGATCTTGGAGGGCGTGCAGGAGGCGCAGGGGAGCGGTACGGCTCGTGCCGGCAGCGTCGAGATCGTGCTTGACGAGATGGAGGCGGCGCGCCGCGCCTTGGACCGCTCCCGCCCTGGCGACCTCGTGGTCCTCTGCGTCGACTACGCGACGGAGGTGTTCAAGGAGCTCGAGTCTCGCCGGGGGGCGGCCGCGCCGCAGATCCTGTTGGCCTCGGACGACGACGGTCAGAGCACGACCGCGGGCGGCGACCCGGATCTGCTCGGCGTCTGAGTGGACACCGATCCGGTGGCACACCTCCTTCGTGAACGAAAGGCGGAACTCGCCGGTGAGCTCGAGACGCTCACGGCCGTGCCGCGCGACCCCATGGCCGCGGTCTCGTTCGGCAAGCGGATCGGCGATGGGACCACGGAGGCGGTCGACCGGCTGAACAAGGTCGGCGCCGCGAACTCGATCGCCGCGACGCTCGCCGATGTCGACCGCGCGCTCGCCAAGATCGAGGAGGGCACGTACGGCGTGTGCGATCGGTGCGGCGCGGAGATCCCCGCGGAGCGTCTGGAAGCGATCGCCTGGGCGGCGCTCTGCGTGCGGTGCGCCGCCGTGCGGTAGCTCACCGCGCGCGGGCCCTGGACGAGCCCGCCTTCGACGTCCGGGCTCGTCGCACGATCCGGCGGACATCCGACGGGCCGAGTCGCTCCGCGCCTTCCCGCTCGAGCCACGCGAAGATCTCTGGTCGCATGCCGAGTGCGGTGACGCTGACGACGTCGCCCGGATCGGCGGCGGCCAGCATCGCCTGCAGGGCAGCGAGCTCGTCGTCGAGGAGCGGAACGCCTTCCACGCCGGCTTCGCGGGCTCCCTCGCGCAGGCGTTCGACGATGTCCTCTCGGGAGCGGCCCCGCAGATAGTGCACGAGCTCCGCGATGAACAGGTGATCCGACCCCACCGCTCCGCGGAACGCGAACGCGTGCAGGATGGCGTCGGTTCGATCGCCCGCGGTACAGATCGCGAGCCAGACGTCGCGGCCGTTCCGTCGGAGCCCGTCTAAGACTTGGACCAGGCCGATCATGCCGGCCTCGTTGTGGGCGTAGTCGATCACGATGATCCGGCCGCCGAGCGTGAACAGGTTGGCCCGGCCCGGATTCCGCTCTGGATCCAGGACGAACGTCTTCAAGCCCTCCACCACGGCGCGCTCCGGCAGGCCGATCGCGAGCGCAGCAGCCGCGGCGGCCATCGCGTTCTCGAGGTTCGTCGGTGAGATGCCTGCGAGCGTCACCGGGATATCGATCACCGGCAGCAGCGGATGGGTGTGGTGCCGCTCGAGCCACGAGAGTCGTTGGTCGAGGACCGTCATGGCTCGGCCGCCGTCGGCGAGCGCCTCGCGGATCGCAGGATGGTCGGGGTCGGCCGTGAAGAGCCACGGACGGCCGGTCGCGCGGCCGCGCATCGCGAGCACGCGCGGGTCGTCGGCGTTCAAGACATCCCACCCTTGCGGACGGGTGATCCGCGTGATGATGCCTTTCACCTCAGCGAGCTGATCCACGGTGTCGACACCGTGCAGGCCCAGGTGATCCTCGCTCACGTTCATCACGACGGCGACGTCGTTGTGTCGAACCCCGACGCCGCGCAGGAGCATGCCGCCGCGCGCGGTCTCCAGCACCGCAACGTCGGGGCCCTCCGCGAGCGCCTTGGCCGCGCCGCCGAACCCCGAGTAGTCGCCGGCCTCCACCAGTTCGCCGTCGCCCCGGTAGACGCCGTCGGTCGAGGAGTAGGCGACGCGTAGGCCGGCGCTGCGGACCAGATGGGCAAGCAGGCGGACGGTCGTGGTCTTGCCGTTGGTCCCGGTCACCTGGATAACGGGGATGTCCGGATCCGGCACGTTCGCCTCGTCTCCCGGATCAACCGTGGCCAGACGCCTGCCGGCCTCCGCGATCAACCGGTCGGGCGAACGTCGGAGGAGGGCTCCCATCACGGTTGCGAGCTCGGTCGCGAGGGACTCGGCCGCAGCTCGCCGCCGCCAGGGGAACACGACGACGATCTGGTCGCGCTCGATCCCGGGACGCGCGCGGACGGAGAGCCGGCGTGCGCCGCTCGCGACGGCCATACGGCGAGCCATGTGCGCGGCGATGCGGGCCACCAGCCTGCGGCGCTGGTCGCTCTCGGGCGGCCCGGCCTTGGTCCCCGGAGGGAACCCCAGCCGGGTGGCGATCGCGACGACGCGCTCGTCGGTCGCGCGGAGCCACCCCGGCACCGCGAGGGTCAGCTTGATCGCGGGCCGCGTGAAGTAGAGGTTCGGCCCGTCGAGGACGCGGAGCTCGACGAGGTGGGCCGGGCCGGTCACGTCGCTCGTCGGCATGCGCGGAACCGTATCTCAGGCTGCGACCTCGGCGTGATACCGGCGCAGCTCCGGGTACACGAGCGCGACCACACCTGAACCGAGGATGCACGCCAGGCCTCCGGTCACGACCGAGATCGTCGGGGTGAACCATGCAGCCACGAGCCCCGCCTCGAAGTCGCCCAGCCGAGGTCCGCCCGTCACGACCAGGATGAAGATCTGAGACATCCTCCCGCGCAGGCGGTCCGGTGTGGTGACCTGCGTGATCGTCGAACGGAAGATCGCGGAGATCACGTCGGCCGCGCCGGCGAGCGCCAGGAAGAACAACGCGAGCGGAAGGTTCGAACCCACCGAACCGAACGCGGCGATCGCACACCCCCACGCCGCGACCGCCCAGATGACGGCGAGTCCCTGTCGGCGCACGGATCTGGTCCAGCCTGCCATCAACGCCGCGACGAGGGCGCCGACCGCGGGCGCAGCGAACAGGAGCCCGACGACTTCGGGCCCGCGATGGAACTGCGTGAAGGCGAGGAAGGTGAACAGCGCGACAGGCAGTCCGAAGATCATCGCGACCAGGTCGATCATGAACGTCGAGCTGATCAGCCGGTCCCGACGGACGTAGCGGAAGCCTTCCTTCACCGCCTCCCAGCCGGAGGCCGAGTCCGGGTCGTGCTCGGGGGGCATGGGGCGCATCAGCAGCGCCGCGACGAACAGCGCGCCATACGTCACGAGGTCGATCCCGTACGCGAGCCCGTAGCCGGCGCGGGCGATCACGATGCCGGCCAGGGCGGGGCCGACGATCCCGATCGTCTGCCACATCACCTGGTTCAGCGCCACGCTCGATGCGACGAGATGCGCGCCCACCAGCCGCGGCGCCATCGCTGAACGGGTCGGCTGATCGATCGAGCCGATGAACGCGTGCAGGGCGCCGGCGCCGTAGATGAGTCCGACGGGCGGGTGGCCATGGAGCGCGCCCACTAGGAGGATCCCCGCGCTCAGCGTGTGCGCCACCTGCGCCCACGCGAGCGTCGTGCGGCGGTCGTGGGCGTCGATGAACGATCCGCCCACCAGCGTGCCGATGAACAGGGCGATCAAGCTGATCAACCCGAACAGCCCTACGGCGGCCGCCGAGCGGGTCAGCTCGGTCAGCTGGACGTAGATCGCGATCCTTGCGAACTGGTATCCGAGCTCCGAGGTGAAGCTCCCGGTCAGGAGGAGCCGGTAGTCGCGCGAGACCTTGAGCGGCGTGAGGTCGATCGCCAGCCGGCGGATCCGCGCACCCCGAGGGGAGGTGTCGTTCGGATCCTCCGGCGGGGTCCCCACTCGTCGGATGTCTGTTGCGCTAGGTCGCCGTCGATCCGATCGCGTCGTCGAGCACCTGGAGGCCGTCCTCCAAGAGGGCGTCGTCGATCGTGAGCGGCGGCAGAAGCCGGACGACGTTGCCGTAGGTGCCGGCCGTGAGGACGATGACCCCGTTCTCCAGGCACCGTCGGGTGATCGCGTTCATCGTGTCGGCGGCGAGCGGCTCCTTCGTCGCCCGGTCGCTCACGAGCTCGATCGCACACATCGCCCCGCGTCCGCGCACGTCGCCGACGACCTGATACCGAGCCGCGAACGAGCGGAAGCGCTCAAGGATCGTCCCGCCGAGCGCGCGTGAACGCTCCAAGAGCCCCTCGCGCTCGATCTTGCCGAGCACCGCCAGACCGGCCGCAGCGGCGACCGGGTTCGTCCCGTACGTCCCTCCCAGCCCGCCGGGGTGCACCGCGTCCATCAGCTCGGCGCGGCCGGTGACGGCCGAGATCGGAAGGCCGGCGCCGAGGGACTTGGCCGTCAGCACGAGATCGGGAACGACGTCCTCGTCCTCGATCGCGTACCAGCGTCCCGCGCGGCCCATGCCGCTCTGGATCTCATCCGCGATGAAGACGATCCCGTGCTCGGCACAGAACTCGGACAGGCCCTTCAAGAATCCGGGCGCGGGCACGATGAAGCCGCCCTCTCCCTGGATCGTCTCAACGAGTACGGCGGCGATGTTCTGCTCACCGATGTGCTTGTGCATCTCGTCGAGCGCGTAGGCGAGCGCCTCCTCAGCGCAGCGCTCGGGGCCGCTCGGCCACCGGTACGGGTAGGCGAAGGGCAGTCGGTACACCTCTGGTGCGAACGGGCCGAAGCCGTGCTTGTACGGCATCACCTTGCCTGTGAGCGTCATCGCGAGCAGCGTGCGCCCGTGGAACGCGTGATCGAAGCAGACGACCGCCTGTCGGCCGGTCGCGTACCGCGCGACCTTCACGCCGTTCTCGACCGCTTCGGCGCCGGAGTTGGCGAAGAACGTCTTCTTCGGGAAGTCGCCCGGCGTGAGCGCGTTCAGGCGCTCCGCGAGCTCGATCGACGGTTCGTTGGCGGTCACGCCCGACGTGTGGGTGTCGCGTTCGAGCTGGCGCTCGATCGCCTCGATCACATCGTCGGGGGTGTGGCCGACGTTCAGCACTGCGATCCCGGTGGCGAAGTCGATCAGCCGGTTGCCGTCGACGTCCTCGACGATCGCCCCGGACGCCCGCGCGGCCACGATCTCGTGGACCGTGGGGAACGCCGACGGCATCGCGCCGTTCCGCCGGGCGATCCACTCCAGGGACCGCGGTCCGGGGATCTCGGAAACGACCTTGCGCTCCTGTGGGATGTCCATCGGCCCTCCTCCTCACGCAGCGCCGCCATCGGCCGCCGCAGGCTCGAGTGTCGCGGGTCAAGGCTACCCGCGTCTGGGAGGCAGTGGCTCGCGACCGGGGCCGAACGGCGGGTGGCCCAGTGCGGCCGCGAAGCGGCATACTGGCAGCCTGAGCGTGGTTCCAACGTGTCAGGTTCCCGTGGTCAAGGAGGGGGAAGATGGCAGACAGCTATCAGATGTTCATCGGCGGCGAGTGGGTCAACTCGTCGGACGGGGGCACCCGCGACATCATCAGCCCTCACACGGGTGAGGTGATCGCGTCGGTCCAGGAAGGGACGGCGGCCGACGTCGACAAAGCGGTCGCGGCCGCCAAGCGGGCGTTCGACGAGACCTGGTTCGACTCCACGCCGAAGGATCGCCAGCTGATGCTCTTGAAGCTCGCGGACGCGATCGAGGAGAACGCCGACGAGATCGTGAAGATCGAGTCCGAGGACGCCGGCAAGCCCGCCGCCGTGACGATGTCGGAGGAGATCCCACCGATCGTCGACAACCTGCGCTTCTTCGCAGGTGCGGCTCGGGTTCCCGAAGGTCGCAGCGCCGGCGAGTACATGGCGGGCTTCACCTCGATCATCCGTCGCGAGCCGATCGGGGTCGCGGGGCTGATCGCCCCTTGGAACTACCCGTTGATGATGGCGATCTGGAAGATCGGGCCGGCGCTCGCGTCGGGCAACACGATCGTCCTGAAACCGTCCGAGATGACGCCCCTCTCGTCGATCAAGCTCGCGGAGCTGGCGTCCGAGATCTTCCCGCCCGGCGTGTTCAACGTGGTGACCGGCGACGGCCTGCCGGTGGGCGACCGGATCGTCCGTCACCCCGACGTCGGGATCGTGTCGCTGACCGGCGACGTGAACACCGGCAAGCTGATCCACTCGAACGCCAGCGAGACGCTCAAGCGCGTGCACCTCGAGCTTGGCGGCAAGGCGCCCGTCGTGGTGTTCGACGACGCCGATATCGATTCGGTCGTCGAGTGGGTCTCGATCGCCGGCTACTTCAACGCCGGACAGGACTGCACCGCTGCGTGCCGCGTGCTCGTCGCGGACGCCGCATACGACAAGGTGCTCGCCGGGCTCGTGCCCGCGGTCGAGGAGATCAAGGTCGGCACCGCGTTCGAGGACGACGTGGCGGTCGGCTCGATGATCAGCGAGGAGCAGCTCCAGCGTGTGGAGGGCTTCCTGGGCCGCGCGAAGGACGCCGGCGCCGAGATCCTCACCGGCGGAGAGTCGCTCGGTACGCCGGGCTTCCACTTCAAGCCCACGGTCGTGGCCAACCCTGCGCAGGACTCGGAGATCGTCCAGAAGGAAGTCTTCGGTCCGGTGGTGACCGTGCAGCGGTTCACGGACGAGGATCAAGCGCTCGCATGGGCGAACGGGACCGACTACGGCCTCGCGTCGTCCGTGTGGACCCGCGACGTCGGCCGCGCGATGCGGATGTCGCGCCGGCTTCAGTTCGGGTGCGTGTGGGTCAACACCCACATCCCGCTCACGCCCGAGATGCCGCACGGCGGCTACAAGATGAGCGGTCATGGGAAAGACATGTCCGTGTACTCCCTGGAGGACTACACGAACATCAAGCACGTCATGGTGTCGCTCGATCAGTAGTGTGGAGCAGACTAGTGGTCACGCCGGCGCGCGCCGAAGGCGCGCGCCGGATCACGAGGCAGGCCGAACTACGGAAGAGGTGATCCCCACATGAGCACGAAACCGTTCCTGGTGAACGGGGATTGGCGCACCGGCGAAGGCACGTTCGAGGTGAGGAGTCCGTTCGACGACAGCGTGGTCGCCGAGATCGGCGTCCCGACCGATGCCGACGTGGAAGAGGCGACCGCGACCGCCGCGGAGACCTTCAAGACGTCGCAACACCTGCCCGTGCACGTCCGTTCCGAGGCTCTGGACCACATCTCGAAGCGGCTCTCCGAGACGATCCCAGAGAACGCCGAGCTGATCGCCCGCGAGGGCGGCAAGCCGCTCAAATGGGCGACGGTCGAGGCCACGCGGGCCGTGTCGACGTTCCGGTGGGCATCCGAGGTGATCCGCCACGGCGACGACGAGCTGATGCGCCTGGACACCGAGGCGGCGCTGGGCTCCAGGATCGGTCTGCTGCGACGGTTCCCGATCGGCCCCGTGCTCGGTATCACGCCGTTCAACTTCCCGCTGAACCTGGTGGCGCACAAGGTCGCGCCGTCGCTCGCGGTCGGCGCCCCGATCGTCGTCAAGCCCGCATCAGCGACCCCGGTCGGCTCGCTCAGATTGGCGGAGTTCTTCGCCGAGACGGACCTTCCGAAGGGCATGTACCAGGTGCTGCCGGTCCGCTCCAAGGTTGCCGACGGCATGGCTCGCGACGAGCGCTACCGCAAGATCTCGTTCACGGGCTCGGCCGAGATCGGCTGGTACCTCAAGAGCCTGGACCCGAAGAAGCGGGTGACGCTCGAACTGGGCGGCAACGCCGGCGTGATCGTTCACTCCGACGCCGACCTGGACAACGCGGCGGCCCGCGTCGCGTTCGGCGGCTACTACCAGGCGGGGCAGAGCTGCATCAGCGTCCAGCGCGTGCTCGTCGCGAGCGAGGTCTACGACGAGTTCGCGACGCGACTGGTGAAGCAGGTCGAGAGCCTCAAGGTCGGCGACCCCATGGATCCGACGGTCGACGTGGGTCCGGTGATCGACAAGGGCGAGGTCACGCGGATCGGCGAATGGGTCGGGGAGGCGGTCTCGCAGGGCGCCGAGGTCCTGACGGGCGGTACCGGCGAGGGTCCCTTCTTCCAGCCCACGCTGCTCTCGCAAGTGAACCCCGAGATGAAGGTCTGCAAGGAGGAGATCTTCGGGCCGGTCGTCACGATCAGCCCGTACCAGACGTTCGAGGAGGCGCTCGCCGAGGTGAACAACTCCAAGTACGGCCTCCAGGCCGGCGTCTTCACGAACGACATCAACCGCGCGTTCGAGGCGCATCGGACGCTCGAGGTCGGCGGTGTGATCATCAACGACGTCTCGGCGTTCCGCGCGGATCAGATGCCGTACGGCGGATCGAAGGAGAGCGGGTTCGGTCGCGAGGGTCTGCGCTTCGCGATGGAGGAGATGACCGAGCAGCGGATCATGGTCATGTCGCACGTCCCGCTCTAGCAGATGGTCGTCGGCGTGGTGCCTCCGTGAGCGGAGACCTGCTCTACGTCGTCCTTCCGTTCGTCGTCCTTTCGGTGCTCTCGTTCGGCATCGTCTTCCTATACCGACGCCGGTGGCGGATGGACCGGGCGGCCCTCCGACGCGCCGCCCGGATGGTCGAGCCCGACATCGTCACTCCTCCGCGGGACCCGCGACCGCCGCGCCGGCCCTGGTGGGGGAGTCCGTGGGTCTGGGTCGCCGTGTCGGCGGTGTTCGTTCTCCTCGGGATCTTCGTCTGGCCGGGCCTTTTCGGCGGCGTGTTCCTGCTCGTGCCGTTCATCTGGCTATCCAGGCCGGAGGCGTCCACGATGGACCCTCGATCCAACGGGCACAGCAAACGGGAGGGCACGGTGCCGTGAGCGATCCCCGCCGGCAACGGACCGGGTTCGCGGTGCGCGATCCGTTCCGGTGGCCGGTCATGGCGGAGCTCGTGCGCCTGGGGGAGGCACGGGGCTACGAGGCGGTGTTCCTCCCAGAGATCGCCGGGCGCGACACGCTCGTGGCGCTCGGCCTCCTGGCGGCTGACACCGAGCGCCTCCGCCTCGCGACCGGGGTCGTGCCCATGGATGCGCGGACGCCGATGTTGACCGCGATGGCGGCCGCGTCGGTTCAGGAGCGTTCCGGGGGACGCCTGATCCTCGGACTCGGCACCGGGCCGGCCCTGCGGGGCGCGCTCGGCCGTCTCCGCGAGCTGGTCGGGACGCTCCGGCGGCTCCTCGCCGGCGAACGGGTGAAGGTCGACGGCCGCGCGCTCCAACTGTCGCTCGTGCCCGACGAGCCGGTGCCGATCTGGATCTCGGCCCTCGGACCCCGTGCCGTGCGGCTCGCCGGGGAGCTCGCCGACGGGGTGCTGCTCAACTGGTGCACGCCGGAGCGGGTCGCGTCGGCGGTCGCGCAGCTCCGCGATGGCGCGGAGCGAACCGGGCGCGATCCGGCGGACGTGACGGTTGCGGTCTACGTGCGGGCGAACCTGGGAGACGACGAGGACGCGGCCCTGCGCTCGATACGGGTCGCTGCGGGGGAGTACGCCTCGTTCCCGGCGTACTCGGCGCAGTTCGCGACGATGGGGCTGGGGGACGAGGCGGCGACCGCGGCGGCAGCCCATGCCGCCGGTCGCCCCAAGGACGTGCCCGCGGCGCTCGTACGAGCCGTCTGCCTGATCGGCGACATAGGAGCCGCGCGCGAGCGCCTGAACGCCTACCGAGAGTCGGGCGCGTCGCTCCCGGTCATCTACCCGGTGGCCGACGCGACGGATCCCGAAGCCTCGGTGGCCGCGACGCTCCGGGCAGCCGCTCCGGCGTGACCCGGTGGTCAGAGAGCTCTTGCAGCTCGCCCTCCATCCCGTACACTGAGGTTTGTTAGGCCGACACCGTGGAAAAGGGGTTTATATGACCTACACGATCGCAGAGCCCTGCATCGACGTGAAGGACCGTGCGTGCGTCGACGAATGCCCGGTCGACTGCATCTACGAGGGTCCGCGGATGTTGTACATCCAGCCGGACGAGTGCGTGGACTGCGGCGCCTGCGAGCCGGCGTGCCCGGTGACGGCGATCTTCTACGAGGACGACGTCCCCGCTGAGTGGAAGCAGTTCACGCCGATCAATGCGGAGTTCTTCGCCGACAACGTGAGCGGACTGGGCTCACCGGGCGGCGCCGCGCAGGTGGGTCCGGCGGCGGTCGACCATCCGGTCGTGGCCGCGTGGGCCGCGCTCTAGCGCCCGTTCCGCCCTAGGCGGGGTCGGGCAGCAGGCCAGGACCTGGGTCGGCCGTCGCGACCTCTGGCCCGGGCCAGCGTTCGCGGGACCTGGCCGCGAGCTTGAACATCAGCTCCACGGCTTTGGGATCTTCCGACGCGGGTCTCGCCTCGACGATCCCGTCGGCGACCGCCCGGTTCCAGACGTCGAGGCCACGCTCGGATCGGACGATCGTGAGCGTCCAGCCCTCGGACTGTCCCAGACCGCCGAACGAGATGTCGGCGTGCTCGGCGGCGAAGTCCGGGCAGTGCAGGCACCCGGGCCGCGTGTACCGGTGGGCGGCCTTGAGCGAGTACGTGAGCTCGTCGCCCGTATCCGTGTAGAACAGCACCTTGCCCTTCACGTTCACGCGTGCGAGGTGGTCTAGGTCGAGTCCCAGCTCCTTCTGCGCGATCTCGACCATCAGCCCGTCGTACGTGAACGACTTCGAGCAGAGCAGGCCGAACGTCCACGCGATCTTCTTGCGCCACTTGTTCACGCGCCGGGCCTCCATGGAGCCGGTGACCGAGGCCTGGCAGCTCATCCCGACGAGCGCCACCCTGGAGAGGCCCAGTTCCGCGGCCTTGATCAGCGCGAGCGGATTGGCCGAGTACGTGTAGCGCGATCCCGCCGTGTCCAGCACCCCCTGGGCATCCGTGACGACCGTGGGCTCGGCGTCCCAAGCCCGCTCGTCGGACAGCTTCGAGGTGCACGCGCCGTCGATCTCACCGTTCGCCAAGCCCCAGATCAGGAGCGCCGAGACGACGCCGCCGTCCTGTCCCTGCGCGAGCGCCGCGGCGTCGGTCGCGCGCGCGAGCCAGATGTCCTTGTACAGGCCGATCACATCCTCGGGCTTGCGGGTCATGCCGAAGAACGTCTGGTCGATCTCGCTCTCCCAGTCGCGGAACCGGGGGCACGCGCGTGTGCAGATGTCGCACCCCTTCTCGCCGTGCGCGCAGAGATCGACGCCTTCGTCCTGGAGCTGCACGGGCACGTCGTTCTCGTAGCCCAGCACGTGGAACGGGCAGGCCACGATGCACGCCGTGCAGCCGGTGCAGATCCCGGTCATCACGACCTCGTGGTAGAGCTCGTGCCACTGAGTCTTGTCGGCGGAGGAGGGCATCTGAGCGAAGCATAGTCGTGGCGTCGGCGGAACGAGGTGATGGACGCCGAGCTAGACGCTGAAGGAATCCCCGCAGGCGCAGTTGTTCTTGGCCTGGGGGTTGTGCATCTTGAGGCCGCCGCCCATCAACGCGCCGTCGAAGTCGAGCGTGGAGCCGCGCACGATCGGCTGGCTCGCGGGGTCGATCAGGACGCGGAACCCGTCGGACGACAAGACCACCGCGTCGTCATCCTTGGCCTCGTCGGCGAACGAGAGCTCGTACGTGAAGCCGGAACAGCCGCCGGCGAGGACGCGAACCCGGAGCGCCGCGTCCGGGCGGCCATCCCGCGCGGCGAGTTGGCGAGCCTTCGTGGCGGCCCCATCGGTGACGGTGATGACGTCAGTGGTCGGAGCATCCATCCCCATCAGGATAGCGTGCCTAGCGCGTTCCCAAGAACCCGACGAACAGCCGCGCGTAGATGCGGGCCGCCGCGACCAGGTCGTCGACGGCGACCCACTCGTTCGCGGTGTGTGCAACCGATAACGACCCGGGACCCAAGATGATCGTGGGGATGGCGGCCTGGTTGATGTAGAAGCGCGCGTCAGTGATGCCGGTGAAACCGACGTCGGGCGGGGCAGCGCCGAGCTCGGCGGCGCCGGCGATCCGGGCGGCCTCGACGATCGCGGAATCCCCAGGAGCCTCAGCGGCCTCCGTCCATTCGCGGATCACGCACGAGATGTCCACCTCGGGATGCGTCGAACGCAGGTCCGCCGCGAGCCGTTCGAACGGCGCGAGCACCTCGGCGGGGTCGGTCTCGCCCGGGACGATCCGGCGGTCGATGTCCACCTCGCACCGGTCGGGGACGACGTTGGGGGCGCTGCCGCCGGCGATCAGCGCGGCGTTCACCGTTGGGCTGCCGACGAGCGGATGGGTGCGATCCGGCAGGACCTCCGGAAGGCGCAGGAGGAACCGCGACATCGACGTGATCGCGTTGACGCCTAGGTGTGGCTGCGAGCCGTGCGCCGCCTTCCCGCGTGCGGTCGCGGTGATCCACGCGCCCCCGCGCTCGGCGAGACCGATGCGAAGGTCGCTCGGCTCGCCGACGACGCACGCGTCCTGATCGAGCAGGCCCTGCTCCCACAGCACCTTGGTGCCGTGGATCCCGGCGTGCTCCTCGTCGGCGGCCAGGTGGAACGTGAGCGTGCCGGCGAGCTCGATCCCGGCACGGCGGAGCGCTGCGGCCGCTGCGAGCGCCGCGGCGATCGGGCCCTTCATGTCGGCGGCGCCGCGGCCGATCAGCCATCCGTCCTCGACCGCGCCCTCCCACGGGCCGTGCGACCACGTCGACGGGTCGCCGGCGGGCACGACGTCGAGGTGGCCGTTCCACGCGAGCGCGGGGCGCGGCGCGCCGCCGATCGACGCCACGACGCTCGGACGCCCGCCGCCGCCGCGCACGGTTCTCGGCGATGCGCCGATCTGTGTGAGGATGTCGGTCGCGACCTCTGCCGCGGCGTCCTCGGTCCCGCCGGGATTCTCGCTGGGCGCGGCGATCAGCGCGCGGGCGAACGCGAGCACCTCGCCAGCGTCCACCGCCTCGGCCGCGACCGTGCTGGCGGTGCGCTCCTCTACCATGGCGCCCGATGGTACCCGTGACCCGGCTGCGGCAGGCGCTCGGCGTCGCGCTCGAGCGAGCGCCCGAGCCCGACGCCGGACCGCACGACAGGCTCGCGGCGGTGCTCGCTCCGCTCATCGAGGCGCCGGAGCCGGCACTGGTCTTCACGGTCCGGTCGAGCGACCTGTCGCGTCACGCCGGTGAGATCTCGTTCCCGGGCGGGCTGCAGGACCCGGGGGAACACCTGCGCGACACGGCGCTCCGCGAGGCATACGAGGAGATCGGCCTGGATCCCTCGGCGGTGGACGTGATCGGCGCGCTCCCCCCCGTGCACACGGTGGTGAGCGGCATCCTCGTCGTTCCGTTCGTGGGCATGCTCGCGGAGCCGCCGGCGTTCGTGGTGAACGTGGGCGAGATCGAGGAGGTGCTGACGTTCCCGGTGCGGCGACTCGCCGAGGTCGAACGGGTGGTGGAGATCGCGCGCGAGCCCGGCCGCGTCTGGCAGGGGTTCGCGTACGAGCTGGAGGGACACACGATCTGGGGGGCGACAGGGTGGATGCTTCACACGCTCCTCGAGGTGATCCGGAAGGAGGCGTCATGGCTGATCCCGGCGTGACGGCACCAGAGGACCGCGAGTTGCGCGCGCTGCTCGGCGACGCGCGCACGATCGCGGTCGTCGGGCTGTCGTCGAAGTCCGGCCGCCCCTCGCTCAGCGTCGCGGCCTACCTCAAACGCCACGGCTATCGGATCGTGCCGGTGAATCCCAACGAGACAGAGGTGCTGGGGGAGCGGGCGTACGCGACGCTCGGGGACATCCCGCCGGACGTGCACGTGGACGTGGTCGACGTGTTCCGGCGTGCTGAGGAGACGGCCGACGTCGCGCGAGACACGGTTGCGATCGGCGCCAAGGTTCTGTGGCTCCAGGAGGGGATCTACAACGACGAGGCGTACCGGATCGCATCGGACGCGGGTCTCGAGGTCATCATGGGCGTCTGCATCCGGCAGACGATCAGTCGACTCGGCGCGGCCGAAGACACAGGAGGATGACATGCAGAGGTGGGAGTACTTCGTTGCGCCGCTCCTGGAGCACAACCCGGGGGAGATCCTGAACACGTTCGGCGGCGACGGGTGGGAGCTCGTCTCGGTCGCGCAGATCGAGAACCCGATGGGCGGCAAGAGCCTGGTCGCTTACATGAAGCGCCCGAAGGCGTAGTCAGTCGTCGCGTCGAAGGCGCCGGCCCGCGAGGAACCTGAGCGTCAGGCCGACGATGATCGCGATGATCGCGACAACCTCGATCGCGGTTCGCATCTCCGCGGCGCGCTCGGCCTACCGCCAATGCGGGTACGTGACGTAGAAGAACTTGCCGTATGAGGGTGAGTCCCAGGAGACCACCAGATCCTCCTGCTGCGGAACGAAGACGACGTCGCCTGGCTCGAAGTCGAGCCGGATGTCTCCTTCGATCAGTGTGATCTTCCCTTCGAGCATGTAGCAGACCGCGCAATCGTTGTCGTACTCGAATTCGACGGGAGCGCCCGCCCAGATCTCGCAGACGCCCGCTGACACGGGGGCCTCGTCCGGCTGCGCGATCACGTCCACGAGGCTGAGCTTGCCCTCGCCCACGTCCAGCGGCTCGGTAGCGAACTCCGTCGCCTTCTTCAGCACGATCGCCATCGGCTCCCCCTTCGGTCGTCGGACATCGAGTCTGTGCCCTACGGGTCGAAGAAGGCAAGGTCAAGCGCGTGCGTCGGGTTGGATGCGAGAGATCCGCCGGCGATGACGCCGGCCCGAACCCTTGGGGTAGGTGGCCACACGTAGCGGTCAGCGATCCAGATCGTGCAGGCGCCGGCGGATCCGAGGTGCCGGATGTCATCGACGAGCGCTGGCCACTTACGTCCTGGAACCTGAACATGTCGAAGTTCCACCCTCGCGACGACCATCCTTCTGCCGACGCCGGTCTTCCTCTACCCCCTGGACCGTCGGCCCAAGCCACCGCGCTTACCTCGTAGGAGCAGCCAGCGATCGAGTTGTAGGGTCCAGTCGTATGGCTGCCGCGCGCTCGATCGATCACGTCGTCCTCGCCGTCCGGGACCTGGAGGCCGCCGCCGAGTGGTTGCTCCGGGATCATGGGCTCGCGTCGGTCGCGGGTGGACGACACCTCGCGTGGGGCACGGCGAACCGGATCGTCCCGCTCGGCGACGGCTACATCGAACTGCTCGCGGTCGTCGATCCTGACGTCGCGGCACGAAGTCCGGTGGGGCGCTTCATCGAGGAGCTCACGGCCGACGGCGACCGGTGGTTCGCGGTCTGCCTCGCCGACGACGACCTGGACGCCACGGCGGCCCGGCTCGGCTTGGTCGTCGTAACCGGTGAGCGCGAGCGCCCCGACGGCAAGGTCGTGCGATGGCGCAGCGCCGGCTTCGAGGACGACCCGGAGCGGGTGTCCCGGTTGCCGTTCTTCATCGAGTGGGACGTTCCGCCCGAGATGCATCCGGGGCGCACCCCCATCGAACACCGGGTCGCCGCGACCGGTATCGCCTGGATCGAGATGGGCGACGATGGGCGTCTGACCGAATGGCTCGGCGAAGCCGACCTGCCGATCCGCATCGCCGGGGGGACGTTGGGTCTGCGAGCGGTGAGCCTGTCGACGGCGGACGGCGGCCGGATCGACCTGTAGAAGGCGTGGGAAGATGCGTCGATGCCCGACGCGCCCGATCACCGCGGCTTCGACGAGATGTATGCGGGTGTCCCGCCGTGGGACATCGGACGGGCGCAGCCCGAGGTCGTGGGGATCGCCGATGTGGGTGGGTTCGCCGGGACCGTGATCGACGTCGGATGCGGCACGGGTGAGAACGCGCTCGAGCTCTCAGCGCGCGGGCTGCAGGTGATCGGTGTCGACGCATCGCCGCGCGCCGTCGAGAAGGCGCGGGCGAAGGCCCTGGAACGCGGGCTGTCCACCGAGTTCCTGCTGGCCGACGCGCTCTCGCTCGGATCGCTCGGCCGGACGTTCCACACCGCATTGGATTGTGGCGTGTTCCACGTGTTCGAAGACGTCGAGCGACCCGTGTACGTCGCGAGCCTGGCCTCGGTGTTGGAGACCGGCGGCGTGCTGCACCTGCTCTGCTTCAGCGATCGCCAGCCGGGAACGATGGGTCCTCGTCGCGTGAGCGACAAGGAGCTCCGGGACTCGTTCGCCGATGGCTGGCGCGTGGTGGAGATCGTCGCGACCACGTTCGTTGCGAATCTGCCGGGCGGCGGGGCGGCGGCCTGGCACGCCACGATCGAACGCACCGGTTGAGTCGCTAGCCCAGCGCCCGTTCCAGGTCGGCGATCAGGTCGTCCGGGTGCTCGATGCCGACCGAGAGCCGGATCAGGTTCGCGGGGATCTCGAGCGGCGAACCGGCGACGCTCGCGTGCGTCATAGGCCCTGGGACCTCGATCAGAGATTCGACCCCGCCGAGCGACTCCGCGAGGAAGAAGAGCCGCGTCCCTTGCACCACCGCGAGGGCCTCCTCAGCGGTCGCGACCTCGAACGTCACCATGCCGCCGAAGTCCGACATCTGGCGCGCCGCGACGTCGTGTCCCGGATGCGAATCGAACCCCGGGTAGTGGACCGCCTGAACACGAGGATGCGAGGACAGGAATCCCGCGATCGCGCGAGCACCGTCGCAGTGCGCCCGCATCCGCACGGCGAGCGTCTTCAGCCCGCGCAGCGCCAGGTAGCAGTCCATCGGGCCGGGGACCGCGCCGACCGCGTTCACCAGGAACGCGAGCTGCTCGACCCACTCGGGGTCGCTCGTGACGATGGCGCCGCCGACCAGGTCGGAATGGCCGCCGATGTACTTCGTCACGCTGTGCACGACGGCGTCGGCGCCGAGCGCGAGCGGCCGCTGCAGCGCCGGCGTCGCGAACGTGTTGTCGACGATCGCGCGCACCCCCGCGGAGTGCGCCACCTCCGCGACCGCGGCGATGTCCACGATCTTGAGCAGCGGGTTCGACGGCGTCTCGATCCACACGAGCTTGGTCGTGGGACGGATCGCGGCGCGCACCGCGTCGAGGTCGCTCAGATCCACCGTGTCGAACGCGAGCCCCCACGGCGCGAGCACGTGAGCGAGCAGACGGTACGTCCCGCCGTACACGTCGTCGGCGAGCACCACGTGATCGCCGGGGCGGAGCGTCAGTAGCAGGGTCGCCTCGGCGCCCATCCCGCTCGCGAACGCGAACCCGTGCGTCCCACCCTCGAGCGCGGCAAGCGCGATCTCGAAGGCCTCGCGCGTTGGGTTCCCGCCGCGACCGTAATCCCAGCGCTTCGGCCGGCCGACCGCGACCTGCGCGTACGTGGACGTCTGGTAGATCGGGACGTTCACCGAGCCGTACGGCACGTCCGGCTCCTGGCCCGCGTGGATCGCGCGCGTTTCCAGGTGCTCGCCGTCTACCGCATCTCCGGGGGCAGCTTCCATCCTCGCTCCTCGATCTCCTCGATCGCGTCCTGACCCTCGCGCACCCGCTGCCAGAGCATCGCCTTGCGCTTGGCGTCGTGGCCGCGCGCGAACTCCGCGCGCACCAGCTCCTGACATGCGGGGTCGCCGCACGCACAGTAGTTGAACAGGGGTGCGCCGGTCGGCAGCGGGCGCGCTGCCGACCGATACGGCTTGGCGGGCAAGGAGTTCACGGGGAGCACGATCACACCGTCGGTTGGATCGCCGGGCGCGAATCGCCTGCCCTCCATCGCGAGTACGCCGGTGAGCGCCGCGAGCGCTGCGTCGATCCGGTCGATCGACGTGAGCTCGTCGGTGCGGACACCCTGCGCCCGCAGGACGTGCTCGCGCCACGTTCGCTTCGATGAGCCCTTCGGCGGCAGACTCCCTGCCAGCACGACCGCGGTGCCGTGCGGGAAGACCTCCATCGCGCGGCCCTTGGGGTTCCCGGCCGCGTACGGCGGGAACCCGTGCTCTTCGGCGATCCGGAACACCTCGAAACCGACCTCCATCCACCGGAAGAATGGGTTCCCGCGACCGTGCGCCTCGGAGGGTGTGTTGAACGACTGGATGTTGCACGTGGCGAGCTGACGCTCGGTCAGGCGGGACCGGCCGGTCTTCGCCCATCTCGGCGGCGAGTCGATCGCGAGCACGTCGGGACGCAGCTCGTCCAGGAGCGCGCCCACCTCGCCCGGGCCGACGTGCGTTTTCACCACCAGCGGCACGCGCCGCTCGTCCATCAGGACCAGGTCGAGTCCTTTCGCGACGCCGATGTCGATGCCGAGCGATCGCACGCGCTAGGGCGTCCGGTGCCGGTGGGCGAGGAAGTCGAGCAGGTCGCTTCGGGTGAGGACGCCGAGGACCTGGCCCGCCTTCGTCACGAGCACCGCTGGTCCGTGTTCGAGCTCGCTGAACGCCGACTCGATCGGATCGTCGAACTCGACCATCGCGATCGGTGCCGCCATCACCTCGGCGACGTCGGCCTGCAGCGCGTCTGGGTCCCGGAAGATGCGGTCGAGCAGCTCCCGGTCGCGGATCGAGCCGACGAACTGCGACACGTCGGTGCTGTCCTCGCGGACGACGGGCGCCTGCGAGATGTCGTGCTGCTGCAGACGGTCGACCGCCTGGCGAACCTTCTCGTGCGCGCCCACCGTGATCAGCGGCGGCAGGTCGCGATGCTTGGCCATCAGCACCTCCTCGACGCGCACGATCTCCGGCCGGTCGAGCATGCCGTGCTGGAGCATCCACGAATCCGAGTAGGTCTTGGACAGGTACTGGCGCCCGGTGTCCGGAAGCAACACGACGACGAGCTTCGTTTCGTCCAGCTCGCGGGCGACCTGCAGCGCGGCGAACACCGCCGTGCCCGCCGAGCCCCCGACCAGGATCCCCTCCTGGCGCGTGACTGCGCGCGCCGTCCGGAACGAATCCCGGTCGGAGACCTTCACGTACCGGTCAACGACCGACGGATCGAACGTTCCGGGCCAGAAATCCTCGCCGATCCCCTCGACCAGGTACGGACGTGGTTCGTCGCCGGAGTAGACGGAGCCCTCCGGGTCGGCGCCCACGACCATCACGTCGGGGTTCTGCTCCTTGAGGTAGCGGCCGACGCCGCTGATCGTTCCACCGGTGCCGATGCCGGCGACGAAGACGTCGACCGTCCCCTCGGTCTGCCGCCAGATCTCGGGGCCGGTGGTCTCGTAGTGCGTCTTCGGGTTCTCGGGGTTGAAGTACTGGTTCGGCTGGTAGGCGCCGGGGATCTCCTCGGCGAGGCGGTCTGCGACGCGGTAGTAAGACTCCGGCGACTCGGGCGGCACCGCCGTGGGGCAGATCACGACCTCTGCCCCATACGCACGCAAGAGCGAGATCTTCTCCTGGCTCATCTTGTCCGGCATCACGAAGATGCACTTGTAGCCGCGGATCGCGGCGGCGATCGCGAGGCCGTGTCCCGTGTTGCCGGACGTGGGCTCCACGATCGTCCCGCCCGGTTTCAACAGCCCGGCAAGCTCGGCGGCCTCGATCATCCGGATCCCGATCCGGTCCTTCACGCTCCCACCGGGGTTCAGCATCTCGAGTTTCGCCAGGACCGTCGGCCGGATGCCACGAGTCACGGTGTGGAGCCGCACCAGCGGCGTATCCCCCATGGCATCCAGGAACGTGTCGAGCGCCTCCATCGGACCCCTCTCCTCGCGAACGCGAGCCTATCGTGCCATGCTCGGCCGACACCGTCCCCGCATGACACCGGGATGCGCAGGGGGTCCGCGAACGAAAGGGCGAAACGGCTACATCTGGGGGGGTAAAGTGCCGAATCCTAGGGGTGATACGCCCGGGCGAGCCTCGCCCGTAGCGTCGCACGGGGGAGCGCAGGGGAGATCGTGAGCGAGCAGCACATCGACGAGTCCGAGGCGGCGGGTGGCGAGAGCCTGCTCGTCGCGGACGACGACCCCTTCATCGCGCGCCTCCTGGAGATCGAGCTGCGGGCCGCCGGCTACGACGTGCGCGTCGCGAGCGACGGCAACCAGGCGCTCGAGCTCGCGCAGATGCGTGCCCCCGATCTCGTCCTCGCCGACGTGATGATGCCGAACATGGACGGGTTCGAGCTGACCCGTCGCCTCCGCCAGGATCCCCGGACCGCGACCGTCTCGATCATCATGCTCACGGCGCGAGGCCTCTCCGCCGACAAGCTCGAGGGGTTCGCGATCGGCGCGGACGACTACATCGTCAAGCCGTTCGACACGCCGGAGCTGCTCGCGCGGATCCGCGGTGTGCTCCGTCGCGCGAAGGAGATGCGTGCGCAGTCGCCGCTCACCGGACTGCCAGGCAACGTCCGGATCGAGGAGGAGATCGATGGCCTCGTCGAGCGGGGCGGCGAGTTCGCGTTGCTGTACGCGGACCTCGACCACTTCAAGGCGTACAACGACCACTACGGCTTCATGCGCGGCGATCAGGCGATCCAAGCCACCTCGAGCCTGCTCGAGAACGTGTCGCGTGAAGTGACCGGCGCGGAGGCGTTCGTCGGCCACGTCGGCGGGGACGACTTCGTCGTGATCGTCTCTCCGGAGAAGGCCGAGGAGGTCGCTGAGGCGATCGTCACGCGCTTCGACGAGCAGGTCCCGGAGCTCTACGACCCCGAGGACCGCGAACGCGGCTACGTGGAGGTGGCGAACCGGCGCGGCGAGCTCCAAAGGTTCCCGCTCCTCGCGATCTCGATCGGCATCGCCACGACCGAGCGTCGCGAATATGCCCACTACGCGGAGGTCGTCGCGATCGCGACCGAGATGAAGACGTTCACGAAAGCGACCGCCGGTTCGTCCTGGGCGATCGACCGTCGGACGAACTGACTACGCGAGCGGCCCCGGCTCCGCCAGGTAGAAGCCCTGCCCGAACGGCACCCCGAGCGTGACGAGCGTCGCCAGCTCCTCGGCCGTCTCGATCCCCTCGGCCACGATCGTCATCCCCATCTCGTCGGCGAACGAGATCAGCGCCGACGCCAGCGCCCGCTTGGCGCGGTCGGCGTCGACGCCGCGCGTGATGCTGATGTCGACCTTGACGATGTCGGGGCGGAGCAGGAGCGTGTGCCGGAGGCTCGCGAACCCGGCGCCTGCGTCGTCGATCGCCACACGGATCCCTCGATCGCGGAGATCCTCCAGCGCACCTGCGAGGAGCGCGTAGTCCTCGATGGCCTCGTGCTCCGTGATCTCGAGCACGATCCGCGCGGCATGCTCGCCGATCGTCGCCGCGAGATCGGCCGACATCGCGGCGCGGTGCGAGCAGTTGACGGAGAGGTACGCGCCGACGGGGAGCCTGGGGAGGGCGCGGAGCGCGTTCCGGACGGCCATGAGCTCCAACTGCACGCCGAGCTCGTGCTCCACCGCCTCGGCGAACCATTCGTTCGGCGGGCGGAGCGGGAACGAGCGGAAGCGCGCGAGCGCCTCGGTGCCGACGATCTCCCGCGTCCGCAGATCGAGGATCGGCTGGAACACCATCGTGAAGCCATCGCCCGCCAGGAACCGATCGATCTCGCCGCGCCGGGCGGAGCGTTCGTCGCGCTGGATCTCCTCGCGCCGGAGCTGGGATGCGAGCTCGTGCACGATGCCGTCGAGCACCTCGGCGGAGAGACTTGCGCCCCCGTCGAACACCTTCGAGATCGACAGGACGAGGTCCTCGCTCGCCGTGCCTTTGACCAGGTAGCCGACCGCGCCCGCGCGGAGCATCTCGAGCACTGTGGGTCGGTCCTCGAACGCCGAGAGCGCGATGACGCGCGTATCGGGAGACACGCGGATGATCTCGCGAGCGGCTCGCGGACCGCCGCCCGCCGGCATGCTGACATCGACCAACGCGACGTCGGGCTGGCGCGTGCCGGCGAGCTCGATCGCCTGGTCGGCATCGCCGGCCTCGCCGACGAGCACCAGCCCGTCCTCGTGCGCGAGGAGGTCGGCGATGGCGTCGCGCAGGGCCGGCTCATCGTCGGCGATCAGGATGCGGATCGGCGGTCCGGCGAGCGCCGAACCGCCGGGGGAAGTTCCGACGGATGCCACGGCAGGGACCGTACCCGCCGGTCAGGGCCGGTTCAATCACCCGGATGGGCCACGGCGCCGACCCCCGGGCGCATCCCCCGCCCGGCGTATCATCGGGCCGTCACGGCAGTACATCGCCGATGGAGGTGAACGAACGATGGGTGCACGGGAGATCCGCGCCCCGCGAGGAACGGAGCTCTCGTGCCGCTCGTGGCCGCAGGAAGCCGCGATGCGGATGCTCATGAACAACCTTGACCCCGACGTGGCCGAGCGTCCGGAGGACCTTGTCGTGTACGGCGGGACCGGGAGGGCGGCGCGTTCGTGGGAGGCGTTCGACGCGATCGTGCGGACACTCCGGACGCTCGCGGACGATGAGACGCTCCTCGTACAGTCGGGGAAGCCCGTCGGGGTGTTCCGCACGCACGCGATGGCGCCTCGCGTGCTCATCTCCAACGCGATGCTCGTGCCGAAGTGGGCCGACTGGGACACGTTCCGCGAGCTCGAACACGCCGGGCTCACGATGTACGGGCAGATGACCGCGGGATCGTGGATCTACATCGGGACGCAGGGGATCCTGCAGGGCACGTACGAGACGCTCGCGGAGTGCGCGCACCAGCGGTTCGGGGGAACGTTGCGCGGGACGGTCACGCTCACCGGCGGGCTGGGTGGTATGGGCGGCGCGCAGCCGCTCGCCGTCACGATGAACGACGGCGTGGCGCTGTGCATCGACGTCGACCCGGCCCGGATCGAACGTCGAGTGAAGACGCGCTATCTCGATCGCGAGACCGACGACCTCGACACGGCGCTCGCGTGGGTCGGCGAGGCCAAAGCCGGCGGCGAAGCGGTCTCGGTCGGGCTCCTGGGCAATTGCGCCGAGGTCGAGCCCGAGCTGCTCCGTCGCGGGTGGAAGCCCGACATCGTGACCGATCAAACGAGCGCGCACGACCCGCTCGGCGGATACGTGCCGGCAGGGCTCTCGCTCGCGGAGGCGGAGGCGTTGCGGCCGTCCGACCCGGAGGGGTATCAGCGACGCGCGTACGCCTCCATGGCCGAGCACGTGGCCGCGATGGTCGGCTTCCTGGACCAGGGCGCCGTCGTGTTCGACTACGGCAACAACCTGCGGGCGGGGGCAGAGATCGGCGGGTTGCCGCACGACCGCGCGTACGCCTATCCGGGGTTCGTGCCGGCGTTCGTGCGACCACTGTTCTGCGAGGGGAAGGGCCCGTTCCGATGGGCAGCGCTCTCCGGCGATCCCGAGGACATCGCGAAGACCGATCGCGCCGTCGCTGAGCTCTTCCCCGACGACACGCGACTGCATCGCTGGCTGACGATGGCGGCGGAGCGGGTCGCGTACCAGGGACTACCGGCGCGGATCTGCTGGCTCGGCTACGGCGACCGAGCGAAGGCCGGGCTCCGCTTCAACGAGATGGTCGCGAATGGTGAGCTCGCCGCACCGATCGTGATCGGGCGTGACCATCTGGACAGCGGCAGCGTGGCGTCGCCCTACCGGGAGACCGAGGGGATGAAGGACGGCTCGGACGCGATCGCCGACTGGCCGATCCTGAATGCGCTGATCAACACCGCAGCCGGCGCGCACTGGGTGAGCGTCCACCACGGCGGCGGCGTGGGGATCGGCTACTCGATCCACGCGGGCATGGTCGTGGTGGCCGACGGGACCGAGAACGCGCGCGAGCGTCTGGCGCGCGTGCTCATGTCCGACCCGGGGATGGGCGTGATCCGTCACGCCGACGCCGGCTACGACCGCGCGCTCGAGATCGCCCGGGAGCGCGGCGTGCGCATCCCGATGGCCGAGTCGTGACCGAACGCCACATCGTGGTCATCGGTGGCGGCCATGCGCCCGACGACCCGGTGCACGCCAGGACAGGTCGCACGCCGACGTCTGCGGTCGCATCGCCCGGCCAAGGACGGCCGCGCGGTGGACGAGGAACCGTCGTAGCGCGGCCCCTGACGGAGCCAGCTGCGGTCCGCCCGACGGCGGGGTAGCCTTGCCGCCGTGCCGGTCCGGGTCGGGGAGACGCTCACGCTCGCGGACGTCGTTGGCGTCGCTCGCGGCGGTCCGGTCGAGTTCCCACCCTCCTCGCGCGAACGGGTCGAAGCCGCGCGGGCTGTAGTCGACCGCGTCGTCAGTTCCGGGCAGACCGTCTACGGCGTCACGACTGGCTTCGGGTCGCTCGCCGATGTGCGGATCGAGCCCTCGCAGGCCGCCGCGCTCCAGCTGGGGATCGTGCGCTCGCACGCCACCGCGGTCGGGCACCCACTCTCCCGGGAGGAGGCGCGGGCGATGCTCCTGCTCCGCGCGCACGTCTTGGCGCTCGGGCACTCGGGCGTCCGGCCGTTGATCGTGGACCGCATGGTCGAGATGCTGAACCGCGACCTGATCCCGGTGGTCCCGGAGCAAGGATCGCTCGGCGCGTCTGGAGACCTGGCGCCGCTTGCGAACCTCGCGCTCCCGCTGATCGGCCACGGCGCCCTGCTCGCGCCGGACGGCGGGAGCGAGCCGGCCGCGCCCGCGCTCGCCGCCGCCGGTCTCGCGGCGATCGCGCTGGAGGCGAAGGAGGGCCTCGCTCTGGTCAACGGAACCCAGGGGATGCTCGCCGTCGGGATCCTCGCCGCGGCGCGCGTCGCGAACCTCGCGCGCGCGGCGGACGTGACCGCGGCCATGACGATCGAGGCCGCGCTCGGCACCGACGCTCCCTTCGACGAACGGCTCCAGCGGCTCCGCCCGCACCCTGGGCAGGCGGCATCGGCAGCGAACCTTCGCCGCCTGCTCGACGGCTCGCCGCTCATCGCGTCGCACCGAACGAGCCCGCACCTGGTGCAGGACGCATACTCGCTGCGCTGCACGCCGCAGGTGCACGGGGCCACGCGTGACACGCTCGCCTACGCCGAGCGCGTCCTCGAGATCGAGGCGAACGCGGTCTCCGACAACCCGATCGTGCTGCCCGACGACGACGACGTCCGCTCGGGGGGGAACTTTCACGGTCAACCGGTGGCGGTCGCGCTCGACGCACTGGCGCTCTCTACGGTCGGTCTCGCGAGCGTCAGCGAGCGTCGGCTCTACCGCCTGTTGGACTCGAAACTGAGCAACGGCCTTCCGCCGTTCCTGGTGGAGGGGAGCGGGCTGAACTCCGGGTTCATGCTGGTCCAGTACACGGCCGCGTCGCTCGTGTCGGAGTGCAAGTCGCTCGCGCATCCGGCGTCCGTCGACTCGATCCCATCGTCGGCGGGGCAAGAGGATCACGTCAGCATGGGGATGATCGCCGCGCGGCATGCGCGCGAGATCGTGGCGAACGCTGAGATCGTGGTGGCGATGGAGGCGATGGCCGCGGCGCAGGCGCTGGACCTCCGGTCGCCGCTGCGTCCGGCGCCGGCCACGCGTGCCGCCCTCGGCGCGATCCGCGAGGCGGTGCCGTTCCTCGCCGAGGACCGGGAGCTGGGGCGCGACATCGAGGCCTGTTCCTGGCTCGTCCGCGAGGGGGGTTTGGTGGGCGCGGCAACCTCCGCGGCCGGATCCCTTAACTAGTCTGTCTCAGACTAGATGACCCCGCCGCCGATGACGGTCGCCTCCACGGGGTCGTGACCCGGGCGGTAGGGCACCTGCGCGAACGACGGACCGTCGAGCAGCAGCAGGTCGGCGCGCCGTCCGACCTCCAGCGTCCCCAGTCGGTCGTCCATCCCGAGCACCCACGCGGGGTTCGCGGTCGCGGCGGTGAGCGCGGCGAGCGGCTCCATCCCGTAGAGCGTGCACGCCATCGCGATCGCCTCCGGCATGGAGCACACCGGCGACGTGCCGGGGTTGCAGTCGGTCGCGATCGCCGGTGCCGCTCCCGCGGCGCGCAACGCGGCCACGGGCGGCGGCGTCGCCCGCAGGAAGAACGTCGACGTCGGCAGCAGGACGGCGACCGTGGACGGCGCCGCACCGAGGGCGGTGACGCCGGTGCCGCTCACGTGGTTCAGGTGATCCGCGCTGCGCGTCCCGAGAGCGACCGCGGCCTCCGCCGCGCCGCTCGGCCCGAGCTGGTCGGCGTGGACCCGCAGCGGCAGACCTGCCCGGGCCGACGCCTCGGCCACTTCCGCCAGGTCCTCGAGCGAGAACGCGATGTCCTCCACGTACACGTCGACCTGATCCGCCAGGGCCTCGGCCGCGGCTGTGGGGATCAATTCGTCGCAGGCGGCACGGACCCATCGGTCGCGAGGCAATCCCATCGGAACGGCGTGACATGCGAGGAGCGTCACCGAGCACGTCTGCGGGACGGCCTCGGCAAGCGAACGCGCCAGGCGCGCCTGCCGGAGCTCCGCGTCGACCGACAGCCCGTAGCCCGTCTTCAGCTCCATCGCCGTCGTCCCATAGGCGGCCATCTCCTGGGCGATGGGCAGGCAGAACGCCAGGACCTCCTCATCGGTCGCCGCCTCGAGCATGCGGCTGCTGCGGTAGATCCCGCCCTCCTCGCCATGGAGATCCCGGTAGCTCGCACCCGCGAGGCGCGACTCGAACTCGTCGGCCCGCCACCCGATGAACGGGAGGTGGACGTGGCAGTCGACGAAGCCCGGGACGATGAGCCCGCGATCCGGGGAGCCGATCGTCGGGTTCCACGGCAGGCCGCCTGCGGGACCGACGTACGTCAGGCGCCCGTCCTCCCATGCCACCCCGATGGGTCCGTCCAGGACGCGCGCGGCGAGGGACGCGCCGCGCGCGGGCAGCGGTCCCGTCGCCGTCGCCGCCGATGCCGCGACGATCGCTCCGCGCTGACCGGCCATGCGCGCAAGCCTAGCCGCATCGGTTCGCGAGCCCCGTTCAACCCGGCCGCTCATAGACTCGACAGGATGCGGATCGAGCGCGTAGTGACGTTGCCGGTCACCGCCGACGAGGCCTGGTCGGTGCTGACCGAGTGGGAACGCCAGGCCGACTGGATGCTCGACGCGGACCGGGTGGAGGTCGTGTCGATCGCCCGCGAAGGGGTCGGGGTCCGCCTGGCGGTGAAGACGCGGCTGTTCGGCGTGCCGGCGTTCACGGAGCCGATGGAGGTCACGGGCTGGGATCCGCCGCGCCGGCTGGAGATCAGTCACGGGAGCGTCGTCGCCGGGATCGGTGCGTGGACGCTTGAGCCCACCGACGGCGGAACCCGGTTCACGTGGTCGGAGGAGATCGCGCTCCGGGTCCCGCTCGTCGGCGACCTGGCGGCTCTCGGCTACCGGCCGCTGATGCGGATCCTGATGGGCCGGGCTCAGGAGGGGCTGCGTCGGTCGATCATCGCGCGCGGACCCGTGCGGTAGCCTCGCGCTCGATGGCTCCCGTGACCGATCGCCTCGAGGAGGTGCTCGAGCGAGAGGCCCCCTCCTGGGGCATCCGCCCGGTGCCCCGCACACTCCGCCGACTGTCCGGCCCGGACCTCGCCGTCCTGTGGGGCGACCTATCGATCGGGCTCCTGGTCTTGGTGTCCGGCGCACTCCTCGTTCCGGCGCTCAGTCTTCCGGACGCGCTCCTCGCGATCGTCGTGGGGAGCGTCGTCGGCGCGCTCCCGCTCGCGCTCGTGGGTCTGGCGGGCGCGCGGGAAGGGGTGCCGGGCATGGTGCTCTTCCGCCCGGTGCTCGGCCGGGGCGGCTCGTACCTGCCGTCGGCGATCAACCTGATCCAGCTCATCGGGTGGACGGGGTTCGAATTCTGGGCGATGGGCCGTGTGGCGAACGCCGTGGCGCGCGACGCGACCGGGATGGACGCGCCGCTGCTGTGGCTCGCCCTCGTCGCCATCGTCTGCACGGGCCTGGCGGTCGGCGGTCCCATCCTGCTGGTCCGCCGCTGGCTCGAACGGTTCGGCGCCTGGGTGGTGGCGGGGGTCGCGATCTGGATCACGGTCAGGGTGTTGACGGTCGCCGATCTCGGGGCTGTGTGGCAGCGGCCGGGGGCCGGCGGCCTCCCGTTCTGGGCAGCGGTCGATCTGGTGATCGCGATGCCGGTGTCGTGGCTTCCGCTCGTCGCGGACTTCAACCGGTTCGCGCGTGACGAGCGCGCCGCCGCGCGGGGAACGTTCTGGAGCTACGCGGCGGGAAACGCTTGGTTCTACGCACTGGGGGCGGTGCTCGTGCTCGCCGCCGGCGCCGCGCCCGACGTGCTCGACATCGGCACGACGGTCGCGGCGACCGTCGGAGGCGGCGTCGTGTTGCTCGCGCTGCTGGTGGGGGAGAGCGACCAGGCGATGGCCAACATCTACTCGAGCGCGTTGTCGTTGCAGAACGTCCGGCCCACACTGCCGCAGCGCCCGCTGATCGCCGCCGTGGGGGTCGTCGGGTTCGGGCTCGCGGCCGTGCTCTCCGACGCCGCGACGACGTTCGAGGTGTTCTTGTTCCTGGTCGGCTCGGTGTTCGTGCCGCTGTTCGGCGTGTTCGCGGCCGACTACTTCGTCCTGGCGCGGGGCCGGTACGGCGAGGCCGCGCTGTTCGAACGGGCGGATCAGGGCGTGCGATGGCGCGCGCTCGTGCCCTGGGCCGCCGGGTTCGTCGTCTACCAATGGTGCGTCCCCACCGGACCGAGCTGGTGGGTCGACGGCGCCGCGCGGGTCGTGCACGGTTGGCTGCACCTCCCGTTCCCGTTGATCGCCGGCTCGCCCCTCGGCGCGAGCGTTCCCAGTTTCCTCGCGGCGTTCGGGTCGGCGCTGTTCGTGTTGCGCCGACGGCCCGCCGGCTAGGGCGACAGGGAGGGTGCGGGAGGAGGCGCGGCCACCAGCAGCACCACGGCCGGCTCGGGCGAGGCGTTGCGCAGGGTGAGCTCCTCACCCGCCGGCACCAGGACGGTCTGCCACTGCTTCATTCGGGCCCGACCCTTCCCGACCTGTGCCGAGACCTCCCCGGAAAGCACGGCAAGCACGGCGTCGGAGGCGGCATCGATCATCGGCCCCATCCCTTGAGCGCCCTGGATGCAGATGACCTCGGACCAGAGGTGCTCGCTCTCGAGGAGCGTCTCGTGCCGCGGTCCGTCCTCGGAGAAGTGCACGAGATCGCGGATGTCGCGCGGCTTCATCGCCCCAGCGTAACCTCGCTAGACTGACCGCCGCCCATCTCCCGACACCGAAGGAGCCGATCGTGACCACCGCTTCGTTCTCGTCGGCGTCGCCGACGGCCATCCGCGCCGGGATCCTGGTGCTCCCGGTCTTCAAGGGCCCGCTCCCGGGGCCGGGCGTGAAGGAGGTGGGGCTCGAGCGGGCGTATCGCGACGCGAAGCTCACCGGGAAGAAGCACGAGAACCTCCTCGTCGTTCGGCGGGACGGCGACCGCTTCGCGGCGGGCGCCGTGCTGCTCGTCGGAGCGGGTGAGAAGGCGGACGTGACGCCCAACGACATCCGGCGCGTGCTGGGCAAGGTCGCCGGAACGCTCGGCCGGTTCGGCACGGTCGCGACGACGTTCGCGCAGGCCGCGGGCGGGCGGGCCGCCGCGGAGGCCGCACAGGCGACGGTCGAAGGGTTGATCCTCGGCGCCTACCGGTTCGACCGCTACAAGACCAGAGTGGTCGACGAGAAGCCGATCGAGCGGATCACGGTGCTCGGCTCGCCCCGCGTCGAGGCGAAGGGCGTGCGCGACGCGGTCCGCCGCGGACAGGTCGTCGCGGACGCCGTCTGCTGGGCGCGCGATCTGGTGAACACGCCGGCCGGTGACATGCCTCCGGCGCAGATCGCCCGCGAGGCCCAGAAGATGGCCCGCCAGGTCGGACTGCGCTGCAAGGTCTGGGGCAAGCCGGAGCTCGAGAAGGGCGGGTTCGGCGGCATCCTCGGCGTGGGTGCCGGAAGCGTGAACCCGCCGCGCCTGATCGAGCTCACCTACACCGGCGCAGGTCGCGCCACGCCGATCGGGCTCACCGGCAAGGGGATCGCGTTCGACTCGGGCGGGCTGTCGATCAAGGACGCCAAAGGCATGGAGACGATGAAGGACGACATGGGCGGCGCCGCCTCGATCATGGCCGCGATGAAGGTGATCGCGATCCTCAAGCCGAAGATCAACGTGATCGCGGCGATCCCGTCGTCGGAGAACATGCCGAGCGGTTCGGCCACGAAGCCCGGCGACGTGCTCCGTCATCGCGGCGGCACGACCTCCGAGGTCCTGAACACCGACGCGGAGGGGCGTCTCGTCCTCGCCGACGCGCTCGCGTACCTGGCGGAGAAGCGGCCGGCCGTCATCATCGATACCGCGACGCTCACCGGCGCCTGCATGATCGCGCTCGGCGATCAGATCACCGGCGCGATGGGCAACGACGACGAGCTGATCGCCGACGTGATCCGTGCGGGCGATGCCGTCGGCGAGGCCGTCTGGGAGCTCCCGCTCTTCGCCGACTACCGACGGAAGATCGACTCGAACGTCGCCGACATCAAGAACATCGGTGAGCGGTACGGCGGCGCGATCACGGCCGCGTGGTTCCTCGCCGAGTTCGTGGGGGACACGCCGTGGGTGCACCTGGACATCGCGGGTCCCGGGTACTCCGAGAAAGGGAACGATCTCGGCCCGAAGGGCGGGACGGGCGTGCCGGTCCGGATGCTCGTGCGCTACCTGCTGGATAGGAGCGCGTAGGGATCATGGTGCCCGACGACACGCCCACGTCCCGGACCGGGCCCGTGCTCGGCGTGTTCGCGCATCCCGACGACGCGGAGATCGCGGCCGGGGGCACGCTCGCCAAGTGGTGCGCGGAGGGCCGCGAGGTGCATCTGCTGGTCCTCACGAACGGCGACCGCGGCTCAAGCGACCCGCTCCGCGATCGCGGCGAGCTCGCCGCGACCCGCCTGGCCGAGACGCTCGCCGCGGGCGAGATCCTCGGCCTCGCGAGCGCCCAAGTGATGGGGATCCCCGACGGCGAGCTAGAGAACACGCACGTCGTGCGCGAGGCCGTGATCCGGCGGATCCGCGAGATCCGTGCCGAGACCGTCCTCTCCGTCGACCCGACCGCCTGGTTCTTCGAGAACCGGTACTACAACCACACGGACCACCGGCGCGCGGGTGAGATCGCGCTCGACGCTTCGTTCCCCGGCGCGGGGAACCCGCACTTCTACCCCGAGCACCTGGGGGAAGGGCTCGACGTCCGTGAGATCCACGACATCTGGCTGGGCTGGACGAACGAGCCGAACCACGCAGAAGACGTGACCGGCTGGTTCGAGCGGAAGATCACATCGCTCGCGGAGCACGCGAGCCAGCTCGCCGAGGGGATCAGGTTCTTCGAGGAGTTCCTGTCGAAGGAGGCGGCGAGCGCTGGGAAGAAGATCGGTGTCGAGCACGCAGAGGAGTTCCGGGTGCTCGACCTCAGCTAGGGCTTCGCGCCGGTCGACAGGATCACGTCGCGGAAGTCGTTCAATGGGTCCGCGAACCGTTCCGCGAACGTCGCGCGCACGCGCGCCCGAAAGGACGGCCATCCCTCGCCGCCGAGCATCTCTTTCACGAAGCGTCCCGTCGCCCAGATCTCGAGCCCCTGCAGGTACTCCTCCTGCGTGTACGTGAAGCGGAATTGCTGCTTCTCGGTCCTCACGTGTCGCAGGCCCGCTTGGATCAGGGCATCCTCGACCGCCTGGCGATCGGTGAACTTCGCGTGCCAGGGCGCCGCGGCGGCCCACACGGGCTCGAGCATCTCCTGGGGCACGACCGAACCCACCAGCTCGTCCCAGGTCGCCTGGAGATCGTCCTTCACGTCGGACCACGACGTCAGCGCGATCCGCCCGCCCGGTCGCATCACGCGAGTGATGTCGTAGAGCGCCGTCTCGTAACGCCGGAAATGCGAGAGTACGAAGCTTCCGGTCACGATGTCGAACGCGCCGTCGTGGAACGGCAGATCGATCGCCTCGGCGGCGGCGAAGCCGATCTTCGGGCGTTCGCGACGGCCGACCTCGAGCATGCCGACCGACGCGTCGATCCCGACGGCGCGCGCGCCCGCCTCAGTGGCGGCCTGCGCGACGACGCCGGTGCCCGTCCCGACGTCGAGCACGCGATCACCGTCGGCGATGTCGACGAACGTCGCGAGCGCCCGCGCGACCTCGAGCAGCCGGGGGGCGTGGACGCGCTCGTAGGTCTCCGCGACCTCGTCGTAAGAACGCCAATCGTTCATGCGGCGCAAGCCTACCCGCCCCCCGCGCGAACGACGGGGCCCCCCGCAGGCGGCCGGTAGGCTGTACGACCATGCGCGGGGGAGGGGCGTGACCGGATCGGCGGGCGTCATGGCGCTCGTCCTGGCCGAGACGGTCGCCGGTTCGCTCGTGTTCCTCTGGTTCACCCCACTGTGGGGAGAGGTGAAGCGCGGGTACTTCACGCTCTCGGGGCTCCTGTTCTCGATCCTCGCGTTCGCCGCGTGGCGCGCGGCCGCGGCGGGTGCGATCCCCGGTGACGCGGCAGGCGAATGGAGCGTACGACTCGCGCTCGCGACCATGGTCGTCACGCTCGCATGGACGGCGCTGCAGCTCGCCAAGCTGCGCCCGGTGGCACGCGGCGTGGGGTTCCTCTCGGTGCCCGTGAGCGTCGCGGTGCTGCTCGCGATGGCTGCCACCGGCCGGCAGTCCTACTCGCTCGCGCTGTTCGAGCTCCTGGCGGGCGCGGCGTTCCTGGGTTCGGTGTTGGACGGTCTCCTCCTAGGTCACTGGTATCTCACGGACCGCGGCCTCAGTCGGACGCCGATCAACCGCGCCACGACGATCATGCTCGCCGCCGTCGCGCTGGAGGCGGTCGCCGTGATCGCCGGGGGGTTCGGTGGCGTGGGCTCGTCCGCGGCCTTCAACCCGCTCCTGACCGCTGGCGCCTTGGCGCCGTGGATCGCGATCGGGATGGTCGGGACGACCGCGCTGATCGCCGTGATGGTGCGGGCGTCGCTGCGTGGCCCTCGCGCGTCCGCGGTCCAGTCCGCGACCGGGTTCTTCTATCTCGCCGTCGTCACGGCCTTCACGGCGGAGGTCGCCGTGAAGGTTCGGTTCCTGCCGGGGTAGCGCGTGCAGGGCGCGGTGATGCTGCTGGGCGCGGCGGCCGAGGCGATCGGCTGGCGGTTCGTCGCCCGCGGTCGCGCCTCCGTTTGGCGGCTGATGCCCATCGTGCTCGGGGTGATGGGCGTCGCGGCGATCCTCACGCGACGACCCGTCGCGGCCGTGCGCGTGAGCGACGGCCTGGCGCTCGCGGTCGGCGCGGCGAGCGGCGCGCTGTTGTTCGCGGCCACGCGCGCGTTCGTCGCCGTCGCGGCGCGGTGGGAGCCGTTCCGGCGGCACGTGGTCGAGAAGTACGAAGAAGCCGCGAAGGTTTCGCTCGGCGTCTCGCTCGTGCTGTCGCTCGCGATCATGGTGCCCGCCGAGGAGTGCTTCTGGCGCGGGTTGTTCCAGGGCCGTCTCGATCAGTCGCTCACCGCCGCCGCCGCCGCGGCCCTGACGTGGCTCGCGTACATCGCCGCGAACTCTGCGAGCGCCAGCCTGCCCATCGTGGCGGGCGCCGTGGTGGGCGGCGCGCTCTGGGGAGGCCTGGCCGTCTGGTCAGGTGGCATGCTGGCGAGCCTGGCCAGCCATATGCTTTGGACAGGACTGATGCTCGCGCTCCCTCCCGGAGCGGGGCGGGGGGTGCGAGCTCGATGAGCTTCTTGTCGACGGCGGTGCAGCAGGTGCTCGATCAGGCCTCCTTCTGCGCGGTCGCCTCCACCACGCCACGTGGACCGCATTGCACGCCGCTCGTGTTCGCCTACTCGGGCGGTCGCGTCTGGCTCACGACCTCGCGCGGATCGGTCAAGGCACGGGCGTGGAAGATCGACCCGGGCGTGGCGGGCCTTGTAAGGTCGGGCGAGCTCTCGGTGACGTTCGCGGGCACCGTGCGTCCCTACGACGTGTTGGACCGGAGCACCTGGGGCGCGGCGGTCACCGGCGCCACATCCCTCGCCCGGGCGGGCGCCGCGTTCAGCAAGAAGAACGCACGGTTCTTCGCCGGGTACGCGATCGATGCCCGGCAGGTGCCGTTCGCATGGATGCCGCCCGGCAGGGTCTTCGTCGGCATCGACCTCGAGCGCACCGCGCTGCTCGGCGAGGATGGCGTGCAGGAAGGTCGCGGTAGGTGGGGCGGCGAGTCCATCTCCCAGAAGACGTTCCGTTCCGTGAAAGGGCTCGAGCATCCGCTGGCCGGGCTCCCCGACGAGATCCGAGCCGGTCTCGGCACGGAGGGCAACGGCTCGCTCACGATCTCGGGGGACCGAGGGCCGGTCGTCTTGCCCGCGCGCTGGCGGATCCAGGGCGGCGCGCTGTACGCGGCGCTGCCCGCGGAGACGGTCGCGCTCGCCGGCGCCGGACCTGAGTCGGCCGCCGCGCTCACCGTGGACCGGATCTCGGAGTGGCGCGCGCGCGACATGCTCGGCGCCATGATCCAGGGCACCGCGACGATCTTCGTCCTGGACGCCCTGGGGTCGGGCTCGAAGACGGCGCGCGTCCTCGCGAGGTCGATCGACCCCGAAGCGGGAGCCCTGGTGCGTCTGGGCGCGAGCCGCGTGGTGTGGTGGAAGGGGTGGAGCAGCGGGAGCTTCGAGGTCGGATGACGACCGTCGAGTTCTCCGTCGAGGTCGATGCGCCCCCCGAGCGGGTCTGGCAAGTGACGAGCGATCCCGCGAACCTGCCCCACTGGGACCGGCACATCGAGTCGGTGCGCGCGCCGGAGGGCGGCCTCGCGCTTGGTGTTCGCTACGAGGTGGTGATGCGCTTCATGGCGCTCCGCACGACGGTCGCAGCCGAGGTCCTCGAATGGGAACCGCCGTGGCATGCGGTGATCCAGCTTTCGGGATTGCTCGAGGCCACCGTCTCCACGTCGATCGCCTCGTTGCCGTTCGACCGGAGCGTGCTGCGACACGAGGTGACCTACCGGTTCCGCGGGCCGCTCGGGGGGATCGGCGCGCGGAGCATCCAGGCGGTCGGCGGTTCGCAGCTCGCATTGAAGCGCGGCGTCCTCGCGCAGAAGCACGACATCGAGTCCGGTTGAACGGAGGGGTCGGGGGGCCCGGTCGCCTATCATCGCCGCTCGATGAAGATGCGAGACCTGCTCATCGGAACGTCCCTGATCGGTGCGGCGGTCGCCGTCGGCCGGTGGTCGTCCACCCCCGAGGGACGAGAGGTCGACGCCGAGCTCTTCGGCGAGCTGAACCGAGGGCACGGCCCCGAGGCCGATCGGTTCTTCACGGGCGTGACCGAGCTTGGTTCGCTCTGGGCCGCGGCCGGGGCGGCCGGCGCGCTCGCGCTGGTGGGACGGCGCCGTGCCGCGGCGAACGCGTTCGCCGCGGCAAGCCTCACGTGGCTCGCCGGCCAGGGGTTGAAACGCGTGGCGAACCGGCAGCGCCCGTACGAGGCCGACGGTGAGGGCACACGGCTGTTGGTGGGACCGCCGCCCGCGACATCGTGGCCGAGCAGCCACCCGGCCGTGCTCACCACGTTCACCGCCGTTGCGGGACGGGAGCTGGATCTCGGCGCGATCGCGCGCGCCGGGCTCACGGGTCTCGGCCTGTCCGTTGCCGCCTCCCGCGTCTACATCGGGGTGCACTATCCCTCAGACGTCACGAGCGGGTTCCTGCTGGGTCGCGCCGTCGCCAGCCTCTGGCCCCGGCGTTCGCGGAGCCGCGGCTAGACTCGAACCCCAATGCTCCCGCTTCTCGCGTCCATCGGCTGGCCCGTCCTCGACCGCTTCCGTATCGGGGACAGCTTCGCGATCTCGCCGCACGGCTTGGGGATCGCGATCGGGTTCATGATCGGCGGCTGGCTGCTCGGGCGCCTCGGTCCTCGCAACGGCGTGTCGGCCGAGCACATCAGCACGATGCTCTTCTGGGCTCTGGTCGGCGCGATCGTGGGCTCGCGCCTCTTCTACGTGATCGCGCACGTCTCCGAGTTCTCGAGCCCGCTCGAATGGCTGCAGGTGTGGAAGGGTGGGATCTCGCTGCTCGGCGGGATCGCCGGCGCGATCTTGATCAACGTCCCGCGCATGCGCCGCTATGGCTACCGGTTCCTGCAGGTGATGGATCCGGCCGCGATCTGCCTCGCGCTCGGGATCGCGATCGGCCGGGTGGGTGACCTGATCATCGGCGATCACCTCGGGAAACCGACGAGTTGGTTCCTGGCGTGGACCTATCGCGGGGGAACGCTGGCGCCCCCGTTCAACTGCGTCGACGGCGTCTGCCAAGCGTCGCTCCAGGGCGGGCATCTCGAGACGATCCAGCGGGCGGGCGCCAAGCTGCTCGACGCGAAGGGGGCGGTGATCGCGACGGGTGTCGGGGTTCACCAGACGGCGCTCTACGACATGCTCCTCGCGTGGGCCCTGTTCGCGATCCTTTGGAACATGAACAAGAAGCCGCGCCGCGAGGGGGTCCTCGCGCTCACGTTCGGGCTGTATTACGGATGTTGTCGATTGCTCGAGGACTCACTGCGGATCGACAAGCGCTTCGGGCCGTTCACCGGCTCCCAATGGACGGCGCTCACGGTGGCGATCGTCTGCGCGACGATCCTGATCTGGTGGGCGTTCCATCCGAAGCAGGAGGCACCCGAGGAGCCCGTGCTCGTCGAAGGAGCCGATCAGCCGCGGCCCTCGGCCCAGTAGGTCCAACCGTCCAGTTCCGGTACATCGAGCCCGAGGGCGCCGAGCGTGGAGCACACCTGCGCGCGGTGGTCGTCGCCGTGATGGAGCGCCTGGATCAGGAGCATCGTCTCCGCGTGGGATGTGTCGGGGTAGTCGTCGCGACCGCTGATCGAGGCCTCGAGGGTCCCCGCGTCCAGCCGATCGAGCATCGTCGTCCACCGCGGCGCGTGGGCCTCGATCCTCGTTCGCAACTCCGCGAGCGGCTGGGAACGGTGATCCTCGTAAGGAGGGAGGTTCGGGCTGGCCAGGCGCTGCAGGTAGCGATCATCTGCGTCCACCAGGTGGGTGAGGGTCTGCGCGATCGAGCCGTAGGTGCCGGCGATCCGCTCGTCGAGACGCTCGCGCGGAAGCGCCTCGACCGCGTCGATCAGGGTCGTCGTCGCCCACACGTGCCGATCGAACGACGCACGCAGCACGTCGGACGGGGAGGTCGCCTGCTCAGTGATGGTGCCCCTCCGCCCCCGTGCCTCCGCTCGTCATCAGCGTGAGGGGCTTGCCGACCTTGGACTTCGTCGCGCGTGAAACGGCGTGCGCCGCTTCGCGGAGCGCGACGCTGGCGGGCGCGTCTGGGTCGGTGACGACGATCGGTGCGCCGGTATCGCCCCCGGCGCGAAGCGCGGGCACCAGCGGGACCTGCGCCATCAGCGGTACGCCGAGGGTGTCGGCCGCCTCCTGGCCGCCGCCGGTTCCGAAGATGTCGTCGCGCTCGCCGCAATGGGGGCAGACGTAGTAGCTCATGTTCTCGATGACGCCGAGCGGGCGGAGGTTCGTGCGCTCGGCCATCTTCCCCGCGCGCTCGGCTACCTTCCGCGCGGCTTCTTGCGGCGTCGTCACGACGAGCATCGACGCGCCCGGGATGAACGACGCGAGCGAGATCGAGACGTCGCCTGTCCCCGGCGGCAGATCGCACAGCAGGAAGTCCAGGTCGCCCCAGTAGACGTCGCCCAGGAACTGTTCGATCGCCTTGTGGAGCATGGGCCCGCGCCAGATCACCGGGGTCTCTTCGGGCACGAAGAACCCCATCGAGATCACCTTCACGCCATGTCCCTCGAGCGGCAGGATCATGTCGTTGAATCCCACGGGCTTGCCATGCACTCCGAGCATGCGCGGCACGCTGAAGCCCCAGACGTCGGCGTCGAGCACGCCGACGCGGTGCCCCTCGGCGGCGAGCGCGCACGCCAGGTTGACCGTGACGCTCGACTTGCCGACGCCGCCCTTGCCGGACGCGACCGCGACGATCGAGGTCGACGCGGGGAACGAGATCTTCGACTGCTGCTGCGGCGCGCTCGAACCGCCTCCGCGGAGCTGCTGAACCAACACCTCGCGTTGCTCCGGCGTCATCGGGGACAGCGAGACGGTGACGCGGTCCACGCCCTCGAGCGGCGACACTGCCGCCGTGACGTCGTTCGTGATCCGATCCTTCAGCGGGCAGCCTTCGATCGTGATCAAGACGTCGACGTTTACGAAGCCGCCGTCGATCTCGATCCCTCGGAGCATGCCGATATCCTCGATCGGGCGCCCGATCTCGGGATCCAGGACGGCGCGGAGTGCCTGGCGGACGTCGGTCTCGGTGGTCACGGGGTCCTCTCGACGCTCTAAGCTTGGTTGACACGGTGCGAACCGTGGAAATCCCATCATACGGCGAGGTGCGGCAGATGCCCGACCCAGCACCGATCGAGGTACACAAGGCCCTCGCGGACGATACCCGCTACCGCCTGTATCGGTACCTCCGCCTGTCGGGCAGGCCGGTCTCGGTGCGCGAGCTCTCCACGCGCCTTTCGCTCCATCCGAATACGCTGCGGCCGCATCTGCGGCGGCTGGAGGAGGCGGGGCTCGCGGCGAGCGAGGTCCGACGGGTTGCGAGCGTGGGCCGTCCACAGGTGCTCTACACGGCCGTCGACCGTGAGGGCCGCGAGGGCCGTGACTACCGGCTCTTCGGTGAGATCCTCGCCGGTCTCCTCAAAGGCGCTCGTCAGCGCGAGCGGGCCGAGAAGGTCGCTCGTGAATGGGGCGCGTACCTCGTAGGCAAGAGCGTTCCCCGGCCGGGGGCCCGTGGTCCGTCTGGGCCGAACCTGGCGGTGCTCCAGGCGGCATTGGCCGAGGCGGGGTTCGACCCCCGGTTCCGGCGTCGCAGCGCGAAGATCGTGGAGATCTCGCTTCGCGATTGCCCGTTCCGCGACCTCCTCGACGAACATCAGGAGCTCGTGTGCGCTGTCCACCGCGGGCTCCTTGAGGGCATGCTGGGGGCCTCGCGGCCGCCGCTCCAGCTGACCGAGTTCGAGCCCCTCGCCGAGCGGTCGACCGTTTGCCGCTTGGTGGCCAAAGGATCGTGACCACCCGGAAGGGGGGTTGCTTCCTAAGGCGACTGAAGTCGAGCTCGCTTCATCCCGATGGATAGAGAGCGCCCCTGAGCGGGGGGACGCCCACGCACGTCGAGGAGAGAGGCTTCGATGGACGACGTTTCAGTTCCGATCGTCGATGAGTTCCAAGGGTGGCTCGCGGAGCTGCTCGCCACCGAGGGCTCCGATCTCCACGTGAAGGTCGGATCGCCGCCGATGTTCCGGATGCCCGAAGGCTTGCATCGCCTGAACCGTGCCCCGCTCACCCGGGATGAGACCGAGGCGATCGCGGACGCGATCATCCCCACGAGCCGGCGGAGCCGGCTGGAGGATCATGGCGAGGTCGACTTCGCCTACTCGGTCCCCGACGTCGGACGGTTCCGGACGAACGTGTTCCATCAGCGTGGCTCGACGAGCATGGTGCTGCGGCGCTTGCGGTTCGGCGGACCGACGTTCCAGGAGATGGGTCTGCCCGACACGCTTCGGCAACTCGCTGAGGAGAACCGCGGGCTCATCTTGGTGACCGGGCCGACCGGCTCTGGGAAGACCACCACCCTGTCGGCGATGATCGAACATATCAACAAGACGAAGCCCGTCCACATCGTCACGATCGAGGATCCGGTCGAGGTGCTTTACCATGACGAAGTCGCGTCGATCAACCAGCGCGAGGTGGGAACCGACACCGACGACTTCCTGACGGCCCTCCGCGCCGCGCTCCGACAAGACCCCGACGTGATCCTGATCGGCGAGATGCGCGACACCGAGACCGTCCGCGCCGCGATCCAAGCCGCGGAGACGGGACACCTCGTGCTGTCGACGCTGCACACGGTGGACTCGACGGAGACCGTGAACCGCGTGATCGACTTCTTCCCGCCGCATCAGCAGAAGCAGATCCGCCTGGCGCTCGCGGGCACGCTTCGCGGGATCGTCTGCCAGCGGCTCGTACCCACCATCGACGGGGGTCGCACCCCCGCCCTCGAGATCATGGTGAACACGGGCCGGATCGCGGAGAGGATCGCCGATCCCGACCTCACCGCGGAGATCAAGGAAGTGATCGCCGAGGGTGACTTCTACGGGATGGTCACCTTCGACCACTACCTGCTCGGATTGGTGCGCGACGGGACGATCACGGTCGAGGCGGCGATGCAGGCGGTGTCCTCACAGCATGACTTCACGCTGGCGATGCAGCAGGCCGGCATGAGCGTGTCGGTCTAGGCGCCGCCCTTCACCCGTCCGCGCGCGTACCGCTCCCCGACACCTGCTCGGCGAGCGCGACGACGCCGGCCACGAGGCCGGCGAGTTCCATCGGCACGACGATCTTCGACGAGGGCGACGAGCCGATCTGCTTCAGGGTATCCAGGTACTGAAGGCTCATCGTGTTCGTCGCGACGGCGGTCGCCACCTCGTTGATCTTGTCGAGCGCGAGCGAGAATCCCTCCGCCCGCAGGATCGCAGCCTGGCGTTCTCCCTCGGCGGACAGGATCGCGGCCTGCTTCTGACCCTCGGCGTTCAGGATCGCGGCGGCCTTATTGCCCTCGGCGACGGTGACGGCTGCCTGCTTCGCGCCCTCGGCCTCGGTGACGACGGCTCGCCGTGTGCGCTCGGCGGACATCTGCCGGGTCATCGCCTCCTGCACGGCGGGCGGAGGGATGATCTCGCGGATCTCGACGTTCGTGACCTTCACGCCCCACCGCTCGGTCACCTCGTCCAGCTTGGTTCGCAGGATCTCGTTCATCTGTTCGCGCTTGGCGAGCACGTCGTCGAGCGACATGTCGCCCACCACCGAGCGGAGCGTGGTTGCCGCGATATTCTGCGCTGCGCCGGCGAAGTTCCCGACGGTGATCACGGACATCTGAGGGTCCATCACCTTGTTGAAGACGATGAAGTCGATCGAGATCGATGCGTTGTCCTCGGTGATCGCGGACTGGTGCGGGATCTCGAGGTAGAACTCGCGGAGGTCCACGGTCACGGCCTTGTCGAGGATCGGGATCAGGAGCACCAGACCTGGTCCTTTGACGCCGAGCACCTTGCCGAGACGGAAGACGACCAGGCGCTGGTACTCGCGCACGATCTTGATGGCCGATGCGAGCACCGCGACGATCAGGATGAACAGGACCGCGGCCACGATGGCCGGGATGTAACTCATCGGGTGGCTCCCCCTTCCGCCGGCGCGGAGGCCGGGCTGTGCTCATCCTGCAGCGGCTCGACGGTGAGCACCAGCCCGTCGAGTGCGGTGACGCGGATCCGTGCGCCGCCCGGGAGCGGCCGGCCCGCGCTTCGCGCCCGCCACTCCTCCGAGCCGACGCGGACGACGCCGGTGGCGCCGAGACCCGCGCCGAGCACGACGCCATCTCGGCCGACGACGGCCTCCGCGCCCGTCGGTTGCGCGGGGCTATGTCGGATCGCGAGCAGCCTCGACACGGCCACGCCGAAGAACAACGTCACACCCGCGGCGACGACGAACAGCAGGGCGGGAGAGACGTGGACCCCTCCCGAACCGTCGTACAGGAGCAGGCCGCCCGCGACGAGCGCCGCGATCCCGGCGATCGACCAGGCGCCCAGACCCGGTGCCTTGATCTCCAGGACGAAGAAGATGACGGAGGCCGCGAGGAGCGCCAGCCCGAGCAGGCGAACCGGCAGGAAGCCGAACGATACGAATGCTATCAGCAGCAGGATCGTACCCACCGTCCCGGAGAAGATGTGTCCGGGGACGATCAGTTCGATCACGATCAACACCAGTCCGAGCCAGAAGAACAAGAACGCCAGGCTCGGGTCGAACAACCCGTGGAGGAACGCAACACCGGGCGCCATCGAGCGCTCGTCGATCGGGAGGCCCGCGAGCTGTGGCACGGTTGCGGACGATCCGTCGCCGAGCGTCACCGTCGAGCCGCCCACGTCGGCGAGGAGCGCGTCGGTGTTCGGAGCGATCAGGTCGATGACCCCTTCGTCGAGCGCCTGCTGCGCGCTGATGCTCGTCGCATCGCGGACGAACGACTCGACGACGTCAGGGTTGCGACCGTAGATCTCGGCCATGCTCCGGATCGAGGCGACCGCGTCCTCGGTGACTTTGCGCTGAAGCACAACCCCCGAGACCCCGACAGGTGTCGCCGCCCCCACGTTGGTACCCGGGGCCATCGCGGCGACAGGGCAGGACATCAGCACGAACGCCCCGGCCGAGGCGGCGCGGGCACCGGCGGGAGCGACGTAGCAGATCACCGGAACCCGCGATGCCAAGATGGCCTCAGTGATCTCTCGCATCGAGGAGGAAAGCCCTCCGGGGGTGTCGATCTGGATCAGGATCGCCGGGGCCTCCTCGTCGTTCGCGGTCCGGATCCCCCCACGGAGGTAGTCCGCGATGAAGGGGTCGACGACGCCCTCCAGCCGTAGTCCGACGATGGGTGCCGATCCCTCGGCATGCGCGGTGCCGCCGCCGGCGAGGCCGGTGGCCAGACAGAGTGCGAACAGCGCGATCCGGAGCACCCAGCGGTGAGTGTTGCTCATCCAGGCAACTCCGTGAGCTCTGATTCGACGCCTGAGACCATGCGGTTCAGCCTACGCCCTGACCGCGTGAGCCGCGCGCCATCGTGCGACGAAGGCATAATCGAACGGTCGGTTCCACCCGCAAGCCGCGCGGAACCCGCGCGCCGTATACCGAAGGGAAGCCGGGTGCACGCTCGGAACGACGGACCACTCCTCCCGCGAGAGGAACAGCAACTGGTGGATGGACTGCTGGTCGGTGACGACGCCGCGATCCGGGCGCTCTACGCGCGGTTCGGGAGGCCGGTGTACTCGCTCGGTATGCGCCTGCTCGGCACGCGCGAAGCTGCCGAGGAGCTGACCCAAGACGTCTTCCTGACGGCGTGGCGCAAGGCGGCGCGCTTCGACGTCAGCCGGGGCCGGTTGTCTACTTGGCTGATGACGATCGCGCACAACCTGGCCGTGGATCGCCTTCGACGTGAGACCGGCGTCACGCGTCCGACGCTCGTGCTCGTAGACGAGGTCCCCGAGGCGGCCGGGCTCGACGAAGAAGTGGTCGTGCTCGAGCGCGACGCCGCGGTGCGCGCGCTCGGATCGCTCTCGGAGGCGGAGCGGCGGCTGCTCGCTCGCGCGTACTTCGGGGGGCTCACGGCGCGCGAGATCGCGGACGCCGACGGCATCCCGCTCGGCACGGTGAAGACACGGCTCCGCGCGGCGCTGATCAAGGTTCGCCGGGCGAACGAGGGGAAGGAGCCGTCGTGAACTGCGCCGCGATCCGCGACCGGTTGACCGAGCACGCGCTCGGCGGGCTTCTGGCCGCCGACGCGCCGGCCGTCGACCGTCACCTGGCGTGGTGCGCCGCCTGCCGCAAGGAGGCGAGCGAGCTGGGCCGCGCTGCAACGACCCTGGTATTCGCGCTCGCGCCGGTCGAGCCGCCCGCCGACCTCGAGGACAGGCTGGTGGACGAGGTGCACCGGGCCGCGACGAAGGGGCGGCCGATCCCGCGCCGAGGCCGGCTGGCTGTGGCCCTCGCGGTCGCCGCCATGGTCGCGGTGTCGGGCCTGGGATGGGGCGCCGTGATGGCGGGTCGCGCCGCTCGGTTCGCGGCCACAGCTGAGACGCAGAGGCAGCGGACGGCCGATGCGACGGCGAGGTTCTCCCGCCTCATCAGCAGCTCGGAGTTCAACGATCCGGGGAACCAGGTGTTCATCGGGACGCTCGCAGCGGCGACGCGGGCAACCGAGGCCGCCGGTTCGGCGCTCACGCTGATCTCTCCGGGAACGCGCGACGTCGCGATCGTCATGGTGAACGGGTTCCGCCCGTCGGAGAGACGGGCACTCCCGATCCGCGTCTACCTCGTGTCCGAGCAGGGTGGGGCGCTTCGCGTCGGTCGGATCGCCGCGTTGGACTCGGGTGGCGATGCGATCGTCGTCCGTCGGTTCGGTGTCGATCTGTCTGGCTACGGGTGGATCGAAGTTCGTGACCGGTCGGGCGCGGTCGTTCTGCGGGGCCAGGTGAGACCCCGACCGTCGATCACCACACCGTCGCCGTAACGGCGGGCACGTCGAGGCGCCGTATCCTGCGGGCATGCGCTTCGGTTTGAGCCTCCCGCATTACGAGTACTCGCTCCCGGGGCGCGCTTCCATCTCGTTCGACGCTATGGCGGATGTCGCGCGCCGAGCCGAGGCACTCGGGTTCGATTCTGTCTGGATGTCGGACCACCTCGTGTACTCGCTCTCGCGCTATGGGGGGAGTGATGCGCCGGTCGCGTCGCTGGAACCGATGATGGCGCTCGCCGGGCTCGCCGCCGTGACGGAGCACGTCCGGCTGGGCACGCTCGTGTTGTCCGCGGCGTTCCGGCCGCCACCGCTCCTGGCCAAGATGGCGGCGACGCTCGATCGCATCAGCGGCGGACGGCTCGACCTTGGGATCGGTGCCGGATGGCTAGAGAAGGAGTTCGCGGCCTTCGGCTACCGGTTCGGGACGGTGGGAGATCGGTTCGCGAACCTCGAGGACGCGCTGCGGGTCCTGACCACGCTCGTCGGGCCGAGCCCGGTCGACCTCGATGCCGGAGCTGTGCGCCTGCGGGACGCGGTGTTGCTGCCGCCCGCCGTGCAGGTGCCGCACGTTCCTGTGTGGTTGGGCGCGAAGGGCGGAGACCGTGCGCTCGCCTTGGCGGCGCGGTACGCCGACGGATGGAACACCGTGTGGCGCTGGTCGCCCGCCGTCTACGGGGACCGCGTGGCGGCGGCGCAGCGGGCGTGCGAGGCCGCCGGCCGGGAGCCGTCCTCGCTGCGGCTCTCGGTCGGGCTGTACGGGCTCGTGGGGGAGGACGACGCCTCGGCGCGCGCGGCGTTCGAGCGGGGACGAGCGGCTATGCCGGGCGGCGCACTGGACGACGAGACCTACGAGACCTGGCGAGCTGACACGCTGTCGGGAACCCCGGAGCAGGTCCGCGAGCGCGTCGCGGCGTTCGCCGCGCTCGGCGTGGAGGAGCTCATCCTCGCGCCGTGGGTGCTGCCCTTCGCGATAGTGGAACCGTCACAGGTCGACCTGTTCGCCGAGCAGGTGATCGCGCCGCTCGCGGGCGCTTGATCTACGCGGGCTTCTTCCGCGGTCGACCACGGCGCTTGGCCCCCGCGGGCTTGCTCGCCGACTTCTTCCTCCCGGGGGCCGCGACGGCCTTGGGTCGGCCAGGCCGTGGCTTGCGTGCCCCGGAGATCAGCTCGTTCACGTGTGACGCGCAGAGATCCTTCACATAGTTGCCGCGCGTCACGCGGATCGTGATGGTTTCGGCGGCGGGTTTGCCGCACGTGTCACAGACGAGGATCATCTTCTCGGCCATGTGTGCCTCCCGGAAGGTAGATGGTCGGGCGAAGGATAGTGCAACCCGATGGGTTCCGAGCGGTCGATGCGATCAGGGGCGGTATGGGATCGCCGAGAACCGCTCGAGTTTCTCGAACTGATGCTCGGCTTCCACGTATCGGAGCGTGCCGGAATGTGAGCGAAGCACCATCGAATGCGTCGTGGCGCCGTCGGGCCAGTACTTCACGCCGCGCAGCAGGGAGCCGTCGGTGATACCCGTCGCCGCGAAGAAGACGTCGTCACCAGAGACCAGGTCGTCGGTGCCCAACACCCGTTCGAGGTCGAACCCTTGCCCGACGAGCGTGGCGCGCTCCTCCTCGCTCCGCGGCCACAGACGCCCCTGGATCGCGCCCCCGAGACATTTCAGCGCCGCCGCTGCGATCACGCCCTCGGGCGTGCCGCCGATCCCGATCAGCAGATCAACGCCGGATCGGGGCGTCGCCGCCGAGATGGCGCCTGCGACGTCGCCGTCGGTGATCAGGAACACACGCGCGCCGACTTCCCGCACCGCGTCGATGATCTCGGCGTGACGGTCGCGATCGAGGATGGTCACCGTGATCTCCTCGGGACGTACGCCCTTCGCCTTCGCAACGCGTCGGACGTTCTCCTCCGGTGATGCCGTGACGTCGATCGCGCCGGCAGCGGCCGGCCCCGTCGCCACCTTCTCCATGTACACCGCCGCGCCCGGGAAGAACATCGTGCCGCGCTCGGCAAGCGCGATCACCGAGAGCGCGTTGGGCTGGCCGAGGCTCGTGAGGCGCGTGCCGTCGATCGGGTCGACGGCTACGTCGACGCCCGGGCCGGTCCCGTCGCCCACCTCCTCACCGTTGTAGAGCATCGGCGCCTCGTCCTTCTCGCCTTCGCCGATCACGACGGTGCCGTGCATCGACACGCTGTCGATCATGAGCCGCATCGCGTCGACCGCTGCGCCGTCGGCTGCGATCTTGTCGCCGTGGCCGATCCACCGACCGGCCGCCAGGGCGGCCGCCTCCGTCACGCGGACGAGCTCGAGTGCGAGGTTGCGGTCGGGTCGAGGGTTCTCGGTCACTTGGTCCTCCGTGGTCGGGCGCGCCGACCGTCGTGCCGGCGGAGCGTCATCGTACGCTGACCTCTGGTGGGAGCGGCCGGATCAGCCCGCGGTCGGCGTACCACGCGAGCGTGCGTCGCACCGTCTCCTCGATCGGACGGTAGGTGAGGCCGAGCTCGATCGTTGCGCGACCACCGTCATAGCGGTGACCGTGGAGCAACGTCCGTGCGAGTTCCGGGCAGAAAGGGAAGGACCGCCCGGTGAGCCGGGATGTCCAGCCCGCCAGGGCGCCGACGTCGGTGGCCGCGACCCGCGGGAGCCGTATGACGTGTCGAGGCCGCCCCGCGATCGATCTCAGCAACGCGACAGCGCCTGACGTCCTGAGGCTGGCGCCGTTCAGGAGGTAGCGCTCACCCGGCTGGCCGCGCGTTTCGGCGAGGAGGTGACCGGTCGTGCAGTCGTCGACGTCGACGATCGAGAGGAACGTATCCACGATCGCGGGCAGCCGTGCGTCGACGGCTCGGAGGAGCAGCCGTGCAGACCCGCCCGTGCGGCCCGGTCCCTGCACCGACGACGGGCTTACCGCCACGACGCCGATCCCCAGTTCCTCACCCAGTGCGAACGCCGTTCGCTCGGCGAGGAACTTCGAGCGTTCGTACGCGGAGAGGAACGTTCCCCGATGCGGCGTGTCCTCCCGGCCGAGCGCGCCCGCGGGCTCGCCGATCGCCGCCGCCGAGCTCGTGTGCACGACGCGCGGCACGCCCGCCGCGTGCGCCGCTCGGATCACGGCCTCAGTCCCATCGACGTTCGTCCGGAGCATGGTGTCCGTGTCCTTGATGCAGATCGCGTTCCGGCCGGCCACGTGGAAGACGACTTCACAGCCCTGCATGCCCCCGCGGAGCGCCTCGGCGTCGAACAGGTCGCCGTCGATCGCCCGCGCGCCCGCCGTCTCAACCGCCCTGGCGGCCCCCGCGGACCGGGCCAACGCACGCACCTCGCGTCCGTCAGCGACCAGCCGCCGGAGGAGGTCGCCACCGACGAAGCCGCTGCCGCCAGTGAGGAAGGCAGGTCCGGACACCGGCTAGCGCTCGGAGCGGCCGACCAACACGCCTCCGAACCGCGCGAGGTACTCGACGGCCGATGCGATCGTGATGACGGCGGCCGCGATCATCGCGTACTGGTCGAGGTAGAGCGGGCCCAGCGGTTCGCTGCCGCGCACGATCGCGAGGAAGATCGCCAGGAACTGAACGTTCGCCTTGAGCTTGCCCCAGATCGACGGCTTGAAGACCGTGCCGTCGGTCGCGCTCACCACGCCGCGCAACCCCAGGATCAGGAGTTCGCGACCCACGATGATGAAGGCGATCCAGGCCGATGCGCGACCGATCGACACGAGCGCAACCAGCACGCCCGAGACGAGCAGCTTGTCGGCGGTCGTGTCCAGGAATGTACCGAGCGTCGTCGTCTGCTTCCACCGGCGCGCAAGGCGGCCGTCGATGAAGTCGGTGATCGCTGCGATCGCGAAGAGCGCGCCGGCGATCGCGTACGCGTGGTCGATGCGATCCGCGGCCAGGAGGAGCGCCATGACGATGGGGGTGAGCACGATCCGCAGGTAGGTGACGCCCGTGAGGAAAGCGGCGGCCCGCGCGTCCGGAGTGCTCACCACGATCGGCGCATCGTAGCAGTGGTCCCGCACGGGTCCGATAGCCTGACACGCATGGTCGGTGAGATCATGTCTGCACTCGCCACACCCGCCGCCGTGTGACGCCCCGCACATCCGTCTGCCACCATCGGCGCTCATGGCCGGCTACGACCTTCATGTGCACACGAACCGTTCGGACGGCACGTTCACGCCGGCGGAGGCCGTCGAGCTCGCGGTCGAACGCGGCCTGGCCGGCGTCGCGATCACCGATCACGACACGCTCGAGGGCCTCGACGAGGCCGCCGCCGCGGCGTCCGGGCGCCTGGAGCTGGTTCCCGGCATCGAGTTTTCCGCGGAATACGAGGGCGCGAGCCTGCACGTGCTCGCCTACTGGTTGGACCCCGGGAACGAGGAGCTGCGGACCGAGCTAGGGCGCCTAACGGACACGCGGTTCCGCCGAGGTGAGCTGATGGTCGAGAAGCTGCAGGAGCTCGGCTACCCGATCGACTTCGAACGCGTCCGCGAGATCGCGGGCGGGGACACGATCGCCCGCCCTCACGTCGCACAGGCGATGGTCGAATCGGACATCGTCCCCACCGAGAAGGCCGCGTTCACCGAGGAGTTCATCGCCGACGGCGGGCGCGCATGGGTCCCCAAGCACGCGCTGCACCCGCTCGACGCCCTCGCACTGATCGGACGTGCGGGCGGGGTCTGCGTGCTCGCCCACCCGGGGATGTGGAAGGGGCAGGGGTCGGTGCCCGACGACCTGATCGAGTCGATGGCCGATAGTGGGATGGCCGGCCTCGAGGTGGATCACCCCGACCACGGCCCGGAGCAGCGAGCGACATATCGGGTCATGGCCGAGCGGCTGCACCTGGTCCCGACCGGCGCATCGGACTGCCACGGACGCCGGTACGACCCGGTCCGTCTCGGTTGCGAGCGAACCGACGCCGAGCGCTTCGCCGAACTGCGGCGCCGCGCCGGCCGCTAGCGCGCCCCGTTAGCATCGGGCCGTGGGTGGCCCGATCGAGATCGTGTTCTTCGACATCGGTGGCGTGATGTACGACGACACGGTGTACGCCCGGGCGTTGCACACGGCGCTCCGCGCCCTCGGCGCCATCTTCACCGACGAGGAGTTCGACCGGGTGTACCGGGAGGCCCGCGCCGCGCAGGCGGGCTCGTTCCGTCAGCTGCTGGCGACGCGCTTCCTGGGTCCCGACGCGGACATCGCCGCGCTCGAGGCCGAGGCCGCGCGGCACTGGTCGTATCCGGCGACGGCCCTCGAGCCCGACGTCGGCCCGTGCCTGGAGACGCTCGCCAGCCGGTATCGGCTCGGCATCATCGCGAACCAGCCGAGCGCGGTCAGGGACGCGCTCGCGCGCGACGGTCTCGAGCGCTCCTTCGAGGTGTGGGGCGTGTCGGACGACGTCGGGTTGGAGAAGCCGGACCCCCGGCTGTTCGCGCACGCGCTCGAAGTCGCGCGTGTGGCGCCGGGTCGCGCCGTGATGGTGGGGGACCGTCTCGACTACGACGTCCGCCCGGCGAAGGCCGTCGGGATGCGCGCCGTATGGCTGCTCCGTGGAGAGGCACCCGATGCGCCCACGCCGTCGCAACTCGCTGAGACGGACGCGGCGATCCACGGACTCGGCGAGCTCCCAGGCGCGCTCGCCGGTCTGGAACGCCCGTGAAGCGGGTGCTGATCGTCGGCGGCGGGTTCGCGGGGATGTACGCGGCGATGGCGATGAGGCAACTCGCCGATGCAGGGCACCCGATCACGCTCGTGAGTGCTGAGAACTTCATGCAGTACCAGCCGTTCCTGCCGGAGGTGGCCTCTGGAACGATCGACCCTCGTGCCGTCGTCGTGCCGCTTCGGCCGGTGCTGAAGCACGTCAACGTCCTGGTTGGCGAGGTTACTTCGATCGACCACGACGCCCGCCACGTCGAGCTCCGGATCGCCGACGGCAGCACGGTCGGGATCGACTACGACATCCTCGTTCTGACCGCCGGCTCGTGGTCGCGCGTACTGCCGATCCCCGGTCTCGCCGAGCGCGGGATCGGATTCAAGACCGTGCAGGAGGCGATCTACCTCCGGAACCACGTGTTGTCACGGTTGGACATCGCTGCGGAGACGGAGGACGCGGAGCGGCGCCAGGCCGCGCTCACGTTCGTCGTCGTGGGGGCGGGGTTCGCGGGCGTCGAGGCCCTGGGCGAGCTCGAGGATCTAGCGCGCGACGCGATGCGGAGCTATCCCGCGCGGCGGCGCCGAGCCATGCGATGGCTGTTGGTCGAGGCCGCTGATCGGATCCTCCCCGAGCTGCCGGAAGATCTCGCCGCGTACGCGCAGGATCGGTTGGCCGAGCGGGGCATCGACGTGCTGCTCCGCACGCGGTTGGAGTCATTCGATGGCGGCACGGTCCACCTGTCCGACGGGCAGACCTTCCCAGCGGACACGCTGGTGTGGACAGCTGGCGTGAAGCCGGCGCCTATCGCCGCGTCAGCGGGCCTCCCTCTCTCCGAGCATGGACGCATCATCGTGGACGATCATCTGCGCGTGATCGGCGTTGCCGACGCGTGGGCGGCCGGAGATATCGCCGCCGTCCCCGACTTGACGACCGGTGGGCTGGCGCCCCCGACCGCGCAGTACGCGATCCGCGAGGGCCGGCGGCTCGGGCGGAACCTCTCCGCGTCCGTCCTCGGCGGCGAACTCCTGCCGTTCGAATGGAGGAATGTCGGCGGCGTCTGCTCGCTGGGCCGGTACAAAGGGGTCGCCAACGTGATGGGTTTCAAAGTGAAGGGCTTCGCCGGTTGGTTCTTGCATCGCACCTACCACCTGTGGGCGATGCCGACGATCGGACGCCGCGTGCGGATCGCGCTCGACTGGTCGATCGCGCTCCTGTTCCCGCGCGACGTCGCGCAGCTTGGCTCCTTCGAACACCCGCACGACCCGTTCCGCCGCGCCGCGGGGGAGTAGCGGGCGGTCCTACGCGCCCTTGCCCCGCTGCTTCTGCAGGTCGCTCGCGGCTTTGAGCGCCTTGTGGCTGCGGGCGATGTCGGGCATCTCGTGACCGCTGGCGAGCTCCTCGGCCGCCCACCGGGTCATGTCGCGGATCGAGATGATCCCCGCCACCCGGCCGCGGTCGACGACCGGCAGGTGACGGATGTTGCGCCTCACCATCAGCTCGGCCGCCTCGCCGATGTCGGTCTTCGGCGACACGGTCTCGATGTCACGCCGGGTCATGCCGTGCGCGACGGACACCGCGTGCGGATCCCCCCCGGCCGCGACCAGGTTCACGATGTCGCGCTCCGTGACGATCCCGGCAAGCTTCTTGCCCTCCAGCACGACCACCGAGGAGATTCCGTTCGCGTGCATGGTCTTCGCGACGTCGGCGAACGTGTCTTCGGCGTCGGCCGTCTTCACGTCCGTGTGCATGACCTCTCCGACCAGCATGGATCCTCCTCGGGACGCGGGAGCACAGACTACCGCGCGCGCCCGAGCGTCCGTCAGTGGTCGCTGCGGCCGCTGAAGTGGAACGCTTCGATCTTCAGCGCGGGAACGCGGGACGCCGAGAAGAAGAACTCGCTCGCGAGCTCCGCCTGCCGACCGACGAGCGACACGCTCTTGAGCGCGTCGATGATCGATTGCGTGAAGCGGAAGTTCATCACCGGGCCGACGATCTCGCCGTGCTCGATCAGGAACGTGCCGTCGCGGGTCATGCCCGTGATCGAGGACTCGACAGGGTTCACGATGTTCGAGTAATGGAAGCGCGTGATCAGCAGTCCGCGCGTGGTGTCGCGGATCATCTCCTCGACCGTGCTGTCGCCTTCCTCCATGAATAGGTGGAGAGGGAACGGGCCTTCGGGGTTCGGCGCCGGCAGGCCGTGACCGGTCGACGTGCGATTCGCCTGCTTGGCCGTACGCAGATCGTAAACGGCGTCGCGGAACACGCCGTCCTTGATCAGCTCGACTCGCTGCCGCGGCACGCCCTCGAAGTCGAACGGAGCCCCCAGGGTTCGCGGGTCGGTGCCGTCGTCCCACATCGAGATCGCAGTCGCGGCGACCTGCTCACCCTGCTTGCCGCTGAAGCACGACCGGCCTTCGACGTAGCCGCGGCCGCCGAAGCCCACGTAGGCAAGGAACCCGACGAGCGTCGCCACCGCGGATGGCTCCAGGACCACGGGGTAGGTCCCTGGCTCGAGCGCCTCCGGCCGCTGGCTGTCGATCGCCTTCGCGGCGGCGCGCGCGCCGATCGCGCCTGGGTCGATCGCGTCCGCCGAGCCCGAGAACGACTCTGCGAAGCCGCTGCCGTTCTCGCCGCCGGTCACGACCGACGTGAGCGATGCCTGCGTCGAGGGGGCCCAACAGACCTGCCCGTTGGAGTTGGCAACGCCGATCTCGGCCGCCGCCGTCTCGTAGGCCCCCGCCGCGACGAATCCGTCGGGGCATCGTCCGATCAGGCGCACGACGGCGTCGGCGCGTGCGGCGGGCGCCATGTCGGCGGTCTCTTCGAAGAACCGGTCGACGTGCGTCACGTCGGCCTTCGGCGCGAGGCCTGGGAAGCCTGGATCGGGTACCGCCACCTCCGCCATCTCCCTCGCGCTCTGCGCGGCGGCGCTGGCTCCGGCTTCGCTGAAGTCGTTCGTCGACGTGACGCCGGTCCGTCCGCGGGAGACGACGCGCACGCGCAGGCCCGTGTCCTCGCGGAACGTCGACTGGTGGATCTCGGAGTTCGCGAAGCGCGTCAGCCCGCCCCACTCGTGGACGAACAGCACCTCTACCCCGTCGCTGTCCGGCAGATCCAGGGCGGCCTCGGCGACCTTCGCGAAGCGGTCCTCGCCGATCAATCCGGGCATCAGCGGACACCCACCTGCACGTCACGGAAGCGCGCGGGGGACGTGCCGTGACCGACGCGTCCCGCCTGCCCCGGCTGTCCCTTGCCGCAGTTCGGTGTGCCCCAAAGGACCCACTCCTCGCGGCCCGCGACGGCGTCGCACGAACCCCAGAACTCCGGCGTGATGCCCGTGTAGTTCGGGTTGCGGTAGAGCTGCGTGAGCCTCCCGTCCTTGATCCGCCAGGCGATCTCGCAGCCGAACTGGAAGTTGATCCGCTTGTCGTCGATCGACCACGACTGGTTCGTCGCCATGAAGATGCCGTCCTTCGTGTCCCCGATGATCTCGGCGAGGGAGCCTTCGCGCGGCTCGATCGAGATGTTCGTCATGCGGATCAAGGGCAGGTGCGACCAGCCGTCGGCGCGGCTGGTGCCGTTCGACGTCTGACCGACAACGGGCGCGGTCTCGCGGCTCGTCAGGAAGTTCTGAAAGATGCCGTCCTCGATGATCGGGACCCGTTGCGCAGGGACGCCTTCGTCGTCGTAGCCGAACGAGCCGAGCCCTCCGGGCAGCGTCGCGTCAGCGGTGATCGACACGAGCGGGCTTGCGTACCGGAGCGTCCCGCGGTCTTCGGGCTTCAGGAACGACGAGCCCGCATAAGCCTCCTCCATCCCGAGCACGCGGTCGAGCTCGATCGGGTGGCCGATCGACTCGTGGACCTGGAGCTCGACCTGACCGCTGTCGATGATGAGCGTCGTGACCTCGCTCGGGCACTCGGGGGCCGACAGCAGCTCGACCGCCTCGCGACCGGTGCGCTCGGCCTCCTCGATCAGCCCGAGCGTCCGCACGTGCTCCCATCCCGCGGCCTTGATGTGGCCGCGGAACGAGTTGGGGTACGAACGTCGTTGCATCTCGCCGTCGTGGACGGCCGTCGCCTCGAGCCCTCCTCCCGCATGAACGACGACCTGGTCGATCGCGGCGCCCTCGCTGGAGGCGAACCACGTCGAGCGCCGGAACAGGTCGATCCCGGCCTCAGCGAACGTGACCCCTTCCACGGCCTGCATCCGGCGCGTCGCCTCCATCAGCAGCGCGACCTTCTCCTCGAGCGGCACCGCGAACGGGTCCTCGCCGACCGGGCTCCGCCAGGATGCGGTGACGGGCTCCACCTCTGACAGCGAGACCGGCTCACCCGGCTGGTGGGATGCGGCCTTGGCGATCTCGACGGCGAGCTCGGCGGTGCGCTCGACCTCGGCGTCTTGCAGGCGGGAAGTCGCGGCGAACCCCCACCGGCCACCCGTCAGGACACGGATCCCAACGCCGCTCGACGCGGAGCGATCTATCCCCTCCATCTCCTGGTTACGGACCGTCAGGGACTCGGTCTCGTCCTTCCCCACGCGCACGTCGGCATGGTCGGCTCCCGCGCGGATCGCGGCGTCGACGGCCGCCCTCGCCAGGTCGATGGACACTGACCGCTCCTTGAAGGGGGATCGGGACCGGACCCGAAGGCCCGGCGAACGGGGGGCATCCTACCCCGTGGCTCCGACGGCGGCGCCGGTACGGTCGAGATGACAGGCGGAAGGAGACACCGACCATGACGAACGCCGAGGAGCGGTTCACGGCAGAGCAGGCGCAGGCAGTGGCGACCGAGATCGGGCTGGACCTCGACGCGGTCCCGTTCGACCTGGAGCAATTCCGTCGGGGGATGGAGGTCGAGCTGGAGCACGGCTCTCACGACCTGATGACCAACGTGACGAACGACGACCCCATCATCACGGGGAAGATCGCCTGGGCGCATCTGCGCGAGATGCCCGACTACTACGATCGACTGGACCGTATGGAGGCCGAAGCCGAAGCCGAGGCGTCGCCCTGACGACGGATCCGGACGAGTGACGAGATAGGATGCGGCCGGCCGCAGGCCCAGCCGGAAGGAGTTCTTCTCGTATGCCCGTCGAACGCGCCGCCGACCATCCAACGTTCGAGCTGGGCGGTAACGGCATCACGAGTTTGGCCGCGCCCGCCCGTGGCTCGGATGAGACCGCGCTCTACCGCGCCGACCTGCCGCCTGGAGGTGGGCTCCCCCCGCATCATCACGACCACTTCGATGTGTTCACCGTGGTTGCGGGCTCGGGCGCGTTCCATCTCGGCGAGGAGACGTACGCGCTCGTTACGGGTGACGCGGCCGTCGTTCCGATCGGCGTCCGCCACTACTTGGAGGCCGGTCCCGATGGCGCGTCGATCATCGTGGCGATGCTGCCCGGCACGAAGCTGATCCGCGATGACGGCTCAGAGGTCGTGCCGGAATGGGTTCGCTGATGTCGCACTACTTCTCGAACGTCACGGTGTTCGACGGCCGAACCGTCAAGACCAAGCAGGGCGTGCACGTGACTGGCGGGACGATCGAGTGGATCGGCCCGCATACCCGCGCCCCCAGGGTCGCCCGCGCGGCGTCGGAGGTGGAAGGCACGGGCCGCACCCTCACTCCTGGGCTGATCGACTGTCACGTCCACCTCTCTTTCGACGGCGGGGCAGACTTCGCGGGCGAGGCCGCGGGCCTCACGCAAGCGATCGCTGCGATCAGGGCGGCAAGGAACTCAGCTCGTCACCTGGCGCATGGCGTCACGACCGTGCGCGATCTCGGCGGCGTGGGATCCGCAATCTGCGACGTGGGACGCGCGGTCGATGAGGGGATCGTCCCCGGGCCGCGCATCCTCGCAGCCGGCCGGGCGCTCACGGTCACCGGTGGTCACGGCCATAACCTGTCGCTCGCGCGCGAGGTCAACGGCGCCGACGATGTTCGGCAGGCGGTCCGCGAGGAGATCAAGGGCGGGGCGCGCGTGATCAAGGTCATCGCGACCGGCGGCGTCCTCACGCCGGGGATCGATGCCACGTTCACGGCGTTCACCCCCGAGGAGCTCGTCGCGGCGGTGGACGAAGCGCACAAGTGGGGGCGTGGGGTTGCCGCTCACGCGATCGGCGCCGAGGGTTCCTGGAACGCGGTCGTGGCCGGAGTGGATTCGGTTGAGCACAGCTGCCAGGTGAACGTCGCGCTCGCCAACGAGATGAGAGCGCGCGGCACGTTCCGCTCGCCGACGCTCTGCGCGATCCGCGGGATCCTGGACAACGCCGAGGAGGTCCCCGAGTACGCGGTGAAGAAGGCCGCGGCGCTCGAGGCGGAGGCGAAGGACTCGTTCCGTCGCGCCGTACGCGCGGGGGTGCGACACGTCTGCGGCACCGATTCGGGCACGCCGTTCAATCCGCACGGGAACGCCCCGCACGAGCTGATCTACATGGTGCAGTGGGGCATGACGCCGCTCAAGGCGATGCAGGCGGCCACGGCCAACGGCGCGGAGCTCCTCCGGCTCCCGCTCGTCGGGACGATCGAGCAGGGCAAGGAGGCAGATCTGGTCCTCTACGACGGCGATCCGCTCGACGACATCAGCGCGCTGCTGTCCCCGCGGCTCGTGATGAAGGCAGGCGACGTGGTCGCGGGGGAGCGAGCGGGGTGAAGTTGCTCCTGATCGGTGGCACGTCGTTCGTAGGCCGAGCGGCGGTCGAGGACGCCGTCGAGAGGGGGCACGAGGTCACGGTGTTCCACAGGGGTGAACGTGAACCGGAGGACCTCTCCTCCGTTGAGCACATCCACGGCGATCGCGACGGAGGGATCGGCGCGCTTCGCGGACGCTCATGGGATGCGGCGCTCGACACCTGCGGGTACGTCCCGCGGGTGGTTCGCGGATCCGCTCGCCTGCTCGCCGACGCCGTCGGGACGTACGGGTTCGTGTCGAGTCTGTCCGCTCTCCCGGACGACACGCTCGCCGGCGCGAACGAGGACACGCGGGTCTACCAGCCGCCGTTCCCCAACACCGAGGAGATCACGGAGGAGAGCTACGGGCCGCTCAAGGTCGCATGCGAGCTCGAGGCCCAGGCGGCCTTCCCCGCCCGGTGCCTGGTGATCCGCCCCGGGTACATCGTGGGCCCCAACGACCCGACCGATCGATTCACGTACTGGATCCGGCGTGCGGGGGCAGGTGGCGAGATCCTCGCGCCGGGTCCCGAGAGCGGAGCCTTGCAGGTCGTCGATGCGCGCGACCTCGGCGCGTTCACGCTGGATCACCTGGAGGCCGGGACCGCCGACGTGTTCGGCGTCACAGGGCCCGAGCCACTCACCTGGGGGACCTTCTTGCCGCTCGCTCGCGAGGTCGCGGGCTCGGACGCCGTCCTCACTTGGGTGGGCCAGACGTTCCTCGAGCGCGAGCTCGCGGAGGAGATCGACGGGGCGTTGCCGATGCGCGACTACCCGTATCAAGGCTTGCACCGCTACGACGCACGAAAGGCGATCGCCGCAGGCCTCACGTACCGCCCACTCGCCGAGACGATCGCCGACACGATGGCGTGGGACGCCGGCAGGGATCAGGCCGCGCCCATGCGCGCGGGACTCGCCCCGGAGCGTGAGCGCGCCCTGCTCGAGGCGTGGCATGCTGCGTCGGCGAACGGCTGACTCGGAGGCCCGAGACGAACACGGAGATCGTCGCTCTTCTGCGGGAGGCGCTGCCAGTCGAGGGCCTGGATCCTGCACAGCTCGCCGACGCCGCTGCGGCGACGACCGTCGAACGCTTCCCTGCGGGATCCACGATCGTTCACCAAGGTGGAGCCCCCGCTCCAGGGTTGTACGTCGTGCGCTCGGGCCACGTCGAGATCCGGAAGGACGGCCTCCTCCTCGACATGCCAGGCCCTGGCGAGGTGTTCGGTGAGCTCTCGCTCGTATCGGGCGGATCTCCCGTGGCGACCGTTCGAGCGAGTGAGGACGTCGAGTGCCTCCTGGTGGACCGCTCGGCCGCCGAGTTGGTGCTGGGAACGGGTGGCGGCGTCGCGTTCGTCCAGGCGAGCCTGCGACGCAGCCTGTCGGGTTCGCTCGACACCGACGGGCAGTCCTTGGTGGCAAGCATCGAGAACGCCGACGACGAGGAGACCGCCGTCGCGGCGGTCCGCGACCTGCCCAATGGCGTGTGCGCGCTCGTGGCGGGCGGCGCCGATGCCACCAAGGTGGGCCGGGTCGTGGGGTCGGCGATCGACGCACTGACGCGTCGTCTCCTCGCGGCAGCGATAGCGGAGCTGGGCGAACCGCCCGTCCCGTGGGCGTGGCTCGCCTTGGGCAGCGAGGCGCGGCTCGAGCAGGCGCTCCACACCGACCAGGACCACGCCCTCGCGTACGACCCGGGCGACCGGACCGTTGGGGAGCTCGACCCGTACTTCGCGAACCTTGCCGAGCACGTCACATCGGGGCTCGAGCGAGCGGGAATCCCGCGCTGCGACGGGGACGCGATGGCGGTGCACCCCGGTCTCCGCAGGCCGATCGCCGGTTGGGACGCGGCGATCCGCGGCTGGATGTCCGATCCGGGCGTCGACGGCAGCGTGCTGTCCTCGATCGCGTTCGACTTCCGTCGCGTCGACGGTCCGTTCGACGCCGAGCCGCAGCTCCACGCGATCGTCGCGATGGCGCCCACCGCCTACCCGCAGTTCGTGCGACACCTCACGGGCCGCGCGCTCGACCGCAAACCGCCGACCGGGTTCCGCAAGAACTTGGTCGTTGAGTCAAAGGGCGAGCACGCCGGACGCCTCGACATCAAGCACGGCGGCGTGACGATCGTGGGTAACATCGCGCGCGTCTACGCGATCGCGGGCGGTCACCCGCAGAAGGGAACGCTCGACCGGCTGAAGGTCGCGGAAGCGGACGGGCGCATCGACGCGGAACGCCGGCAGGCGCTCCAGGAGGCGTTCCGCCTGCTTTGGCAGATCCGCCTCGAACACCAGGTAGGACAGGTCCAGCGGGCCGAGACCCCGGACGACTTCGTCGATCCCGCGACCCTCGGCCCGATCGCCCGCCTCGGATTGAAGGAGGCGTTCAACATCGTGACGAACGAACAGGCCATGCTGGCGGCCGAGAACGACATGCGGTTCTAGCCGCCCCCGACGATCCGCTCGAGCACCTCGACGCCGTCGGAAAGGATCGCGAGCTGATCCGCTGAGAGGGTCCGGAGCCGCGAGGCTAACGCCTCCACCCGTTGGGAGCGGCCCTTCTTGAGCGCGCGCTCGCCCTTGGGGGTGGCCCGTACGACGACCGCGCGCCGATCCTCCGGATCGGGAGAGCGGACCACGAACCCGTCACGCTCCATGCCGTCGACCAGTCGTGTCATCGTCGGGGGCTCCACCTGTTCGGCGTCGGCCAGCTCGCCGATCCGCCGGGGACCGCCGAACACCAGGACCGAGAGCGCCGACAAGCGGGGAGCGGAGATGCCGAGGGTCTCGTCTTCGATGCGCAGGCGACGCAAGAGGTGGAGCGCGGCCGAATGCAGCCGGTCGGCCACCACCTCCACCTCCCGCGCTGGGGAAGTCCGCCTTGACGAGCTCATCTCTATTTGCTTAGGCTAAGCAAATAGAATCCTGACACGGAGAGCGGATCATGGCAAGCACCGGGGAGCTGTTCGCGGCGATCGACGCGGGAGACGCGGCTGCCGTCGCCGCGATCGTACGGGGGGACCCGACGCTGGCCGGCGCACGTGACACGGAAGGTGTTTCCGCGCTGATGCGCGCGCGGTACCGGTTCGACCCCACGCTGGTCGATGCCGTGATGGTGGGCAGCCCGGAACTCGACGTGTTCGAGTCGGCGGCGTTCGGTGATCTCGACCGACTCACGGCGCTGCTTGACCAGGATCCGACGCTCGCGACGGCGTTCTCAGCGGACGGCTTCAGTCCGTTGCACCTCTCGGCGTTCTTCGGCCAGGCAGGCGCCGCACGGCTGCTGGTGGATCGCGGCGCTGAGGTCGATGCACGGGGCCGGGGCTGGATGACCGGCACGCCTCTGCACTCCGCCTCGTCGGGGAGCCATGTGGAGATGGTGGGGGTGCTCGTGGATGCGGGTGCCGATCCGAACGCCCGTCAATCGGGCGGATGGACGCCCCTGCACTCCGCCGCTCAGAACGGGAACGCGGCACTCGTCGCCCTGCTGCTCGGGCACGGCGCCGACCCGACCGCGACGAACGACAAGGGCGTGTCTGTGCTGGCGATGGCCGAGGAGGCGGGGGACGACGACGTGATCACGAGGATCCTCGCCGCGATCGGCACCTAGCCGGCGAACACGTACTCCTGGGCCACCGAGTCGCACGGGTTCCCGCGGCCGAACGTGACGCGCATATCGGTGACGTCGGCGACGCACCAGAAGCACGTGACGGAGCCTTCGACGCCGTCTTCCTCGTGGCGACAGAGGGAGTCGGGCGCGTGCTCATGGTCGGAGAGGATCTCGCGCAGGGACCCCTCGGTGATGCTCCCGTCCGGCTGAGCGTCGAGCAGCTCCGCCGCTCGGCCGAACCGGATCGCGGACCGACGCGCATACTCCGGGTCGCCTTCGTACCCGAGCATGGCGTCGCATACGTAGTGGTTCGTGTGGACCAGGTGGCCGTGCTCGTCGGGCTCGGTCAGCTCGACCTTGGTCGCCGAGCCCTCGACGTTGACCACGCCCCCTTCCGAGGACGCGAGGACGTTGTTGTAGGAGGAGGCCCGGTCGTGACGGAGCGCGGTCCCCACCATCGCGTCGAGCGACGTTTCGCGCAGCATCGCGCGCACCTGCAGCTCGCGCGGGATCCCGACCCGCTCGTCGTTGGGTGAGAGCTCGTTGCCGGTGAGGGAGAGGCCCGCCGCGTTCCATCCGACGCTGATCCACACGCCGTCGCCGATCGTGAACGCGGTCGGGTCGCCGGGGATCAGACGCTCTATCGCGACGAGGTCGTCGCGATACCGCGGCGAGAGGTCGTTGTTGTGCGCGACCAGGACGTGGTCGTTGGCCGTGGCGGGGGGCACGGCGACCACGTCGCTGCAACGGCCGTCGATCATCGGCCCACCCGGTGTCCGCGGCGCATACCAGATCTCCTCGATCGTCCGGGCGAACAGCGCGAGCGGGTCCACGTCGGCCCCCGCGGCGGCTCCGTCGAGCTCGTCGAGGACCCACGGCATCGCATCGGCGGTGATCTTGCGATATCGCTCGGCGAGCGCGAGCTGCTCCGCGCGCGACCGCCCGGCTGGGAGATCATCGTCGAACACGACGGCTCGCTGCAGGACGTCGGCGCAGGCCTCGCCGATCCCCAGCCCGACCTCGTGGTACGAGCCCTCGAACCGGAAGATCGGGATCGTGTGCGGCGTCATCCCGCGCTCCTACGAGGTGGGCGGCGGCTGGAGCGGGGGAGGCGGCGGGATGGGCGGCGCCCCGGCCCCCGCCGTTGCCGGCCTTGGTTCCTCGCGGCCCACCGCGCGGGCTGCGATCACGAGCGCTCCAAGCCCCCACACGACGGCGAACACCCACGCCAGACCGGCGACCACCGGGATCAGCGCGAGCCCTCGCAGGATCCCGAAGCCGGCGAGGAATGCGAGCAACCGGTGGGTGGGAGGACCGACCAGGCGACGCCCGAGCGCATACGCTCCTGCGGTGTACCCCAGCCAGTAGATGAACCCGAGCGCGAGGAGCAACCCGAGCCCGAGCGGTATGCCGACCAGGACCCCGATCGCCACGAACGCGGCGAGCGGCAACCCGATCAGCATCAGCGCTCCGAAGCCGATCGAGGCACCGAACCGTTCTCTCGCGGTCCGGGCCGTGACATCGGCCGCACGCGGCACGAACAGGATCAGGAGCAACCCAAGCAGGAACGACGAGACGGATGTCGCCAGCCAGACCAGCAGCCGGCTCACGACGGTGAATTCGCCGAAGTTGACGTTGAACCGGCTGACGCGTCGCAGCTGTCCGTCGACGGTGGCGGTCGGCGCGACGATCGGCCGGTACCTCGAGACGACGTCGCGGCCGACGTGCGCGCCATCCGACAGGGTGACCTGGCCGTTCACGGCGATCACGTTCTTGCCGACGGAACCCGACACGGTCACGTCGCCGTTGAGCGCGACGACATCTCCGCGGACGGTTCCGTCGATCTCCGCCGGCCCGTTGAGGATGACGGCGTCGTCCACGATGCTGCCCTCGGGGAGCCGGAGCTCGCCGGTGAGCACGACGAACGGCCCGTCCTGCAACGGCTCTTGAGCGAACCGGTCAGCGAATGCCGGCATCGCGATGGCGAGCGACGCTCCCACGGTGAGCGCGAGGACGAGTGCGGAACGGCGCAGTCGCATCCAGGGTCCCTCACTTGACGATCGGCGGTCAGGCAGAAGGCTACCGGAGGCAGGGCGGTTGACGCTAGCGGGTCAGCTCGTGGATCAGTGACCCGTACGCCTCGAGGTACCGATCGACGTCTTCGACGGTCGCGGGAACGGCACAGGTCGGACCCGCCCCCACGATCGCCTCCCACACGCCGCGGTTCGCCAGGTACACCCGGGCGGTGAGCGTGAGCATGATGTCCTTGGCCGCGTACGCCTCGAGCGCGTTCCGCGGCATGGCCGGCGCGAACGTGACGCCCGAGCGCGGCCAGAACTGGTGGGTCGTCCAGGGGAGACCGGCGTCGCGGATGACCTTCTCGATGCCGTCGGCGAGCCGAGCTCCCAGGACCCGCGTGTGCGTGTAAGCCTCGTCGGTCAGGACCTCACCCATCGTCGCGCGCGCCGCCGCCATGGAGAGCGGGTTGCCGAAGAGCGTGCCGCCGGTGGCGATCGCCTCTTTCTCGTCGAAACGTCCGGCGGGGCGCTGCAACGTCTCAGCCACGTCGGCCTTCATGCCGTACGCGCCCAGCGGCACGCCGCCGGCGATCGACTTCCCGATCGTCACGACGTCGGGATCCAGGTCCCACATCGCGGTGAGCCCGCCGGGGCCGACCACTTGCGTGTGGGTCTCGTCGTACGCGAGCACGGTGCCCGTCTCGCGGGTGATGGCGCGGAGGGCGTCGTGGAACCCGGGATCGGGGAGCAACAGCCCGACGTTGTTTGTGAGCGCGGGTTCGGTGATCACGATCGCGACGTCGCGGGGCTCGAGGGCAGCACGCAGCGCTTCCGGATGGTTGAACTGCACGATCCTCGACTTGGAGGTCACATCTCGCGGGAGGCCGCCCTCCTCAGGGACCAGCGTGCCGTCCTCCAGCTCGACGAGCGCCTCGTCGAAGTGCCCGTGGTACTTGCCGTCGAAGAACAGGACCTTGTCGCGCCCCGTGAGGACGCGCGCCACACGGATGGCCTCAGTGTTCGCCTGCGAGGCCGAAAGCGTGAACTGCCACTTAGGCAGCTGGTATCGACGCGCGAGCTCCTCTGCGACCCAGAGCGCGTCCTCGTTCGGCAGGAGGAACTGTGTCCCCTGTGATGCCCGTCGGGCGATCGCCTCGACGACCGGCTCCGGCGCGTACCCGCCGAACATCGACATATCGGCGATGTTGAAGTCCGCGTAATCGTGCCCGTCCGCGTCGCGGAAGTGGGCGCCCTTGCCCTCGGCGACGAACAGTGGGGGGTGGTCGTATGACGTGCGGAGCCACGACATGGGTACCCCGTTCGGCATCGAGGCCTTCGCGTTCGCCCAGAGCTCGGCCGATCGAGGCCGGGCTGCGACGAACGCCGCGTCCTCGCGATCCTTGATCCGCTGGATGCGTTCGCGGTCGATGTGGCCGGCAGCGGTCATGGCCGGGTCATGATGCCAGGTCGGCCCGCTCTCGCGTCATGAGCCACGAACGCACGCGCTCACCGTCACGAACGTCAGTGTCGAGCACGACCCCGATCTTCCGGAACCCCGCATTCTCGTACGATCGTTGAGCGCGATGGTTGTCGACGGCCGTTACGATCGCGACCTGCGATGCGTCGCGCTCCTCGAACAGGAACCGGGTCAGAAGGTCGACCGATCGTGATCCGATACCACGGCCAGCGAGCTCGACCTCCCCGACGAAGATATCGATCCCGAACGCTTCCTGGCGGAGCTCGAGGCCCATGCGGCGGACCTCCTCAGCGTATGAGCCCCAGCGGTAGAACTGCATGTAGCCGACGGGTCGCCCGTCCAGTTCGATCAAACAGCTCGTCGCGCCGGACCCCTCATCGACGCGCGGACCGAAATGCGCGATGACTCGCTCCAGCGTGGTGGGCGTGGGGTCGTCGTCCGCCTCCCACCACTCGGCCACGTGTGGCTGGTTCCGCCAGCCGACCATGAGCGCGTAGTCGTCGGGGTCGTCGCGCATTCGCCGGATCGAAAGGTCGTCTTCTCGCGCGAGCACGTCCGGCACCGAGGCATCGTGCCACGTCTCGACGCGGTTGGGCGTTCTCGGCGATACTGCGCGCGATGGCAGGCAACCGGTTCGATCCGCCGCCGTTCGAGGGGATCGCCTCAACGCCCCTCTCGCGCCGCAGCTTCCTGGGGGGTGCGGGGATGGGCGCGGCCGCTCTCAGCCTCTCGAGCCTGCTCGCCGCGTGCGGCGGGACCGGCAGCTCGAGCTCGTCGGCATCAGCGAGCGGCTCGCCGGCGTTCGACTGGGCCGCCAAGTCGATCACGGGATCCTTCACGTTCGGGAACTGGCCGCTCTACATCGACCGGGACCGGGTGAACGGCGAGCAGGTTCACCCGTCGCTCGAGCGCTTCCAGCAGGAGTCGGGGATCACCGTTGACTACAAGGAAGTGATCAACTCCTACGACCAGTTCTTCGCGAAGCTCCAGATCCTCCTACAAGGCGACCAGCCGACCGGCTACGACCTGATCGTGATGGGGTTCCCCAAGTGGCTCCCCTTGATGATCGCGAACGACTACCTGATCCCGCTCGATCACGGGAAGCTCACGAACTTCGCGGCGAACGTGGCGCCCTCCTACAAGGACCCGGCGTACGACCCCGGCAATCGGTACTCCATCCCATACATGTCCGGCATCACGGGGATCGGCTACGACCCGGAGCTCACCGGTCGCGAGATCACGAGCGTGATGGATCTGTTCGACCCCGGGTTCGCGGGGAAGGTCGGGATGTTCGGCGACACCGAGGACATGCCGAACCTCACGTTGCTGGGCTTGGGTGTGGAGCCGCGCGACTCGACCGAGGACGACTGGAAGGCGGCCGCCGATCTCCTGCGGAGGCAACGCAACGACGGGATCGTCCGCCAGTACTACGGCCAGAACTACACCGCGGCGCTCACGACGGGCCAGGTGGCGCTGACGATGGCCTGGTCCGCGGACATCCTGCAGCTCCAGCAGGCCGATGCGCCGCAGCTGCGATTCGTGGTCCCGGACGAGGGCGCGATGCTGTGGACCGACAGCCTGTGCATCCCGAAGCTCAGCGAGCATCCGCTGGACGCCCTCACGTTCATGGACTTCATCTATCAGCCGGAGGTGGCGGCCATGATCGTCGGGTGGATCCAGAACGTTTCGCCGGTCCCAGCGTCGCAGGAGATCCTCGCCGCCCAGGGGAGCCCGGTCGCCGACAGCCCGCTCGTGTACCCGACTGAGGAGATGTACTCGAACCTACACGGGTACCGCGTGCTGACGCCCGAGGAGCAGCAGGTGTGGGATTCGCTCTTCCAGCCCATCTACCAGAGCTGAGCGAGCGATGGGCACGCGCTCTTCCCCGGCGATCGCGATCGAAGGATGCCTTTCGGTACGCGAGGGCCACCTCTGGATCGAGGGGTGCGACACCGTCGAGCTCGCGCGGCGCTTCGGTACGCCGCTGCACGTCGTGTCCGAAGCCCAGCTCCGTGGCAACGCCCGACGGATCGCCGCGGCATTCGCCGCCACTTGGCCGGAGGGGGAGGTGCGCCTGCTCCCATCCATCAAGGCGAACCACACGTTGGCGCTCCGCCGGATCCTCACGGAGGAGGGGACCGGCTGCGACACGTTCGGACCGTCGGAGCTCCGGGCCGCGCTCACTGGAGGAGTGTCGCCCGAGCTGATCTCCGTCAACGGTTCGGTGAAGACGCCCGAGCTCATCGAGGAGGCCGTGGACGCCGGCTGTCGCATCACCCTCGACAGCGTCCGCGAGATCGACCTCGCGCGCGATGCTGCCCGCCGGGCGGGGAGAACGGCGACCGTGATGTTCCGCGTGCGCCCGGACTACGACGGGCTCGACACGCTGACCGAGTTCGCCGAAACCGACGTCACGATCCGCGAGGCCGCTGCGGCTTACAAGCCGGGCATCCCCACCGAGGATCTCGAAGGCGCCGGAGGGAGCGCGCTCGACGCCGAGGAGCTGGACGTGGTGGGCGTGATGGCGCACCTGGGGCGGCACCATCACGCGGTCGAGGTCTGGCGGTCGATGGCGTCCAGCTTCGCAGCGACGATCGGCCGGCTCTCTCGCTCCTGGGACGGATGGACGCCACGCGTGATCGACGTCGGCGGAGGGTTCGCGACGCCGCGGGACCCCACCGGCCGGGCGACCGGCCGGGGCGCGGCGCGCCCGCTCGACGAGCTGGCGCCGCCGATCGAGGCTTACGCGGAGGCGATCGCCTCCTCGCTGCGGGGGGGTCTGGCGCGTCAGGGGATCACGACGAGGGGCATACGGCTGGAGGCCGAGCCCGGACGGGCGCTGCTCGCCGACGCGGGGATCCACCTGGCCACCGTCCGGCATGTGAAAGCGCAGTCGCGGCCGCTCCCGCACCGGTGGATCGAGACGGACACGACGGAGATGTTCCTCCCCGACGGATTGATCGAGCACAACCGATGGATGGTCGTCACCGCAGGTCGGGCCGACGAAGTTCCCGCCCAGATAGCCGATATCGTCGGGATGAGCTGCGGGTTCGACGTGATCGTCCCGGACGCGGGGCTGCCGGACGTGGAAGCCGGCGACGTCATCGCGGTGCTCGACACGGGCGCCTACCAGGACGCGGCCTCGAGCAACTTCAACGCGCTGCCGCGTCCGGCCACCGTGCTGGTGAACGGCGGCGAGGCCGAGATCGTGAAGCGCGCGGAGACCGTCGAGGATGTGTTCCGTCGCGACGTGATCCCCCGGCGGCTGGGCGGTGGGGCGTCATGACGATCCTCGGACTGGATCACGTCTCGATCACGACGGGCGACATCGCGCGGTCGCTCGCGTTCTACCGGGACCTCTTGGGGATCCCGGTGCGGGGGGTGGCGGAGCTCTCCGGCGTCGAGGTCGAGCGCGTCACCGGCGTCGCCGGCGCGCGGATGTTGGCGGCCGACCTGGATCTCGGACGCGGGCAGGTGCTCGAGCTGATCGAGTACCTCGACGCTGGTGAGGGCCGGGCGCTCCCGCTCGACCACCCGGGGTCCGGACACGTCGGTCTGGCGGTCGGCGACCTGGACGTTCTCCAGCGGCGCCTGGTCGATTCGGGGATCGACGTGCGGGGGGAGCCCACGCTCATCAGCGAACCCGGCGACTGGTTCGGCGCGCGGTGCCTGACCGTGACCGATCCCGACGGCGTTGCGGTGGAACTCGTCGAGCGTCCGGTCCGTTCATCGCAGGTCGACGGCGAGGCGAGCGCGCACACGGACTGACCCGTGTCAGACCTGGACACTACGTTCGTGTCCTTCCTTCCCCGAACGAAAGGACGGACATGGACACGATCGGGATCGCGCTCGTCACCGCGGCGCTCGGCATCGCGCTCGGCGTGATCGTCTCGGCGGCGCGCAAGCCCCGTCGCACTGCCGGCGTCGATGGCTCGCTCGCCGTCGTCCAGGCGCGGCTGGAGGCGCAGTCTGCCGAGCTCCGCCGGATCGCAGACGCGACGGCCACGCGTGACCTCGCGAGCGAACAGTTGCGCGCTGGTCTTGACGGCGCGCGCCGGGCGCTCGACGAGCTGGGCACTCGTGAGCAGGAGCGGAGGCGGACGGAGGCTGAGAGTCGCGACGTCATCAAGCGACTGTCGACCGTGCTCGCCGGCGGCTCGTCGAAGGGACGGTCGGGCGAGCACATCCTCCGCGAGCATCTGTCGCAGCTGCCTCCGGGCATGCTCGTCACCGACGTCCGTGTCGGCGGCAAGATCGTCGAGTTCGGGCTGGTGCTGCCTGACGGACGCCGTCTGCCGATCGACTCCAAGTGGACGGCCCTCGCCGAGCTGGAAGCGCTGGAGGAGGCGACCGATCCCGTGCTCCGCGACGCGTGCGCCCGCGATGTGGAACGAGCGGTAGCCACGCGCGCCAAAGAGGTGGCCCAGTACCTCGACCCGGCGGTGACGGCCCCGGTAGCGGTCGCGGCAGTCCCCGACGCCGCCTACGAAGTGCTGAAGCGCGCTCACGCGGATGCCTGGGCGAAGGGGGTCGTGATCGTCCCGTATTCGGCCGCGCTCCCGATCGTGCTCTTCCTCTACAGCCTGGTGCAGCGCTTCGGCGACGCGGCCGATGCCCAGGCGAGCCTGGCCGAGGTGGCCGCCGCACTCGAGTCGATGGAGGCGATCATCGAGAACAAGGTGTCGCGCGCCGCCACCATGCTCACGAACGGGGCCGACGAGTTCCGGTCGAGTCTCGGGATGGCCAGAGGGTCGATCGCCCGCACCCGCTCTCAGGTCCGGGCCACCGAGATGGAGGCCGGCGAGGCCGAGGGCCGGCTCTCCATCGTCGCGGGAGGTCGCGCAGGACCCGATTGACAGTTCTATGCATCTTCTGCATAGTTACCCGTATGGCGAACGCGGTCGATGCAACGCGGGTGGCGGTGCTCGGCGCGTCCGGCTTCGCCGGCGGCGAGCTGATCCGGCTATGCGCGGCGCATCCGGCCATCAGCGTGACGTTCCTGGGCGGATCCGGGTCGACCGGGAAGATGCTCGGCGAGGTCCATCCGTATCTCGGGTCGGCTTCCATGAGCGACGGGTCCATCCACGAGCTCTCGGTCGACCAGATCGTGGCATCGGCAGACGTGGCGTTCTGCGCCCTGCCGCACGGCGTGAGTGCGGCGCTCGCCCCATCGCTCCTGGACGCGGGGATGCGCGTGATCGACCTGTCCGGCGACTTCCGGCTCCCGGCCTCGGCCTATCCCGATTGGTACGGGTTCGAGCATCCTTCGACCGAGTGGCTCGGCAAGGCGATCTACGGGCTCCCGGAGCTGTTCGGCGATCAGCTCAGAGGGGCGCAGCTGGTCGCGAATCCCGGATGTTTCCCGACCCCGGTGATCTTGGGGCTCGCCCCGCTGCTCTCCGCGGGCCTGGTGGAGCCCGGGGTGATCCGGGTCGACGGCAAGACCGGGCTGTCGGGCGCCGGGCGGGCGGAGGGCGACGCGTTCCTCTACACGTCGGTCGAGGAGAGCGTGCGTCCCTACCGGATGCCCCGGCATCAACACACGCCCGAGATGGAGCGCGGCCTGGAGCTCGCCAGCGGGTTCACCCCTTCGGTGCTGTTCGTTCCTCACCTCGTGCCGGCCGTGCGCGGCGTGGTGACGACGAGCTACGCGACCCTGATGCCAGGAACTTCGACCTGGGACCTGGTCGCATGCCTGACGGAGGCCTATGAAGGGCGCTCGTTCGTTCGCGTCCTTCCCGCCGGCGTGATGGTCGACTCCAAACGAACCCGTGGCACGAACGCGATCGAGCTGCAGGCCGTCGCCGACCCTCGGACGGGAACCGCCGTCGTGGTCGGCGCTATCGACAACCTCGTGAAAGGAGCGGCGGGGCAGGCGATCCAGAACCTGAACCTGACGCTCGGACTGGATGAGGCGACCGCGCTCCCCTCGCTGGCGGTATCCCCGTGAGCGACGAGGGGCTGCCGCCGCAGATCCGTCAGCGCACCGTCGCCAAGGCGCGCACGCTGCTCGAGGCGCTGCCGTTCATGCGGGAGCACCATGGCAAAGTCATCGTCGTGAAGTACGGGGGTGCCGCGATGGAGCGAGCCCCGCTCGCGGCGTCGTTCGCGCAGGACGTGGCGCTGCTGCAGAGCGCCGGGATCCTCCCGGTGGTCGTGCACGGGGGAGGGCCTCAGGTCACGAAGGTTTCGGCGCAGCTCGGGATCGAAACCACGTTCGTCGACGGTGTGCGGGTGACCGACGCCGAGACGCTGGACGTGGCGACCATGGTGCTTGCGGGCAAGCTCAACACCGAGGTCGTTGCGTCGCTCGTGACGGGCGGAGTGCTCGCCGTGGGGCTCTCGGGCGTCGACGGCGGGCTGTTGATGGCCCGCAAGCAGACCGCACCTGATCTCGGCTTCGTCGGCGAGGTGATCCACGTGAACGTGGCGATCGTCCGTACGTTGATGGCCGAGCGGTTCGTGCCGGTGGTCGCGTCGATCGCGGTCGACGAGTTCGGGCAGGCGTACAACGTGAACGCCGACGTCGTGGCCGCCGAACTCGCGATCGCGCTCGGGGCGCAGAAGCTGGTGTTCCTGAGCGACGTGCCCGGCGTGATCGGGCCGACCGGCGACCTGCTGTCCGAGCTGTCGGGGGCCCAGTGCCTGGATCTCCTCGGGCAGGAGGGCGTCGTGGAGGGAGGGATGATCCCCAAGCTCGAGAGCGCCGCCGAAGCGATCAAGGCGGGAGTCGAACGGGTTCACCTGGTTGACGGCCGGGTCGAACACTCCCTGGTCTTGGAACTGTTCACGCCCGAGGGCGTCGGCACCATGGTGACCCCCGATGCCGAGGAGGCCAGGACGTGAGCCGCGGGAACGGCGCCCTGAAGTCCAAGCGCCAGCAGACGATCCTCTCGCTCGTCGGACGCGAGCGGCTCGGCTCGCAGGAGGAGATCCGCGCGCGGCTCGCTTCGCTCGGTCTCGTCGCGACGCAGTCCACCATCTCGCGCGACGTTGAGGAGCTCGGTCTCGCGCGCGTGCACGACCACGACGGCACGCGATACGTCGTTCCCGGACAGCGGCCCGTGGCAGCGCCGATCCGTCTGTTGAAGCACCTGCTCGACGAGTTCGCGCTCTCCTTCACGCGGAGCGACCACGGCCTGGTGATCCGGACGCCGCCCGGCGCTGCGGCGGCGCTCGCGGAGGGCATCGATCGCGTCGGCCTGGCCGATGTGGCGGGCACGATC
>CAVOIB010000006.1:0-87368 GCA_963695975.1 uncultured Actinomycetes bacterium | reverse complement strand
TTCGCCACGCTTGCCGCCTTCTTCGTCATGGCCCGATCCCCGATCGGCAACGCACAGGTCGGCTCCACCTTCGCGCTGAACAGCATCACCGCCGCCGTCCTGGGAGGCGCATCCCTCGCAGGTGGCCGGGCCACGTTCATCGGCGGCACGGTGGCAGCGATCCTCCTCGCGCTCATCCTCACCGTCCTGCCATACCTCGGTCTGTCACCCAACGATGGACCGATGATCATCGGGTTCCTGGTCCTGATCGGGGTCCTCCTGTTCCAGGCCGGGGATATCAAAGAGTTGGTGAAGAGGAACTACAAGCGAGCCCGGCGTTTGATGATCGGGAGCCGCCCGCCGAAGGCAACCGACCTGCCCACCTTCTATCCCTCCGGGATCGACTTCAGCCTGGTGCCGACGGGCAGGATGCTGATCAAGGGCGGCACGTGCTCAGCCTGGATCCGAACGTTGGCGAGTTCTCGGCCGCAGACGTCCTGATCGAGAAGGACCGGATCGTCCAGGTGGGGCCCGGCCTGGCGGCCGCGGACGCGGAGGTGATCGACGCGTCGGGCATGATCGTCATGCCGGGCTTCGTCGACAGCCACCGGCACATCTGGGAGGGCCTGCTCCGCAACATCGGGACCGACGTTCCGCTGGAGGGCAGGTCCAGCTACATCTCGTTCGTGCTGCACAAGCTGGCACCCGCGTTCCGGCCGGAGGACGCGTACATCGGCGATCTGCTCTCCGCGCTGGGCGCGATCGACTCCGGCATCACCACGCTCCTCGACTGGTCGCACATCCAGGGTTCACCGGCCCACACCGACGCGGTCGTCCAGGCGCTGAAGGACTCCGGCCTTCGGGCGGTGTTCGCCTACGGGTTCCCGTGGTGGGGCAAGTGGGAGGAGCGTCAGCCCAGCTGGTTCGTCCGGGCGGCGACCGAGCATTTCTCCACGGCCGACCAGTTACTCACGCTGGCGCTGGCCGCACCGGGCCCGGAGTTCACGGACTTCGAGGTGTCGCGCGACCACTGGAAGCTCGCGCGCGAGGCGGGGGCGCGGATCACGACCCACGTGGGCGTGGGGAGCTACGGGCAGGACGGGAAGCTCCAGGAGATGGGCGAGGCCGGCCTCCTTGGTCCCGACACCACGTACATCCACTGCACCACGCTGAACGACACCGAGATCCAGATGATCGTCGACACGGGGGGGACGGTTTCCCTGGCGTCGCCGGTGGAGATGATGATGGGCCACGGCATGCCGCCGATCCAGAAGTTCCTCGACAGAGGCCTGCGTCCCAGCCTGAGCGTGGACGTCGAGACGAACGTGCCGGGCGACATGTTCAACCAGATGCGCTCCGTGCTGGCGCTGCAACGGGCATCGGCGATCGCGAAGGGCACGTCGCCGCTCCCGGCGAAGGAGGTCCTGGCCTGCGCCACGATCGAAGGGGCCAGGGCGAACGGGCTCGACGCGAAGGTGGGCACCCTGACGCCGGGCAAACAGGCCGACCTGATCATGCTGCGCACCGACCGGATCAACGTGACGCCGCTGAACGACGCGACGACCGCGGTCGTGGCGGGGATGGACACCGGCAACGTGGACACGGTCGTGATCGCCGGCCGGGTGATGAAACGCCACGGCGAACTCCTCCACGTCGACTGGCCGGCGGTGAAACGGATGGCCACCGAGTCCAGGGACTTCGTCGTCGCCAAGTCGGGGTTCAAGCCACCGGGCATCTGAAGGGGGAGGTTCTCATGCGACAAGCAAGACTGGACACCATAGACGCTCTCACTGAACACCTTTGGCTTCCGGTCGCAGTGCGCACGACCGGAGGAGAGGCGTATGATGCAGCCCGCGACCGACCCGTACAGTGGGGCTACCCGATGATCGGTTCCCGCTCCCAGCGCTCGAGGAGGATCTTCCGATGACGACGGACGGGTTCCCGGTCGCGACCACTCCTGCGCCCGGCATCGCCGGCGTCGATTGGGAGGTTCGCGTCGACTTCGAGCGCCTCCGCACCTACCGGTTGAACCGCGCCCGGGAGGCGCTCGAGGCCTCCGATCTGGGCGCGCTCCTCCTGTTCGAGACGAGCAACATCCGCTACGTCACGGCGACGCAGATCGGCTATTGGGCGTTCAACAAAGGGGAACGCTACGCGCTCCTCACGCGGACGGGGCGGCCTCGGATCTTCGACTTCGGATCTGCGGCGAAGGCGCACCGGCTGCAGCTTCCTCACCTGTTCGACGAGACGAACTCGGTGGGCGGCAACACCGGACTCCAGGGTGCGATCCACCCACGGGTCGGGCTGCAGGCGCGCGCCGTGCAGGAGATCCACTCGATCATGGTCGAGGAGGGCGTAGGGGACATGCCGCTCGGCGTGGACGTCGCCGAAACGTCGATCTTCCTCGAGCTCATGGACGCTGGGATCACGGTCCATGACGGGCAGCAGGTGATGGCCGATGCGCGCGAGATCAAGAGTCCGGACGAGATCATGTTGTTGACGCAGGCCTGCTCCATGGTCGACGGCGTCTACCAGGACATCTTCGAGGCGCTGAAGCCTGGCGTCCGCGAGAGCGACATCGTGGCCCTCGCGCACGCGCGCCTGTTCGAGATGGGCTCGGAGTTCGTCGAGGCGATCAACTCGATCGCCGGCGAACGGTGCAGCCCGCACCCGCACGTCTTCACCGACCGGCTGATCCGACCCGGCGATCAGGCGTACTTCGACATCATCCACGTCTTCAACGGATACCGGACCTGCTACTACCGGACGTTCGTCGTCGGACGAGCGTCGACCGCGCAGAGAGACGCGTTCAAGCGCTCACGCGAATGGATGGATGCCGCGATCGACCTGGTCAAGCCGGGTGTCACGACGGACAAGATCGCCGCCGTGTGGCCGAAGGCCGAGGAGTTCGGGTTCCAAGACGAGATGGATGCTTTCGGGCTCCAGTTCGGCCACGGGGTCGGGGTCAGCCTCCACGAACGCCCGATCATCACGCGCCTGAACTCCTTCGTGGATCCGCTGGAGATCAAGGAAGGCATGCTGTTCGCGCTGGAGACCTACTGCCCCGCCGCGGACGGACGCTCGGCGGCGCGGATCGAAGAAGAGGTCGTCGTCACCGCGGACGGGTGCCGCGTGATCACGCTGTTCCCGTGCGAAGAGCTGATGGTCGCGAACGAGTACTGAGTATGGACGCAGACGGACGCCGAGGCTGGCGATGACGGATACAACGATGCTGCCGGACCCGGCCGTCCGGCTCGACATCTACCGGAAGATGCAGGAGGGGCGCCTGTTCGAGAAGCGGGCGCACGACCTGTTCCTGGAGGGTCTCGTGAAGGGGACCTCGCACCTGGGGCTGGGCCAAGAGGCGGTTGCCGCCGGATTCGCTTCCGTCCTGGAGCCGAAGGACCTGGTGTTCTGCACGTACCGTGGCCATGTCCACACGCTGCTTCGCGGGGCGTCGATGGGGGCGCTGATGGCCGAATTGATGGGCCGGGAGAACGGCGTGTGTGGCGGCAAGGGCGGGTCGATGCACCTGACCGACGTCGTGCACGGCGCGATGGGTTCGTACGCGATCGTCGGCGCGCACATGCCGATCGCGGCTGGGGCGGCGTGGGCCGCTCAGGCGCGCGGCACCGGGCAGGTCACGGTCTGCTTCTTCGGTGACGGGACCACGAACATCGGGGCGTTCCACGAGGCGCTGAACCTCGCCGTCGTCTGGCGGCTGCCGGTCGTCTACGTCTGCGAGAACAACCTCTACATGGAGTACACGGCGATCGGCGACGTGACGGCCGTGGAGCATCCGGCGGCCGATCGAGCCGCCGCATACGGCCTGGAGCGGATCCTGGTCGACGGCAACGATCCCGACGACGTACACGCGACAGCGCGCCGTGCGGTCGATCGGGCGCGCGCCGGCGACGGCCCCTCGCTGGTGGAGGCCGTGACGTACCGCCACGGCGGCCACTCGCGCGCCGATCCCGGGAAGTATCGGCCCGACGACGAGGTGGCCGAGTGGCTGGGACGGGACCCGATCCCCATGTACCGAGAACGCTTGCTTGGCGAAGGCATCGAGGCCGGTGTCCTGGACGAGATCGACGCCGAGGTCATCGCGGCCGTCGAGCGTGCGACGGAGGAGGCGAAAGCCGGACCGCTGCCGGATGTGGCCTCGCTCGACACGCAGCTGTGGGCCGACGGGGGATCCGCGTGGCGGAGCTGACCTACCGCGAGGCCGTCGCGCGCGCGATCGCGCAGGAGATGGAGCGCGACCCGACCGTCTGCTTCATCGGCGAAGACGTCGCGGCGGCCGGCGGTGTGTTCAAGACGACCGAGGGACTCCTTGATCGGTTCGGCCCCGACCGTGTGCGAGACACGCCCATCAGCGAGCAGGCGATCATCGGTGCCGCGATGGGTGCGGCGATGAACGGCCTGCGCCCGATCGCCGAGCTGATGTTCAGCGACTTCTTCGCCGTCTGTTGGGACATCGTGGCGAACCAGATCGCGAAGACCAGGTACATGACCAACGGGCAGGTCGCGCTGCCACTGGTGATCCGGACCGCGAACGGCGGCGGTGTACGGTTCGGCGCGCAGCACTCGCAGAGCGTGGAGTCATGGATGATGGCGATCCCCGGCCTGAAGGTCGTGGTCCCGTCCACGCCGGCCGACATGATCGGCCTGTTCGCCGCCGCGGTCCGTGATCCGGATCCCGTGATCGTCGTCGAGCCGAAGGTGCTCTACTCGACCAAAGGTGATGTTCCCGACGGGGAGATCGTGGATCAGCTCGGGAGCGCTCGGGTGCTCCGCTCAGGTGACGATGCAACGATCTGCGCACTCGGGGCCATGGTCCCCAAGACACTCGCCGCCGCCGAACTGCTGACCGGCGAAGGCATCTCGGCCGAGGTCATCGACGTCCGTTCGCTGGTGCCGCTCGATGTGAGCATGATCTTGGACTCAGTCGGCAGGACCAGCCACCTCGTCACCGTCGAGGAGAACCCGCGTCTGTGCGGCTGGGGAGCGGAGATCTCGTCGATCGTCGCAGAGGAGGGGTTCTTCTCGCTCGACGGACCGATCGTTCGTGTGACGACGCCGCACATCCCGTTACCTGCCGCCGAGGTGCTCGAGGATGCCGCGATCCCGTCCGTGGATCGGATCGTCGAGGGTGTTCGGCGCGCTGTGAGCTGAGAGAAGAGGGAAGGAGGGGGAGAACATGGCGGATCGGATCCTGCTACGAGGTGGCCATGTGCTCACCGTGGATCCGCAGCTCGGGGACATCGCCGGAGGCGACGTTCTCATCGAAGGTGAGGCCATCGTCCAGGTCGGCAAGGACATCTCCGCCGACGCCAAGGTGATCGATTGCACTGGGAGCATCGTGATCCCAGGGTTCGTGGACACGCACCGTCACACGTGGGAGGCGGCGATCCGCAGCTGTGCGCCGAACGCCACGCTGGATGACTACTTCGTCGAGGTGCTCGACAGCTTCGCCCCGCTGTACCGACCCGAGGACGTCTACGCCAGCGACCTTGCGGGAGCGATGGAATGCCTCAACGCCGGCATCACGACGCTCGTCGACTGGTCGCACATCAACAACAGCCCTGACCACCCCGACGCGGCGATCCAGGGCTTGAAGGAGGCCGGGATCCGCGCGCTCTACGCCTACGGCAGCGCGAACACCTCGCTCGTCGACTACTGGTACGGCAGTTCGATCGCGATCCCGCGGGACGACGTGGAGCGGATCCACTCGACCTACTTCTCGTCGAACGACGGCCTGCTCACCATGGGGCTGGCCACGCGCGGGCCCGGGTTCTGCCAGGACGACGTGGTCCGCGAAGAGTGGGGCATGGCCCGCGATCTTGGGATCCCGATCACCGTGCACATCGCGATGGGGAAACTTGCCGGTAAGTGGGGCATGGTCAAGCAGCTCGACGGGCTGGGTCTACTCGGCGCCGATACGACCTACATCCACTGCTGCTACTTCTCGGACGAGGAGTGGGAGCTGGTCGCCAAGAGCAAGGGCACGATCTCGATCGCGCCCCAGGTAGAGATGCAGATGGGGCACGGCTGGCCGCCGTTCATGAAGGCGAGAGCTGCCGGGCTCCGCCCGAGCCTGTCGATCGACGTCGTTACCACGGTCCCCGGCGACATGTTCACGGAGATGCGGTGCGCGTTCGCCGAAGATCGCTGGAAGTCGAACGACTCCGTGTGGGAAAGCGAGGAGCCGCTGCCCGAGAACGCCCTTACGGCTCGCGACATGCTCACGATGGCGACGCTCGACGGCGCGCACGTGGCCGGGTTGGAGGATCGCGTCGGTTCGCTCACGCCCGGGAAGCAGGCCGACATCGTCGTGATCGACGGGACCGCCCCGGGGACGGCGCCGGTGATCGACCCGGTCGGGACCGTCGTGCTTGCGGCCGATACGGCGAACGTCGACACGGTGATCGTCGGCGGCGCGATCCGCAAGCGCGACGGCAAGCTAACGGGGGATTGGGGATCGGCGCTGAAGAAGCTCCTCGCGTCGAGTGACTTCCTGCAGGAGGCGCTCGCGAAGAAGAAGACAGAGGCGCCGCCCTCGTGAGCTCACGACACGTCGTCCGCACCGCGAGCGAGCTCCAGTTCGTTGCGGCGCCCGCTCCCGCGATGGGCCTGCGGCGTTGGTCGGTGATCGACGAACACCTCCCCGGCGCCGTCCACACCGGGTTCACCATCGTCGAGCTGGACGCCGGCGGCCGGATCCCGTGGCATGTGCACAGCTTCGAGGACAGCCTGTTCGTCCTGGAAGGCGAGGTCGTCGTCGACACGGGCGAGGGTGCGAACCTGCTTCGCCCCAGCGATTACGGCGTGACCCCGGTCGGAGCGCCGCACGCGCTCCGCAACGTCTCCGACGCTCCCGTCCGATGGGCGCAGATGGTGGCGCCGCAGCCGCGTGCGCGGGTGCAGGGCGACACGTATCCCGTTCCGGCGCTTCCCGAGCGCGAGCCGGTCGCGATCGACGTGCGCGACCCCCGGACGCGGTCGTTCGGGCACATCGACCCGGCGAACATGGAGGTCGGCAAGCAGACGCAGGACATGCTCGCGGTCTCAGCCAGCATGCGCACGGCGCTGCTCGTCTACAGCGGCATCACCGTGAAGATGATGATCGATGCCGATCTGGGCGCTCACCTGCTCACGATGTTCATGGTGCAGTACGAGCCGCGCGGGGTCGCCGGGCGTCATGACCATGCGTACGAGGAGACTTACTTGATCCTCGAGGGGGAGGTCGACGCCGAGTTCGACGGCGAGCGGTACCACCTGGTGCCCGGCGACGTGGCGTGGGCGGGCGTGGGCTGCGTACATGCGTTCATGAACCCGGGACCCGGGATCGTCCGGTGGCTCGAGACGCAGGCGCCGCAGCCGCCCTCGCGCCATTCGTACCGGTTCGCCCGCGACTGGGAGTACCTGACGGTCGCGACCTCGGAGGAAGGATGAACGCGGATGGATGAGCACACGGTCTTGGTGGTCGGCGGGACCCAAGGGCTCGGCCGGGACCTTGCCCGCCATTACGCGGAGGCCGGCCGCCGGGTGGTGATCACGGGGCGGGACGCGGAACGCGCCTCCGATGTGGCGGCCGAGCTCGGCGACGACGTCGGCAGCGCCGCGTTCGATCTCTCCGAGCCTGAGACGATCGCGGCCGGACTGGAAGCGATCGGCTCCGTCGACCGGCTCGCGCTCGCCGCCCTCGACCGCGACCTGAACAGCGTCGCCGACTACGACGTGGCGAAGGCGATCCGGCTCGTCACGTTGAAGCTCGTCGGGTACATCGAGACGATCCACAGGCTGCTCGGCCGGCTCACGCCGGATGCCTCGATCGTGATCTACGGCGGGCTCGCCAAGCTCCGTCCGTACCCCGGCTCCACGACCATCACGACGATCAACCACGGCGTTGACGGGTTGGTTCGGACGTTGGCGGCGGAGCTGCCACCGATCCGCGTGAACGCCTTGCATCCCGGGATCGTGGCGGACAGTCCTTTCTGGGCGCCGAAGACGGAGGCGCTCGAGGCCACGCTCGCCAAGACGCCCACCGGTCGTCTGGTCCAGATGCGCGACGTCACCGACGCGGCGGTGTTCCTGCTGGAGAACCCCTCGATGCACGGGACCGAGCTCCGTATCGACGGGGGCTGGTCGCTCACGTGACTCCCGGCGTCGCGGTGCTAGGCGCGGGGAACATGGCGGGAGCCATGGTGGGGACGCTGCGGCGTGCCGGGTTCGACGTCATCGTGTGGAACCGCACGTCCGCGCGCGCGGAGGCCGTCGCTTCGGCGCACGGGGCGGCGTCGGTGCCCACCGCGGCGGCGGCGGTCGAAGGCGCCGACGTGGTGCTGAGCAGCCTGGCGGACGATGCGGCCGTGCTGGCGGCCTATCTCGGCGACGACGGGGCCGCGGCCGCCTCTCGGTCGGGTCAGGTGATCCTCGAGATGAGCACGATCGCGCCGGACACCGTCCATCGCGTTGGGGAGGCGGTGGACCCGTGGGGCGCTGCCTTCCTGGACGCCCCGGTGTCGGGGAGTGTGCCCGTCGTCGAACGGGGCGAGCTGACGATCATGGTCGGCGGCGACGCTGCGGCGCTCGAGCGGGCTCGGCCCGTCCTCGATGCACTCGCGGTCAAGGTATTCCACGTCGGTGAGCGCGGCGCGGGCGCAACGGTCAAGTTGGCGGTGAACGCTCTGGTCCACGCGATCGACGTGGGCTTGTCCGAGGCCCTGGTCCTGGCGGAGAAGGCCGGGGTCGAGCGGAGCGCGGCCTACGACGTCTTCGCCGCGGGTGCGGCCGCCGCGCCGTTCGTTTTGTACAAGCGTCCCGCGTTCGAGCATCCGGATGAGACCCCCCCGGCGTTCCTGCTCGAGCTGATGGCGAAAGACCTCGATCTGATCTTGGACCTCGCCCGAGAGGTCGGCGCGCGGATGGACCAGGCGGCGCAGAACCGGAAGACGGTCGGCCAAGCGCTCGCAGCGGGGTTCGAAGGGCGCGATCTGAGCGCCGTGGCCGAATACCTGCGTGGTATCGAGGCCTGATCCCGAGGTCTTGGCGTCAGCGAGTGGCCGGGGCGTCAGCCCAGCGTTCGGCCCAGCGGCGGAGCTCGTCGATCACGCGCTCGAGATCCCGGCCCTCATCCGTGAGGTGGTACTCGATCAGCACCGGCGTGGACGGCGTCACGTCCCGGCGGACTATGCCCTCGGCCTCCAGCTGCTTGAGCCGTTCGGAAAGCAGGGTGTCGGAGATGGGCGCCACCGCGTCGCCGATGTCGGAGAACCTCGTGGCTCCGGCCATCATGGCGCTCACGATCAGGGTGCTCCAGCGCTTGCCGAGCAGGTCGGCGGCACGCTGGAAGTGCTGGCAGATGCCGTCTACGTGCTCGTTCTCCGGTGTCATGCGAACCTCATCATATATCTTCAGTAACTCCGGAATACTGGGTAACTATTCCTATGTTAGTACCTGCGTAGGCGGCCAACGCAGGGGCGACGGCCAGGAGCGACAAGGAGGCACCGGATGGCACAGGCAGTCAGGACGATCGAGGGCATCGAGCTCCCGCCCGCGGGGACGTACACGGTCGACCAGGCGCATTCCTCGGTGGAGTTCGTGGTTCGCCACCTGCTCTCGAAGGCGCGCGGTCGGTTCACGGAGTTCAGAGGCGAGGTCGTGATCGGCGAGGGTCCCGAGGACTCGTCGGCCAAGGTCGACATCGTTGCCGCGAGCGTGAACACGAACCAGGAGATGCGGGACAACCACCTCAAGAGCGGGGACTTCTTCCTGACGGACGAGTACCCGACGATCACGTTCCGCAGCACGGAGGCGCGTCCGACCGGCGCCAACGCGTTCGAGCTGGACGGGGACCTCACGATCCGTGGGATCACGAAGCCCGTGACGCTCGCCGGGGAGTTCGCCGGGATGACCGTGAACCCCCAGGGCGCCTCGGTGTTGGGATTCTCTGCGAAGACCACGGTCGACCGTGAGGCCTGGGACATCACGTGGAATGCGGCCCTCGAGACCGGCGGCATGCTGCTGGGCAAGAAGGTCGACCTCGAGATCGAGGTGGAGCTGCTGAAGTCGGAGTAAGACCCCCTCTCCGCTTCGGCTCGAACGGCCGGCCCGTGCCCGTGGGGCCGGCCGTTCCGCAACCTCAAGAGAGCGTGCGCGGCCCGCTCGCCCCCGGGTCGTACGCCACCAGCTCGAAGATGTGGTCGTAACGGACGACGACGTCGCCCGCGACCCACAGGTCCGAGGTCCAGCCGCTCTCGAGCGATGTGTACGTCCATCGGAGAGCGTTGAACCGACCGACCGGCGTCTCCACCACCTCGGGACCCCTTGGTTCGTAGCGCTGACGGTCGCGCGTCTGCTCCAGCGAGAACGGCTCGATGAAGATGACGTCGATGTCGGTCGTGTCGGCAAGTCGCTTCGTCGTGATCAGGTTGGTCGCCGGAGTGAGGTAGTCGAGATGCTCGTCGTCGGTCGGCTCCATCAACACTCGGTGCTCACCGGTATCGATCCGAAGGCGGACGATCCGCCAGTCTTCGTCGACGACGACGTCGACGGTCTCGTGGTGTTGGCCGTGCTCGGCCGTGTCGATCTCGGAGAAATAGCGCCAGCCCATCGGGCCAGGCGCGCAGCGGAAGACCTCGGTGCCCACCGGCTCCCCGTCCTTGCCGATGACCGTGTACCTGCCCTCGGGCATCGGTACTCAGAACGTGTCCGGCAGACCGAGGTCGCGCGCGAGGATCAACCGGTGGATCTCGCTCGTTCCCTCCCCGATCTCGAGGACCTTCGCATCACGGTAGAAGCGCGCCACGGGTGACTCTTCGATGAAACCTGCCCCGCCGTGGATCTGGATGGCGTCGCGCGCACAGTCGACGGCCGCCTCGCTGGAGACGAGCTTCGCGAGCGAGGCCTCGGCGAGGTGCGGCCGCTCCTGATCTTTCAGCCACGCGGCGTGGTAGGTCGCCAGGCGCGCTGTCTCAACTCTCGTCCGCATGTTGGCGATCGTGAACTGCACGCCTTGGTTCGAACCGATGGGCCGGCCGAACGCCTCGCGCTCCTTGGCGTACGCCACGCTCGCATCCAAGCAGGCCTGCGCGAGGCCGACGGCGAGGGCGGCGATCGAGATGCGCGCACCCGTGAGGATCTCCAGGCATTGCGGGAAGCCGCGGCCCCGCTCGCCGAGCAGGTGGTCCGCCGGGACGCGGCAGCCTTCGAACGTGAGCCCGTGCGTGTCGCTGGCATGCCAGCCGAGCTTGCGGTAGGACGGCTCCACGACGACGCCTGGCGTGTCGGCTGGGGCAACGATCGTCGAGAGCCCCTTGGGTCCGCCGCCCGGTTCGGTTGCCGCGGCGACCACGTGGAAGGTCGTGAGCGGCGTGCCGCTGTTCGTGATGAGCGCCTTCGCGCCGTCGATCACCCACTCGTCACGTTCCAGGCGAGCGGTGGTACGGGCTGCCGCGGCGTCGGTACCCGCATCCGGCTCGGTGAGGGCGAAGGAACCAAGTGCCTCGCCCCGGCAGAGGGGGGCGAGCCAGCGCTCCTTCTGCTCACTCGTGCCGAAACGGTGGATCATCGTGCCGGCCAAACCGACCGCCGCGGAAAGGGTGATGCCGACGGACTGGTCGATGCGTCCGAGTTCCTCGATCGCCAGGCAGAGCGTGATCGCATCAGCGTCCGAGCCGCCGTACTCTTGGGGGAACGGGAGACCGAAGAGCCCGAGCGTGCCCATCCGCTTCACGACGTCGAGCGGGAACCGCTCCTCTCGGTCCGCGTCGGCCGCCTGCGGCGCGACGACCTCGTCCGCGAACTCTCGGACGACCCTGCGGAACTCCTCTTGCTCGGGGGTGAGATCGAAGTTCATGCCGACCCGAATCCCACGATGTCGAGGATCGAGCCTGCGCGGTCGTCCGCGAGTAGGGCTTCGACCCGTGCGGCGATCGCCCACGGGCCGTCGCCGATCAGGCGGTGCATGAGTAGCGTGTCCGCACCGTCGAGCCTCACGAGGCCCACCGTCTCCGGCTCCTCGAGTGGTTCGCCGTCGATGCCGACGTAGGCGACCGTGAATGACTCGAGCGTTCCGCCCGGGCCGCACTCGGTGTCGGGTTGCAGCCCCGCGAAGCAGCGTTCGCAGAAGATCCGCGCTGGAAGGTAGGTGAAGTCACACGCCGCGCAGCGCGACCCGAGCAGAACCCCGCGGTCGCGGAGGGCTTCGAAGAACGTGGTGTTGCCCACGCCAGGTGTGTAGTGGAAGCCCACCGGCATCCCACCGCGCACCGTGCGCGCCATCTACGCCTCGCCTCCTCGTGGACGGAAGTACGCGATATCCAGGATCGAGCCGGTGCGGTCCCCGAGCTGACGCCACACGGCCTCGACCTGCCATCCCGATCCGCACGTCGTCGGGCGCCACCTCGCCGAGCTTGTGCAGGAACCCGCCCTCGCTCGCATCGTTCAGCCGGATCACCGCCGGCAATTCGGGTGGATCCACCGGCCGCATGTCCCACGTCACATGGCAGATCGAGAACGTCTCAACCCGGCCCACCGCCTCGACCTCGGTCCAGCGGTCCGTCGGTCGGAAGCACCGCTCGCAGAACTTGCGGGGCGGCACGAGCGTCCGCTCGCACGAGGAGCAGTAGGTCGCGACGACCCGCCCGTCGCGAACCCCCTCGAGGAACGCGCCCATCGCCTCACCCGCGTCCCACTCGTACTCGGCGTCGTACCTGTCGTCGACGCATCCGGTCGCGCCGTGGAACCCGGTGTCGGAAAGCGCTGTCGGACCGAGCGTGGACACAGGCGGGGTCGCGCCGCCGCCGCTTCGCTGCCGCCCGTCGGCCCCCAACACGACGACCGTTCCCACCTGCATCAGGTCGCCCCACGCCTGAGCGACCCCGCGCTCCGGCGTACCGGGCACCTGCCGAGCGCCGGCCTCGCCGCGCAGCTGCCAGAAGAGCTCAGCGATCTTCATCAGCCCGGCCGCGGCGATCGGGTTCCCCACGCCGAGCAGCCCGCCGGAGGGACAGCACGGCAGGTCGCCGTCGCGTGCGGTCACGCCGTCGCGCGCGGCCTCCGGCGCCTTCCCTTTGTCGAAGAGCTGCAGGCCCTCCAGGTGGTGCAGCTCCTTGTAGTCGAACGGGTCGTACGGCTCGGCGATATGGATCTGCTTGCGCGGCTCGGTGATGCCGGCCATGTCGTACGCCATCCGGGCGGCGTTCTCGACGTATTCGGGATAGGCGAGATCACGATTCGTCCAATAGGCGGTGTCGAGGTTCCAGCCGACCCCGTCGACCCAGACGGGCGAGCCACTCAACCGCTTCGACGCCTCCTCGGAGGCCATCACGACCGCGACCGCGCCGTCGCTGATCGGCGAGACGTCGAGGCGTTGCACCGGCCACGCGAGGACCTCCGACGCGAGGACGTCCTCGACGGTGATGTCGGCGTGGCCGAGCAGGGCCGCCGGGTGATCGGCCGCGTTGCGCTTGTTCTTCACGGCGACGGTCGCGATGTCGCGCTTGTCCAACCCGTACGCATGCATGTAGCGGTTCATCTCGAGCGCGAAGATCCACAGCAGGTTGGGTCCGAGCGGGCGTTCGATGATGTTGTCGAAGATCGTGAGGAACGCGCCTTGCGGGTGCGGCTGACAGGTCGACATCTTCTCCTCGGCCACGCAGAGCACGACGTCGGCCATGCCCGACGCGACGGTGTACCAGCCCTGGATCGCCGTGAACACACCGCTGCCGCCCCCGACGTACGTGCGGATGTAAGGCCGGCCGAACCCGCCCGCGCCGTCGGCAAGGTAATCGCCCTTGCGGTGCACCCCATCGAACGCGTCGGGCGCGCTCGTCACACAGACGGCGTCGACCTGCTCCAGGCTGATCTCGGCAGAGGAAAGCGCGGCGGCGGAGGCCTGCCAAGCGAGCTCCTTGCCCGTCTCCTGCGCGCGCCGCACGAACTTCGTCATCCCCGCGCCGATCACCGCGACACGCCGTCCCGTCACTCGTGCTCCTCGTACTCGAAGAGCGCGAGCACGTTCCCGTCGGGATCGGCGAATTCGACGAACCTCGGTCCAAGTCGCTCGCCGCCGCCTTCGTGGCCGAGCTCGACGCCTCGTTCTGCGAGCTTCGTCTTCGAGGCGTCGAGGTCGGCGACCGTGAACGCGAGCGTGCCGCCGGTGCGGGACTGGCCGGCAGAGCCTGTCCCGTGCAGCCCGATCTTCAGCGGGCCGGCGCCGAACTGCGCCCATTCATCGCCCGCCCGGTATTCGAGCGTGAGACCGAGCACGTCCCCGTAGAACGCGATCGCCCGGTCCATGTCCGCCACGAACAGATAAACGAGGTCGGCCGGGCCGATCATGCGACTCCCTCCAGGACGGCGACCGCGGCGGACGAGCTCGGCACGCCTCGCCACGACTGCACGATGCCGATCCTGCCATCACCCCGCTGAAGCTGCTCGACACACGCGAGGAACCGAGCGAGACCGTTCGCCTCGTGGAGGTGGCCCTCGCCGAGCGCGCCACCGGAGCGGTTCACGCGCGCGGCGTTGAGCCCGCTCAGTCCCAAGGCGTCGAGGTGCTGGAGCTGTTTGTAGGCGAACGTGTCGTCGACCTCCGCTAGGTCCGCGTCCCGAGGCCCGATCCCCGCCTGGCGGAAGGCCATCTCGCCCGCGGTCTTCACGGCCACCGCCTCATCCCAGGAGCGCGATTCGAGGCTGGGCGCATCCTGGCCCCACCCAACACCCCGGAGGATCGCAGCGCCGTCGGCACCACCGCGCAGGACCACCACGACACACCCGTCCACGCTTCGAGCCGCCTGCTCGCGCGTGAGCGGGTCGAACAGCGGCGAGGCATCGGTGGCGTCCGCGTGCGATGCTCGCGGGTTCGAACGCGCGTGGGCTCGGTTCACCGCGGCGACCTCCGCACACTCCTCGGCCGTGCGGCCGCTCACGTGGAGGTACCGCCGCATCTCGAGCCCGGCGACCGCGAGCGTCGAGATCCCGAGAGGCCGGTTCAGCACCGGATCCAACGCGAACCGGTCGATCCGCCCGTGCGAGACGACATCGGAGGCTTTCGAGTGCGCCTCCACGGCGACGGCCGTCGCCACGCCAGAGCGGATCAACATGACCGCGGTCGCGATCGCGAACAACCCATCCGAGGCCACCGTGTGGACCGGTCGTTGCACCGCGCCGAGCTGGTCGGGCAGGTACTCGTCGAAGATGCTCGTGCCCTCCTCGAAGTCCTCGGAGGCGCACACGAACGAGTCGATGTCGCGGCGCGGGTCAACCTGGGCGTCGGCGTACGCGGATCGCGCCGCCTCGAACATCAGCTCCTTGTACGAGACTCCGGGGGTGGTGGGGGAAAAGCCCGACCAGCCGATCCCGACCACTCCGACTCGCGGCTCCATCCGGAGGGTTATACCGTGTCCGCGTGCACGACGTGGTGTGGTCGCCTTCCCCTGAATACGTCGAGCGGGCGAACGTCACCCGGTTCATGCGTGGGCACGGCATCGATGCCTACGAGGAGCTCGTCGCGCGCTCAGTGGGCGACATCGCGTGGTTCTGGGACGCCGTGGTCGCCGACCTGGACATCTCGTTCCCCATCCCGTACGAGCGGGTGCTGGACACGTCGGCCGGGATCGAGTGGGCCACATGGTTCGTAGGCGGCCGGACCAACGTCGCGCACCAGTGCGTGGACCTGTGGGCCGAACGCACCCCGGAAGCGGTCGCTGTCATCTGGGAGGGCGAGGACGGCGACGTCCGGGCGATCACGTATCGCGGGCTCCGCGAGCTGACCGATCGTCTCGCCCACGGGCTTCGATCGCTCGGTGTGGGTGAGCGCGACACCGTGGGGATCTTCATGCCGATGGCGATCGAGATCGTTGCAGCGGTGATGGCATGCGCGAAGCTGGGTGCCGTTTGGGTCCCGATCTTCAGCGGGTTCGGCCCCGAGGCGGTTGCCGCGCGACTGTCCGACGCGCACGCGAACGTATTGATCACCGCGGACGCCTCGTTCCGGCGTGGCCAGCCCGTCCCGATGAAGACGATCGCCGACCGCGCCGCCGACGAGGCCGGGTGCGTGGAGCACCTACTCGTCTGGAACAGACTAGATACCGAGAGCGTGCCCTGGGATCCTTCCCGGGACGTCCGTTGGGACGAGCTGATCGCCTCACAGCCCGGCCGTTTCGACACCGAGATGCTCGAGAGCGAGCATCCGCTCTTCATCGGCTACACGAGCGGCACGACCGGCAAGCCGAAGGGCGTGCTCCATGTCCACGGTGGGTTCCTCGTGAAGATCGCCGAAGAGGTCGCGTACCAGGTCGACCTGCATCGGGGCGAGGTGTTGCACTGGGTGACGGATCTCGGCTGGATCATGGGTCCGTTCGAGATCGTCGGCGCACTCGCGCTCGGTTCGACGGTGCTGCTGACCGAAGGCGCGCCGAACTTCCCCGGCCCGGATCGGCTGTGGGCGACCGTCGAGCGGCACGGAGTGACCACGCTGGGCGTCTCGCCGACGCTGATCCGCGCGCTCATCCCATCGGGGGTAGAACCGGTCCGTGCGCACGACCTCACCGGCGTGCGGATCCTGGCGTCGACGGGCGAACCGTGGAACCCCGAGCCGTACCGCTGGTTGTTCGAGGAGGTGGGCCGCTCCCGCTGCCCGATCATCAACCTCTCGGGCGGGACTGAGGTCGGGGCGTGCTTCCTCTCGCCGCTCCCGATCACTGAGCTGAAGCCGTGCACGCTCCGCGGTCCGGCCCTCGGGATGGACGTCGACGTGTGGGGACCAGACGGTCTGCCCGTTCCGCGCGGGCAAGTGGGCGAGCTGGTCTGCAAGCAGCCGTGGCCGGCGATGACGCGCGGGGTCTGGGGCGACGACGAGCGTTACCTCGACACGTACTGGCGGCGCTTCCCTGGGGTATGGGTGCACGGAGACTGGGCGACCATCGATGAAGATGGTTTCTGGTTCCTGCACGGCCGCAGCGACGACACGCTGAGCATCGCCGGGAAGCGTCTGGGCCCCGCAGAGGTGGAGTCGGCGCTCGCGTCGCATCCCGCGGTCGCCGAGTCGGCGGCGGTCGGCGTCCCACACGAGGTGAAAGGGGAAGTCATCTGGTGTTTCGTGGTCGTGAAGCCGGAAGTCGAACGCTCCGCCGCGCTGGCGATCGAGCTTCGGACCGTCGTGGCCGACCACCTGGGTAAGGCGTTCGCGCCGTCGAAGGTGCTGTTCGTCGAGGAGCTCCCTAGGACCCGTTCCGCGAAGATCGTCCGGCGCGCGATCCGGTCGGCGGCGATCGGCGTGGACCCGGGCGACGTGTCGAGCCTCGAGAACCCTGAGGCGCTCGACGCGATCCGTGCGGCCGCTATCTTGGGGGATCCATGACCGACGAGTCCGATCACGTCGCGCGGAACCGCGCCGCTTGGGACGGGTGGGCTACTGATTACGCGGACGCCGGCCATCGGGCATGGTCACGAGACGAGCCCTCCTGGGGTCTGTGGGACGCGCCCGAGTCGGACGTCGCGATGTTCCCCGATGATGTGGACGGCCTCGCGAGCGTCGAGCTCGGGTGCGGTACCGGTTACATCTCGGCGTGGCTCGCACGGCGAGGAGCCCGCGTCATCGGTATCGACAACTCCTTGGAGCAACTCCGGACCGCCTGGCGACTGCAGCAGGAGTTCGACCTGCGGTTCCCGATCCTGCAGGCGGACGCCGAACGGTTACCGTTCGCCGACGGAAGCTTCGATCTCGCGATCTCCGAGTACGGCGCGAGCATCTGGGCGGATCCGTACAGGTGGATACCCGAGGCCTCCCGTGTGCTTCGACCGGGAGGTCGTTTGACGTTCCTGGTGAACGGGACGATCCTCATGCTCTGCGCGGAGGACGACGAGAACGTCCCGGCGTCGAACACGCTGCTCCGTGACTACTTCGGGATCCATCGGTTCGATTGGCCCGACGACCCATCGATCGAATTCCACCTCGGATACGGGGACATGATCCGGTTGCTCCGCTCGAGTGGCTTCGAGGTCGAGGACCTGATCGAGATCCGTGCTCCCGAGGGCGCGACGACTCGCGCCGGGTTCGTCTCTCCCGATTGGGCCAACCGCTGGCCGAGCGAGGAGATCTGGAAGGCTCGGAAGCTCGGTTGACGGTCAGGCGCGTCCGGCGATCCGTGTGATCTCGCAGATCCACCGCACGGCAGGAGAGGCGGCCATCCCGGACATGCCCGACATGTCGCCGGACATCTGGCCCACCATCTGGTGCGTGCCGAAACCGGTCAACAGTTGCGGGTGGACGAGCGCCACGAGGCCGATAGCGATGAACCCCACGCCGATCGCTCGGGCGAACGCGGGCCCGTGCCGCCAGAGCTTCTCGAGCGCGGTGACGACGGCGAGCACCGCCATGGCCGCCAGGTTCATCGTGCCGACCGCGACGAGGACGATCATCAGCCCCCAGCAGCACGCGACGCACAGCCCGCCTTCTTGCAGACCGGCGCGCAGATCGCGAGCGGGCCCGCTCCAGCCCGAATACAGCACGACCCGGCCGAACGGCGTTCGACACTTGCGCAGGCAGGCCTGCTTCATCGGCGTCAACTGGTAGATCCCGGCGCCGACGAACAGTCCCGCGCCCAGCCAGTTCGCCTCGCGCGGTGACGACATCATCAGTCGGTGGCCGGCGCCGACGAGCACCCACGCGCCCACTCCGTATGCGGCCCAGGCGATCAGGTACCCGGTCAGGAAGGCGCTCAGGCGCCGCGTGCGCCTGAGCGACCTTCCCCCCATCGTCCGCGTCCATAGGATCGCCGTCGGCGCCGTCGACGGAACCATCATCACGGCCATCATCGGCACCCACGCCAGAAGGAACAGCGGCAGGGCCATCGTCATCGAGCTCATGGCGCTACCCCGCGTACGTGAACTCGGTGATGAACGCGTTGCGCTCCATGACGTCGAGCGTGAAGTGCCCGTCGAAGGTGACGTGCTCCGACTTCGCCTGGCGCACCGGCTGTGTGACCGCACCGAGCAGCGGATTCGTGATCACCGACGGGTTCTCGCCGTCCATGCCCGTCGTCTCCGTGACGGTGGCCTCGAGGATGTCACCGACGCGAAGGCGACGCGTTCCACCCTCGCGGGAGAACTCGATCGGCGCCGTGCTCACGCCGACCACCTGTCCGATCAGCGGCCCGAGGTTGGCGAGGTGCCCGCCCGAGGCGCCGCTGAAGACGCCCCCGAGCGCCTCGGACTGCTCGGCCGTCGCGCGTTCGTCCAGGTACAGCGCCACTATCCAGTTGCCGTCGGTCATCTGCTGCGGCGAGTGCACCGCCATGACGGCGTTCAGCCCGTCGAGAGAGACGTCGTCGGACTGCCCCTTCTCCACGTGCCACGCGAGGATCAGGTCGCATCGATCCTCCGTCGCAGGCGCGAGGAAGACACACGGGCAGCTCACCGCGCACGTGCACGCCTCGAAGTAATCGCCCTCCACCTTGAACCCCATCACCGACCTCCTCCGGTCTCGATCAACCTCAGCCTGCGGGCGGCGCCCCGACGGAACATCCGGGATCGGTACGGATTTGGCTACGGGTTCGCGGACCTGCGAAGCTGCGCCCGTGGCGCCGTTCGTTGGGAGAGACATCGAGATCGGGTGGCTCCGATCGGCGTTCCGAGACGCCTCGACCGGTCGGAGCCGGATCGTTCTCGTCACCGGCGATCCGGGGATCGGCAAGACGCGGTTGCTCGAGGAGTTCCGCGGCTCAGTGGGCCGGGCGCTGTGCCTGGTCGGCCGTGGCTCGCCCCTGGCCAGCGCGGTCCCGTTCTCCGTGCTGGCCGAGGCGCTCCAATCGCATCTCCGCACCATCCCGGTCGAGACCGTGCGGGAACTCTGCGGATCCGGTCTGCAGGATCTGGCCGTGGTGCTACCGGCGGCGGCGGCGGCGCTGGGATCGTCTCCCGATGGGCCGTCGTCTCGTCTCGGGCTGCTCGAGGCGTTCGCTGGTCTCCTCGTTGCGATCGCAGCCGGCAGCCCGCTCGTCGTCGAGCTCGACGACCTGCACCAGGCCGACCCGTCGACGTGGGAGGCGCTCGCCTACGTCGGTCGCAGCCCGCTCGCCGCCCCTGTGCTCGTCGTCGCGGCGCTCCGGACGGCCTCGCTCGCATCGGATGTCGAACTCGGTCGGCTCGTCGATGCCCTCCGGAAGGACGGCTTGGCGGAAGAACTCAGGCTGTCGCCGCTCGAACGCGCGGCGGTCGACGAGCTCGCCGTCGCCTCGCTCGGTCCGACGGAGGCGACCGTCGATCTCACCGAGTGGCTCTTCGGCCGTTCGCGCGGGAACGCGCTCTTCACGGTGGCGCTGTTGGAGGAGCTGGCGGCGGACACGCACAACCGTGTGGTTCCGGCCAGCGTCAAGGAACGCGTGCGTGTCGCGGTCGAGGCGCTCGACCCCGAGCCGAGAGCCGTGCTCGATGCGTGCGCCGTCCTCGGCCGAACGTTCTCACTGCGCGTGGTGGCCACCCTGGTCGAGCGGGAGCCCGAGGGCCTGGACGAGCTCGTCGCCGGGGGATTCCTCACGGACCGTGTCGTCGGAGGAGCGGTCGGGTACGACTTCGTGCACCCGCTCGTGCAGGAGGCCGTGTACGAGAACATGGGCGCAGCTCGGCGCGCCGCGCTTCACCGGCGTGCGGCGCGTTACGGCGAGGGTGACATCACCGTTCGTGCCTATCACGCGGCCAGAGGCGCGACGATCGGGGACGACGAAGCGCTCAGGGTGATCCGGGACGCGGCGCGGTTGGAGGAACAGCGCCAATCGCATCGAGAAGCGCTCGCCAACCTCCGCGCGGCTCTGGCCCTCACGCCTCCCGACGCCGTCGAGGGTCGGATCGAGCTGCTCGACGAGATCGCCTGGCAGGCGGCGGAGGCATCCGATCACGGCGTGGGGATCCCCGCGCTGGAGGAGCTCAGCATGCTCGTGGCCGACGACCAGAGCGTCCTCGGCACGACGAAGATGCGGCTCGCGTCGTTCTTGGCGACGGGAGCTGGCGACCTGGCGTCGGCTGGCGCAGCGGCCGAGGACGCGGTTCGGCTGTTCGAAGCGTGCGGCGCGATGGACCGGGTTCCCGCGGCCCTGAACGAGCTCGCGTGGATCCGCGGGGAGGGTGGCGACCTCCGCGAGCAGGTGCGGATGAGCGGCGAGGCGATCCTCCAGGCGGAGACCATGGGCGACACGGGCGCGGTGATGCACGCGCTCGGTGCACACGGACACGGCCTCGCCCTGCTGGGTCGCACGGACGAGGCGATCACCGCCGGCCGCCGCGGCATGGCGATCGCCGAGGAGCGGAACGAGCGGGCGCAGCTCGCGTGGCACACGGGCGTCCTCACCGACGCGTACGTGCTCGGCGGGCGGCCCGCCGAGGGCGCGGCCATCATCGACCCGCTGATCGCGGCCGGACTGGGCGCGAGCGATGTCGCCTACTTCACCCGGGCCAGGGCGAACTGGTTCCTCGGAAGGTGGGGTGACGCGCTTGCCGACTGCAAAGCGATCCAGGCCATGCATCCCACCATGCCGTCGATCCATTCGGCGTGGACGCTCTCGCTCGCGGCGTTGCTGCTCGTCGTCACCGGTCATGCGGGCGCCGCGGAACCCTTCCTTGCCGAGGCGGAACGGACGTACGGTGATCGGCGCTTCTATGCGTTCTCCTGCTGGCACGACTGGGCGTACGGCTGCGCCCGATGGTTCGCCGGCGACCTTGACGTGGGGCGTGCTCGGCTCGAGCGGGCTGCCGTGTGGGCGACTCAGCTTGACTCGCCGCCGGTATCGGCACACGTCCTTCCCGACGTCGTCGAGGCCTCGATCGAAGCTGGCGACCTGCACGACGCCAGCCGTTGGGCGGAGCGGCTCGCCGGCCATGGAACCGAGTCACCCTTGGCTCGTGTCGCGGCGAGATACGTGGAGGGTCTCGTCGCCGACGCGCGAGGCGATCGCGCCGGCGCGGCGGAGGCGCTCGCCACCGCGTCGACCGAAGCCCAGAAGATCCCCGCGCCGTTCATCGCGGCCCGGGCGCTCGGGAGGCTCGCCGGCGTCGTGCCGAGCGCCGAGTCGATCGAGCCGCTCGTGGAGGCCGTGGGGATCTACGCGGCCCTGCCGGCCCCGATGTTCGAGGAGCGCGCGGTCGCCCGACTGCGCGCCGTTGGCCCGGCGGGACGCCGCGCCTCGCAGTCGGTCGGCGCGCTCACGGCGCGCGAACGGGAGGTCGCCGTGCTCGCCCGCGCGGGCAGCACGACGAAGCAGATCGCGGGACGCCTCCATCTCTCGGAGCGGACGGTCGAATCCCACCTGGCGCACGTCTACCGCAAGCTCCAGATCGCGGGACGCCACGACCTGTCCGACTGGGACCCGGCCGCCGACCGCCACGCCTAGACTGGGCGACCATGCGGGTCGCCCTATGCCAGATGCGGTCGGGTGAGGAGGTCGAGGCCAACGTCGTCCTCGCCGAACGCCTGCTGACCGAGGCCGCCGACGGCGGTGCGGACGTCGCGACCCTACCCGAGACCTTCGTCTACCTCGGTACGGCGGCCGGTCGCGTCGAAGCTGCGGAGTCGATCCCCGGCCCTATCACGGAACGGCTGTCGACGATCGCACGTGATCGTTCGATGTGGATCATCGGCGGGAGCGTCCTTGAGCGTGACGACGACCGCATCTACAACACGTCGCCGCTGTTCGATCGCGACGGCGAGCTCGTGGCCCGGTACCGCAAGATCCACCTGTTCGACGTCGAACTGCAGGGGCAGCCGCCATTCCGCGAATCGGCAACGTTCACGCCGGGGGATCAGCTGGTTACGCACGAGACCGACGTCGGGCGGATCGGTCTGTCGATCTGTTACGACCTGCGGTTCCCCGAGCTGTACCGGGGACTCATGGTGCTCGGCGCCGAGGTGCTCGCGGTGCCGGCGCAGTTCCAGTACGAGACCGGCAAGGACCATTGGGAGATCCTGTTGCGCGCTCGGGCGATCGAGAACCAGTGCTACGTCGTGGCGACAGGGCAGTGGGGCACGTTCGGTCCGCCGGAAAAGGGCCGGCGCTCGTTCGGGAACTCGATGGTCGTCGATCCGTGGGGACGGATCAGCGTGCGTGCACCCGAAGAGGGCGACGGGGTGTGGTTCGCCGAGCTGGACATGGGGGAGCTGCGGCGGATCCGCCAGGTGTTGCCCGCACTCCGACATCGCCGGCTGGGGCTGACCTGCTGATGCGACGATCGCTGCCCGAAGGGATCGAGATCGACGACGATCGCAACCGTGTCGACGTCGACGCCGTGTATCGGTACCTGAGCGAAGAGGCCTATTGGGTGCCAGGTCGTTCGCGCGAGACGATCGAGCGGTTGGTTCGCGAGTCGGCACGCGTGGTTGCGGCCTACGACGGCGATCGGCTCGTCGGGTTCAGTCGCGTGGTCTCGGATGGCTCAAGCGTGGCCTGGCTGGGCGACGTGTTCGTGCTAACCGAGTATCGCGGCCGGGGGATCGGCGAAGAGCTGGTGCGCGAGGCGGTCGAGCATCCGGAGCATCGCGATCTCCAGTGGTATCTGGGCACGCGCGACGCCCACGGGCTCTACGCGAAGTTCGGATTCGAGCCCGCGAACGACCGGACGATGGTTCGCCCCCCTCGGGAGGGTGATGGATCAGGACAGTAAGAGCGAGCAGAAGACACCGACAGGATCGAACATCTGCTTCGACTCCACCCACCGGTCGTAGTGGGATCCGAAGTGCCGGCGACAGTCCTCCTGGCGCATGTCACCTAGCCAGTCGGCGATGTAGTGCTTGCCCCCGGCCTCGGTGAGGAGATCGCTCGCTCGCTGGAACGCGGCGAGCGTGTCGTCGAGGAACCGAGGGAGGACCTGCGGGTAGATCATGCTGACGGAGACGACGTCCTCGGTGGATCTACGGACGCTCGAGATCTTCCGGAGTGTCGATGTCGTGGGGCGCTGGCGTGTCGATCGCGACGTCCTCCACCCATTCGGGATTGGATGCGATCAACACCCGGGCTCCGACGTCTCCGTGTAGATGCCCTGCCTCGGCGTAGATCTCGCGTGACAGCAGCGTCGGACCTGGGCCGTCTCGATACATCGCGCGCACGATCTGTTTGCGGGTCGCGCGGAAGCGAGTGACCAGCGCGCGGACGACCTCGGCCGTGACGCCCGGCTGGTCGGCCATCAGCACGACCGTGGCTTCGCTCTCGTCGCCGAGCGCGTGCAGCGCCGCGCCGAGCGACGTCGACTGTCCCTCGCGGTACGCGGCGTTGTAGACCACGCGCGCGTCGGGCGGGAGCGCGAGTCCCGATGCCACTCGGACGGCGTCGTGGCCGGTCACCACGATCAGTTCGTCCACCTCGGCGTCCACCAACGCGTCGATCGCGTGCTGCGCGAGGGGTTTGCCATCGACAACGACCAACTGCTTCGTCGCTCCGAACCGTGTCCCGGTGCCGGCCGCCAGGACGACACCCGAGATCACTTGCGTCGCCTCAGGACTTGGCCTTCAGCCCGAACAGTCTGCGGAAGAAGCCGGAGATCATCGACCAGATCGCGGAGATCCCGAGCCCGATCCCGCCTACCGGCTTGGCTGCCGTCGGACGAGCCGCCTGTCCTGCAACCGCACCGGCGGCCTCCGCGCCCTCGGCCGTCATCGAGGCTTCCAGGCAATCGGCGAACTGTTGCGTGAGCTTCTTGGTGATCTCGGGAAGCAAGCCCCGCGAGAGCTGCGCCGCGGCGCCGGTGAGCGTGATGTCGGCCGACATCTTCACCGTGGTCGTGTCCTCGCTCGGACCCGGCTCGAGCCAGGACGTCACCTTCGCGTTCGCAGCGCCTTTGCCCTTGGCCTCCATGCCTTTGGCCGTCAGCGCAACCCGATGTAGCGCGTCGTCGCGTTCTTCCATGAACACCGTCCCGGCGAACGACAGGCTCACCGGGCCGAACTTCGCGTTGAGCTTGCCCTTCCAGTTGCGATCGTCGATGACCTCGGTCAGCTCGGCGCCCGGCATACACGGCGCGATCTTCTCGACGGCGAGCAGGTAGTTCCAGAGCAGGTCAACCGGCGCCTTCACGGTGAACGCGTTCTCGATCAGCATGACGGTCAGCCTACCGGCGCCGTCACGGAGCGACCGTCAGGTACGAGGCCGGGTCCTTCGTGAACGATGCCAGGCATCCCGCTGAGCAGAAGTAGTAGGTCTGTCCGTCGTGCACCGTCCGGAAACGCGCGTCGGCCACGTCGACGGTCATGCCGCAGACCGGATCGATCTCCTCGTGTCGAGCTGGCGCCTCCGTGACCGCTCCCGGCTCCAACGCTCCGGCCGCTCGGAGCTGCACGATCTCGGCCATGATCGCGACCGCGATCTCATCGGTGGCCACGTGTCCGAGATCCAACCCGGCGGGCGCGTGCACACGTGCGAGCGCATCGTCGGAAACGCCCCGGTCCCGCAGGTACCCGAGCACCGCCTGAGCCCGCTTGCGCGACGCGACCAGCCCGACGTAGGCCGCAGGCGTCGTGAGCGCGTGCTCCAATGCGTCCTCATCGAAGTGCCCCTGTGTCGCCACGACGACGTACGAGCGTTCGTCTACGTCGGCGTCCAGCTCTCCGCTGTCTTCGATCAGGACGCTGCGCCAGCCCAAGCCGGTCGCCAGCGCCGCAAGCGCTGCGGCGGCGGGCGAACGTCCGATGGCCACGAGCTGCGGTTGCGGCAGGACCGGTTCCACGTAGACCTCCAGTGCGCCTTCGCTCTGACACGCGATCGGGACCGTGACGACGCCGTCACGAGCACGGCCCTCCAGTTCCTCCGGCGAACCGAGGAAGAGCAGACGTGGCGAGCCCTCCTCCAACGCGCGAAGCGCCTCCCGCACCACGGTCGGCTCGGCACACGCCCCGCCGAGCCATCCGCGCACGCGCCGGTCGGGCGTGATCAGTGCGGTCGCGCCCTCCTTACCCGACGAAGGCGCGCGCCGCCACACGACGGTGGCCAGCACGAACGGCTCGCCTCGCCCCGACAGCTCCGCCGCGAGCGCAAGGACGTCCGGCTTCACGCCGAGGAGCCCGCCTTCGCGGCCTCCAATGCCTCCCACACCTTCGCCGAGGTGACCGGCATGTCGATGTTCTTCACACCATCGGGCCAGAGCGCGTCGATCACGGCGTTCACGTACGCGGCGGGGGAGCCGACGGTGGCCGACTCGCCGACGCCCTTCGCGCCGATCGGGTGGTGCGGGGACGGCGTGACGGTCTCGCCCAGCTCGAACTTCGGCGTCTCCCACGCGGTCGGGATCAGGTAGTCCGTGAAGTTCGTGCCGATCGCGTTGCCGACCTCGTCGAACGTGATCAGCTCCATCGCGGCGATCGCGTACCCCTCGGTGAGCCCGCCCTGGATCTGGCCCTCAACGATCATCGGGTTGATCCGCACCCCACAGTCGTCGACCGCGACCATCCGCCGTACCTTCCACACGCCGGTGTCTGGGTCAACTTCGACCGCGACGACGTACGTCCCGAACGGGAACGTCAGGTTCGGCGGGTTGTAGTAGTAGTTGCCCTCCAGGCCGGCCTCCATGCCCTCGGGGAAGTTGGTGTAGGCGGCGAACGCCACGTCCTGGATCGTCTTCACCTGATCCGGCGCGCCCTTCACGGAGAACTTGCCATCGGCGTACTCGACGTCCTCCTCCGCGACCTCGAGCAGGTGCGCGGCGAGTTTCATCGCCTTCTCGCGGACGCGACGGGCGACCATGGCCGTGGCGGCGCCCGACGTCGGCGTGGAGCGTGAGGCGTACGTGCCGAGACCGTACGGCGTGTTGTCCGTGTCGCCGTGCATCACCTTGATGTCCTCAGGCTGGATGCCAAGCTCGCCGGCCACGATCTGGGCGAACGTGGTCTCGTGCCCCTGACCTTGCGTCTGGCAGCTGATCTTGAGGATCGCCTTGCCGGTCGGATGGATGCGAAGCTCGGCGCCGTCGTTCATCTTCACACCGATGATGTCGTAGTCCTTCGCGGGGCCGGCCCCGACGACCTCGGTGAACGACGCGACGCCGATGCCGTACAGCCTGCCTTGGGCGCGCGCCTCCGCCTGTTCCTTGCGCAGGTCGTCGTACCCGATCATTTCGAGCGCCTTGTCCATGGCCCCCTGATAGTCGCCGCTGTCGTAGACGAATCCCGTCGACGACGTGTACGGGAACTGGTCCTTCTGGATGAAGTTCTTCTTCCGGAGTTCCACCGGATCCATCCCCAGCTCGTAGGCGGCGTTCGACACCAGACGCTCGATCAGGTACGAGGCCTCCGTCACCCGGAACGAGCAACGGTAGGCGACGCCCCCCGGGGCCTTGTTCGTGTACGCGCCCTCGGCCGTGACGTGGGTCGCCGGCAGGTCGTAGGACCCGCTCACGATGTGGAACAGCCCCACCTTGAACTTGGACGGCTGCGCGTCGGCGTAGAACGCGCCCTCGTCGGCCAGAAGCGACGCCCGCAAGCCGAGCATGGTCCCGTCCTTCTTCAACGCCAGGGAACCCGACATGTGATAGTCGCGCGCGAACCCGGTCGAGATGAGGTTCTCCGAGCGGTCCTCGATCCATTTCACGGGGTGTCCGAGCAGGAGCGACGCCGCCGTGGCGACCACGTATCCCGGGTAGACCGGCACCTTGTTCCCGAAGCCGCCCCCGATGTCTGGCGAGATGATCCGGATCTTCTCCTCAGGAAGTCCGGCGACGAGCGCGAACACCGTTCGGATGAGGTGCGGTGCCTGCGACGTCATGTAGATCGTCGCCTGACCCGTGGCGGGGTTGATGTCGGCGACGCAGCCGCAGGTTTCCAGCGGGGCTGGGTGGCACCGCGGGTAGAACGTGTCGAGCGAGACCACGACGTCGGCCGCGGCGAACGCCGCGTCGGTCGCCTCTTTGTCGCCCGTCTCCCAGTCGTAGATGTGGTTGTTCGTCTGGCCTTCCTTGTCGGTGCGGATCACCGGGGCGTCGGCCCGTAGCGCCTGCTGCGGGGTGGTGACCGGATCCAGCGGCTCGTAGTCGACCTCGATCAGCTCGAGGGCGTCCTTCGCGATGTACGGGTCGGTCGCGATCACGGCGGCGACCTCTTGCCCCTGGAAGCGCACCTTGTCGGTCGCGAGGACCGCCTCCGTGTCGCCCGAGAGCGTCGGCATCCACGCCAGGCCGTGTTGCGCCATCAGCTCGCCCGTCACGACCGCGATCACACCGTCGAGCGCCTGCGCCTTCGAACCGTCGACGCTCTTCAGGTTCGCGTGCGCGTAGGGACTCCGCAGGATGGCCATGTGAAGCATCCCGGGCAGGTGGATGTCGTCGATGTAGTTGCCTACGCCGCGGATGAACCGGTCGTCCTCGACGCGACGGACGCTGTGTCCGATCCCGCGGATCTCTTCGGTGTCTACCATCTTCGTCGAGCTCCTTCCGCTCAGGCGTTGGCGGGCGCGGAGGCTTCGGCCTTCGCCCTCGCCGCGGCCTGGATCGCCTTCACGATGTTCATGTAGCCGGTGCACCGGCAGATCTGCCCCGAGATCGCCCATCGGACGTCGTCGTCGGTAGGGTCGGGGTTGTCCGCGATGAGCGCGGATCCGACGAGCATCATCCCGGGGGTGCAGAACCCGCATTGCAGGCCGTGCTCTTCTTTGAACGCGGCCTGGATCGGGTTGAGCCCGGCCGCGGTCGCCAGGCCCTCGACGGTCGTGACCGAGCGGCCGTCGGCCTGGACGCCGAACACCGTGCACGACTTCACCGGCGTTCCGTCGAGCAGAACCGTGCACGCGCCGCAGCTCGTCGTGTCGCAGCCGATGTGCGTGCCGGTGAGCTCGAAGTCTTCGCGGATGAGGTGGACGAGCAGCCGGCGGGGTTCGACGTCGGCCGTCCGCTCACTTCCGTTGACGTTGACCGTGACTTCCATCGTTGGCGTCTCCTCTCGGGTCAGGCCGCGCCGGCCATCTCGGCGGCGGTCGCGAGTCCGCGCCGAACGTACACGTCGACCATGTGGCGTTTGTAGTCCGCGCTCCCGCGGACGTCGGTGACCGGACTGGAGGCCTCGGCGGCGAGACGCGCCGCCTCGGCGAACGTGGCCTCGCTCGGCGCCTGGCCCACGAGCGCTGCCTCGGCCGCCGTCGCCTTGATGTTCGTGAGCCCCACGGAGGTGAGCGCTAGACCCGCCGCGCCGATCGATCCGTTGCTCATCGACAAGAAGACCGCGGCCGCCACGGTGGCGTAGTCGCCAACCTTGCGCTCGAGCTTCAGGTAGGTGCCGCCCGAACGGGCGCCCGGAGCCGGGACGTGGACCTCGGTGAGCATCTCGCCGGGCGCGATCGACGTCTGGAACGTGTCGACCAGGAACTCGCCGATCGGGACCTCTCGTTCGCCGTTCGCGCTCGTCAGCACGACGCTCGCACCGAGCGCGAGCATCACCGAGCCGAGGTCGCCGGAGGGGTCGGCGTGGGAGAGCGAGCCGCCGATCGTGCCCAGGTTGCGCACGAGCGGGTCGGCGATCTGCGGCGCGGCGGAGGCGATCGTGGGGTACCGGGCACTCACCACGTCGGAGGCCACCAACTGGTTATGCCGCACGAGCGCGCCGACCTTCAGGCCGCCGTCGCCGTCAGAGATGCCGTCCAGACCCGCGATCCGGTTCACGTCGATCAGGTGGGCCGGCGACGCGAACCGCAGCTTCATCATGGGGATCAGGCTCTGGCCGCCGGCGAGCACCTTCGCGTCCTCGCCGTGGGTGGCGAGAAGATCGAGGGCTTCTTCCAGCGTCGCGGGCCGGTGATAATCGAAGCGAGAGGGCAACATCGGTGCGCATCTCCTTCCAACTGGCGCGGTAACCTTCGCCCGCTGTCCGGGCGGACATCTGTTTATCGCACGCGTGGCTGCAACCGGCAACCTGACAGATGTACGGACAGGTACCGATGTAGGTTCAGCGGGCCTCGGCGCCCGGGCGGGGCCGGTCGTGGATCGGCCCGGGGCGCTCCTTGAGGAATCCACCCGCGCGTCCTCGGCGGACCGCGACGATCTCGGACACGATCGACCCGGCGATCTCCTCCGGTCCTTCGCTCCCGAGGTCGAGTCCCGCCGGGCCGTGGATCCTGGCTCGGTCGTCATCGGAGATGATCACCCCCTCCTCGGCCAGCTCCATCAGGAGGCGTTGCGTTCGGGCGGCGGGTCCGAGCATCCCGATGTACGTGGCGGGCGATCCCAGGAACGACCGTAGGTACTCCTTGTCCCGCAGGAAGTTATGGGTCATCACGGTGACGAACGTGCGCTCGTCCGCGATGGCGATCTTCGCGGCATCCGCCGGACGTTCGACGGGAACGAATCCCGCTGCGCCCGGATAGCGCTCGGCCGTGAGGAAGCCAGGACGGTCGTCGACGACGATCGCGTTCCAGCCGAGGATCGACGCGGCCTTTACCAGCGGGATCGCGTCGTGTCCCGCTCCGCAGATCAACAGGCGGAGGGGGGGCTCCAGCACCTCGACGAACGCGCGGATGTCGCCGGGGAGAACGCGGATCTCCGACGTCTGCGCCGCGAGCTGCTCGGTCGCCGCCTCGATGGCCGCTCGGTCGAGATCCGCGTCCCCGAGCGAACCCTCGCTCGTGCCGTCGGGTTTCACCACGATCCGGGCGCCGGAGGGCACGGCGTCGAGCATCGACTCCAACACGGTCACGACGCTGATCGGCCGTTCTTCCTCCAGGGCCATCCGCAGTGCGCCCGCCACGTCGGCGGCTCGCTCGGCCGGCTCGATGAACACCTCGATCGCGCCGTTGCAGCCGAGGCCAAGACCCCAGACCTCGTCGTCGTCGGCCGTCAGGTCCCATCCCGCGAGCCGCGCGCGGCCCTCCTCCATGACGATCCGCGCCATGTCGGCGACGTCGCCCTCCAGACAGCCGCCCGAGATATTGCCGACCGGAGCTCCGTCCTCCGGCACCAGCAGTCGAGCGCCGGGCCGCCGGTAGGTCGATCCGCGGACCGCGACGATGGTGGCGAGCGCCATCTTCTCGCCCTTCGCCGAGAGGGACTCGATCGCCTCGAGGACGTCCGTGATCTCGCTCACCCCTCGATGGTACGGGAGCCCTCGAGAACGAGCGACACCGACGCCGTCTTCAAGAGGCTGCCGACGACGGTCGATGCATGGGAGATGGACTCGTTCAATCTGGGGAAGCCCTCGCGTGGGCCCCGCCTCGACGGGAGGACGCTCCTGTGGGGAGGCGTCGTCATCGTGCTGGTGTTCGCCGTGGCTGCCCTGTACCTCCAGTTCGTGGGAGCGAGCGGCAAGGAGGTCGCGAGCGATCAGGTCTCGGTCGTGCAACAGGTAGACCGGGCGCAGGACATCCAGGCGAAGATGAACGCGCGGATCGCGATGTCGGCCGCATCGGCTGCGTACCAGGCTTCCAACGGGTACGGCACGGTCGGTCCCGACCAATTGTCCCTGCTGGATCCGACGCTCACCTACACGACGGGACCTTCGACGTCGGGCACCGTAGTCAGTGTGGCATCCAGCCAAGCTGCATGGGCTGCCGCCGTACTCGGACCGTCGGGGACCTGTTACTGGGTCAAGCTCTCAGCGATGGGTCTCCCCGCCTATGGCACCGGCTCCGCCTGCACGGGCGCGGCGGCGATGGCCGCGAACGATCACAGCTGGTAGCCAACACTCCGCTCTTCCCTTGAGTCTGCACCGACCTCCGCGTGGTCGGGATACGATGCCTCCTCTCAGCGGACTGGAGATCCAAGATGCAGGGCTCGAACGACAGACGCGAACGCGGGGCCGAGGGACGAGTGGGCCGGCGGACGGTCGGCGGGCTCCTCATCGGCGGGGCGGCCGGGGCGGTCCTCGGCGCGATCTTGGGTGGCGTGTTCTACGGCTTCACGAGCGGATGGGAGCTGGTCTTCCTCCTGGTGGGCCTGATCTTCGGGGCCGGGGTGGGCGCGTTGGTGATGGGGATGTCGAGTCTGGACAGTCCGGATCCCGGCGACGAACCGAGGAGCTGACATGTCGTTCGAGGAAGAGACAGGTGGCATGGCCGCCCGGATGGCGATGGGGGCGTTGATCGGCCTCGCGGTCGGAGCGGGGATCGGTCTGCTCGTCGGGCTCGTCTTCGGGAGTGCAGGCACAAGCCTCTCCGTGGGCATCGGTGCCTTCATCGGCGCACTGATCGGTGGTGCTCTCGGCTGGTTCCGGGGCATCGGTCAGGTCTCTCCCCGCGAAGGTCCGTACGACGAGTAGCGCACCTCGGTTCGCGCGTTCTGACGGGCAGGACTACACTCCGGCGCTATCGAACGGCCCCTGCCGCTCCGGTCCGAAAGGAGTCACTTGTGACGAACGTCGCCGTCACCGTGAACGGGGTGAAGCGCGAGGCGGACGTCGAACCTCGAACGCTCCTCGTCTACCTCATCCGAGAGACCCTCGGACTCACCGGCACCAACGTGGGATGTGACACCTCATCGTGCGGCAGTTGCACCGTGCTGCTCGACGGCGAGTCGGTCAAGTCGTGCACGCTCCTCGCGGCGCAGGCCGACGGACGCGAGATCACGACGATCGAGGGCATGGCATCGGGCGAAGAGATGCACCCGCTCCAGGACGCCTTCCATCGCAACCACGGACTGCAATGCGGCTATTGCACCCCCGGCATGATCATGGCCGCGGCGAGCTACCTGAAGGAGAACCCGACACCGACCGAGGAAGACGTTCGGGAGTCCCTGGAGGGGAATCTCTGTCGTTGCACCGGCTACCACAACATCGTCAAGTCGATCCTCGACGCCGCCGGATCCATGAGCGGCGCGAAGGCCTGAGGGGGTATCGATGGTCGCTACCGAGAGCTACATCGGATCCTCCGTCCTCCGCAAAGAAGACGCCAAGCTGCTGACGGGACAAGGCACCTTCGTCGATAACCAGACGATGGCGGGGATGGCCTGGATGGAGCTGGTTCGCCCGCCCCACGTACACGCCCGGATCGATGGGATCGACACATCGGCCGCGAAGTCGATGCCCGGCGTGATCACCGTTCTCACCGCGGCGGACCTGGAGGACGCCTTCCCCGCGAGCCTGCCGATGGTGTGGCCGATCACCGAGGACATCAAGGTGCCCACCCACTGGCCGCTCACGAAGGACAAGATCCGGTTCGGGGGAGACGCCGTGGCGGTGGTCGTCGCCGAGACGCGCGAGCAGGCCGAGGATGCGGCGGAGGCCGTCGTCGTGGAGGCCACCGCGCTCCCGGTCGTCCTCGATCTGGAGGAAGCGGCCAAGGACGAGGTGGTGATCCATGAGGACCTCGGAACCAACAAGGTCGTGCATTGGAGCCACGGAGGAGCCGGGGACCAATCGATCTTCGAGTCGGCGCCGGTGATCGTGCAAGAGCGCTACACGCAGCCGCGACTCATCCCCAACGCCATCGAGCCACGCGGGTGCCTCGCGTACGGGATCCCCGCCGCCGGCGAGTTCACCTTGGTTTCAGCCACGCAGATCCCGCACATCTGTCGCGTAGGACTCTCCATCGCGACCGGCATCCCGCAGTCGAAGCTCCGCATCATCGCGCCAGACGTTGGGGGAGGTTTCGGTTCGAAGCTGGACGTATACGCGGAGGAGGCGCTCGCGCTTGCTCTCACGCGCAACCTCGGCCGCCCCATCAAGTGGATCGAGAGCCGTCAAGAGAACTACGTGGCGACGATCCACGGACGAGGCGTGCTCCACGACTGCACGCTCGCAGGCACCGAGGACGGGAAGATCCTCGGGATGAAGTTCGTCGAGCTGGCCGACATGGGCGCGTACTTCCAGCTGCTCACGCCGGGGATCCCCGAGTTGGGCGGATGGGTCTACATGGGCCCGTACGCGACCGAGGCCTACTGGTACGAGTTCACCGGCATCATGACGAACGCCACGCCGACCGACGCGTACCGCGGGGCCGGTCGGCCCGAGGCGACGTACGTGATCGAGCGGCTCGTGGATGCGTTCGCCCGCAAGATCGGCAAGGATCCGGCCGAGGTGCGCCGGATGAATCTTCACCCGCCGTTCGACGAGGCGACGCCGTCGCTCATGGGCCTGAACTTGGACTCCGGGAACTACGAGCCCACGTTCGGTCGGGCCCTGGAGCTCGTGGACTACCAGCAGTTCCGCAAGGAGCAGACCGCGCGGCGTGAGTCGGGCGACGTGAAGCAGATCGGGATCGGGCTCTCCAGCTACATCGAGATGTGCGGACTGGCTCCCTCCAACATCCTCGGAGCGCTCCGCTACGCCGCCGGAGGGTGGGACGCGGCCGAGGTCGAGTGTCGTCCCGACGGGAGGGTCGTCGTGCGGACCGGGACCTCGCCGCACGGACAGGGGCACGCGACGTCGTGGTCGCAGATCGTCGCCGATGGTCTGGGCGTCACGCCCGAAGACGTTGACGTGCTTCATGGAGACACGGCCGTGTCGAGGATGGGCATGGACACCTACGGGTCGCGCTCCGCGGCGGTGGGTGGCGAAGCCCTGCGCCGGGCCGTGGAGCGGGTGCGCGAGAAGGCCGCCACGATCGCAGCTCACGAGCTCGAGGTATCCCAAGATGACCTCGAGTGGGTCGACGGGGCGTTCCGAGTGAAGGGTGCGCCGGACAAGGCCCGGACGATCCCGGAGCTTGCCGCATCGGCCTGGCACGCGCACGACCTACCCTCGGGCGTCGAGCCGATGCTGGAGGGAACGGCGGCCTTCGATCCGCCCAACTTCACCTGGCCGGCGGGAACGCACGTCTGTGTCGTCGAGGTCGACACCGAGACCGGCGCCACGGACATCCTCCGCTACGTGGCCGTGGACGATTGCGGCAACGTGATCAACCCGATGATCGTGGACGGGATGGTGCACGGGGGGGTCGCGCAGGGCATCGCGGAAGCGCTCTACGAGGAAGCGGTCTACGACGAACGGGGCAACCTGATGTCGTCTTCGATGACGCAGTACCTCGTGCCGTCGGCCGTGGAGATGCCCGAGTTCATCCTCGACCGGACCGTCACGCCTTCGACGACCAACGGGCTCGGGGTGAAGGGGATCGGCGAGGCCGGGACCATCGCGGCGCCGCCGGCGGTCGTCAACGCGGTCATCGATGCCGTGAGTCACCTCGGGGTCACCGACATCGGCAAGCCGGCGACGCCCGAGCGCGTCTGGCGAGCGATCCGCGACGCACGGGGAGGTGGCGCATGATCCCGGCAGCGTTCGAGTACGTGCGGGCCGAGAGCGTCGACCACGCGATCGAGCTGTTGTCCGCCGACGAGCACGCGAAGATCCTGGCCGGCGGGCACTCGTTGCTGCCGCTGATGAAGCTCCGCCTAGCCCGGCCTTCGACCCTGGTGGACATCGGGCGGATCGGCGACCTGGGCTACATCCGGCAAGACAACGACGTGGTCGCGATCGGTGCGCTCGCCCGGCATCACGACGTGGCCAACAGCGAGACGCTTCAGGAGCTCTGCCCGATCGTGGCGCACACCGCGGGTGAGATCGGTGACCCGCAGGTGCGTCATATGGGCACGATCGGAGGCTCGATCGCCCACGCGGATCCGGCGTCCGACATGCCTACCGTGATGGTGGCGCTCGGCGCGGAGTTCGTGGTCCGCGGCGCCGGTGGGGCGTCGCGCACCGTGGCGGCCGGCGACTTCTTCAAAGGGTTGTTCACGCCGGACCTCGCCGAGAACGAGGTGCTCGTCGAGGTGCGCGTGCCGGTGATGAACGACGTTGGGTGGAGCTACATCAAGTTCCACCGTCGCGCGCAGGACTGGGCGCTGGTCGGCGTGGCCGCGGTTCGGTCTAACGGTGCCGCGCATGTCGCACTCACCAACATGGGGGAGACGCCGCTGCGCGCAGCCGGCGTGGAAGAGGCGCTCGGCGGCGGCTCGGATCCGGCCGCCGCGGCCGCGCGCGCCGACGAGGGGACGAGCCCGCCGTCAGACGCGTTCGGCAGCGCCGAGTACCGCCGAGAGCTCGCCAAGGTTCTGGTCCGCCGCGCCCTCGAAGAAGCGATGGCATAGGTCCTGGTGCCACCGGCTGCAGGTGTCGAGAGCGCCGTCTCGGGGTCGAGCTGGCAGCTGGATCTCGCGACCTCGGCTCGCCGGCTGTCGGCGGCCGTCGTGGCGGGTCTGGCGATGGGTGGCCTCATCGGTGGGGTTGGCGGGCGAGCTCGCGATGTTCGTCCTGCGGCTCACGTCGGACCCATCACTGAAAGGTACGGAGACCGACGACGGGTTCACGATCGGCGTGTTCAGCGCGTCCACCTTGTTCCTCTTGATCGCGACCTGCGCATTGGGGGTGCTCGGGGGACTCTTCTATCTGGCGGTGCGGTCCTGGCTCCCCTTCGCGTGGCGGGCGGGACTCACGGGGATCTTCGGGGGGATCGCCGGCGGCGCCGCCGTGATCAGACCGGGCGGGATCGACTTCACGCTCTTAGAACCGCTTCCAATGGCCATCGTGATGTTCATCGTCCTTCCCGCGATCTACGGCGTGGCGATGAGCCGCTCGATCGAACGCCGATTGAATAGCGAAGCCGGTCCCGATGGGTCGCGCATGTTCTTGGTAGGTCTCGTTCCGTTGATCCTGTTGGCACTCGCCGGACCGTTCGGGCTCGTGATCACCGCCGCGATGCCGATGCTGTTCGTCATCCATCGGTTGGCGCCTGAGGTGGCCGGCCTCTGGCGATCCACGCCGATCGTGTGGCTCGGGCGAGCCGCGCTCCTCGGCGTGACGCTCGTCTCACTCGTCGCGTTGATCCGCGACGTGACTCAGGTGCTTTGATCGGCGCGGCGGTCTGTCAAGGGCCTTCCCAGCTGTTCCTTTCCAAGGCCTTCCCAGCTGTCCAAGATGGTTGCTCAGCGGACAGTCCCGGTCGGTCAGAGCGAACCTAGAGGAGTCTCGTTCAAGCCGTCGCCTGGCTCGTCCGATGGGAGAGGGATGGCAACGGAGCCCAACGCTGCGCTGGTCGAGGACCGTTCGGGCCGCTGGACAGACACCTTCCTCCTGCTGGGTCCGCGGGTCCCCGCGTACCTCGCGGGAACCCTGGTCGCGCTCGGGCTGTTGTTCTGCTACGTGATCACGTTCCGCTTGGGAGGCGCTTCTTCGGTCGCGCCCGGGTGGTTCGCGCTGATGGTCTTGCCCGCTGCCGCCCGGTTCCAGTATCGCGGAGCGATCCTCACGGCGATCGCGGCGGCGATCCTGGCAGGTCCCATGATGCCGCTCGACGTGAAGATGGCGGTCCCGCAGCCCCAAAGCGTTTGGCTGGGACGGGGCCTGACGTTCGTCGTCATCGGGATCGTTACGGCCGCGTTGGTCCAGCGGGTCCAGGCCGCGCGCCGGCGGGAGCTAGATCTTGCTCGCCGGGAGGTCGAGCTCGCCAACGAGCAACGCGACCTGGCGACCAGGAAGGCAGCGGTGATCGCAACGGTTTCGCACGAGTTCCGGACACCCCTGACGGTGATCGCAGGGGTCGCAAGGACCCTCGAATTCCACGGGATGGTCTCTCCCGAGGGAGGACAACTCCTTCAGGGATTGTCCGGCGCAGCCCAGCGCCTGACCGACCTGGTGACGACGGTCGGAGCTGTGATGGAGCACGACGACGCCTTCCTCCGACCCGAACCGATCGTCACGCGCGACCTCCTGGATAGCGTCATCGACACGCTGGGCGTCCGAAACCCCCGCGATCGATTGACCGTCCGTGTCGATCGGCACGCGGAGCTCGCGGTCTGTGATCGTCAGATGTTGAGCCAGCTCCTTCGGCACATCATCGAGAACGCCGTGAAGTTCTCACCTCAGGATGAGCCGGTTGAGGTAGGGGTCGAACGGGAGGGGCGGCGGCTCCTCATCCGCGTCGCGGATCGTGGTCCGGGGATCGACGTCGATCTCCTGAAGCGGTGGGATCCATTCACGCAAGGCGATCAGTCCATGACGCGGATGAGTTCGGGGCTCGGGCTCGGCCTCTTCGCCGCGACGAGGTTGGCAGAGATCCTGGGCGGCTCGATCGAGCTCCGACCTCGTTTGGACGGTGGCACCGTGGCGAACATCTACGTGGACGCCCCTGACCCTGGCGTCGACGAGACCACGTCCGCTCCGCCGATCCACTTGAGCGTCAGCTAGACGCCCCGCCGTTCACACCATCGGCGGATCGACGTCAGCCTGAGAGGTGTTCGAAGTCGACCCCTCGATCGAGCGACGTACCTCCGACCCTCGCGCGACCGGCGTCAGGACCGTGACGATATCGCCGATCTGGAATACGGGGTCCGCCGATGGAAGGATCATCTGCTCCTCGCGCTGGATCGCCACGACGACCGTGCCCGGAGGCAGCCCCGGCGCAGCAGCTCGACCGATGAGCGCCGAGTTTGCTCCGACCTCCACGTCGACCAGCACCGAATCGCGGAAGGACGAGCTCAGGCGACGAAGGCTCTCGTCGAGCGCGCGCCGGTACGCTGCGATCAGGTCGCCGGTCGCCACGACACCCGCAAGGGTGTGGTCAGGCGCGAGCACCGGCAACCAGGTTGCCTCGTTGGTGACGAGGGCATCCATCGCACCTTCCAGCGTGGAATCGAGGGGCACCGCTCCGCTGGAAGAGATGACGATGCGCTTGTCGGATCCTTCGGCTTCCTTCTCCAGGTCGGCGACGCCAACGGAGCCCACGTACGTGCCATCCGCCTCGCAGACCGGAGCTTCATCAAGGTTCGCTCGTCGGAGGAGTGCGAGTGTATCCCCTGCGAGCATCTCCGGGGTAAGCCTGACGGACGGCGCTCGCATCGCGTGCTCGATCGGGAGGGACGCGAGAAGGGGCAATCCGAAGCGGATGCGATGGGCAGGGGAGGCGGTCCGGTCCTTGATCTGACTCCGGTATATGGTCGTGTCTCCCACGAGCAGTGTCGCCAACCCCACGGCGAACATGGCGGGCGCCAGGAGCTCCAGACTCCCTGTCATCTCCGCGACCATCAACATCACGGCGATCGGGGCGTGCGCCACACTTCCGAAGCAGGCGATCATGCCGACGATGACGAACGGAGCGGGCGAGTGCGGTACCCCAGGCATGCCCGACAACAGCCGCCAGGCGCCCGCCCCGAGGAAACCCCCGATGACCATCCCCGGTCCGAAGATGCCACCCGACCCGCCAGATCCGATCGACAGAGAGGTGGCGAGGATCTTGGCGAACGGAAGGGCAAGGACGATCCAGAGCGGAAGCGTCATGAGACCGGGTCCCATGGCCACCTGCACCCAGCCATATCCGGTGCCCAGCACCTGAGGGATGGCGAGGGCCATGAGCCCGACCAGCAGCCCGCCGATCGCAGGCTGGATCATCCGGGGCAACCGGATCCGTCCGAACAGGTCGGTGATGCCATAGAACCAGCGGGCGTAGAGGCGACCGAGGACACCGGCAGCGACGCCAAGCGCTGCGAAGTACACGAGTTCACCGGGGTGCCGGAAGCGATAGCCGCGGAGCACACCGAAGATGGGGGAGAATCCCTCGACGGATGCGAAGATCGCGAAACCCACGATCGAGGCGACGATCGAGGGGATCAGGGCATCCGTTTCGAAGTCATCGCGGAACAGGATCTCGGTGCCGAGGATCGCTCCGCCCAGCGGAGCTCGGAAGATCGCGCCGATCCCTGAACCGATCCCCACCGTGACAGCGATCCTTGCCTCCGTCGGCGTGAGGTCGAGCCAGCGGGAAAGCATCGATCCGAACCCCGCGCTGATCTGCGCGGTTGGACCTTCGCGACCGGCCGATCCGCCGGATCCGATCGTGATCGCCGATGCCACGATCTTCACTAGGGCCACCCGCGTTCGGATGCCGCGAGGGTTGTGATGCACAGCGGAGATCGCCGCGTCGGTGCCGTGCCCCTCTGCTTCAGGAGCGATACCGAACACCAGGATCCCGGAAAGCAGTCCCCCGAACGCCACGACGAGCGGGATCGCCCAGCCGCGTGTGAACTGGGCGCCGGAGCCGATGGTGAGGCCCTCTCCGAGCGGCGACGGGGGCGTGTATCCGCCGATCCACCCGAGGAAGAACCGCGTCGCTAACTCCAGCGCCGTGGTGAAGACGATCGCGCCGATCCCGGCGACGGCGCCGATGATGGCTCCCAGCACGATCCATCGGCGCAGGTAGCTCGCGCGCACCAGCCAAGCGGAGGCTGCGTGCAGCCCGCGGGACCTCCAACTTCGCCGGCGGGTCATGGCCAGGCCCTCACGCTTCGGAGATCCCCCGCAAGAGTCCGTCGAGGGCCACCTCGATGTTCCGCCATCGGAAGCCTTCCGGATCCAGCCGTGCGTGCAGCATCAGCCCGTCGCCGAGGGCGAGCAGGATCGCCGCGAGTGCGTTCGCGGGAACATCGACCAACTCTCCCGCTCGCACGCTCGATTCGATCCATGATCGGAGCTTCCTTCGCTGGCGGACGACGACGGTGGCGAGACGGGCTCGGAGCGCCTCGTTCTCTTGCATCTCGGCCCAGAGGTCGGCCCGCACCTGGAGGCGAGAGGGATCGGCCCCGCGATCGAGCATGGCTCTGGCCAGCCGGCGGACACGCTCGTCATTACGGATCGGCACCCCCTGAAGCTCGTCCATCAGCTTCTCGAACCCCTCAGCGTCATCATCGAGGAGCGCCAGGAGCAGGTCGTCCTTCGCGGCGAAGTACGTGTAGAAAGCTCCCTTGCTGACACCGGCCTCCGCGCAGACGTCGTCCACCGTCATCGAGCTGAAGCCATGACCAGAGATGCAGCGCCAGGCGGCATCGATCAGCGCTCGGCGTCGCTCGGTTCGCACCTCTTCCGCCAGCTTCGGCACATCCGCCCTTTCGCGATACAAACTGACTGGTCGGTTTGTATCCTACCGCGCGATACCCGAACACCGTTCGTGTCGGCCGAAGCTGATGGAGTCAAGCCGCAGGCGTGTCCGACCCGCGGCGCCAGGGGACCACGCCCTCTAGCTCGATCTCGAGCGAGAAGCTGAGGAACGTCCGCACGAGCACGATGATGCCCAGCGTGACTACGCTCTCGAAGGTCGTGGCGATCGTGATCGTACGGACGATGTCGGCGATGATCATGATCTCGAGTCCGAGCAGGATCGCCCGCCCCACGCTCCGGCGCACGGTCTGGAACGCCCCTTCGCGTCGTCTCTGGGCGAGTGCGAGCACGTACCGAGCGAGCGCGAAGGTCGAGCCCACAGCGAGCACGACGACGCCCATCAACTCGAACCATTGAACCGCGCGTCGCATCAGTTCCTCGTACGTCATGGCGAGGAGAAGAAGGTTCGGTGGTCGGCGACTATTCCATCGCCACGTCGCGCCCGTGCATCGTGAGGGCCCAGATCACGAAGACGCAGACCGCGATGATCACGATCGAGAACACCGGGTAGATCGGGATGAACGCGAAGTTCGTGATCGCGATGACGACCGCCATGATCACGCCGATGGTTCGAGCCCACACCGCTCCGCTGAAGAGCGCGAATCCCGCCAGCATGATGACCAGACCCAAGAGCAGATGGATCCATCCCCAGGTCGAGACGTCGAAGTGGAAGACGTAGTTCGGAGTCACCGCATAGAAGTCCTTCTTGAAGAGTGCGGCGAATCCCTGGATCATGTCGAAGAAGCCGATCATCAACATCATGAAGCCCGCGAAGTACGTCCAGCCGACGGCCCACCCGCTCCTGTTGTCCGACATCCGATCCCCCTTACCGGTCACGGTTCGCTAGCTATCTTCGCCGACGGCTGCCCGCCGTTCAATCATCGGGAGTCTCCACCTCGAGCACGACGTTCTCGTCGGCGATCCGCTCCCAGTAGACGGCGCCGAGGCACGCGACCATCACCCACCCCAACATAAGGAACCCGACCCAGGTGAGGAACGCCAGCGTCACGCCGACGGCCCCGAACGGGATCGCCCATGAGGCCAGCCACCGAGGCATCAACAGCGACGATGCGGTGCGGAACGCGACCGAGAGGATCGTCCCCGCGATGGCTGTCGGGACGAGTCCGCGCCAGCCGCCGAGATCCATGCCCAACAAGAGATGCGGTGTCGCCATCCACAGCAAGAACAGGAGCCCCACGCCTACCGGGATCGCGAGGGCCGCCAGCACCTGGCCTCGCACGAGCATCCACGTCACCGCCTCCGCCCCGAGGTACACCGCGAGGTACACCAGGAACCATGCACCCCCGCGGAGGTAGGAACGCAGCAGCGGCATGTTGGGGGCCCGCCACGCGCGGGCGAACGTCTTCTGCACGGCGACCGCGGCCGGGAAGCCCGCCACCAGCAGGCTGAGCGTGCCGAACACGGTGGCGTTGGTTCGGCCCGCGTTCGCGCTTGCGAACGTGTCCCGTACGACGATCGCCGATGCGCCGTGTAGGTCGTACTGGCGGATCACGATATTTGCCGCGCTCGCTGTCGTACTGAACCCCGCAACCCAAGAGAAGACCATCAGCACGAGCGGAACCATCGCGACGAACAGGCTGAGCGTCATCAGGACGGCGAGGTCTCCACCTTCGATCTCGCCGAAGCGCTTCCACGTGAGGAGCGCGAGCCCGACGCGTCGGCTGCGCTCGAGCTCTTCGCGACGCCTCGCGATCCGAGCCGCGAGCGTCGTCGCGGGCGGCTTCTCGGACGCGGATGGAGGCTCCACCCATCCGACGATAGCGGTCGGTTCACGATCGACGCCAATAGTGTTAGGGAGCACCCACCGGCAGGGTGGCGAGGTCGCCCATGACGACCTCCCGATCCTCGGCGTCCTCGATCGCGTCCGCGGCCGCCTTCGCGGCCGACGCCCACCGGCGCGCTTCCACCTCGTCACCAGCCACGGCTGACGCTCTCGCCATCGCTTCCATCGCGGAGGCGGCCAGCCAGTCCGGGAGCCCTGGCCCTTCGGCGATCGCCATCGCACGCCGTGCGTGGTGCAGTGAGGGCTCGCCGCGCCCGAGCACGGCGTAGACCCGGGAACACTGCCATTCTCCGACGGCCAGCTGTTCCGCCATTCCGACCTCGCCCCAATGGTAACGGGAGGCGTGGGTCATGTGCACCATGCGGTCGTCGTCCTCCACCGACCGGTTCGGGTTCTCGAGCATGGTCCAGACCCGGTTGAAGAGCTGCGCCGCCAGTGCCCGTTCTTCCTCGGACGTGATGACGTCGTCTCGATCGTTCCTTGATGCCATGGCTCGGCCCTCCTCCTGTTCTCGTGTCTCTTCTCGGATCGACATCCGCAACCGATGGCCCATCCGTTGCAGCCGGTACGTCGCGGCCTCCACGGTCGCACTCTGCCTCGCCAACACCTCGCTCAGCCGAGCGTCGCCGTTCAGCACCGACCGGATGTCAGCGAGCGGCACATCCAGGTCACGCAGGCTCCGGATCTCCCGGGCCCGCTCGAGTTGTTCTTGTCCGTACCGCCGGTAACCGGTCTCCCGATCGATCGATGCCGGGGACAGCAGTCCGACCCGGTCATAGTGGCGCAGGGCCTTCACGGTGAGGCCCGAGAGCCGGGCCAGCTGTCCGATCGTCAGGTGCGCATCGCGGTCCATCAACGCGCACGCTACGGCCCTTCCCCGGGGGAGAGTCAAGAGCTTCCCATGCCTATCGATACGTGTTCTCGATCTTCGAGAAGACGCCTTGGACAGTCGGACGAAGTCCACTTCGCTCAGCCTGATCTCATCACCGACCTGATACCCCGGGATCGATGTGGCCGGATCCATCTTGATCTGCTGTCCGCGACCATGACGCCCCGTTGTCCAGCAAGGAGCTGCACAGGATCCGAACCTCATCGAGGGGGTTGCCATCCTTCCCCTCCATGTTCCTGGCGCGGTGTGCTGGTTGCGGGAGAGCATGCCAACCGTCCTTCCTTTACTCCTGGGCCCTTGCGGCGGAGGATCCCTCCAACTCTGCTAGACGGCGTTCGAGCAGGCGCCGCTCTGCGTCATCGTGGGCCAACGTCAGTGCACGTCGGTACTCGTCGCGGGCCTCGTCCGTTCGACCGAGACGCCGGAGCAGCTCGCCGCGCGTCGAGTGCAGGTATCGGTAGCCGCCGAGATCGAGGCGTTCGACGATGCTGAGCCCTGCCTCGGGACCCTGCGCCTCGGCGACCGCGACAGCCCGGCTCAGCTCGACGATGGGCGAGTCCGTGAGACGGGCGAGCTCACCGTACAGGGCGGCGATCTGGGGCCAATCGCGCGGCTCCTCGGCATGCAGGGAAGCGATGGCCGCCTGCACGACGTAGGGACCTTGGCCGAGCAGCGCGAGGGCGCGGTCGAGCTCCGCCCGCCCGTCGATGATCTGTGACGCGTCCCAGAGCGAACGGTCCTGGTCGGCCAGCAACACCAGATCGTCGCCCGTGAAGCGCGCCTCGCGGCGGGCGTCGAGCAGCAGCATCATCGCCAGGAGGCCGTGGACCTCCGACTCGTCGGGCATCAGCTCGACGAGCGCCCGCCCGAGCCGGATCGCCTCGGCCGCCAGCTCTCCGCGACCACCGTAACCCTCGTTGAAGATCAGGTAGACGACCGCGAGCACGGCGATGAGCCGATCGGGCAGCAGGTGGTCGGGAGGCACGCGGAACGGGATCCCCGCGGCCGTGATCTTGCGCTTCGCCCGCACGAGCCGCTGGGCCATCGTCGGCTCGGGGACCAGGAATGCGCGCGCGATCTCGAGGGTGGTCAGGCCGCCGAGCGTCCGCAGCGTGAGCGCGACCTGAGCGTCGACTGCCAGCGCAGGATGACAGCAGGTGAAGATGAGTTCGAGTCGCTCGTCCGGGAACGTGGTCGGTTCCACGCGATCCTCCTCCGATGCCGGCACCTGGAGCAGGGGAGTCTTCGCGGCAAGCGTGCGATCTCGCCGGATCCGGTCGATCGCCCGGTTGCGCGCGGTCGTCACGAGCCACCTGCCGGGGTTGGCGGGGTATCCGTCCCGCGGCCAGCGTTCGGCAGCGATCGCGAACGCCTCCTGCGTGGCTTCCTCGGCGAGGTCGAAGTCGCCGAGGAAGCCGATCAACGCCGCGAGGACGCGTCCCCACTGCTCGCGGAAGGTCTCTTCGAGGATCGCTACCACTCCACGATCGGACGTACCTCGACCGCACCGCCCAGGCGCGCCGCCGGGATCCGCGCGGCCAGCTCGATCGCGGCGTCGAGGTCGTCGGCTTCGAACAATAGGTAGCCGCCGATCGACTCCTTGATCTCGACGAACGGCCCGTCGGTGACAAGCGTCTTGCCGTCCTGCACCCGCACGGTGGTCGCCGTCTCGGGGGCGTCCAGCCCGAAGCCGGGGGTGACGCCCGGGTTCTCGTTGATCGCCTGGTAGTCCGCGTAGACGGCGTTCTGCTCGTCCTCCGAGAGGGTCGCCCATGCCTCGGGCGACCGCGGTGTCGGCGTGGAGCCCTGATGGATCAACAGCATGTACTTCATCGCTTCCTCCTCCTCCTCAGGATCGTCACTCCCAAGACGAACGGGATCGGCGGAATCGACAACTCGACGCGAAGAAGACGATAACTGCCCCAACTTCTCGAGGGCCACGTTGGGAGCGATCTGCCCATCGAGGTTCGAGCTCGCCCACGCTGGATAATCGTGTGATGCATGACGCTCCCATCCGGCAGGCACGTTTCTGGTGGATCCCGGTCGTCCGCGGGAGCTTCGCGCTGCTCCTGGGAACCGCGGTGCTGGTATCAGAGGGCAACCGCCGGATGCTCGCGAACTTCATCGGCGTCTACTGGCTGCTCAGCGGGCTCGTGACGTGTAGATGGGCGGTCAGCGTCCGGTGGCGGCGCGGCTCGCGGATCGGCCTGGCGGCCGGAAGCGTGAGCGTCGTCGCGGCGCTCCTCGTGTTGTTCCGCCAGCCGCTCGAACATCTGGTGTCCACCAACACGCTCATCAGCCTGTTGGGGCTCGCTGCCGTTCTCACGGGGTCGCTGAGGCTGCTCGGTGCTTTCGAGGTCGAACGTCGCACCGGGCATCGGTGGACCTACGGAGGACTGGCCCTCGGCACGGTCGAGCTCGTCCTCGGACTCGTTCTGTTCTTCGCCGAGGAGGGCGACATACGCGTGCTCAGGTTCGTGCTGGCGGCTTGGGGACTCGTCGGAGGGGGCCTTCTTCTGATCGAAGGATCGCGGCTTCGTCGTCTCTCGCGTGCGGGCCCTCCCAGCCAGACGTCGGATCCACGCTTCCGCGGCTGATCCCCGTCGACGGGCATGGACCCGAAACGCCGGACCTTTGACGTGGCGCACTCCTCCTAGTTGGATGTGCGGATGTTGGGAGTCCTCGCGCAACAGAGCGACCCTCCTCGGTTCAGTACCGAGTGGTGGCTCACGGTCGGGATCTCGCTCGCGATCGTCTTCCTCGTCGCTCTGATCGTGAACTTGGTGGCCCGTCGGTACGTTCACCGGCTGGAGATGCGCGCCGATGCGCTGGCCGAGGGCACCGAGCGGGAGAAGCTCCGGCAGTCGCGCCGCCGGGCGACCGTTGCGAACCTGCTCCTCAGCACGTTCCAGATCGTCGTGTGGACCGTGGTGGTGCTGATGATTCTCTCGGCGGTGGGCGTGAATCTCGGTCCACTCCTCGCGACCGCCGGTATCGCAGGGGTCGCGCTGGGGTTCGGCGCGCAGACCATCGTCAAGGACACGCTCTCGGGCTTCTTCATCCTGGCGGAGAACCAGTACGACGTGGGCGACACCGTGGAGCTTCAGACGTCGGCGGATCCCGTGTCGGGCACGATCGAGGCGCTCACGCTTCGGATCACGACGATCCGTGCGTTCGACGGAACGCTGAACATCGTGCCGAACGGCAACATCCTTGTCACGAGCAACAAGACCCGCGGCTGGGGGCGCGCGATCGTCGACCTCCGGCTCCCATACGACCAGGACGTCGACAAGGTCCGCGATATCCTCACCGAGCTCTTCGACGAGATCCGCGATGTTCCTCCGTTCGAAGGGGCGCTACGCGACGGACCGGATGTGTTGGGTGTCGTGCAACTCACCGACGCTGCACAGATCGTGCGCGTGGTCGCCGAGACGATCCCCTCGAAGCGATGGGAGGTCGAGCGCTCTCTTCGCGAACAAGCCACCAACCGGCTCTCGCAGCGCGGCGTCGTCGCTCCGCCGATCCCGGTGATCGCCCCGAACCCAACGGGGGGATGAATCGGATGAGGACTAAGGTGCTGATCGGGTCTTGCCTGCTCTCACTCGTGTTCGTGGCGAGCTGCAACGGACAGGCGCAGGACGCGCTCTCGAGCCTGGTGTCGGGATCCCCGCCGAGCCGGCCGGCGATCACGGGAACCCCCTCGATCTCGCTGCCGAGCGCTGGGATCCCATCGCCTTCGATCGAGGGGCCGAGCATCCAGCCGTCGCGCACCGCTGAGCCCACCGAGGAACCCACCACCGCGGAACCCACGACCGCGGAGCCGACCACGGCGGAACCCTCGCCGACCCCAGTTCCCACCGAGCAGCCAACGCCGAGTGAAGCAGTTAGCCCGACGTCGGCACCTAGTGGCGAGGCCTCCACCGGCACGTCCGCGGTCTGGTGGGTGCTCGGGATCCTGGCTGTTGCGGCGATCGTGGCGCTCGTCATACTCCGGAGCCGCCGACGTCCATCGGCCACGGTCCAGCAGGCGTACAGGGCCACCGCGGCAGTTCGCGATCGACTGGCGCGGGAGGTGTCGGCCCCGTCGGCCGTCCCCGGGGAGCTCGAGGCGCTCGTGGAGGAGGCGGACCGCGCGCTGCGCACGGTGGGAGTGTCCCCATCGGACGAGTCCACCCGCGTGGCGGTTGAGCAAACGATTCGAGCTCTCGGCGAGACCCGTGAAGGCCTGGCGTTGCGGGAGGCGACCGCAGGCGCGGCACATGCGAGCGAGGCAGACGTCGAAACGATGCTCCTCCGCGCGCTCGCCGCACTCGACGCGGCGCTCGGGCCGCTCCGGGAGGCGATGGGCGGTTCACCGCCGACCGGGTTCGAAGCGTGATCGCCAGCGCCTCGGGTACGCTTCCTCCATGTTCGAGCTGACGTCGGTCGAAGAGCTCCAGGAGGCGGTCGCATCACAGGACTACCTGGCCGATCGTGGCCTGGCGACCGCGATCTACCTGGCGCTTTCTCTGAACAAGCCGCTGTTGCTAGAAGGCGAGGCCGGCGTCGGCAAGACGGAGGTCGCGAAGGTCCTTTCGTCGCTCCTGGGCCGCCGCCTGATCCGGCTGCAGTGCTACGAGGGCATCGATGCCTCCCAGGCGCTCTACGAGTGGAACTACTCGCGCCAGCTGATCGCCGTCCGCGCGATGGACGCCGTCTCGGCCGAGACGCACGTGCAGGACCTGTTCGGACCCGAGTTCCTTGTTGAGCGACCGCTCTTGGCCGCGATCCGCGCCGGATCGGGCGCCGTCCTGCTGGTCGACGAGCTGGATCGCGCCGACGACGAATTCGAGGCGTTCCTGTTGGAGGTGTTGTCGGAGTTCGCGGTGACGATCCCCGAGATCGGACGGGTGGCTGCCGAGACACCTCCCGCCGTGGTCGTCACGTCGAACCGTACCCGCGAGTTGCACGACGCGTTGAAGCGACGCTGCCTCTACCACTGGATCGATCACCCGGATCTGGAACGCGAGGTGCAGATCGTGCGCGTTCGTGCGCCGCATGTGAGCGAGGCACTCGCGCGCGACGTGGCGGTGGCCGTCCTTCGTCTGCGCGAGATGGACCTGGCCAAACTCCCCGGGGTCGCCGAGACGATCGACTGGGCGAACGCGCTCGCGTTCCTCGGCGCCGAGCGGTTGGACGGATCGCTCGCGGCAGACACGCTAGGGACCGTCGTGAAGGATCACGAGGATCAGGAGCTGGTGGTCCCGCGGCTCGCCGAGCTGGTGGCGGAGGGCGACGGCTGATCCCCGGCTGAGGCTCCCGGACTACCCGGCCAACCGGTACAGGTGCCAGCTGCCGGGGACGCCCTTCAACTCGTGCTCACCCGCGTCTGCGAACGTCAGGCCGGACCCGGAAACGAGTCCCTGGACGGTGTGGGACACGAGCACCTCCGAGGGCGCCGCCAGCGACGCGATCCGAGCGCCGACGTTCACCGCGATCCCGCCGACCTTCCCGGCGATCATCTCCACCTCACCCGTGTGCACGCCCGCCCGGACCTCGATCCCGAGATCGTTCACGGCCTCGGTGATCGCTTCGGCGCAGCGCACACCCCGCGCCGGCCCGTCGAAGGTGGCGAAGAAGCCATCACCGGCAGTGTCGACCTCCTTGCCTCGGAAGCGCCCGAGCATCGCCCGCACCACCCCGTGGTGACGCTCCACCAGGTCCCGCCATCCCCTGTCCCCGAGCTCCGCCGCCTTCTCCGTCGAGCCAACGATGTCCGTGAACATCACCGTGGCGAGCATCCGGTCCAGATCGGCCTCATCGCCGTGTACCTCGGCCACGAAGCGCTCGATCTCGTCGAGCAGGTCGTCCTGTGGGCCCATGACGAAGAGGTGTTCGTTCCCGGGGAACGAGACGAAGCGCGCGCCCCGGATCTGGTCGGCGATCCATTTCGTCTCCTCCACGCCGTAGTCGAGGTCGCCGTCTCGGGCGAGGACCAAGGTGGGCACATGGATGGCCGGGAGGGCCGATCGAACGTCGATCGCGCGATTCATGGTTGAGAGGGCGTTCACGGCTCCTGGGCTTGCGGCGTTCCGCATGTAGTCGGCGAGCCATGCCTGCGTCGGTTCGTCGTCGGCGAGGTCCGGAGCGAACGACTCCGCGAGGAACTCCCGGGCGAGCTCTTTGGTGCCCCACAATCGCTCCCGTCGTTCTCGGAACGCCACGACCTCCGGGTCGACATCCTCGTTCGGCACGCTGTACGGGTAGTCGGGCGCGTTGTTCCAGCACGCGCTGGTGCCGAACACCACCAGTGCGATCGTGCGCTCGGGGTACGTCGCGGCGAACAGCATCGCCATCGGGCCGCCCTCCGATACCCCGACCACCACTGCGCGCTCGGAGTCGGCGGCGTCCATCACGGCACGGGCGTCGTCCATCCGCACCTCGAGCGACGGGAGGCGGTCCTCGGACACGCGATCGGAGAGCCCGACGCCGCGTTTGTCGAACACCATCACCCGGGCGAACGACGCGAGGCGCGTGAAGAACCGCGCGAACCTCTGCTCGGTCCACATCTTCTCGATATGGGTGACCCATCCGAGCACGAACAGGACGTCGACCGGGCCGTCGCCGAGCGCCTGGTAGGCGACGTGGACGCCGTCTGCCGTCGTCGCATAGCGCGTCTCTGGGATGTCCACTGCTGTTGCGTTCCTAACCTAGGAGGTCGTCGAGTGAGCGCTTCTGCTGCTCGGCCTTCGACAGAAGATCGTCGATCGACGGAGCGGGTTTGTCCTGCGATCGCGCGAGCACGTCGTCGAGCTTCGGGCCATCGGGGTCTTCGGCCGCGGCCAAGAGGGCATCGAGGCTCTTGCCCGCATCGCCTTTCAAGCGGATGCGAAGCGCGGCCAAGACCGCGGCGTGCGGCTCGGACAGGCCCGTCGACACTTTGATCTCGGTCAACGCCTCCTCTGCGCGCGCCAAGAGACGCTCGTCATCCTTGCGCTCGCGATCGCCCGCCATGTCCATCGCCGTTCTTCGTTCGCTGGTTCGACTCGACCAAAGCTACCATCGGCCTTCCACCCAGGGATCTTTGGCTGGTTGCCTCGTCGGAGGTTGAAGATCTCGTGGGCGTCTTGCAGCGAAGGGGCTCACAAGTCTCAGTCACGAGGTCCTCGAACGTCAGCGGCACTGGGGAGGGGCCCATCGGCCTGCGCCTCGCGTGCCTCGGATGCCTGGTGGAGCCGACCGGCTCGTTCTCCGCGCTGGTGGTCCCGGAAGTCCCCGCGGCTCGGGCTAGGCTGGGGAGACATGGAGCGTGTCACGGGGATCGGCGGTGTCTTCTTCAAGGCGAAGGACGCGGCGAAGCTGGCCGCCTGGTACCGGGATCACTTGGGATTCGGACTGGAGCCGGATCAGGACGCCGTTGCCGTGTTCCGGTGGCACGAACCGGGCACCACGGTATGGTCCGCCTTCCCCGACGACACCATCTACTTCGGACCAACCGAAGCGCGCTCGATGATCAACTACCGGGTGGAGAACCTCGATCGGATGCTCGAACAGCTGCGGGACGCCGGGACCTGGGTGGACGATCGCACCGAGGATTCGGAGTTCGGCCGCTTCGGTTGGGCGACCGATCCCGAAGGCAATCGGTTCGAACTGTGGGAGCCGCCCCAGGGATCGTGACGCCCGTGTGATCAGGGGATCCTCGCCGGTCAGCGGCTCATGGACATGACCACTGGCCTCCGGTTGAGCATCGCCTCCAGGCTGGATAGGGGACGCTCGCCCCGTCGATGTCGGGACAATCGCCTCCGTTACTCCTGTCAACGAGAGAGCAACGTCAACTGGGAGGTGGCCGGCATGGTCGCGACCAGCAGACGTCGGCGAACCGAGACGCAAGAACAAGCTACGCCCGAGATCGCTGAGGCCGATCTGCGGGTGAAGGTCGACGGGATCCTGAACCGCTGGCCTGCCGTCGGGCTGGCGGTCGGCGTGGTGCGTGACGGATCCCTGAAGTTCTTCCACGGACACGGCGTGGCGGACATCGCTTCGAACAAACCCATAACCGAAGATACGGTCTTCCGCATCGCCTCCATCACGAAGACGTTCACGGCGATCGCCGTGATGCAGCTGGTGGAGCAAGGGTTGCTCGACCTCGATGCCCCCGCCAACGACTATCTGCGCGCCTATCGGCTGATCCCGGCGAAGGCCAGCTTCCAGCCCGCGACGGTGCGACATCTACTGACCCACACGGCCGGGGTCCCAGAGGAGCTGCGCACCTCCGACGCGTTCAGGCCGGACTTCGGGGAGAGCTTCAAGCTCGGACAGCTGCCGACGCTTGCGGAGTATTACCGCGGCGGTATCCGTCTGGGTGCCGACCCGGGCACCAGGTTCATCTACAGCGACCACGGGTTCGCCACCCTCGGCCAGATCGTGGAGGACGTGAGCAGAAAGCCGTTGGATGGCTACCTGCGCGACCACATCTTCGAGCCTCTCGGTATGGCCGATACCGACCTCGTCCGATCCAAGCGGGTCGAGTCCCGCCTGGCGACGGGCTACACGCTGCGGTCCGATGGCGCCAGAGCCGTGATCGACCGCGAGTGGGTGACCGCGGGAGCCTCCTCCATCTACTCGACTCCCAGGGACATGGCTCGCTACGTCGCGGCTCTCCTCGGCGGTGGCGCCAACGAGCACGGCTCGGTGCTCGAGCCGGCGGCGCTTGCAAGCATGTTCGAGCCGCAATACCAGCCCGATCCCCGAGTTCCGGGAGTTGGGCTGGCGTTCTCCCGGGTCATCCTGGGCGGGCATCTCGCTGTCGAGCACGGGGGGATCCTTCCTGGCTTCAACTCCCAGTTCTTCGCGGCCCCCGACGACGGGGTCGGGGTGATGGCGTTCACCAACGGGGCGAGGCGGGCGATGTTGTGGTTGCCCGGTGAGCTCGCCGGGCTGCTCACGGAACTGCTCGGAGCGCATGACGATGTGATCCGCAACGATGTCCCTCAAAACCCCGGGGTGTGGCGGGATATCTGCGGTTGGTACCAGCTCTCCGCTCGGCTCACGGATGCACGTGCCCGGCTGATGATCGGCGCCGGAGCCGAGGTCTTCGTTCGGCGTGGCCAACTCATGCTGCGGAGCCTGAGCCCGATACCCGCGCTCTACAGAGGCTTTCCCCTATATCCCGACGACGACACTGATCCCCACATCTTCCGGACCGACCTCTCGGAGTTCGGGACCGGCCTGGCAAGGGTGGTGTTCAGTCAAGACCCCGGAGGGGCGACGACGCGACTCCACCTCGATCTGATGCCACTGACGCTACAGAAGCTACCGGCCTCGATGAGCCCGAGGAGGTGGGTGGCCGGCGGTCTTGCCACGCTCGGGGTGGGCGCCGCGACGATCGTCATTCACCGACTTGGCAACGACGATGAGGCGGAGGGGTGAGACCGGTGCGAACCGTCGGACTGCTCAGCGATCACGAGTCGGACGAGATCCCGGCGTCACACCTTGATCTGGTCGAGTGCCCGCCGGTCGCCGCCCTCACCACGGTCATGTCCGATGGCTATCCGCAGACCTCGGTCGTGTGGTGCGACTTCGACGGCGACTGCGTCCGCGTCAACACGATGCGTGGCTTCGCCAAGGAGCGGAACATGCGCCGCGATCCGCTGGTCACGCTCCTCTGCTACGACCCGCGCCTGCCTCTCCGCTACCTCGAGGTCCGGGGCACCATCGTTGAGATGACGGAGGTGGGGGCGGCCGAGCACCTGGACAACCTCGCCTCGAAGTACGCGGGTCGGTCGATCTGCTACTTCGGCGATGCCATCCCCGCACGCTTCGCAAAGACCGAGATCCCGGTCCTTTGTCGGATCAAGCCGACCCACGTCATCGCGCTCGACGCGACAGGGACGGAGGGAACGGTATGAATACGCTCTTCGGATCCGGGACGGCTCCGATCCCAGCCTCGCACCTCGACCTCCTGACGAGACCGATCTGCGGGGTGCTCACGACGATGGGCGGCGACGGCCACCCTCAATCGAGCGTGGTGTGGGTCGACTGGGATGGCTGGTGCGCCCGGGTCAACACGACGCTCGAGCGGCGGAAGGGTCGCAACCTGCTCGCCAACCCGAAGCTCAGCCTGCTCGTCGTCGACCCCGACAACACCGCTCGGTTCATACAGATCCGCGGCGACGCGGAGCTCGTCACCGACGGCGCGCTCGACCACCTCGACGCGCTGACCCGCAAGTACACCAACCACCCCGCCTACTACGGCTGGATCTACCCGGTCGCCCAGCGTTCGCGCGAGACGCGGGTCATCTGCCGGATCCATCCACGCCGTGTCACCCTCGACGCGATCCATGCCTGAGCCGTGACCTAGCAGCGCGTCGATCGTCGCGGTCGCCGAGGAGCCTGATCGGCATCCTCCCGATTGAGAGCGAGCCGGTCGTGCGCGACGTCGACCGGGATCCCGCCCCGCTGGACGGCCGCGTGCAGGGCCGACAGCGTTCGGGAGCGTGGGAGCGTCGGTCCGAGGAGCTTGTGCGCGCCTGCGACTCGATCCCAGCGCTCGCGAGGTGGAGGGTGGCGCTGGTGTCGACGACGAACCTGGTCAATCCGACTACCTCAGATGGGCTGTAGAGGAACGCAAACACTCCAGCGTTTGGCGTCATCGGAGCACGCCCTGCGAGGCATGCTGTTCCCCGACGAGTCGAGTTTCGTGAAGCCCCGCCACGCTTGGTTCAAGGGCGACGTCAGCTTTCGCCCAAACCCGGAACATGCGCTCGGGTCGATAGGCAACGAGCCGATCATGTTCAACCGGCCGGAAGACCTGGTGGACGCCATCCTGAAGGCCGCGAAGGCTCAGGGCGTCACGCTCCTCGAACCCAAGACCGGCGCGACACTTGCGCCGTGAAGATGTAGTAGTCGGACGGCGGTATTGAAAGGGCCCCGAACGACTGACTCGATGAGTCGAGAAAGCCGTTACGAAAGATGTCCAGCAATCCGCAACGTGCTCTGCAAGCTGTACGGGGGTCGTGGTCCGGAGCTAGCCTTTGCTCCCCGCAGCCCGTTTCCAGGATCGGAGGGCCTTTGTTCGAGATCGCTGATGGCGTCTTCCGCTCAAACCTCAACACCGACGCGTTCGAGCCGGACGAGGAGGTGGGAGGTGGGATCGTTCAGCACGTGTTCCGAGACGACGAGAAGATGCAGGCGGGCCTGTTCTGGGCACCGGATGGTCCTGGTCAACCGGCGTTCTTCGACTTCCCCCAAGATGAGGCTTTCCTAGTGCTGGAGGGCTCGGTCGAAATCGAGATCGAGGACGGTCCGACGTTCGAACTTCGAACGGGGGACATGGCGTCGATCCGGAAGGGCGTGCGCTGTGCCTGGCGCGAGCGGCCCGGCTTCAAGAAGTTCTGGGTGATGGCGTAGAGACGCTACCTGGTGGATAGCCACGCGCGAGGCTGAGCCCGGATGAGATACCGAAGGGCCCGAACGACTGACTCTACGAGTTCTCCGAGTTCCGGCGCGAGGCCGTCGAGGGACTACGGCAGCCTCTGGAGGACGGACAGATCGTCGACTCCCGTGCCGCCGAAGATGCCCGTCCGTTCACCGCCCGGTAGAGGCCGTGTACTCGTCTCACGCCATGGTGACAACGACTTTGCCACGCGCGTGCCCCTGCTCCACATAGCGCAAGCCCTCGGCCGTATCCGCAAGCGGATAGGTCCGGTCGACGATCGGCGTGACCTTTTCACCTTCGATGAGCTCGCTCATGGAGAGCAGCTCCTCCCGCTTCTGCTTCGACGGGAGCGGGCGCAGCCGCTGCGAGACGAACAGGTTGGCCACGACCGCCTTGAGGAGACCGGCGACCGGTCCGAACACGTGACCTGGCGAACCGCCCCCGTTGAGCACCAAGATCCCCTTCGGCGTGAGCGCCCTGCGGAGTTGGGCGAGCGGCAGGTTGCTCACGTTGTCGAGGATCACGTCGTACCGCGTCGGCCCGGCGGTGAAGTCTGCCGTCGTGTAGTCCATGACGTGCGCGGCGTCGAGCGAGCGAACCAACTCGACGTTGCGGGTGCTGCACACCCCCGTGACCTCGGCCCCCATCGCGACCGCGATCTGCACCGCGAAGGTGCCCACCCCGCCAGCAGCCCCGTTGACGAGCACCTGCTGACCGGCCTTCACCTCGCCCGTGTCGCGGATCCCGCGCAGGGCGGTCGTCGCCGCGATGGGGATCGCGGCCGCCTGCTCGAACGTGAGGCGCGCCGGCTTCGGTACCACCATGTTCGGGGTCGCGCACGCATACTCGGCGAACGCTCCCCGGAAGAAGCCGAGGACCTCTTCGCCCGGCTGCACATCACGTACGTTCGCGCCCACCGCCTCCACGACGCCCGCGGCATCGGTGCCGGCCACGCGGGTCTTCGGTTTGGTCAGGCCGATGCCCATGAGCCGCGCGACGAGCGGATCGCCGCGCAAGATGTGCCAGTCGGCCGGGTTGAGCGCCGCTGCGAGCACGCGGATCAGCACGTCGTCGGCCCCGACCTCGGGCGGGTCGGTATCCACCAGCCGCAGGACGTCCGGCGGACCGAACCGGTCCTGGACGATCGCCTTCATCGGACGCCTCCTGAACCGGACGTACGGGCTCGGTGGAAGGACCCGTCTGCTCGGAGCATGTCACACCGAACGAGAGCGTACCGGGCAGATCCACGCTGAGCACGCTGGCTGCGTTCGGCCGCCTCGATAGAGCAACCTGGCGAGGCGCTGAATCGGTGCCGGTTGCGCGGCCGTCCCGGCCCTCTTCCCTTCTCCGTTCGCCCGCGAGCGTTGACGGCGTTCATCCGGCACCTGTTGGATGGGGTCATGCCTGCAGCCACCACGGAACCGATCGCGCCGCTCGTCGCCTTCGGCCGCGACCTGCGTGCCCGCGGCCTCCCCGTGGGGACCGGGCGCATCTTGACCTTCTGCCGAGCGGTAGCCGCTCTCGGGCTCATCGATCGTGACTCGCTCTACTGGGCCGGCCGGACCGCGATGATCGGACGCAAGGAGGACTTCGAGGCCTACGACGAGGCGTTCGACGAGTGGTACCGGGCGCTCAGCGGTGCCGGCGCGCTCCGGATCGAGCTCAACCTGCCGATGGGGACCGATCACGAGCCGCCGACCGACTGGGGCGACCAACCCGAGGACCTCGAGATCCAGGTGGGCTCGACGGCAGCGATGTGGCGCGACGCGGGCGACGAGGAGCCTGAACCCGGTGACGAAACCGCTATCCGGATCGTGGCGAGCGGTGTGGAGGTCTTGCGCGAGAAGTCGTTCCCGGAGCTGAGCGACGACGAACGTGCCCGTGTCGCCGCGATGATCCGCCGACTGGCGGTCGTCGTGCCTGTCGAGCGAACGCGACGAACGCGGGCGGCGAGCAAAGGGGCGGCGTTCGACATCCGGCGAACGCTCCGTCGGTCGCTGCGCACGCAGGGCGAGCCATTCGAGCGCGCTTGGCGGCAGCGGAAGTCGCGCACTCGCCCGTTGGTCTTGATCCTCGATATCAGTGGGTCGATGGCGCCGTACGCGCGCGCGCTGATGCAGTTCGCCTATGCGGCGATGGCGGCGGGCCGTCGCGTCGAGGTGTTCGTGTTCGGAACGCGCTTGACGCGCGTCACTCGCACGCTCCGCGCACGCGACCCCGATCGAGCGCTCCACGAGATAGGCCGGCAGGTGGCCGACTGGGAGGGTGGCACCAGGATCGGCGAGTCGCTGAAGACGCTGCTCGATGGGTGGAGCCAGCGTGCTGCGCTCCGCGGCGCGGTCGTGGTGCTCTGCTCCGACGGGCTTGAGCGCGGCGATCCGGAACTGTTGAAGGCGCAGATGGCGAGACTGCGCCGTCTTGCCCACCGGGTGGTCTGGGTGAACCCGCTGAAGGGGTCGCCGCGCTACGAGCCCCTGGCTCGGGGGATGGCGGCCGCGATGCCCTCGGTCGACGTGTTCCTGTCGGGTCACAACCTGGAGAGCCTGGAGCAACTTGGGAAGGCGCTCGGCGCCTAGGACCGTTCTACGGCGCCCGGGTAGGCTTGCTCGATGCCGGACGACGACGACATCCTCGAGGCGTACGAGCAGGAGTTGGACGACCCGGCGTTCCATGAGCCGATGCGTCGCTCGAACCGCGGATTCTGGATGGTCGCGATCACGATCGTCCTCGGCGGCATCGTGCTGATGGTCGAGATCTTCGCGAACCGGCCCATGGTGAACGCGATCTCGCGGACCGAGCACGATCTGAAGGTCGCTCTGCGGAACGCCGATCGGGTCTTCGCCGATGGCGGAACGTTCTCGGCGGCCGACGCCGAGACCCTCGGTGCGATCGACATCGGGCGGACGTACGTGGGTGCCGACGAGTCCGCCTCCGCGCCGGGGACGGTGAGCGTCTACTCCTCAGGCGACACGTGGGCGGCGGCGTCACCCTCGCAGCAGGGAACGTGCTTTTACCTGAAGCAGGTGGCGGCGCAAGACACGTTGTACCTGGTCGCCGACGGCGCGTGCACGGGACGCGAGGCGCTCGTAGCGACCGAGAGCCAGTGGTAGGCGGTAGCCCAGAGGCCTAGAGGGACAGCGCGAGCAGCTGGATGGGGTTCCTCGGGTCGGGGGGGTCGAGTTCGAGCTCGGCCACCGGCACGAAACCCATCGCGAGGTAGAAGGCGCGAGTCTGAGCGTATTCGGGCCCCGGGTCGCTTCGGTCCGAAAGGGTCTTCACCACCACGAGTCGGTCGCCGTGGGTTCGAAGCTGGTCGCTCACGGCGACCATCAGCGCCCTGCCGATGCCCCGTCGGCGATCGCGCGCATGGACCGCCAGCCAGGAGATCTCCGGTGTTGGAGCATAGGGACGGGTGAGGGTGAGGAAGCCGGCCACCTGGCCGTTGACCTCCGCAACTAGGCCAGGTTGGGTGCGCACGGCCGCCGCACACTCGCGGATACCCTCTTCCAGACCGAACCAGTCGGGCAGCGACGCGACGATCGCATCGCAGGCGGCGCTGTCACTCACGGGGTCGAGTGAACGGATCTGGGGTGGAGGGTATCGCCGAGGACTTCCCACGTTCCCCCAGTCGTGACGAGCGGTTAGCTCTCCGGCGGGGGCATCGGCGGCGGAGGCGGCAAGGAAGGCGCACCCGACGGCTCGACTGTTGGCGGGGGACCGGGTGGGGGAGGAGCCGAGCCCCACGACCCAACGGCCGCGGGAGGGTATGTCAGCGAGCCACGAGCGAGCAGGGACTCCTTCGTGACGACCACGGTGTGACCCCAGCGGTCTCCCAATCGCTGTTTGGTCGGCGAACTCCAGACCGAGATCGCCGCCACAAGGTATGCGGGCACGTAGGGGATCAGGTCGATGAACCGCACCAGGTTCCGCACGACGGCCGCGGTCCAGGTCAGCTTCGATCCGTCCTCGTTGACCACGCGGATGCTCACGGCGAACTTCCCGATGGTCGCTCCCGCGGTGCCCTCCAACAGGATGAAGTAGACGAGACCGATCACGCCGGGCCAGAACAAGTGTCGGCCGTGCCAGCCGATCCGGTAGAACCCGTCGCCGTGGGTGATCTCGGCGAACGGCCCGGCCATCACCAACAGGATCAGGCCGTCGATGAAGATCGCCACGAACCGCCGGCCCACCCCTACATATCGCACGGGTTCGACGCTACCAGCCCATCGCGCGGATCATCGATAGGCACGGTCGAGCAGCTGGACCGGGTGAACGACCTCCGCGTCAACCCCGAGCTCCCGCAAGCCAGCGGCGATCTGCATCGTACAGCCTGGGTTCGCGCTCGCGATCACGCGCGCGCCGGTATCGCGGATCGCCTCGGCCTTCTCGCGCATCAGCACACCCGCCATCGCTGGTTCGAGCACGTTGTACAGACCGGCGGCGCCGCAGCAGCGATCGCCGTTCGCGATGTCCACAACCTCGACGCCGGGGATCGCCGAGAGGATCGCGCGCGGTTGCGTCCGGATCCCTTGGGTACGGAGCGCGTGGCACGCGTCGTGGTAGGCGATCCGTTCCTCGCCAGATGCTTGCATCGACAGGTCGACCAGTCCGCCGTCGGCGAGGAACTCCATCAGGTCGACGACCGGCAGGTCCGTGCCCTCTTCAAGCTCGCCGTACGCCTTCATGTGTGCCCCGCAGCCCGCCGAGTTGACGATCACATGGTCGATGCCGGCGAACGCTTGGGCGTTGCGGCGAGCCAGCCGCCGGGCCACGGTCAGCCGGCCGTTGTGCGCGCCGAGCGCGCCGCAGCAGCGCTGGGCGCTAGGGACGACGACCCGCCAGCCGTTACGGGCCAGGACGCGGATCGTGGCCCGGTTCACGTCGTGGAACCAGCGGTCCTGGACGCAGCCGGCGAGAATCGCGACCGTCCCGCGGGGCTCGATGTCAGCCGACGGCTCGGTGACGCGTGGGAGGCGAGCGAACGGCGACGTCCGGTGCGGAGCGACGGCCCGCATGCGACGCGGCAGGAACGGTCGCACGATCGGCTGGAGCGCTGACGCCACCCGCAGGACGAACGGGTGCGGCAGCACGACGTCGAGGCCGACCCACCGAAGGAACCTCGCCGGCCGTGAGCGGAGCGGCTCCGCCTGGACGCGTGCCCGCTCCATCATCCGGCCGAACGGCACGTGCGAGGGGCAGACGTCTTCGCAGGCACGACACACCAAGCAGAGATCCATGAACGACGCGAACGTGTCGTCGACGGCAGCCACACCCTCGGACACGGCGCGCATCGCTGCGATCCGTCCGCGCGGCGAGGCGGATTCCTCGCCGGTCAATCGGTAGGTCGGGCAGTGCGGGAGGCAGAGGCCGCATGCAACGCAGGAGGAAAGATCGGCGTCGGTCGGCGCGTCGGCCCCGACCCAGCCGGGCAGCGCGCCGGGCTCGGGCCCGATGAACCGGAATCCGTCCGGCAGCTCGGAGCCGAGCGCGGCACCGGCCACTACCTCTTCGTCGGTGGACACGCGTCTATCGTCGCACGCTCCGGGTCGGACTCCCCGAACCGTTACCCGCGCGTAACGGGCCGGCCGCGTGATGCCGGTAGCCTGGATGCATGCTGGACGGCCGCCACGAGATCGCGCTGATCGCGCACGACGAGAAGAAGGACGACCTGATCGCGTTCGTCCGCAAGCACCTGGACCAGCTGAACCGGTGCCACCTGGTCGCCACGCTAACGACCGGGACCCTGCTGCGGGAGGCGGTCGGGATCCACGTGGACACGGTCGCGAGCGGTCCGCAGGGCGGGGACCTGCAGATCGGTGCCCGGATCGTCGACGGGTTCATCGACGCGGTGATCTTCTTCCGAGACCCACTCACGGCTCACCCCCACGAGCCCGACATCCAGGCTGTCCTCAAGGTCTGCGATGTGCACGACATCCCGCTCGCGACGAACCCGGCCTCGGCCAACCTCCTCCTCAAGGGGCTGCTCGGAGCCTAGGGTCCTTCTGAGGTCGTCTCGCTCCGGCCCGTGCGGCTAGGCTTCGACGACATGCCGGAGCCGCGCCGCATCTCGATCAAGGCCGCCTCGTTCACCGAGTCGGTGATACGGGAGATGTCGCGCATCGCCGACCTCCACGGAGCGATCAATCTGGGGCAGGGGTTCCCCGACTTCCCCGCGCCCCACGTGGTGAAGGAGGCGGCGCGACAGGCGATCGCGGACGATCACAACCAGTACCCGGTCACCTGGGGCGTGCCGGCGTTCAGCGAGGCGATCGCGGCGAAGTACGACCGCACGTATGGGATGCACGTTGACCCCCAGACCGAGATCTGCGTCACGTGCGGCTCGACGGAGGCGATGGTCGCGACGATGCTCGGGCTGCTCGACGCCGGCGACGAGGTCGTCCTCTTCGAGCCCTTCTACGAGAACTACGGACCCGACTCGATCATCGCCGGAGCGCTGCCTCGGCTCGTCACGCTGCATCCGCCCGATTGGACGTTCGACGGGGCGGAGCTTCGGGCTGCGTTCTCGGATCGAACGCGCGCGATCGTGGTGAACACGCCGAACAACCCCACGGGGAAGGTGTTCTCGCGGGAGGAGCTCTCGCTGATCGCCGAGCTCTGCGGTCGATACGACGCGATCGCGATCACCGACGAGATCTACGAACACCTGACGTACGACGGCGCGGTCCACGTCCCGATCGCGACCATCCCCGGCATGGAGGACCGGACCGTGACGATCAGCGCGCTCTCCAAGACCTACTCGGTCACCGGTTGGCGCGTGGGATGGGCGGTCGCGACTCCGACGCTCACGGACGCGATCCGGACGGTGCACGACTTCCTGACGGTGGCCGCTCCCGCGCCGCTCCAGGTCGCCGGCATCACGGCGCTCAACCTCCCGGACAGCTACTACGCGGAGGTGGTTGCCGAGTACGTCGAACGACGGGCGACGCTCATGGGGATCCTGGCCGACGCCGGTTTCGAGGCATCCCCTCCCCGCGGCGCCTACTACGTGATGGCCGACATCTCGCATCTCAGCTACGCCGACGACGTCGCAGCGGCACACGACCTGGTGGAGCGGATAGGCGTGGGCACCGTGCCGGGATCATCGTTCTTCTCGGATCCGAAGCTGGGCGCGCACCTGCTCCGGTTCACGTTCTGCAAGCAGCTCGCCACGCTCGAGGCCGCGGGCGAACGGCTGCGAAAGCTAGTCTGATTCAAACTAGCGGCAGCCGACCCGGCGCCAGGATCCCCGCGGGGTCGAACGATGCCTTCAGCCTTCGCTGAACATCCGGCGCGGGGAACGGGGCATCGTCGAGCCCGCCCGCACCCTTGATCACGGGTGCGATGCCGCCCCCCGCCGCGATCTCGCGCCGGAGCGCTTCCAGCGGCTCCTCGCCTTCGGGCAGCCCGAACCAGACGAGCCCCACCCCGAGGAGGGCGGTCCATCCGTCCTGCCCGGCGACGATGTCGGCGATCCTGGAGGGCGGCACCGAAGCCTCCGCGACGACCGGCGTGTCGATCGACAGCGGGTCGAACGGCGTGGGTTCGTCGTCGAGGTGGATCGCAGTGGTGACTGCGCGAGCGAGCGCTACCTGCTCCTCCACCTCTCCGGCCCAGCCCTCCAGCCAGATCGTCGCCCGCCCGGGCTCCGCGAGGACGGCGGCCGCGCCGGTCACCGCAGCGAGGAATCGCCCGGCAAGTTCGAGGCCGTCGCCGTCGGCGGTGATACGCCGGCGTGCCTGGGGAAGCGGGCGGAGCTTCAGCGCCGCCTGCACGATCACCCCGAGCGTGCCGAGCGAGCCCGTGGCCAACCGGTGGATGTCGTATCCCGTCACGTTCTTCACGGTCCGGGCGCCGCTCCGGATCGCGCGACCGTCGCCGGTGATCAGCTCGATCTCGACGACGGTGTCCCGGACCTGGCCGACCCGTAGGCGGCGGAACGACGAGACACCGGCGGCGATCACGCCGCCCACCGTCGCCTCGTGCGGAGCGTCGACCGGCCATTCCTGTCGGCCCTCAGCCAGCATCGCCTGGAGGTCGCCCACCCGCATCCCGGCCTCGACGATGGCGATCATCTCCGCCGGTTGATACGCGGCGACCTCGTCGAGCATCGTGGTCCAGAGCTCGGCGTCGGTCTCACACGTGTCGCCACGATCCATGTGGATCCGGCCCCCGACGACGAGCACCCGCGTCCCGCGGGCAGACGCCTCGCGGAGGGCCTCCGCGACATCGTGCTTCGCATGCGGATGGATCAGATCCATGAGCCCCCCGGGAGGTTCGCTGCCGCTTCTGCGGCGTCCCGGCCGTACGCCATAGCGAAATCGCCGCATCGGGCACCGGCCGGGAGGACCTTCTGCGGGTTCATCCGGTGCGCTGGATCGAACGCGTCGCGGACGCATGCCTGTGCCGAGAGATCCTCGGCCGTGAACACGAGCGGCATGAAGTCGCGCTTCTCCAGGCCGATCCCGTGCTCGCCCGAGAGCGCGCCGCCCGCGTCGATGCACAGGCGCACGATCTCTTCGCTCGCGAGCAGCACGCGCTCGAGGGTTCCAGGCACGTTCCGGTCGAACGACAGCAACGGGTGGAGGTTGCCGTCTCCGGCGTGGAACACGTTCGTCACGATCAGGTCGTGGCGCTTGGCGATCGCGTAGACGCCCGACAGCACCTCGACCAGTTTGGTCCGAGGCACCACGCAGTCGTGCAGGTGGTAGTGGGGGGCGATCTGCGCGACGGCCCCGAACGCAGACTTCCGCCCCTTCCAGATCAGCGCGCGCTCCGCGTCGTCGACAGCCACACGGATCGTCCGTGCGTGGTTGGCGTTCGCCGCGGCCTCGACCTCGCGGCACTGCGCCTCGACCGCGGAGGTGAGACCATCCACCTCGACGATCAGGATCGCTGCCGCGTCCGTCGGGTAGCCGGCGTGGGCGAAGTTCTCGGCCGCGACCACGATGCCCTGATCCATCATCTCGACGGCAGCCGGCACCACCCCGCTCGCGATGATGTCGGAGACGGTCGCGGCGCAATCCTCCACCGAGGTGAAGTCCAACAGCATCGTGCGGATCGCCGACGGGAGCGGGACCAACCGGACACAGGCGCGCACCACGACACCGAGCGTTCCCTCCGAGCCGACGACCACCCCGCGGAGGTCGTAGCCGGGCGCTTCCGGTCCCTCGCTCCCGATACGGATGAGGTTCCCGTCGGGCAGCACGACGTCCAGCGCCAGCACGTGTGCGGAGGTGACGCCGTAGGCCAGGCAGTGGGGCCCGCCGGCGTTCGTGTTCACGTTGCCGCCGATCGTGGACGTCTGTTGCGACGACGGATCGGGAGCGTAGGTGAACCCGCTCGGCCGCACCGCGTCGGCGAGGTCGAGGTTCAAGACGCCGGGCTCGACCCATGCCAGCCGGTCCGCCGGTCGGACCTCGAGGATGCGATTCATCTTCGTCGTGGCGATCACGAGCGAGTCGCCGACCGGTGTGGCGGCTCCGGCCAGGCCAGTGCCGCTCCCGCGGGGGACGATCGGCATCTCGCGCTCGGCCGCGATCGTCACGCACGCGATCACGTCCTCGACGGAGCTGGGGAGCGCGACGAGTGCGCACCCGCCCTCGACCATGGACGCGTCGCGCGAGTACAGCTTCAGCGCGAGCGGGTCGGACAGGACCTGGCCGGGACCGACCACGGCTTCCAGCGCTCGGCGCGCGACGTCGACGTCGGTCATGCCGGTAGGGTAGGCGGCGCGAGATGGTGACGTGGGGAGCGTTCGGATCGCAGGCTACGGAGCTGGCCTCGTTCGGCCGGGAGCGGGTCGACCGACGAGTGTCGTTCCTCGCCACGGTTCGAAGCGACGGTGGCCCCCGAGTGCACCCCGTCACGCCGTGGATCGCGGATGGACACCTCTACGTCCGCATGTATCCGACCTCACCGAAGGCCGCCGACCTACGGCGCGATGCCCGGTTCGCGCTCCACTCGATGATGGACAACGACGACGGCATCGGGGGCGAGTTCGCGTTGACCGGCCGCGCGACCGAGATCGAGGACCCCGATGCGCGGATCGAGGCGATCGCCGTGGTCGAGGGCCCCGGTAGCGGGCGCGAGCTCGTGCTGTTCGAGCTCAACGTTGACGAGGTGCTGGGGACGAGCTACGTGGGGGATGAGACCGAACGCCGCCGATGGCGAGCGCGTCAGGCGACTCGGCCGGGGGAGCCGTCCGGCGCCGAGTAGGGCAGACCCTCACGCGCCCACGCCTCGATGCCCCCGTCCAAGTTGTAGGCCACGAACCCACGCGCCTGGAACATCATGGTCGCGAGCTCGCTCCGGTTGCCGCTTCGACAGATCACGACGACGGGCTTCGAATGATCGAGATCGGTGCCCGCGCCGGCCATGATCGCGTTCAATGGCAGGTGGATCGAGCCCTGCACCCGGCCGGCGTCCCACTCGTACTGCTCACGGCAGTCCACGAGCTGGACCTCGTCGAGGTGCTCGAACGTCCCACGTGGCGTGCTCAGGATCTCCAACATGCAGGTGCGAAATCCTAGCAGCGAGGTCGGGTTACTCCGCTGAAGCGACCGCTTGGCGGAACGTTTCGAGCGCGCGTTCGTCGAAGAGCACGAAGCGAACCTCCTCGACCGACGTCGCCGCGCTGCGCACGGCGGCGATCGCGACTCGTGCCGCCTCGTGCAAGGGGTAGCCATAGATCCCGGTCGAGATCGCCGGGAACGCCAGCGTCGTAACCCCGAGCTCGTCAGCGACGCGCAGCGCCGCTGCATGGCAGCTGGCCAGCAACCGCGGATCGTCCGGTGAGCCAGAGTAGACCGGCCCCGCGGTGTGGATGATCCATCGCGCGGCGAGTGCGCCGCCGATCGTGGCGACAGCCTCGCCGGTCGGGAGCGGAGGGGAGCCGCGATCCGCGATCACGCGTTCGCGATCGGCCAGCGCCTCGGGTCCCGCCGCGCGCGTGATCGCTCCATCCACGCCACCCCCCGGCCGCAGCGCGGTATTGGCGGCGTTCACCACCGCGTCGACATCCTGTGTCGTGATATCGCCCTGCACGAGCACGATCCGTGTCACGCGTTCATGGTAGGTCGCGCTGGTCGTGCGGCCGACGACGGCCCGTCGCGCGCAGTACGCTGCCGCGCATGTCCGGCTTCGACATCGTGGTGCTCGGCGACGCGAACCCCGACCTGGTCCTGTCCGGCGACGAGGTCGAGCCGGCGTTCGGTCAAGCGGAGCGCCTCGTCGAGGGCGCTCAACTCGTGATCGGCGGCTCCGGGGCGATATTCGCCTGCGGCGCGGCGCGTCTGGGCCTGCGCGTCGCGTTGGCGGCCGTGGTTGGCGACGACATCTTCGGCCGGTTCATGTGCGCGGAGCTGCAGGCGCGGGGCGTCGACACCAGCGCCGTCACGGTGCTGCCCGACCGGCCCAGCGGTCTCACGGTGGTCCTTTCGGGTCGCGATGACCGCGCGATGCTGACGTTCCCCGGGACTATCGGCGATCTGCGCCGATCGTTGATCGACGCGGATCTGCTGCGCAGGACGCGCCATCTCCATGTGAGCTCCTACTTCCTGCATCGATCGCTCGCACCCGAGCTGCCCGAGCTCCTCCAAGAGGCACGGGCCCGCCAGGTGACGACCTCGATCGATCCCAACTGGGATCCGTCAGGACTGTGGGACGACGGCCTGCTCGCGCTTCTCCCGCAGGTCGACGTCTTCCTGCCGAATGAGATAGAGGCCGTGAGCCTCGCGCGGATCTCCTCGCTGGCAGAGGCGGTGGCGCGCTTCCGATCGGCGGGTGCCGGGACCGTCGTGGTGAAGACGGCCGCGCACGGCGCGATCGGAACCCAGGCGGGCGAGCTCGTCGAGGTGCCCGCGCGCTCCTTGCGTGTCGTGGACTCGACGGGCGCCGGCGACTCGTTCGACGCGGGGTTCGTGGCCGCGTACCTGCACGGCGAGTCCTTGCAGCGTTGCCTGGAGATCGGGAACGCGTGTGGCGGCCTCTCCACGCAGGCGGTGGGTGGCACGGCTTCGCAGCCGACCATGGTCGAGGCGCTGGAGGCGCTGGATGGGGGGTCGGTCGCGTGATCGTGTGCCTTGCAGCGAACCCTTCCATCGACAAGCTCTTCGAGGTCGACCGGCTGGTTCGCGGCGATATCCACCGACCCTCGAGCTTCGTGCAGACCGCCGGCGGCAAGGGATTGAACGTGGCGCGCGCGGCGCACGCGTTGGGGCAGGACGTGCGCGTCTTAGGCGTGCTCCGCGGCCACGCAGGCCGCTGGCTCGAGGACATGCTCTCGGCCGAGGGCGTCCACGGGCTGTTCGTCTGGACCCACGGCGAGAACCGATCGTCGCTCTCGGTGGCCGACCGGGAGACCGGTGGCCTCACCGAGTTCTACGAGCACGGGTCGGAGATCCCCGCATCGGCCTGGGTCGAGCTCGCGGACCTCGTCGCGCGAGCGCTCCCGGAGGCGACATGGCTCACGATCTCCGGGTCGCTGCCGCCGGGGGTGGACGACGGAGGGTACCGCGACGTCGTCGCCGAGGCGCGGGAGGCGGGGGTCCGCGTGGCGCTCGACGCGGATGGAGAACGCCTGCGCCTGGCACTGCAGGCGCAACCCGACGTGGTGAAGGTGAACGCGGCGGAGGCTTCCGCGCTGCTCGGGGTGCCGACCGTGCGTCGGGACGAGGCGCTCGCGGCGGCGCAGAAGCTGCGCGAGCTCGCCGGCGGCGACGGTCATGCCGGGGTCGTAACGCGCGGCGCCGACGGGGTGGTGCTTGCCGCGCCCGACGGTGCGCTCTACGAGGGCGCTCTGTACGTCCGGGGCCGCTACCCGGTCGGGAGCGGCGACTCGTTCCTCGCGGGACTCGTCGTGGCCCTCGATCGCGATGAGGGCTGGGCCGGTGCGCTCCGGATGGCGCTCGGCGCCGCCACGGCGAACGCCGAGGTGCCGGGGGCAGGGCGCCTCGACGCTTCGCGCGCCGATTCGCTCGCGTCGCAGGCGACCGTTCGGCTGGTCTGAGAACGCACGGGGCGCGGGCGAGCCCTAGGGCACCAGAACGACCTTGAAGCGATCGGCGCCGCCAGTGAGCTCCTCGAACGCGCGCTGGCCGTCGGCGAGCGGCATCCTCGTGATCCACCCGGTCGGATCGAGCGCTCCGTCGGCGATCAGCTGAAGCGCACGCGCGAAGTCATCGTCGCCCCATGCGTACGAGCCGGTGATCGTGACCTCCTTGCCCAAGACGGCGAAGAAGTCGACAACCCCCGACGGTGCCCCGAGTCCCACCTCGCAGATCCGTCCGCCGGTGCGGACCGCCTGAAGGCCGAGTGCCCAGGTCGCCTCGAAGCCCGCCGCGTCGATCACGAGGTCGGCGCCCACGCCGCCGGTCGTGTCCAGCACCGCCGAAGCGGGGTCGTCGCTCTTGACCGCCTCGGCGCCTTGGGCCTCGGCCAGTCGCAGGCGCGTCTGGACGGGATCGGTGATCAGGACCCGCGCGGCTCTGTAGTTGAGCGCCGTCCGCGCCATGAGCACGCCGATCGGGCCGGCGCCGATCACGAAGACGGTGTCCCCTTCGCGTACAGACCCGCCGGTCACGTGGACCGCGTTCGCGAGCGGCTCCGTGAGCACGGCGTAGTCGTCGCCCACGCCGGCGGGGATCGTCACGGCCGCCCGTTCCGGAACCGCGAACCGTTCGGCGAACCCGCCCGTCAGATCACGCCCGACGAGCTTCCCAGCGGCGCAGTGGTTGATGGCGCCCGCCCGACACGCGTCGCACGCACCGCACGACACGATCGGCTTCAACACCACGCGCTCACCGAGGCGCTCCTCGCGCACGCCGATCCCGACGGAAACGATCTCTCCTACCGTCTCGTGTCCCATGATCAACGGGGGGATCCGCCGTGGGCTGGCCTCCCGGAACCCGTGCAGATCGGACCCGCAGATCGCCGACGCCCGCGAGCTGATCACGACCTCACCGGGCGCCGGCTCCGGGTCGGGCGCGTCTTGAACCTCCATCCGACCGGGACCCAGGTAGACGAGTGCCTTCACCGTTCGCCGCCGTACGCCGTGCAGACGAACGGCCGGTCGCGCGCAGGAACGAGGATCGGCACGGTCGGGTACTCGCTGCCGACCATCTCCACGAGCGCCCCTGGGAAGCCGCGGTTGCGGGCGAACAGGTCGTAGTGCATCGGGATCAGCACGCCGACGCCGATCTGCGCCGCGAGCCACGCCGCCTCTCGGTGGTCGAGGTTCCCGACGATCCCGCGACCCTCGCGTTCGGCGTCGCGTCCGTTGATCGGGAGTAGCGCCACGTCGATGCCGAGCGGCGCGAGCGCGTCCTCCATCCCGTCGAAATGGATCGTGTCGCCCGCGTGGTAGACGCGCACGCCGCCGATCTCGACGACGAAACCCAGGAACCGCACCAGCCCGGCCGAGAGCGACTCGCCGAACCCGTACGCGTCCTCCATCGTCACACCGTGACGGGCCGGGACCGCACGCACGGACAGCCCGGCGACGTCGACCGTGTCTCCGGGCTGGAGCCCGATCACGCGGTCGGAGGCCACGCCCGCCTCGGTCGCCATGTCGACGATCGGCGTCGGTACGACGAACACGGCGCCCGGCGACGCGGCGGCGATGCCTTTGACCGCGTCGACGTCGAAGTGATCGACGTGCTCGTGCGAGCAGAACACCACGTTCACCCCGGTCGCGTCGGCGGGTGCGAGCGGCGAGTCGTAGAGCCTTCCCGGGTACGGCGAGAGGAAGGGGTCGAACAGCGCGGTGACGCCGCCGCCCCGGGCGGCGAAGCTCGCCTGGCCGAACCACGACAACCCCGCCTGGTCCGGCTTCAGCGGGATGTCGGTCAGCCGTTCGAGCGAGGTACCGGTCACGCGTCGGCCTCCTTTCTGATGGCTTCCCCGCTCCGGGCGTCGAACACGTGGGCCTTCGCGGGTTGGACCCCGAGCCGCAGCCGCTCGCCCGGCGTGGGCCTGACGGCAGGGTCGAACTTCGCGGTTAGCGCCGCCCGCTCCCCCGGAAGCGGAGCCAGCACGACCTCGGTGCTTGAGGGAGCCGTCACGAGTTGGCCGGCCACCGAGCCGTGCACGATCACGCCGTCGCCGAGCGGCTCCACGACCTCCACTTCGAACTCCATGCCGGACTCGTTCCCCGCGACGATGCGGAGGTGTTCGGGGCGCAGCCCCACGACCACGTCGCCGTCGATGAGCCCGGCGATCGGGATCGAGATGTCGCCCGCCGTCGCAACGCCCCGGCGCGCCGTCGCCCGCAGGAGGTTCATCGGAGGGCTCCCGATGAACCCGGCGACGAACAGGTTGGCCGGGCGGTCGTAGACGTCCTGCGGCGGTCCCAGTTGCTGAAGGACCCCCGCGGACATCACGGCGACGCGATCGCCGAGGGTCATCGCCTCCACCTGGTCGTGCGTGACGTAGACGGTCGTGATGTCCATCCGCTGATGCAGGCGCTTGAGATCCCCACGGACCTGGACACGGAGCTTCGCGTCCAGGTTCGAGAGCGGCTCGTCCAGGAGGAACGCCTTCGGCTGACGGACGAGGGCGCGCCCCATCGCCACGCGCTGTCGCTGACCTCCCGACAGCTGTGCCGGCCTCCTACCGAGGAGGTCGTCGAGCCCGAGCATCGAGCTCACGTCGCGGACGCGAACGCCGATCTCGGCCTTCGGAAGCTTGCGCTGCTTGAGGCCGAACGCGAGGTTCTTGTAGACGGTCATGTGCGGGTAGAGCGCGTAGTTCTGGAAGACCATCGCGATGTCGCGATCGCGGGGCGACACGTCGTTGATCACCCGGTCGCCGATCGAGATCGTCCCCGAGGTCGCTTTCTCCAGGCCCGCGACCATCCGAAGCGCCGTCGTCTTCCCGCACCCGGACGGCCCTACGAGGATCATGAACTCCCCGTCGTCGACGGAGAGCGAGAAGTCATAGACGGCGGCGGTGTCGTCGCCGAAGATCTTCGTCACGTGATCGAACGTCAGTCCCGGCACGGTCAGCCCTTCAGTCCCGAGGTGGCGATGCCACGGATGAAGTAGCGCTGCGCGACGAAGAACAGGACCAGGATCGGCAGCATGCTCAGTACGTTCGCTGCCATCAGCAGGTTCGTGTTCGTTTGGTGAGCACCCTGGAACGTGGAGAGCCCGAGCTGCAGCGTCATGTTGTCGGGGTTGTAGATGGTGATCAGCGGCCACAGGAAGTCGTTCCACGTCCACATGAACGTGATCACCGCGAGCGTCGCGAGCGCCGGCCCCGACAGCGGCAGCACGATCTTGAACAGGACGCCCAGGCGCGAGCAGCCGTCGATCCGCGCCGCCTCCTCCAGCTCGATCGGCAGCGTCCTGAAGAACTGCCGCAGGAGGAAGATCCCGAACGCGCCGGCCAGGTTGGGCAGGATCAACGCCCCGAGGGAGTCGATCATCCCGAGCCTCCGCACGATCAGGAACTCCGGGATGATGATCACCTGGAACGGGACCATCAGCGTCGCCAGGATCAACACGAACGCCACCTCCCGGCCGAAGAACTTGATCCGCGCGAACGCGTAACCGGCCAGGCTGCAGAACAGGAGGTTCCCGATGACCACCACGACGGTGACGATCAGCGTGTTGAGGAACCACCGGGCGAACGGTGCCTCCTGGAGCACCTCGCGGTAGTTGTTCCACTCGAGCGAGCTGGGGACGAGCGTCGGAGGATAATGGCGGGTCTCGTTCAGCGTCTGGAGCGACGTCACGATCATCCACACGAGCGGCAGCACCATGACGAGCGCGATCGGCAGCAGCACCAGATGCCACGGACTGAGCCAGAAGCGGCCGCGTCTCGGCAGGTCTGCGTCGCGGAACGGTGCGGCGTCGAGGACGGGCGAGGCGCTCACGACGCGTAATAGACCATCCGCTTGCCGACGACGAGCTGAACGATGGTGAGCGCCAAGATCACGATGAACAGCACGTAGGCGATCGCCGCCGCGTACCCCGCGATGCCCTGTTGGAACGCGAGCCGGAACAGGTAGAAGACGGGGACGTAGGTCGCCGTTCCGGGCCCGCCGTTCGTCGCCAGGTAGACCTCATCGAACAGCTGAAGGGCGTTGATCGACGACCACACGACCAGGAACAAGGTGACCGGGCCCAGCAGCGGCAGCGTGACGCTGCGGAAGATGCCCCAGGTGCGCGCCCCATCGATCTGCGCGGCCTCGACCAGTTCCGGCGGGATCCCTTGCAGTGCTGCCAAGAAGATGATCACGTCGAATCCGATCCAGCCCCACGCCGTCATCGCGACCATGGAGTAGAGCGCCCCGCTCGGGCTCTCGAAGAAGCCGAACGGCCCCAGGCCGAACTTCGCGAGGAGCCAGTTCGCGAGTCCCCAATGTGGGTCGAAGAACCACAGGAAGATGATCGCGGTCGCGATCGTCGAGACGACCACGGGGACGAACACCGCCGTGCGGTACAGGCGCACGCCGCGGATCCGGCGGTTCAACGCGATCGCGGTGAGCAATCCGCCGGCGACCGACAATGGGACGAACAGCGCCGTGTAGATCACTGCGTGCACCATCGACTGCTTGAACAGCGGATCCTTCGGCAGGGCCTCGTAGTTGGCCCAGCCGACCCACACCGGCGGCGACAGCAGGTTCGTCCGTTGGAACGAGAGGATGCCGGACCAGATGATCGGGACGATCCCGAAGATCACGATCAGCGCGACGGCCGGGAACGCGAACGCCCAGCCCGCCGCGTGGTCGGACGCGATGGCGCGCTGGACCCGGGACGCCGCCATGCCCTATCCGGGGATCGCCAACACGCCGTCCGACTGCTCGGCGGCCGCGTCGAGCGCGGCCTGCGGCTCGGCCTGCCCGAGCAGCACGCTCACGACCGCCTGACCAAGGAATCCACTGATCTGCGGGTACTGCGGGACCTGCGGCCTCGCCTTCTTCACGTTCGACAGGTTGGAGACGAAGTCCCCCACGCCGGGATACTTCGTGTAGAACTCCTCGAAACCGGGCATCTGCTCCACAGAGGCGCGCGTGGGCAGGTGGCTCGTGTCGAGCGAGTCTTGCAGGATCACGTCGGGCGAGGCGAGGTATTGCAGGAACTCCCACGACGCGTTCACGCGGTCGGTACCGTTGTCGAAGATCACCCAGTTGTCCGGTCCGGCGATCGTGTCGTGATCGCCGCCCGGGTCGAACGACGGCATCACTTGTATCCCGTAGTTCACGTCCGGGAACGCAGAGAGATCCCACGGACCGGTGATCACCATCCCGATGTTGCCGGAGTTGAAGAGCTGCCCGTACTTGCCGGAGTCCGGGTGGAAGTCGAGCAGGAGCGATCCGTCCTGTTGGAACCCTTGCAGCATCGTCAGCGCCCGAACCCCTCCCGCATCGTTGAACGCCGCCTTGGTGTTGTCGGCGTTCAGGATGTCGCCGCCGGCCTCCCACAGCATTGGCTCGTACTGCCAGACCGTGGTCTCGCTGCCGTCGGCCGGGAAGACCAGGCCGTAGATCTTCTTGTCGGTATCGGTGACCGCCTTCGCGGCGGCGCGCGCGTCGTCCCAGGTCCAATCCGGTGTCGGCTCGGCCACGCCGGCCTGCTTGAAGAGATCCTTGTTGTAGACGATCGCCAGGTTGTCCACGAGGGCCGGTACCCCATAGACCTTGTCGTTCACGGTCGCGACGGCGCGCTCGCCCTCGAAGAAGTCGTTCCAGTCGAAGCTGGCCTCCTGAACGCGGCTCGTGAGGTCGACGAGTGTCGGGGACTGCGCGAGTTGCGCCATGTTGGTCCCGTACATGTATGCGATGTCCGGCTGCTCGTTCCCCTGCAGCGCCACCGTCGCCTTCTGCAAGGAGTTGTCACTGTTCACGTACTGCATCGTGACGTGGATCTCGCCGTCGTGCGCCGTGTTGAACGCGTCGATGATCGACTGCAGCGATCTGTACTCGATCGTGGTTTCGTCTTGTGGTGGGGGCGGCGTGTAGCCCATCCACATCGTGAGCTCTACGGGGCCACCGCCGTTGCTGCCGTTATCGCTCCCGCCCCCCGAGCCGCCCGTGCAGGCGACACCGACGAGGACGAACACCAGGGCCAGACTCGCTGCGACACGTTTCACGGTGCACCTCCATGGATGACGTGGTTCACGACAGCACCACCGACCGGGTGAGGTGGCGGGGACGGTCGGGGTCGAGACCCCGCTGGTGCGCCAGCGCGACCGCGGTGCGTTGGATCAAGATGAGTTCCGCCATGGGATCGATCGTGCCGAGCCCCGTGTCCACGACGGTCGCGCCGGTGTCGCCGATGTCGGCGAGGAGCCCGGCGTCGACACCACCTAGAGGCCACACCGCCGAGCGCGGCCCCGCGACGCTGATCGGGCCGTGGCGATACTCCATCGCGGGGTAGGACTCGGACCAGGCCCCGGCAGCCTCCCGTAGTTTGAGCGCCGCCTCGTTGGCGAGCCCGATCGTCCACCCGCGGCCGAGGAAGACGAAATGATCGAACGCGCCGGGCTCGAGCGGGAGCTCCGCCGCTAGGGCTCGTTCTCCGTCGCGCACGACCCGCTCGAGATCTTCGCCGAGGTGCGTCCGCAGCAGCGCCAGCGCGCTCGTCGCGAACCGCGTCTGCACCACCGAGCGCTCGTCGGCGAACCCCAAGATGATCCTGTCCCGCGCGGCCGTCGCCACGGGCGTGTCGGCGACGCCGCAGATCGCGACCGTCCGTGTTCCGGCCGGAAGTTGAGTGACGAGGCGCTCGACCTCGGTCGTGGTGCCGCTCCTCGAGATCGCGACGACCCGGTCGTATCGGCGCCTATCGGGCATCTCCGAGGGGGTGAAGTCGTCGGTCTCACCTTCGCCCGCCGTCTCTCGGAGCGACGCGTATGCCTGGGCGATGAACCACGACGTTCCGCAACCAACCGCCGCGATTCGCTCGCCGGTCGTGGGCAGCAGATCCTCAGCGTCGGCCGCGGCGTCGGCCGCTTGACGCCAACACTCGGGCTGGCTCGCGATCTCGCGCGCGATCTCGCTCATCCTGGCGGACGATATTGCATGAAAGCACCAGACGCTATGCGCGCCGGGTGGAGCCGCGCCGGATCGCTTCCGGCACCATCTCGCCGTGCGCCTCGATCAGGTCGTCGACCATGTCGTGGATCGCGTCGAGCGTGAGTGTGGCGGCGGCGTTCGGGTCGAGCATCGCCGCCTGGTACACGTGCCGTCGATCACCCTCCAACACCGCCCGCACCGTCAACTCGACGACGTTCAGGAACATGCGGTTCATCGCGGTGAGCTGTGGTGCCCTCGCCGGAACGGCCGTGGGCTGCACGCCGGCGCGGTCGACGAGACAGGGGACCTCGACGCAGCAGCCGTCAGGGAGGTCGGGGATCAACCCGGTGTTCTTCAAGTTCGCGTAGATCGTGCGCGGGACCCCGGTCTCCATCGCGTGGATCACCTCGGAAGAGAGCTCGCTCGTGGGCTCGATGTCGACGTCCTCGCCGGCCTCGAGCGCTCGCACGATCGCCTGGTACTCGTCGAGCGATTCGACGGTCCGTCCGATGTAGTCGTCGACCGGGATCCGGTAGCGCTCGATCATGTCGTCGTGGCGCATGAACCAGGACACGTACTCCGACGAGTGCTCGCTCGACTCCGTCGGGAAGGCGCCCAGCTGCCGGTAGAGCTCCACGCGCACGCGTCTCCCGAGCCCGTCGGGATCCCGTTCGATCGCCGCGTCGAGCAGGGGGTACAGGTTCTCGCCGTCGCGCTCGAACCGCGTCACGAAGGCTTGATGGTTGAAGCCGGACGTCTGATAGGAGATCTCTCGCTCGGGAACGTCGACGGTCCGGGCGAGGAACGCATGCGTATCGCGCACCGAGTGACAGAGGCCGACCACGCGGTCGAACCGAGACCCCTCGTACACGGCCCACGGGACCATCGCCATCGGGTTCGTGTAGTTCAGGAGTAATCCCTGCGGGCAGACGTCGGCCATGTCGTTGCCGATGTCGATCATGACCGGCAGGGTGCGCAAACCTCGTGAGATCCCGCCGATCCCGAGCGTGTCTGCGATCGTCTGCCGCACCCCGTACCGGCTCGGGATCTCGAAGTCGATCAGGAACGCGTCGCGCCCACCCACCTGGATCTCGTTGATCGCGTAGTCGGTGCCGTCGAGCGCCGTCTTTCGGTCGAGGTGCGTCTCGATCCTCGCCCGGCCGCCCGTCGCATCGTTCACGTACCGGGCGATGGCTCCGGCGGTGCTTAAGCGGGCCTCGTCGATGTCGTGCAACGCAACGGTGAATGGGTCGATGTCATCGAACGCGAGGATGTCCGAGAGCACGTTCTTCGTGAACTCGACGCTGCCCGCGCCGATGATCGTGACCTTGGGCATGCGCGGCATCGTTCCATCCGGGACCCGAAGCGGCAACTTCGAACGCCACCGATCGACGTGGATGTCTGCGAGCCGCCCGCCGACGGGAGCGCCTTGCCTGATCGGCAACCCGCTCAGCCAGGTGTTCCCCGACGAGTTCTTCCTGAACATCAACGACGACCGGGGAGGGCGGGACTTCATCCTGAAGGTGAACCGGGCACGTGTCGCCAAGTGCGCGGAAGCGGGCTTCGACGGCGTCGAGTGGGACATCATCGACACCTGCGAGGATCCGCACTCCGGCTTCCATATCAACTACCGCACGCAGCTGAAGTTCAACACCCGCCTCGCGAACGTGGCGCACCGATTCGGGATGTCGGTGGCGATGAAGAACGATCCGTCCTAGGTCGGCGACCTGCTCCAGTACCTCGACTACGCGATCGTCGAAGAGTGCTTCCAATGCCCTTCTGCTCGGGCCACCCGGAGCCCGGTGAGGTGGCGTTCGTCGAAGCAGGAAAGGCCGTGTTCGAGGTCGAGTATCGGCTGACCCGGAGTACGTTCTGCCCTGATGCCGCCGATCTCGGCATCAACGCGATCAAGAAGAGCCGCACGTACTCGCTGTTCGCCGAACCGTACCGCCCCTTGCCGCTGATTCGCTCACATGACGGCGGTCTGGCCGCCGTCGATCACCAAGGCGGCGCCGTGGATGAACGTCGCGTCGTCCGATGCCAAGAAGGCAAAGGCCGCGGCCACCTCGTCGGCGGAGCCCACCCGTCCGAGCGGGATCTGGTCGCGTTCGTAGGCCTTGACGTACGCGTCGTCGCTGATCGCGTCGTTCAGCGGTGTCTGGATGAATCCGGGGCAGAGGCAGTTCACCCGTATCCCGTGACGCCCGAGCTCTACGGCCATCGTCCGTGTCAACTGCAAGACCCCGCCCTTGGAGGCGTTGTAGTGCGCGAGTTCCGCCTCACCTCCGAGCGCGTTCGTGGATGCCATGTTCACGATCACGCCCCCACCCTGGGTGACCATCCGTTTCGAAACCGCCTGAGCCACCAGGAACATCCCCCGCAGGTTGACGGCCATGATCCGATCCCACTCCGCCACCTCCAGGTCGAGGAAAGCGTCCCTTCGCGCGATCCCGGCATTGTTGATCAGCACTTGGATCGACCCAAGCGTCTGCTCGGCCGCTCCAACCAGGCGTTCGACCTCCCGTTCCGCGCTCACATCGCACGCCGTGCCTTCCACCGGCCCCAGCGGCGAGAGCTCCGCGAGCGCGCCTTCCACCTCCGCGCCATCGACGCCACAGAAGAAGACACGGCCCCCCTCATCCAGGAACCGTGCGACCGTCGCCTTGCCGATCCCGCTGCTGCCGCCGGTGACCAGCACCCTCTTGCCCCTCAGCCCGCGCACGCCGTCGCCTTCGTGATCACGATGCCGGTGGCCCGCGCGGATACCATGCCGGCCATGCGCCGGATGGTGGCAGACGAGGCGATGTCGAGCAAGGTCGTGCGCGCCGGCGGGTGCGTCGCGTGAAACGATCGTTCGACGTTCGCCCGGAGGTCGCGGTCCACGGCCTGTTCGTCGTCTTCGGGTTCGTGATCGCCTCGTTCTTCCCCTTCTTCGCCATCTACCTCCAGGGGCGCGGACTGTCACCCGATGAGATCGGGGTCGTGATCGCGTTCACCGCGCTCGCACGCGTCATCGCGAACCCCTTGTGGGGGCATTACGCAGATACGCGGCTCGGCCGGCTGACCGCGCTCCGGATCGGCACGGTCGGAGCCGGCGCCGCTGCGCTCGTGATGAACTGGGTGCACGGACTGCCCGCGATCACGCTGGTCGCCTCGATCGTCGCGGCGTTCTGGGTGTCGACCGGGGCGAACATCGACGCGATCGCGCTCGTGTACCTCGGCGAGGAACGGATGTCGGATTACGGCCGGATCCGCGGCTGGATGAGTGCGTCGTACGCGGCGGGGTGCCTCGTGTTCGGTGCGGTCCTGCAGGCGGCCGGCGTCACGTGGGCGATGCCGATCTTCGCGGCCGCGAGCCTCGCCGTCATCCTCTGGAGCACCACGATCATCAAGGACAAGCCGATCGACGTCGAGATCCACGGGCGGCTGGGGGCGGTGGGCGCCGTCTTCCGGGAGGCGCCGCGCTTCTGGGGATTCCTCGCGGCGGTCATGCTCGTGTGGGTCGGATTCAACGCCGCATGGAACTTCATCTCGCTCAAGATCGTGAGCGAGGGTGGCGGACCACTGCTGATCGGCCTCGGGACCGCCCTCGGAGGTCTGCTCGAGGTTCCCGTGATGCGCACATCGTCTCGCCTCCAGACCCACTGGGGGCTCCGGCGTGTCTACGTGCTGGGAGCCTGCATCTACGCCGTCGGGTTCCTCTTGTGGGGGCTGATCGACGACCCCACGATCGTGTCGCTGCTCACGATGCTCGAGGGCGTGGCGTTCGGGCTCATGTTCACGACGGGCGTCGTCGTCATCGGACGCCTGCTCCCCGAGACGCTCTACTCCACCGGGAACTCGATCCTCGGGATGGTGGCGCTCGGGCTCGGCCCGATCGTCGGAGCCGGGATCGGTGGGTACGTGTACCAACACGCGGGCACCGTCGTGCTCTACAGCGGAGCTTCGGCCCTGGCGCTGGCGGGAGCGGTCGTGGCATGGTTCGCGCTGTCGACGCCCCAGCTCGCCGAGCCGGACATCGCGGGGCCGGACGTCGCACCGATCGTCACGTGACCGGAGCCGATCAGCACCGTTCGTTCATCGCCGAGCGTTGGCCCGAGCTCGGCATCGACGTGTTCGTGCCGTTCGAGGGCGGATGGGACTGCTTCACCTATCTGGTGAACGACGAGTGGGTATTCCGATTCCCGCGCATGCCTGGCGCGAGCGAGCGGCTCCTCACGCAGATCGCCGTGCTTCCCGAGGTGGCACGCGAGGTCTCGTCGGCCGTGCCGGTCCCCGTCTACGCGTCGACGGATCCCGTCTGCATGGGCTACCGACTCATCGTCGGTCGGCCCATGAGCGCGAACATCGACGGCATCTGGCCGGAACGCCTGGGCCGCTTCCTGTACGACCTGCACATGGTGCCGCCCGAGTTCGTTGGGATGCGGAGCGTGTCCGCTGACGTCGTCCGTGCGGGACTCCAGGAGGTGGTCGACTCGCTCGGCGCGCACGTCCTCCCTCGGCTCGACGCGGACGAGCGCAGGCGCGCCGAGGAGACGATCTCCGAGTTCCTTGACGACGACGACAACTTCCGGTTCGCGCCGTGCCTGACCCACGGGGACATCGGACCGGAACACGTCTTGGTGACGGAGGCGGGCGATCTGGCGGGTGTGATCGACTGGGGGGACGTCCAGATTGGCGATCCGGTGTTCGATCTGGCATGGATCCTCAACGCGATGCCCGACGTGGGGGAGCGCGTTCTCGGGGCATACGGCGGTCCGCCCGACGAGCGGTTCCTCGCGCGCTCCCGCTTCGCGTTCATGCTCACGCCGTGGCACGAGGTGATGCTCGGCGTCGAGGCGGGAGAGGACGCGTTCGTGCGGGCGGGGCTCGTCGGCGTCCGGGCGCGCCTGTTCTAGGAGGTGCGGCTCGACGTTCCCTTCCGGGGCTGGCACCATGGGGCTCGATCCGATCGAAGGAGGAACGCAGTGGCGGATGAGGATAAGGGTCTCGTCGACAAGGCGAAGGGTGTGGCCGGCGGTGTCGTCGACAAAGCGAAGGACGCCACCGGCGTGGCGGTCGAGAAGACGAAGCCGCTGATCGACAAGGCGGGCGACGCCGCCGGCAAGGGGTTCGACAAGGCGAAGGATGTCACCGGCGTGGCGGTCGAGAAGGCCAAGCCGCTGGTGGACAAGGCCGGAGATGTTGCCGGCAGCCTGCTCGACAAGGCCAAAGGGGCCCTGGGGGGCGAGAAGGCGCAGGGCGACAAGGCCTCGGGCGTCGAAGCCGGGGGCGTCGAAGCTGAGGGCGAACCCCAGGCGTAAGCCCACGCGCCCCCCGGCATCTGAGGATGCGCGTCAGGGGTCGCTCGCCTACGATGGGCGCCCGGCGGCCAGGAAGGGAGCCAGATGGTCAGCGCATACATCCTCGTGCAGACCGAAGTGGGCAAGGCGGGCCAGGTCACGGAGCTCATCCGTGCGATCGCTGGCGTCACGATGGTGGACGGCGTGACCGGCCCCTACGACGTGATCGCGCGCGCGGAGGCCGAGGACCTCGACGGGCTGGCCAAGGCGATCGTGATGCCGATGCAGGAGATCGAGGGCATCACGCGAACGCTCACCTGCCCCGTGCTGCAGCTGTAGCGCACCTCGTCGAGCCGGGTGCGATGACGATCACGATCAGGCACGACGACGAGATCTCCGACGTCGACGGCGGGTGGTTCCGGGCCCGTTGGCACTACTCGTTCGATAGCTACTACGATCCAGCGTACGTGTCGTTCGGGACCTTGCGGGTGTTCAACGACGACCGCCTGATCCCGGGCGCGGTCTGGCCGATGCATCCTCATCGCGACATCGAGGGACTCACCTACGTGGTCGAGGGCAGGTTCCGGCATCAGGACGACGTGGGTGGCGCGCCCGGTCCTTTGCCCGCCGGCTCCGTGCAGCGGATGACGCTCGGCTCCGGTGCCTGGCACTCCGAGCAGAACGCGAGCGACACCGAACCGATGCGGTTCATCCAGATGTGGATCATGCCGGCGGAGCCCGGGCTAGCTCCGGGCGTGGAGCAGAAGGTGTTCACGATCGACGATCGGACCGACCGGATGCTCCGGGTGATCAGCGGCGACGGCGGCGACGCGGTCCTCGTCCACCAGGACGCGCACGTGTTCGTGTCGCGGCTCACGCGCGAGGCCGCGGTAGCGCATCCGCTCGGCGAAGGGCGTGGTGCGTACCTCTACGTCATCGAAGGCGACGTCTCCGCGAACGGACGGACGATGGTCACGGGCGACGCCGCACAGATCCGCGACGAGGCCGAACTCGGGTTCGGGGCGGTCGCCGACACCGAGCTGATCCTGGTCGACGTCGCGCTCTGAGCGCGCCTTGGTCCGACTTCCGACGTAGGTCCCGTCTGGGGTCTTCCGGCCGATTGACGTAGCCCGACGCCTCCGCCGAGGATGGCTGCGGCAGCGTTCGACACCCCTTGACCTGGTCGAACGCGCCACCGACCGGCGTTGGGAGGTTGGATGGCCGGCCGCCCGTTCCTGTTCGCGGTGTGCCGAGCCGTCGCGCTCGTGCTGCTGGCCGCCGTCCTCGCCGCGCCGACCGGGATCGATCCCGTGCGGGCGTCGCGGGTCGCCGCGGGCGCTCACCTCCTCCGATTCCGTCCGACCGATGGGAAGCACGACCCCCAGGGCCACGGGTACGGCGCGCCCGATCGTCACGTGTGCGGGGAGCACCTCTGCGTTCATTGGGTCTCGACCACCGACGACGCACCGCCGCTCTCCGACGCGACCGGCAACGGTGTGCCCGACCAGGTGGACCGAACGCTTTCGGCCTTCGAGTCCGCATGGACGTTCGAGGTCGACAGGCTGGGCTTCCGCGCGCCTCGATCCGACGAGACGTCGCGGAACCACGGTCCCGACGGGCGCCTGGATGTCTACCTGGCCGACGTGGGACGCATCGACCTGGGCGGCTACGTAGCGACGGACGATCCGCATGCAACCGACGGCGGCTACGTGTACCGCGACTATTCCGCCTTCGTCGTGGTCGACGATGACTTCTCCGTCGCGCAGCTCGGGGAGGCCGGGGGGAGCGGCGGCCTCCGAGCGACCGCGGCCCATGAGCTCTTCCACGCCGTGCAGTACGCGTACGACGCCGGCGAGGACGGATGGCTGATGGAGGGCACGGCCGCGTGGATCGAGGACCTGTTCGCCGACGCCGTGAACGCGAACCGCCTGTGGCTGAAGGAGAGCCCGTTCGCGCAGCCCTGGATCCCCGTCGACAGCAGCCAGGGCCTTCACGCGTACGGCGCCTGGATCTTCTGGCGGTTCCTGGGCGAGAGCGTGGGCACCGGTCCATCCGACGTGAGCATCGTCCGCCGCGTGTGGGAACTTGCCGCCGACGCGCCCGGCGCACCCAACTTCTTCTCGGCGCAAGCGGTCGTCAGTACGCTCGACGAACGTGGTCGGAGACTCGGCGGCGTGTTGGCCGCGTTCGGCGAGTGGAACTCGATCCCGTCGGTCTTCTACGACGAGGGTGTGTCCTATCCGCATGCGCCGGTGCTCCCGGCCCGCCGGCTCAGCGAGTCCCACGTGCTCAGCGGTTGGACGACGCTCCAGCTCGATCACCTGACGACGAGGGCCGTGTCGTTCACGCCGGGGTTCGGTGCGCCGCCCAGCGCCTGGCTCAGCCTGGCCTTGGACGCGCCGCCCACTCTGGACGGCTCGGGTGCGCGCGTGATGGTCGTCGGCCGGTCAGGGGAGATCCGGGTCTTGCCGGTGACGCTCAACGGGAGCGGGGATGCTGAGCTGCGTGTCCCGTTCGGGCGGCTGACGGTGCGCCGGGTCGTGCTCGTCTTCGCGAACGCGAACACGAGTTTCGATTGCTGGACCGGCGCCGGGTACTCGTGCAACGGCCGATCGCATGCGGACCGGCTGCCGTTCCGGTATTCGGCCGAGCTCGTGCGCTGAGCGGCCGCGCGAACCTCTCGCTGTCGACGGACGTACGGTTAGGGAATGTCGACCGACCCACCCCTGATCGCACCGAGCGTCCTCGACCGGCGAACCCTCCGCGAAGAGGTGCTCGTCGTCCTCTCGCTCTCGCTGCTCGCGAGCGCCGTCTACGCGGTGCTGGACCTCCTCTCGGCCCCGCTGCGGGGCGTCACGGTCGCCTCCGTGAGCCAGACCAACGAGCTCGCGAAGCAGCTGGTCGGCATCGCGTTCGGGCTGGCACCGGTCTGGCTCGTCGTCCACCTGCTCCGGCGGAGCGGGGAGGGCACCCAGGCGATCGGCCTCACGTGGGACCGGCCGGCCTCCGATATCAAGCTCGGCGCGGCGTTCTTCGTCATCGTGGGGATCGGCGGTATCGGGGTGTACCTCGGGGCGGTCGCGCTCGGCGTGAACCGGTTCGTGGTGCCGGTCCCGCCGCTCGGTCACTGGTGGACGATCCCCGTCCTGCTGCTGAACGCGGCCGCCGCCGCGCTCCTCGAAGAGGTGATCGTCCTCGGCTACCTGATCACGCGCCTGCGTCAGCTCGCGTGGAGCCCGTTCGCCGCCGTCGCGGCGAGCGCGCTGCTCCGCGGGAGTTACCACCTGTATCAAGGGTGGGGCGGCTTCTTGGGCAACCTGGCGATGGGCGTGCTCTTCGGGGTGGCGTTCCTGCGGATCCGGCGGACGTGGCCGTTCGTGATCGCGCACTTCCTGCTGGACGCGGCCGCCGGCATCGGCTTCATCCTGTTCCGGCACCACTTGCCGGGCTTCTCGTAGCGCATCGCTGGTATCATCAACCTCGGGATATCCCATCAAGACCGAAACCCCCGGCCAGCGCGCCGGGGTTTCGTGTTTCTCGAACCGGCTACCGGTTGTCGCGGACGATCGCCTCGCGGCCAACGGAGCTCGCGGTCCCGTCAGACCCACCCACGGAACCAGACCCGCGCCCGCCACATCGTCTCCGTGATAGGGAGGCCCGTCAGCACCGGCCAGAACCAGATGAAGAGCGCGACCGCCACCACCACGTACGCCACCACGAACGGCAGATACGGGTGGCGCATCGATTCCACGCGTTCGCCCGAGGCCGGATCGTGGAGCACGATCGTCGCCGCCGCCAGGTCGCGCAGCAGGTACGTGATCGCCAGGACCATGAACGGCGTCATCGGCAACGCGTAGAAGAAGAACTGCGGTCTGGTGACGAGGAGCCACGGCACGTAGAGCGCGAGCAGGGGGGTCACGATGAACCCGGCCCGCCAGTCGCGCCGCCGGCGCCACATATACGCGACGAACGGTACGGCCCACACGCTCCCCCAGAACACGGCCGGATTGCCGATGGCGAGGATGTGCCGCAGGCCGGGGTTCAGCTGCCGCAGGAAGAAGTTGACCGGGCGGAGCATGAACGGCCAGGTCCACGCGCGGGAGTAGTAGGGGTGCGTCGGCGTGTACGTGTGGGTGTTCGGGTCGAGCTCGTTCGTCCGCAGCTGCCGGTGGTAGTTGAACATCGCTGTCTGGTTCTCCCACCAATCCTTGAAGCTCCAGCCGAAGTGGTGGAACCAGGGCAGGTAGGTCGCCAGGTACAGGACGACCGGCACGAAGACGAACGCGAGCAGCAGGCTCAGACTCTCCTGACGCACCGCGCGCCAGAACGCCCTCCCACGCGTCGTCTCGCCGCGGTGGCGGCGCGTCGTCTCCCATGCGAACGAGACGATCAAGGCGCCGAGGATCGCCATCGCGCCGGACCACTTCACCGATAGCGCCGCGCCGAGCGCGAGCCCGGCCGCGAACCGCCACGGGCGCAACACGGGGATCGGGATCGTGGACCGGGCCCGATGCGGCGTGATCCCCCCCTCGTCGACGGGAGCGGGCTCGGGTTCGTCGGGAGGCGTTCGCCGATCGATCCACCGCCGATCCAGCAACAGGAACAGGAACCCGAGCACGACCCAGAACTCCAGGTGGATATCGAGGAGCGCGACCCGCGACATCACGACGTTCAGGTGCTCGACCGCGAGCAGCAGGCCGGCTACGAACGTCCAGAGCGCGCTCCCGAACAGCAGTTGCGCGACGACCGCCACGAGCGTCACGATCGCGGTCCCGGCGACCGCCGACGAGACGCGCCACCCGAACGACCGCATGCCGAACACCTTCACGCCGAGTGCGATCTCCCATTTGCCGAGCGGCGGGTGGACCCAGGAGCCAACGTCCCATTTGGCGTCGCGCCAGTAGAGCTCGCTGCTGTCGAGCATGCACACCTTGTCGCTCTCCCCGACGAAGATGCATGCGGCCGAGGCGTAGTAGTTCTCATCGAAGATCATGTCGCTCGGGGAGCTCAGATGGATCGATCGCACACCTGCGGCGATCGCCGTCACGGCGATGATCGCGACGATCGGCCGGTTGAGCCATTGCGGGAGCGTCCGCACCGCGTCAGGGTACCGGTGGCCGCTCCGGGCGGTCCTTCAGCCGGTACACGAACTGCAGTCCCTGGAACTTACCGGTGATCGATGCGCTCTTGTTGTCGACGAGGCCGGCGTCGAGCCCGATCCCCTGCGCGAATCCGAAGTCGATGTCGGTCGGCACCATGGACGCCTTCTTGGGCCACGCGACCCAAAGGCGTCCATCGGTGGCGATCGCGGTCGCGAGCTTGTCGAACCACCGGACCAGCTCCCTCCGCTCGATCGCGAACACGACGGCCACGTCCAGACCTCTCATCGTGCGGGCCGAGAGGGTCGCTCCCTCCGGCATCGGGCTCAGCAGCTCCGCGAACCCGTCGGGTGGGTTCACGAGCCGGACTCGGGATCCCTCGCGGATCCCGAGCTTCTTCGGGAGCGGCGTGCCCGAATAGTCCTTGTGGTCGTTCGCCAACGGGGGCTCCTGGTACGCGTGGCCGGAGCCGGGACATCCTGCCACCATCAGGGCGTGACGGGCACGCTGTTCGTGGTGGGGACGCCGATCGGCAACCTCGGCGATCTTTCGCCGAGGGCGCGCGAGACCCTGGCGGCCGTCGACCTGATCGCGGCCGAAGATACCCGGCGGACCGGACGCCTCCTCGCCCATCTCGAGCTCGTGGACCGCCCGATGGTCTCGTTCTTCGAGGGGAACGAACGCGAACGCACGGACCAGCTGTTCGTTCGCCTCCGCGAGGGGGCGAACGTCGCGCTCGTCACCGACGGCGGCATGCCCACGATCTCCGATCCCGGTTTCCGGCTGGTACGGGCATGCGCGGGAGAGGGGATCGACGTCCGTGTGATCCCCGGTCCGTCGGCCGCGATCGCCGCGCTCGCCATCTCGGGCCTGCCCACGGACCGCTTCGTCTTCGAGGGGTTCCTACCCCGGAGGACCGGTGACCGCCGGAGGCGGTTGGAGGAGCTCGAGACCGAGCCCCGGACGATCGTCATGTTCGAGTCGCCGAAACGTGTCCGCGCCTTGCTCGCGGATGCGCTCCTCGTCCTGGGGGACCGGCCGGCCGCGATCGCCCGTGAGCTCACGAAACTCCACGAGGACACGATCCGCGGCACGCTCGCCCAACTCATCGGTCGACTCGGCGATACCGACCCCAAGGGTGAGGTCGTCCTCATCGTCGCCGGCGCGGATGTCGAGACGGCCCCCGACATCGAGGAGCTCGTCGTCGAAGCGCGGACCTCGATCGCCGCCGGGGCCAGCGCTCGAGACGCGGCGCGAGAGGTCGGGGAACGGCACGGCGTGTCCGTGAACCGCATCTATCGGCGTCTCCTGGACCCGGGCTCCGAGCCTGACCTGGCACGCCACTAGTCTAAGTCGGACTAGTGGCGGCCGCGGACCGGACCGGAGGCTGCCGACCGGTACCATGGGCCGACTATGGGCCGCGACGTCTTCTACATCACCACGCCGATCTACTACCCGAACGATGTGCCGCACATCGGGCACGCGTACAACGCCGTGGCTACCGACTTCATCGCCCGGTTCCACCGCTTGTGCGACGAGGAGGTCTTCCACCTCACCGGCACCGACGAGCACGGCCTGAAGCTCCAGCGCGCCGCTGAGGAGCAAGGCATGACCGCGCAGCGGTGGGTGGACGAGATGGAGCCACGGTGGCGCGAGGTATGGGCCCGCCTGGACATCGCATATGACGACTACATCCGGACCACCGAGGCGCGACATGCAGCGGCGGTGGCGAAGCTCCTGAACGCCGTACACGACAACGGCCGCGACGACATCTACCTGGGGACGTACGAGGGTCTGTACTGCGTGTCGTGCGAGGCGTACTACACCGAGGACGAACTCGTCGGCGGGCTCTGTCCTATCCACGAGCGACCGGTCGAGCGCATGGTGGAAGAGAACTACTTCTTCCGCCTCTCCGCGTACGCGGACCGTCTGCTCAAGCACTACGAGGAGCACCCGCTGGCCGTGCAGCCGGAAACCCGCCGCAACGAGGTCCTGTCCACGATCCGTGGAGGCCTCCAGGACTTCTCGATCAGCCGGACCACGTTCGACTGGGGGATCCCGTTGCCCTG